>NZ_VCHT01000001.1:0-1458893 GCF_005862215.1 Rhizobium sp. MHM7A
GGTCGCACCAAGTTCGCTCGCCGTTATGGCTTGAGCGTCCATGCGGCCGCCGCTGTCACTATCGCCCGCCGGGCGATGGGGTTGTCCGAACGTGTGCCATTCGTGGTTCAGAGGGACGTTCTCGTCCCTCTGAACACAGGCGATCATGTCACCCTGTGTTCCCCTGCAAGGACGAACATCAGGCATGTATGGTCGAATTGGAGCGATTTGCAGCGTGAGTACAAAAAGGCGACAGCCAAGGCCTATGCCACGGCTGAACGGGCGGGAGGATCAACCTCCCGATCCAAAGCAAGGAGGTCGACCCGCAAGGGGAGGCAAAGCCTGCGGGATAGATGGGCCAGTGGTCCCTCGTCATTGTCCGGATCGGGAGTGGCTCCCGCTATGGAACGCAACACCCAGGCAAGGGCTTGCCTGGGTGGCGTATCGTCCATCGAGACGATACGTTTGCCTCTGGATGACATCGGCTGGTCTCAGCGTTCAACCGAAGTTTCCGGATAGCCCGTGGCGTTAGAGGTACTCTAGTGCTACTTTGACCATGTCGTCGCGGACGACGTCTTCTTCCAGGAAGTCGACAATCGTGTAGCCAGGCGCAGTCCTCAGCTTGTTTGCAGCCTCCATGAAGCCGTTGATACCCTTTCGGTCACTCTGGGAAGGGTCGCCCGTCAAAATGAATTTTGAGTTCTTACCTATGCGCGTAAGCGCCATCTTGATCTGGCCGTAGGTCGCGTTCTGCATTTCATCGAGGATCACGATTGCGTTCTTCAACGTTCTTCCGCGAAGGAAGGCGAGGGGAGCAATTTCGATGACCTTGCGCTTGAGAAGGTTCTCGAATAGCTCGACGCCGAGTTCTTCTTCCAGGATGTCGTAGATCGGAATGAAATACGGATGCATCTTCTCGTCGATACCGCCTTTCAGGAAGCCGATCTTCTCGCCTTCTGCCTCGACAGCCGGGCGGGTGATATAGATTTTTCCATATTTGCTCCCGGGAGTGGAAACAAGCTTCAGCGCGGAGGAGACAGCAACCTTGGTTTTTCCTGTGCCGGGAGCGCCAATACCGAAGGTCACGCGATTACGATTTGAATTAATCGCCTTCAGCATAATTTCCTGGCGTTCATTGCGGGACTCGAACTTGTACCGATAGGTAAAGAGTGGCGTCTTGCGCTCTGTACGCTGCCGATATTCGTCCATTACCACCATGTTGGCGACGCTTTCGGGCATCGGCTGGAAATGTCTGTCTTTTTTCTTCCGGACTGCGCTTCTTCCCATGCTTCAAACTCCTGTATTTGCCGGGATTGAGAAAGCAAAAAAGGCGCAGTCGGGAGACGACTGCGCCTTTGGAAATGAGAGGGTTTTGAAACCGTCGAAGGTATGCAACCCGATTTCAGCGGGTGGTCCAGGAACCTTTATGAAGACCTTCGTTCCGTCCATCAACAACTCGTTGCTGGTATTTGCTTTCGATCTTCATCTTCCCTTACGGCGCAAATTTTGACAAAGGATTTGTTTGAACTCCCGGAATTTGGACCGATAAAGGAATTCTAGATAGTGGGTCCTGTATTCAGTTCATTCTCCTGCGACAGCAGGAAATCGAGATTTTCACTGATACGACGAACTTCTTCATAGCCAAGCTTGGCCTTGCCATCGTCTTCTTCAACGCCGATGAGCTTGCAGAATTCCGCGTATCCGGAGCAATTCCGGAAGGAGCCTACATCTTCGAGCACACGAGCAAGGCAAAACTCGGGCGTCAGACTGTCGCTGTAGTCACTGCCAAGCGACATGTAAAAATCGAACGAGACCCTGTCATTGTGCAGATTGCAGTAGTAGTGCGTCATGTCCGCGCTTTCCTGTGCCATGAAAGGGTTTTCCATGACAGGAGAGGCGGTGAGCTGAAGATCATAGGTCGAAATGATATCAGTTGCGTTCATTGCGTGCGCTTCTCCTCCAGTGCGAGACGAACAAGAGCCAGGATACCCGCAGAACCCGCAAGATACCCCTGAACTTCGACCCGGCGACGGCTTCTGACATCGCTTGCTGTTGCAACATATCGGTCGCCCGACTGAGTGACGACGACCCTATATCCCAGCTTCGCTGCCAACACATTGAGTGCTGGTCCACCTTGCGTAAAGGTCGGGATTTCAGATTCCAGCCAATTGGCAAACCGAACCTTGGACGTGGTCAAAACCTCATCGAAACGACGACGGTGAACCAGCAATTCGACCAGGCGATCCACGAACCGGTCAGGTTTACGAATGTGGGCCAGTTCGTAGAGCAGGTCGACGAGATCAACGGTTTCGGAGGACAATACAGGCGGGATGACCGCCGAATGGAGAGTGGAGCCATTCATTATTGAAGTGATCCCTTGTCGTTGCTCGACGCCGCCAACATACGGGCTTTCATCGCCTTGAAGTTCACATGAACCTCATTAAAGACACCTGAATGGGCAAACACCCATTCAAACAACTCGTCGTCCTTGGACTTTTCACCTGTTTCGTAACGACCGCGTAGCGTATCGAAATGACGGCGCTTCATAAGCAGCCACTCCTCGAAGGTTTCGAGGCTGTTCACGCCTGTATGCGCCGTCCATTTGTCGATATCCGTTCCCTGAATGAGTTCGGACACCGAAAACATCCCCCGCGATTTCATTCGCGCATCGAGATCGACATCGTTATCCAGGGCGCGCAAGATGCGCCGAACCTGCTCAAGGCGTTCCTGACGCTCACCGTTGGTGAGATGCTGGTTCCAGCGGATTTCCTGCAACTGCTCCAACGTCACCGAGGAACCTTCAGGAAGAGGGTTTACCGGCCCGTTAGCAGCCATGGCCAGGCGAAGAACCTGACGTTCATCGAGATCAAAGGACAATGTCTGTGTCCTTCTTCATAGCCGCTGTCTGCTTGTTGCGGGCGTGCTCGGCTTCGCGTCTGCGGGTTTCATTTTCATCGTAATAATCGACGACAGGTACGTCCTTCCACACAGGAACGATACCGCCCTCAAAAAACATCTGCTGCAATGTCATCTGTCCGTCGAAATCACGGAACTGACGTAGATTGAGTGTCGGCACAAGAGCCATCGGTAAACTTCCCGAAAACGGATTTAAGGAATTCCTTACAACGGCAAAACCGTTGACACAAGGAGTTATTGTCTAAAATAAACCTCAATCGGATCAATCGTCAAGAAAACCATTTGCCAGATCGTTCATGGTGAGCGTCTGAACGTTGCCGGTAGACTTGCTTTTCCGCATAGCCATCGTCGGACGTTTGAACTGACGGTTGGACATGTCGACCGGCATATTGTTGAATTTCACGAAATCCTCGGCCCCAAACGCATTGAAAAACAGCGGATGGTTGGCAGACATCGGCGAAATCGGGCCGAAGGCCATCCACGGATACATTTTTTCTTCAACACTCCCGTAGCTTGCTGGGTCCTTAAATGAGCGATACAAAGCAACGTCGCCTTGATCTCCGCCTACAATTTCACGAACGGCTTGTAATTCCTCACCCATCGAAAGGCCATAACCAATATAGAAACATCTAATCTGTTGTATAATCTCTTTATCGAGTCCACCTATCGTTTGGTCGATAAATGCCCAGCCTAAACCATACTTACGCGTTTCTCGTACTGCCTCGACAAGTTTCGCTTTAAGTTTCTTTCCATCTTCATCATCCGCAGCAATGGACTTGGGCGCAAAGCGATGTGCTTCTTCAAAGAGCACCAGCGTATTGACGTTGCGCTTGTCACCATTTCGAACCCTTTCGGAGACAATGGTTTCGCAGAGACGGCGCATCGAAGATACGATGCGATAGATGATCTTCTTCTGCAGAGAATCGGTGAAGAGGTCGCGCTCTTCGTCCGCTTCCCGTAACTCCTTGAACTGATCTCCAAGATCAAAAAGGTCTCGCCGGTTGCCGGAAACGGAAAGGTCAAGAACGACAAGCGGACGGTTGCCGCTGTCGGAAGCCATCAGGTGATGAACGATAGAGCCGATGGTCTGGCGGTTGCCATCCTTGGAAAACAGAAATGCAACGAATTCCCAAGCCGACCAGGCGCGATGCTTCTGATTGTCGAGAATGCGCTCGATTTCTGCCTGTAGCGCATCCTGACCTTCTTTGCCCTTGTAAATGCGTGTAGCGTAGTCTGCGCCGAGCTTTTCGAGGATATGCGTAAATGCTGCCCTGCCGCGCAATGTATCCAGGGTCAATCCGCTATCGGCCTCGCGGATGATTTCGGAAAAGGCGGTCGCCATTTCAATCTTGTTATCCGCGCCGCGAATGTTGAGCGCGGCATCGATCCCGAGTGACAGGAGGATATCCTCAAAGAGTTCGTAGCCTTCCAAACGTACCTGGGTGATGCCGTATCGTTGGACTTTACGGTTCAGGCCCTTGAGGATGTTGGCGAACTGCAGACCGGAGGAGCCAACCTGGTAATTACTGATTTCATCGGCGAACTCTCCCTTAGGGTCGACAATCAGGATCGCTTCATCGGCGTGTCGAGCGTGGCAAAGCAGCGCCATTTTAGCGACAGTCGATTTGCCAGAGCCCGTCTTACCGGCGATCAAGGTGTGATAGGCTTCGCCCTGTCCCCCCGTCTTCGGATCGCCAAAGTGCTTGAAGTACATCGGGAGCCGAACGTTTCCGTCGCCATAGGCCCGGCCGACATAGAAAAGGTTGTCCTTCTGGCTATGGACCAGCTCTTCGAGCATCGATTGCTGCAGGCGTTCGACAGCCGTCCCTGTGGGCGGCAGATTACCGAGAACGCGAAAGCCCCAGTCTGAATTCTTGTCTGCCCGGCCGAAAACGGCTCCTGGCGAAAGCGTGGCGGACCGGACGTCCTGGCTGCCGGAAAGGTGAGGGACCGAACCGTTGGACTTGATGATGTTTCGCATCACGTCATTCTGGTGCCATTTGTTGAACATGGACAAGCTGGTGATCTGGCCGGTGACGCAAAGTTCCTGGCCATCCTGCAATGTCGTGAACCGGACCAGCGAACCGACCAACCGCGCATCCTTGGCACGCTCCAGGATATCGAGAGTCATTTCATCGTTGGTGGAAGGGCTGCCGATCACGGCGAGAGTTTCATTGTGGATGGTCATTGTCAGGTCCGGTAACCAAGCGCGATCAACATCTGCGCTTCAGGGTCTAGAGTTGATGATAGAGCAGACATTTCGACGACGGCAGCGGCACCGACGGAAATTTGCTTTGCAAATTGATCGACCAGATATTGCGGCAGCGGCTCCTGCATGCCGGATGCCATCGTCTGGTCGTGGACAGCTCGCAGAATTCGAACCTTGGCTTCGTCGTCGAGAAAGGCGTCTGCACTGATGTCGATACGAAAAGCTTGTGTCCAGGGATGTGGTTTATAGTAACAGGAAAACATTCCTGTCAGCTTCGCGGTCAGAAGTTTTTGGGAGGCATCATCCAGGCCAAATGCCTTGTTCATCAGGCTTCGGTCGAGAACTGCCTCACGATCCTTGCTGAAATCGAAAAACCGCGTTGCTTCACCAGGTCGCAAAGCCATGGTTGCCACAGAACGGGCGTCGAGCGCCTTGAATTGGTCCGGAACGTATTTCGCGAACTGGTTCGTGGTCACGTATTTCGGCATGCCGATGTGCTTCTTGCTCGAAAGCAGAAAAAGAACCTGTTCAACAAATTCCGGCCGACGAATAGCCCGTGTTGCGGCAACAAGCGCGTGGTTCGGATCGCCTTTATCCGCGTTGGAGATCGCCTTCGACGTTGCGATCAGGGCAGCAAACAATGAGCCATCCATCAACACAATGTCTCCAACCGCTCGGGAAGCGACGTCGATTTCCAGGGAGTGCATGATGCCGGTCGTCAGTTCCTTGTTTCCGACCGCACGAGGAACCTGCTCCATGAAAACGTTAGACTCGGAGTTTTCCTCGGTATCGCCAAGAGCGATAGCGACGGCGGTGCACAAGTCGCCGATACTGCGGCTGTCGCAGACGACGGCACCGTCGACAGCACTCACCTGAGAGACAGGAGCCGATGCCAGCATGTCTGGGGTGACTTCATAAACCCCCGCCTCCGACGGCAGGGCCAGCCCTTCGATGAGGGCCGTGCGCAGAATACTCCGACTTTCGGCATAACGCATAGCGTTGGCTGATGTCTGGACCGCGACCTCACTGCCGCGTTCCAGCATCTTCATCACAAGGTGAGCGGGAACGCCGGTAAGATCACTCATGCAAGCAGGTCCGACCGTTCCAGAAGGAAGTAGCCGAAGTCACTGACCGGATCGAAGGGCATTTTTCTACTGTCGTCGATCAGCGCCTCACGCCATTCCGAAAATCTGGTGACGATATTCCCAAGGTTTCGGTAGCCGTCCGGCAGCTGTTCAATCCACCAGTTGCGAAGGTTCAAAACGCCCAGCTGGTCAATAGCCTTTGCATCAGGGCCAGCGAAGTTTGCCGCTTCCATGATTGTGCGCTTGATGCCACGTCGATCCGAGATGAACGCGGTGAAAATTGGCAAAGCTGTCGAACTGCCCGGAACAACTTCGATGACCTTCTTCTCCACCTGGTCGAGGAAATACTCTTCCAGAAGGTAAAGCTCATTCGAACTGATACCGTGAGCACGCGCCGCAGCCAGCACAGGGAGAGACCGCCGCAATGGAAATCTTTTCGCGTGATGGACCAACTGGGACCGCATGACACTCTGGCGCTCGTTCTTTTCCAGTTGTGCGGCGACGGCTGCATACTTCTGGAAGTCTCCGGAATCGAGCTTCGAGAGCTTCTCGATGTAATTCCGATTGGCGTGCATCAGGAACAATGGCGTGAAGTCTGACAACTCGGGACTGTTACGGATTTCCTCAGGCGACATGTCCTGGAAATGGCTGCGGTTGTAGTCAAGCATCATGAATGCTTCGGCATGCAGATCGGCAATAGAAAGGAACACCGTTTTCGTGTCGTCCTGAGCCTGACTGAGGAATAGCGCCGCTTTCGTCGCCGTGTAAACGTTGGTGTCGAGGCGGTAACGCTGTGCCCAGGCAATCTCCTGGGGCCATATGATCATGAAAATCTTATTGGCAACATCCACTTGATAGCGCTGGCTGAGAATATTGCGAACGCTCTTGGAAACAAAGAACGGCTCGGCGACCCGAGCCGAGACCCAACGGGAGAACTGCTCACGAGGATTTCTGGTCGCCAGAAAATAGTCATCGTTGCGAGTGGAGTCGGCCATCTCGAACAGCCATTCCTGATAATATTTCTCAACCCGCTTACGTTGGACCTTATGTTCGGCGGCGATCTCGTGCTGGATATCGGTCGTTAGAATGATCGGTCTTATCCGATTTGAAAGAGCTGTGGCTCTCTGAACATTCATGTTCATCGATCAATCCTCGCCATTGAAAAAGTTCGAGAAAATATCTTCGTCCAAGCCGCTAAGAACTGGATCGTTCTTCTTGATCTCGCGTAGATCGATCCAGCTCTCAAAGTGCGTATCGGGATCGTTTAGGGTGAGGCCACGGGTGACATCTCGCCACTCCCGAACAAGCTTCTCGATATCATCCTCTGTGGACAGCTTCGAAGCGACCCGCTCAATGACGGTCGACGTCAATTCGGCAGGACCGCCACGCTCCTCGTTGGTCTTGCCATCCAGCATGTCCACCGTGAACTGGTCTCCGTTGTTAGGGGACTTTGTCTTTGTCTTGGTGTTCGTCGACTTGATCGTTGTGGCCTGAAGCAGTCGCGCATGGGACTTGCCCAGGATTTTGAAGACGATTGTAGACACTGTGCCGCCCTGACCAGCAGTCTCAGTCTCATACGCGATATCGAAATCCGCGATGTTGTTGACTTCTTCGACAGCCTTGTCGAGAATCAGTCTCCGGAAATTGTCGAAACGAGGATGTTTTTCCCCGGTCTCGCAAATGGACCGAAACTCAGCGACGGATAATCGCCAGGTGGCGTCATATTTGTTTCGGTTCATACATCCGAACTCATAGAGCCGCTTGGCACCCATCGACTTGAGATCATAGGAACGATTGACGTTGATGCTTCCGTACACTTTCGGGTCGGGTAGAAACTGGACAAGGATCGGATCAAATGCGAACTGGAGAAGCCCGTTCTCGGCATGGGAACTGTTGTGGGAAAGGTAATGGGCTCTGATGGAATGACGCTCACCATCTTTCTCGTAGTCAATTTCAATGTTGACCTTGCACAACCTGTCGAGTGAAGTGTGGACTTTAGCTGTCCGGTCCCAGCGCATGAACTCCATAGCTTCCTTAATCGGGATTTCGTAAATGAACCCCTGTTTTGGGTAAGGATGGACCCGGGCGAGGAGATAATTAAAAAAAGACAGGTCCTCGGGTTTAAGGCTCAGGCCACCTTCCACTATGACATGGGCAGCTGTAATGACAGAGCTGTGCTTTCGGATCGTATCCTTCATTGCATCAACGCGTGTAATTATTTCCTGACCTGTCATTTTATGCCCCTATATTTCCAACGCAGTTGACTATCTATTTCCACTAGCGTTAGGAGAATTCCTTAGTGAAGTGTGTTTAGAACTTAGGGGTGTCGGCTAGCTAAGGTCAAGCCATTTTTCAAAAGAATTCCTTTTGGTCCCCAGCCGGAATTTTGACCCGAATTCCTTGTGCGTTTTTAGGGGATTTCTGTAGAAAGTTAGTGAACTTCCCGATTCAGGTAACCTGATTCATGAATTAATTCATCGGTTTAAGGCTGTTTCGAAAATCTGGAATCTATAAGAATTAGATAACTGGAATCTGACATAGATTTGATGGGTCGATTCCTGATTCCTATGAAGAAGGATAGGGCGGGTTTCCCGGCCTATCAACGGCTACGGATTCTTGCGTCTCCATTCAATTGGCCCGGTAAATTTTCCAACCCACAGACCGGCCTTTTTTCTTTGTGCGGCAGCCTGAACCTCGACATATTTTCGGCCATGGCCGTTGACGACCGCCATACCCGCGTCGACGACCATCCTGGTCACATCGGGAATACCCACACCGGAACAACTTACCGCCGCGCCAGCGCCTGCTGGAGCGTCGACCAGGCATTTTAGTCGTTTACCGTCGATAAGGCGGTTTAGGAACGTTCTGGCGGCTTCCCCGCATCGCCAGGCAGCCCCACCGGCTGCCGTGCAAACCTGCTTCAGGCCCGGCGCGTCTACGCCATTCAGTCGTACGGGATGATTGTCGATGAGGAAACTATGACCGTCGAAAACCTTCGTCACTCCGGAAAGTGTCATTCCAGCGGCGTATTTGGTCTGTTCCTGGGCTTTCGCCGATTGTTTTTGAGGGGCGGCAACGTCCTGGGGGGATGAGGTTCTCATTCCGTCGGTCCCGCGCGTAATCTCTGTAGTTGGAATCCTCGGCGGTGTAAGCTCTTCTGGCGTGGCAACCGTCTCGGTTGGGATCAACGGCGCGGTCAGGTCGGCCGACGAAAAAGCCTGTCCAATAGTGTTGTCGTGCTGTTTTGGCAGGTTAATGGACGGGATATCGGAGAGCACCGGCGTCCTGCTTGTGCTGACGTTCAGCGTCTGAGCGTGAAGAGGCGATGCGGTTGCCAGTAATGCAAAACCGATGACGGTCAGAGGCGATGCAGGAAAGTTCATGTGGATTTTCCAGAAACAGTCAATTGATTCATGTTCTTGCACGGCATGGATCGGCGCAATACCGGGTCGTTCCAGCAGTCGATGGCCGGGCCGTTTCTGGCACCCGTTCCAGCGAGATCGGAAAGTGAAGCCACGGATTTGATTCAACAAATTTCGATACGGAAAATCGCCACTTTTTTAGCAAATCGTCGCCGTTCAAAGTAGGTAGTCGGCTACATATTCGCTTTCGTGAATCATTTGTTCGACATTGTGAATCAGCAGTTCGACATCTTGAATCAAATTTCGAGATTCAGAATCCGCGTTCGAGTTTGTGAATCCAGATGTTGAGGTTGCGTGCAGGAGTTCTTCGACATCTCGAACTTCTTTGTACGAGATCGTGAATCTTTTATTCGGCATTGTGAATCAGTCTGGGACAAAAACGTTGACGCCTAAAAAATGCTCACTGCTTATTTTTTAGACAAGTCCACTAAAAATTCGACATCGTGAATCATTTGTTCGACATCGTGAATCAGTAAGCAGTTTTGAAGGTCTCTATGGCCTGGAAAAGCCTAGAAGTTCGAGATGTCGAACAAAATTATGGCAAATATTCGAGATTCCGAATCTTGGGGCCAAATTTGTTGACAGAATGCCTGTCGTTCACTAAGTCGTATAGAAATTTCGGCATCGTGAAGAAGGCGGCCAGTGTCTGAGACAGACGAAAGAGGCAGACGTTTTCTGGAAGCAATGGGTGGGCGCACCTATGCTGACGTCGGGAAAGCTGTCGGTGTCGCTGTCTCGACCATTGCCGGATACGTTGAGGGAAAAGTCCCGAATGCCGAAAAGGCACTTGCCGTCTGTGAAGTTCTCGACCTCGATCTCTCGTACTGGGTTCACGGCGTTTCCAAGAAGCCCGCCCACAGTGACGTGTGCTTTCTTCCCTGGCGTAACGGTCCGACCGGAAACGAGGCAATTCCCTATGCATTGAATTTGATCGAAATGCTGGAGCGGCCGGTCGAATCCTTGTTTTGCGGGTTTGGCTCGGGTAACTTGATGGCTCCGACCATCCCGCAGGGCGCGGAAGTTATATTCTCTAGTGACCTCTCCCGGTTGAATGACGGCTGTGTGTATCTGATCAGGGCGGGCAATGACGAGGTCCTGCGCCGACTGCGAATACGACTGGACGGTAAGCTGGAAGCGTTTTGCGACAATCGTGACTTCGCCAGCCAGATTGAAACTGTGTCACTCGACGATCTCGTGGCTGAGGCTGTCTGGGTTTCCAGGAAGCCCTGATAATTTCATCATGTTGCGCCGACATGGCTTCGGATTCATCCTTTAAAAGGAATTCCGGAGACCATGCTCAATGATTAGTAATATGTCCGCTTTCGAAAACCTTGTACGGTCGGGCGTATCCGGCGACAAGAGTGGCTTCAAGGCGGTCGTCGATCAGCTTTTGCAGGAAGCTGAGAGCAAAGGAGACGAGACGCTTGCCCGCCTGCTGAAAGCTGCCATGACGGGCGGCGAGAAGGGCAGTATTGAAGACCGAACCGATAAAGCGGCGATATCGGCCGCCTTCGACAACAAGTTGCGAAGCCTAGATGACATTCCGATTGGTCTTCAGTGGCAGAAGACGAACGCGACGCTGAATGCGCTTATCCTGAAACAGGAAACGGTCGACGTCATCTCCAGCGTTATTGAAGAACAGCAGGACTATCAGTTGTTCCTGGATGCTGGCCTGAAGCCGCGTCACAAGCTGCTCCTCATCGGTCCGCCCGGCAACGGGAAAACCCAGGCGACCAAAGCCTTTGCCAATGCGATGGGGCTGCCTTTGTATTTCGTCCGTTACGACGCCCTGATCTCGCAGCGCCCCGGGGAAACCTCTAAACGACTGAATACGGCCTTCGAGTTTGCCAAAAGCCACCGATGCATCCTGTTTTTTGACGAGATCGATGCGATTGGTAAAGAACGTTCCGACCCGAATGAAACGGCCGAAATGAAACGCGTCGTTTCGACCCTGCTGGTTCAGCTTGACGACGTTCCGCCCCACGTCATTTGCATGGGAGCAACAAACCACGCGGGTCTCCTCGACCGTGCGTTCCTTCGCCGTTTTGACATTCGTATCATGCTGCCCAACCCGGGAACGACGGAATATGCAAAATACCTGAAGATGGCATTCAAGAAGTGGGGACATGAGCCCAGCCGGAACTTGCGCGTTCTTGGTATCAGTCTGCAGGTCGAGAACTTTGCAGAGGCTGAAATCTTCGTCGACGACTGTATTCGTGCGTGGGTGAAGGCGAAGAAGTCAATCACGATTGATGAGGCTATCGATCAGACCTTGCTCGCATGGCCAAAATCGCGCGTCAAAATTCCGATGTAACGAAAAAGGCCTGGTCACAACGGCTATTCGGATTATCGTGTGGGTTGCCCCACGCAACGTCCGACTTTTTAGTGCGAGCGACTAGACCCTGCAAGCGAAATGCCTGAGCTTGGTTTGGTGTTTTGCAAAGCCGAGGAGAAACATCGGTCAACGGCGGAACCTTCAACTCACAACGCGATGCCTCTCCGCTGATAACAGGCACTGTGGAGCGCAAATGAAATTCGGATTAGATCAAGAGATCGTCGATCTTGAGCAAGAGATCGCAAAAGGGGAGTGGTCGGCCGCCTCTGTTTTTGGTGATACCCCAAAGGTCGGCTCGATGACGACGGAGCGAGCAGCTCAACTACGCCGCGACTGGCGGCCAGTCACCAGAGGTGATATTCATGTGGAAGTAAAGCGTAGCCGCCACCTACCCGGAAAGAAGGGTAGCTGACCGATAGGAGGCCGACATGGACGGCGAGATTGTTCTAACAATGATGTTCGATCCCGGGCATATCCCGACATCGGATGAACTTCTTGAACTTTACGGTCCCGGCATGATCTCCGCTGAAGTCAGGGATAGCGTCGTCGACCTGGTTGTTGCTCCTGTAGGCAAGCAGGACTACGCCGATGTTATCGACAAGATTTGTGAGACCGTCATAAAAGTGTACCCAGAAGCGAGAATCCTGCAGTGACATTGACTTTTGAAGAGCAGGAAGCCCTGCACAGGCAAGCAAAAGCCGAAACCGGTTTCTGGGGACGTCAAGGCTCCGGTTGTCTCGTCTACGCGCGTGATACCGGCAAATATCTGGTCCAACTGCGATCCGAGGAAGTGCTGCAGGGCGGGACGTGGGGTGTCTGGGGCGGCGCTGTTGATCATGGGCTTACGCCAGAAGAGAATGCGTTGGCCGAACTGATGCAAGAGACCGGCTTTGACGGTGAGCCGGAGCTTCATTTCCTGGTCGACTTCATCGATGAGGCAAGTGGTTTTCGGTATCGAAATTTCCTCGCGGTTGTAGAACAGGAATTTGATCCTATCCTCAATTGGGAGGGTGAAGACTCCCTGTGGTGTGAGATCGGCGACTTGCCGGACCCTCTTCACTTCGGACTTGAATATCTGCTTTCGAGAATTCCGAACCCTGCACAGCACCTGGGTATCGCGACATCGCCTGCTTTGAAGTGAGGTGCGGGCGCTTGCCATCTCTCAAGCCTCACCACAGTTCGGTATCGATATGGTAGTTCCGGACCGTGTTGAAAGCTTTCTTTTGATCTGCGCTGTGGCTCTGACGGCGCAGATGGTGTGGGGCGCGTTTCTTGTTGCGCTGAACCAGGCAAAAGAACCGTCATCGTACTGACTACAATGCCGGTCCCGATTGCGACGCAATGTAAAATGGCCCGGGAAATCCGAGCCATTTGTGGGTAAAATGAGTAGTGATTAGCGGTTCGCATCGCAGAACTGCAGGACGCCATCCGTAGCGATAAACGTGCCTGTTCTTGGATCGAACGATCTGTAGCGGTTGGAGCACCAGCGGTACCACTCGGGAGACCACGGGCGGATAAATCCATAGTGGTACTCGCGGACTGGGGGTCTGAACCTCGGTGGTGGTTCGTATCTCCGGTCGTCAACGATGGCCCCGCCAATAATAGCACCAGCAGCAAGACCCAGGATACCAATAGCTAGGTCGTCATCGCGGTTGCGTCGACCATCATGATGACGTCGGGGTTCATCGCGACGCGCGTCATGTCGCCTGTCATAATGACGGTGGTCATCCGGTCTGAATTCGGGGCGACGATCTTCCGGTCGAATGCGTTCGCGGTCCTGGATGTAGGGGATCGGGCCATTCTGCTGGGCGCTTGCCAAGCTCGGAACGGCGACGGCTGAAAAAGTCATTGTGATCGCCATCAATGTGGTGCCAAGTTTCTTCATGATGAAAATCCTGCTAAATCAAAGGAATTCTACAATACTACAGTCGCCTGAACGTAGTATGAATTTGGCAGGAACTCCTTGGTCGCAAGAAAATCTCAAGGTTTTATCAGCTTTGTCTGATTGAAAATCACGCCGAAAGAGATGATAATTTCCGCAAATTCCCTTTTGGCGGCAGTGCGTGGACGCTTTTCTGAACATCAATGACCCGTATACGGTTGTTCCGCAACTTCCAGAGCGGCCAGCCGACGAGTTGCGCCGTGGCGGGGTTGCCAGGTGGATCAAGCCGGGCGCAGTGGTGAGGATCGCCGGGATCACGCTGAAGCATGGGAACTTCTATTTCGGAGAAATCCTGGGAGAAAGGGCGGGGGAGGCGAACGACAATCCGGTGGTTAATCCGGAACTGCTTGATCCATCTGCCCCTCCTGTCGATTTTCCAAGACACGAACCACCTTCGTTCGCGCTCCTACCATTGCGTCTGAAGCTGGATTACATCCGTTGGCTGGCGGGGGGTTGCGTAGATCGCAGAGTTCCTGTCGAGTTTCCGCTCTTGTATTTCTATGGACTTGAGCACCGCCTGATGGTGGAAGAAAACGGGCAGAACCAATATCTGCTCGGAGAGATCAGGCGCTTGCAGCTCTTGTTCGCCCAAGAGGCGCGGCTTCAGCGAGATATCAATCGGTTGTTCATGTCCGTCGGCGTCGGGGCGTTGCGCGAGGGGGTTATGCCCGTTTTCGATGCGTTTATGGAAACCGCTCTTCGCCCGGCTCCGGCCGTCCTGATCCATCTTGGAAGGCGCATATCCCATGATGGTGTTCTGGATGCGGATGATGCTCTGTTGTGGCTGAAAAGCTCGTTCAAGATAGGCTTATCTGTCGCGGCGTCTCGCTGCCAGCGGCAGTTTGAAGCGCTGTTCAGACTTCGTTTCCGTGAGGCATTCCCTTCGGGCTATCCCGTCGCCATGACGCCGTCGCCTCTAAGGATCACGCATCGACTGGCGACGTGGCGGCGGGCTCTACCTGTTAAATTGCCGCCTCATGCAGGATATGTGGCAGATGTCGAGCTGGTCCCAAACCTGCTCATAAAATTGCGCTATATCGCAACCAAATGCGGCGATGAGCTTGAGCCATACAGTCGATACATGGCGCGCAAAGGCGCGGCTGATGAAAATTCGCTTGAAGCGATTTCCCTGCTACCGGACGCGTTGAAGCGCAGTAATTTTGTCGGTGGATATTCCAAGGTCATCCGTGCTCTTGATGAGGCCGTGAAGACCAGTGCCTATATCCAAACGGATGTTGGCAAGTTCCTCAGCATGTTGCACCTGGAAGCCAAAGGGGCGGGTCCTGTCCCTCCGAAGGTGCAGGCGTCGGTGGCCAGTTTCCTGGATGGTATGGGTTTCGGTTTTGAGCCAGATCGCCGGTATGGCAATGGCGGACTGGTGGGGGAGGGGGCGATCTGCCTCTTCAAGGCCGACGGGGGTGGCTCTCTTGATGTTGCGGCCTCGCAGTATTCCGTTGCACGTCTCCTTGTCGAGCTTGCTGTTCTGGCTGCGAAAACCGATGGTGAGGTCAATCAGCGCGAGATGGCGGTGGTCCGCAAATTCATGGACGGCTTCACCATGCTCGGCGAACTTGAGCGTCGGCGGCTGACTGCGGTCGCCCGGGCTATCATGAAAAGCGGAAACATTGATGGGCCATATCTTAGTTCCGCCGCGCGTCTGGCGGATGGCATATGGGACAAGGCTGTCGCAGTCATCATGGATGTCATGACCGCAGACGGCCCTGTTGTCGTCGATGAGGTTCGGTTTCTGGAGCGGTTGTTCAAGGCGAGGAAGCGGCCGGTAACGGAAGTTCATCAGCTTTTGCATCGCATCGAGCCTGCAGCTTCGCAGCCTGATATCGATGGGCTGGCTAAGATTGCGGGAAGTATCCCTGCGGCTGGCGTCAAGATTCCGAAGGAAAAGGTCACGCCCAAGGTCGGAGAAGTTGCTCCCATCGCGCCTCCTGCGCCAGTCGTCACAATCGATTTCGAAAAACTCGCGCGTCTTAAGCGGGAAACCGAGGAGGTGTCCGGCATCCTTCAGGATATTTTCAAGGAAGATGTCGTTGAAGTGAGGTCTGAAATACCTCAGACTGATAGAGAAAAGAATTCCTTTCCCGGTCTGGATGAAGCGCATCAAACCTTGCTTCTCCTGGTGATCGAGAAGGGGCCAATCCCAAGGCAGGAATTCGTCACGGCAGCAACTGGGCTCGGTGTATTTCCGGATGGTGCGCTGGAAACGATCAATGACTGGGCGTTCGAGCAATTCGACGACCCTGTTATTGAAGACGGCGCGCAAATCGCGGTCGTTGACGAAATGATGGACGGCCTGAAATCGATGATGGAGAGCGCGACGTGACAGGTGTGACAATCAAGGCGAAGGACAGGGATGTAATCGTACAGGCCCTGCAGGCTGGTGTTGTGCCGCGAACGGGTCTGGCTCACGTCCAGGTCGGTCGCGTTGTTGAGGTATCTGCCCTCGTGCAGGATGTCGACCGTATCGTTGATGGTGGCTCTGCCGTCCGTTTCATTATCGGTGAATACGGGGCTGGCAAGACCTTCTTTCTCAATCTGGTTCGGTCTATCGCGCTTGAGAAGCGCTGCGTAACGATGCATGCTGACCTCGGCCCGGAACGGCGCATATTTGCGTCGGCTGGCCAGGCAAGATCACTCTATCAGGAAGCGGTTCGTAATCTTGCTACACGGGCAAAGCCGGAAGGTGGAGCGCTGCAGAGCATCGTTGAACGTTTCATTTCAGAGTGCATGAAGGAGGCAACGCCGGAAAAGGGTGTTGAAACCATTGTCGAGCAGCGTCTCGCAGGCCTGCAGGATATGCTCGGCGGTTACGATTACGCCACGGTTCTGAAGGCTTACTGGCGCGGCAGCCAGGAAGAGAATGAAACGCTGAAAGCAAATGCCATACGGTGGTTGCGTGGCGAATATGCAAGGAAAACTGAAGCGCGTGCGGACCTCGGTGTGCGTACCATCATCGAGGACTCAACTGTCTACGACAGCATCAAGCTCCTTTCTGGCTTTGTCAGGATCGCGGGCTATGCTGGTCTTGTCGTAATGTTTGACGAGATGGTCAACATCTACAAGCTGCAGAACGTCGAGGCTCGCACCAAGAATTATGAGCAACTGTTGCGCATCACCAATGATCTTTTGCAGGGACACGTTGAAGGGCTTGGCTTCCTGTTTGGTGGAACGCCGGAATTCCTTATGGATAGCCGTCGCGGTGTTTACAGCTACGCCGCGCTTCAAGGTCGCCTGCAGGAAAATCCCTTCGCCAAGCCTGGCATGATTGACGTCGCCGGTCCGGTCATTCGCCTTCAGAGCCTCACGACCGAAGACCTGTATCTACTGCTGGAGAAAATCCGGGCGATTTTCGCGCTTGGAAAGGCTGACGAGTATCTGGTGCCTGACGAGGCACTCATCGCCTTCATGCAGCATTGCAGTCAGCAGGTTGGTGAGGCTTATTTCCGCACACCGCGAAATACGATCCGTCGCTTCGTCCAGCTTTTGTCGGTTCTTCAGCAGAACCCGGGTCAGGATTGGCGTCAGCTGCTCGGCGATATCAAGGTGGAAAAGGACCAGGAAGAGCTTTCGATCACGGATGCAGATGGCGGTGAAGACGACGATGAACTTGCCTCCATCACTCTCTGACGGGAGTAGCCGGTGAGCAATTTTGACCGCCTCGATCATCGCATTCAGCGGTGGATTTGGGAGAAGAAATGGCGTGAACTGCGCGATGTGCAGGACAGGGCCATTCCGCTTGTTCTCGATGGTGGTAATCACGTCTTGGTTTGTGCTGCGACTGCTGCCGGTAAGACGGAAGCCGCATTTCTTCCTGCATTGACGGCGGTCGTTGACCGGCAAAAACCCGGGTTTTCAATTCTTTATATCTCTCCGCTAAAGGCGCTTATCAACGATCAGTTTCGCCGCCTGGAGGAGCTTTGCGAAGCTCTGCAGATCGATGTGGTTCGTTGGCATGGCGATGCTCCGCAGGCTGGAAAGGACAGGGCGGTCAAGAAGCCCCGGGGTATATCGCTGATAACCCCGGAGTCGATTGAAGCTCTGTTTGTTCGTCGGCCTGCGCTCGCTCGGCGGATGTTTGCCGAGATCGATTTCGTGATCATCGATGAACTTCACTATTTCCTTGAAGGTCCGCGTGGGCTGCATCTGGCTTCGTTGCTGAACCGTCTCGATGCCGTGGGTGCCGAGCCTGCCAGAAGGATTGGCTTGTCAGCTACGGTCGGTGATATCGAGAAAGCGAAAAGCTACCTGACGTCCGGCCAGCCGCAAACATGTTCTGTTCTTATATCGAAGGACGGACGGCCAGAGCTGAAGACCCAGATCAAGGCTTACATCGAAGATGATGATGTCGAGGATCAGGATGCGCTGGAAAGTGAGGCGGAGGGCAGTCTGGCGCTCGATAAGATAGCGAATGACATCTATCGCTACTTCCGTACGACAAGCAATCTGGTCTTTGCCGGTTCCAGGCGTCGCGTCGAGTCCCTGACGGATCGACTTCGAGATCGCTGTGAGAAAAATGGTGTTCCAAACGAGTTCTTTGCTCATCACGGCTCTCTTGCCAAGGAAATGCGGGAAGACCTGGAAGCCCGCCTCAAGCAGGAGGCGTTGCCGACGACAGCCATTGCAACGACCACGCTGGAACTCGGGATCGACATCGGGCAGGTGAAGGCCACCGGTCAGATCGACGCACCGCAATCGATGGCGGCACTCAGGCAGCGACTGGGCCGGACGGGACGGCGGGAAGGGGTTCCAGCGATCCTCAGGTTGTTCGTTCGGGAGCGTCGCGTTCACGGTGGTTCCTTCCCTTTGGATCGTCTGCGGATGGAGGTGGCGAGGTCCGTGGCTGCTATTCGTCTGTTGATCGCGGACTATATCGAACCTCCACAGGTCAATCTGGCTGTACCCACCGTCGTGCTTCAGCAGGTTCTGTCGCTGACGGCCGAGTATGGCGGGATGACAGCGTCAGACCTTTACCGCATGATCTGTGGCCGTGGGCTGTTGGCTGAGATGCCGAAAAGCGATTTCGTTCTGCTGCTGAAGGGGATGGCTCATCCCAATGTGAAGCTGATCGAGCAGGCCCCGAGCGGGCTGATTATGCTGGGTGAGCAGGGTGAGCGGCGTGTGGCCAAGCATGATTTTTTCGCGCTTTTCGAGACAA
This sequence comes from Rhizobium sp. MHM7A, assembly GCF_005862215.1. Lineage (NCBI taxonomy): Bacteria > Pseudomonadati > Pseudomonadota > Alphaproteobacteria > Hyphomicrobiales > Rhizobiaceae > Rhizobium > Rhizobium sp. MHM7A. Next base: position 19,059 of record NZ_VCHT01000001.1, read on the forward strand.
TCGACGAGTGGCGTGTCATGGCGGATGGTAAACCTCTTGGGACATTGCCCCTGAGCAATATGTTGGGACCAGGCAGTTATCTCTCGTTCGCCGGGAAAAGATGGCGCGTTGAAGGTGTCGACAATGTTTCGCGGGTCATTGAGGTTGCGGCTCACCGGTCCGGAAAGGTTCCGAAATTCGAAACGCTTGGGAATGAATACCTGGATCGCCGGATTGTGGAGGAAACGAGAGAGGTCCTGAGAGGGGAGGCGGATTATCCATATCTTGACGCTACCGCCAAGGAATTGCTCTCCGAAGCCTGTCGCTATTACAAGGATAGCGGTCTCGACGACGCTGTGATGCTCACACACAGAGATGCGGTGCTGCTCTTTACCTGGCGCGGTACCACCGTCAATCAACTCCTGGCTCTGGCGTTCAAGATGTCTGGGTTACCTGCAGAGCTGCATGATGCGGGGATCAATATTCCGGCGACGAATGAAAACGACGTTGCAAGGACATTGGCCACTTGGGCTCGTGTCGGCGTCACTATCGATGATGCCGCTGCCGGTGTTGAAACCTTCGTATCTGGCAAATGGGATGAATTCATTCCTATTGAAGTTCTGCGAAATCAATGGAAACGCGCCTATGCGCCAAGCATTCCGGAATTGAACGAGCTTCTGAAGGAATTGGTCACGTCTCTCGGTGTGGAGATTGAGGGTGACTTTCAGCGTCCGGATTTCATGGAGCCGAGTGGGACGCCGTGATTTGTCCCTTTCTCATGGGGGAGCGAATATCTGGATACTTCTGAGGAGTGATAGACAATGAAGATGCAGATCGCCTTTCGCGAAACCGTTACCACCAGGCACGATCATAATGTGGCAATGGCTGTCGGTGTCATTGAAGTTGGTCCTCAGGATACGACTGACTATGAAGATAAAAGTCTCGTTTTCCGTTTCGACTTCAATCCAGCTCTGGAGCATGCGGTAGCCGCCTCAACCCATTGGCCTCCACGCAGGCTGGTTGACAGTTGGGGTTGGCTGGAAACCGAGCTGGAAACAGGCACCCTTGAAGGTTTGCTAATGTCTCAGATCGAGCGTGCGATCCCGAACGACATTCATAATGCTGATTTTGTGCTACGGCAGACGGAGGTGCCACCATCTGTCGAGGGTGGAAGAGTGTTTGCGTTTTCGGGCTTCCTTCATGTAAAACCTGAGCAAAGATTCAGCTTTAACGACGTCGTATGGTTCGAGAGCCCAACCTCCGGCCAGGACAATGTGATGATTTATGCTGGACGCTCTGGCGTTGAGCGACGTCTTGAAGATGGACGGCAGGATATGGTCGAAACCACGCGTGGCGACGCGATGTCATCGTTTCTCCGCAAGCCGCTCTGGGGCTTTGGCGATGAGGCCTATTCTTTGCCCGGCACGATGCGGTTGAGCATGTATCAAAAGATGGATCGTTACATGGAGTTGTTCTTCTCTGAAAGCTTGAGCGCGGCTGACAAAAAAGAATTCGCTGGCCTGAAGGAGGAAATGCGTCGAGCCGGGCTTGATAATGTCGCTAAAGACGAAGATTTCAAGGCTTTTGTTAAGCAAATGCGACTGAAATACCCTGAACTGGTTGGAAACAAGCCTTTGACCGGGAAGCAGCGGCGTTTGCATGAGGAAAAAGTCAGTGAGGTGATGTCAGAGGTTATGGAAGCAGATGGCTTTACCCGGTCGTTCGGGCGATAATCCGTTTCCGCACAAAGGAAATCGCGTGGTGGTTGTGCGAAGAATTTTCCACTTATTTTCAGTTTGACGAACGGTACCTTGGCGTCTACTCATGCCCGAATTTCGGGCCTTTCGAGGTCTTCGAAAGGATTCGTGGCGTGGCTAACAGGAGATATAAGTGGCCAAGGAAATCAAGAAGTTGATCAGCTCTAGGGGCGGCAGCATTGCAAGCGGCGCTAAGAAAGCGCATCCGGTCGATAGAATCGTCGGCGAGAATGTTCGCCGGTTGCGGCTGCAGTGTGGTATGTCGCAGGAGCAGCTTGGTGCACAATCAGGCGTTACATTTCAGCAAATTCAAAAGTACGAAAAGGGCACCAATCGCGTATCCGCAAGTCGCCTGGATGAGTTCGCGCAGCTCTTCAATGTCGACCATAATGCCTTTTTCACCGGTGCGGGACCGGCCAGAACCCCAACGCCGGATGCGGCTGAGCGCCTGACCTTGAGCCCCCGTGGCTATAAGCTTGCTCGCTTGTTCGATGAGCTGAGCGACAAAAAAAGACAGCAAGCTGTGTATGCCCTTGTTGCTCAGATGGCTGGTGGTGATACGGCAGGGGCGGACGATCAGGGCGATTGATCCATTCTTGTTTGCTGCGAAGCTTTATGAGAGCGTTCCTGGGAACTCACTTAGGAACCTCTCATGTCATCAACCTCAATTACCATCCCGGTGCCAATCAACGTCGAACATAAGAAACCCGGCTCTCGGGGTAGTCAAACGCTGAAGGTGTATAACGAGACTGAATTCAGCGTTCCCTCGTTTTCGATTGATCAGGTCGGTTTCGTGGCGCAGTGGTGTCAGCCGTGGGGTTCTTCCAAACATGTGACATCCAGCGACGTTAATCTCGTCGGCGGAGACTGGCAGCGCAAGCTCGCTCAAGCCGAGCATATGGTGGCTTTGGTTGTTATCGATGGCGTCTTCTACACACCGGTTCGAGGCAGGGAGCATGACGGTGCCGTCCAATATCTTATAACAACGCAGAACGCGGCAAGCGCCCTGTCGAGTGGCCTGCTCACGGTTAATCCCTTTGGTTCCCGTGAACTTTACCCTGAACACATGGGCTTCAACATAAGGAATCATGGTGTCGTCGGCGGCCGTCCCTTTGTAGAAACCGGTCTCCCGGATGGGCAGGTGTTGCTTGGGACAAACGAAGCAGATCGCGTCGAGCGTCTGACGCGCTACCTGGAAAAGAATTTCATCGCTATTGACGGTATCCTGTTCGCCCGAACTGAGGAACCAATGATCCTTGTGAGGACCGGTTCCGAGAAGGTGTCGATGTGCATGGTGACCAAACATGACGACAACGCAATCGTACCGATTTTTGAACACTATTTCCGACTTGATGAGTATGACCGAGCCTTGCAGATGGTTGAAGATCGGTGGTCAAAGGACGTAATTACGGCTCAGTTCACCGACCTGAACGTTGTCGATCCGGAACCCTTGACGAGCGACTTCGAGATGAATGAGGCACTGCGCCTGTCACGTCGTTACTTTGATAAGTTGGCCCCATATCTAAGGCAAATGGATTGGGAGACGGCTGAGCCCTGGTATGCGCTGAAAAAGCTGCTGGGTAACCCTGAGCCCGGTGTTGATGATGTCGATGAGATGATTTCTTTGGTGCAGAAGTCGGCAAACGCGCTCGAACACAATAAAGAAGTTGATGAGGATTGGCGTAACAAGACCGTCCTTTACGGACGTCTCGGCGTAGAGCGTTGGACGTACCGTCCAATCACCTTCTCAGGTCCGCGCATCTGACCGGCACAATTCGTAAAGGAAATAACGATGCCTTTGAAAGTATTGCTTTCGAACGTAGGAAATCCTGATCACAGGCAAGACCCGGGTCGTCCATTGTATGGTACGCGATCCGGTTATTGGGTCGAGGTGGCTGATATTGAAGCCGCCAGCAAGGCCTGCCGCGATTATATTGCTGAAAATGATCTCGGTGGTGGCAACTGGCCGCACGCCGAAGTTCGGGACGTCGAAACGGACGAAGTGGTGGGTCACATCAGCTATAATGGCCGATTTTGGGAGAAAGAGCCGAGTGCTCCGGCACCGGGTATGTGAGAGCGCACGGTGACGGATCATTGCTCACCCGAGCTTCAGAGTCTGCTTTCGTGCAACGTCGAGGTCCGGGATGACGAACTTGGTGTCGACGTCGTCGTTTCGCTCCATGAGATGTATACTGCCAGGGCCTGCGATGAGTTGGCTGTCGCTCTGGCGGAACTTGTAGAGGGTGGGGAGGTCATCCAGGTCAGGACGGCTGGACAGTGGCCGGAGGGCTTGCTGTTGCACGCCGGAGTGCATCGGGATGACTGGGTCTATGATATAGAGGGTGTGCACGACATCGATGAATGGATTGATCGGTGGGGAAGGGGAATGGAAATCGAGGTTCGCTTTATAGACCCCGCCACCGAGCAGCAAACCTTTCAGAATGCCAGATCACGCCAGTTAGCTGTCGACACGGCGCATTATCTTCTGGATGCTCCGGAACTGGGCAGCGCCAGGAAGTCCCTGCTTCAGATGTGACCGTGCAACTCGGTTGTCAGCTCAGACCTCGAAAACGAAGCTCGGATCGAAGCTGGTTCCCTTCTCATTGTCTCCGTAGCCGCGCGGGTTTGACAGGATTTCGGTCTGACCGATGCGATAGCGGTTCGAGCGGTGAACATGGCCGTGAACCCATGCTGAAGGCTTCAATTCCTCGATCAGGGCCTCCAGGTTCGAAGCGTAGGAAGGAGCTGAAGTGTTTGCTCCGTCGGTCTCGCTCATCGACTGAATGCTGGGCGCATGGTGTGACGCAACGACGGCTTTGCCATTGCGGGCTTCCAAGGTCTTCGCGATGAATGATCGACTTTCCCTGTGCATGCCAATCGTCCGGGCAGGTGTCAACCGTTGCCAGGGTGACTTCTGCCAGCTGATTTTCTTGTAATCCTTCATGCCAATCTGGCTATCCTTGGCAAAGAACGCCGAAAGTTGTCGATTGCTGTGAAGGTCCTGGTCGGTCCATAGTGTGGCTCCAACAAAAAGAACGTCGCCAATTTCGACTGCACGGTTATGCAGGAAATGGACGTTAGGCATATCGGCAGCTGCAGTCTTCGCAGCTGCAAGGCTTTCGATGACTGAGCTTCTGTAGAACTCGTGATTACCGGCTACGAAAATGACGGGCATCGATGGTGCAATATTTGCGTTCAGCCATTCCAGTGAGGGAACGATCCCCTTGTCGAGAATGTCGCCAGCCGCGATGCAAACGTCAGCTTGTGGCGGCTGAAGGCTCGCAATTGGCGTATGTTCGAGATGTAGGTCGGAAAAGAGCCAGATTTTCATTCATGAATTCCTTTGAAGAAAAGCATAAATGGCTCTGGATAGATGTCAACATTAAAGCCTGGCCCATCTTGAGGAGTCCTGTTGTCTAACGCTGAAAAAGCGACAAATATTCGATTAGCGACCGAAAAACCGGAATATGCACCTTGATCGATCAGAATTGGATTGCAGAGAAGCTTGCGACGTTGGACCGTGATGATCTCGCAAAACGGGCTTTTGCTGCCTTGAAGGCGGACCTGAAGATGGGATCGCCGACACTCGCCGCTTTCGCAGACGCGCATGGTGGCGTTCCGAGTTCTGGTATGTTTGAACCGGATGATTATCCTGAGCTTCAAGGTGAAATGGATCAGTTCCTCCGTGACCGGGCGGCGCAATTGGTCGAGGATGAGATCGAGAATCTTGCCTTTGACCTGGAGATTGAAAGTGAGGCGATCCAAATTTGGCGTGCGATGATCGTTCCAGGAGACTGGGTCGAGAACGGGCTGAGTGAAGGTGGGATTGGCGTCTGTTGGGCGTTTGATCCGGTCGGTGCCGTGTCACATGATGGAGGTGGGGGCGACGAGACGTGCCACGACATCAAGATGCATGCGACTGTTGATTTCTATGACGTTGATTGGCCTGAGACGATTGTCCTCAATGCGGTCGATACTGATACGGTCGGTGAAGAATACGAAATTCGTCTGAAACCGGAGGCTCATGTGAATCTGCTGTCGATTATTGATCAGATGACGGACGAAGTCTTGCTGGAATGTTCGCTCCGCCCACGGCGGATCAGCGTTTGGGAAGAGGGGTATGTGGCCAAAGCGATGAGCAGATAGGGGCGGTTACCAATGAACTGCAGTAAGCCGTTTGAAACGCGCTTCGCAGGTGCTATATCTGGCTCAAGAGGACAGATGGTGACCAATGAAAATTCCCAAGCCCGATATTGAGTTTGAGATTGAAAAGCAGAATCGCGAAAGCAACGCCCGGGTGCGCGCGCTGCTGGAAGCAGAGGGGCGACCTGACCTGGTCGCGGAGTTGGATCAAAGGATAAGAGATGTCAATCTCGGGCTGACGCAAGCAAGGAACGTCTGGCATTCGATATCTCCTGCGCAGCGGACGCTGCTGACGTTGATGATGCAAGTTGGATCGAAACTGATCAGGGAAGAGAAGACTTCGTTTTACGACCTCGTAGCGGGGCCGAAGGTCGAGCGTCGCGTCACTCGACGACCTACTGTCCGCTCGCTGATTAGTCGGGATTTGTTGTGTTGCGAGGGCGGAGCGTTCGACCCTGAGGCGGTTGTGGTCCTCACAGAAAATGCCCGGTTTGTTTTCGAGAAGGGCAGAGTTTCGGGGAGCTAGCGGTCTTCTGCCGTTGTTAATGAGAACGACAGATGGATGATGCTCCTGCCATTGCTGGAGGTTCATGCCCCGTGAAACGAGAACGTGCGCGTCTGCTCGATGGTGTGCCCATCGATTTTTGGAAATTCGTCTTCTGAAGTGCGCAAGGAGTTGTAGCGGTCGCCTTGCGCTTCAATTTTGGTCGATGAGCAGCGACCGAGGATTTCAGACGCCGCTAAGGATTTCCGTGGTATCGGCGAGTTGCAATTCGTCTTCTTGTGTGTCCAGTATTAACTCCTTATATTAAGGAGTTACGACATGAAAAAACTCATTACAATTATCTGTATGGGCGCTGCTCTGGCGTCGTGTACAGCGACTGAAAAAGGTGCAGGCGTCGGTGCTGTGAGCGGTGCGATCATTGGTGGCGCGTTGACCGGTAATGTCCGGGGTGCAGCTGTTGGTGGCGCTATCGGTGGGGTGTCAGGAGCCTTGATCGGTCATGCGGCAGATCACCAGCAGCCTGATCAGTGCTATTATCGTGACCGTTACGGCAATCGCTACCTCGATTACTGCTGATCATCGTTCCGGCACATTTGGCCGGTGACGAACAATCAAATTAAAACGGCCGGTCTGGTTGGACCGGCCGTTTCTGTTTTCGCTTAAGGCCTTCTTTCTTAGTAGGTGAGCGGAACGGGGGTGTTTTGGGCGGTTGTGTTGCCGTTTCCGAGTGCGCCGTACGTGTTTCCGCCCCAGCAGAAGACACCGTCGGGTGTCGGAGCGCAGGCTGAGTCACCGCCAGCCGTGATGCCCGTGACCTTTCCGATTAAGGTTGCTGTTGGAACACTCTTGTTGATCCAGGTTCCATCGCCGATGCGTCCGTTCGAATTGCGTCCCCAGCAATACAGGGATCGGTCGGATTTAACGGCGCAGGAGTGCTCGATGGCAACGGCGATATCGGTGGCGTCGCCCATATCTGTGACAGGCATCGGGCTTACCTGGTCGACTGTGTTTCCAATACCGACCTGACCGCTGTTGTTTCTTCCCCAGCATTTTGCACCGGACGAGGTGAGGGCGCACGAGGTTCCGTGGGTGGCGAGGTAGCCCCTGGTCTCAACCTTGGTGACGCCGCTACCGGCTGGAAGGGCCTGAACCGGCAATAGTCTGTTGAGTTTGAAGCCGTCGCCGATCTGGCCGAAGCTACCAAGTCCCCAGCACCAGGCGCTACCGTCGGTCTTTGCGGCGCAGGTTGTATAGCTTCCAACGTTGATCATGGAAACGCCGGAGCCCATGCCGTCAGGAGTGGTGCCGTTGGCGCGTGTGATAGTCGTGTTGTCGCCAATACCGCCATAGGTGTTGAGGCCAAAGCAGACGGCGGCACCAGCATTCGTCACCCCGCAGGTGTGGTAAGCGCCAGCAGAGATTTGCATCAGGTCCGAACCTGCTTCTGTTGCGGTGACCGGCGTGGAGAGTTTTGCACTGGCGGTGAGACCATTGCCAAGGCGTCCGTCAGCCTGCTGTCCCCAACACTTCACAACACCTGTGTTGAGGATGGCGCAGCTGTGTTGGTGACCCGAGGAAATGTATTTCACACCACTCTGAAGGCCGACGACGTCAACGGGAACAGTTTTGTTGACCGTGGTTCCGTCCCCAAGCTGTCCGTCGCCATTAAGTCCCCAGCACTTGACGCCACCGGCAAGTGTCAGGCCGCAGGTGTGGTGCTGACCGAGCGCGACCTGCTTGAAGGAGTTTGTGTTGGTGTAGACTTCAACCGTGACCGTTTCTGACGCTGTGGAGCCGAGGGAGTCGGTTGCCGTTGCGACGATGTTGTAGATGCCCGTCGTCGTCGGTTTTCCTGTCAGCGTGACAGTGTTACCGGTTTTCGTAGCGCTAATGCCTGTGGGCAAACCGGTAATGGTCCAATTGTCTGCAGTAATAGGCGTCGCATAAGGCACATTGCTGGCCACGATTGTCGTGTTGACGTCGTCGACATTGGCGGCGAGGACCTGCTTGTCACTCGGTGTTGCAGCAAGTGTAAGAGTTTTCCGCTCGGTTATGTCGAACGAGACCGGGGTGGTGAAGACAACGTGTCCTGTATTGTCGGAGACGGCCCACACGATGTTGTTCCATGTACCGATTTCGGTCGGATACCCGGTGTAGTTCAGCCACTGGCCATGCTCTTCATCGATAACGGCTTCGATGCCGGGCGGGAGTGTGCCTGAAACCAGTTCCCATTTGACACTGCTGGTATAGGGTGTGTTTGACTGAGCGTCGCGAATGGCTGTGCCGTTGTTGGCTTTATCGGTGAACCGGGCGAGCGTGATGTCGCTGCCGTAAACATTGGCGGCGATGTAGGGCGGGGGTGAGGTTGTGACTTCGAATGTCACTGTAACCGTCCCTACCGTTCCGTCGCTGTCAGTTGCATTGATCGTGGTGGCATATGTTCCCGTTTGCGTTGCCTTGCCGGTGAATGCAATGCCGCCGTTTTTAAAGGTGTATCCGACGCCCGGTGGCAGATCGCCTGTAATCGACCAGTTCGCGCTTTCGATGGCGTTGCCGTAGAGTGAGTTCGTTGCCTTGACGGTGACATAGGCATCATCCGTGAAGGAATTCATGACGCGCGTGGGCGATGGGCTCGCGACAAGCGTGAGCGGTGACCGTTCGGTGACTGTAAAGGACACGGGCTTAGTTCTGATCTTGTTGCCCTGAGCGTCGGAGACTTCCCATACGATGTTGCTCCAGGTGCCAATTTCAGTCGCGTAGCCACCATAAGAGAGATAACTGCCATCAGCGACATTTGAATAGGTGATGCCCGGGGGAAGGGTGCCGGAGACCAGTTCCCACGTTACGCCTCCATGATAGGTGGCATTTGCGTGATCGCGGATCGCGGTTCCGTTTTCTGGTTTCGTCGTGAGCTTTCCGAGCGTAATGTCGCTGCCGTAGACGTTTACAGCGACGAACGGTGCGGGATTGGCGGTAACGTCGAAGCCGATTGTTGTGCTGGCCGTTGCGCCCAGGGTGTCGGTCGCTGAAACAACGATATTGCTGAAGCTGCCGCCTTCATCTGCGGTGCCGGAGAATTTTAAGCTGTTCACGCCTGTTGAGTACGTTATGCCCGGAGGCAGCTGCCCTGTAATAGTCCAATTCTCAGCAGGGATAGGCGTGCCGAGAGCGACGTTTGACGCTGTGACCTGGAGATTAGCATCGTCTTGAAGGGTGATCAGGTTGCGTGTTGCTGACGGAGTGGCTGCCAGAGTCAAAGGTAGACGTGGTTCGACTGTGAAGGAAATGGGGTTGGTCTGAACCTGGCTGCCGTTTGCCGCTTCGACCAGCCAGGTGATGTTTGACCAGGTGCCGATCTCGGTCGGATAGCCGGTGTAGGTCATGGTCGAACCGTTGGCGGCGATGCTCGGCTGAATGCCAGGCGGCAAGGTTCCGGATGCGAGGGTCCAAGAAGCGCCTTCCGTGTAGGCCGCATTTGAGGTGACGTCGCGGATCGCAGTTCCAAGGATCGGCTGTGACGTGTACTGAGTCAGAATCTGGTCGTTGTCGCCCACGTTTGCGGCCAGGATGGAGCTTGTCTGGTTTGTGACGTTGAAGGTGAGGGTGGTTGTTGCGCTGCCGTTGGCATTGTCGGTCGCAGAGACGATGATGTTGCTGAAGGTTCCTGTTTGGGTAGAAATCCCGCTGAAGTGAACTTCATTGCCATTAATCGAATAGCTGACGCCTGCCGGAAGCTGGCCGCTCACCGACCAGTTGGATGGCGCAAGGTTGTCGTTATAGGCAATGTTCGATGCCTTGACGGTTAGGTTGGCGTCGTCAGTCCCGGCGAGCAGTGTTCTGGATGTGGCTGGCGTTGATGTGAGTAGAAGAGGGGTGCGGGGATTGACGATGATTGTCTGGGGTTGTGTGGTAACCTGTTTTCCGTCAGCTCCCGTCACTTTCCAGGTGATGTTGCCATAGGTGCCAGTTGCTGTAGGGTATCCGGCATAGATCAGACTTGAGCCATCATCTGCGATATCTGCTGTAACTCCAGGCGGAAGCTGTCCGGAAGCAAGTGTCCATGTCGCGCCGTTTGTGTAGAGGGCACTCGATCCCTGGCGACGAAGCTGGATGCCGAGTGATGGTAGCGTCGTCACCTCGAAAAGAATTTCGCTATCGCCATTTAGATTGATGGCGATGAATTCCGGCGCATTTGGATCGACAGGGCCGCCGTTTCCGCCCTGTGTGATCAGTTGTTGATTATGCCGATAATAGAACTGCGCTTCTTGGGCCCTGGCTATCGAAAATGGCATCGCAATTTGAGCCAAAATCAGAGCAGTGACAGCGGCTGTCCGGGTGCGCAACGATCTTTTCATGACAAGGAATTCCAGTGGCAGTCATAAGAGGATTGTTGCTGGCCGGAAAAATTACCAGTCAATTTCCGTATCATCTGCGGAATTCGGGGTGATTTGCTACAAATATTTATGGGTCATCAGGGTGCCCGGCAATCACTGATTGCTGTTTTATTAACCAATGATATAAAGTAGTGAGGAAATCGCTTGCCTCCACATGTGCTGTGTGTCCAAAACGCTGTGGCAGCTCAAGGAGTTCTCATGCAGGATAATAAAATCGAAACCGGTGATAAGGGTTACGGTGACGCTTCGGAAGACGAGTGGGATATGATCAGAGCCAAATTTGGTCCTGATATTGTCTACTACCCAGATATTTTTCGTCATTTTGTCTCGGAGCTAAGGGCAGGTAGGCTCGACGAGCAACTGGGCATCACGTTACACTGACTGACGCCTTCCTGAGGAGATAGATTTTGGATTTGACGGATAAAGCCGAGTCAAAATGTGTTGTGGTTGACTGCGGCATCTGTGGCTCTCCGGGCGCGATGGAAAGCATCGAAACGGACAACTTTACCTATGGAAGCGGTGATGATTCCGTTGTCTTATCGGTGCTGGTTCCTGTTGTGTCCTGTTCGGTTTGTGAAGAGGCTTATACCGGTGAGGCGGCTGAGATCATCCGGGATGCAGCCGTGCGACAACACCTGGCGTCGTTATAGCTCGTTTGGCACGCTGTCGGCGACATCCGAGCCACAGGCGTTTAGGTCAGTTTCGGGCAAACTCTTATGCGTAGAGTGCATTTGCCACATTGGTCGTTGCCTAGGGCCGAGGTGGCAGGTTCCGACGGGCTCGGTCTGGTTGTCAGCTGAGCCCGTCCTTGTGTCATAGGTGGTGAGCTAATGTGCGAGAGCGATGATCGTTGTTATCGCTGTTGTCAACGTGGACCACGGGGGTCATGAGAGGAGCAGCGTTGGTCTCTGGGGCTGCTTCAAGGACCGCAGGCATAGGCAACGACCCTATCCGTATTGTCTGAGTCTTGCTTTCCGCCCTCGTAGCAATAGTATCCGCCCTCGTAGAAGCGATCCGGTTCGTCTTTACCGCCACGATCTGTCCAATCACGTTTGAAGATGATTTTGTAACCGCCGAAGTAGTCGAGTCCGCCCCATCGGCCAAATCGATAGTTGATGCCTTCCCAGTTCGATCCGGTAGACGGGCGAAGTTCGCCTGAAGCGCAGGTTGATCCTTCGATGTTTGCTGGCTTTAAATCCACGCGGGCACATGCCTGGGAATGGCTTTCTTTCTTGTCGACGATGTTCACCCATCGTTGGAGACAAGGCACTTCGACCTGAACGGTTCTTTCGGGAAGGTATTTGCAACCGTAACTGAAGTCGGCCGATTTCGAGTTGTCGTTATCGCAAACGAGGCCCGGCGGCAGCACCTGGTCCTCGTAGCAAACGGCTGCGGCAAAGGCGCTGGATAAGACGGCCTGGCATAGGAAGAGCGTAAATCCTCCGATAATCAATGAATATCTGTGGCGCATGGCATCTTCTCAAGAAAGGAGTCTAGATTAATGATTTGCAATTCCTTGAGCGGCCGCAATGTCTCTTCGTCGCGAAATGGTCGAAGGGGGAGGTGTAGTAACGACCAGGGCGATCAGGTCGGGGCATGGCGAGCCTTCACCAGCGCTCGCAGGTCTTTCTCCGGAATTATTGCCTTCAGCACATGGCCTGCATGAAGCTCGAATACTTAATGTTGACAATTGTGAAAACACCGTCGGCGATCCGTGTCAACACTGCTTCTTGCTTATTCTGCGATCCCACATTTAAATCCTGAGCGCCGATATTTTCCTCGACAGTGAAGCTGACGTTGGTCCTGACCGTATCACCAGCCTTGTCAGTTGCGGTGACGCCGAGGCGTCGTATGTCCCGACAATGTCTGCTGTTCTGAGAAGATGACGGCGGTTACGCCGACGGAATAGATGGCACTTTCGGGCAACTGGCCTGTCACCGTCCAGTCGGAGGAGGTGAGGTAGTGTAAGTGAATGTCCACCGAATGGCGGCCGGGGAGGCGACGGCGAGATAGGAGTTAAGCTCGATTAATCGCATTTTTTTTAGTCCGGCTAGAATTTGGCACACCATTAGCACACAATTATGAAATGCGACCTTCTGGTGGGATGGCATTATCGTGATCAGGCTATTTCTTTCTTTCGTCATCGCTTTCAGTTCGATGGTAAACGCGTATGCGATTACGGCTGAGAGTGGGCAATTTGTCTTCCGCTACAAGACGGGCTATGTGGGCAGCGCGACGCCACCGGAAGAGGATGACGATCTGGCCTCAAAGACCGTCAACGCGAACTTCGTCGGCGGCGTTGGCTTTCCGCTCTCCGAAAAACTCCCGCTGAAGCCCGAATGGGAAGATGATCGTTGGCAGGTTGAAGTCGGCAATCTCCCGGCTGGGATTTCCTTCAATGCCACGAACAGGACTTTTGAAGGGACCCCGGAGACTGCATCTACCGGCGTGCAAGTCACTCTCTACGGCTACGACAGTGCCGGAGACCGCGTCGCGAGGGCCTATGCGACGTTTGACATCTACGTCCTGCCGGAGAATTCGAAATACGTCGATCTCTATGCTCATACGGGCAAATTCTACAACACCACGCTTGACCTGCCGGACGGTGTTGTCGTCGACCGCTGGGTAGAACTGAAGGCTCCGCCGACGGGGGTCGATTATAACGGCCGGTACGTCGAGGGTACGCCTGCGGAGGCCGGTCAGTATGCGATCCTCAATATTGGTTATTCGTATAGCGGAGAGGCAATTTTCTCCTATTACGGAAAAATGCTCGTTGAGGATGGGCCAACCTTTGCTCAGATTGCCGACCAACTCCAGGAAATTGGCGCATACTACCGCGCTGCGATCTGGGACGAAAAGGCGATGGATAAGATTGTCCGCGCGGTAAAGGACGCCGACAAGGTCAAGTACAGCGCGGAATTGGCACCCAATCAGACCATGCCCGGTACATTGCGTTTCAGCAGTGACCCTTATGACCTGCGTGTGTCTGGAAGGGTTTACGATTTCTACGATCAGGCGACTGTGCGCTTGAAGGCGGTCGATACGGACGGGGCTGTTGGCTATTCCAACTGGTTCCAGATCGGTTCGCTGGGTCCTACAGGCCTGTGCACTCCGGAAACTGGGGACGAGTCAATCGTTCTCAACGGAATAACCGGGGATAGTTTCCTGAAAAATGGCTACAAAATTCCCACCGGCCGCGATGCTGCCGTCAAGGAATTCACCATCACTGCTGGCCAGTTGCCTCAAGGACTGTCGCTGGGCAAGGATAGTGGAGTGATCTCCGGTGTCCCAGCTGGCGAGGAAACGCAGACCGGCATTATGGTTCGTGTTGATTTCCCGGGAAATGACCTAGCCGATCCTGTGACCTGCGGACCATATGATTTCAATATCGGCCCGGCAGAGATCGTTCTCGACGCTGTTGGGGCCGAGGAGCACTATCGCATCGGCGACACGCTCGATATCGACATGGAGCCAAGCGGTGGGCTGATTGCTCCTTACTCGGTGGCGATGCTCGATGGCGCGGTACTTCCATCGACCGTAGGCTTTGACCCGTCCACAGGCAAATTGACCGGGACGCTCCCAGTCACGGGTACATACAAAGCGGCTTTCAAGCTGACCAACGGGAATGGATTGACGAGGACCAAGGGCGTTGCCTTCGAGGTGCACAATCCTCTGACGATTGATGCCGTTCCTGCTGTCGCCTCGATCAAGCAATATGACCGGGTCGCTCAACTCTTCGCTGTCACCTACGACAAGAAGGGTGTCATTGGAGATGCGAGCCTTAAGCTCATGAATGGACCGATGCCGGATGGCATCTTATTCAATTCTGATGAGCGCATTGTCTTTGGCGGAACCAGGTTTGCAGAGAATACCTATGGTCCATATTATTTCCGTCTCAGCGACGAGACAGGCCATGTTGATTCAAATACCTTCAATATCCAGGTCACCAAGCGAGACGGCCTGGTCAGGGGCGCTACGGCCGATCCGGTTCAGTTGGAGGCAAATATCGAGGTGTTGGGTTACAAACCGTTCTCGGTGACCCAGCCGCCGCTTGCTCAGAACTATCTGCCGCTTCAATACAAACTCATTGGTCCTGATTTGCCGGAAGGGCTCTTTTTCGACCCGGTCACCGGTCTGATCGTGGGTACGCCGAAACAAATTCAAACGATTAGCGGTTACACTGTCGAGGTTGCGGAAGTAAGTCCGGACCTTCTCAGGGAGACATCCGATCCGTTTACCATCACGGTGGCGGAGCCGAAACCAATCGGCTCGGTTACGCTTTCGCAACTGCGCGGTAATGAGAACGGCCCGAGCGTTTCGTCCGTCGATCCGAAGATCGCACTTGCTGATATCGAGAACAGGTTGATTGGTGGTGTCAAAGCCGTCACCTATGTCTCGTCCTCTCCGGATGTTCCAGGTCTGTCACTCAACACGGTCACCGGAAAGCTGGAAGGCATTCCCACGGCTGAGTATGAGGGTGATGTCGAGATCAGCTTCATGGATGGCGCTGGTCGCGCGGGGACTTTGGTTCTCCCCGTTAAAATCTATCCTTATCCCGCGCTGCAGTCCGACAAATTGGTCTATGAGTTGCCGCGTCTCGCGGACGCTAGCGACTACGGCATATACGCCGAACCGGCCAATTCCGGCTTTTATGGCGGAATTACCTGGTCGTTAGCGCAAACTTCCGATCCGTTACCGACCGGTCTTTCACTTGATACCAGCGGGGTGATTGACGACAGCACGTCCCTGCCCACAGGCACCACCCGCAACGTCGTAATCCGTGCGACCAGCAAGGCAAATGGCATTGTCGTCGAGCATTCCTTTACATTGAAGCTTGTTGACCGCGTTCCGCCAACATTGCAGTTTCCAGCGACCAAGTTTCACGTATGGCTCAATGGAACGACCGGGGCAGTTGTTAGCCGGGAGAACGTTGTATCGCCTCTCTACCTGAAGGGCTCCTATGTGAAGCCGGTGAAGTGGTCGTTCGGTCCGTACGCTCCGTCTTGGGTGACGATTAATGAAACGACCGGAATTATAGGCGGCACACCGCCGACCATCCGTGATTGGACCGTCGATGTGATTGGTACCGACGCGGAAAACCTGGCGATACCGGGTCAGGTGGCCATCCGCTCGACCCTATCCGGCTTTGTCCAAATCGCACCGGGCGGCGAGTCGCGTGTCGTGCGACAGGGTGAGACGTTCAAGACCGAGACTCAGATGCTGAGCAACGTCGTTAATCCGGCGGTGTTCAAAGCAACGAAACTTCCTGCTGGTTTCAGCCTCGATCCCACTACAGGGGTGATGCAGGGCAAGATCGACACAGCCAAGACGACGCTCTGGACCCTGAACGTGCTGGATGCCCACGAGCGGACGATGTACAGGGCAGCGGAATTCTCGGTCGAGACCCTTCCCCCATTGGAAATCGGTGGACCGACCAAGAACGAAGCGGCTAAGCGATACTCGGCCGCGCTGCCGGTCGACATTCAGTTCCCGGAGCCGGACAATCAGATTGGCGAGATCACCTACGCGATTGAAGGCGATGTCCCAGGAACGCTGTATTACAAGGTGGTAAACAAGGCCACCGGATTGGTGTCGTTCCTAGAATACTCTGGGTCCTCGTATGTGGGTGTTGTTACCCAGAATGCCGGTGAGCAGTTGGAAGTAACTATTGCTCGCCTAGCGCCAGATCACCTGATCCTCGATCAGGAAACGCGGACGCTGAAGGGCATTCCGTCTCGTTCGGGAACTTTCCCGATCAAGGTTGTGGCCTTCGACGATCATGCGAACTACTACCTAGACTCTTCTGACGCTACTCGCGAGGAATTCAACACCGCAGAATTCGGTCCATTCAACATTACGGTAGATGAAGCCGATGACATGACCATTGCGAACTCGGCGGATAGCGAGTCACTCGACGAGTACACCTCTGCGCCAACGATCCGCACGACCGTCACGAACGATGCTTACGGACGTGGTGTAACGTGGACCAAGGTTTCTGGCAGTCTGCCGCAGAACATTGTTGGCTCGAAGGGCTCGCGGGTTCTTGCCTATACTGGCTACGCCGAGGAGCAGGGGACCTTCAACAATATTGCCTGGAAGGCAACGGATTTGGCCGGTCGTGAGATCGTCTCCGATCCGGTGTCCTTCACGGTTGGCCCGCGAAAAACTATGGAGTTGGTCACCTCGACCGCCAACCCACGCAACATGATCGTGTTCGATCAGGATGCGGATATGGTGGTTTCGGCGAAGAACGCCGCCTATGGTCCAAATATCGGGTTTGCTAATTGGACGGTCACAGGTGGTGAGAGCCTGCCACCCGGTGTGAGTTACCAGGTTAAGGATGACGGCGTTTACTTCAATGGTAAGTCGGACGTTATCGGCACTTACAGCGGCATTACCGTACAGGGGAGGGACCGGCTTGGGGCAACTGCCTCGATTGATCTCACCTTCAAGGTTATCGCCAATCCGGAGCCGATTGTGCTGAACGTCTTCGATATCGTCACGAAGCCGGGCTACCCGATCATGATGGCCCCACCCTTTACCCTCGGTGTTCTGTCGACGGACAACACTTATGGGAAGGTGCGGTTCTACTCTTACGACCTGCCCCAGGCTGAGGGCATCAACCTTGATCCTGATACGGGAGCGCTTAGCGGCAGCGTCGCTTCGGCACAGCAGTTCGCGTTCGACCTCTATGTGACGGACGACACTAATCGCGTCACCTCGAAGCCCGTGAACGTTGCAGTAGTTCCAAATCTTCGGGTGCTTGTCCCAAGCATCGTCGACGCAGAAACGAGCGTTGAGTTGAACCAAGCTATCGCTACCGACTACGCGCTTGGCGCGGTCGCTTACGCGAAAGGGGCGGGGACTTGGCCTGCCGGAATTGACGTCGATCCGACGACTGGTGCAATCGTCAGTGATGGAGTGGTGAGCGTACCGGCGGGGGAATACAGCGGGCTGACCATAGTCGGAACGGACCAATTTGGCGCGTTCACGGATGTTCAATCTTCGAACGATTTCACGATCAGGGTTACGACGAACGGACCTTATCTCAGCCTTTCCACAGGACAGATGCCCGATGCAACGAAGCGTATCAGCACTTATAGCTTCGATTTCACGCCGCTGCTGACGATGAAAAACCTGTCGCTGGCGGATGTTTCCTGGGAAGTGAAAGCTCTTCAGGCCGGACAGCAGGTTCCTCCTGGCTTGTCGATGGCTGCAGGCGTGCTGTCCGGTACTCCAACTGCTTCCGGAACGTATGCATTTACGGTTCGTGCATGGAAGAAAGATCAGCCGACCGTTATAACGAGCCAGGTGTTCACGCTTAACGTCGGCCTGCCGCAAATTGAATTGAATGTCGCGGACGGCGCGTTGAAGGACGGCACCAGGGATCAGGCATATTCGGTCGATTTGTCTGGCCAGGCTACTACCAAGAACATCGAGCTTTCATTGCTCAAGTGGTCGCGTTTGAACCTGACAGGGGATACGTTCCCAGCCGGTCTGTCGCTAAACGCGACCGGAGTCCTCTCCGGCACGCCGACGGCGGCTGGTGAGTACAGCTTCACCGTCAGAGCGACGTTTACCGATGGCACCGACGAATCTCTCTCTGACGACGCGGTTGTCACAATTAAGGTAGTCGGTCACGGCTATGCGCTGGACAAGATTTCAGCGGGCGGCCTGCATTCCTGCGGTGTCACTCCGGATGGCGCAGCCATGTGCTGGGGCAACAACAGCTACGGACAATTGGGCGACGACACCCTCACCGCGAGGACATCCCCGGTTAAGGTTTCAGGACTCGAATCCGGCGTCGCGGAAGTCGGTGTCAATGGCAGCACTTCTTGTGCGCTGACGACCGATGGTGAAGTTTACTGCTGGGGCTACAACGCAAGTGGAGAAGTGGGTGTAGGCAGCACCGGCACGGTGAAAACGCCGCAAAGGGTGACAAGTGTCGGTTCTGGCGTCACAAGCCTGTCCGTCGGTCGAAATCACGTCTGTGCTGTGACTTCCAGCGGCGGTCTGATGTGCTGGGGAGATAACCAGTACGGTCAGGTGGGCGACGGCACCAGCGGTAACAACAGACTTTCGCCTGTTCAAGTTTCTGGCCTCACTAGCGGCGTCGCAAGCGTAGCGGCAGGAGGAATATCAACCTGCGTGCATATGACTGATGGCTCCGTGAAATGCTGGGGCAACGCGAGTAGTGGTCGACTGGGAACCGGCGCGACCACGGGCATCTTCTCCACTCCAGTCGACGTGACTTCACTCGGGAATACGGTGCGGAGTATTTCAGTTGGTGATACTCATGCCTGCGCGATTATGAATGATGGTTCTGCGAAGTGCTGGGGAAGCAACAGCAACTATCTTCTCGGAGATGGTACGACCACTACCAGATATACGCCCGTGCCCGTCAAAGGCCTGGGTGGCACAGTGGCCGATATAGAACCGGGTTACAGGCATACCTGTGCGCTTCTCACCAGTGGTGCCGTGCAGTGCTGGGGCATGAACCAGATTGGGCAAGTGGGTGTGGGCTATACTTCATCGGCCGTCTCGGTCCCCACAACCGTCTCGGCCCCTGCAAACTCCGCAGCCCTCACGGCCGCAACTCTTAGCGCAAGTAGGTCGAACTATCATACCTGCGCAACGACTGCCGGAAATGAGGGTTACTGCTGGGGGAACAACGGCAGTGGTCAGCTTGGAAATGGCACGTTTGCGAACAAGGTTGTTCCCACGCTTATTGAATGAACCTGAAGCGGCGTCCTGACATATCAGCCGGATCGCCGCTTCTCATTATGAATTTATCCAGACGCCATCGCATCGGAAGACGCGATGGCGTCTGCTCTTGAGGCTGCCGTGAAAAACCGAAGGTCAATTGCTGAGGTTGTTGAGGCGACCGTCGCGGGCAACCCGGAGCTGGCGAGCGGCCATCGCGATCTATTCAAGCTCCGAAAGACCTGGGAGATCGCGAAGGCAAATGAAACCGCGCCTGTCGCCAGCGATTTCGTCATTTTCGAAAGGATGCAGGCCTACGAAAGACACGGCGGCGCTGGCCGCGTCGCTCGGGTTCATTGATCCATGCGGCGTTTATGCGTCGCTGACAGCCTATCTGATGCGCGAGGCGAATAAGCATGTCGATCCAATGAGCGACCTCGCAAGGGAAATTGTGGCCTACGCGTTCCAGGCGCATCCGTCGTCATTCTTCATCAATCGATCAGTTGTTTGAATCTGCACACATCCGGCACCGAATGACTTCGCTCTCAAGATGATGAATCGCACTTGATGGACAACGCGAGAGCCGGTGGTGACAATTTTATACCGGGCTCTCTTATGCCATGAGATCATGGCAACCAAAAAAGTGGCCTAGCTTGCGCGGGTCACGGTCCGCAGGCGTAGGCGACAACCCTGTCCGTTTTATCGCTGTCTCGTGTTCCTCCGCTCTCGTAGCAAAATAAGCCGCCTTCATAGAATGTTGTGGGACCATCTCTGCTGGTACGAGAAGTGCGGTCTGGAATGGAGACGATTTTATTACCGCCATGAGCGTCGAGACCGCCCCAGCGTCCGAAACGGTAGCTTATTCCTTGCCAGTTCTGACCTATCGAGGGACGAAGCTCGCCTGAGGCGCATGTTGATCCCTCGATGCTTGCTACCTTCAACCCGACCCCTCGGCACGTCTGGGAGTGGGTTTCATTCTTTGCCGCAATATTCACCCACATTACCGGGCAAGCCACTTCAACTTGGACTGTCTCGCCAGTTGTATAATGACAACCGGAGCTGAAATCAGCTGACTTCGAATAGTTGTTGTCGCACACGAGTTCGGGCGGTAGCTCTTGTTCCTCGTAGCACTTGGTTGCGGCGAAGGCGCTTGTGGAGAAAGCATGCGACAGCGCAAGGGTAAATCCTGCGACAGCCAACAAATATCTGTAGCTCATGGCGTTGTCCTAGAACTCGATATTAAGAATGATTTGCAATTACTTTGACGGCCGCAAGAACTTTCATAGCGCCGCTTAATTTGTCGCAGTGTGTTAGGGTGGGAGTCGCTGATCGTCAGCGAACTGGTTCAAGGCCAAGGTGGAGGTGGAAACGTCGCGACCGTATTGACGGCCATCGGTCGTATGCGTGCAGCGCAGGGTGTATCTCGCCCCACCATCCTGTTCAACTTATGCTATAATTGCTGGAATGGAGAGTGCGCAGAACGGGGATTGTAAATGCCCGTTCTGGTGACCTTTAACGAAAGGAGAAGGGCTCGCTTCACTCTTGAGTTCATTTCCAACTCGGCACCCAGGCGAGTCCTGCCGGAGGAGCGCATGGCGAAACTCACCACTGATCAATACGTAGCGGCGGTGGCGGCGCGACTTGCCCATCTGACGCAGACATACGCGATCATTTTTTTCGCCAGTATCGCGACTATGTTCGCGATACTGGCTTACGCATCATCAGCCGGACTGGCCGCCAGGTTCGCGCTCGCGACGATTGTGGTCGCAAACACGGTCTACGGGGTCTTGGCAACCAAGTCTGCCTTGGATGACTTGAAGGCAATGTTGGCCGATGCAGTCGACGACTTCTCGGGCAGCAATTTCGGCGCTCAACTGAAGCAGATACCAACGGCGCTTTACACCGGAACCAGTTTCATTCTTGTCCTTGCGATGGGGGTCACGCAGCTCTGGGCGATCATTTCGGCTTGACGCGAGCCGATCTCTAGGCTGGTGATCGCGCTGACGGGGCGAAGGAGGCCGACCGACGCGGGCAGTAGGTGCGGTATCAAGACACCTCAAAATCGCATAACATGGGTTATGGAACTTTTAAGTCCTTGTTTTAGTGGGGGTAATTGACTTGAGCGTTGATGCGGGCTATTAAATTCGCCATGAGCAAAGATCACTCCTATTCGTTTTTGCTGGCCCGATGGATGGATATGGTACCGTCTGTGACGCAAAACGGGATACGTAGTGTTTTGCGTATTTCGAATGGTACGCTGCGTCTTTGGCTCCGGGGCTGTTTGCCCAGTAAGAACGAAATCATTGCCCTGGGAGCCATCCTCGGAGTCGATCCGCGTTTGTTGTTTACGGACCCAAGCGATTTGGAGGCACAGCGGCAGGCGCTTCAGACACCGGTCGATCTGTTTCTGACGAGGCGGATTTTGGAGGACCTCAGTGTTCCTGACCCGTGGCCTGAGACGCCGAACGAGTCCGCTGTGGCGCGGCTCATCACTTCCAAGTCCGGTCGATGCCCAACCTAGAGACCAAGTGGTCAGCCAGACTCCCTTTGACGCTTTGGGACGGGGTAGGGGTGTCCCCTGCCCCGGAAGACATCATGATCATCGATCCCAAATCTTTGGCATTTCCATTGTCGCTGCGCGGCCCGATAGTCGTAAACAATCGGGGTCGGTTCTGGTCCACGTTCTCAATTGGCGCTCGTTCACTGCCGCAACACTAGAATTGTCTGTTGCGATTTGACGCTCAATGAAAAGCAACAAACGAGGGTGAATTGGACGTGCAGCACCCCAGTTCAAGCTGGCTCGGCCGAACCCCTGGCGTGCTGGGCGACTCTATCACTCACTCACCCAGCTTCATTGCCGAAACCGCACTCTTTGGAACAGTGTAAGCAGTTGAAATTTCAATGTAAATATTGACCTGCCTCAAAGGGCGAGCTATTTTGGCCCCGCTCAAACTACTTGGCAGCGGAGGCCTCAAATGGACGGCTTGGTCGAGTTCGCACCAAACATCGCGATGATTGGCAGCACGGATCGCGACACCATGGAGGCAACTATCCGGGGCCAGCAGGCCTTGCTTCGGCTAAAGACGCGAGACCGGCCGTCAATCGACCGTTTGCGCGATCTGCTTATCCTCCGTTCGTCATCCAAGTCCTGTCCGTTTGCCGCTCTTGCGCTCGGATGCCCCTTCGATGCCGCTCAATCCCGCAGACCGCTATACGCCCGCTCAACCTGCCTCCTGTACGAAAGATGCGTTAGACTGTCTTCTCGGAGATTAAGACGAGGCGAAAACCATGCCCTCCGGCAGGTCGCGTCGGAGGCGCTTCGACTGCTGGCCATCCAGGCTTTAATCGATGCTGACCTCGCCAGCGCTGCGGGATACCTGAAGGTCGCGCATCGGTTCTTGCCATACGTAGTCGGATTCCCCTCGAACTGATCACCCATCTTGCCAGACACGGGGTAGGGGGACGGCCCCTACCCTCCCCGTGACGGTCGCTCCTGGCCGTCAAATTTGGGAATAGCCATGAAGACCAAACCACTCGTCCGATTGAGTAGTTGGCTTGAGGTAAAGTCTGTGCGGCCAGACCGTATCAGGAGAGCAATGGGCGTAACACATCGCAGAATTCACCTCTGTCTTCTTGGCTGCTTTGTTCCAGTTGCATTTCCTTGGGTCTCTGAGATGGAACTACCATGGCTGCAAGTCGCTACGCATACTCCAAATGTGTTCTCGTGGCGCGTCCGCATGGAATTCTAGAGCTTAGGTGGATGGAAGCGCGGCAAACGAAGGTTGCCTGTGAGACACTGGTCAGGTCCCATGTTGCGAAAGGAAATCGATCTGCTCTTTCTCAACGCGGGATTTCGGAATGCACCCGAGAATGTACGAGTAGTCAACGGCCGCACCGTGGAAGCCTTCGTTCCCCATAACGCCGTTGTACTTGGTGACGGTCCATTGCAGCCGTGCGCCCCGCAGCAGAAAGCCGCCGATACGACAGCCGAACCTCACGCATTGGAACTGTGTTGACCGAGCTGGAGTACACGAGAAACCGAGTGCCTGTAGCTGTCTCGCCATTGCGGCCTCGTTTCCGTTCGTAGCTGTCTTAAGGCCTTGTACGAAGTCTTCGAATGCTTTGAGGTTGAGCGGCAGGGGAGGATCGCCATAGGTGCGAACACCACCGGCAGTAGCGTCACTCAGGTGGCAAAGAGCTACCGTCATGGTGAGTGCCAGAAGGCGAGTGGTTTTCTGACGCAAGTAAACGGGCATAACTGTGAGGCTCTGACGCATTTTAGAGGTGGCGATCATCCTGAAATCCGCTCCCTGTTAATGGCTGCCATTAACAGTGGCGTCGGATGCGATTTACTTAAATGTGGAAAAATCCTGACAGTTTGGGCCCTTCCGCGACTCGGCTGGTGAGAACTCTCCAGACTTTCGTGGCTATTTGATCCGTTCAAGTTTCTCGAAGCCCTCGTTGGTCATATTAACGGTCCAAACTTCACCTGATGGAAACGTTACAATCCCCTTACCCGTCGGCGAACCTTTAGTGAAACTGCCCTCGAACTGAAGCCCTTCAGCTGTAAGGGTGCCGACACCATGTGCCCTGCATCGTGTTTCGACGAAGGAACATTCCCCCTTGTAAACGCTGTTGCCCGGCATCCTTTCATCGAGGACATATTTCCCAGCGATTCGGTCCACGAGGATCGACTGTCGCTCCTCGAATCTGTATCTGGCCAGAACACCGTTGTTTGTCGATGACTCGACGTTCCCATATCTCTCCAACACAAAGCAAACCATACCCGCCTCGGAAGAACAGAAAGTTCGGTAGAAGGTGGTCTCCCTTTCCGACCTCGTACCAGGAATGTCGATAAAGTTCATCGCAACCATACTCTGTGTCACCGCCGCCACATAAACCATTCTCCGATAGGCCTCAGCCGGTGACCTGTGGGTTGCCCACTCTTCCGAGAAGAGGAAATCTCCCTCGCTAATATACCGGTCGAACACCGGGTCAAATTCAGGGGTGAACGGAAACTTCAAGTCGTCGCCATTCTCCAGATACTTCATCGAGATCGCGACACCCTTGGCCATCAGCACAAACATTGGGTCCTCCGAGTCGAAGGATGACGGAGCAACCCGCTCTAAAGGCCCACCGAGCTTCCCACAATAAAGTCCCATGCTGATGGATTCCGATGTCCGGGCTACCAACCCTGGAACGCTTTTCGCGAGGCTCTCGTCCGTTATTTTTTCGCTGTTTCTGACTGCCTTAAGATGGCCGCCAGCCTGGGCAACTGCGTAGAAGCTTCGGGCCTCATATTCATCCTTTGGGGATGCCTCTGTCTTAACGATTCCGCAGACCGTGCTCTCAAAGACGGCGAAACTAGAATGGAATTGGGATTTGCGGACTGTGGAAAAAAGATCGACATCGGAGTGAACGGCGGGGGCTTTGGGGTGGGTGTGGACCTCAGCCACAGCTTCCCCGTCGCACCATTGCTCGTCGTTCTTTATAACGCCGCCCATCCTGGTGAGGCTTTGTGACGCTCCTGCTTTCCAGACAGCGTCGCCAAGCAGTTTCCTTTCTGCTGCCGCGTATGCTTCGTCGGACATCGACGTGCGTTTGCTGAGGAGAGACGCATACTCTTTCTTCAATCCCTCAATGTCCGAAGCAACCAGGCTGAGGCAAGACGCGTGCTCCAAACCGTCCTGTGCCGTCATGCCAGCGAGCGTCTGCATACTTTCAGCCCATGTCTCCGGAATTTCCAAGGCAGGCGGCAAAGCAGACGCGTTTTGGGGAACCTTGAGTCCACTCAGAATCAACTCGGATTCGGTCCAACTATCGTTCGCCAAGCACTCGCCGCCATAAAGAAACAAAGCAAGTAAACAGCTACGCCAAACAATAGAGAGCCCCACGACACACCTCAAAGACGTTCACAGTAAACGAACTCCTTGAAGCATGATTACACTCTTAAGTCGAGCCTTTATAGACGCTCAGCATCTACTGAATCGAGTAAGTTGCTGGGTCGGACTTATTAATGCGTGTCGGTCGTGGAGTGAAACGCATGCGCTTTGGGATCGGCATGAACACGGACCCGCTGGAAGAGGTCGGGCTTCAGTTCTCTGTCACAAGGGAACGCATTTGACAGATCGAGGTGAAAGCTCTCCGAAAGCTGAAACATCCGAGCCGGTCCCGCAAGCTGCGGTCGTTCCTGGACTGAGGCGCGTGCGAGGGCAGCGCCGCCCCGATCAGGCAAGAACTGACCCTTTGGCAACTTCCACCGCCGTGAGCGATCTCGCTTACAGTTTCTCGCTGCGCGCTTAGATGTGAGTGAGATGTTGAGACCCGGCAGTAGGGTCCCGATGTGAACCTACGCGGAATGCTCCTCGCCGCTGGGTTCACATCGACTGTTCGTCTGCCGTGATTTGCCAGCATCCCTCCAGCACTCTGTTAATGTAGCCGCCAACCATTCCGGCAGCCGATGCTTCTTCATCCAGTGTTATTGGACGGGAGGCGCAGTTAGTGAGCGTCCAGAACCCAAGAGCCTGCTCGAATTGAGGCCGAGCGAGTTCGATTCCCTTTGCGGTTAGTCTTGCCCGTTCGCTCTGGATGAACTCGTGGCAATCCTCAACGAATTTCAAACCCTCCGGTTGCCACTCCCTTAAAAGATGAAGCAGTTCCTGCCTGAGAGCAGACCTGCGTTCAGGGGTGACTTCGAGGCCGTTGAGGTCAAGTCCTGCGACGTAAACGAATGCTGTTGTAAAAAACAGTACCCTGTCATCAAAACTCGCCTCTCTGCTCCAGGGGAACCGCTCTGCCATTCTGCTGACCGTGTCGGGAGCCATGAGTAGGATCGCGCGAAAAATGCGTGTCGGAGGCGTTTCAATGATCGGTTTATCTTTTCGTCGAAAGTTGCTGAAAAAGCGCCATAAAAACATAGAGGACGGTCTCTCGTGTTTAAAGAGAACTACCGTAGGATGGACCACACGGAGACGCAAGGTGGTTGGCCGTTTGTAGCTACCGCATCCGGAACTGGTTACGATTTTCAAGCAGACGGGCGCAAAAATCATCGCGCCAGGCATGGTACGCCTTGCCGTAAACGGCTCCGGGAGACTCAAGTCGGACGCGCTTGTCCGTCCTCTTTGCACCCAAACCAAGCCCATAATCGTTCCAAGGACTGTTCTTGAACGGTGCAGTGATCAGAGGTCTTCGATGATCGCGGAGGTCGATGAAGCCTTCGTCGATGGGAACTCCGGTCGCCTCCTCAGATTTGGCCGCAACTTCACTCTGGGCGAGTGCGATCATGTCTTCGGCGAGTTTGCTGTTGAAGGTATACGATCTGAAGGGGATGTAGCGGCCCAGACTGCTGATGGGAACGTGACCGGTGAAACTTCCATCCTGGTTCGTCTCGACGACCACAACTGCCTTGGGTGGAAAGGTTTGCGTGCAGTTTGGAGAACTGTATTCCTGCGCAAAGTACCAGAGGCCGTGGTCGAGCCGTTCAAAGCCGAATGCTTCGAGGAGTTCTTCGTGGGCGTGGCTTTCATCCGGCATTTTAGTTCTCACTGTTCAGAGTTCAGATGTCGACTGTGGGTAGTGGCGATGCCTCGGACAACGTTCGCTTCTACGCCGCCCTTGTTGAGAGACGTCCGGCAATCTGGATCACATTTTAAATTGTGTCCCCGGTTCTCGTTCCAGATATGGCTCAACGGCTTTCAGGAATTGCTTCGCGGCTTCAACAGCTTTATACCCATGGTCGCGGGTGATTATCGGACATTCGTTGTCTGCCCAACGCTGTAGGCGTACAGCGTCTCTCAGGCCCGTGAAAAGCACCTTCCAGTGGCTGGTGTGTTTGAACCGCTCGTCGAACATCTTCAGGAGATCGAGCGTCGATGTCGGGGCGAGGGTATCATGCGCCTCACGCTTCTGTTCGATGGCCGCTCTTGCAGCGAACATTACCGCGAATGCCGCCCGACTGCAGGCTCCTCCGTAATCGAAACGCTCGCCATCCAGGATTAGCTCGGCCTCCTCAATGGCAATTTCCGCCTTTTGAAGCCATTGGTGAGTAGTGTTTCTCATGTTAGACCTCTGCTTTTCGTTGCAGGAGTTTTGCGGTGTTTGAAAGTGACAATTCGGCCTGAGGACGGACGCTCCCTAGCGAATGGATCACCTTGGTGAGCGTTATCGTGACGCTTTCATTAAACAAGCCTGCCGGTTCGGGTGTTCCGAGAAGAGCATTGTAGATCGCAATCTACAAAGGCCGCATGAACCCGGGTCCGCTTAAGGTTGCCCGATAGGGAATGGCGATTTTCATCGCTTACATACCCCGGTGAGCGGGCCAGCGGCGGCGTCTAAGCGTGAGCCTCGTCGCCTGCCTCAATTTTACTCGACGGATTCTGGGCACGTGCTCCAAGAGCCCAGGAGTTTGCTTGGCTCGGGAAGCTTGGAACGTCAGGGAACAGTTATCAGATTTTCCGGGCCCGCCCCTGCGGCGACGCAGGCCAAGACAGTAGTCCACTGGGCAGTTCCTCTGATTGGCTTTTCTTCGAACGCCACCCCGAATTCGTAGTAGTTGGTTCCGATCCCATCCGGCAATTCCACCGAGTTGAACGAGGTAACAACTTCGCCGTTCGGATCATTAACCTTCATGGTGCAGTTCTCGACCGACGGTGTTGTCTCCTTCTTGATGGCGACCCGCAATGTCCCAGCGGCGACAGAGTCAGTCAAAACTGGATTGATGACGATGTAACCATGCCTGTCCTCATTCACCAGCTGCTGCCTGATAAAGAGCTGAAGAAATTCATTCAGTTCTGCGAACTTGGTGTGATCGTCCGCCGATCCCTCCCGCAACTCGTCAAGCCCAATCACCGTGATGCCGTTCTTGTCGGTGGGTCGCTCGGGTTGGGAGCTTACACCGGGGAAACCTGTGCCCGGGATAGCGAAGCCGAATGGTGGCCGGGAGAAGTCCAGGCGCGGTTGAACTATTGCAAGCTTGGGTGTGACGCCACCGAATAGCTTCTCAACCCCCTCCTTGATTTCGGTCAGATTGGTGATCACGGTCGTTACCGTGGCTAGGATGGCGACAATGATTGCGCTGCTGTTTTTCATGCGCCTAAGAATGCTTGGTTGGCCCACAGTTCGCCTGCCCTATTGCTTCGTGTTGACGGTGGAGAGGCTCCTACCCTTCCCTGCGATCCTGGTAAAGCCGCTCTGGAGCGGGAACTCCCACCAGGCCAGTTTCACTTCTTCCCCAGCCGTCTTAACTGTGATCGTCGACAACCTGGCGCATGTCTTTATTTTTTTGTGCACTTATGTAGAGTGCGCTGATGTTGCTGGGGAAACAAATTTCAGAAGTGCGTTTATGCTCATTAATTTGGAACAGCTTGATCAGGCGTTAGATCGATCTTTGGAGGCGGCTGTCGATCCTTCGTTGTGGCCGGAAATACTGGATAGGATCAGGACAGCCACCGGTTCATTCGGGACAGCCATCATACCGACGACGGCGAGGTCGCCGGAGGTGATTATTTCCACAGATACTATGAAGACCCCGCTCGAACATTACTTCGAGTACGGATGGCACATTAATGAATGGCGCTTGCGGGGCGTTCCCTTGCTCATGAAAAACGGAACGGCTCGCGATCAGGAGTACACGACACGGGAAGAATTCGAGCGGCTCGAATATTATCGCTGGCAAGCCAAGTTCGGGATGGGAAAGAGCTGCATCATCGGGTTTTCCTCTCCTGATGATCTTCTTTGTCTCGCGTTGCACAGGACCTTGGATTCTGATTTCTTCAGCGGCGATGAGGCTGCTGTATTCCAGAGGGCCAGGGAACGGCTCATGGCATCGGCCATGGTGATGCGTGCTATGTCCGCGAGTAGGGTCGGTGGAATGGTCGAAGCCTTCCGCTCGACCGGTGTGGCGGCGATATTCTTCGACAGGTTCTGTCACGTCACGGAAGTCACCCCGGAAGCGGAGAGGCTCTTCGGAGAGGAGATTTATGTCAGCAACCGGACCATTTGCTCCCGTGTTCCGGATGTCACCACGGCGATTCGAAAGCGAATGCGCGCGGCAGTAACAGAGAGGTGGCTCCGGCCCGACGAACCCGGGGCGTCGCTCGCTATACAGCGGGATGGTATGCGGCCGATGATACTGCGCATCCAACGCCTCGGAGGTAATCTGCCGGATTTCTTCGCTCACTCGGTCGGTGTTTGCCTGATCGAGGACGTTGGCCGTGAACAGCGGCAGAACCTGCAACAGCTTCGCCAACTCTTCGGCCTGACGGCCACTGAAGCGATCATCGCAACGATGATCTCCCGAGGGGAGACGTTGCAAGACATCGCGAGGGACAGAGCGATATCCTACGAAACAGTTCGTACGCATTTGCGCTCCATCTTCAGTAAGACGAATACGAGGCGGCAGGCGGAACTCGCCGCTCTCCTCACTCGTCTAAATGTTGTCGATCTCCCCTCCTCCGCAATAGGCTGATGCTCAACGGGTCTTTCCGCTTGAATGGAGGGCATGAATGGCCCAATGCGTTAAGGGGCCGTACTGCCCATCGACGGCTCCCTCATAGTAGCCGCGCTCGACCAGACGCGACTGAAATGCTTTCAGAAATTCCGGAGGCCAATTCTCCCATCCGTGCTGGAAACTGAACTTCGCCCTTTCGTTCTTGCTTATCGCCAGTTCCGCGAGATCGACCGCAAGGTTGAAATCTCTGTTGACGCCAAGTCCGTGAGCGAAGAGAGACGCGAGGCTCAGATTGGAGGCGTCATCTCCCGCTGCTGCTGCCTTTTCATACCACAGCCCAGCATTCGAATAGCTACGCTCAACACCCTGGCCGTCTTGATACGTCACCGCAATAGTGATCATTGCATCGACATCGCCGTGCTCGGCCGCCCGTTCGTACCAGGAGATGGCTTCCCTTGCGTTCTGTTGGACCCCAGTTCCGTTCCTGTACATCAAGGCGAGATTCCGCATCGCGGTGATGTCACCGTTAGCCGCCCCTTTTTTATACCATTCGAGCGCGGTTTCATGCTCTGGAGGCGATAGGTTCTGGTGGGCCACGCCAAGCTGGGTGTACGCCTTAATATCTCCTTTCTGCGCTGCCATCAGATACCACCTGATCGCCTCCCGGACGTCCTTAGGTGTGCCATCGCCATCAAGGTGCATGCTTGCAATCGCGCTCAATGCGTCCACATTGCCCAAATCGGCCGCTTTCTTGTACAGGGCCATTGCCGCCTGCGGATCGCGCTGGACCAACCGTTTTGCAAATTTGAAGGTTGCTCTGGGGTCTTCCTGCTGAACACCTTGCTCTAGCCATTTCAGCATTCGCGAATAGTCCATCGGGACGCCTTCCCCTTTCTCATACAGGTCAGCAAGAACACTTGTGACCTCCGGCAGTTCCTTAGCGGCGAGTTCGTAGCATCTGATTGCCTCGGCATAGTCCTGCGGTACGTCGTTCCCTTTGAGATAGGCCTCACCCAGAGCCTGATAGGCTTTAGCATCACCGAGTTCGCTCGCCTTCCGATACCATTTGAGAGCGACCGGCATGTTGCTTAACTCGGACCGGTATAAATCTCCGAGTGCACGGTAGGTGAGGCCCGATTCCACGCTTGAGAACCAGCGGACGGCTTCGTCGAGGTTCTTGGCGACGCCATCCCCTGTCTGGTAATGGAGACCCATCTTCCAGGCGGCCTCTGGCTCGCCCGCCGCCGCCGCTTTCAAGGCTTTGGCTTGATCTGCCGCGTCCCCTTCCGTCGGGGTTTGCGCTGAGGTGTCTCGTTGCCCTTGTGGATCGGCAGCGAACACCAAGTTTGTCAGGTGAGAGGAACCCAAGAGAGTAAATGCCGCGAAAATTAGGGGAGCCTTCTTCATATCAAAACGACCTTTATGAGCAGGAGTGCGCTGCGCAGTTTCGCGAGTTTACTTGGGCAACACGCACAACAAGTTTGATCCGTCGCGCATGTCGCACACCACTGCCTTGACGAACCAAGGCCACCTCTGAGACGTGGCAACACTCGTTGTTGATGCGCCGGGATTAAGGACGCCTGACATCCCCCAGTTTCCCCGTGAGCTTGCGGGGTTGCAGTCCCCTTGCTGCCCTGTGTCGTGATAGCATGCCAGGACTTTGATGGGATAAGAACATTTGTTCCGTACAGTCACCCAGTCCCAGTCAAGCTTTCCGCGATTGGCCTTCGGCGTGATCTCGGCGCATTCCGAGGACCCATAGGGCGCGACCCGCTTCGGATTGAGGTTTACGGCGACCTCTTCCCCCTGCTTGCCGTTGAGAATCCGCTCCTTCGTCGAATTCGCCCAAAGGGGGTTCGGATCGACCTTTACTTTTTTCTCGGGGCCGGTCTCTCGTTGCACGGAATCCGATTGCGTGCTCGCTCTCGCCTTTGGTCTCTTCTTTACCAAACCGTAATACTCGTCATAGGACATGGCACAATCAGGGAATAGTTCGAGCATAATTTCATCGTTGGACCATTTGTCTCTAAGTACCTCTTGATTGGGGCCATTGCGGTACAGCCCTAATAAATTTACCCTGAAGTAAGAGTCGCGGCCATCACAGTCGGAAAAAGCTTCAGCCTGCCCTGCGGGCGCAACGAGTAACAGCACTCCTACAAGCAAGATTAGCCATGCAGCACTTGTTTGTGGAAAGTTGCTAAGTCCGATTTTCCCCATAATAGCCCCTCACATGTTCATTATCGCTGCTATCAACGTCCTCCGAGCATTTTTAGCGGAATTGATAACTCTGTACGCCACCCTTGCAGTCCTTGTTCCCGCGAAATCCGTCAGTGCAAAACCAGGTCTTTGTTTTACCAGGCCCGATCTGGTCCGGAACCGTCCAGCCAGCGTGCGTTGTGATGTGGATATTGTAGTGCTTGTCGCACGTGTTCTGGATCGTGTAGTCATATCTGGAGCCTCCGCTATACAATTTTTTGGTCGGCCCTGGATTCATAAGTACGCATGGCTCTTTTGTGACTGGGTTTATATCGTAGCCTGTGCTGCTGCTGTCTTGCGCCTTGCTCTTCGATGCCGTGCTTTGGAAGTTCGCTGTTTTTGAAGTGCCCGGTCTCTTAATGGTGTCGAACTTGCAGTCGCCGTAGCACGCACCGAATTCGGTTGAACGAGTGAGTTCGAGATGGGCAGCCTCACCGGGCAAAACTTCGCGGATGCATCCAGTAACGCAATCTTTGTCGTCCCAATATTTGAACCGGACCGTCTCACTGCACGAATTCCAGACTTTCGTCATCCCGACTTGCTTTCCCCTCTTGATGCAGTCGAGCGGATTGGCATGTTTTGGAAGTGATTTCGTCTTTGCCTTAGAACTCGATTTGCCCTTCCCTTTCGCCCAAGGATTGGTTTCACTGCGACCCACAGCAGCTTTTTCCATTGCCTCGGCGCTCGTCTTCCCCTCGCGTTGGCGGCGTTCATAGTCGTTCAGCCAACGTTTGCTTTCCTCCGCCTGGCGGTCAGCATCGTCGTCGCCCTGGTTCGCTAGGCCCTGAATGATCAAGCCCAGCCCGGCACCGATTGCCGCCGCAGCCGCAGCTTTGTCGTCGCTGGAGCCGTTACTCACAGCACCTCCAGAGCCGCAATTCTTGCTGGTGCCGCCATGGGCCGGGGCAAGCTCACAGCGGGCCATCGCCGTTTGAGGATATGCAGCTACGCATCCCAGTGACAGTATCCATATGGCAACTGTTGCTTTGTGGTGTAGGAGCCTCTGCACACGAGCAGGTGAAAACTTGTCGAAGCGATGCGTTGCCATATCAAACGTCCTCCTCATTGCGAGCGACACTGCGAGCCAAGCTCATTTATTTTGTTCCGTCTGTGTGAGAATCTTTCTGTAATATTTCGCAGATGCATGGAGGAACGTGACATACCGCTCTTTGAAACCTCGCTCCTGAGCAACGTTGGCGGCATTTTTGTTAAGATCGGTCATCCCCGCCCAGTATGCAGACCAGTGCCCCTCACCTCGGGGCAATCCTTGCTCGGCTTCCCTGTATGGGATGGTGATTTCCTCATGGAAGCGAGCCATTTCGTCCGCTTCGCGGTCGCCAAATTTTTTCCGTGCCATTTCAATGTAATCGGACGGAGTCGATGGCCATGTAGGATCAGGCGGGACCGCGCCGTCTGATGAAAGGCTCGGGTGAATTTCATCGCACAAGAAGGCGGCAAAGAAGTTATTATCATCTGCCATGCCGCGACCTTCGTTTACGATATGATAGGTCAGGCGCGCGTTCAGCCTGTTGTGAAGTTTGTTTTGGCGAACGATCCAGGTGATCGATCCGCACATGTCGCGCGTATCGTAAACGTTGATATAACCTGCCGCTTTATAGTAATCATTTAAAAGTAATGCCGTATAAATTACCGACATGGCTTCATTGTAACACTTGATATGTTGGTCGGAGATTGATTTTCCCGTGCATCTGTTCTTGATGAAGACCTCGGCCCGGCGCATGATCTTCTTAGCGTCGGCCTCAGACATGGGAATGTTATATCGTGGCTTATCTGCCGCAGAGAGTGAGCCTGCCGCGTAAAACAATGCTAGTGCAGAAATGACACCCAGACGCATAATGGCCCCCGCCAATACTGACCTTAAGAGCTAACGCGAAAACGAGACCGGTTGAATACCCCACTTGGAGGAGAGCCTCACCTCGACCGGAGCGATTTTAGACAAGTGAATCAAGACCATCTGAGTTTCATCGGGGATTCTGCTCCGATATGGTCAGCATGCGTCGCCAATACTCGGTGGAGTTTTCGAGAAAGGTCACATAACGCTTACCGAATCTGAGCTGCTTTGCGGCCTGCGCGGCATTTCGAGTTAAATCGAGGACGGCGGCATACCTTGCGGAATCTTTCAAGGTAATAGCGTCCTCTGTCTCTTTATAGGGGGTGACGATCTCCTCGTAAAAACGGGCCAACTCGTTTGACTCACGGGCTGGGAAGTCGCTGCGCGCGATATCGAGATATTCAGATAACTTCGACGGCAATTTCGGATTTGGGGGTACCGCTTTCAGCACGGTGGCGTATGGGTGAAATGCTTCGCACAGGAAGGCGTGCCAGAAGTTACCCGTGTCTTCGAGTCCGCGCTCTTTGTTGAGCAAGTAGTATGTCAACGGGCCGTTCAGAATGTAGGTATGCCTCGGTCGGCCGCCCTCCCCGATATAGGTCCCGCAATGATTGTATTGATCAAGGGCGTCGCTAAAGGGGTACACGGTGGCATAGTTCGCAGCTTTGACATAATCCTGGAGCTGGATGGATGTGTATATGACCGTTGCTGCGTAATCGTCGCATCTCCAATCGGGTCGCTTCTTCCCGGTGCACTTGTTTTTGACCCATAGCTCAGCTCTGCGCATCAGTCCCTTTGCGTCGGCATCGGACATCGGCACGTTGATCTTGTAGTCTGCCGCATATGCAGCCGTCGCTGATGTGATTGCCATGACAAACACGAATGCCCGCATCAAAAAACCCTCAAATGCAAAAATCGAAACCTGAGTTTAAGGTGAGCTTGCGGTGGCGCGCATACTCCAACTGGAGGTGAATCTGTGGTTTTGCACCTCTTGCTCGCATCTTTCCTTTAGAATACGGAACTTTTCGTTCTTAGTGTATTCAATTTGGGGCGCAGACCTCTCTCATTCCACTCAAGGATGGTCGCGAGGCGTTCCTTAGGTGTTGCCCGGCTCGCCATGATGATGGCTTCGCTGCGGTTGATCTCATACATTCCCATGTAGGCTTCGATCACACCTTCACGATGTCTCTTCGACCACCCAGAAAAGAATGCTGTCCTGCGTTTCATTGCGCCCCCTTTGTCTGACCGTCACATCATGGCAACCCACGCGTCGCTGCGCATACCCCAATTGCGTGAGACGTTCATCTCTGCGGAAGAGGATCGGCAGCCTGCCGACGCCCGTCACCGCGCCTTATGCTGCGACCCGAGCGATCACCAGTGACCGGCGCACCCGAACACTTCCGTTCAAGCTCCGTCGGGAGGCGCAAAGAAACAGTTAGCGTGATGCTCAGTTGGATGGAGGCAAATGTGAAAATCGCTGTCGCCGGAAGGAAGCTCGCTGCCGTAGGGGATCAGGAATCTATGTTCCCTCGTGACCAGGTGATGATCGCCGGGATGAAGGATAACTGAGAACCCTTCTCGGCCCTTCCTGACGGCGCTGTCCGGGATACGCTCGCAATCACCGCTAACATCAGAGCCATTGCAGCATGCGGGCGGGTACGTCCAGCGTTTGTTGCCGGGCTGGTGGGCGTGGCCGCTGGCAAGGAGGACCGTCGCGGCCACAACGATCACTTTCAAAATCAGAGTTCTCGTATAAGTCATCGCGACGACTCCAAACCCCTGTTGGAGACGCGGAAAGCAACATTCTAGCAAAGATCGTCAGGCAGCCACACTAACCCTTTTGGGCGACTGCCTCGGCCGAGCGGTTTCGATTTTAGGTGTCGGTGGAGACGTCGTCCCAATCTTCCGTTCCGATCAGCCAATTGAGGACATAATGCCATTCGTAGACGATCTCTGGATTGAGGCCCTGTGGAATCGGTTTGCTAAATAGCTCTGCATCTCGGACGGACCAGTGCAATCCGTAGACCTTCTCTGTCATGGCCGCGATTTCCTGGTGCGACCGCAGCTTTGCGCGTCGTCGCAATCCATCGGGGCCAAGTTCAACCATAGTCTCATCGATACGCCTGACATTGCAGATTTCCTTTGGGTCGCCCAGGTTGTCGAAGATTTCGAGCGCCCAAAGCAGGACATGCAGACATTCGTAGCGCCAGGAGAAGTACGGCAGAACCTGGGGGCTCGGCTCCGGCTCGCTCATGAAGGACTGTTCTCTGGGGGACAGGAATTCTGCGGCCCTGAAACGGTCGAGCAGAGCTTTGCCGATCTCGCCGTTGGTTACCGCGCGCCCCGCCGTTGCGAAAAGTGCAATGCTGCGATTGACGACTTCGGTTTGTGTGCGCAGCATCGGGCCAATTTCATTTTCCGGCTTGATCGACGGCATCGCGTACCCTGCAGTATCCTCTTGTATATAAAAGAGCTTTGGTCATCGGCGGATGTGATGCAACTATCTAGGTTGATTGATTAAGAAAGATTCACGCCATGGGGTAGGTGTCCCCCTGCCCCATTCGGTGAAGCCCTCGCCCACATCAGCGATGGTTACGCTGCTAATGAAAGGCTCGGCGGCCAGTTGAATGAGTACGAAACGCCGTCCGCTGCGAAATCGATGATCTCGATGTCGAGGGATTCGAGCAGAGACCGCTGGCGCATGTTCACGCCCGTCGGAATAACGACCATTTTCCGATATGGCTTCTTAAGGAGCTTTTCGTAGACAATGAGTTGTCCCGCTGCCTTGAGAATATCGGATGCGCCGTTGCTAGTCTTGATCTCGAAAAGGATTCGAGGACTTTTGCCTTTTGTGTAGAGGTCAGGGCCTAAGGACCCCACCCGCTCGCTGGCGAGGGAGAAACCTTTTAACAGAAGGTCGTCTTTCAGCGCCTGGAAGACAGCCGCATGAACTCTCTCGATTTGCTTGGTTCCTTGTGGACCAATCGTGTAAGGGCCAGTCGGTTCCTCGAACAAACCAGCTTCCTTCTGCACCTCCGCTTCTTCGGTGCCGTCATTGACCAATGTTCTAACCGTTTGGCAAAGATCAATGAACCTTTTTGTATCGGAAACGGTCACCAGTACATCGTCGCTTAAGCGAGCAACTGGGTAGCACGCCTGCAGAGTCCCGTCATCGTACTCGACGTCGACGATCTTGAACCCGGCGTCAGCTGCGACCGTTCTGTGCTCCTTCAGATTGACGCGGCTGAGTCCCACGTTGAGTTCGCCTCGATGTAATATCCAAATGAGCCCATCGCTATCCGTGGCAACTACGCCTTGGAACC
Organism: Rhizobium sp. MHM7A; assembly: GCF_005862215.1. Lineage (NCBI taxonomy): Bacteria > Pseudomonadati > Pseudomonadota > Alphaproteobacteria > Hyphomicrobiales > Rhizobiaceae > Rhizobium > Rhizobium sp. MHM7A. The sequence goes on from NZ_VCHT01000001.1 coordinate 56,418, forward strand.
GTCCAGGAGGTGCGCCATTCTCCGGCGGATTTACTTCGACCGCCAGATTTCTGGTCTCTCGGCCCCCAAGAGTAGTCCCAAGCGCATTCCAATAGCGATACCCGCCTTCTGTGCTGTTTCCCCGAGCACTTAACCAAATTCCGAGCTTCTCGACCCAGATCACTGCCTCATCGAAACCGTGATCAATACGTCCAAGTTGTCTGAAGGCGCTGGTCCATTTCTTAATCGCGTTCGTGACCTGTGATTTCGTTTCGACGGCTTTCATCCGGATCGTCATTTTTGGCCACCCTCTTCCAGAGTCAGCCTCAGACGTAAAGAGAAATCCACCGGAGTGCAAGGTTGAGTGCGATACTGATTTCAGGCTATGCGGGTATTTTGCGGTGCAAGGACACGATTTTATCGCTAGGTTTTCGCCAGCGGGCGAACTCGCCCTCCCGTGGGCCCGACCACCGCGCAAGCAAACAGAGCCCGTGCTCTTCTTGATCGGGCCCTGTTCCAAATGGCTTGCTGAAAATTGATGGATGTATTCCGTTGGTAGTACAGCTATAGCGCGATCAGATATGGCGAATAAGGCGGTTGATGTCTAGTAATCCAAAAGGATTATTCACTAGTCTCGATTGGCTGGATTCGAGGACAGGGGGACACTACCCCTGTCCTTTGCGTCTGCTACTCATTGTGTCGGCACCGGATGGAGTGTGAACAGAAGCTCGCTGAATGCCTTCTCGACGGCTTCAGCGCGCCAATCCCAGTCCCAGAGCATTCCAACCGGAAACGGAAGGTTCTTGCTCGTGACCGCCTCGCCGTCCTTCAGTCGCCAGAGTGCCACCATGGTTTCGCTTGAGCTTGGACGGTCAAACAGAACCAGAGCGAGATGTTCATTGACCACCTTGCCGGGGTGAGCTTTGACACCTCGGTGTGCGATGTTGATGTATGAGAGACCAAGACGTCGTTCGGCTTCGCAGATGGGCTTGTAATCAGTCATGGTCGCTCTCTTGCTTCTGCGCTCATTTGTGCAACAGGTTGTTGCACAAATCGTCTGACATCCAGGCATTCGTAAAGGTGTTCCGGTGCTTAAATGAATTTAGGCTGCGGCCTCAGATTTACAAGGAATTAGCGATTAGAGTTTTGGGGATCGTTCCTGGCGTAATTCCTCGATCAGATCAGGATCGATTTCAAATCTTACAGGTCGGTCTGCGTGCGCCCAACGCTGCAACGTCTCAATAATGCGAGAGTTGCCAGCGGCCTGGATGGCGTCCCTGATCTGCTCACTGGTGTAGGCTGGCTCGCCCTCGCGGGTCAGTTCGACGTGGAATGCCCTGCCCGCACCCGGTTGCCAGCACTCTCGGCGCAACGCAATGTTGCCCTCATCGAGTTCGGTAATATGGTATGCGAGACCAGCCTCTTCACAAGCTTCGGCGAGACTGCTCAAGCGTTCCCGATTTCCTCCCATGATCGAGATCGGCTTTCCAGTCGTGGCTGCATCGATGAGATGTTCGGTAGGTTCCTGATGTAGATGAACAGAGGTCTGGATCGCGTGTTTCAACAGATCGAAATCATCGCGGTCGGTGATTTTTCCAAAGAAAGTAAAGGTTTGTACCGTATTCATCGGGATATCCTGTGAACTGTTTCGCCGATGTTGTCGGTTTGGTTGGCCAGAGACAATCTCTTAAAGGCTTGCCGCGAAACGTTTTGGAGAGAGTTTCTCATTAGAAAAATCCGCTGTCGGATGAAAAGAGATGAAACTGGCTGGTCGGCAGGTCATACTCTGCTGAACGGTGTAGGAAGAAAAACTGAAAATGGATAATGAAGAAGCGTCCCTCGTAATCCGCCGCGCGCTATTTTTGACAGGCAGGACCGAGCATGAAGTCGTAACCTCAATGGAAGCGTTCAGAGACTTCGCGGCTCAGGTGCTCAAGCTCGCTATTCCTGAAGCGGTTACTCTCCTGGTGGGCTCATCTTCAATCAGGATGACGAAGCCCGGCACCAAGGCGGTCAGAACCATTACGCTCACAAACCATTTCGGCAGGCTTGATTCCAAGGTTCCGAAGGAAGGCCTGACTCCGTTCGTGGCTCACCTGAGTTCAATGGTCCGCATGAACCCGGACGCGGCGGAGCGGAGCATCGAGGACCTCCTGTCGGACGTCGTGCCCCTCCTGAAATCGAGCGCTTATGCGCAGGGAAATGCCAGGGTGGTGAGACAGGCCTCCTTGAATAACGGTCTCGATCCAGACCTTCATGCGAAACTGAGTTGGGAGGTGAATTCGCAGGTTGTAGCGTTTCCAGTTGTCAATCATGAGGGTGGTTATGAGTTCATCACGGGTGACAAGCTGGTGCCGTCGGGTCTGACGTCAAAGGAGATTGAGGCTATTGCGATCCAGAATGTCAGATCGGCTTATGAGGCACTTCCGCCCTCGGACTATTCCAAGGGATCGCGAGAATTCTCCGGCCTGGGTGGTTTCGCATCTGCGCTTGTCGTGGTTCCGGAGTTTCTAGAGAAAGAATCTGCGCAAGCGGGTGGTCCACTTTGCCTGCTGTCTGGGGACGCTGATCATCTCTATATCGTGCCATTGGCCAATGAAGAGTTTTTGGATTTCGTGCTTGGCCGCGTTGCCACAGGTGAACTGCGTCTTCCCGAAATCCCTCCCCTCGTCTACCAGGATGGCCGTTTGGAAGCTGCGATGATCCAGCCGGTGCAGAGCGAGCCCCTATTTTCCATCTGAGCAAGCGAATATGGTATTCGGTTACGGGCCATAGTAGGAGCAAGACCTGAAGCCCGGTGGTTTCCGGTCGGGAGAAGTCACCGTCTTACTGTGATCGACCACAAATCAGATTTATTGACGTCACAATGCTCAATGGGGCTAAGCAGAGGAAGGTTATTAAATTGACCGCGCTTGCGACGCCAAAATGTGGTGTAACAATCAGCAGAACAAGCCATATCGCCGTCATTAGGGCAAGAGGGAGTCCAAACATTCGCCGTAGTCCCAATTGCATGTATCGCTCTCCTAAGCATCCTTCAAGGTGACACCTCAGAAAGTCGCTAACTTCCAGCCTTCATTGTTGGAAGCGCTGTTTCACTAAATGCCGCAGCCGTGAGGGTCGAGGGCAGTCCCTGCCCTCGACCCTGGTTAAATCATTCATCCAGGAACGAGCGCAGCTTGCGGCTTCGTGTCGGGTGCTTCAGCTTGCGCAGGGCCTTTGCTTCGATCTGACGGATGCGTTCGCGGGTGACGGAGAACTGCTGGCCAACTTCTTCAAGCGTGTGATCAGTGTTCATGCCGATGCCGAAACGCATGCGCAGGACCCGTTCCTCACGCGGTGTCAGCGTCGAGAGCACCCGCGTGGTCTGTTCACGAAGGTTGGCCTGGACGGCGGCTTCCATGGGGGACAGTGCATTCTTGTCTTCGATGAAGTCGCCGATTGCGGAATCGCCGTCTTCGTCGCCGACCGGCGTTTCGAGGGAAACGGGCTCCTTGGCGATCTTGAGCACCTTCTGGACCTTGTCCACTGGCATCTTCATCACTTCAGCCAGTTCTTCAGGCGTCGGTTCCCGGCCCATTTCGTTCAGCATGCTGCGAGATGTGCGCACGATCTTGTTGATCGTTTCGATCATGTGGACGGGGATACGGATCGTTCGCGCCTGATCGGCGATGGATCGCGTGATGGCCTGCCTGATCCACCAAGTGGCATAGGTCGAGAACTTGTAGCCACGGCGATACTCGAACTTGTCGACGGCCTTCATCAGGCCGATATTGCCTTCCTGGATCAGATCGAGGAACTGCAGACCACGGTTGGTGTACTTCTTCGCAATCGAGATGACGAGGCGCAGGTTGGCCTCGATCATTTCCGTCTTGGCGATCTTGGCTTCACGATGTCCCTTCTGGACCTTCGCCACGATCTTGCGGAAGTCCGAGATGGAGATGCCAGTCGCGGCAACCATTCCGATGATGTCCGAACGAAGCTCTTCGATCAGGTGGCGGTCCTTGGTTGCAAATGTGTTCCAGCCACGGCCCGGAAGCTGGGCGACTTGGTCGATCCAGTCGGCATCCACCTCGTGGTTGGTGTAGTTTTCGATGAAGCTGTCGCGCTTGATGCCGTGGTTCTCGGCAAGACGGAGCAGTTTGCCCTCGTTCTGAAGCAGTCTCTTCGATATCTCGAACAGCTGTTCGACAAGGTTGTCGATCCTGGTCTGATGCAAGGACAGAGACTTGACGGCGGTAATCACCTCGTCCTTCAGCGTCTCGTAACGAGCGGCGTCGGCACCCGTGGGCTGGCCATTGTACTTGTCGTGAATGATACGCAGCTGCTCGTAGGTTTCTGCAATGGTGTCGAGGGTCGCTGAAACCTGCGGAAGCAGTTCCGTCTCCTTTGCCAGGATGGAGAGGTTGTTGTCGTCCTCTTCCTCGTCTTCTCCTCCGGAGGGACCTTCGCCGCCCACGTCAGTAATGTCTTCTTCGCCACCTGCCCGGGCTTTGCGCGCCTGTTCCCTTGCTTCAGCGGCCAGGCGGTCGGCTTCAAGCTGTTCTGCTGTCTTGAACTGTGGTGCGGTTTTCGCGTCTGGTCCCGAATACGTCGCATCGAGGTCGATGATTTCGCGCAGGAGCGTCGTGCCCTGCATTAGTTCGTCGCGCCAGATGATGATTGCCTGGAAGGTCAGCGGGCTTTCGCAAAGACCGGCGATCATCGCTTCCTTGCCAGCCTCAATGCGCTTGGCAATCGAAATCTCACCTTCACGCGTCAGGAGCTGTACGGCTCCCATCTCGCGAAGGTACATGCGCACAGGGTCGTCAGTGCGGTCTGTCGGTTCCTTGCTCTTCCCAGTGGCAACCGCCTTACCGCTGGAGATGGCGACCTCGGAGCTGCTTTCGTTGTCGTTGTCGGCCGCGTCTTCTTCGTTCTCTTCTTCCTCGACATCGTCGGCATCCACGATGTTGATGCCCATGTCGGAAAGCGTTGTCATGACATCCTCGATACCCTCGGATGTGACGTCATCTGCTGACAGGAGGTTATTGAGCGTATCCATCGTGACGTAGCCGCGCTTTTTGGCGGCCTTGATCATGCGCTTGACGGTGTCGTCGGAAAGATCGAGGAGAGGACGGTCGCTGGATTCGCCCTGCTTCGTTTCAACTTCATTGCTTTTTAACGCTGCAGATTTTGCCATGGCGCGGACCTTCCAAGTGATATGCTTTAATGAACCGAACTCATAGATAGAAGACGAGGGCAGGTTATTCAAAGCGATTGCGGGAAATAAGCGCCTGAAAATAATAAAACTCAGTGAACGCCGATAAAGTTTTGTTTTTCGACGTTGAAAGCGCTAAGTTTTTTCCTTGAAAAATATGATTCACAAAGCCAAGGATTTGTCCTGTAGCCCGCATACTTCGATGTGAAATTCGCGTGCGGCGTCCCGATCCATCCACTCGGTCCATTTTCCGTCGATCAGCAATTTGGCTTCCGTGGCATTAAAATGGGAGCCTGAGAAGAGGGCTATATCGTCCCCTCCTCCCGCGTAGTTCCCCTGGATGCTGAAGCCATCATACTTGCGTCTGGCTGCGGAGAAGAATTCCTCGCGGTCGCCCACTTCGAACTCCTCGCCATCTATGTCTACCATCGGGTTGCGCGAGAGTTCATAGGTAGATTTTGTCAGAATGTTTTCTGCAAGTAGTTCACCTCTCAGCACAACCTGGATGTCATTCTCCGAGGTTCTGTTCCAGTTGGAGAAATAGTGAGCTGTGTCGATCAGGTTGGTCACAAAGACCACGTCGAGATCGGAAAATCCTGTATCGAGGTCGAAGAATGCGGTATCTTCAGCCTCGTCGATGTCGGTGACTTTCGACCAGAATGTTCCGTGGTAGTAGTGAGTCATGACAGTCTCCGAACTGAGCAGTATCTTTATCCATCGCTACGATAGAGACAACCGCCCTACCCCGGTGTAATGCGGTTCCGTCCTCTGGAGGGCTCGCCTCGGCAGTAGGTGATTGTCGTCCTCACATTCGATGGGCAGCAGCACGCAACGCTTCGAGTTGGGTCGCAATAGAGGGAAGCTTGTCTTCTCTCCAGTCGATGAGAATTCGGCGCTTCCCGATGTGATTGCTGTTCTTGACGAAGGTCATGGCGTCATCAAAGGGAATCTTCACGTCTTCTAGCCAGGTAATATCGGGATCGATAGTGAACTGGACAATCCGGCCGCCGCCCTTCGAATATCGAGAGGCGGTATTCAGGTTGGTTGTAGAGTAGATACCGGGACCACACTCGTATTGTCCCTTCTTGCTGGCTCGGATTTCCGGAGCGCCTTCCCATTTGTGGCCGCCATGCCAGGTTAGTAGTCCGCTCATTGTCTTCTCGCGTCATCGTGTACTTAATCCTTGTTACCCGGTGCGAGCGCATGAAACCAGTCGGTGTGCTTTGACAAGTGCGGGAGTTTTTCTGATGATCTCGGAAATGCATGAAGAGGGCCGGATCGTGTTCCCCAGTCAATATTTCGAAACGGCTGAACTGCTGTGGTATATCAACCATGTGCTGGAGCAGTCCAACACACTTGCGGTCAGGAACTCAGCCAATTCCGGGCTCGCCTTTCCGGACAGGCAGTTATTGTTCACGGCTAGATTTACCAGAATGCTGAGCGGTAGCATGCCTTCGAAGCGAATTTGGTCGCGCAGTTCATAGGACCTCTGAAGGTCATCCTGGAGAGCGCCGTGAGTTTCGTCATGATCACGAAGGAAGGATCAGGGCGCGTGCTCTCATTCAGGTTGCCGAGAATAAGGATTACGACGAGGTCGCGACCATTGCAGTCAAGGGATATGCAGAACCAAAGCGTGATGTGATCCCGTTCGAAGCGGCACGTGAGCCTGGGTTGTCTCTTTGAACGCTTGTTAGCGACGCGGTGACGGTGAAATTTCGTTGTTCAGCGTTAGAAGCTGTGGGCTGATGTCTGACAGGCAGGCTGCAGTGCCAGTGATCGAGATTGCGATTTTGGCTGCGGTCGAGGCGGGGTCGATGAGGTGCTCGATTTCCAGGAAGCCGTAATCATCGGCGAAGGCCATGAGCGGCTCCAGATTTGGCTTGCACCGTAGGTCAAACATCCCGCCCACATATCGGGCTCCCTTGTCAGCGAGGCTCGCAAGGTCGGCAACCAGGTTGAGCTTGCTGATGTCGATTTCGAACCTTGCGAAGTCAGCCCACTCTGTCTCTTGGAATGCTTTCAGAAAATCGGATTCGAGGGTGGTCAGGTAGATCGGGTTTGTTTCATAGAAATCGAGCGTCCATGCAACGCCACTGTCTGTGGCAATAGCCCTGCCGACCTTCAGGCCTTCGCGAAGAATATCGTCCACATTGTCTGGATGGGTGAAGTGAAACATCGCCGAGCCTCTGCGGTGTAATGGTGCTCTCCTATCATGACCCGCGTGGCTGAAATGAACGACCGGGTGTTCAGTTTTGTGGAATGGCTGAATTTATCAGCTTGGCGCACTCAATGGCCTTTTGTGGCGTAATCCCGCGTCGACGCAGGAGAATGCGTGCGGTTTGATCGTCGATTATGACATCAACGGAGGTGTGGGCGGGTGTCGGTGCCGACAAAAGGAGATTGTTGAACCCAGCGTGGAGGATTTCTGGCAGTTCGTAACATCGAAAGCCAATCCTCGTCGTTCCGAACGAAAGCAATTCCAGGAACTTTGCCGGGAGTGACGTTCTGACTTTCTGGAGTGCCTGATCCAGACGGCCATCGTTGATCGGGATGGCCTTGCCTGGATAGGCAAGTCTCCACCCCGCCGCGAAGAATTCGGCGAACTCATAAATTTCGCGCATCACGCTGCCTTGGCTTCCTCGATAATATAGGGCTCTAGGAAGCCGTCCAGCGTCTCCGGAGGCTTGCCGTTGGTGAAGGTAATTAGGGTCCCGCGATATCCGAGCTTCTTGCCGATGAGGGTCTCGATGCTCGTTTTGAGGGTTTCCGTGACGCTGTTGATGACGGCCTTCTCGTCAGCTGTCCAGTATCCCTTCAGTTGTCGCTTGCTGTCATCGGAAGTCGCCCCGATCAGTCTGCCCAGCACTGTGAAGGCATCTTCATAGGGACTGATGAGTTCCTGAAGGTAGGCTTGCTCGTTCTCTTGTTTCAGCGTTTCGAGTTCAGTAATTCGTTGTTCGGTCCGAGCTGGTCTTGCACGGTAGTTCGCCGAGTCGTCGAATTGGCCGAAATGTGCGACAGGGTACTGGTTGTGGAAGATGCGGCGGTCATTTTCTCCGCCGATTTGCCGGAAAATGAACCCGTCATATTTCTTTTCTTCCCTCTCGTCGAACTCCCAATGGACGCGTTCCTGCCGCTCGCAGTTCAGGAGAACGAGGTCGATGGCTACGAAATCGTGCTGTTTCGGGTCGAACAGGCCGGACTTTCTGACGACGTCATCGCCTTTATGCCGGTAGAGGATACGGGCGAATGCGTAGGAGTTGCCTGGGGTGTAGCGCAGGGTCTCTGTGGTCATCGTTTCGTCCTTTCACTTCTTCCCGTTGAGCATCTTGGAAACACCGCGAGAGCGCTCCAGGGATATTGTCTTCAGTGCAGCGAGGTCGTCGAGTGACTTTTCAATGTCGCCGTTGATGACCCAGTCTCTGACATCGCGCAGATCGCTGCCGATGCGGAGGCTCGACGCACCCGCATCGAGAAGCTTCGTCGTGATTTTTCGGCTATGCGTGGCGATGACGAGTCCCAGGCATTTTTCTGGAAGCGAGGTTGCGAAGTCACTCAGGAACTGTCCGATGGCGTTGTGATAGCCCTCCCCTACTCCGATGTCAGGCTCATCGAGCATGAGGTAGTGGTATCGGTCCTTGTTGCGGGAGTTGTCGACGCCAGTTTGCATGACCTTGATGGAGATGTTGCCGGTGCTGTCGAGGTCTTCATCTCCAAACATGAAGGCGCGCTCTATGCCGCTCCTGGTGCGGCGGTTCATGCCGATATCCATGACGAGAACGTCGATCTTGTCTTCTTTGCCAAAGCTGCGCACGAGATTATTGAGGATCAGGAAGGCGAGGCTCTTCCCGCTGGCATTCTCGCCCGTGACAACGAGTACGTCTTCGCGACTGCCCGTTTCAAGCCGAGAAGGAAAAAGGCGCTCACGATCCTCCTGGAACTTTTCCATCTCCAGGAATTCCTGCCAAACCTTGACAGGGGCAAGGGATTTTAAGGTGTCGATGTCTGCCGTCATGTCTCTCGATCTTTCACTTTTGCGTCCTAGATAGAAGGTTCAGATTGTATCGCAAGGAATTCGTTGAAATTTGTTCTGTACACAGTGGTGGTATCTATCCGATCAAGAAGACCATGGAGGCGGGCATGCCATTTTTTCTACCAGAAGGTACTGACCCGGGGAATCCGGATTTTGCGGAGCAGATCGAGGCCCTTTCAGCACACATAGGCATCGACCTGCCGCCGAATTACATGGGCCGCCCCGCAGAGCTTGATGCAGCTCCAACGTCTGGCTTCTAGGCGTTTGTTGAATGCGAGGATGAGATGCATCCTCGTCAGGTCCAATTTAACGAGGAGCATGGCTATGAGTACAGTTATCATCGAAACGTCGTCTATGCCGGGGATGGAGCTTCCGGTCTACCTGACCAATGCGTGTTGCGAGAACGCACATGGCACGCCGGAGCTGCTGGCTGAACATGGTCTGCTCGGCGGAATTTATGACGGGGATTTTTACCCTCTCACTGATGCGGAATTCCAGTTTATCGGTGAAGACCTGGTGCCAGTCTATGACGGTTTTGAGGCCATGACTGGATATTCGGTGCTCTACGAAGGCCGCAAGTTCCTTGCGCCGACGGTCGAGTTCTATTACGGCGAAGGCGTTTCCACCACCGAGCAGGAAGCGCGTGATGCCTGCGACACGTCGGTTCGCTGCCTCGCAGAGCATGTTGTTGATTTTGGTGGTCACGTTCTGGTTCAAGAAGACATGGATGACCGTATCAACATGATGGTCATGATCCCGTTCGAATATGCACGTGCAAACGCAAAGACCTTCGAGGCCTGGAAGCAGCACCTCAAAGAGGAAGTCTTCGCGAAGGCATTTGCACCTTCAGGGCCAAAGCTTTAATCGACAGGTACCGGCTCGATAGCCTCGAAGTCGTCTTCGTCGAAGACAAGTTCAGCAATCGCATAGGGCGGACCGTTCAGCCAGGACGGGTCCGCCTTTTCTTTTTCCGTGATCCGAACGGCGATGATGGTTCGTGTTCCGATGTCGGTAACACGAAATTCGCGGTCGGAAATCTGGAAGTGGCTGTTGATGGAAAGCCACGCGAGTTTCGGATTGAGGTGAGATGCGTTCATGAGTATTGCAGCGCTGACCGCTGCTACTGTTGCCTATGCGATCCAGATTTAAACATCGCGATCATCTTTTCAACCACAAGCTTCCTTTTGCGCCTCTGATTTCCAACATCCGGAGCACGCTTCCATCCGACGTTAGTCGGGGTATGGAGCCAGGCAATGTCGAACGAGTAGCCGGTCTCGTCTCGCGGAATCTGCAGACCGGCAAGCGCATCGAACTCACCGAAGACCGTGCCATCACCGTTCAGGGGAACTGCGATCATGTTTGGTAGGTCCGGCCATTGGGGGCGCTGAGCTGGATATAACGTTGTATCGATCAGGTAACCTGCTTCTCGCGACACCACCACCATATGACCTGCCCAGTGGGTCGGGCTCGATGGTGGCTCGTCCGGTTTGCCAATCCCGAGATTGTGGATCATCACCCCGTCTTGCTGAGCTTCCATGAATGTAAAGACCGGCTCCACGACGGCATCGTGGATTCCAGCCTGGAAGAGGAAATCGCGAACGGTCAAGGATGACAGCACGCAACTGCCTTTTGAGATTTCGGAACCCTCAAGCATGTCGAACCAGGTCTGATGAAGCATCTCGGAGATAACCACTAATGCCTTGGTGAGCTTAAGTGGTGGTTTACCGCAAACCAGCATGTCCTTGAGATAAAATGACATCTTGTTCCCAATTTATGATGACTTCTTGAGCCTTCGCAGGGTCCTGCAAGAGTGCCCATTTTGAGGGGAAGTGATCGATGAGAGAATTGTACCTAGAGGTCTTTTCTATCAAGTCGAACACATAATCGCTACGAAACGGAACGCCGAAATAGACGCTCTCCTCGGGCTTCTTCCAGGTGACATCGATCACTCGTCCTTCCCGATCAACGAGCCAGGCATGATGAACGGGGAGTATGAAGCTGAGGTCCCCTGACGAGGCGTATCCCTCGACATAGGTGTAGTCTTCTTCAAGTCCTTTCTTGAGAAGTTTCACGAGGATCGCCTGGCTGTTCGCAAAGCACTGCTTTGGAATGCCACGCTTGATAGGACTTCTTTCCTGAAGCGGCGCTGGTGTCCACTCCCGGCCGTGTGACAGAACAAACGCGCACATGCCTCTGCCCTGATTTTCAAGAGCGGCATTCATTGCGAGGTAGGATTTGATGGTGTCCAGAGCAGTCATCGCTAACCTTAAAGCTGCAGTGCCCAGGTCTGTTCGTACTCTTCCTGTGCAAGGACTTCGGGTTCCTGGAGCGTGTGGTCCGCGTTCATCTTCTGAATATAGAACTTGGGTTCTGGATAGAAGGAAACCGACACGATGTACTGTCCGTCTTCTTTGAAGCGTACTCCGGTCTCAATGCCGAACTTTTCCTCCGTCCGCTTCAGTTTCGCGGACAACTGGGCGTCCTTCTGCGGTTCAACGGTAGCTCGCGTGTGCCCGCGCGGGGAGCGGGGATCGTGGTTTTCGGAAGATTTGCTCGTGTCAGACATTTCCAATTGCTCCTGGACTTGATCCCTAGCGTTTCAAACGTATCGAGGCCTGGATGGCTTAAAACAAACGCCTTCACTTTTAACCTCTCTCGATTGAAGCGGCCTAGAGGTTCTCTCCATTAAAATCACGCTGAAAGATACTTAGTGAGTCATCGGTGCAAAAGCCAGTGCCTTACGCGAGCAAGGTGCTGGCAGTGCGACTTTTGAAAGTGTGCTGGCACAAGAAAGCGCTTGAAGGGTCCGCATGCGGATTGGTGTGCTTAAGGAATTCTCTTCTTGAAAATCTCGCGCGATAAGCGAGAGTAATATTACGCGGCAAGGAATTTTCATAATGCTTTCAAATCTGATGAATAAAGTCGTGGGTACTGCGACAGCGGCTCCTTATCAAAGGCGCGTCCGGGAGTGGCTCGTCGCATGTTTTGGTGAAAAGTTTGCCGATCCGGACCAGGAACGCGCTGCCCGGAATATGGAAGAGAGCATTGAGCTGTTTCATGCGCAGGGGAAGTCCTTCGAAGAGTTGGTTGCCCTGGCAAGGCGGGTCTATTCTCGTCCGGCAGGTGACCCGCAGCATGAACTTGGCGATGTTATGGTCACGCTTGCAGCGTTGGCCGAAGCGAATGGCTATGACCTGATCGCGGCGGGTGAAGAGGCGTTGGCGCGTAATTGGGATCGTGTCGATGCGATCCGCGAGAAGCAGGCGAGTAAACCCGCCAACACTGTCTTGCCAGGTGCGCGTGAGCCGGAGAACAACTGGGTTCCCACGGATGCCCAAACGGCGTCAGCCTGCATGAGCTATCGCCACGATTTCGGACTTTTGGAACCGGAAGAAAGGCGCATGACGATGTTCAAGGGTAGAGAGTGGTTGCGGGCATGGATGCGCGAGATGCCGAAGACCCCTGCCCTTCGGCACGTGGAACCACCGAAATCGGCTTAATTCCTCACGTTGCCGATGACTTCCGGCAAGGCGGATGTTATTTGGATGCATGCTGAATAGGGTGAAACGTTTCGATGGTTGGTTTGTGGAGCGATTTGATCGCGCTGGATACCAGCTGCAAACGAAACTGAACTGGCACATTGTCGATATCTGGAAGGTCGGAAACGGGGGTATTCTTGCCCTGATGACCGCTGCCGTCGTGGTGACGGGTAATCTGCCTACCACTTTCGTCATAGCGCCCTACGCGATCATGTGGGGCTTCTTTCTGGCAATTGCGCTACCCTGGTTGTCCCGCCAGAAACGGAGTTGGTCACCTGATCGGATGGTTTGGTGGTTTGGTTGGGTCAATAGATTACGTTGGACGTTTCAACCGATGCGCTTTGTCTTGTTTTTAATGGTGCTGTTTTTCGCTTTCGGTCCATCGGTGGGGAATTACGTCTACGGATATCCGGAGACCTGGGGCAGGTTTGCGTTGACGATTGTCCGCTCCGTGATCACGCCCGGAGGCGTGATCTTCGCGACATACCTGATGGGTATCTATCCGGTGCCGCCGGTAGAGAAAGCGCAGGAGAAGGAAAAGGCAGGTCTCAGCGATTGGTTGATGAAGCCTCAGCCTTCGCTTTGAGATTAAAGCCCGGGAGCCCGGTTCCGCGATTTTTTGAAGCCTTCCAAAGCGTCATCGAACTCGTCGGCAACACGATCTGCGATGTGGTCGTTGCCGCGTTGAGACAGCACGTCGTCCAGTCGCTTGGTGAAGTTGTAGAGGTTCTCGTCCAGGAACTCCTCTTTTTCCTCAGGCGTAAGGTCTTTGTAGCCTTCGGTGTCCTGCTCCAGGATAGTTTCGACATCGCCTTTCGTGAACATGGTTCCGAAAGCGCCGGAAGCTCTCGCTTCCATAATAAGTTCTACAGTGTCGCAGACCGCGCCCAGATTGAGCGTTTGGCGGAAACCGGGGCGCTTGAAAAGGATATCGAGGCTGATCTTGGGTGGGACAATCGTCGCTGAACGCGCTTCGACTCCCTCATGCGAGGCGGCCCATTTTTCGATGTCTTTAGCCTGCTCGGAGAAGTGGATGTCTTCGCCGCTACGGTTCTTGACGGTCCCGTGAATATAGTCTGTCAGCGAGTCGACCCGGAGCTGCAGGGTGCCCCCTTGGTGTCTGATTTCGACGAGGTTGATCTGGATTGTGTCGTGTGATGGCATTGGATACCTCCTGGCGATGCCATGATGTTAGAGGCCTCCAATGCATTGCACCACGGCGATCCGGTTATCTGAGATGGATTGAACCACTGCCGCTTCGGTCGCTTTGCACTAATTTTGGGCTGCCCCACACCTGGATTTTGCCAGAACCCGAGACTTTCAGTGAGGCGCTGGATTTGGCTGTGGCCGAGACTGAACCGGAGCCACTGATCTTCGCATCAAGATTATCGGCGTCGAGTGAGACGCAGCGGATGCTGCCTGACCCGCTCACTCGGAGTTTCGCACTGCGTGTATTTCCGCTGGCGGTGATGTCACCTGAGCCGCTCGTCGAAAGGGATATTTCCGCCTGGTTGATACCGTGAACCATGACGTCACTGGACCCTGATGAGACGACATTTAAAACCTCCGGCGCAGCCAGGTTCACAGAGGGCTGAGATTTCATGGTGAATGAGTCTTGGCTGTAGATGTGGAGCACGTCGCCGACGATCTCGGTGAGGATAAGCGGAAGGACATTCTCGTCAGCGATGACAAAAGCTTCGATGGCCTCGCTGCCCAACGTCAAATTGAGGCTGATGGCCCCGGAGACCTTTACCGTCGCGAAGGGTAAAATCTTCCGTTCCTGAATGGTGATCTTGCCGTTTCCACGAATGGAATGGGTCTTATGCGGCGAGCCTGAAAAGTTCGAGAAAAGGGAGAAGAGCTTGTTCATCTTATGCGGCCTTCGCGTCTTGTTTGAGCGGTCGGAAGCTCATTCGATGAAGCGGACAGGGTCCTTGTTGGGCAATCGCAGCAAGGTGAACTGGAGTTCCGTAACCGGCATGTTTCTCAAACCCGTATCCCGGATACGTTTTCGCCGCGCGTTCCATCATTCTGTCGCGTGTTACCTTTGCGACGATTGAGGCGGCCGAAATGGACAGGCACTTGGCGTCACCCTTGATGACGAAATCGGCCTTCCCCAGGAGCGGTTTTGGGATGACGTTGCCATCGATCAGATGCCAGCCTGGCTTGATTTCAAGGCCGTTTGCGGCGCGTGTCATGGCTAGAAGTGTTGCTTCACGGATGTTGATCTTGTCGATTATCTGTGCGGAGATGCTGGCGATGCTGACGTAAGATGACTGGAGAATGGCGTCGAAAACCGCTTCTCGCTTCTTTGCTGACATCTGCTTGGAATCGCGTAATCCTTCGGGAATGTTGTAGGGGTCGAGTATAACCGCAGAAACCACAACTGGCCCTCCGAGGGGGCCTCTGCCAACTTCGTCTATTCCTGCAATGTTTTCAATGCCTTGGTCGAGAAGTGCTTGTTCATAGGAAAAGTCAGGTGCTGGCATGGCAAAGGAATTCCAGTTTGGGACGCACAATGGTTCCCTGAAAGGAATTCCTTTGCAAGTCGAGAAAGAGGTCGCCAAGGAATTTGGCGGCCTCTTTCTCTTTCAAGTAAAGCGTCTCTGGGTCAGGGGTTGACGACGAAAGTGACCGACGGAAGTGTCAAGGTCCATCCATTTACGTCAGTGACTTTCCACAGGCTAGTGTATGTCCCTGTGGCTGTCGGTGTGCCGCTGAAATTCAACAATTCACTGGTTGAAGATGCGGGTGCAAAGGTGATTCCAGGTGGAGTGCTACCGGATATCAGCGAGACAGCCAGGCTTTTGTTTCGATAGGGGCCATTTGCAGCCGTTCTGATGTTAAATCCGCCTACCGTCATGGCCGTATCTTTCGTCAATGTCGCGCCTGTATAGCTGGAGTTGTTGGACATTGTCGATGTTACCGTGAGGACGGTGGTGACGGAGGCCGTTGCGTTGTCATTGGAGTCAACAACGCTGACTGTGACGTTGTGGTTTCCCTGGAAGGAGCTGTCGGTCACTGATCCAATAATTGAACCTGTCGTGGCCCCAATAGTGAGGCCAGTTGGTAAGCCGGTTGCAGAGTAGGTTGCCGTTCCGATCACGCCGGTCGATGTTGCCTTTTTCACTGGCGTCGCTTCCGTGTAGACGACCTCGCCCTTCGCATTTCCGGATGCCGGAACGGTGACGGCCAAAGCTGCTCTTGGGTCGACCTTGAACATGATCGCCGGGAGAGTGAGAGACCAGCCATTGCCATCAGTTACCTTCCACGTGCTGAAGAAGGTTCCAGACACGGTAGGCACGCCCGAGAACAGCAAGAATTCACCGCTGATCGCTGCATTGATCCCGGTTGGCAGGCTGCCGGAAAGCAGCGTAGCCGTGACGCCCTTGTCCTTGTAGGGTAGATTGCTGCCGGATTCCCGAAGGTTAAAACCGCTTGCAGTCATGGCAACCTGCTGCTTCAGGGTCGCACCCGTATAGGCCCAAGATGAAAATGGCGCAGTCAGCGTCAGTTTGAAGGACGTCGAGATCGTTGTGCCATCGCCGTTGTCGGTGATCTTGATAGTGACAATATGGTCGCCCTGGAGTGCGCCGTTAGTCACCGTTCCGGTGACGGAACCTGTTGTTGGGTTAATGCTCAAGCCGGAGGGAAGACCTTCTGCGGACCACGTCGGAGTCCCGGAAACGTTGGTCGCAGTCGCCGTAACGAGAGGAGAGGCTTCGGTATAGGTTTTATTGCCGACGGCGCTGGTGTCAGCAATCGGGCTGAGCGTGAGTGGGTCCCTCGGCTCGACGGTGAATGTGATCGGGTTGAGTGTCAACGACCAGCCATTCGCGTCCGTCGCTTTCCAGATGCTAGTGAATGATCCTTGGGCGGTTGGCTTGCCTGAGAAGGTGAAAAGCTCGCCATTGACCGTCGTGGCGATGCCGGGAGGAATGCTGCCGGACACCATGGTCCAGGAGAGATTATGGTTGTTGTAAGCCACGTTGGTGCCAGCCTCGCGGATGTTGAAGCTGACGGGCGTCATTGTCGTACCTTGCTTCAGTGTCGCTCCGGCGAAGGCAAGGGCACTGAACGGCGGCTCGATATTTAGCGTCAGCGTGCCTGATGCCTGGCTTCCATCGGCATCGTCGAAGACCATAAGCGGAATGTTGTGCTGACCTTGGAACGCGCTATCGGTGACCGAACCGGCGATCACACCAGTTGCGACGTCGTACGCCAGGCCTGTTGGCACATCACCAGCGAACCAGAACGGGCTTCCGACCAGGCCGGTAGCGGTTGGCTTGCGAATGGTCGTCGAGCCGTCGTAGGACCTGGTTCCTGTCAGGCTGACCGGCAGTAGTGTGCTAACGGACAAAACAGGCTCATACGTTACGGAGAACGCCCAGGAGATGCTACGGTTGAACTCGTCCGTGATCGTTGTCGTGAAGTTGTCGGTTCCCAGTGTGCTGCTCGTCCAGATCAGCGCACCTGTTGCGGTGTCCCAGCCGTAATCAGCAATGCCGGACGGTTTACTGAATGTGAGATCGCCGATGGCATTTTCGACGGAAATAGGGTCAGTAGAGAAGGCAGTGCCTGCTCGGACGCTATAAGTTGTTTTCTGTGTGCTTGCGACAGCCAATGGCTGTGCGGGCATGGCCGCAATACGGAATGGTGTCGTAGTGTCGCTGTTCCCGCTGGCGGTAACCGTAATCGCAAAGTCGTTCAGGATGAAGGGCTTGTTTGGAGTGCCGGTGATAGCACCGGTGCTTTGGTTGAAGGAAAGTCCGTATTGGCTCAGATCATAGTTCGCTGAGAAGGTGGTGCCGGAAGCGGTCCAGGCGGCACGCGTATCTTTGTCAACGACAGCGCTCGGCCAGCCGGAAGCGGCTTGAGGCACCCAGCTCGAAATAGGTGTGCCTGCCTTGCCAAGGACGACCTGAGACTGGTCGGCAATATCGGGAAGAGCTATTGTTGGCGTCGGGTCCTCGGGGTCTGGGTTTTCAGAGCCAGTATTCCCGGAAGTCAGGATGCCCGTATTCGAAGAACGGAAATAGAACTGATCGTCGGCAGCTTGCATGGGCAACGCCGACTGAAGAATTAGTGCCGTGGTGAGGAGTAGTCTGCCAAACATGAGTGAACCAGCCCATTTGTCCCATAATAGGCGTGATTATTTTGCAATGGCGGATTTAAAACAATCATTTCCTTTAATATTTAGCAAAGAAAATAAATAAATCGACATTTTAAAAACTTTAAGGACGCTGTCGAGCGCGTTTGGGCCTATGAATATCCTTAATTCGACCAGTAAGCCAAATGGGAGGCGCGTATATTAGCCTCCCATTTGGCTGGAATGCCAGTTGGGCATAGTTCTGTTAAAACGAAAGCTTGTGGTCAAATTCGGCTTCGATCTTGCGGATCGCTTCCGGATCGCGCGTCCGATCTTCGTTGTCGTGGTATTCGGTGTAGTCGGCAGACATTGTGCCGTCGCCCAATGAAACGATCTCGAAATCTTCAGGCTTCTCGGCGAAATCGGCTTCGTCGAAGGTATTCCAGACCTCGGAAGGGATGAATTCAACCTGGTAAGAATAGCCGTTATCACCCTTGTCGAGGGCCCAAACGTGGCAAGTCGAACCGGCTTCAGCAACGCGTTCGATTTCAGTGTCAGTGTCGTCCCAGGACATGATGCCATGATCTGACGACTGCGTGTTGACCTTGATGATCGTACCGATTGGAAGTGGGTGGGTAATTGTCATTTCTATTTCTCCTTTAAATTCTGTCTAGGAAATACATATTTCCTGCCTTCGACAAGCGTGGTTGCACGCGGAGACGCCCTTGAGATTTCCTTCAAACCAGTATGCTGGAGAGAGATATGCTCTCTATCGAGACACCTTGTTGGGGAGAGTTCAAAGCCAGAGCTAAGAAGATGGGGGGCGTTGCTGAGATTGTGATGAATTCTGGAGGATAGCCTAACCTTCGCAGAGGCTACGGTATTAACGCCGATAATGAGCGTTATCGACAATTGATCGGTAGTCAGGTCTGATCAGATGGTAAATACTGGTGCTGTAATCTCTTGTGTATTTAGCCACCTTGCTGCATGGTGTCTACATGATGACAGCGAAGAAGTCTATTTTCCATTTCCTTTGACGACGTTCTGGTGAGCGGCGGCGCAGCCGCTTTTGCAAAAACCGGAATGATCAGAGAAAGGGATAAAGATGTCATCGATCATCCTTGAAATTCGTGCCGATGAAGGCGGTGATGATGCCAAACTCTTCGTTGGGGAGCTTGCGCAGGCGTATGAGCGCCTGGCAACGGGTAACGATTGAAAGTGTCACCGTTTGGATGTTGCCCTTGCCTATGCGGGTTTAACTCCATTAGCATTGAGGTTAAGGGCAAGGGTGTCGAAACACTTCGGAACGAAGCCGGTGCCACCGTATTCAGAGCATTCCTCCCACGGAGCGGCGTGGGCGCGTACATACGTCCACCATCAGTGTTGCGAAGTCCCCTCTCCTACAAAGAGCGGATATAGATTTTGGCGTGGGATGGTTCTCGGGCCAAGGCGCAGGCGGGCAACATGGAAACGAAGCCTCCCTTCTCGCCATACTTAAATAACAAAATCAATGTGTTGAGATGAGTATTAAATTCATCGCCATACTTTTGTCAACAGCAGATCAACGAAAGGATACCCTATGTCTGCGAATGAGAAGCGTACCATCGAAATCCGTGCCGCAGAGGGTGGTGAAGACGCCCGCCTGTTTGTCGCCGAGCTGGCCCAAGCATACTGCCGTGTCGCTGAGCGCGAGGATTGAAAGCACCGCTCGGAGCCGCAGATCAACCTGCAATCCGGGCACCAGCAGATCGTCCTCCACATCGAAGGAAAGAATGCTTCGAGGATGGACAACGAGGCTGGGGGCCACCGCCTTCAGCGCATTCCACCGACCGAGCGAAAGGGGCGTGTCCATTCGTCGTCGGTCACGGTAGCAGTGTTTGACGATGACATGACCAGCGACGGCGGCGACCATGCCAAGCGTACCGAGAAGGACTTCAGGATCGACTGGTACAACGGCACGATCAAGGCCGGTGGCCAGCACCACCAAAAGAACGCCACCTGTTGCCGCCTGATCCACATTCCCACGGGGATCGTCCGGACGTCACAAACGCGCTCGCGGAAGAGCAGTTATCACCTCGCTATGGAATCCATTAACTCCGAGTTGGATCGCCTTGCGGCCGCAGGGGAGCATCATGCGAAGAACTCCCTTCGCCGCAGCCAAATGGGATCAGGAGAGCGCAGCGGCGAAAAGCGGCGAACATGGCGCTTCCAGGCTGACGAGTTGATCGACCACGTTTCTGGACGATCAATGAGGGCATCTGAAGCGATACGCGGAGGTATTTCGAAGCTCTGGTAATTCCAGACTTGCTCCAAACATGGAAACCTCATGACCATGAGGTTTCCATGTTAATACCGAGAATATTCGCATCGCACCACAGCGCTTTGGCATCAAGTTGCACCCGCATCAAAATCAGAGCAGACTTGACCATGTCACAAATAGGAAGTCCGTATGCCAACACGATCAGCGGTAATTCTCAACAACCTATTCAATGCTTTTCTGTACTTTGGCGGAAATTTTGCGGTTTGTTTGCTTCTCTCGTTGCCTGTAAAATGGGCAGTGGCTGAAGCTTGTGATAGTTCTCTGCTTTGTATTGCGTTTGCGACTTTGTCCGTTCTTGCAGGAACGTGCTTTCAACAGCGAGGCTCTTGGTCAGAGATACTCATAATTGCAGCAGTGGCAGGATGCTTGGCCTTTAAGTTTCTCGGCGATGCCCCGCTGGTAACGCTGTCTTTTCCTTTCTTCTTTTTGGCCGCCGCGTCAATCGTTGGCGTTTTCCTGATGGTGTTCGGAAAACTTGAACGCCCCAAGCTATGGCATGCATGAGGCATTCGGAAATTATCGAAGACATCGCCGCATCAGTAGGACTCCGAGCTGTCAGCAAATCAGGCTGAACGAACTTGCCCTAGACTGTCGCCCACAACCTCTTTGTGATGAAAGAGCGCCTCATCGCCAGCCTCCATCTTGTCTGGATTTTCCGTCCAGACGAGATCGACCCCAGGGTGAAGCTTCTTCAAGTTGGGCAGTGACTTGGACTGCCATCGATGTTCAGGGGTGCCGCAGACCGTCAAGCGAATCCTCGGCCTGCTGCGAGCGTTGATTGTAAGCTTTGCCAGTAGATTGATCCCAGACGAATTGATAAACTGCAGTCCTGTAAGGTCGATAGTAACTCGCTCCGGTTCAGCTTCGACCACACTCATGACGAGCGAGTAAATCGGGGCATACGCTTCTGCGCCAAGCAGGCGCATTATCCCGTCAAAGTAGATTTCATTACCTTCCGACCAAACGCGATATTCTTTTTGGTTGATTTTCATATCCAGAACTGCAGTTCCTGGTTGTTGTTCAATCACATTGTTTTCACCAGTGCTGTAACATTAGCTATTCAGAGTTCTCGGAACGCCTCTCCGGGAAAATTTTGGGGTTTGCAGCAAGTGCTACATTTCCACTGGAAAGGAGCTTTGCGTCCGGAGAAGCCAGTTGGATTGCCGAACTTTGTTCAGGTTCACGTCGGCAGTCGCTCGGAATTGGCTTTTCGACTAGCTTCAGTGTAGGGCCGCAGCTGGCACAGTTCCTTGCCAATCTCGCATCGTGCCCGTCCCTCATTTCCCTCGCGGTCCGGAGCTTTGAGAAGATGTGACCCTGAATCATGTCCACGCCATCGACGTTGCGGATATACGCCAGTTGCTCCGCTCCTTCGACCCCTTCAACAATAATTTCGAATTCCAGTTCCTTTGCGAGACTCACGACGCCGCGAAAAAGCCGTTGGACCTTGGGTTCATCCACGATGTCGAGGACGAACGAACGATCTATTTTCACTCTGTTGAGGGGGAGCTTGTCCAGGTAACTGAGCGAGGAATAACCGGTTCCAAAATCGTCGAGCGAAGTTTTTACTCCCATTGACCTGAGGGTGCTGAGCGTCCTGGCCGTCTTCACGAAGTCCTTTACGAATACTGTTTCTGTCACCTCGATGCAGAGGCACGAAGCTGGGAGATCGAAATCGTCCAGGGCGCTCCTAATCATGCCGACAATGTCGTCCCGGGCAAGGTCGAGCGCCGATAGGTTTACCGAGACTCCCACGTCAGCGCCCCAAGCTTTACAGTCCCGGCAGGCGGTTCGAAGTACGTACTCGGTGAGTTTCCCAATGACGCCTATTTCCTCGGCCATACCGATGAACTGAGAAGGTGCGATGTACCCAGCCTCAGAATGCTCCCAGCGGCAGAGGGCCTCGGTCGAGACCATCTTCCGTCCGGTAACGTCAAAGATGGGCTGGTAGACGACATGGAGTTCTCCTTGAGCGATTGCCCTTCTGAGGTCGTGCTTGATGCGGGTTGTGGAGAGATACTCTTCCTCCATCTCTTCGTCGAAGAGCACCCACGCCTGGTTCAGGTTCCTCTTGCCCTTGTAAAGAGCCATGTCAGCGCGGCCCATGTCAGCATGAAGGTTGAAGGCCGCTTTTGACCTGACAACTACACCCCCGCTGCAACGAACTTCGATATTGTGGCCATCAATGACGTATGTCGAAGAGATCAGGGAAAACAGGTGATCAAAGAGCTTGTTGACTTCGTGTGTCTCCGTCAGGCCTCCAAACAGCACGACGAACTCGTCGCCTCCGAGCCGCCCAACCACCATCCGGTGGTCCTTGATCATATTAAGCCGGGACGCGACGCCAGCAATCACCTCGTCTCCTATATGATGTCCAAGCGTATCGTTGATAAGCTTAAAACGGTCCACGTCGAGAATGCATAGCGCGGTTATGCCTGTGGGAGGAAGCGAACCCACCTTCTCCTTTGTGAGGAATTCCCACCATGAGCGGTTTGCGAGACCCGACAGCTTATCGAAGCGGGCGGCAAGTTGAAGATCGTTCTTGCTCTTCACCTTCTCGGTTATGTCCTGGATGGTAAGGACGGCCGCACTATCGTCTTCGCCTCCAGTGTCGCCCTTGAAGATGATGTCATCAGGTCTGTCCAGCTTCCGGAACTCCAGTTGCAGCCAGCGTCCATCGAGTGTTTCGGCCTCGAATTCACGAATGCCTGGATTGTCCTTGTCGTAAACGGAGATCGCGAGTTCGAGGGCAATGCGTGCAACATCCGCTTCATCGAAGATGTCCCGCAGTGCGTCCTCAAGTGTGCCTCGGTAGGATATCGAAATGCGGAGCGTCTCAGCAGCTCTTGCGTTGACGACGGCTACCCTGCCTTCACCGTCTACCATTACAAGGCCGTTGGGCATGCTCGAAATCGCCACGTCAAACCGGCGCGAGGTGATGCCGGAGAGGCGAGCAGCGGTAAGCGCCCCGATCAGGAGCGAGCGAAAATACCGCCCGACTTGCATGGACGTGGCGTAGACGGCCGCAAGGAGCAGCGCTGTCAGAAAGAGATAGAATTCCCTGTATACCACGCTTGCCGCGATGAATCCCAACATCATTGGCACACAGCAGGAAAGCGTCATATACCTGACACTCCTCATGGAACCGAAATTCCTGCCCACGACCGCCAGTATGCTGCTGATAATGACGCCGAGGGATACTGACGTGGATATCGAGTGAGGGTAAAAGAACGCACTATAGCAGCCCATAAGCCCGAGGCCGAGTGTCGCGCCAACCGATCCGTTGATGTAACGACGTTCCCACCGGCCAATGTCTTCCGCCGTCGTGATTTCCTTTTTGCTTCGTGCATATTTCGCAAATGTCCGCAGCCGATAGACGAACACCGCCAGCACGAACAGGGGAAAATACAGGAAAACACGGTCCACGGTGGCCATGTAGTTGATACCCGAAGCCAGCACGAAGGTCGCCATGCCCATATGAAGGATGGTTTCCTTGCCAAACAACGAATCCAGAAGTTGCTTCTGAATGTGGAGAGCTATGCTCGGTTCGCTGGTCGGCATAAAATATGTCTCGGGCCTGAGTGGATAAAGGCCATGTCTATATTTCGTAAGAGCCGTTGGAGCAAGGGGTGGACCCTTAGAATCAGCGATTGTCCCCAAACATGCTTTACAGTCGAAGAACCCGGTGTAGCGGCGACAAGCGCTGTCTCATCGGCTTTCGGGTGATGGGGGGGCGGGGTTTTCCCAGCCTGGAGATCACAAGTGCCTAAATTCGTGAGGGAAGTTACGCCGCACTGGTTAATCCTTTTGAGCATCCGTTCCATAATCGCTTGCCAAGTGCGCTTCTCATGGTGACGTGCATTTTTTGTGAAGGAACGAAGGAAATATAGGAGGAGCAGCACTGTGAATGCCGACTTCGAACAGATTTTTCGGAACTAATGACCATTTCTTTCACGGATAACCTTCTTTGATGAGTAGGATAGCACTGAGCCAAAGGAGAAGGCAGTCATTAAGGATTTGGCTGTTTCGTATGCAGGCTCGCAGAATTCCAACGAGCGGAAAGGAAAATGTCAAAAACTGGGGGATAAAAGAAAATGTCTTTCGGGCTTCATCGTGAATCGAGGAATTCGGAAGCTTATAGGATTTCATGGCAACGAGGTGGGGCAAAAGGTGAGCTTGATCGATTTATATGAAATGCCCTGAGAAATAGGAGTTTTGGTGCATTTTACTCTCTTCGCCGCGTTGACTTTTACTAGCCTAAAAACAATTGTTAATACCTATACCCGCTGATCTCGTTGACGATGTTGAAAAAAATCCTTGCAACTGCCCTCCTCGCTGTTTTGACGGTTACTTCGGCGGCTGCAGTCGATTTCGACCAGAGCTACTATTTCCGATACAATACAGCGGCGACCGCTACTACCTCGCCGTCTGAAGAAGAGGAAGAAGGGCAGTCGAAGGACATCACGGCATTTTTCGTTGGCGCTGTCGGCAAAACCTTTTCGGAAAGACTTCCACTTAAAGCCGAATGGCTTGATGACAACTGGCAAGTCACCAAGGGAGCGCTGCCCCCAGGTATTTCCTTCAACAACCAGACGATGGAGTTCACCGGTGAGCCGACAGTCGCAGGGGTCGGTACGGTTGTTGAGTTGACTGGTTTTGGCACCAACGGCAAGCCGGTCGCTGACGCCGAGGTGACTTTTTCGATGTATGAACTGGTCGGCGTGCAGCCGAAAGTCAGTTTCTATGCCCATACGGGGAAATATACCCTTCGCCAGCTCGAATTACCTGACGGTGTGGCGGTCGCTAACTGGCGCTACGACCGTCCGGCCCCTCCCGGCATCGAAATGAAAAAGGGAAGGAACTTCGACGGTACGCCGACGACGGCGGGTAGCTATCCAATCCTGATCCGTGGCTATGACTATCTCGGCAAGCAGATCATTGCCTTCTTCGGAAGCTTCATCGTCGAAGACGCTCCGACCTTCGCCTACACCATACCGGATCAGGTCGTTCCGTTGGGCGGCGCGGCGCAGCAGACGACGATAACATCGGCCGCTGCGTCTTCGGTTCTTTCCTATTCGGTTGGCGTTCCCGCTGACCCAGATGACATGACGAGGGTCCGTTACGTTCTCGAATATGACGGCCCGGGGTCGCTATTTGACGGATTGCGAAAGTATCCCCCGCTGAAGACGAACGATCTTTGGGTCCATGGCGTTGCCACCTCCTATTATCAGTCCGTAAAACTTCGCTACAAGGCCGTCGATACCGATGGAACTATCGGTTACTCGAACTGGTTCACCCTTGGGACGCTCGGTCCACAAGCCGAGTGCAAGCCTTACCTGAACCAGGCCAGCATTCTGGTCAATATGCAGGCCTTGGTGCCGTATGATGGCGCGACAATCCCACTGTATACGGATGGTAAGGGCGCGGTCAGAGGCAGCCGCGTCTATAGCATAACCTCGGGGTCGCTGCCCGATGGCATAACCATGGATACCGCAACGGGTGCCTTCAAGGGCACGCCTGTTAAGGAACAGCTGCTTCAGGGTATGATGCTTAACGTTGCAGTCACCAACGACGGCATCACCGACAATTTCGAGTGCGGGCCCTACGACTTTTCTGTCAAAAAGGCCCTGGTTTCTCTTGATGTCGACAACGGTCCGATGAATGGTCATGTTCGCGTCAACAAGCCATTTACCGGCACGATCACTGCCAGTCCGCCGCTCGCTCTCATCCAACCATACTCAATTACCCTTGATGCCGGTCAGGTCCTTCCTGCTGGTCTCTCGGCTGCTTATTCGAATGGTGTTATGACGGTTTCGGGTACGCCAACGGTGCCCGGCGATCATAGCCTTCTGTTCACCTTCAAGAACGGGGATGGAGAGGAGCGCAAGGCCACCCTCAATGTCGAAGTTCACGATGAACTGAAAATCGATCCGATCCCGACTAATGTCAGTGTCAAGCAGTACGATGTCTCCAACAATCTGATGGCGGTGACCTATGACGCCGCAGCTGTCGTTCCCGGTGGACCGCAGCCGCCGCTGACGCTCGAAGGAGGCGCACCTTTCGGCTTCGACTTCAACACCCCGCTCACCTGGCAAGGCCTCGTCGCCTATTCGGACGATACCCTGCTCGGCGGTACCAAATTGCCAGAGGGCAGGTACGGCCCGTTCCGTTATAAACTCGAAGACGCCTATAATCAGCCGATTTACAGCTCCTATTTCTACATCACCGTGACCAAGCGTGATCCAATGGGCGTGGAGACGACGGTGAATCCGGTCGAGTTCTACCTCGGTACGGGCGCTCCGCAAAGTCAGCTCCCGCTTGTTGTATGGCAGCCGCCGTTGGCAGCCGACCTCGACGTACAATACACGATTAGCCCGACGGGAATGCCAACGGACCTTGGCTTCAATCCGGACAGCGGTGAAATCAGTGGCTTCCCGAATGATAATGCCCGTGGCGTTCACGGTCCTTATGTGATCACCGCGATAGACGCTGAACAATACCAGGTTTCGTCCGATCCTTTCATGATCGACATTAAGGACCCGCCACCGATTTCGGCACAGCCCCTGAACTTGCAACAGGGCAACGTCAACATCACTTTTAAGATGAGCGGGAAGCCGACATTCGCCCCACTGACGCTCGTCGGCAACCAGGATGAGGGCACGTTCGTCAGGGCGGACAATCCTCCGCCGGGCCTGACAATGAATAGTGATGGCACCTTCTCCGGTATCCCGACCGCAGTTTTTGACGGGATCACCACGGTGGTCTTCAAGGACAAGGCCAATCGCGAAGGCACCGTCGATATCCATTTCCGAATCCACCCGGAACTGAATGTTTACACGGATAAATCTGAGTATACGGTCGCCAGGCTAGCGGACGCCTCCATCACGCCGACTACCGTCGGTTTCTTCAGAGGGGCGACCTTCGCTCTTGCCCCGACGTCCGCGCAGCTGCCGACAAGCATGGGCTTCAATACAACCACCGGCATCATCACCGTGCGGTAGCCGGATGCGGTTGATACGATTTACCCCGGCATCGTCATTCGCGCGACGCACGACGGATCGGTCGACTACCGTGACACGCCTCCGTTTGCGATCAAGATCGGACCACAGGAAGAATTCAAGATCGAGTATACCGACCGGATCATCTATAAGCTGTCCCAATCGTCTCTTACGTTGGCAGAACCGGTCATAGGCAATGGCGTGCCGAAGCTTTCCGGTTCCTACTCCCTACCGATTGACTATTCCGCGTCCGGCCTCCCTCAGGGCGTGGACATGGACAGCATTACCGGCAAGTTGACCGGTGCGCCGACGTCCCTCGGCGACTGGACCGTGATCGCCAACCCGAAGGACGCTGACCAGCGTGCTGCTTCTCCCGAGACCTTCGAGGTGCGGGGAACGCTTGCTGGTAACATCGGAACCAGCCCGGGTTCGCAAATGCGGATTGTGCGTCAGGGGGAATCCTTCCAGACGGCTGTACAGACGCCATCGAACTTCGTTGGTACGGCCGTCTATGAGCTGTTAAACGAGCCACGTCCAGACACACTGGAGTTCAACACCGAGACCGGTCAGCTCCAAGGCAACCTCGACGGCATTGGCAACCATCTCTGGAGACTGCAGGCCAAAGACGATCATGATCGAACGATATTGGGGGCCGTCAGCCCGCGTTTCGATATCACCGTCATTCCACCGGTTGCCAAGCCTGGAGTGTCCAGCGTTGTTGGTGGTAAGCAGTATTCGCCGGACGAGCCGCTGTTCATCAAGTTCTCCCCTGCGGATTTTATTATGGGCAAGGCCAGTTATGTTGTGCTGGGCGACCTGCCAGGCAAGCTGTACTACAAGTTCTACGCCAACGATAACCCCGCAGGCCTTGCGACCTACATCCACTACGGCGACAATGGCCAAGTCGAAACCGTCAAGCAGCTTTCGACTGAGTCTGCCTCCGACACCGAAGCTCGACTGTCCCTCGACCACTTGGTCTTCGACACGCTGAAACTGACGCTGAAGGGCATTCCGTCGAAACATGGCAAATTCGACAACCTGACGATTGCTGTTAGCGACGATCATCAGGACGCCTACTGGAAGATGGACGACGCGACCCGAATCGAAAACAATTCGGCCACTTCCGATCCGTTTTCGATCACGGTTGCCGAAGCTGACGAGTTGGAGATTGCTAATACGCTCGATGCCGAAACGCTCTATCATTATACCTCGACGCCCACACTTAAAACTGTCATAAAAAACGCGGCCTACGGTGTCACTCCGACGTGGACCCGCCTTCAGGGTGATCTCCCGGCGAACGTAGTCGCTTCTCCGTCTCATGGTGACACGCTGGCGTATACTGGTTATCCGGAGGCGTTGGGCACCTACGATAACATCGTCTACCGGGCCACGGACGCCGCCGGTCGCTCGATAGTCGCAAACCCTGTTTCGTTGACTGTCGAGCCGCGTTTGCCGTTCCAGCTGGTTGCTTCGTCTAACCCGAAAGGCATGGTCGTCTTCACGACTGATGCTGCAACGACGGTGACACCTAAAAACTCGCCGTATGGCAGGGCCATCCCAGACGCGGACTGGTCGGTCTCCGGAGCGGATAACCTGCCTCCGGGCGTGACTTTCGCCATTGCCGATGGCAAGGTCACCTTTAGCGGCACGTCCGACATGATCGGCACCTTTTCGGGTATTACCGTGTCGGCAACCGACAGCCTTGGTGCAACAGCCTCTGTCTCGTTGACCTTCAAGGTGATTTCGAGCAGTGATCCGATCATACTCGAAACCGAGAATATCAAGACGAAGCCCGGCTTCGCCTTCACATCAACACTGCCGGTAACGGGCAACACCTATGGTGCCGTCCGCTTCTACTCCTACGATCTTGCGACCTATCCTGAGATCAATCTCAACCCGACAACAGGCGTGATCGACGGCGAGTTCACGACGACGCAGATGATCGACTTCGATCTGTTCGTAACCGACGAGACGGACCGACTGACCTCCAAGCCTATGACGATTGAGGTTATGCCGTTCCTCGACATCATCGTGCCGACCCAGGTTCTGACTAACCAGGGAGATGCGCTTAACAGAACGGTCGATACCTTCTATGCGATTGGCGCTGTGACCTACCGAAAGGGGGCTGGCACCTGGCCTGGTGGAATTGACGTCGATCCGGCAACCGGAACGATAACCGGCCTCGTCGACCAGGAGCCCAAGGAATACCCGGGCCTGACGATTGTCGGCAAGGATGCGTTCGGCGATCAGCAAAGCTCCAATGTCTTTTCGATCAAAATCGATCCCGCGACTGCGCTTCCGGACATAATCGATCCAGACCAGAACAAGGTTGCGTTCGGCACTGTTGGAACAGCTTCGTTTTACTCGCCGACCGTAAAGGTTTATGAGACGTCCAAGGCATGGACTTTCAAGGGCACGACCTTCGCGATCAACCATGATTTGACCCAATATGGTCTGACTTTTGATCCAACCACTGGAACGATCTCTGGCACGCCAACGGCACCGGTCCTCATCAAGGATATGGTGATGACCGTTACTTCCCCTCGCGGCGAGACGGACAGCACGGCACCCTTCTGGTTCTATATTGTTCCCAGCCAGGCGGTTGACTTCGTCGCCGGACCTGTAACAACGTTCAAAGTTCATGCTGGCGTTGAAAAGAAAGACATCCCGGTAAACGCCCAGTACACCCTCGGCGATGTAACCTACAGGATCGCCTCTTCAAGCGGAGTCGCCCGAACCGTAACGTTGGATCAACTTGCGGCAACGATGAACATTGTGGCAAACGCCGACGGCGATCTCACCGTCAACGTGATGGCGACTGACGAAGTTGGCCGAACGGCAAGCAAGCGTTTCGACATAGAATCGGTAAGCGTTGCTGTGGCCTACGCGCCTGTAAACGCTGAAAGCGGAATAGCTTACACCGGTTCTCTTCCGACTGTGACGGAAGCATTCGGACAGGTCAGCTATTCGTTCGAAGGACTGCCTCCAGGGCTGACCTACGATCCAACCACCGGCTTGGTGACTGGCACTACGGATGTGGACGCGAACCTTTACACCGTCACCGTTACGGCAACTGACCTTTCGGACAATGCCAAGGGGTCGACCACTGTCGGTATGTACGTGCTTGGCGGCCCTGCTCACAAGTATTGGAAAGTTGTAATCACAACGTCGACGCAATCCTCGCAACGATACAACCTCGTTGGCAAAATGCACATGTACGACGTGACGGATACAGTTCTGACCTCGCCGTCCACCGTGACTGTGACGTCAAGCACAATCGGTAGTACCCCGGCATATCTTGTCTCGGGGGCCAACACTCAATTGTTCTACATCTGCGCTAACTCTGCATGTAACCTCGTGCAGAGCCCAATTACCGCTGAAATGACGTATACGTTCACCAGCAAGGTGCGCGTTCACAAAGTGGTCGCAGCAGGTTCAGACAATCTTGTTGCTACTCAAACAGGCTATCCCCTGTACCGAGCCACACTGGGTCAATTGTTTTATTCTGACGATGGCCAGACCTGGACCGAACAATCGGTGGATATGACGCGCACCTATAAGACCACCTTTGGGCGACCATACACCTACACGCTCACTAAGAGTGACTGACCGAACTGATCGAATGGAACAGTGCATCTGGCAACTTTTGCGCTGCTCCATTCGATTCAAGCAAGGCCTCAATCGGGCCCGTACCGACAGCATATGATTTCAGCGACTGGCACCCTCTTTCAGAACGCAGCCACTTTTCCTGGTCAATCTGCAAAGCCTCCGGCCCAAGCAGATTTCAACGCGAAACTCCCAACTCGCGGGCAACTGCCAATGCCCTTACCGGATTTCAACCCGATAGACAGTTGTGGGATGAAATTTTCATGTGGACTGATCGGCATTCCCCTCCCAGGGGTGGTCGCGCTCCTCGCCATGTTGCAAAAGCGGGCTGCGTCAGGATCGAAGGCTGTTGAGGACGGTGCCCGCCGCCGACAGATCGGCTCTGGAATGCGCGGCGACAAGCGCCGGACTTATTTTGGCACGCCTCATTGAGCGTGCGCTTTCCAACTGGGCAGTTTGATCGGGCGCAACAGTCGCCATGCCATCGATGCTGAGAAGATGACGATGGCTCCTGTCTTCCATTGGCTGAAGGTGAAATAACCATCTGGATCAAGACCTGTCTTGATGATGAGGGACATTATAAGCCCGAGGATGGCCGATCTAACGCCGTATCGGATGAGCGTCCCGACACCGGGCAATCGAAGGCGGAGTTCGGAGCCAGGGTGTCGGCGCGAGGTGTCTGGCTCGAACGCCTCGCCGTTCCACATGGCCTCGATCACGCGGTGGATTGCCTCTCCCCTGAGTTCGTTTCCGACGGCGATCACTTTGGGCTGAACCCGGCCGTTCAGATAGAGCTGGAACATGTTGTCCTGGTAGCGAGTTTTGACGATGTCATTTATGGAATGGGTCTCCGATCCGTCGAACACTTCCATGGTACGGAAGTTGAAAACGAAGGCCGAGCAGACGTAATTGCCGTCAACATCCCAGCCCTGGAAACCGGCCTGTACAGCACGACGAGTCGCAGCAATGATCAGGCCGGTGGCTTCCCCGCCTGCCAACACGCCACCAACAGCTACGTTTGCGATGCCTGCTGACATAACCATACCAGCTGCCGTGGCTTTTCCTGCGTCGCTCATTCGTATCTCCTTCTATCGCTTATTAATTCCTTATCAGCGGCGCAATTAATTTTGCTTCAAGGAGGACCCTTAACGGACAATTTAATTGGTTGATCAAGGTGTTGTGAATCTCTGAACTGCTTTTTAACCAAGTCGGTTATGGGGTTGTTAGAATTCCTTCTGTATGGATTTCCTGTTCAATCGCGAGGTCGTTATGTTCACTAATGTTTCCGGAAAGAGTTCTTTTGCACTTAAGGCAAGGATTGCGGGTGTCGCATGCCTTGCTATTGCTGGCATTCAATCCTGGGCGCTGATGTCCAATACGAACAGTGCTGGTATTTTCCGTTACAGCTCGGATGAGGAAATTACAGCGGAGTGCAAGGATTACGCCTGGTCAGTCGGACGTGACGGCATTTACCGGACCATCAACCCGGCGATGTGGTTCAAGACTTGGTGTGCTCCGTATAGTGCAAAAATTCGCAAGGTGGACATGGATGCGTACAGCGCGAGGCTTCGTGAGACCATCGCGAAAGTCGACGCAGAGGAGCAGGCGGACAAGCCGTCGAAGTGACATGACATCTGCTTTTCGATCCGGCGATAACTGAGCTTATCGGCTTCGAGTCATTTAAAGTGCTATCGCGAAACTTCGCGACACTCTCTTTTCTCTCATCGTCACACCCTGGTGAACGAGTGTGATAAGAGTTGGTGTGACGGTCGGTGTCTCCGCTGCCGGATGCGTGAGGCTGTTTCATGACATGTCTCGGCGGGGCTGAAGTATGAGTGTCAGGGGCGTCGCGAGAGTTCAACTACCGAGACGCCATGGCAACACTTACCGTGATGCTCGATGACCGGGTATCGCCAAGCGCTTGACGCTCCTGTCAAACTAAAGGTTGGCTTCCCACTTTTCCTCATAGCCGTCGCGAAGATATTCGCCGACGTGGAAGTGGCTCACGTCATCAGCAGACTTTTCACCCACGTTTGAGTTCAGGTCGCTATTCGTATGGCCTGAGTTGACCGGAGGTTAATGTGTCTTCCTGCCGTAGATGCTTGTTTTTTCGCCAAGGTACATTTCAGCGTAGTCAGCGGGGATGCCGCGCTGACTAGCCATTCTCGATGTGTTCGTTGCATAGTTCTGAGAACGCCCTCCAGAATTCATTTCCGATGGCCGTCAGGCTTCCCAATTGATCCTCGGTCAGGGGTTCCATGCGAAAGTCCTCTGGAATGTTTATGGTAGGACAGAGCTAATCAGTTCACTCGGTGGCAGCACATCGGGAGGCGTCAGGAACCCGTTTTGGAACTTCAGTTTCTGAACGGTGATCATTGAGGCCTCGCGTAAGCATTTTGGAACGTGACATATGGTAGGCCGCCTGCCCTCGAATATCCACGGTGATGCTTCAGAAACCCATTTTCCGCGCCGGGATGTCATCCTTGAAATGGTGGCATTGCTCCGAGATCATGCATCGATCCGGATCGTCGATGTGTTCTCCGATGATCCTGTAGCCGCGTTTCTGGAAGAAGCCTACGAGGCGATCCTCTAAAATGTTCTCAATGTAGAAGGTGTATTTGTCGCCGTACTTGTCCATGAAAGCGGTGAGCGCGCCATTGCCTGGCTTATCCGCGTTGAAGGTAGCGAGTTCAAAATCGGCGTTATGAGCATGTCTATTGGGCCTACGCACATAGATCGTGATGCCCTTCTCTCGAACGTGCTCGTTTCGGGCATCTGAGACAGCAAATTGTTCGAACGACATCTTTTTCATGAGGGCACCACATCGAAGTAACAGTGCCCTCTTTAAGCATGTGGGCTCGCGTTTGAGAAGCGCTTTGTAGCTCAGTCGCCACCGCCGCCGCCATCACCACCGCCGCCGGAATCGCTTCCGCCGTCGTAGCCGCCATAATAGAACCCGCCATCTCCGCCGTCGCTAGATGAGGTTCCTCCAGCCGAACGTCGTCCATCGCGCGAGGAAGTGTGCTTACTTGGTCGGCTCGCGAACGCTATGAAACCGACGAAGAGGGCAAATATGCCCAGAGTTACCAGACCTACGATAATGGTACCTAAATCCATTCTCTGACTCTCGTTTGTGTGAGCGATTTCCGGATTGTGCAGTTCCGAACATTATTAAAGGAATTCTCCGGAAATCCTTTATGGAAATGTTCGCTGAAAATTTGAGCTAGTCAATAGAATTGGCAGCTCGTATCCTTGCCAAGGAATTAAAAATCTTTCGATGCAGCAAAAGCTCATGTTGCAGGATCGGAGTCCGCCGTGAATTTGTCTTCTGCAGGAATTGCTGAATTTGAGACCTTGGTTGAATGGTGTGGCACCCTGATCGATCAAAAGGCTGCCCCTGGCTTTGTCGTGGGTATCAGCGGTACGGATTCTATTTTGACCTTTCTGATCTGCGCTGAGGCGTTCCGTCGACGTGGACGGCCGGAGCGGGTGATTGGTATTCATTTCGGTCGGGACTTTCCTGACCCTGATGTGGGTCCTGAACGACTTGCCAAGATTTTGGAGTTGACGCCCTCTTATCGGTGGGTGGCTCGCGAGATCATTCCATGGCTTCGATCCGTCGCACCACAGGCTCAGGTGTTGGTAGACGCACAGGGGGCAGACCTCGACGATCATGCTCGTTGGGCAAAACTGTTCGCGATTTCTCTTGCTGGTGCCGCGAAGACGGAAATGCTGGATGGAACCCAGAATTACTGGGTCGTGGGAACTCGCAACGCGACGGAAGACGCCTTGGGAACCTACAGCAACCTATCAATGGCAGTCAGCTTGCAGCCGATTATTCGGCTTTGGAAGTCGGACGTACTCCGCCTTTGCCGTCTTCTGGGCGTGCCGGAAGTAGCTGTCTCGCAAAGCAGGCAGGTCGACTGCGATTGCGGTCGTTTCGATCTTGCAGCGGATCATATCGAAGAGATTGATGTGCTTCTGAGAAGAAGAGTTGGTCAACCTCTCGCGTCGGATGCCGCTGTCGAGCTAGCTGAGCTTGAGGATCGGTTGAACTCCTTTATCGAGGAGCAGGTTGCGGCATCTGAGTTTAAGCGGCAGATACCGTACAAGCCCGCCCCTACCCTGCCCGCTGAAGTGTCTAATGGTCAGCTTGGCCTTTCGCGGGCGATATCCGATATTTCGGGTGTGGAAGTCTTGGCTGATAATGTCGATGGGACGGTGTTTCGCTGGATGAACACGTTTTCGACGCTGGAAGCGGTGCGGCGTGCGGGAATGATGTATGGCTACGGTTTTTCAGCATGGCGGTTCGCGGCAATGAGTATTGCAGGAGAGTCGTTGCTGGAGCACTACGGGTTTCGGAAGCTCGTCAGGGACACGGATCGTTATCCTGATTCTGACTTGAAAGAACCACATCGCGATCTGTTTGGTCCAGGCTTTGTCCTCGCTGATGCAGTGACGTATTTGGAACTGCGCCGGGCTTACATTTTAGTGTCTTGGAAGGTGAAAGGGGTTCAGATCGCGTTGGCAATCAGGAACAACTCCGCATACTTTGGCCGCGACAGGCTTTCTGCTCCAGTTTTGGTATCGATAGGGAAGCTCGATTTTCCAGAGCTGGAAAAGCTGACGCCATTGGATTTCGCTCGGCATTTTGAGCCGATTGACCGTTTGATTGCTCGTCCTGGTTCATGGCTAGCTCCAATTTCCATGGAAGATTTGGCTGAGTGCTTGTCGGATCAGGTTGCCTACATCCGGTCGTTTGAGATCGGCTTTGATGATTGGCTTTTAGGCGATGGCCGTGGTGAACTGCTGGCGTTTATCGAGGAATTGTCGTCCGTCGGTCGGCAGTTACCATATGTGGGCCTCGTGAACATTGGTGAGCCGCAGTGGTTCCCATCGAACGTTGCGGCTCTCGAAGGTAAGGATGCCAAGATGGTTTTGAATGATCTCTTGCACGGGCGTCAGAGAGGAATGCAGCGGATTGCTTTGTTGAGCGGGTCAGAAGGAGATCGGCCTTGAGGCAATGGATAGGCTTGTCCCTCTTCAGCCTTCAGTGCATGGTCGGTCGAAATGGAGATGGAACATGCCCTGGTACCACGGAACCCCGATTGATTTTGAAACCTTCGATCCTGCCTTTGTTGGTCGCGGAAACGATGAGCTTGGGAGCGGCTTCTATTTCACCGACAATTTCGATACGGCAAAAAACTACGCCTTGAAGGCTGGGGACGATGAGGATCGCGTTGTCGTGGTGGCCGAGTTTGACATCACTAACCCACTGCCTCTCGAAGGTGGCTTCACCTTCAGTCAGATCGAGCAGATCATGCGCGCGTCGTCGGAGTTCGACGAAGTTCTGATGAACTTTGGTGACGTCGACTACGAAGGTGAGGCAAAGGTCATCGGATTCGCGGTGAAAACATACGCGACGACGATTGAAGGTGATACCCTGATGGGGCTCAATGCCTTGTCGAACGATTTCTACCAGGGGCGAGAAGCGGAGTTCCTGCGCGCGGTGAACATCGCTTCCGGATACGATGGATTGATCCGGCCCAAGGGTGGTGAGTTGCACGCAGTCGTGTGGCTGCCTGAGCGGATCAAGATCGTTGAGCGGTTGAAGCCAGCGGCAATGACAAGTTCGATGTCACCTGGCTGAGGGTCTTAGCAACAGATCGAGTATCTCGTAGCGCTCTCCGGACTTCAGTTGGCTCTCCACAAAGCTGGTATACCTCTTGCGCCGGTCGGCATCGATCTCCGAGAGCATGAACTTCGGGATAAGTGCTTCAGTAGAGAGTTCTGTCGCGACCCGTTGAGCCAGGGCAGCGGCCCTTTCCATCGTTGCGGCATTTGCATCCTGATACTGGTGAAGGCTGATTTTGCGTCCAGATTTGTTGTCGATCAGCTTGACCTCGATGCCATCGTCGGATCGAAGCACTTCCGTTGGCCCCTTAACAAGGCGTGGTTCACCTGGAAGCAGGCATCGACCGATGAGATATGTGGGGTTTTGGAAGCCGCCACGGTACTCTGTCATCGGGACCATGGTGCGAGCAATCGAGGTGAAAATTTCCTCGGCTTCGTCGGGTTCGAGGTAATCCCGTCCTGTCTTTTCCATGAGTTCCTGGTAGGCCATCTCTGTCTCCAGTCGGCGAGCGCCGTCGACGACGTAGACTTCATTGAGGTCTGATAGCTTGATTTCGACGACGAGTTCTTCACCACTCGGAGTGTGGATGCCGTTGCTAGGCGTTTTGTCGGGGTTCGCCGTGGCATAGATGAAACCGTCAAATGCCCTCGGGTGGAGCCCTTTCTTGTTGATGGAGGAGGAAAGCGGCAGCAACCGGGGACCAAAGAAACGGCTGGAGCCATCCTTCGCGGTGCGCTCGATCTGGTGAGGTGAGACTCGTGCGTAAAGCGTTGGGCAAATCTGTGGTGCGGGGATCGGCGCGATCTCAAGCAGGCGGCGCAGATTGCCATCTCCGGATGGCTGATAATCCAGGTGCCCCTCCACAGATGGTCTGACGGAAAGCAGGGCGATTGCTTGGTCGACCATCTGTGTGAACTTGGTCACTTCATCGCTGTTGGCTGCCAGCTTATCGCCGTAGTGAGTGTCCTCGGAGCCGACCTCATGGAAATAATCGATGAAATTCGTCGAAACGCCGTCGCAGGCAGCATTCAGACTCACATCGAAGCCGAGTTTTTGAAGTGTCCCGTTGTGTGGGATTGTGATGGACGAAATAAAAGTAAACAGTTGTCCGCTGCGGGACTCGGCAGTTGTTAGTTCAACGTCAATCTCGGGGATGTCCCAACCGCACCGAGCGATTTCGCGGACAAGTTCGGTTCCTTTCCGGGCAAGTGTGTTCTCTGCCGGATAGATGGCCGGTCTGATGCTCTGACGATGACCGTTGTCAAAACCCCAGATGAAGTCCGCTTTCCGAAGTGCGTATTCTTTATCATTGACCCGAACAGGCATGCCAATCTCCCCGGGAGCTAACGCTCCTACTTGGTCAGAGATTGTAGGAGAATCGGCTGAAAGGTTCAAAAAGCTGTTAATCCAGGGTCAGGTGGCCGTCCAGCACATCATTCGCATCTTCGAAGCTCAGGCCCAGGACTTTTTTCGAAAGGTCGAATGGGAATCCCTGCCTGGCCAGTCCGGATAATTCCTTGTTGTGACGAGCTTGGTCTGCGTCACCCCGTCGAAAGGGGCCAAACGCACGTTTCCTGCAGTAGATGATGGCAGCCCGGGCATCATCTACCTCTTCGAGGGCATTGTTGGCCTTTTCGACGTCGATCCCCTTTTCCTGTAGCTTCATCGCAATACGCTTTCGCGAGTTCCCTGAGTTCACACCACTCCTGACCTTGACCTCTGCGTAGTTGTTGTCATTCAGGAGGCGCAGTTCGCTGCAGTATAACACTGTCTGCTGGGCAAGCGTCTGCGCGCACTCCTCAGTGATTCCGGGAAACTTCGTCCCCGCCTTGCGCTTGAGTGCGACAAAAAGCTCGTGCTCGGACATGTCTCGCTGGTTCAATCTGAATAGGGCGGAGTTGCGTCCCCATGTCAGCATGCGCTCCGTGACCTGTTCGATAGGTGTGATTTCGTTCATGGCTTCATGCTCGCGGCTTGTTCTAGGAGTTTGTCTTCGATTTCCCTGCGCCGCGCATCAGAAACCTTGACTGACAGCATTTCCGGATACTGCTTCTTCGAAGTGTAGTCGTCAGGTAGCAGGGGCATCGCTGCTCTGAAGACCTGGCCGGTCAGCCAAGCATCGGTAGAGGCCGAATGCAAACCTCTCCGAGCCAGTGAGGCAGGTGCATCATGTGGATCGATGCCATTGAAAACAGCAAAACGTGAGAGCGCCTCCGGTATCGTCTCTTTACGAAGTTTGGCAAGTCGACGGGCAATTCGTTGAGTGTCCAGGATCGCTTTAGGTAGAAGTAAGAAATCCGGGATGCCGGTGGAAATCAGATGAACGTCATCTATCGAGGAATGGCCGACGAGCATCTGGTCGCTCACCAATTCGCGTATGCGTTCTGCAACGTCGCGGATGGTGTCACGCCCCTGAACCATTGCATCCGTCAGGCCGTGTTTGCTGATTGCAAAGGTGTTTATCGGTCGCTCGGGGTCGATCAGAAAATAATGCTCCTCGACGAAACCATTCTCGTTGAACTGGCAAAAAGATAGCTCGACAGGTCGCTGCCCCGAGTTTCCATCGCCTTCAATGTCGAATGACAGAAAACTGCCGTCCTTAGCCAATTTTGAAATGTCGATCATCGGTGCTCGCTTGCTGACGTGGGCTTGTCGCTCTTGTAGCCGAAATTCAAGCTTGATCCAGTTATTGCATAAGGAGCTGCCGCATGAAAGTCGTTACGTCGACCGATGTCTCCTACGAGAGTGTTGCTACAAGCCGGGAAGCTTGTGTTGCCATCGTTGAATGTAATCCTCATCACATCAAATATCTGCCGCGCCGGTTCGTGGACAACGGATTAGCGGTTCTGGCTCTCAGGCTTGGAGCGCGCCCGGAAGAAATTCCGCTATAAGGCATAAAAACAGCCCATCCGCTGTCAACACTTGACGATCCAAGAAATTCCGTGTCTTTAGGGGAGGATTGCCTATTGTAAGGAGTTAAGTGATGAGCGACGACATTTATAAGAGAATGAAAGCCGACTACGACGCGGCTCGGAAAGATCGTGACGAGGCGGGCGACCTCCGTGATAAGGTAAAGGTCGCGGCCCTGAATGTGGTTCTTGCCGACGCGGAAGGTATCGCAAAGAAGCGCCCGAAGGTTGAAGATCGCGGCGTGACGAATTTCGACGTGATTAAAGTGCTGAAAGAGAGCATCAACACGGCCAAGGAGAACGTCGTTACCTGGGACAGGCAAGGCCGCGACTCTGGTCCTATTCATCACGAGATCGCCATACTGAAGGCGTACCTGCCTGAGGAGGTTGATCTCGATGAAGTTCGCGCCGCCGCGCGTGACTTTGCCGATAACGATGCTGTAAAAGCGAATCCAAGGGCCGGTCAGGGTATTGTGATCAACAAGTTGAAGGAGCGTTACGGCGAGCGGTATGACAAGGCATGGTCTGCAATC
Source organism: Rhizobium sp. MHM7A (assembly GCF_005862215.1). Lineage (NCBI taxonomy): Bacteria > Pseudomonadati > Pseudomonadota > Alphaproteobacteria > Hyphomicrobiales > Rhizobiaceae > Rhizobium > Rhizobium sp. MHM7A. The sequence continues at coordinate 96,256 of NZ_VCHT01000001.1, forward strand.
GTTCGTGACGTCATCGGAGTGTAAATGGACGATTTTTTGGTAACGGCTGACCAGCACTTTGGTCATCAGGGTATTCTGAAACGCGGGCGGCCGTTCCAAACCGTCGAAGATATGGATGACGCACTGATCGAGCGTCATAACAAGCGCGTCGGCAAAAAGGACCATGTCTTTTTTGTCGGCGACTTCTCCGGTTCGAGCGACGAGAAATATCTGCGAAAGATATTCCATGCGCTAAACGGTCAAAAGCACCTCGTTCCGGGTAATCACGACTCCAAACAGGTCTTGAGCCTCCCCTGGGCGACGCCGGTTCGCCTGCAGGTAACCTTGTCTGCGGATGCTGAAGACAGCAACTATCCCTGGGAACAGCCCTTCAAGGATCGCCGCATCGTCAAGCAGCCGGGTCGCAAGTTCATTCTGTCGCACTTCGCGCCATTGTCCTGGGACTACATGTATAGCGGCAGCTTCCTCCTCTATGGGCACACACATGGGAAGCTCCCTGGCCGTGGTCGGTCGATTGACGTTGGTGTCGATAGCTGGGGATACCAGCCGATAACGCCGGACGAGGCAATTGCCGCCATGAAGAAGTACAACCCGGACTTCAACAATTACATTCCGGAACAGGAAAGCATCCAGCGCTACTTCATTCATGAAGACGATCAGCATCTCATTTTGGATGACGGGCTTGACGGAAAGAACTATCTCGAACAGAACCTCAGGCTCGAAGAGCAGCTTGGCGGCAAGACCGTAGCTCAGATGAAGCCACAACAGGAAATGAATCTGTTTGAACACGTTGGCCTCAAATTCTGAAGCAGTCAGCTTCTCAGTTCAAATGCACCGAGCGTCGCCTTCGTGGGTGGCTGATCTCGTCGATGAGAATTTGGTCGTCGACGTGCCATTGGGGTTCTTCAAGCCTGCCTGGGGCTTTTGGACATCGAGCAAGCAGGCAGATGAAACAAGTGAATGGTCGCGATACGCAAAGCAATATGAAGGCCGCCGCAAGCTCCGTAATTTTGAGTTTGAGGTGATAGGATCGCCTCGCGTGCTTGTTCTGAGAGGTGATGACGATGTCGACGCGGCCCTCGCCCACTACGGCGGCGAGCGATACGGTGTCGAAGACCTGTTGGAAGCTGGCGACTATAGCCCAGAAGGCGTGGAGCGTCATGCGCGATCAAAGATGGCTTTTGCGGCGGCGTGGCGTGCGATTACCTCAGATTTTGACGCGGCTCATGTGCCATCGACATTTTCCAGAGGTGGGGCGTTGAGGAGTTGGGACGCCGAGTCAACAGTATGGTTTCGTCCAGCTACGTTTCTGAGAAAGCTGCCTTAGAGGGAAGAGAGTTCTGCGTGAACTCCTGTGTTGCACTTTTCGTACTATGATCCCACGCTGATGGGAGGAAGTTACGGAGTGCTAACAAAATGGAAAATCATCGTCAGGTCATCATTATAGGTTCCGGTCCGGCTGGCTGGACGGCCGCAATTTATGCTGCTCGTGCAGGACTGAAACCTCTTGTCATTACCGGCTTGTCAGTGGGTGGGCAGATGACAATTACCGGCGATGTCGAGAATTATCCTGGCTTCGCGCAACCGGTAAATGGCCCTGCCCTCATGGGAGACATGGAAGCTCAGGCTGTGGCCTGTGGTGCCGAGATCGAATACGACATCATCAATGATGTGGACTTTTCGGCTCGGCCGTTCACGCTGGTTGGCGACGCCGCGACCTGGACCGCTGACGCCGTCATCATTGCCACGGGTGCAACTGCCCGCTGGCTCGGTGTGGAAGGCGAATCTAAGTTCCATGGCAATGGTGTTTCGGCGTGCGCGACCTGCGACGGCCCTTTCTTTAAGGGGCAAACAGTGGCTGTTATCGGAGGTGGAAACACGGCTGCTGAGGAAGCGATTCACCTGGCTGGCCTCTGCAAAAAGGTCTACCTGATTCACCGGCGCGACGAATTAAAGGCTGAAAAAATTCTGTGTGAAAGAATTTCTCGACTTGATAATGTGGAAATTATCTGGAACTCGAAACTCGATTCGATCCATGGTGACCAAACCGTTACTCACGTGAAGGTTGTGTCAACGCAGGGTAATAATGAGGTGAAAGAACTTTCCGTGAACGGCGTTTTTGTTGCCATAGGCCATGATCCGGCAACCGCATTTCTACAGGGAAAAATCGCAACAGATTCAGCAGGTTACATTTTAATAGAGCCTGGAAGAACGAAGACGAATGTGGAAGGTGTGTTCGCGGCGGGTGATGTGGCCGATCCGCACTACAGACAGGCCGTGACCTCGGCGGCTATGGGTTGCATGGCCGCTCTGGACGCCGAAAAATGGCTCCGTTCGTTCTGTTGACATTTTTTCATGGGGAGTTGCACTAAGGAAAAAAACGTGTAATCCAATAATTCCCCATTTCAACCAACAAGGGTAAAGCAATGAAGAAATCTGAACTCGTCGACGCACTCGCAGAGAAGGCTGGCCTTTCGAAGAATGATGCCAAGAAGGCATTTGACGCACTGACGGAAGTCGTACTCGGTGCGGTCGCTCAGAAGCAGGACGTCGAACTCGGCTCGCTCGGCAAGATCAAGGTCGTCCACAAGCCTGCTGGTACGGCCCGCAATCCGGCGACCGGTGAGCAGATGCAGGTTGCTGCAAAGGACGTTGCCAAGTTCACGCCTGGCAAGGCATTGAAGGACGCTGCTCTCGGCAACGCCTAATTCGGGAACGGGGTCTGGCTCTCGCCGGACCCCTTCTACTTTCGTGAGTTGGAATTGACTTTCTTCCTTCCGCTACTCACCCTATCCTTATCATATCTTGTGATAAGGAATTCCTATGCGCTCCCTGTTCGCTCTCGCGCTTTTCGCGTCCACTATCGCTTCGACGAACATCGCGTTTGCTCAGGGCGCTGAAACTTCTCTTTCCACATCCATCGACATTCCGGCGTCAACTGCGCCATCTGCTCCGGCTGAAGGCTTGACCATCGATCAAATCCGCGCGGTGGTTCGCGACGAAATCCGCAAGAACCCTAAGCTGATCCTCGATGCCGTGAATGCTTATAGCGCTGAAGAACAGCGCAATCGAGAGACTGCTGATCGCAATACGACACTCAAAAACAAGGACCTGATCACGGTTTCCGAGGGCTATCCGGTTTTCGGAAATGCCGAAGGTAAGGTCTCGATTTTCTATTTTTACGATGTGAACTGCACGTACTGCAAAAAGCTTGAGCCCGATCTGGCTCGCTTTGTCGGTGATAATCCTGATGTGAAGCTGGTCCTGCGTGAAATGCCGATCCTGGCGGACAGCAGTCATTACGCCGCGCAGGTCGGTGGCGTGTTTGCGGTGCTCTACCCGAAGGAATACCCGAAGTTCCATTCAAAGCTGATGGCAATGAACCCGGGCATGAAAAACAACGACATTGATCGCACCGTTGTAGAAATCCTTGGTCCGGTCAAGGGTAGTGAGCTACTTGGTCGCGCGCTTCAGGTCGATGATGATGAGTTGGCGAAGGCTGTCGCTGGCCGTGTTGCTGCGACTCTGGAAACGGCGACGAAGTCGAAGATCAACGGAACTCCTTTCGTTTTCGTGGCAGGCAGCAATGGCATGTTGCGCGGCGCGGCTGCGACTGCTTATGACGACCTTGGTGCAATGGTGCGAGACGCAAGGGCGCTCGCCGCCAAGTGAAGTGCTGAGGACCTTCGTTGAAGATCACTGGTTTTAAGATTGCTGGCTTCAAGAGCTTTGCGGACCCGGTCGAGGTGAATATCGCGCCCGGGATGACCGGTATTGTCGGTCCAAATGGCTGCGGCAAGTCGAACGTCATCGAGAGCTTTCGCTGGTCGATGGGTGAGATATCGGCAAAGAGCATGCGCGCCGACAGCATGGACGACGTGATCTTCGGTGGCACCGACTTACGCGCGCCGAAAGCGGCTTGTGAAGTCACGACGATCATCGACAACAGTGATCGTACCGCTCCTGTCGAGTTCAATGATGCTGACGTTCTGGAGGTGTCGCGCCGTCTGGATCGCGGTGAAGGTAGCTCCTACAAGGTCAACGGCAAGCCGGTGAAGGCGAAGGACGTCCGCGTCCTATTCAAGGATGCTGGTATAGGGGCGTCGTCTTCGGCTCTGGTCTCGCAGGGTAAGGTCGCTGCAATCATCAGTGCCAAGCCTCTGGATCGCAAGCAGGTCCTTGAAGAGGCGGCTGGTGTCACTGGTTTGGCTAGCCGCCGTCATGAAGCCGATCTGCGGCTGAGGGCTACGGAACAGAACCTGGAGCAGGCTGAGAACCTTGAAAAGGGGCTTTCGGATCAGCAGTCGTCACTGCGCCGCCAAGCCCGCCAGGCGAAGTTTCGTCAGGAAGTCGATGAGTTGGTCCGGGCTGCCGAGGCCACGGCTTTTCTCGTGCGATGGCGGAATGCTTCCGCGAAGCTTGTTGCTGCCAATCAGGAGCACGAGAGGATCGAGACCGTCATAAAAGATTTGATGACGTCTCACATCCACCGGCAGGTGGAGCTTGAGGGGCTGGCCGCGCGGTCTGCACCGACCCTGAAGCTGCGCACAGACGCGGAAATGGCGCATGCACTTGCGTTGGCCAAGATAGACAATCTGCGAAAAGAGGGAGAGGCCGCCCGTCGTCAGTTCGCAGCAGCTGAGCGCAATATAGCCAGAACCATTTCTGACCTGGCGAAAAGCAAGCAGGAGATCGGGGATTCTGCCGAGGAATTCCTGCGGCTGAAGGACGAGCAAACTGTCATCAAGGATGACAAGGAGTACGATACCGTTCTCCTGGAGGAGGCTACGGCTGACCTCCTCGATGCCCAGCAGTCACTTGACGAGGTAACGGCTAAACTGAATGAAAGTGCCGGGAAGCTCGCTGCAGTCAAGGTGGAGTGGCAAGCATCTGAGAGGGCTATCTCTGACCTTCAGCGTCGGCAGGAGACTGTCCTTCAAAAACGGTCGGCCAATCAACAAAGGATTTCGTCCGCCCGTTCAGAGCTTGCCTCGCTTCCGGCAACGGACGAAGAGCTTGTCAGGCTTGCCGATCTGTTGCAGCGGCTGAATGAGGAGCATGCACAGGCATTTACCGCAAAGGAAGCAGCAAACGTATCGATGTCGGAAATTTCCGCCGTCCTGACCGCTGCCAAGACGAAGCTGTCGGTTATGAAGTCTGAGCTTTCGCTACTGATATCTTCCCGACAAAAATCGGCGAGCATTTCTGAAGCTGTTACCGTGGCCGATGGGTATGATCTCGCTTTCGCGGCTGCATTTGCAGGGGAAATGGATGCGACCATTTCAGGCGGTGGTGATCGCAGTTGGAATGTCCAGGGAGTCCGACAGGGTCCGCCGAATGCCGCAGCGCCATTGCTGAGGCACGTGAACGCGCCTCAGGAGCTACACGCCTCCCTTGGGGCTGTTGGGGTTGTCGAGAATGAAAATGACGCCCTGGCGCTCATTGAGGGCCTTCTGCCAGGCCAGATGATCGTGACGACCTCTGGCAAACGCTTCCGATGGGATGGCTTCCGGTCCACGGTCGACGACTACCAGGCTGAGGAGATGAAGCGCGAGCGTCGGATTCGTGAGCTTCAGGTGGAGGTGGAAGAGACCGAAAAGGTTGTCGAGCGGACGAATGAGGAATTTTCAAAAGCACAGGAGCTGGCGAAGCACTGTTCGGTGACGGAACAGCAGGTCGGAGCAGAGGCGGACGCAACACGTCGAGCGCTTGCCGATGCCCGGGCAAAGCAAACCGAAATCGAGACCAAGCGCTTGTCGCTGCAGACCCTGATTGAAACGCTTGAAGAAGGTTCGGAGTCCTTCGAGATCGACATTATCGGGCTTGAGGAAGAAATGGCTCGGCTGAACGAGCAGCGTGCGGGCCTCGCATCGATCCATACTGTCGAGGCGGAAGTGTTTGTGCTCAAGGGCAGTCAGAAAGCTATCTCAGAGCAGTACGAAGGTCGGAGGCGGCAACTTGAGAAGGTTCGTCGCGATGCTGAAGTTCGTGTCGAACGGCTGGCCTCCATCGAGCAGAAGATCGTCGACTTCGACCGGCGCATCGTTCACGCAAGAGAGCACATTGCTGAGTTGGAGGTGCGTCAGGTTGAATATCAGGCCGAGCAAGCTTCGCTTCAGGAATTGATCGAGCGCCTGCCGGAGGATGAGGCTGCGGCCAACGAGCACCTCGAAGAACTTTCGGTGCAGCTGGTTGAGGCAGCGAGAGCCGCGCAGGAGTGTGAGGCTCTTGTCGAAGCGTCCAAGGTCGCCGTGAAGACGGCTGAGGAGGAGCTTGGCTCACGAAGGGAAGACCGCGCGCGGATCGTCGCCGAGATCAAGGCGGCCCAGGAGGCTTCGCAAGAGCTGGTCCGGATCATCGAAGAAAGCCTGCATTTATCGCCCGACAAGCTGGCGGCAGTCGCTGGTGTCGAGGAGAATGCTGAGCTTCCTGATGTCGCAACCTGTGACGGCCGTGTGGATGGTCTCAAGAAACGTCGCGAGGCCATCGGTGCGGTAAACCCTCTCGCTGAAGCACAGCTCAAGGAGGTTGAGGAGAAGCTGGGTAAGGCGAACGCCGCCAGGGATGAATTGCGGACAGCCGTGAAGCGTCTAAGGGATCAGATCGCCGCATTCGACCGTGAACGTCGCGAGCGGCTGATCGAGGCGTTTGCGGCCATCGACGGGCATTTCAGAGACCTTTTCACTAGAGTTTTTGGTGGTGGGCGCGCGTTCTTGAAGTTGTCCGGATCGGACGACCCCTTAGAGGCCGGGCTGGAAATCTTCGCCTCACCTCCGGGCAAGAACTTGCAAAGCATGTCGCTGCTCTCGGGTGGTGAGCAGGCAATGACGGCCCTCGCCCTGATTTTCGCGGCATTCTTGATCCGTCCAGCTCCGGTTTGTGTGCTTGACGAGGTCGATGCGGCGTTGGACGACGCAAATATCGACAGACTGACGCGCCTCGTCGAAGAACTGGCTGGCGAGCAGACTCGCTTCCTAGTGATCACCCACCGTTCTCTCACCATGTCGAAATGTGACAGGCTTTATGGCGTCACCATGGCTGAGAAGGGGGTCTCGAAGTTGATGACCCTCGATATGGAACAGGCGGCGACTTACGTTCAGGCTCGTCAGGGCGAAGCGTAAACAAGAATTCCTTGTTCGAGTGTTTGACCAAAGGAATTCCTGCGGACATCATAAAATTCATCTGCATTCACTCGGGGTTTGAGATGGATTTCACTTTCTTTCACGATTTGCCCGGATACATCGGCGCTTTTTGGGGCTGGGCCAGCGCTCAAAATGGTGGTTTCGCATTTCTGATCGGAGCCGCGAGCTGGTTCGTACTTGAGCGAATTTTTGGGTTTGTCACGAGCCCGATCAGCAAGGTGTTGTCCGTGTTGGGCTTCCTGTTTGTTCTCTGTTTTGCGGCGGCATTCTTCGTTGATTTTGCTGGATCATACGACCGTGGAACGGTTCCGTTCGAGAACTCGACCAAGACCCCGGGTGTAGACACATTGAGGTCGCTTGAATGAAAAGTCATTACATTGAACGAGTTGGAGTTCGTCGCAGCGCGGGTGCCATGGTCATGGCCGCTCGTACTGGTCGCTTTCTTTTGTGCCAGCGCTCGCCGGACTCCCCTGCTCCGAACACCTGGGCACCGTGGGGCGGCAAGTGTGAGTACGGTGAGCATCCTGATGATGCGGCAAGGCGCGAACTGAAAGAAGAGTCGGGCCTGGTCTACGAAGGTGTGCTGGATCACCTGCATCACTATGAGTTGAAAGGCCATGAATTCGATACGTTCCTTGCTGTCGTCGACGATGAATTCGAGCCGACCCTGGGCGACGAGACTCAGGCGAGCCTTTGGGTCGATATCGATACTCTGCCGGGGCCGTTGCATGACGGCCTGGCCGATCTGTTGGCCAGCCACGTCGCTCGGAAGCTTCTCTATCGGGCTGTTTCCGGCATTTCCGGACGTCCCTGCAACTTGATCTGAGGAGTTGCGGCTGAATTTTCCCGAGAACTCCTTTAGATGGCGGGAAATTCGGCTGTGGGAAAAATACAAGGAATTCCTGTCGCGAAAGAATTCCTTGTAAAAATGCGAAATTCTTTCTTGACCCAAGGAATTGTTAGTTGCTAATCCGTGAACATCGCATTGCCGGAGACCGAACATGACAACCTTCAACGTCACCCTTGAGAAGCATGGATTTTTCGAAGTTCCTTCTGTGGAGCCTATGGGCGGGTCTCTTAGGGTCGGTTTTAACCCTGATTACAAGGCAAGGCCTTGGGTAATCCTCTCTCAGGATCGTGATGGTGTCCGCTGGGAATATCTATTCTCCTACGCCGATTTGGATAGCGCCCTGGCTTATGCGGTTCGTCATCAGGTTGGCGTGAAAAATCCTTGGGAATATACAGTAAATCTGCCCTGCGGTGGTCAATTCAAGCGGCCGGGTCGCGTCCCTGTCGAGCAGGTCATGGCGTCAATGGGTTGGATGTATGTCACGGACATCATTGGTTACGGCGCTTTGTCGGATTCCCGTCTTGTAAGCGTGGAAGCAGCGCGCAAGGTGTTTCAGGATCGTATTGTTGATACAAACGTCACTCTTGGAAAAATCGACCCTCTCAACGAGGAAAAAGGACACTGGTGCGCGAATTATCTGATGACGTACCATGGTTTCATTCATAGAGATGAGCTTCAATCGGAATTGAGAATTTGTTTCCAGTCCGAAGGCGTCGCGATCTTGCCAGACATGTTCGATTACCGTTGCCGTCACAAGGTGACGACTACTGCTGATGTTATAAGCTTCGAAGCAAAACGTGCGGAACGCCTGCAGGCCGCCTGATCTCTTCAAGAAATTTTGAGCGAAATTGCCCGGGCGGCATGAGGAATTGCGAATGTCTGAAGTTGTTAAGTCGAAAATTGCGGAAGCGGACGTGGACGAGGTTGTCCAAGAATATTTTCGGCAACGCCAGAAAAATCTAAAGCCCTCTGACATAGAGGGCTTGATCAGGCAGTTCGATTATCCGGAAGAGCGCGACCAAGCAGTTGTTGCCCGTCGCGCTTAGTCTCATCACGTACAGAAATCGACTGCTGCATCGACGCCACCGACCGTACCGAGGATCAAGCAGGTGGAGAATTTGGCGTTTGCAAGCATGATGCCAGCGATGGTGTAGGTAAACGCCATGCCGTATGAGCCTTGCTGCTTTCCTTCTGAAACGCCCTTGAACATGAAGACGCCACGCACGAAGGCCCAGGCTCCAAAGAATACCAGAATGACGAATGCATTGCTGAGCAGCTGGGAGTAGGCCACGAAGACGCTATTGGTCGATGTGGTCTTATAAGCGAGAAGAGGAGAGCTTGCGTCCACCATGTGGCCGAGATCAGTAACAGGTGAGTCCTGTCCCATCGCGGTCTTTGTGGCGATCCTGAAAAGAACCGACGCATTCATAAGGAAGATGGCAGCTACGATGCGCGTGAGGTAGGATCGGCCATCTCCCTGTCCACGTTCCGTGGACTTCGCCCACTGCAAGATCGTCGTCCCTGCGATAATGAGGCCAGCCAGGAAGGTCAAAGCGAATAGCGCCATAACCGCCATTGGTATGACGTTGCGGGCGATATTGGAGGACATGCACACTGCGGGCTGATCGGCTGACAGGCAGTTCTGAACTCCGCCGACTGCCGCTGTTCCTCCCGTTAAGGCTGAAAGAAGATTGTCTGATATTCCATTGTCGTCATAGTCGAGACCGGCGGTCTGCAGGCTGGACCGGCCCGCGTCACCGAACAACGTCGTCATTCCCATACCGGACGACTCCGGTAGAGCGATTAGGAGCGCGGCGCAGAGGATGTAGGCAATAGCGCTTCCGTAGGAGCCGTTGCCGCGATCCTGCGCAGCTGCGGCCATTTTTACAAGGCCGCGAATGAGAAGGAAAATCCCCCCGATGCCTGCTCCCATTGTGATGAGCAGAAGGATTGGGTTCCAAACGTCGGTAATGAGGTTCTTGAGCGCTTCGCCAACAGTCGATGCTGCCCCGCTGCCGGTATCGTCCGGCGATGATGCGTAAGCACTCGATCCAACCGAGAACAGAAATACGGTCAGCAAATAAAATTGGAGGCGCTTCATTGTCAATCCGTCTGCAAAGGAGTTTGGCCAGCCTCACGATTGAGACTGGCCAGGTGTCGAGGTGTTATCCCTCAGAACGTTGCCGTGCCGCCTGCGGAAAGGGGCGGACCGTTATCAGCGCCTATGAAGGTCTGAGCGAGGACGCCGTTCAGCGCGGGGATGGCAATCAGGCCAGCGCCGACGACGCAGCGCCACAGGCCTTCAGAATACTTGACCTGCTGCCCCTGCGTTTCAGCGGCCTGCTTCAGCTTGATCAGGCCAGTGATCATCAGGACGATACCGGCAATCGCGCCGCCTGCAAGAACGACCTTACCGACGGAGCCGAGCTGCGTGATGAGGCCGTCGGCAATGCCGCCAATGTTGTTGCCATCAGCGTGAGCGGTTGCGGGTGTCATTGCGCCGACGGCGATGGCGGCTGCAATGGCGTACTTCAGATCGCGAATATTTTCGACTTTCTTGAACATGATCGTTCCTTTTATTCCTGTAATTAGAAGGACTGGCCGCCGCCTGCCGTCAGAGACGCGCCGCCGTCAGCGCCGAAGCCGACCGTCTGGGCGAGGACGCCGTTCAGTGCTGGAATTGCGATCAGGCCTGCGCCTACGACGCAGCGCCACAGGCCTTCGGAATACTTGACCTGCTGTCCCTGGGTTTCCGCCGCCTGCTTCAGCTTGATCAGGCCGGTGATCATCAGGACGATCCCGGCGATAGCGCCGCCTGCGAGAACAACCTTGCCGACGCTGCTCAACTGAGTGATGAGGCCGTCTGCAATCGTGCCAACGGTGCCGCCATCGGCGTGAGCGGTTGCGGGTGCCATTGCGCCGACGGCGATGGCGGCTGCGATCTGATATTTGAAGTCGCGAATCTTGTTCAATTTCTTAAGCATGTGAGCACCTCGGTTCCCTTTGGAAATCGCGTTTCCAGCGTTGATTTGATGGCGGCCTGCTCGATGAATTCCTTTAAGCAAAAGGAGTTCTCGCGGCTGTCCGTAATTAAATGATTGCTCGCTGCCTTGAGCGATTCAAGGAAATCTGCGGTAATATAAAAAGAATTTCCGCGCTATATCTGAGATGGCAAGGAAATAACCGGGCTGGTCAACTAAATTGGAATCGTGATGACAGAGAAAAAAACTTGGCCATCGGCTGATTTCGCCGCCGCCGCTATTTTGACGGGCCATTGGTATTCAAATGTTCGTCTCCATATTATGGCGCGAATTGTCACGCTTAGTTTGTTGATGCTTTTGATTACTTTCGGTGGGCTCTATGCTGTTTGCGGAAAGCAGACGCAATTTCGCTATGTCCTATCCGATACCTCAGGAAAGTTGATTGACCTCGTCCCGGTCTCGAAACCAAATCACCCGGATGAGTTTGTGATCAAATGGGCAATCGACGCGGTCACGCGTCTCAACACGTTCGATTATGTGAATTACCCTGCCCAGTTTCAGGAAGCGAAGTTCGCGATGACGGCGCAAGGTTGGAAAAATTACGAGAAGGGAATGGCGACGGCGGGGATGCTGAATTCCGTTATTGGTTTGGGAGCTGTCACGACTGCCGTTCCGACTGGTCCCGGTACCATTATCAAAGCCGCGAATTTTCAGTGGCCTGATGGGGTCTATCGTTACGCGTGGCGAGTGCGTTTTCCGATGCTGATTACATATCGTTCGGCGCGACTTGATCCGCAGACCAAACAGCCGATGACTAACAACCAGGCGGTCAATGTGGATGTTACCGTTGTCCGGATGCCGGAGTTCTTGAACCCTCAGGGACTTGGCGTGAGACAGCTGTTGATGAGTGGTCGATGAGTGCTCTCGCCGGACAAATCGAAGCGTTGCTCATTGCGTCCAGTAAGCCGGTCTCGGTAGAGGCGCTTGCCGAATTGTTGCCTGATGCAGATATTGCAGCTGCTTTGGGGGAGCTGAGCCGTTACTGGCAAGGTCGGGGCATGAGCCTTGTCGAAGAGTCCGTCGGAGTGTCTCTGCTGCCCTCCAAGACCGCTGCAAAGGCGCTGAGCCAGGTTGGCGGGGGCAATGGGCGTAGACTGACGGAAGCCGCAGTAGAGACCTTGTGCTTTATCGCTCTAAATCAGCCTGTGACGGTCAAGGAGATAGAGATCGCCCGTGGCGTGAAGCTGTTCAAAGGTGTGGTCGATGCTTTAATGGATGCGGGCTTCGTCCGAGCATCAATGCGTAAAACAGATTCTGGCCGTGCGGTAACATATGTCACGACCGATTTGCTTCTGGAACATTTTGGCTTGTCATCCGTCGCTGATTTTCCGACGCCGGATGAGCTAGAAGATATGATGCTGCAGCAGCCGGAGATTTAGTCGTTAGATCGAAAAGGAGACGCCGCATCCGCAAGACGAAGATGCGTTTGGATTGATAAACTCGAACTTTTCCTCCGCCAGCGTTTCAACCCAGTCGATCTTTCCACCGAGCAAAAACGTCAGGCTTGTTCTGTCAATGCGTACGGTCGCGTCGCCAGCGGGGAAGACCTCATCATCATCCGCAGCGTCGTTTCGGACCCCGAAATCATATTCAAATCCCTGGCATCCTCCGCCGTTCACCGCGATACGAAAGAAGCCATCCTGGTCATTTTTATTCACAAGGGTGGAAATCCTTGAGGCGGCGCTTTCAGTAATTGTGAAAGTCATGACAATTCCTTTGCCAAGGTTCGATTGAGGGATTATACAGGAATTCCTTTCTTGAGTAAGATGCTCCACATCAGGTTTTAAAATGTTTTTTGTGACCCAGGACGAGATCGACGCAAAGTGCTCTGAGCCTCGTGAAGACCCCATGCGTGCCGCCCTTCCCTACGAAGAGGAAACAGCGTTTGAGTTTACCCTGGGGGCTCCGCTTGCCGATGGTGCTGAGATTGCCACTCCGCTCGCGGTGGCAGAAGGTCTCAAAGACGTGTACGACCCTGAGATTCCGGTTAATGTCTACGATCTTGGTCTGGTTTACGACATTGGCGTTTCCGACAAAGGTGATGTGTCCATTTTGCTCACTTTGACTTCCCCTAATTGCCCCGTTGCGGGTGATCTCCCAGGGTGGATCGGCGAGGCTGCATCGGCGTTACCCGGGACTGGTCGAGTGGGTGTAAAGTTAACCTTCGATCCGCCGTGGGTGCCGGATTACATGAATGAACTGGCCAAAGTCGCGACAGGAATCTGGTAAGAGGAGTTTTGAAATGAGCGTCATCAAGCTGACCGATGCTGCTGCTGTCCGTATTCGTGAAATGAGTGCGAGAACCCCGGGAAAGGTTGTTCGCTTGTCCGCGAAGGCTTCCGGATGCAGCGGCTACAAGTATGTCTTCGACTTTGTTGAAACTTTGGACCCGCACGATCCAAAGGTGGAAAAGAATGGGGCCGTCGTGTTTGTCGATAAGACTTCGCTGATGCAGGTCCTCGGCACTGAAGTCGACTGGAAAGACACCGATGTGGAAAGAAAGTTTGTCTTCAACAATCCAATGGCGCAAAGCTATTGTGGCTGTGGCGAGTCATTCGCTACCGCTTAAAAACCAAAGGTCTTTTGCGTCACTGAGGTGTACCCTGGTTCGGGTTTGATGGAGTGGCGCAAAATGCAGGCGTTTGAAGTTTCACGCTTCGGTTACTGGATATCTCCTGAAGGAGAAATCGTCCCCCTCGAAACGCCGCAGTCGCATGCCGCCATCATCATTGGGAAAGACGTCTTCCCCAATGAAGTGTTTGAGTCGCAGTCCGAAGCAGTTGAGCGTGCGGTCGTTTCCGGTCGCCTACGCGGGTGATCTTCACGCCGCATTCCTATATCAGGAGCGTCTTATAGACGAACGGCTCGCGCTGGCGCAAAAAGAGTTTTTCGTCAATTTTAAGCTCCCAGATTATGACGGCCCGCTAGCGCGGTTCGAGAGTATTCGACCGGAGGTAGCTGTTCGGGACCTGCAAAGCGCAATCGAGGAGGCGAAGGAATTTGAGTGTCAGGTGAAAGTTCAGATCAAAGCTTTGGAGAACGGTGAAAAGGCGCTTGGCTTCCTGACGCGGTTGATGGTTACTCGCGCATCTCTGGGGCTCGTGAAGCATCATATGAAACGCTTTGCAAACGATCTAAAGCAGGACGACTGGACGACAGAGAAGGTGATTAAGCTCACTCAGTATTACATTGGACATGAATGTGGAAGGACCTATTCCACCAACTCCTGGAAGCCTTTTGAAGAAATGCAGACGGCCTTGCAAGACTTTGTGATGTCACTTAAGCAACAGCCTGCGATGGGGATGTGATCATGAAACTTGAGATTCCGATGCCCATGAAGTCTGTCTCTGAACTGATCAGCACTCTCCCCCACCTGGCCTCAGTTGCACAAGGCGTTTATGACCAATGGGAGCAAGTCGACGGCTTTGACGTCGAGCTAGGCAGTGGTGGCATCTGTCAGGATGTGGCCTCAGCCATGGCGAGTCGTCTGGGTGAATCTGGTTTTGAGGATGTCCTGGTTGTCAGCGCGGCCGTTGGCGAAAATCACGTATTTGTCATGGCTCTTCTAGACGATGGTGTCTACCAGATCGACATTTCCCCGTATCACTACGAAACCGGTGGTGGATATGTATGGGAGAAGAAGCCAGAGGTAAAATTCGCACCGGAGATGGTCTCGGTCCTGAAAGTTGATGGTGTGATTTCACCGGATGACTTTGTTGAAAGATATGCTGAGAGCTAGGACCTTGCGCGGCTAAAGCTGTGGTAGGGAAGTCGCGCTTCATAAAACATTCGACTTCGCGAGAATTTTTGAATGACGCCCGTAAAAAGCGCTCTCAGAATAAGGGAAACGGTCTTGGCCCTGAAAATGAGAACCTTAATCAAAATCTCTCGTCGGTACGAGTTCCCTATTGCGGTGGGTCTAGGGGTGGCGGTCGCGCTTTTCCTTGTTATGCAGCTTCCTGGCGCTGGTAAGGATGGCGGTTTGGCGGCCTCAATCGAAAAAAGCCTCAAGCATTGAAATTCCTATAATCTCAGATTAAATTCCTTTCGTTCTGAAAAGGAGTTGAAGATGAGGTTGGCTGTTATTGGTAGTGCTGGGCGGGACGAGGCCGCACCGATCTCTCTTGCACTTTACGATAAGATGTATGAGCGCCTTGCGTGGTATGTCGAGCGGTGGGAGATCACATCGGCAGTTTCCGGCGGCGCAGCTTTTGCAGATCATCTTGCAGTGAGAGCGTATCTTGCCGGGCTCGTAAAAGACCTGACCCTTTATCTTCCGGCGCATTTTGAAAACGGAGCTTATGTCCCGAACCCGCGCATCCAGTTTAACCCGGGAAAAACGTCTAACAATTTCCACGATAGGTTCAGTAGGAAGACCGGTGTTCAAGGGCTTGCAGAAATCGCGCAGGCAATTGAAAAAGGTGCGAATGTGCATGTTTTCGAGGGATTTCATAATCGCAACTGTGAGGTTGCGAGCCATTGTGACTATCTCCTCGCATTCACGTTTGGCTCGAAAACATTTACTGAAATAAGAAGCGATGACCCTGCATTTACCGATCATCGCAAGGCCGGTGTGAAAGACGGCGGCACCGAGCATACCTTTAACGAGACGTGGAACGTGCATGCCAAGGCGCATGAAAACCTCAGTGACCTGGTGAAGGAATTGGGCTGAATTTATTTCGACGAGATGAAAAGAAATCCTTGTGGACGTAAATCAAATGACGAACACTTGAATTCTAGCACAAGGATTTACAGCATGCCCCCAAAGAATTCCCTTATCAGCGTACGAGTTTCTGAAGAGCTAAAAGATCAAGCTGCATCAGTCTTGGCTCAGTATGGCCTGACGGTTTCGGATGCGACCCGAATTCTACTAACCAAAATCGTCAACGAGGGTGGACTACCGCCGTTTCTCGTGTCGAGCCCAGAGCAATATGACACCTGGTTTCGGGCTAGGGTGCGTGAAGCAATGGAGGATACCCAGACCAGGAACTCCTCATGTTCAAGTCGCGGACAGAAATTAGAGGACGGCTTGCAAAGACCGGTTCGTGACTAAAGAAAACGCCCTCGATGAAACCGAGGGCTTTTTCTCAGAGCCTGTTAAGGGACTCCGGAACGTTCGGAAGTTTCTCGACTTCTTGTTTCTTGGCCTGGCGATATTCGTTGCCAAGTTTTTGAAGGGCGGAGGTGATGCTGTATTGCCCATTCGCCGCCGTGTAACGGATGGTGATCTTTTTCGTGCCGCTCGGTGAACCGTCGGCCACAAAGCTCAGGGCCGTGATGTTGTCTGTCAGATTGAAGGTCAATTGACCTGTTTTTGAGTTGAAACTTTTCAGCGGGCTGATTGACGGCACGACAGATGCATTTGTCTTTAGAAGCTGATCTGCGATGTTCAACGCTGAGGCCGTCATGGTTTCGCCTGTTGCGACCAACTCCACCCCCTGCACGATCCAGGGCGTGTGGAAGTTGACAGTCTCCGGTAGTGGTTTGCAGTTTGGGATGTAGGACGAGCAGTCGCCGGAGAAAAAGTTTCCGAGCGGAATACGGCCTTTCCAGCCCTGCAGCTGTACATCAGTCGCTTTGCCTTGGAGTGCGAGCGACAGAAAGCCCATGTTTGGTACCAACTTGACGAACATGGTGAATTGTTGTCCGGAGAGCAGGATTGGTTTCACCCTGATGATGAGGGGCTCCCAGAGGACCAGTTCATTTGCGGCCGGGTGGTTGGAAGCGAAGCCCAGGGTGGTGCCATCGGGTGCTGCCTTGGCTTGGAGCTGCACGACGTTTTCTAGAACTTTTTCGAACTGCTCGATGTTTTCGTTGCTTCGGACCTTTGGGTCCATGGGCATCAGGGACTGAACAAGATCGACGATGCGGGCGGCGGGAAGATTGCCGTTGAACGACGTTTCCCAGGTCTTTGTCGCCTGTGTGGTTGGAAATAGGACGTTGAATTTGATTTCGCCTCGCAGTGTCTGAAGTCTGCACCAGGCGGTCATAAGATCGTCTTGAGGTGAGAGATTCAAGAACCAGCTGATCTGGGCTCCGGATTGATAGGAGGGATAGATGCAATCAGACTGGCTCGGGACGGGGCTCGTAGTGGCAGCTGGCGTTTGTGCGTATGCGGCTCCTCCCCAGGCGGAGGCGAAGGAAAGTAAGATCGCTGCGAGTTGATTGCGCATGTCAGAAATTCCGATGTTGAACCATATAAGGGTGTCATCGGTCTATGCGCGGCGCAACGGATTGTCGTCGGAAATTACGTTGACAGGTGTTGCGAGTTGGAAGAGCATTTCATGAAGCAGAAATCCTTGTATTAGATCGAGAGACCAATGGAAGCGGCCCCTTCGCGTATAGTCACCCCGCAAGTTCAGCGCCGCAAGCCGGTCGGAAATCCACTCCAGGGATTAGTGAACGCCACTCAGGCTGCAGGCAGACCCTGGTGGGCAGAAGCATTTTATGTTGCCGCGATATGCGCGAAGACGATTTATGTGCCGTTCAAGATTGTTGGTGATGTGGCGAACATGCTGGTTGCGCTGACCTTTGTCGTCGTATTCACGGTCGTCGGTTTGATCATTGCCGGATATATTCCAGATGCAGTAATCGTAAAATATCTCTCGATGGTAGGTGATCGTGTTCTGAGCCTTGTTCAAGCCTCGGGTCTTCTACAGCAATGAAGGTTTTGAAGTGGCTCGCCGTTCAGTTTGGCATCATGTTCCTGTCGTGGCTTTTCGCGGCCATCTGGATGGCATTGCTGTTCAGATTGTTTGAAGTTGAAGGGGTGTTGTTCTGGATCGCTGGAGTCATCGCTGCGGCCGTCCTCCCCTTCATTTCCTTTCTTGAAAGCCTGCTGATGCTGGTAATTAGAAAGAAGAACCGAATGAGTTTTCTGGATAGTTTGTTCACTGCGACCGTTCTGGTTGTGGGGCCATTTCTTGGCGGGTATTTACACTTGATCGGTGAGTGTCTCGAATGCGAGCCGATCATCGCAACGCTTTGCTTTGCGGTCTTGGTATTTGCAATTCCGACAGCGATGGCTCAGAGCACGCTCAGGAAGCTCTTCGTGAAGATGTAGTCTCGCGACTGCCTCCTGCTTAAGTAGCTTCTTGCTCCCAAACATATTGATTTACTGTGACGCCGGTGTCACCTTTGATCTGTTGTCTAGGAATTATCGCCTGCGCAAGGCGAATAGGATCATCTAGTGGCGAGTAAGGCATTTTGTTTCCAATGTCAGGAGATTGTCGGTACAGCTGATTCCGTGCGCGATGTACCGTTCGATGATGGCATCGGCATGGTGCATCAAATACCCGTATTCACATGTCTGCAGTGTGATGCCGTTATTGCCATCCCGGCTTGCGCGACCCCGGCCATCAAAGCTGCGCGAGCGAAAGCCGTTCGGTGATTTAGAACAGCCGATAATCTGAGTTATCGTTGATTGCACAATTCCCAGATGACGAACCTTCACGAAATGGTGGTTGAGAAGTGCCTGCCTCCTAAGTCAGAGATGGCAGGTTCAGTACCAAGGAAAGCATGGGTTGCACTTCCGCGTGGTCGTGAATCCGGATTAAAAGAAGGTATTCCGCTCGGATGTGAAGCGCGAGAGATGGTGACGAGCTTCACATCCGAGCGGAATCGGAATCACTGAAAAGATTGCGAGAATCGTGCTGGTGCTCGGTGCTTTCCGGAATGAACATCACAACCGTCCGGAATGGAAGTCGGAAACCTCACATCTTGGCGGAATGATTAGTTCGTAATCCATCTTGCGCCGACGACTTAAGCCGCCACCATAAAGAGGTGTAAGCTCTACATAGGCCTCGAAATGTTCCGTGCCAAAATTCAAGAACTGTTAGAAAACCATCGTGATCCAAAAGAGGCGGCTATCCTTGTATGCATTCTTTTGGAAGATTTGATGGACCTAGAAGGCAACGGCTGGTTCGATGAGGATGAAGAATTGATGGCGCGTCTCGAAGCGCATTGGGATCGGCAAAACGCCGAGGTTAAAGCAAGATTAGATGCCTGGGTGGATGCGCAGGTGCGTGGGGAATAGTTTTAACCTTTGATGCAGGTGCGGAACTCTCCTGAGGCAGAATGGAACGTCAATTCCGCCTAGATGTGAGGTTCATTCCGGATTAATTGAAGTTTGTCCGCTCGGATGTGAAGCGCGAGAGAAGTTGTTGTGACGAGCGTCACATCCGAGCGGAATCACAATTGCTGAAATCGTTGCGAAATTCGCTCCTGCGTTTGGTGTTTTCCGAAATGAACTTCACATTCGTCCGGAATGGAAGAGCGAAACCTCACATCCAGACGGAATGGTGGCGCTCCCTTGTGCGCACAATCATCGATAATGGTGTTCATACGAAAATAAGATGATCTGAAATGTGACTTGTTTCACCTATGAAAGTGTACCTCGCACCACCCGACCACGACAGGGTGAGAGCGCCGTCTGTGGCAAAACTCGGCTGATAAACGATTGTCATGAAATCCTTTCTGAGGCCGTGGATGAAGACGTCTTCTCCGTCCTCGTAGTCGCTCACGTAGGCTGTGCCTGCGTAGTCGAAGTGGAAATCATCATCTCCCCCTCCTCCGATCAACGTCTGACCATTTGCGTGGGAACAGAGTATGTCGTCGTCTTCACCGCCATTGGCGTTTGTGTTGAAGCGGACGAGATGCAATGTGTCTTCACCTCCCAAGCCGTAGATGGTCGAGCCGGACTTTACGTTCCCAGAGTTCCAGATGGTGTCGCCCTTCTGAGAGCCAATGACGGAGTGAACATTCACTAGCGTGTCGCCTTCAGCGTAACCTCCGGATTGTGGGCCGGTGCTTCGAAGGTCTACAAAGACGGCTTCGTTCGAATACTGATAGTTTACAACGTCTTGCACCCTGTCGTCGAAATAATGAAGTCCGCCATCAAAATGATCAATACCCGCGCCAGCCCAAAGTGTATCCAATCCTTTTCCGCCCTCGAACCAGGTTTCCGTAGTTGTGCCGACAAAGTAGTCGTTTACTGCTGTGCCGATAAATTTTTCAATGTTAGCTATATTTGCCAGTCGAACGCCGCCGGTGGTTTGAGCAACACCGTTCGCAACGTCTATGCGAATCCCAGTAGCGCTGCCGGTCGCCAAATAGGTTTGGCTCAAGTCCAACGTATCCCTTCCAGCGCCGCCATCAAAGGTCATCCCATTCGTGTAAGAGGGTATTCCGGTTTGAAAGGTGTCAGCGCCTCCCGAGCCAATGAAAACCTCTGTCTCGTAAGCGGTAATCTGCTGATAATTTTGCAGGTCATTTCTCGTGATAAGGATATTCGCGCTGGTGGCCTTAAACAGGTACCCGTCCGTGGTAAGAGACAAATCAACCGTGTCGATACCGCCGATAATGTCAGTTCCACCGTAGTAGGTGGCTTTTCCAGCCTGGTAGTAGAAGTGGTCGCTGCCTTCTCGTGTGTAGACCAGATTGTCGAAGACGCCGTTCTTGGTTGTCCCGCCATAGACGTCATCGTCGCCACTGTAGGTCCACGTGTAACCCCAAGAGGAGTTGCTTAGGCGGATGGTATCCTTGTCGTTCGTACCTAGGACTTCTTGAATGTTCGAGTAGGTAGCTGATTTCAGCAAAGGCATTGTTGAAGGCTGATATTACCTTGGAGTCTTGAGTGATGTCGACAATCGGGCTCGTCGGGAGGCCCTTCAACGTGAGGTAGGCGTTAACGTCGCTAAAGCTCTCCAGTACACCCTGCTCATTCTTGATTTGAACTGTTCGGGGAAAAAGGCCGTCAACATCGAAGTTGTAGCCTATGACGCCGTCCACCTTGAAGCCGTTGGAAAAATATTTGAGAATTCCCGTAAGATCGATATTGCTATTCAGTGAAACGGAATTGGTCATTTTGGTCTCAGGTTTTGATATGGCTGGGAGAATCATGAATGACAAAAACCATCGGCGCTACATCCACCAATCTCTTCAAGTTTCTTGAATTAACATCTGTGGTTGGCATATTTCTGGTTGTTATGATGCTCTTGGCATTTCGCCTACCAGAACCCTTTGATCCGTTCGGCGGTATAAATTGTTTATCAGTTAAGAGAAACTTGTCGGTGACGTTGTTGCCGGTGTCGGCAATCGTGTTGTCGGCATGGGTGGCCTTGCATGTTGGTCTTGTTCGAAGGTGGAGGATTAATGTAGTCGTCGCGATCTTGAGCTTTTTGATCGTGCCATTGTTGACTTCGTACGTATTCGCAACGCAGCCCTCAATGAGGGTCTCTCAGTCGGTTTTCTGTGCCATCAGCGACGCTGAATATTGAATTCTGACGCGCTGGGCGCGATCCGCGTCGTTTAGAGCAGCTTTATCCGCCAACTCGCAAGGGAAACGGTCAGCGCTTGGGAATTTTGATTCCGGATTAATTGAGGTTCTTCCGCTCGGATGTGAAGCGCGAGAGGAGTTGGTAGGCGTAGCAGGACTCGAACCCGCAACCTCTGACGCAGCAGTCCAGAAGCTCTAACCATTGAGCATTATACGCCCTTACCGAAATCAATTTAGGTGACAGGAAAAAGGAGTTCAAGAGGTGAAGATCAAGGAATTCTTTTCTCTTCATCTTTTAACAAGTGCCTCGGGCATTCCCAACTGGAGGCAGGTCTTAACAATCGTCTGTGTGTCGATTGTGTGTGTTGGAAGTTTGAGGGCGTTGCGATACCAGGGGAGCAAAGTAGCGAGCCGAACTAGAATGGCGTCTTGGTCACTTGGATCAAGTTCGCTTGGTGCTATTCCGACTTGCAGCCGAGGTTCGCTCTCTCCGCTCAGGCTTTGAGCAATCTCTGTGATCTTGGCCCGGCCGAAGATCGTGATCCCGTTTCCTTCTGCTTCTTTACCAGCCTGGTGTGGCTCCTCTGAGATCAACGCAAAGCTGGTGGAGCCGTCTTCCTTCACTGCTCGGATGCAGTGCTGTTCGCCGATCTTTCTTCCAATCGCGAGAGCGAGGTCTAGAGAGCGTTTGATGGTGAAAGTCTCAATGAGCCAGGTCACGGTGTTGGCGAGAGCGTCGTCGCTAGGGTTGCCGTGTGAATCCCGGGGGAAATTGGCATTTAGAATCTCGGCCTTGGCCAGTAGTTGCGGTGGTATGAACATGAATGATCCTTATGCCTGTAGCGCTGCATATAGGAGACATCGTGAGCATTGCCAGTTTTGAAAACGTAACAATTCGGGGGCAAATTTCGATTTTTGCCCCTGATTTGTTACAAATTACATGGTGAAGGTCTTCGCTCTTGCTGTGAAGCCCTCGCCCGGCGTCCAGTCTTCGACGTCGCGTACGCCGCGCGCCATTTCGGCAAATCCCATGCAGAACGGCTCGATCTCTTCGATAACGCTGTTGAAGTCGGTCTTCTCCTGGATGCCAGACTTCTTGAGGAAGTTGGCCCACGCTCTCGTGCCGGAATCCCTTATAAAATCTTCTTGAAAAGCTGGTGGGGGAGCGTTCGGGATGGCCGTTTCGCGACGGCCGAAGGTGGCCTCGAAGGCTGCGACAACAACTTCCCCATCGAGGAACTGCGTGCGCTGCAGAGCCCGGATGTCGAAGAAATCCTTAATCCTGGTGTTTCCGACACCTCGGACGATCACTGTCTGAAATTTCTCAGCCAGGATCGTCTCGCGGGTGTAGGCAAGAACCTTGATTTCGCGTTCACCAGGAATGATGGTCGGGATCGTCACAAAGTTCGGCTCGGGCGTTACCAGATGTCCGAACGACACCTCGATCTTGAGTGGAATGCGAATATTGCCCATGCGGGCGATGCCGGTAACGCGGGTTCCGGACTCTTCGTCTTTGACCTGGATAGGTTCGGCTATGAAGGTGTCGATGTCGAATTCGATACCATCGTCTTCATCTGGTGGTGTGCTCGCAATTGCCGTAACGATTGGCAGCACATTTTCAGGCGTGATGGCGTTGCCGAGAAAGTCGATATCCTTTGAGGGGCGAAGGAGTTCTTTGGAATAGGCGTAGAGCGCCATCGCGCCTTTCAGCACGAGTTTTCCTTGCTCCTGTGACACCACCATACGGTGTAGGAAACGGTCAAATGCGTAACGGCGAAGCAGCATTTCATGCGGAATCTGAAGGCGCTTGGACTCGTTATGAATAAGAGCAAGTCTGCTGGCTCTGACGTTCGTTAATTTTTTCATGGC
Source organism: Rhizobium sp. MHM7A (assembly GCF_005862215.1). NCBI lineage: Bacteria > Pseudomonadati > Pseudomonadota > Alphaproteobacteria > Hyphomicrobiales > Rhizobiaceae > Rhizobium > Rhizobium sp. MHM7A. The sequence goes on from NZ_VCHT01000001.1 coordinate 119,434, forward strand.
CCTCTCCTCTGCGGGATGGATTCTTTCAGTTCATCCGCCATGTTGAGGTAGGCAGCGAGAGACTCATGACGCTTCAGCTTTATTGCGATATCCCAGACCTCCCGCATGTCCCCGTCGGTTCTGAGAAAGTCAGAGAATGCTCGAAGCGCCACCTCTTCAGTCAATTTATTCCTGTTGTGCAAGAGATCGACAACAGTTCGCGCCCGATTTGTGAGGGAAACTTTTTGCCCCGCGACAGTTATCTCCTGAATGCCCACATCGAAATACTCGGTGGGCCAGAAGACGAGCTGATGTGAGTAGTCGAACGACGGGATTTTTGCGTTCTTCACCTTCGCCCTGTCCACGGCAAACCAGATTTCTGGTGGCACTTCGTCGCCAATGTCGTGATATGCAGCGGCGGACAATAGGCAAACAGCCCCCTCGCGAAGCATGGAGATGGCGGCCAGGCTGAGGTTGCCCTGATCTAGGGCCTCTGGTGTCAGGTATATCCCGCGCGTGAACTGGATCAGCCGACCTTCATCCGTAAGGCGTTTTACCGCGTTTCGGTTAAATCCATGTGCCTCCAGCTCTGCGTTTGAGTGGAGGTTTCGGTCGGCAAAAAATTGCAAAAGGCGTTCTGGTTCTCTCATGTCGGGATCGTAAGCAGTCTGTTTGTAACGAACAAGGGGCAAAAAAGAAAATTTGCCCCTGAATTGTTACGTTTTTAGCGGTTGTGACAAGCCTTAGTATCGTGGATAGTCTGGCAAGACAGAATATGGGGAAGGCGATGAAGTTCGGCGTCGACACTGGAGAATTCGAAGATCGTCTAGAGGGTCTGATAAAGATACCGGACGTTCGGCGGAGCATCGAGGGGCCGTTGCCCTATCGTGTCGAGTATCCCTATGGACTGCCGGGTGACGGGCTTAGGAGTCACGCTCGTGACCTCAACGCTACGTGCGTTGCTTATCACCGTGGAGTTGATCCGAGAAAGATCGCTCCCGTCGTCCGTAATGGCAACAAATATCGTTACGGTCCAGGCGATCAGCAGTACGAAGAACTCAAGGAAAGTATGAAGGCCAATGGCTTCCTGGGCGGAGACGGTCAGCACATCATTCTCTACGTTGACGATTTCAACGTGAAGATCGGTGAGGGAAACCATCGTTTGAGGATCGCTTTGGACGTCGGTCTGGAAGCTGTCGATCTACAGATCAGATACCTGAAGAACGCCGACGAAAAATTTCATTTCATTCCATTCGATCATACGTCAGGCCTGTTCAAGGTCATCTCGGACTGAGTTTTTCTGCGGCGAGCAGGATCGCTTTTGTCGGTGGACCCCATCGGTAGCCTCCGAGTTTACCATCAGAACCGACTACGCGGTGACAAGGGATGACGCCCGCGTACCTGTTTGCTCCGCAGGCATTCGCGACCGCCCGGAAGGCTCTAGGGCGACCAACCTGTGCGGCCAAGACGGCATAGGAGACAGTCTCTCCGGGTTTGATCTGTGTTATCGCTGTCCACACCGACTTTTGGAAGGGCGTGGCGTCTGTCGCCTCGATGAGGCCCGTGGGGTCGATGGTATGAATGTCAAGGTCTGCTATCAAGGGTACGCCAACCCTGAGCGGACCAAGTGCGTCTACTGTGGAAAGCCTGACATCGATAGCGATCCATCGGTCGTCCTGTTTCTTTGCGAGATAGGTGACCTGACCGGTCTTCTGGATATGGTAAGTAATGGGCATGGGTGGCTTCCGCATGTGATTGGCAGCAGTGTGTGCGACCCATTTTCGGCCGCCACCCGTTTCTTGCGTTGTGTCAGATTGCAGGCGCTGGTGTGAGTTCCGGTTCCTTACGTAGCCAACCGTGGATGTGAGACCGTTCCGTCTGGATGTCCTCCACGCCCACCTTCTTCCAGAAGGGGACTTTCGACTTCTTGATGTCGACGATTTTGACGTCCTGCTTTGCCGCTGCGTGGATGGCTGCGACAGCCCTCCTCCCGTAGCCGTTCTTGCGAAGCTCTTTGTTGATTTCCAGTTCGATGAGGGATTCGATTTCGCATTCGCCCCCGTCTTCTGTCGGGAGCTTGATGAGCATTCGAACCTTGCCGACCTGCAGGTCTATCCCGGTCTCAAGCTTGGACTTCGTGTCGAATATGCCGAAATTGCAGACGAGCTTTCCGGGAGGATGCAAGGTCGGATGACGCCAGCCGCCAAAAATGCCGATGTCCTGGTTTGCCCATCCAAAGCAGTCGAGTGGTAGGTTGTAATACTTCATGTTCCGGCCTCATAGGGGTGTGTAGATTAGTGTGGCCTGGTTGTTTGAAAGTTTCGAGGCTTGTGACGAAGTTTCGTTTCGCCTATCTTCTACCGGTCGATGCATGGAGCTGATGATGTCGAACGTCGTAGGTATTGGCGGTACAGCGTCCGTTGAAACGGTCGAGGATTTTGTTCGCCGTCGCGGTTCGGTTACAAGCCATGAGGTCGGCCGCCGGTTCGGTTGGACATACGAAGATGCGCACCGTCACATGAAGAAGCTCCAGCGACAGGGTGTTGTTCATGGTGAGACTGGGAAATCGATGACCAACGGGGGTGGTCGTGATATTTTCTGGTCGATCCCCAAGCCTTCGGAATAAATTTCCGTCCAGCACGAAAAACATTTGCGCCCATAGAAATTTCATCTAATGTTAACCTTGGTCGGTTAATTGTAGCCGATATCTCGCGGCTGGGGATTTGTCCCCATTTTTGGATAAGGAGGTTGCGATTATGAAAACTAAAAATTCTCTCGTGGCTTTCCGTCTCGCGCCGCTTTGTTCTGCGACCAATATGCGACTTTGTTCGCTCTAAACTGTCGCTAAACCTTTACAAAAATCATCTATATTTGCCCGCACGGGCAGGAGACTCTTATGAAGAGACAAGAAGTCGTGTATGACGGCGTGCCCGTCGGAATTGTTATTCCTCAAGATGGCGTACTGCGATTCGTCGCCGTGAAATTTCATGTCATCGATCTAGACAAGAAATTATTCAAGTCGCTCGGTGAGTTGAATAACGCCATCAAGGCTCATTTGGAAATGCCGGTTGCGGCGTGAGGGCGCTAGGCCGTCTTTTCGAGCATGACACTGTCGATCTCGAAAAGTGGCGTTTGGCCGTTGATTTCGTCCAGATGCACAATGGCCCTGTTGGTGTCGGTGATTTTCAACACTGTTGCACGCTTGTAAATCCAGGTTGACGACTGATTTGCGTCTGTCTTTGGGCTCATCCTCATTGCTCCCGTCGGGGTAGCTAGAAGAAGTGCTTGGTCCTTCGGGGTTAAGAGATTGCCGTTGACGTCCAGGGCGGTGTGCATGTGAGATTACCGGGTCGCATATCACTTTTCCTATGTTAGCCGGATTTAATTTCGAGAATTCCGCCGAAATTTCATTGATGCGGTGGCGCAGGACTTCTACATGAAGGGTAGAAAAGGAGTTCTGACATGGCAGATGGAAAAAGGATTGCTGTAACGCTCATCCCTGGTGACGGGATCGGTCCGGAAATCACGGCCGCAACCAAGAAGGTGCTCTCGGCGCTTGGTGCTCCGATTGTTTGGGAAGAGCGATATGCAGGGGAGCAGGCTTTCCGGTCGTATGGCCAACCCTTGCCAAAGGAGACGCTCGATAGCATTGCAGCTACCCGTTATGCTCTGAAGGGTCCTCTGTCGACACCTTCGGGTGGCGGATATCGGTCGGCGACCGTCCAGATGCGCGAGAAATTCAAGCTTTTCGCGAATGTGCGCCCGGCAAGAACTCTCTTCCCGGGGCGCTTTGAGAATGTCGATATCATTCTCGTTCGCGAAAACCTTCAGGGCCTTTACGCGGCCAAAGAAATGTGGATTCCGGAAGGTGATGATGAGCACGCCACGGCTGTTGCCACCGCTTTCAATAACAAGGGAAATTTGAAGCGATTGCTTCGATTTACGGCCAATATGGCTGTCGAAAAGGGTCGTAAGCGCATCACCGTCGTCCACAAGGCCAACATCCTCAAGATGCTGACTGGCATCTTCCTCGAAGCCCTGGAAGAGGTGCGCGGAGAATTTTCGACGCTAGTCTTCGATGACATGATCGTTGACGCCTGTGCGATGAAGCTGGTTACTCGGCCGGAAACCTTCGACGTCATCATTACCACCAATCTCTTCGGTGACGTTTTGTCGGACCTGATTGCTGGCCTTGTCGGTGGGCTCGGGGTGACTGCAGGTGCGAATGTGGGCGACGACGTCTTTCTGTTCGAAGCCGTTCATGGATCGGCACCGGATATTGCCGGAAAGGGCATCGCTAATCCAAGCGCGATGATGATGGCCGCCGCCATGCTGCTTGATCAGATCGGTTCGCCGGAATTGGCTGAGCGTTTGCGTGCTGCGATCTCGGAAACGATCACGGCTGGTGAAGGTACCGGTGACGTGGGCGGTCAGAACAATACTGAAGGCTTCACGAACGCGCTGATAAAACGCCTGGCCTGATCAGCGAAAAGCAGGGGCGGCATCTTCCAGTGTCGCCTCTTTGTCTTCGGTCATCTTTGCCAGCTGTGCATTGACGAATTTCTTGGTGGCCGTGTCATAGCTGCCCCACATGTCATCGAGGTCGAGACCACCCCTCGGAATGGTCCTGAAAACGAGGCCGTGATAGTTGGTGTAGGCGCGCACGGCCGTCTCTATGAACGTTTCATTGCCGCGCGTGGATGCTATCACCTCGTCCCATCGAGAGCCGAACTCGTTGCGTCCGACATCCCCATATCTCAACATAAAGGCGAAACCGCTAGGTCTGATCTTGATTTGTACATCGTGATAGGTGGCGGTCTCTTTTCCATGCACACTGTTCAGAGCCACGGCCATCTGTAGTTTCTGATCTTTTGGTGGTTCCAGAAGCTCGGCAAGCGCTTTCTCAAATTCAGCCTGGTTCTTAAATGGCTCACGGACTCCCCAATCTCTGTGGACAGGGTACAGAATGGTTGCTTTCCCGTCTGGCAGGATATCATGATCCCTACGCCATTTTTCGACGATTGGGTTTTCGCTCTTCGACAGAATTGCGTAGTGGAAACGGTGCTGAAGGTCCGCGAGAGATGTAATTGGATAAACCCCGGAAAACCCACGACAGCTTGGCTTCATGCTCAGAACTTCGAATACGCCTTGGTCGCCCCACCGAGTATCTGCTCGATATTCGGCACCGGTAGCTGTCATCCAGCGAAGGACCTGGAAGGCCTGTTCAATCGTATACGGATACGGCCATGAGTGGCCTGGCCTCAGAAACTCGATGAGCGAGACCTTGAAGCGGCTCTGGATATCTTTCGTCTCGGTCATCTGGGTTCTCGGTTCTGCAACAGGATAGAAGCATGTTCCGATCAAAAGCCGCAATCTTCAAGCTTTCGCGGCTTCCTCCGCCTCAATAAGTGCAACAAGCCGTTTGCCTCGTGCTTCGAACTCGGCCGTAGAGGAGTTCGCTCTAACCGCATTCAGCCTTGCGCTCTCTCGGTCCAGCTTGAGGGTGAAATTATTCATAGAGAAACCGGACCAGTCGATCAATCCGATCTCGACGGCAGCGTGAAGGATTTGTGGAAGCTGATTACAGCGCAGGCCAACATTGGTTTGCGAGAAGGTGAGCGCAGAATTGAGATCGTCGGTTAAGTGGCCGGAGCAATCTTGCAGAGCGCGATCCAATTTGCCGCCATGATCCGGGAATGTGCGCCGGTCGCCTCCAAGGAAAAGGAGTGCTATAAGGTCCATGGCGAGATCGTAGTCGTCGTATGTCATCGCGTTAACTCCTTTCCCATATGGGACACCTGGCATCTCACGCCGTCAAGAAAGGAATTCCGCCATTGTTTTGAGTTCAATATTGAATGACAGAATTTCTTATGATAAGAAGCTTTTATCCATAAGCACTGCGGCTGCTGAACCGAGTTGTCTTTATGGAGAATGATCATGTTTACAGAGCAAAGCTCTGCGATTACGCGCGACCATATCAATGGTCAGGAAGTTCACTCAGTTATCGCCAAAAACGAGCCATTGTCTCAGCGAAGACGTGCGCTCGACGATTTGTCGGCGGCGATCCCTCTACCCAGCGACTTGCCTGAAGAGGTCGGAAGCATAACGTCCATCGCAACGACGCCGGATTTTCATGCTGGCAAACCTGTGCCAGTTGGTGTCGTCGTCGACACTCAAGGAATGATCATGCCGCACCTAGTCGGGAACGACGTTGGCTGTGGAATGCATATGCTTGTCCTGGAAGGTGTGAAAGCCGATGAGCTTTCTCCTGAGTTGGAGAATGCCTTGCGGTACGTCCATTTCCAGGGTGGTCGCGGGGTAGCACTCAATGGTCGACACCGCCACGCCATCCTCCGGGACGGACTGCCGGGGCTTGCTGATGCCTTGAAGGCGGAGCGCCATGGGCTTTTCTCCGACCTGTCACTGGATGACATGTGGGGCGATATCGGTCGAACATGCGATCTGGGTCGCTTCGAGACAGTGGGTGTCGATCCAATGTTCGAGCGCTACGGTGATGTTGACGGGGGAGTTCAGTATGACGCCATCCTTGGTAGCATTGGTGGTGGCAATCACTTCGTCGAGTTCGGCGTCGTTGATCGCCTGGCTGATGGGGCCCACGCCCGATCCTGTGGTGTAGCGGCCGGATCGGTGGTGTTGGTCGTTCATTCGGGTTCGCTCGATTTTGGGCAAGCAGTCGGAAGCTTCGCCCGGGAACGCCTCGCCGAGGTTCGCCAGCCCGGAGTGGATCATCGGGTGTTGTCGGCAGAAAGGCACCCTGCCCTCTACGCGCGCTACGTCAATGGCCTTGCGAATGCTTGCAACATTGCGTTCGTAAACAGGTTCCTGATCGCGCTGGCGTCGATCAAGGCACTTGAAAGCGTACTGGGACGGTCAGTAGGCCGACGGGTCGTCTATGACGCGCCTCACAATGTCCTGTGGGAGCGGAATGGCTTTGCAAGGCATCGTAAGGGTGCATGCCCGGCGCGAGGGCCTGGTGAGCTGGAGGGATCGCCTTATCACTGGCTTGGCGAACCGGTGATCCTTCCCGGTTCCATGGGGGATGGGACGTGGCTTCTGAAGGGTTGTGGGTCTGTCGACGGGCTCCAGTCTGCTGCCCATGGTGCTGGGCGGAAGTTGTCACGTCAGGAGGCGCGGCATCAGGCAGTCATTCCGTCGGCCCTGCGGGTCGTCGGGCCGGTTGATCTGAATGCGGCAGCACTCAAGTCAAGGCCGGACATCAGAAAAGAGGCGTCCGGCCGACTTCTTGAGGAAGCGCCAGGTGCCTATCGGTCAATTGATGATGTCGTTGATCCGATGGTCGATGCGGGCCTGGTCTCGCGGGTGGCGAAGATCAGACCAATTCTGACCGTCAAGGGATAGGAGCTTGCTCAGGAGCGGAGGCTATCAAGCAAAATTTGAGCGCGTTGGCGTAGGTCGTCAGCGCGCTCTATACGTTCAACGATCTCTTCGTTGCTGAGCCTGGACAGGTTCTCTGTCAATCGTTTGTGGAGCGAAGGGGCAACGCCGACTGCAGAGATCGCGCGCGTGATAAGTTCGTCACGCGCCTGATCATCCGTCATCAGACGTGGCTCCAGGTTGCGACCAGAAAGCCGCAGTAGCTGAATAGGGCGAGCAGAGAAAATGCGACGCCGATATCGAACACATCATCGGCGTGAGACAAAGTGAACTTAAGGAATTTCATGGCTTTCACTCCACTTTAGAATGCATCTAATGTAGGGAATGGAATTATTCTCGTCCAGAGGAGTTCCGTCAGAAAGGCATGGCAGCGTTGTGAAAGGAATTCTTGTTTGAAGTTTTGCTGCGCCGCACACTTAAGACACTTCAATATGGAGAGAATGGCATGTCCAAGGTTAGTGTCTTCAAGCGCATTTCGAACGCGATCAGCCTATTCGGCTCAGCCATCGAGGTTTCAGCGGCCGTGGAAGGACGTCGGACGCCGAAGGCTTCGCAGCTTCGGGAGCTTGGGATTGATCCTGCCGCGTTCGCCAAGATCAGGCATTTCTGAGCTTGTGAATGGGCGCTATCGCTGCGCCCTCCCCTAGACGTCGCTTTCTTCGTGCGTTTGGACGCGCAAACCTTTCCCGGTCAATGAGCCGTGAAAATATCGTCCGTTGACGAGGCGTATGCCGAACCAGGCGTGTTCGTCACTCATCATCTCGATGTGGACGTTGCTGACGCCTTGGGCGAATAGTTCGTCAAGGTCCTCTGCCGGAGGCGTCGAGCTGGTTTCTCCCATGCCTCTGCCGAATTCGATGTAGGAATCATCTCGCCGCTGAATTGTCTTGCGTGTTTTCAGGGATGGTAAATGCAGTTTCAGGAGTCTTGCCCTGTCTCGGGCTTCGGTGAGGTCGTGGACCGCTTTCCAAGCCTCTGCGATTTGGTCATCGAGTTTACTCGCGAGGGCGTCCGACGCCTTCGCGAGGAAGTCAGTGATCACGCCGGGTTCTCTTAGAACAGCCACCGCCAGCGCGATCACGTCTTCTTCTGGTGCAATCGTGTGCTCCGTTTCAGGAGTATAAAGATGACGTGTCGTCCAAGTCAGTTTATCGATGGAAAAATCACCGACATCGACAGGCTCGGTCGATATCTCACGCTTGATGATCTCAAGGTCATTGTCGAGTTCCGATGTGTCCGGCAAATTCCTGAAATTCGAAAGCACAATGTCCAGCTGATCGCCATTCAGGCAGAGCGTCAGGTAGTTGACCCCGTCGCGATGGGGTAGCTCTATTTCGTCGCTAATAGCGAGCGTAGAACTCTGTCCGTTGATGACATGCTCATAGCATCGAACTTCAAAATGCATGGGATTTTCTCGTGATCGGCTACCGGCAGACAGCCTACGGGTTTGCCCTCTCAAGTAGCAAGAGGAAACTTCGTAAAGACGTTCGCCCGGGTTGTGGAATGCTTTGGCTATCGTCAGTTTTGGATAAGTGATTTCGAGCGGAGTGACGCAAGTGGCGAAGATCAAACCTGTGGTAACTGACATTCCTGGTGGCAACTACTCAAAATACGGATTTGGCACCTTCCCCATTCGAGAAGACTGGGACGTCCGTAATGCGGCTGTTCAGCGGGTCCTGTCGATCCTGGATGGAAACACGGTCGAAAAGGACAATGATACCCTGGCGGCGCTGAGCACCGTTAAAGGCTTGTTTTCAAGGGTTTACGTGCGAGACTGCTGGGATTGGTTTACGGTCTGCAGGCAACTTGCCTACCCGGGTCACGACCTGTCCAAGGAGATATCCCTTGCCCTGGGCAACTACCGCGCTGCCATCCTCAGTGATGACGCTGGTCGGCAGGCTGAACTTTTTTCCAAGCTGAGTGAACTGCCAGTACCGGAAATGTTGGAGCATTTCATTGACCTGAACGTCAAAGGAAAGCACCTTATCGACGAGGCCGGGTTTGCCTTCATTCTCTGGTCTCAGAGCAAGGCGAACGAGTATTTTGTCGGCGCGACGACCAGAACCATCGACAACACGCTGAAGTTTGTCAGGGAACGGTTCCCAGAGAATGCTCCCTATGGAGTCGTCGGTGCCTATCTCGTCGATGATGCTCTTGAAGTTCGTGATCTCCTCAAGAATGAAATGGAAGACCTGTACGCCTACCGGGGGCTCTACAGGGGCGAACTTGTAGATATCAGGGAGCGCGTTGAAAGCGTCATTCAGCGTCACCACCAGCTTCGCAATTCTCCTTGGGACGGTGCTGATCCCGAGCTTGAGGAAACTGTCGAACAGGAAATGGCTCTCTAGTGCTATCAATGATCAGAATAAAATCGGCTGCAGAGCCATATGACAAGGCGGGCCTGGAGCGTGATCTGATTGATCGTCTTGCCAAGGCTGTCGATCCAGCTGCCTTCAGTGACACCGTGCGCGAGCACTTCATTGAGGCCTCAAAGACCGGACAACCCACGGTTCAGACATTGCATTGGATGCCAAGGATCATGGAGGCTCGAAAGGTAGCGTCCAGGGTCATGGATGTTTTGAAGCCGACTGAATACATGCTGCATGCGGCTGATGCGTTGCTAGGAACCCATCCGGACGCAACGCCGGAGCAGATTTTCAATATGATGATCTACGCGGAGCGCGATATCGCTTTGCGCAAGTCTTCACCGGGTATCGATTTGGAGGATGTTCCGCCAGAAGAGTACCTGGAGCCGGTTGCGACCTTTGGTTGACAATGACAAGGAAGTGTTCAACCCTTATTGGACGCTCAAATACCAACTGTCGGATATGATGTGAGAGCGAAGGGTGATGGGAGCGCGCTGGCTACGCGAAAAGGAACGGGGGCCGACCTCGTTCTCTCCTTCACCGCACACATACGACGCGTTCAAGTGCTCGGCCTAGAGCTGAGAAAAGCGTATCTCCATCGTTTCTCCTGATGATCTCTGAATTCATGCCGAATTCGCGCGGTCCAGTGCCGTCCGCCAAGGGGGTGTCGCCGATAAAGATTGCGTGATCAGGCGAAATTTTTAGGCCGTCGCACGTGTGCTGGTAAATGCGCTGATCCGGTTTGAAATAGCCGGTTTCAAAACTGAAAGTGAAATGGTCAACTTCGGGCAGGAGTTCTCTTGTCCTTGCTCCATATGCGTGACCAAGATTGCTGCAGATCGCAACAAGGTATCCTTCGCTCTTGATGTGCCTGAGGAACGGCTGCGTGTCCTCAAACGGCGAGAGGTTGGCAACCTCTGCATCTAAAGCCCCCATAATGTCGTCGCCTACAGTGGGTAATCCGAGTGCTTCGGCCAGGGCGGGAAGGTTGTCATTCAGTGTGAGTGCAAGATTTCTGGCTGCCCGGAAGTCGGAAGCTCCTGAAAGAACGGAATGATACGGACCGTTTCTCGGCACCGGTTGGATGACGGTCCCGAAGGCGTCGAGGATGATCGCTTTCACAGAATGGTGAGGCATTTCGTTATTTCCTTCTGTGAAAAGCTACCACAGCGGCTAAGCTGTACATAGACGAACTTCTTAGGGAATTTTGCATGGACCGTTATGTGATCGAGCATGGTGACGTGTGGTTGAAGTCGGAGACGAAGACAGTCTTGTCATCCGGCCTGCAGCATGTCTGTCGGGGAAGTGAGCAGTTGGCCATTGCGTTCATCGACGATCAGCTTTTGAAGATGGGAAGCGAGGCTTCTGTCCGTTCGTGGGTGGAGAAGAACCGTTTGAAGGTCATTGGCGATGGTGAAATTATCGTGGTGTCGATGCCAGTTGCTGAAGCGACGGTTGCGGAATTCAATGCCTGCAAAGAGAACCCGAACCGCGTCAAGGCGTTGATTGAGAATCTGACGCGGCTGGGAGTGGCTGATCCGTCCCTCTTTGACATTCCGCGATACCCGATCTGAAATCAGGGTTTGAACGAGGTGTCCGGTTCGATATCGGAAAGCGTCTTGAACGCGATGCCTTTTTCGATGTCCAGGCTCACGTGGTCGCCATCCTTGAAAGATGCCTTGGCAGACGAGACCCGCACAATCAGCAGATTGTCTGCGAGTCCATTTACCGCCAGATGCGACATCGCTCCACCTTCAATCACGATTGTTGCGGTGGCCTTGAGTGCGATTTCGTAGTAACGAACGCTGGCATTGGGGACGACAGCGATAGTGTTGTGCTCGACGTCGTCAGCAGTCTTACAGAACTTGATAACTCCAGAAGCGGCAGACTTTCCAGCCGCAAGAACGTGGAAATGCGTGCCGGTCAATTCCATCTGCAGGTCTTCGGATATCTGCCACATCCGCTTGTCGAGGTCTTCTCCCCAGAGGTTTGGGTCTAAAAGTCCGGCCGCCAGCATCCAGTCCGTATGGGTCGGATCATCCATATTGAGCTTCAGCCCGCTTGGGTTGACGGGTCGCCAATTAGGAATAGAGGTCTCTACCTTTTGGTATTTGCGCAGATGTCCAGCTGCCCAGACGATCAGCGGGGCAAGGGGCACCTGGCGGACGCCGATCTTTTCGCCGAAGTCGATTGCACGTAGCCCGTAACCGAGGTCTTGATTTTGTTTCAGAATAGCGGCTTTGCGTTCCTCTTCGGGTGGCAGGGTAGAAGTCTTCTTCTTCGGGAAGAGCCTCTCGTGGCCGGTGTATTCAAGGCATGACAGCCGTTGTTCGGCAGCGGCCTGCGCGTTAGGCGCGGGTTTTATCCAGCTTGGCAGGTCGAAGGTGGGTTCGAAGATCACAGCGAGGGTCTGAATATCGTCGCCACCATTCGTCGCAGGAACGTCGCAGAGGATGGCTTTTGCCAATCGGTTGCCGTTGGCGTAAAAAAGAGCCCTATTCATGAGTTCGGATCGGTCGAAATTTGAAAGGCTTGCTTGATCTTCCGTCGAAATGTCGTCCGGTAGGTATGCTTCGCCGATCTGATCGTGGGGGCCGTAGTCAGTGATCACAGAGATGGGACGATACATCATGCCATCGATGAGGATTGCTCCGTCGTACATCTTGGCAAGATGGTCGCGATAGGTCGGGTCCAGATCGTCGACATAGTCAATCCCGTCGGGATCGGTGGTTCGGCCGATCAGGGTTTTATTGCCTTTCAGGATTTCAATAAGCGGCTCGTCGGGAACATCCGGGAAAATTTCTTTGGCGTCGTTCAACGCTGACCGCCAGTCCCCACGGTGCATCAGTCCGCGCACATGCTCGATGATAGCGGGGCCAGTGGTGGAGAAGCTCAAAGATGGCATTGCAGAAATCCTGGTTGGTTTCCCAAAACATAGGGGTCGAGAGCGAAAGTTCAAAGCCTTGGGTCTTTACGAGGGGTGTTGTTTTCCTTGTAAACTGATGAACTGAGAACTTGATGGAAAAGATATGAAGCAAGCTTTTGATTGTTCGGCCCTGGTTAAGCCTGGTACTTTCCGGGGAAAAACGGCCAATGAAAAGGGTGACGACAGGGTTGGTTACAAGGCCATGGATGGCTTCGGGGCCTTTTACCTGGCCGACGGTGCAACTGGGATCGGCCTTGGCGCGGAAGCTGCTGATGCCTTCATTGCTGCCTTAGGAGACGCTGAGCAATATCAGTATCTTACGGCGGAATCCTGTTGTGATCTGTTGAGACTTGTTGATGAGGAAGTTTCCGTCAAATTGAAGTGTAACGGCGACACCACCGGCATCTTGATCGTGACCAATGGTGAAGACCTGTGGGGTGCGTCAGCCGGAGATAGTCGAGGAATGCTGTACAAGGCAGATGGTGTTGTGGAGTTGACCGGTTGGCAAGTTCGCAAACCAAGATTTGGCAATGGCGCGACCCCGGTAGGGTTTAAAGGAAAGGTGAAACCTGGTGAGCGCCTGCTTCTGGCTTCGGATGGCCTTTGGGATTTTGCTCAAAGTGGTGTGATCGGTGAGATTGTCCGTGGTGCAGGATCGGCCGAGGAGATCGTTCATAGGCTTGAGCAGCTTGTGCGGTCTCAGAATGAAGATCGCTTGCCGGACGATCTGTCGATCATGATGTTCATCTTCGGGTGATGGCCGACGTTAGCGTTCATTGAGCTGTGACCATGTGACCGCCTTGAGAACGTCACATGGTCAATGTTGAAGGCGTGTTCTCAATCAAAGCGGTTGCGAAGGGTAATCCGGTAATCTCCATTTCCCCGCGTTTGACGGAAATTACTTGACTGGGAGTTACCCTGAACTCTGCCTCCCCGTGCAGGTATTCCGTGGTGTCATACAGACCGACATCACACGCGACCAGGCCGATCTGATCGATGTCGATTGCAAGAAGGGCTTCCAGTAATTCGTCTGGATTGACGAAAACCGGGTTGGATTGCCGTTCACTGGCATAGAGGTAGAGGCGCAGCATCTTCATGGCATCGGCCGGGTCGCTCAGTGTTTCGATGTCCTGGCTGCCGAAATGGTTTCGGAAATCGTAGGTCGTGTCGATCCCCTCCTCCCGCATGGCAGCGAGGATGTCCAGAGCGGCGATGTTGCCGTGCGCAATGTGCCAGGCCGTGTGAAACATATTGGCCGCATCCAGAGCAAGGTCAACTTCTGCTGTCATTGAGATTGTGTTCAAGGTGCCGAATGCTCCCAGGCCCTTTCGGTCTGTGGGGCGTTCTGATGAAAAGCCATCCTTGCAGATGTCTGTAGCATATAGGGTGGCGTGCCAAAGCGTCTCGACAGGTTCGAAAGGTGGCTTCCACTTATGTGGGCTAAGAGAGTTGCTGAGATCGATCCAGTGTCCGATCCTGGTGGTGATTTCGGGCAATACCAAGCGCGCTTCTTCGTGAAGCTTTGCGAGGTCGGACAGGGCTTTTGCCAGGTTCCTGGCGGCGACGAACTCTGGGTCTTCCTCATTGGCGGGATCGCCGGTGACAAATCCGTACTGCGCGGCCCCTTCGTCAAATCGCGCCATCAGGGAGAGAAAAAACTGTTCCTCGTCTCGCAGATACCTGACGTTTTGCGCGAATGAGTGCACGTAACGGGCGAAATCGCCCGGTTTTTTCGTTGCGGACTCGGTGGCAAACTTCAGGTCTTCAATTTGAAGATGTCGGATGCTGTAGGTGGCGAACCATTTGGTTTCCAGCGCGTAGGATTCGCTTCCGTTATCCGGATCGAGTTGTCGTGTGATGTATCTGAGAAGGTCCTCACCAGTTGCGGCGTTCCTCTCCAGGATGTCCAGTGCTGCCATGGCGACTTTCTCCCATTCCGCAAGTTTGCCGTGGAGGGTCGACATGTAGCGCCTGATGTTGCTCGGAGGTGTCTTAATCATGGGGTCGGTGTGTTCGAGCGTTCTAAGGTGAGGACCTGGCTGTTTCGAGGAATGTCGTCCCAATAAACCGTCGCGAAGGTAATTTTGCGATCTTCCCCTTCCCTCACTTCGCGAAGATTTTCATCCGCAAGCGCTCTGACTTCGTCGGCAATGTCATTGAGATATCGCGTCACGTGGCAGAAATAGAAGACTTGGGTGCCGGTAACCTGTCCTTCCTTTTCGTAGGTGGCCGTTGCGCTGAACGCGTAGCCAGACCCGTCGTTGCCGTAGCGGCTCGGTCTGAAGATGCCCATCTTCATCTCGTAATCTTGTTGGCTATCGCAATGAGCCAACACCAGTCTCTTGTCTCCCTTGTACCCTATGACGATTAGCCACCCTGCCTCCATCCGCGCGGTGACATCATCGCATTCATCGCGGAGGAGCTTCACCTGTTCGTCGGTCAGGCGCTTGGTTTGTTCGCTCGCGGTCGTGAGGATCATGACTATTCTCCCGTTTCTCTGAATAGAAGCAAAACAGGCAGCGTTAAACAAGAGGAGCATCGCCAAGGTCGGGAAGGAGCGCCCGCTCAAGCTTCACGACTTATTGTTTGATGGAAGTTTTGCTTTGACTAAATCCTGGACGAAAGCAGCTTGCACATGTGCTGCGATGCCGCAACAGTAAAGGAATTAAAGTTTCCAGTGAAGGAATTCCTATGAGCAGAAAGACGCGCGAGCAGGCTGCAGTACGCCTGGCTGAGACCAAGATTCGTGAGGCCCGGCAGAAGAAGGTTCGTGTGATACGAAATAGTGTTCTGGCTGCGGTGGGCCTTGCGGGCGTCGGCGCGGTTGCCTACGGCTCTATCTCTTATGTGAACAAGCCGCTGGAGGCGGAGCGATCTGCGACCTGGGACACCAAGAACGTTTACCCGAGTGACATTTCCTTTGGGAAGGCTGACGCACCGGTTCGGATTACGGAATACGGCTCGCTAACGTGCGTCCACTGTAAGAATTTCCACGACAATCACCTTTCGGACTTCCTGAAGAAGTACGTCGACACGGGGAAAGTTCACTTCGTATTCCGTCATTTCCCATATGATCAGGCAGGTCTGGCTGGTGCATCGTTCGTCACCTGCTTGTCAGTAAACGAGCGCGCTGTTGCAGTTGAAAAGATGATGGAGGATCAGTCTGATTGGGTTCACGCGTCGAACCCAGCGGAGGCTGCAGCTGATGTCGTCGGCCTTGAAGGTGATCGGAAGTTGAAGGCTGTTAGCTGTGCTGCGGACCCTGCGACGTCTAAGACGATCTCGGAAATCGGGATGGAAGCCTCTCGTCACGGCGTTTCCGCGACACCGACTTTCGTTGTTGGGAACAATGTTCATGGTGGCTTTATGGGAGCGTCAGCTCTCGGTGCCTTGGTTGAGCAAGAGCTGACGCGGAAGTAATATCGCCGGTTCACATGGAAGGCGATGATGGCTGGGCTGTCATCGCCTCATGCCACTCAAGGAATTCCTTGCCGATTTTCACTTCGCCAGGGGCCGTCGACTTCAGCGTGACTTCAACTTCGCTTGGGTCGATAGAGGCAAGCGGTTCCCCATCGCTTGTGCATGCAAAAAGCTTGAATTCACCGCGTCTCTCAAGCTGGTAGCAATATAGTCTACGGGCTTCAGAGCGGAAATAGACGCGGCAGTTGCCGTTGTCTTCCTCCAGATATAACAGCGTCAGTTCCCGGTTTTGTGACTTGCTGGTTTCGGTCGTCATTTAACATTTCTCCTGAAAAGCATGTCGGGATCGTTAATGCTTTATCAGAAAACCACAATAGCCCCGTGCGTTTTCCATGATGACTCGAAATTAAATTTGCTTACATCCGCATCACGGGTGCAGCTTCGTCGATCTGAGCCTGACGGGCCTCTGCCTGAGCTGCGGCTCGGTGTGAAAATGCCCACATGGAGTCGTGGATATCGGCACCGTATTCGGGGGCCCGATTATCACCGGCAATCTCGATGCCGTGTTCTCTCTCCCGGATCGCTGTGATACGAGCCGAAGTCTGTGGCGTGATCTTCGATCTGATACGGTCATTCAGTTTTTCGACAAAGCTCATCGGTTTTCCTTCCCTTGCGCCTCAAGAGAAATATAGTCTGTCGGCGCAAGAAAAGTAAAATGTTGCTCGTTTTAGCCGACAGAAAGGCCCGTCAACGAGCTATCCTCGTATTGATTTCGCAGTGCGATGTTGAGCTGGATGTGTTTTGCCTGCATCAAGAGATTGCCCTTGATGTTCTCATAGGCACCCCATTGTTCGGGAAATCTTTCCCTTGCTTCCTTGAGCATCGGAAGGAACCAGTCGGTGATGTCGATCAGGTAGTTTTCCTGCTTTTCGGTGGTCCACTCCGCATCGCTCATGGTCAGGATGTTGTGGCAGCGGTCGATACCTTTAGCGATGCTGGCAATCGGGTCCTTGGCGATGTTTGCGAAATAGACCGGGTAAGGAATTTTCTCACCCTTGTACACTTTCGTGAGGGCCTCGACGGAGTTGCGAATCCGCTTGCCGAACAGTTCCTCGATCTTCTCGTAGGTGACGTCGTAATCTTCGCAAACGTCATGCAGGAAGATGGCGGCGAGTGTCTCTTGTGGATAGAGTAGCCCGCTTTCCAGGGATCGGGCGTAGTTTGCAATGAAGACCTGGTGAGAATATTCGGGTGCGTTTCCGCCCTTCCGCATCCCGGTGTGATATTCCCGGGCAAAGTTGAAAGCTTTGAGCGCCAGAAAATTGCTATCGCGTCCAATCGTGCGCAGGTAGGACTTAATTTCGGTAATTTGCTTCTCGTAGCTTGTTTCCGGGCGAATGAATCGCATGACGATCTCCTTGATACTGTTTCAGTTGACCGGCGGCTGGAGCATTCGACAAGCTCGATATCAGCCGGTGGTGGTAGGTGTGTCTCTCAATTCTGGTCTTAATTTCAGGAGGCCTGTGTAAAGGCTCAGGGTCGAGACAATCTCCTTGGTCGCCTTGGCATGAACTGCCTCGAAATAGGAAAATGGCGGAATAACCGATCCATTGTCGTTAGAGGCTGCTTTGAGGTCGATCTCTAGAAGGCTTTGGAAGATTTCGCTGGCGTCCTGTAGACCTTCAAGTCGGAGAATGTCGCTCTCGTAGGTGGTTTTTAGGGAGGCGAACATCTCATCGGCCTGTGGTGGCTGTGCAGAGAGGCTTTCCTCAGCCAGTGATAATGCAGTCCGTCTCATCTCGCTTGTGAAAGCTTTCGAGCCAATCTGCTTGGCGCGCTGCTTCATCCACGCCGAGGCCGATTGGATTCCAGTCAGGTATCGCGTTCGATAGGGATCGCCATCGTCTTTATTGGTTGCGGAATACACACCATTTTCATCGGAGATCAGTCCCGCCGCTAACAGGAAATCCAAGGCATGTGCGATGGAGGTTTTGCGAACATTGTAGGCTCCTCCTCTTGCAGATGTCACAGGGTGGAGACTTTGCGGTCCGTCGACATCTCCAGAGAACACCGCAAAGAAATCCATGAGTCGCAGCGTCTCGAAATCGAAATCTTGTCCGTAATGGGTTTCAAGAATGATCAGGAGCCGCATCGCGGTTTCGGTCAAGCCGTTGAAGGTTGCAATCGGGAACGACCGCTGTGTTTGCATCGGCTTGATCTTCCTTGTTAGTCGAGCCCGCCCTTGATGTCGATCAGTCGGTGAAGCATCTCGGTTTCTTCGTGAGCGATCTTTTTTCGGAGGGCCCGTAATTCCTTCTTCTGCCCCTTATGTTCAGGTGCTGTCGGAAAGATTTCAAGCGATTTTGCGCCGGTTTTTTCGTCGATTCTCTCGACCATGTAAACGTCACCGTAAACCAGGTCTGCGAGCGATTTTGCGTGTGCGAGGTCAGCGGGTCGAGTGATTGTCCACCACCTGATGAGCTGGATCATCTCTTTGCGAAATGCGACTTCGTGGTCGATCAGCTCTGGGGAATTATTTCCTATAGGTGCTGCCTCTAGGTCGCGTGTCTCGGTTTCCAGCCGATCTAGGGTGTCAAAGCGGATTTTCATCGAATTCATGAGGATCGAGAACGAAGCGTGAAGAATGAGCCGTTCTCCCATGTGGGGACCTGGCTTAAGACCCGTATCGATCATATGGAAACGATAGGACGGATGAAACCTGTAGAGTAACCGCAGCTTACGCCGATGAATGGCCCGACCGAGCTTCCAGAGGGGCATAATCGCGCATGAATGCCACCACTTGCCTCGGTTCGGCCCGTAGATATATACGCCGAGGAAGTGCGACATCGAAGAAGAAAAGTCGAAAAAACGCCGCATGAAATGCTCAAACGATCTGTGGAGATTAAGGTATTATTTACTTTGTCGTGACCACCGGGTGGTTGCAAGTTGTTTTGTGGCCATATCCTTTCTATATCGACGCCAGGATAGAAGGGGACGGCCATGATGGATCGGGAGCTGGGTTTTGATCTCTATACGCTCAGGCTACTGTTTCTCGTCCTGTTGACGGTGACGGTTTGCTCTTGCACGGTCCTAGCGTCGCTTGGCTTCTATAAAATCCTCCACTATGACCTGTTGCAGGGTGTTCCTTCCTGGCAGGGTTCCGTTTTGTGGGTGTCCTGCATCTATATCGGCTTTTATGTGGGTATCCGTGCTATCGGTCGCGCGGGGTGGACGGCGTTTGCAGACTCTGCCGACAAAGTAGCAAATGGCGAACCCAACATCTTTGCTGAGTTGGCCGCGAGCGATCTTCCTAATGTCGATAACTTTGGGCGGCTCTGACTGCTTCAAGCCTTTTTTCGTTGAAGCTTGCGGGCCTTCAAATTTCCCCTCAGCACCGTTGATTTCAAGACGTTAGAAGCCTTGAACGATATCACGGTCCGGGGTGAGATAACCTTCTCTTCCCCTGTCTTGGGGTTGCGGCCAAGTCGCTCGTTCTTGGCCCTCACGGAGAACGTAGCAAAGCCGGAAAGCTTCACCTCTTCGCCCCTGATAAACGCGTCTGAAATTTCATCCAGTATTTGGTCGACCAGTTCCGAGGCCTCTGTCCTGGTGAGACCGACTTTCTTGTGTACGACCTCCGAGAGGTCTGCACGGGTAACGGTGTTGCTCATGATCGTCCCTCTTCGCGTCGCGGGAGCGTAGAACCTTGACAACATCAGGTCAAGATTGGCCTGGCGCTTGAGGCAAAAAGTCAGATGTCTTACGACTGCTGCCGCTCGTGCGGCGAATTAGCCGTGGCCTTTACGATCTCATCGCGATGATACCAGCCATCGATGTCGACAACAGGTGGCGTGAAACGCGGATCGACCGTCGCGGTGCGCGTTGCCCGGAATGCGGACAGGGAAATGACGCGCGTATTGGCTCCAACTGCAATGTTCATAGCAGAACTCCATTGATTAACGACTCTTATCATGAGCCGAAGTTCGGCGGGAGTATGCGGCATAAAAAATAATCAACATGCCTATATTCCAGGCAGTTAGTGACGTAAACAATGGTCAATGTGCAAGATGCTCAGGATTTCGCATGCGTTAAAGGAATGCTATAAAACAGGCGTATGCGTCGTCCTGCCCTTCGGTTCGGGTTGCCGTGGAAATCCTCTGCTGAAGCCGTGTCTGCGCTTTTGATGTGAAGGAATTCTTCCGATGTTCGATGCTGAATTCCTATTGCTCCACCCGTCACTCCAAAGATTTCCTTGTTTCCGGTCTCCGCGCCCTTGTAGGGGTTCTCGTTTCTCATTAAGTAACGCGACAGAAGTCAGATTTCCGCTAACAAGAGGGAAAGCAGGATGAATGAAATCGTAACGGTTGGTTCGCAGGCGCTGCAGACCGCAATCGACAAGATCAAGGCGCTTGGTCTCCGTACGGAACCCAAGGGGCCGCAGGCAATCGTCACGATTATCGAGGCGATCAAAGATGTCGATGAGGAAATGGCGCTTTTCGTTGCGCGCACGCTCGCTGAACAGGTCATGTTCGACGGCTTGGTCGTGTCCAAGATTAGCGGCATCGCAGTCGGTGACGACTACAAGGAAATCAACGATGCATTCACCTCTATCCGTGAAGAAGCCAAGGCTGCTGTGACGGATGCCGCGAGCGGCAAGGAAAAGGGTTTCTTCTCGTCCATCACCAGCTTTTTCAAGGAAGCGACCGAGGGCGACATCGCAGACCGCTTCAAGAAGATCGAAGATCGCTTCGAGCAGGTCACAATAGCGCTTGAGGCACAGCTGAAGGGCGAGGCTGAAATCCTTGCTGCCTACAAGCTTTTCCGGAATGCTTTGGGCCGTTCGCACGTTGCTGCGCTCGAAATCAAGAAGAAGCTCGACGTTATCCTGGAGGATGTCAAGGCAAAGGCTGCAGCTGCCCAAGGTGCCGTTGATGCGGCACCAGCCGATGACGAAGCAGCTCGCGTTACCCTGGCGCTTGAGCGCGATGCCGCAAACGATCAGCGTGATCGAGAAGAGTCTCGTTGGCAGGTTGCCAAGGACCTGGCGGAAAACCTGCAGATCGCCTACAGCGTGACCGAAGTCACCATGAAGAAGCTCGAAGATACGAGCAAGCTCAAGGATCGCATCTGGCGTCGTGCAGTGACCTTCTTTGCGACCAACCGCTCGACGCTGGCAGCACTCAAGGCCAACTACTCGGCGACCGTCGGTCTTGCCGAGGGCACCAATGCCCTCGACGCGATGACGGACGGCGTGAACAAGTCGCTTGAAGACCTCGCTGACGTGACCGGCAAGGTCAACGAGAAAGCAATTCGTTCCGGTTATGGCGCGACCATCGATCCGAACTCGGTTGCCAAGCTCGTCGACGCTCTCATCGCGGAAACGGAGCAGAGCATTCCGTTGATCGAGGAAATGCGCAACGTCGCAACTCAGAACGCCGCCGACATCACCGCCAAGGTTGAAGAAGGCAAGCAGCGTTATTCCGAGCTTGCGAACAAGTCTTCCCAGATCAAGCTCGCCGCCTAACGGAGCAAGTCGATGACAGCATTGGCATCAGCACATTCCCCGTCCTTCAACGACTTGATCGTGGCGTCTGACATTGTCGACACGATCAGGAACGACGAACGCCTTATCGACCACGAACTCGGCAGCGAGGATCGTAAGAAGGCTCTCAAGGCACGTCTGAAGGACATGTATAAAGCGCAGGGAATGGAAGTTTCCGACGCTGTCATCGAGGAAGCGGTTCAGCGTAAGGATGCTGAGCGGTTCATCTTCAAGCCGATGAAGGCAGGGGTCAGTCGCTTCCTGTGGACGAGCTATGTTCGTCGCAACAAGTATGCACTGAGGCTCTCTGTTGCCGTGGGTGTGGTTGTTCTCGGTGTCGTTGGTTACAACGCTGCTCAGTATCAATTTGTTGAGAAGCCTGCACTTGAGGCGGCTCGTCACCTTGAACTGCAGCTCGCTGAAGTCCTTCCGAACCGCCTGAAAGCAGTCAGTGAAGATGCCCTTGCCAGTGCTACCCGGCTTCAGGACGAGGTCTCCAAATCCGAAATCGCGGCCCAGCAGACAATCGTCAATAGCGCAATCCGTGCTCGTGACGCCTTCGCTGCGGAAAATGGTATCAAGGCGATTGATGAGCTTGGTCGCACGCTGAAGGAAACGGAAGCGCGCCGGACTCGGCTGGCTTCTGCCAAGCAGATCATCGACGCCGAAGCGGCCAAGGTTGCCGGTCTGAGCGTGGATGCGAATGCTCGCGAGGCCCTCAATCTTAAGCTTCACAGTATCAGCCTGGCTGCGGAAAGCGCGGACGCATCTTCCCTGAAGTCTGCGATCCGTAACTACACCACTACGCTCAACTACGTCCAGTCGACCTATGACATCCGGATCGTGGATCGTGAGGGTGAGCGGTCAGGTGTCTGGCGCTACTGGGAGCCGACAGGCGAGAAATATTATTACCTTGTCGTCGAGGCGGTCGATAGGACCGGCCGAGTGCAGTCTGTCGACGTGAAGAATGTTGAAAATGGCCGGACATACAATGCCAGTACCTGGGCTATTCGCGTTCCGCAGCGGACCTATGAAAAGGTCGGGGCAGACAAGCAGGCCGACGGCGTCGTCGACAATACGAAGGCAGGTGTGAAGCCTGCTGGAAGCATTGATATCCGTTGGGACCTCCCGACGATCAATGATCAGCGCATCACATCCTGGTAAGCGAGGGGAGCTATATCATGTCTTCAGGAAGCAGCGTCTATCGCGAATTCGGTTCCCATCGTGAACGTCTGGACGAAAATCGTCGCCAACTCGCAGATCAGGTCCTCGATCTTCAGCAGGATAATGAGGCCGCTCTGCGTGAGGAGAGCAACCTCTGGAGCCGGTTTGCCGCTTTGCATATCGCCGAGCCAGTGCAACTGCCCGCCTCCGTTACCCGCGCCCTCGACGAGCGTAAGGCGCGCGTGGAAAAAAGCCGCGCAGCCGCGCCAGAACATCAACGCCTGATCGAAGTCGCCAAGAAACAGGCTGGCATCTATCAGGGCAAGATGGATCAGCTTCAGGGCGAAATTGATGCACAGGAAGCTGAAATCCGGGCGGTTTACTTGGCCGATGAGCGAGTGAAGCCGCTTGTCGAGCGTCTTTCCTTGCTTGAGAGCGCCCAGGAAGAGTGGGAACGCAAGTATGCTCGTGCGGTCGCCGAGCGTGATGAAAAGCGCGTCGCCTATGAAAACGACGAGCATTTCGTTTACCTGCGTGGCCGTAAGTTCGGCGCATCCGACTATCGCGGCACCTTCGTGTTTAAAGTCTGGGATCGCCGTCTGGCCCAGAAGATCAGCTATGAAGAGGCGAATGGAAACTACGAGCGCCTCCTTGAAATCCCGGAATGGATTAAGGCTCGTTCGGAGGCTATGCAGCCTGAAATTTCCGATCTGGACACGAAGGTTCAGGTGCTGGAGCGTGAGTTCTTCCAGGTCATGGATGTGAAGCATGAGGCATTGGCCGACCTCAAGGCGAAGCGCGATGCTGCCTTGAAGGAAGCTGACGATCAGGCGCAGGCTCTCGCCAAGATCAATCAATATTTGGCCGACGCTGCTCTCGCGCAGGACGGCGATCTCAAGGAGACGGTCCGTCAGTTCACCGATATCCTGAAGAAGAACGGTGTAGATGATCTTGAAGCCTTGGCTCGCAAGACATCCACGCCGGAGGACGATGAGATTGCACGTCGCATTCAGCGTCTTCATGACGAGGTCCATGCCCGCGAACAGCAGATTGACGATCTCACCCGTCAGATGGCGGCAGTCGAGCGGAAGATCGCCGGTCTCCGGAAGATCGAAAATGAAATCGACAACAACAATTGGAACGGCTCCGGTCATAGCTTTTCCGGCATCAACGTCGATCTGCTGGTCAACGGGTTCATTCAAGGTGTCATGAACGAAGCCCTGATCATCGGTCAGTTGGAGAGCGCCCATCGTCGTCCGCCGCCACCGCCTATTCGGAAGTCCCCGTCCTCCGGCGGCTTCAGTTCTGGCGGGGGTTTCGGCTCCAGCCGTTCCAGTTCTTCCAGCGGTGGTTTCCGCTCGGGCGGTGGGTTCGGCGGCGGAGGTGGTAGCTTCAAGACCGGTGGTGGGTTCTAAAATTAAAGGGGCGGCGCAATAGCACCGCCCCTTTTTCCTGTACCCGATCCCTGAAGTCAGGCCGCGAACGGAAGGCGGACGCCGTCTTTCCACGCAAGGCCGTAGTATCGCGCACGATTTTCCGGGTACCGTTCTGTCTGCTCGGCATTTTGGCGGTTGGCGTCGCTCAGGGCTGACGAAAGCTCGACCTCGTTTGCATACATGCAGAGCCGACTTTGTTCGAGTTCTGTCTCGGACGGGTACGGATATTCGATCCAAAGCTCGTAAGGCTCGCCTGGAACCTCCATATCCTGGTTGTCCAGGGCCGTCCAATAGATGTCGCCGTCATCCGGGTATAGTGTTGGCTGGTCGATATGAGGCCAGATCGTTTTGACGAGATCGGCGAGAGGGATCGTTTCGAACTTCCGGGGCAGCACTGCGGTAATCCAGAAATTGGTATCGCCACGGATAAGAAGGGCTCCTTCCTCGTAGGTGGTGTCTACCTCTCCGTCGTCGGTCTTCGTCGTGTACCCGGGTTCGATAAACTCACGGGTAAAGTCCTTCCATGGTGGATTGATCCATACCATCCAGGGGCCGTTTGACTTATAGGTCGCGTTGATCTGCCGTTCGATATCGCTTTCATCGGCCGGTCGTGGATCGACCGTCAGGCTCGCAAGGAAGACTTCAAGGTCGCGAATGTCGCTCATGTTTTTGTCTCCATGCAAAGACTGTGTTGTCGATATGATCAGGATACAAGACAGGGTCAGGCAATCCGTGGACACTCACTTGTGGTGATGACCCTTCAGTCGGCCTGGTTGAGTGGTTTGTCCATCTGAAACAGCCGTAATCAGTGGAAAAAGCCCGGCATTACAGGCCGTGTGGCCGTTTACCCTTGCGTTCCCGGTGAGCATTGCCGTCACCATTGATTCTGCGTTGCGCAACGCGGCTAGATACCGGCAGCGGCTTCATGGGCTGCATTGACGCACGCCGCCCAAGCGTCGAGTTCCTCGTTCGCGGTTTCAGCTGATGGGTTCCGCCTGAAGGCGCGCTTGGCCTTGATGTGTCGCTGCTTGATGGCTTTTGGAATGATTGGCCAATGAACGGCGCAAAGCCACTCGACCGGATAATAGATTGTTCGGCCGTCCTCGCTGATTGTCTCGCATTCCAGGCGTCTGGTTCGATTGCAGAACGTGACGCTGCAGTGGGTGCGGGATGGTCGAGAGCCTGGGAGGTCGAGTTGGGCTTCAATCGCCGATGGAGTGTCGACCATCGGCTTAGTCGGCTGCGTCGTCGGGAAGGCTGAGTTTGGATAGAAGCTCCGCCTTTCGGGCTTCACGCCGGGCAAGAACGCGGCCTGGAAGTTCCAGGGCGAATGCGACTGCGTCGTCTTTCGCGAGATTAAGGTCCGTCCGTATGGGGCACTTAGGGTTGGCTATGACTTTATCGACGGTCGTCTTGTACTGACGGGGCATGAACCGAACGACAGTCCCATCGTCCGATAGCGCCCTGCCCCGGTTCGGTAGCTTTTCTATGCATAGTCGCATCCCGTCCAGGTAACCCACGATGGAGTCCTGCTGGTCTAGCCAGGTAATTTCCCGGTCGTGATGAAACGACCGCGTCTGAACAGAAGCCATGTTTGTATCCAACCTATCTCTCCCTTATATAATTCATCAAAAGGATTTCTCAAAGTGGCAAGGTGTTCTTGACGCTGCCAACTGATCAAATCCTGAGAAAGTCCTGGAGTGAGACATGACGCCTGAACAGATATATAACCTGCCATCGAAAAGTGGTGAGCCGTGGAATGAAGTTGCTCCGGCGGTCATCGATGGCGTCTTCGACCTAAACTATTTCAGTGAAATCCGCGATATTGAGACGACGGACCGTCTGATCGTGCAGACGAAGATGGAATACGTCTTCGACCGTGGTGAGCAGGCAACGTCGGTAAAGGTGTTGGAGTTCGATGGTTCTCCTTTTGCGATCTATATCGCGAGCGGCGAATACAACGCTCATGGCCACGCTTTTGTCACCGACCGCGATCTTTTCGACGCCGCCAGAAAATACGTCATCGACGGCCTTCATCCGGAAAAGGCGGTTAAGGTCGTGTCGACTGAACGTGATTTCTTTTCCGGTTACGAGAATGCGAAGGTGGTACAGGTTGACGGCGTTCACAAGCTGGTAGATGTGTCGTTCGTCAGTCGAAAATCGGATAGACTCCTTTTCGACGAGGAAAAATTCAATCCATACAGGCTTGAAGATCGGACGCCGAAGAAGCTGTCACAAGCAGTGACCGCGCATTTGGATGTTGAGGAAAAGTGTGCGGTTGAACACAGGTGCCGTGATGATTTGATCGTTGCGGTCTTCATCGTGGATGGTGAGACCTACTTTGCCCAGATCGAGGGCATTGAGCGGGTCCTAGTTCAGCGGGGTCACATCGAAATCTCGATCCGTTCGGTCGGCCCGGCAAGCTTTTACGGTTCGGCGGTGAACTTTTTCAAGAAAGGTCGTGTAACTCTCGATGATCCGGCAATTCTGGAACTTCAGGAGGAGTTCGCGCTCTCTGCTGAAGATGCCCGGGCCGCGCTTGTGATTTGGCTAAAAGGCGAGCGGGACAGTATCTTGGCCTCCATCGTCGAGCAGCAGCGTTCGATCAAGGGCCTTGCTGAATGGCGGGGCCATCAGCGCGAATTTTATCATGTCTGCAAGCTCATTGTGGAGCGTCCGGAGAGGGTTAGATATTGCGGCGACAGTGATCGTGATCTTGAGCAGGCAAAACACGTGGTTCGAAGCCTGGCGGATCGCTTCGAGGAGCCTGCGGCTGGGTTGAAACCTTGACGTGGCTCACCGCTCTTCAAACAATTGATGAACGCTTTCACGAAGGAAATAAATATGTCTGATATTCAGCAAAAGATCGCCGCCAAGATCGAAGAAAATGACGTCATGCTGTTCATGAAGGGCGTGCCTCAAGCGCCGCAGTGCGGGTTTTCCGGTGTCGTCGTGCAAGTCCTTAATGCGCTTGACGTGAAGTTCGCGTCGGTGAACGTGCTTGAAGACTACGAAATTCGGGAAGGGATCAAGGATTATTCTGCTTGGCCGACAATCCCGCAGCTCTACGTCAAAGGCGAGTTCATCGGTGGCTGTGACATTGTCAGAGAAATGTTTCAGTCGGGTGAGCTGAAGACCCTATTCGTCGAGAAGGGGCTCATCGCCGCCTGACACCGGAATGAGATTGTGGTGATCGAAGGGGCTGATCTGTTAGATTGGCCCCTTCGGCGTTTTCAGTTGATGCCCAGCAGACGCATGGCCGCTGGAATATGTCGAGGATCAAGACGAATACGCTTGTCTTCATCTGTAACGATCATTGCCCCGATCCGCTTATCGTTGAAGCACGCCTGAATAATCCGCGCTCTTCCGGGGCCATCGAGAAACCGCATCATGCCGTCGGCGGTCTGTGCGAGCTTCCTTCCCTGCCCTTCGAGGCTCGTGATTGTGAGCAGGTCTTCGATCAGCAGTGAACGCAACTGTTCATTCGTCAGGTCGCGGATGGCGGCGGTGGACTTGTCCCGGAGCGTCCAGAGCCATTCGGTTGCGAGAAGCTCAAGATCATCCATTTTTGCAACGACATCGAGGTCGTTCATCGCTTCTGCTACCAGAGATTGGATCGAGGCGGGCATGATCAATGTCCTCTTCTCGCGGGGAAGTGAAGGACAATGGCATCCCCATCCTGGTCTTCAATCGTCACTTTGGAAGGTGTCATGTTCATTTCGTCCCCCGTCTCCGGGTCGAGCAGGATCGAGGTGTACTCGCCGTAATAAGCCCGCAGCTCTCCATCCCGCCAGACGACGTCGGTGATTTGCTCGTCTTCAATCGACCATAGTCGTTCCTGCAGATCGTCGGACATCATGACGCATCCTGCCATGTGGCATATGAGTGCGCCCTGAGACAGTTTTGCAGCTCGTCTGATATCGTAAGGGAGATTGACGCCGTTGAGGTCATGCGTGTCGTTGAGCTTCACTTCGAGAAGCAAGCTGCCTTCGATAACGAAGACCCTGCCATTATCATGGTAGACGGCAGGAGACTCGTTGCGCAGGCCGTTGATCATCAGGATCGAATGCTTTCGCCCCTTGTAGATGACCTCGACGGAATAGTTCATATCGCAAATGATGAAGCCCGAATGAATATTGAGCACCCGGTCAAATTGAGAAGTGTTGACCGCTTTTGAGAGTTTGGTTGGGGCTAGGTGATACATGTCAAACCCTTTACGGCGCTGCGGCACAATTCGCGATAATGTAGAAATAAAGATTCGACAGTATATGTCAACATTTTCATGCGCCAACGTAAATGGAAAGGCAGGAATTCCATGGGTTTAGCCGTTAAAGCAGGAGTCGTTTGGGTTTGTTCCTGAAATGGTCTCCAATTTGGAAACTTCAAAGAAACTTCAGCTTAGCTTCAAGCGAACTCTTTTGATGGGCGCAGGCCGAAGGTGTATGGTTTTATCGTGTTTCCAGGAAGAGTATTGCCATGAACATTTTCAAGAAGGTGGCCTGCAAGGTGCGGGTCTGGCAGGAGCGTCGTCGTTTTGAAGCGCTGCCAGCCGAAATTCGCAAAGATATCGGCTGGCGTCAGGCTCCCGTCAATTGCGTCGAAGCCTGAAAAGTTCGATGGCATCGAACATGTCGATCACGCTTTGCGATCCGTCCCTCTCCCGAACAGCGACAGTTCCAGCCTCGGCTTCACGATTGCCGATCACCACGATGACGGGCACCTTCATCTTGCCTGCCTCGACAATGCGCCGTTGAAGGGTGTCGTTGCCGTCGAGGAGGATGCTGCGAATGCCTGCATCCGCGAGATTGTTGTGGAAGGCTTCGGAGTGCTCGGCTTGCTGCCTGGAGATCGGCATGACGGCCACCTGATCCGGTGAGAGCCAGAACGGCAGGTTGCCTTCGTGGTGTTCAAGCAACATGGCTAGGAAGCGTCCCATCGATCCGAAGACTGCATGATGGATCATCAGTGGGACCTGTTCCTCCCCCTTCTCGTTGATGTAAGACGCGTCGAGTCTGGCGGGAAGCACGGTGTCGAGCTGGACAGTTCCACACTGCCATTCCCTGCCCTGCTTGTCCTTCAGGACGAACTCTAGCTTCGGGCCGTAGAAGGCTCCCTCGCCCGGCTGGATCGAGTATTCGATGCCTCTCTGGTGAGCTGCCTCCGCAAGCTGTTCCTCTGCCCAATCCCAAAGCTCGTCGGAACCGGCGCGGACGGGCGGCCGAGTGGAGAGTGCAACCTTGTAACCGGCGAAGCCGAGGTCGTTATAGACCTTGTCCAGTAAGCCGATGAAGCGGGCGACTTCCTGCTGAACATGCTCCTCGCGACACAGGACGTGGGCATCATCCTGCTCGAAAGCCCGAGTGCGCATGAGGCCGTGCATGGAGCCTGAGCTTTCGTTTCGGTGGCAGGCTCCGAATTCCGCGTAGCGGATCGGGAGATCACGCCAGGATTTCTTACCCTGGTTAAAGACCTGGATATGACACGGGCAGGACATGGGCTTCAGTGCGAAGTCTTTCCCGTCGTCGTCCTCGACGCAAAACATGTTCTTCCCGAACTTGTCCCAATGTCCGCTCTTTTCCCAGATTTCGCGTGGGAGAAGCTGAGGAGTGCGGATTTCCCTGAAGCCGAGGCGGCGCATTTCGCCACGGATGTAGTCTTCCAAGACCCGGTAGACCGCGTAGCCGCGTGGGTGCCAGAACACCATTCCCGGCGCGTTCTCTTGTATGTGATAAAGGCTGAGGTCTGATCCGAGCCTGCGATGATCGTTAAGTTCCATTTCAATGTCTCCTGGTTGGGTTGAGGAGGCACGGGACACGATCTCAGGTTCCAAAAATGAGAAAGGCCCCGCCCGTTTCCGGCGAGGCCTGTCTTGTGTTCGCTAGAGAATTCCTAGATGCGCGCGAACATGGACGACTCGCCGTCGGCGGTCGTCGTTGTGGTTCGGCAGCAATGGAAGCTCTGTGCGTTCATGGGATTAGAATAGGTGGCGGCCTGTGTTTGGTCAAGCCATCGCGTTTTCTTTGGCGTGATTGTCGGTCCACGTCGGATTGTTTTCCTTGACGCGTGGCGTTCCTGTCGAGCCGTACACGGTTTCGAGTTCTGCGGAACGGCTGTCCATCTGGTTTGATTGGTTCCGCCGAGCTTCGAACATCCGATAACGGCGGCTGTTCGGTTCGAAGGATTGTTTTTCAGGCGTAGTTCGGCCTCGCTGCTTTGTCGGCCTTGGGGTAACGGGCCAATCGTGTGTTTATTTCCACAACTGGCTTTTTGCCGCTGCAGCTAGGCTGCAAGCGGAAGGAACCTCACCTCCGGTTCCCAATCCTTGAAGTAAGGATTGGTCTCCCTTGGATCAGACGGCGACCCTCGTCTCCGTTTGTTTCGCTCGATGTGCTCGCTTACGAGTACATCGAGGACAGCCTTGCGGATGCCGGGCCGTAGCACCGTGAATGACCGGAAACGTTCCGACCCGATGTTACGACTTGCATTGACATCCGCATGCATCTTGTTTCCGCACCATTTGCAGGAAAACCACTCCTGGCTCGGTCTGTTCCGCTTGTCGACATAACCACAGCAGGAACAGGCTTGACTGGTATAGGCAGAGACGACTTCCGTCGTCTCAATGCCAAATTCATCGTTGAGCGCCTGGAGTTTCGTTTGCAAGACCGAGCGGCCACAGTTCTGCAGCAAGCGGTTCATACGCCGCGACAACTGCGGTGATTGAAAGTTCAGGCGCTCCAGGAACAGTTGAGACGGCCGTTTCGTGGCGATGAGCTTGCTGATGATCCGATTCAGTTCGGTCCGGATTATAACCGCGCGTGCGCTCGGCATGTCGCGTGTATCGCTTCGAGGACCTTGGCTTTTGCCCTGAACGTTGGACGTGGCGAGCGATGCCAGACAACGTGTTGTCCAGCGCCTTGAGCTTCCGGAGGAAGTCCCTACCGAGCAGGTCGCCTTCGTTCGTCGCGAACGTCGTCGTCAAGCCGAAGTCCAGTGCTAATGGTCCATTGGCACTGGCGGAGTAAGCCTCTCTCGACGCCTGGAATGCTTCGCCAACTTCGGTGACAATTCCGACGGTGATCGTCCCTGTATGGCGATCCTCGATGATCTGAAAGGATTGCTTCCGCTCACCCTGTCGAGCGTTGAACCGGTCGTAGCTCTGGATCGGGATGTGGAGAAAACCATCAGGGTTTCTCTGACCGGTGGCTTTTCGTGCTTCCTTCAGCCCGGCGACCCTGAGCTTCAGCCACATATCGAACGTCGTACTACAGGCACTGGTCGACAACGTCGCGATGCGCTGATCGACGACCATGCCAATGCGAGAGAACCGTGGTTTCCGGTGTCGGTTCATGATCTGCGACATGATATTTCGCGCCAGCTTGCGCGTCGCACTGTCGATAGGTTTTCCTTCAATTTGAAGCTCCCGCTTCAGATTGAACCATGCCTTCGCCTTGTTGATGACCAGCAGCGCGTGTCGCGTCGTTTCATACTCATCGGCAGACAGGCACGAACCGAAAACAGCTTGGCGAAAATCGTTTTGGCGATTTGAGATGTAGCTATTCAGGCTTCCAAGAACCTGACCTGTAACCATCTGGACTTCGGCCGCCCCGAGGACCGCTTTGAGCGGTGCGAGGGCATCAACCACACCCGGGATCATTTTCGGCAGGCGCTTTTTCTTAAACACCCTGGGTTCGACTTCAAAATGCAGACTGATTTGCCGTAGAATACCCCGGCGAGCGTCAGCGCCTTCTTTTCGGTGAACCGTCGCAGGATCGAAAAATGGATTAAACGCGCCAGCATTGAAGAAGCAATTCCATTGCAGATCGGAAATGACCTTCGCCGACCTGCGCCATGCTTGCAGCATAACCTTCAAGGTGTGGATTTTTCCGGCGTTCATATGCGTCGGCAACTTGTCACAACGGAAAATCGACGGAGCTTCACCCTCTTTGCCTTTCTTCCGCTTTGCCAATTGACCGCCTCACACTGAATTATGTCAACATATCCTAGTGGGAACGCAAAGTGAATGTCAACATAGAAAGTCAATTAAACACACGATTGGCCCCGTTTTCTCCTATTTAGGAGATCGGAAGTATTTAGGATGCCTTCCGGGCCGATCTCGTATTCAGAAAGCGAATTTCTTCCAGTTGATCGCGCGCGAATTTTGGGAGTGCGGGTGAAGGAAGCAGGGTGATCGAAATCCAGAGAGCGTCTTCAGGTCGTCCTGCCTTCGAGAAGAGAGCCGCAGCGCTTACTGCTAGAATCCCGGTGGTCCGGGGTGTTCGATTTCCATGTATCAAGAGGGCAGCGGCCTCAAAGGTGGCGGCTTGGGCGTAAAGAAGCTCTGCCTCGGTTATCCGGCCCTTCTTTGCAGTCAAATCTGCTCTTGAGGCCAGTCTTTCGCTCTTTTGATGGAGTTTTTCCCACACGTCAGTCGCCTCCGAATGCATTGACTTTATCGTCATATGGGCGAATTTGTCGGTCAAGGAATCCTTTGGTGTTTTGGATCATGCACGATCCTCGCGTATTCTTGTGGGCGACGCGCAATCAAGGACTTAATATGTCGACAAAACGTATCGATGATCGCCTCTTTCCCGCGATCACATGGGATCATGGTTGGAGTTTGTCGCTGCAGGCTGATCGTGCCGGTTACCAGTGTAGTCCGGCCGAGCATTTTGCAACATTGGAAGAGTACACCTCGGTAGAAGCCGTCATATACGGTCCGTTTCAGGGGTCGGTCGACCCGTTCACTCTTGGGCTTCCGGAGGCCGTCGCCAATAAGTTCGTGCCGCTGGAGGTGTCGTCGCCGTCTATCGGATGCAAACTGACGTGGGATGACGTTGAGGCAATAAAGCAAGCTATTCTGCAGGCCAGTCTGAACCCTAACATGGGTGTCCCCAGGGGGGTAATCGGGTGGGCCATGGCGGATGTCTACCACGGCACCTCGGCGGAGGCGGCGGATGATATCGTGGAAAATGGTATCGACATGCATAAATCCGGTGGCGGTTATTTCGGTCAAGGCTTCTACGTTGCGGAGGAAGAGGCCCTTGCCCGTTCGAACTATGCTGACTTCAGCGGCGACGAGGATGGTGGCGTTGTCGTAAAACTAGAAATCAAGGATGGAGCGCGTATTCTCGACATGAGAAATGCGGTGGACGCCGACTTCTGGGTTAGGTCCGGACTGGCAAATGCCATCGGCTCGCGTGACTTTGCGGCAAGAGCTGTCAAGGCAGGTGTGGACGGGGTCTATGATCGAAGCTTTGGTGGCCTGGCTATCTACAATCCGGATGCGGTTGAGTGCCTTGGGCTAGTCCCGGACAATAGACCAGGTCTCAAGTGATGCGCGGCAAGGGCTTCATGGTCGAGCTTTCCGGGAAAGTTTTCCGGAGAGATTTTGACGCCGATGACTTTCACTTCGAAGGCTGTCGTTTCGGTTTTGTGGAAGGGCCGCTCGGCAGTGTGCTGGTTTTGGGTGAGGATATCGAGGCAGCGCTGTCATTCTTCGAGTCCCGTCTCTGCAGGTGAGCGCTCCGATGCCAGATGAACATGAAATGGGCAGCTGTGAGGTGTTTACGCTCTCGCCGATCCCTGCTGAATTCATCCAGGTGGACTCTCGGGCGAATGGAAGCCGTTGCAGTCGATGGATTTTGATGTTGCACTGGAGCCTATGCGTTTCTGAGAAGGCGGGTGATCATGTGCAACGAAAAGAAGTCAGAGCCAAATCTGATCGTTTTCGATGCCGAATGCGTCTTCTGTTCGAGTTTTGCTAAGTTCGTCCTAAAGCATGATCGTCAAGTCAGGTTCCGGTTTGCCACGGCACAGTCGGACTTGGGGCAGTCGCTCTATCTAAAGCATGGCCTGGACAATCGCCGGTTCACGACAAACCTTGTGTTTGTTGATGGGGTGCTGTTCACCAAGATGTCTGCGTTTGCCAAAGTCATGTCCGGTTTTGGCTGGCCGTGGAAGGCGTTTGGTGTTCTTGGCCTGATTCCGAAGCCTGTCTCCGAGCCACTATATGATTTTGTGGCGCGAAACAGGTTTCGATGGATGGGCAAGAAAGATGCCTGCAGTCTTCCCTCCCGGGAAATGCGCGACAGGATGATCGATTAGCCGTTCATGATTTCCTGGCGATGAGAGCTGCCGGGTACCAGGATATATCAATCGGGCCGTCGTAGTTGCGCTGCATGTAAACGGCACCGACAGGAAAGCCGAAGGGGAAGCCAGCGTCGCGGCCGGTTCCGTAATAGCGAATGTGTCTGATGCCGCCGAACGCTTTGACCTTCTGCAACTTGCCGAGCGAGGACAGTAGCTTATTCACCGGGATCAGGTAGACGATGTGATCCGCCAGCGGAAGGCTGTGGTCAAGCCATTTCGAAAACGTGCTGTAGGGCGGGTTCGATATGATCCAGTCGACTTTTTGCTTGTGTTTGAAGAAATCAACCCCATCGGCAATTTCGCACCATAGCTTTGGCTCCGGAAGCTCATCGTAAAACGCTGCGCCGCCTCGGCAGGGGTCGAGGCACGTGCCTTCAGGTTTGAAGAAGTCGACAATGTCCTTTGCCCATTCCTTTGGGGTGTAGACAACGTCGTTGGGATTGCAGGAATTCTTCATTGGAAATAGGGAGGCGCGATTGCACTGAAGAAATTACAGGGCGAATTTCGGAAATTCGCAACCCTAAAACAGTTGATGGGCGTTGTGTTGACATCTCTGTGGGCCGCAGGCATAGATAGGGAATGTCTAAGGATTTAAGTCGGCTGTTGAGCCGAGTGCTACGTCATGAACCCGAGTTTATCGGTATCGACCTGGACCCCGCAGGCTGGGTTCGGATCGATAAACTGTTGTCGCAGGTTAAGAAGTCAGGATTCACGGCTGATCGCGAACTTCTTGACGCGGTTGTCGCGAACAACGACAAGAAGCGCTTCACCATCTCGGAGGACGGCCAGCGTATTCGCGCCGCTCAGGGTCATTCTGTTGAGGTCGACCTCGGTTTACTTCCGTCGGTTCCTCCGGCCCTGCTGTTTCACGGAACGGCGACGGCGAATCTCGATTCCATCTTCGAGAAGGGCTTGATCCCCGGCAGCCGCAGGCACGTGCATTTGTCGAAGGACGAGACAACCGCCTTGAAGGTCGGTCAGCGTCACGGTAAGGCGCT
Organism: Rhizobium sp. MHM7A; assembly: GCF_005862215.1. Classification (NCBI taxonomy): domain Bacteria; kingdom Pseudomonadati; phylum Pseudomonadota; class Alphaproteobacteria; order Hyphomicrobiales; family Rhizobiaceae; genus Rhizobium; species Rhizobium sp. MHM7A. The sequence continues at coordinate 154,830 of NZ_VCHT01000001.1, forward strand.
GGTGCTAAAGGTGAATGCTGGTCGAGCCCATGCCGATGGCATCGCATTCTTTGTTGCCGATAACGGCGTGTGGCTGACGGAAGCCCTGCCAGCCACCTATCTGTCGTTCTAAAATCGAAATCAGAGGCCCGGAGACGGCGCGTAGTCTTCGTCGGCAGCTGGCTGCGGGGGCACGACCGTCGCGCCCAACTCGTTTGCAAGGCGGCTGTGAAGATCACGGATGTTTGCTGTTCCGCCAGCGCCTTCCCTGATTTCCATGGCTAGCTGCGCAGCAAGGAACATTCCATAGCGCATCATTTTCCCGTGGAGGGTATCGAGTGGGAAGTCGGAAAGAGTGCGTTCCAGATAATCTGGGCGCATTTGCGCGCCGCCCCTGTCGATAGTCGGCCCGTATTCTTTAGCCAGCCTGTGAACCTCTTCGCCCGGTACTAGCCGTGGAGGCTTTCCGTGAAAATCTACGCCAATCGTGAGCGCGACCAGGGCGTCACGCGCTGCCTTAAGTTCGGAAATGATCTCTTCCGGCTTGGTGTCGCCATTGACGACTTTCTCACGAAGTAGCTCGGACATCTTGCCGTCCTTAGAGCCGGTGTTCATGAAGATCACACGCGTCTGCTGGTCGTGGGTCTTGTTTCCGCCCTGGCCGGTGAAGGGTTTGTTTTTCGCGACGGTCAAGCTTACTTCCATCCGGGCGATCTGCGCTTCAAGCACGGGAATTAACGTGTCGCCCTGCAGGTCCTTCTCGTTCACCTGAAACTCGAACCAGGGGGTGGTCAGTGAAGTGACGTCCTTCAATGCCTCCGTGAGGTTGAGCAGGTCTGTCGTGAATGCCTCGCGCTTGCTGTTGAGGATGCTTTCCTTGGTAAAGGTGAAATCATTGATGACAATTGCCTCGATGTCGACTTGAGAGCTTTCCGAAAGGGCGCGCGCAAGCTGCATGCCGAGACCTTCAATATGCGTCTTTGCGGGTGTCGGATAGGTGGCATCGAAGGCCAGTGTTGCCGTGAGGGTGTAATAGGCCTCGTTGCCGTACGGCACGAAGCCGATAAAGGAGAGCTGCTTGGTGTCGATAAAGTCGACCAGTTCGGCTTCAACCAGTTTTCCATAGTCTGCGATGGTGGCTTGTTCCCAACGATCAATGCCCAGTTTCTCATTGTCGGGTGAGGTTGACCTGGAGATGGAGAACTTGACCCAGCTGTTCGTGGCCGTCATGCGAAAATTCCTTTTGAAATCTTCATCGAATGTAGGGAATGCGAATGCAAAGTGAAACCCGTCAGTTGTTTTTTGGTAGCCGGTGAGCGAGTTTGTTGGGAGGCAAACAGGGTGAGCAGTTCATGACGGACGAGCGGGACATTATCTCGGAAGCTGAAGCGGCTGTGTGGGGCGGCGACTCTCAGCTCATCGATTTGCATATCGTGGATGATGAGATCGTCGGAACCGTTCCTATTGAGCGCCTGGGTCTCATGAACCCGTTGGAGAAATCCCCGTGGTACGATGGTGCCGGTGTCACCCGCGAAGGCGTGCAAGCTGCTATCGATGCGGGACGTCTGGAAGCGAGTCCTTATCCTGGATACTCGTTCTCTGGGGAATCGGAATGGGATCGCGTCCGACATGAGGAGCGCATCGCCTACCTGACCGTCAACAAAGATGACCGTCCAATTTCCATCGAATTCGTCGATGCTTCCGGGGACACATTGGAGATCGACGATGGTTGGCATCGTTTGGCGGCTGCGATCATGCGCGATGAGCACGACATAAAAGTGGCCGTCGGAGGCTACTTCCGTCACTCAGTGATGCGTCTTGGCGCAATATGCCGAGCCTATTGCGTCCTTGGTTCTCCGGAAGCGGCAGAAACTTACTGGCAGGGTATGCCACTGGAGTCGACGGAGCCCACGCCATTTGGCGGCTGATTGGTCGCTTTCACAGGACGCTTCTAACATTGGTCAACAGATGAGAAGGACTGAAGTCTATGACCTTTGGGCAGAATGCATTTTATCGGGTGGAGGAACCCTTACTTGTTCTCAAGCATCGAGGGAGCTGCACGACGAACGAGTATGTTGGAGCAAGCATGTTGCTGCGCCTAGTGAAGGAAGCAGTGTTGGCAAAGCGTGGCGATGAAATACACGCCTTGGTTGGCGGATGCTTCCTTGTAACTAAAGAGGGGCATATCTCGGAATTCAGTCTGCGCATGCGTGGCGGAGCTTTTGAGCGTTCCTATGGCGGATTCACACGCGATCAGGACATTCTGGCGTCCTTCGCCAAGGTCGGTCGTATGAGTGAAATCGAAGGCCCTACGCAGAGGCTTGATTACAGACAGAACCCGGCTAATGAGCAGTTCGAACACCTGCATAACGAGGTGATCTGGACCGAGCACTCATCCCTGTTCAATGAGATGAAGTCTGCCTTCCCGGCATCGGTCTCGGCTTTTCGTGATCACGCGACAGCCAAGGTGACGATTGCTGACTTTGCGGAACGCCGTGAAGTGACCGTCACAGCAAGAGACGAAAGGGAGCTGCTGTGGACGCTGAGCTGCGACGAATTAGATGGTCGGATGAAATTGCATACCGGCAAGCGTTTCAACGAGACCGGCATTGTCCAGACTGTGGCGGATTCCTTCACGCCCGGCAGGCAAGTGACAGTGAGTGGCGAAACCCTCTACATCGGTCCGGGAAGCACGAACGTCCTGAGTAATATCGACAGCCACCTTGCGATGGCTGCTGAGGAACACCTCTTCCCTTCGGATACGATGACCCCTTAAAGTCGGAGGCCGGAGTCGTCGTACTCGATAGCGGGGCTGTCTGGCGAATACGGCTCCATCTCGGGATCGAGCGCAAAGTTCGGGTTGGCGTTGAACAGGATTGCATAGGTCGGTCCTCCGAACGGGTTCATGACCCTTTCGGCTGCGAGAACTTCCCAGGTGTTGTTGTGCCTGTTGATGAAGAACATACCCGGCTCAGGTTCCCTGTCGGTCACCAGGTAGATTTCCTCAAAGAATGGAGAGCGGTCGCTGTCGTCGTTCTTGTAGCGCTTGTATTGAGATTCAAAGGTAACGCGCGGCGGCGTCAGGTGCCGGTCGAACATCAGGCCCTGCGGTTCGTGTCCGGAGATATAACGAATGACCGGTCTCTCCACCACTTCGGAAGTGAGGATCGGGTCGCCGCCCTCGATGTCGTAGGTTCGCTTCGTGCGAAACGCAACGAGTTCGAAATCAGAAATGTTCTTCCAGATGTGCCGGTTCGAAGGCTGGGTTTCACTCGTGCCCCATCCGTGAACCTCGTGCTTCATCAGTCGCATGACATCATGCAGCATCTCAGTTCGGAAAATGCGTTCGCTTGCGTCCATGGTGAGGTAGAACTCACCTCCATACAGGCCTTCGCGTTCGTCGCTCAAACGGACGAACTTACCGCTCTTGTGGCGCAGGCCATACGTGGTTTCAACTTCTTCGATCATAATCAGGCTCTCGGTGGCGTTTGGGCAGCAATACCAAATCGGCGTGCATAGTTTGAGGGCAACCGCGTCCCCCTGCCCTAAGCTTACGGCTTGAACGTGGTGCCGAACGTCTCGCGTTTCCAGCCAGCCGTTTCCATAATGGCGACGAATTTTTCGATCAGTTCGAAATCGTACCCATCCTTGTCGAACGCAGCGTCCCACCAAAGCTTCTTGTGATGTTCATCTTCGGCACTGCGGATTCGGGTAAGAAGTGTGGAGTAACAAATCGATCCAATCAAAAATCGTTCGCCATCAGGCATAAACCAGTCATCGTCACGCAGGACCAGATAGGCCTGCAGTGCGGCCTTGTTGTCTTTGAGGAAGTCAGCGACCGCTTGATTGTCCTTCAGGAGAGCGTAGCCTGCCTCAAGAACAGGATTCACGTCGATGTCGACAGTGCGACCGTCTGCAAGTGTGATGAGGTGCATGGCGAATGTCCGTTCAAAATTTGAGGCGATCAGATTACAAGATAATCTTGCAAAGGAGTTTTGTCGATTTCAAGTCAGATATGTAGGTTCATGGGGACGGTAATGGAAGCTTGTTATGTCATTATTCTTTGGTCAAGAACGCCGAATGGATTACGGTGAGCGCCTGCCCTCTTCGGGCAAGTTCCCTGAAGAAGCTATGGTGAAATTCGACGGAGATTGGGCATCGGTGAAGGCGCTGTCGGACAGCGATCTTCTGAAGATGGATCAGGCGGACATTGCGTACTTCTCGCCCTTACCTCCAGATCAGTTTACTGAGGTGGTCAGCCGCTCCCTTGAGGAATGGCGGGAAAATCCTGGACGCTCGTTTTTGAGTGCGGTCGGCAATGCCCCTTTTGCTCGTGCGGGCAAGAAGATGTTTAACAGCCTGGAGCATCAGACGCACTTTCTGGCGGGCTTGTGTCGGGTCGGCGGTCAGGGTTCGCGGAACTTGCAGGCTGTGCGGAGCAAGGATCATGGTGCGCGGTTCCATCGCGAGCGGGGTGTCGTCGCCATTACGGCGTCAGAGGCCGGGGTCGCATACGTCAATCAGATGGCTCGTGCATTTCACGTTTGGGAAAAGCGTAACGCCGCGATGGTCCGCTCGGGTGCGGTGAAGTTGCCAAAGAAGTTGTATCGAGGGGTTCGTGCGGGAGAACTTGAGTTTCCAGAATTTGGTATCGAGCGTGCTAAGGGTCAGATGTACGAGGAGTTCGCGGCATCTCTTACACAAGCGCGCTTCGATCATCTTGTGGGTCACAGCGTGGGGCCGATGTTTCCTGGGAACGTTCTCTCGTTCACTGCGAATGTCGATGTCGCGAGATACTTTGCCAATGAAGCTGGGTTTGTCGTTAGCGTAGACCCGCGAGAAGTCGATGTTGTCGCGGCCTGGAGTTTCAACGAGGAACTTGATGGCAAGGACCCTATGACGAACAAACATGAACGCGAGTGGATCATCAGGCTTTCACCAGATCATAAATTCCCGCCTGAGGAAGTGGAGATTACCGCTTCGGAATGGTTGATGTTCAACGGCGATATTCGGGGGATCAATCTGGCTGGCCATGGTACAAAGGCCACCTACGAGATGAACGGCTTGAAGATCGAATCCAGATTTGAATATCGAGCATCCGGAGAAGGCGGTAGCGTCCGGTTCAGTGTCGATGGCGAGTGGATGGAATGGACCCGGAACCAGTTCAAGAAGGAGAAGGGGTTTGACCCGGTGCCTTCGTCGGCGGATGAAGTCAGAGATTTGCAGTTCTGGAGTTATGACAGGTACAGCAGTCGAAAGCCCGTATTGATCAATAGGCCTTCAAAGACTTTAGAGGTAAAGCCAGCATTTTGAGGTTGTTGACGTTGTCTCCTCTACCGTCGCTTTGAGGGCGCTCGTTGGGGCCCTTGCCGTATGCGAGAACTTTCGTATGGTGAACTTACCAGCATGCGAACCAACAGCTTTAGGAGAATAATATGGGATTGAGAACCACGGCCGAGATTCAATTCAAGAATGCAGTATCGCAGCGTTTGTCCGTCGTCTCCGATCTTTTTGACAATTTCCGTGAGAGTGCTCTTCCCGGCACCGAGTGGGGGCTCACGATGTCGAACCTGAGAGAAGTTGATGCTGGCAGCTTCGCAATCGACATCGAGGTGGAAGGTGCCGATACGCTTGAAGATGCTCAGATTAAGCTGGACAACTTCCGTGAAGCAATCTCCATGTCGAGTGAATATGGGATTGTTATCTGGAACCTGAATGAAGAGCCGCAATACACGGCGTCGTTCTAGTTCGTAAAAATTTACGGCGTTAATTCTAAAGCCGTTGAGCGTCTGCTCGGCGGCATTTCCATCTGATAGCTTCTCAGCGCAGTCGGATGCTGGTTAATTGAGCGTGTGGCGATCTCGTATTGATCGTCAGCCTTGTTCCATGGACGGCAAAGCACTTCCTTGGCATAATCCAGGGCGGCCATCGCATCTGGAGCGATGTGCTTCTCGATCTTTTCGATGCGATCTTTGACGATATAGTGGGCGTAGTTGAATGCTGCCCTGGCGTCGCGGGTGTCGGTGCTGGGTGGCGCTGCGGTCATGGATTGTTCAAATTCGGGCCACGGTCTGCCAAGAATTTCTTTGCAGTAGCGATAAGCAGTTGGCCAGTGTTTCAGGATCGCTTTTTCAGCTGCGGGTTCGCGTTGGAACGTACCGGCGTTGCGGCGACGAACCTGCTCGTTGAAAGCTGACAGAGCGGATTGGGTGGCGGCTTCGCGGAGCCTGAGCTGTAAATATGCTAGGGCCATTTTCTTTCCAACATTTGCGCTGGAGCGATTGAGCCATCCATTGTTGTAAGGGACAAAATGTCGACCGTTGTCGATGGATAGACGTCGGCAGAGCGTGGCTCGGGCCCCGAAGTGAAAACATTTCAATGCCCTCGGATCGATGCATGATCACTCGCGTTGTCGACGTTTCAAAGATGAGGCCGTCCAGCACCCATCTCAGTGACCGACTATTGAAAGCGAATGGATTTCTTTCGATCCACCGGCTCCCAACAGTCAGACTGACACGATTCTACCAGGCGGAATCGCTCTTATCGACACCATCATAGTAGTCACCGCTGGTATTATCGGTTTCGCGGCTGAATTTAGGGCATTCCACCTCCACCTGAACAAATCTATCGGGGGTGGCATCACAGCCCAACGCGAAGTCGGCCGAGCTGGACTTTGTTGTCTCGCATGCGAGTGTTCCCGGGACGAATTGATCCGCATAACAGGCCGCAACCGCGTGATTGGCTAGTGATGCGAAGGTCCCAGCGAGCGCAGCTCCGGCGAGTATGAAGCGCCTTGGTATCTGAAGGGTCATCGATGTTCTCTAACAATTGGGGAGATAGCCCCGTCTTCATGTTGTTATCGTTTTCCGGCTGACCCTCCGTCATCTTTGCGCCGCAGCAAACAGCAGGCGGATACTACAGGTAATGCGCTAAATTAACTAACTTGCGCTGAGGCTTGTGTCACTTGCTCCATAATGCTGCAAAATTCGCAAAGGCAACGAGGCGTGTCACATGGAAATTGATCCTTCGATCTGGATGGAGAGTTCAGCGTTTCGAAGTTAAGTTGCAGAAAGGTAGGCCAAATTGGACCTGGACATCGGTCGCGTTTGCGTCTGCATTCAGGCGGCTTTTAGTGGCCCTGATCAAATCGCCGGAGCATGTGTTGAACCTGAAAAACGTGTAGCAAGCTGATTGCGAAGATCGTCTTCGTCGTCTTCGTCAAGAAAGTCGAAGGTGGAGCCGTCCTTCCAGCATCTTGGGTCGCCGTATAAGCGGGTAATATCCGCAAACTGGCTCTCATCTTCGAGGTCGAACACACCTGTCTTGTGCATCTGTTCGACTTTGACGAGCCAGCCGTCGACGATGTATCGGCCGTCGACAATCGCAAAATCATGCCCGCCAGCAAGTTGGGCAATCTCGGATGTCTCGTTATCTTCATCGTCGAACCCGTATTGTACCACTCGGGCACCAAGGCGTTTATGGAGGTCTTGCGCCCAGTTGCTGCAAATAGCCCAGTCACTGCCGTCGGGGAACGTTGCGGGCCCATCTGCGCTGAAGGGTACGCTATCGTCTTGTGCTTGAATGAGAGCTTTGAGTTCGTCGATCATCGTGTCCTGTCTGCAGATGGTAGCTTCTAGTTCGAGATGAATGCAGGGCAAAGCCTTTAACAAGGGGCTTAAAACGGCTTTGGCTCAGTGCTCTCATAGCTGCTACCCGACAATTCCCATGCAGCTTGATTGCCGTAAAGTCTCGCAATCTCGGCAGCGTCGTCTTCGTTTTGCAGGTCATAGAGACCCGGTGTCGCCCTGCCAGGCTTCTCCAGACCTACGCCAGTTACCCATCCGTCAACGATGTATCTGCCGTCCAGGAGTGTGAAATCGTGCCCTTCGTATTTCTCGGAAATGGCCGAGGTCTCGTTGTTGTCATGTAGATAGCCCATTACAACAGCGCGATCCTCGCCAAAATACCGGCGCGTGAGATTGGCCCAGTTGGTGCAGATGTAAAATGCCTTTCCGGTCGGGAATACGTGACATTCCTCGTCCTCGTCGAATAGGCAACTGTCCTCCAAGGCGTGGAATAGCTGACGGCAGTGCTCTGCGACGGTTTTATCCTGGACGCCGGGCAAAGGATACGCGATGTGCCAGTCTTCATCGCGAGCGCTAGGGTAGGCGATTGACGTGTCGCGAATGACCGGTGATTTTTCTTCAAATGACATTTGGTCTCAGCGAATAAGAATGGTTAGTCGCTGATCCTGGCTTCGTGGCGTAGCAAAGGGCAACACGAACTGACTAATGCCGTATCATCAGCTATCTAGTTTTGGCGTCGTTCCATGAGTTCGGAAGCGTCAACTGCGCACCGTTGACCTTCGTTTCATCGGGATACCGGGCAAGTAGTCGCGCGATACCGGGATCGATGTCTGGCCATACGATACTGATGAAAGCTATTCGCTCTTCTTCGGGAAGGCGCTGGAGGGCTGCTCGGAATGGCCCTGCCCCACACTGCAGGACGAGCTTGGTTTTGACTGGATCGCTATCGCCGACTGCACTCATGGAGGAATCTTTCTGTCATTGTTTTGCCGTCCCGCAGGCTCTGTCACAGAGTTAGCGGCTTGCGAAATCTTTGCCAAGGAGGAGACGTGTGAGCCTCGCCTTTTAATTCAGTGTGCGCTTGGCTTGAAGAAGTTGAATAGTTCGTTGATGTGGTCTCCCATCGAAGCAGGTGTCGAACGCCGCTTTGAAGCGATCAAGTCGGTTCCGTGTTGTTTTGCGACGGGATATGCCCGTTGAGTCTCAACGCTTCCGGGATAGGCTTGTGCGATGCCGCGCCATGTATGAGTGTCATCTCGAAGGGGCGAGGAATGATGATGGCTGACATTTTTGTCATTGAGAGCGGTGTGTCGCCCATCAAAATCTATTTTGATGGTAGTCAGTGGTCGACAAATCGCGCCGATGCCTACGAGTTTGAAGCGCGCTTCGACGCGCTTCAGGCACAAGACTATTATCGCCTTTGAAGGTGGTGAGACTTGTCGAGGACAGTTCGCATAGTCAGCACGCGGCGTTATATCGATGAACAATTACGTGAACATGAGAGAGTAGAGCTTTGAATTTACTGGGTTACAGTTCGAAAGGATACATTCCAACTGAGCATGACCACGTGCTTCCGGACGGCCGCGTTATTGGTCCTTTCGAGAGTAGACAGGCACGGTCTCTGTTTGCGCGTTGGTTTGACGGCCGCTCGGATCGATTATTCCCGGCGAAGGACGTGTTCGAAGGCGTCGTGGGTGGGGATGAATATCAGATTATCAAAGGCGACGAGATTTCGCTGGAAATGCATCCATTCGCAGAGATCGTGGACGTCTGGTTGCGGGACGACAACGGCAACGTCGTCTTTGAGTTTGGAACAGGCTTTGGAGCTGTCGATCCTCGCCGTCTTGTTCTAGTTGATCGCCCGATCTCTTATGAAAGGAAAGTAACACTTTCCTCTCCTCTTCGCGTTCCAGACATTTTTGATTTAAGAGTTGAAGCTCGCGTCGAACACGTGATCCCAGCCAGGCAGGACGGCGAAATCGTCGTGATCGACACTGGGGAGCACACAGGGGCGGATATCGTTGTGGGCTGGCGGATTGATGGTCGGATAAGAAAGGACATCGTCGGTCTTTCGCGCCACAGTCACGTGAGTCTCGCGCTCAAGGAAGCTCATAAGTTTGCCAGGGACTTCCTGCCTCCATACGGCCCGAAGAAGAATCGTCCCCGAGACGAGCAGCGAGAGCGGCTGTATCTGTGGGAGCATTCGTTTAAGTCGCGGTACCGCGAGTTTGAGAATTTGTCGGAAGCTCAGGAACTGGCGAGCGAAATATGTAACGACCTCGGGATTTCGGATGTAACGGTCAAAGCAGGTCGGAAGAACCTAACCGATCACAGCTATTACAAGGGCGGGGCGGTTGTCCTGGCTGCTGACATGGTCGACAACCATACGACCGTTCATGAAGTGGCTCATCACGTCGTTGCTCGCCTGAAGGGTCCGCGTCAGCCACCACACGGACCGCGCTTCGCCGGTGTGCTTCTTGCGCTCATGGTGCGATACATGGGTGTCGACGAAGCTGAGGCCCTGGAGAAGGCGGAGGAGCGTGACATCATCGTTGATAGGGATGTCTTGCGGGCAATCACCGCTCGTTTGGAACCTCAGCTGGAGTCAGGCTTAAAAATCTGACTGTACAACGCCTACGGCCGGGGCGTCGCCTCAGCGCGAAGCTCTGCAATTAGCTCAACGGCTTTGTCGAACTCCGACAGGCATCCGTATGGAATCTGGTCGATCAGTTGTGGAAGGCTTTCCTTCTGGTTGAAGGTCGGTATTGGAAGAAGTCTATCGCGGTAGGCTGTGCCGAGATATCGACCGGCGTCCCGGCAATCGAAGTAGAAAATCTGCTGTTCCGCAAACGTCGGCCCAACACCTGAAACAAGCCGATCCATCAGGTGCTTGAGATTTTCTCGTGCGAAGGCCGGGTCAGAGCCAGATGCTACATCGTAGATCGCTTGCTGCAAGGCGAATGTCGGTACCTCCATCCGGCCGAATGGTGCGGGCCCAATGTTGGAACTCGATCTCGGCTCCATTTCGATGTCGTGCTTGGTGATAACGATGCCTTCGACCGAGCTGTCTTCTTCCAGGGCCCTCGCCATCAGGTCGAGTTGGCTGCCTTCATAGGGCGTTCCGATCAGAACGTCCGGCGCTGCTTCCGCTTCGCCGATATATCCCTCGTCAAAGCCACAGTAGTAAGCGCGCTCGACCGCGTTGCCGTAGCTGGCGGTGATGCCAGCATCAATTCTTGCGATGGAAACCTGAAAAACATTCGACATTTTATTACCTTTGAGAACGATCTCGTTCGATTGAACTGGAAAATGTTGCAGGTTACACCCTTAAATCGGAGCTTTGCCGATATTGGTGTCGTAAGCATCGGGATTGAGCTTGCCAGCCTGTATTTCCTGCTTGATGATGTTTCTACGGCGTAAGAGCATTTTCGGCCGACATCACTTGTCGATTGGTCCGTCGATGCTGGACGGTAGGCGTGGCAAGAGGCCTATCTACGGGACATCTGGTTCGCCAGATGACACTCGACCCCTGGTGCTAAGCGTGTGCTGCTACCGTGGACGTATGTGATGGCTGAACTTCGGTTCGGCCATCTTCATTTTGGCAACCTTGGCTCCGGACGAAGGTAATCCTGCGTGTTACCGTCACCTGGTGGAATGCAAAGACCTGCGTGAAATTCCATCTATGAACACCGGGAGAGCCCAAGTGCCTAGCGTTATTGTTATCCCAACCGCCGAAGAACAACTCAAAATAGCCAATGGTCGCGAGCCGGATGTCGGCAACATTTTCTCCCGAGAATTCGACACCGCCGAAGAACTGCAGTCCTACATTGAGGGTCTGGAGGGTTTGCCAGACTGCATGGAGTATGAAGTCGTCCAGGATAAAGGACTCACCGTCGTTTTGAGTTTTGGCGGCGATGAGACGTCGATCACCTTCTCTAATGAAGCCGAGAAAAAGGCATATTTCAGCGGTCTTGAGGACGCACATGGCTGGACGTCACCAATGAAGCTCGAAGAGAGTGATGCAGGCTACGAAGACCTGAAGACATTGATGTCTGTGAGTGCTCCGAAGCCTTGATCCTGTGCCTTAAGCTGTAAAGCCGGGTTCGGACTGTCGCTGCAGGTAGTTGCCGTACCCCTTGAAGGTGTGAAATGCGATCACGAAGCCTGGAGGCAGCAAGCTGATCAGCTTGTCTTTCATGAACCGCACGAATTCGGGGCTGTTGCCGTTCGTGCCGAACTCCCTCACCGCGTTCGCCTGATCAAGTTCGGAGATCACCTGCCCTTTGATGCCTCTCAGGTTTGGTGCGATTTCGGCGATCACTGACGCATCGTCAGGAACCGAAAACTCGGTGACGCCTTGGGATGAAACGATAAGGCCTGTTATCGGCACCTTCCTGGTCGAAGCTTTCTGAAGCTCGGCAATCATGCCGAGATCAGCGCCGCTCGGCATCGCGGTCAGGAAACCTGTCAGGCGCTTCTCCAGCTTGGGAAATTCGAGGTTTCGTCGATCAGGCGCGATCAGTATCTCGCTCTGCTCAGGGTTCGTCTTGACGATGATCGGCGTGCTGCTCAATGAGGAGATGTCGTAAGGGTAGAATTCGTGGCGAACGCGGTTCATCGAATTCTGGGTCCGGCCACCCATCGAGTACCAGGTTTCGCTTTGCTGATCGAAGACCCAGACACCCTGCGTGTATTCCTCTTCCATCAGTTGCTTGAGGTCGGTCAATCCTTCTTCCAGGGACTTCGAAAGTCGATACGGCAAGCAGCCGAGAATGAGCTTGTTCCCCGGGATTTCAGGGAAGTAGTCCGTCACTGGCTTTGGGGAGTCGACGCCCTGTGGAGTGATGGATTCCAGAGTCGCGAGGAGGATGGCTTCCCCCTTCTCTTCTGGTTTGAAATCTTTGGCGATCTGCAGAAAACGGCCGAGTATTCCAGCCTGTGGGAGCGGCGACTTGGCGGCTGCGATCTGCAGGAATTGTGTAAATCGCTTGGGGCTGATGTCCAAATCGATCATGGCTTTTAGAGCATCGTAAAGAAGCGCGGGCTCTACTGCATTCGCGCGCAGAGCGTCGATTTCGTCGTAGAAGTGCATGAGCGTGTACCCGACGATACCAGGCGCTTCATATAGGCGCTTGACGATGTCGGCGCTCTGTTCAATCGACAGCCCGGTATTCATGCAGAGCTTGACGACGCGCAAGGCGCGTGTGATCTCGCCGTCTTCCTTGGCGATGAGGAGGAAGGCCTGGAAAGCGGTCACATCAAGCCGTTGATCTCGTTCGATGAGGCCGGAAAAAATGGCAGTCGCGAGAGAAATGAACTCTTCGCCGTGGCGGAAGTCGTACTTGCAGGCGTCGGCAAGGTTGACCAGCAGGGTATTGCAGTCGTCGTTGGTTAGTCCGAGCTTTTGTCCTGCCTGAAAGAAAGCTGGCATAGTTCGCAGATCAGCGCGAAGGCAATACCAGTAGACAACACTATGGATGAAGTTCTCATCCGACACGTGAACTGGCTGAGTGTCGAAGCGCTTGGCGCGTTCGACGTAGGCGATGATATGATCGGGCGTCATGAACTCGGCGACCCCGGAGAACAGGGACAGCAGCTCATCGTCCGGAAGCGGAGACAAGGAGTTGTCTTTAAAATATTGCTCGATGCGGTTCATGGGATTCTCGCAAAAGGAGTTAATTGGGATTTGTTTTAGAGTTTAATTCAAATTCGTCAATAGGAATTCCTTGGCGCGGGAGAATCAAAAGGAATTCCGTGATTAAACGCCGGTGAAGCGAGAGTTATCCGTTCCGAGCCGTCAAGAGGTGCTGCCTCGTATACTCTTGTGCGCCCTTGCCGCCGTATTTGAATTTCGGGGAATTTTCCAAGTCAGCAACGCTGAAGTCCATCTGCTCCAGCATTTTCGGAACGAAAACTTCCTCGAAAAGGATGGCGTCGATCTCGCTTTCGGCCAAGCTGTTCCAGACGGCATCGATTTGCACCGCCATGCCAATGCTTTGATAGCGTGTTTCAACGCCGCTAAGTTTTTTGCGCCAGGCGTGGATTGGGTGGTCGGCAGACTGCATTTCGAGCATTCGGTTGATGGTTTCGTGAACGAACATCGCTGTGACTGCGATCTCATCAATAATCATTCTGGTCATAAATGGTCCTCGGTGATTGTTGGTCGGTAAGCTTCAGGAAGCCTGGCTTGCCTGATCTTCAAGCGCGGCTTGCGTCGGACAAGGCCCGCTGTCATCGTCATCTTAGTAGATGGCAGGAGATCAATATGAGCGAGCCAATCATTCAGATCGCTCCAGTGACGAAAGGTAAGCTGGACCCGTTTAAAACCTTATTCTGTGGTCCGGGTCCCATAAAAATCTGAACGGTCCGACTAGGTGTCGGGTTGAAGATCGACGTTGTCGAGGACGCGCAACGCCGCCAGGACGCTGGGTCTATCGGGCACACGCCTAAAACCACGATGGTCGTACAGCCTATCCTGCTGCTCGGCGAGTTTGCCGATGATCAGGCTTCTATCTGCGGTAAACCAGTCTTCCTCCAGGATATCATGGACCGCAACGAGGTTGGGTCCCGTGGCGGATAGTCCGACATCGATCAAGACGCTGGTCTGCGCCGGATGGAGTGCATCAATGATTTTGTTTACCCAGTCGAGCACGGTGTCCTTCACGGTCTGTTTGGGAACGCTGCGCGTTGCTGTGGACGTTCTGCCGTTTGCACAGACGTAGGACATTTCCGACATTGAACCCACCGTGTCTGCGTTAAGGAGCGGCGTGTCGGCAATGACCTGTCGATTTACCACGATGAAGCGGTGGACCGTTTGTGGGGATGGGAGTTCCCGGATAGCAGCAAACGGGTTCCAACCGCACAATTCGTGGATACGGGCGCGAGCCTTTTTAAGAGTTGTGAGCTGATCCAGATCGACGAGCGTGTGGCTTTGTCCTTTATGGTCGATCAGTTGAACTTGTTTAATTCCTTGTGCAGCCATGTCCGTCAAAATCACAGCCAGTCTTGAATGGCCGCCTGTTGCGCGAGTGATGTACAGGACTTCACCAGAAATAAACTCCCCAAATTTAGGGTTGTTGAAGATGTTGATTTTTTGTGGCGCGCGCGCGTTTTCTCTTCTTCGCCAGTAAGCGTCGAATTCACCATTATCAGAACGCCGCCGGTGAAACGCTCCGTCCAGATCATTGATGGTGTCTAAGGAGTTGAACGTGTAGGACCCGCCTTCAGAGCAAATGACCTTGAAGAAATTGGGCCTCACACTCTTGTCGATTTTGAAGAGTAACCCTGTTAGAGCAGCTTGCGCAGCAAGTTCGAGCCTCTCCGCCACAAACGCAATACGAAATACAATGGTGTCCTCGGGTTCGGCAACGAGTTCCAGCATATGCTTGTGAAATTCGTAACGGCTGATTTGTCCGCCGACGGCATGTTCAAAGAGTGAAAGATCGTCCTCATCGAACGCAACGTTTGCTTCGGACAAAGCTTTCTGAAGGCTTTCGATAGCCGCCTTCGATTCGGGAAAGCGGCAAATGGCGGCTTCGAAATCCTTTCGGCGAAGTGTCGCGTTAAGTGAAATCGTCAAGCGTCCATCGTGATGGAATGCGTTGTAGGGTTGCTCTGCAGGCGGTGTGCCGGGCCAGAATACGCCGGTCCACGCTGGTTTCTCGTGTTGTCTCAATTCCCAGTTAGCAATTCGGTCTAGCGCGTCGAGCTTGAATTCGGGGGTGAAAAACGTGTCTTTGGTGGTCATGCTGCTACCTCGATAACAGTGCTAACGTTGGCAGGCTGTTCAAGCATTGCGGTGAGAACGAACGACTGCGCAACCAGTGCAGCTAGATTTGTGCTGTTGTCAGGTTCAGTCGATGGCGGAAGCGCGTCGAATTGCGCCAGGAATATTTCTGGCAGCCGTTCGCGATTTCTGTCCAGGAGGTCATGAGACCATCTTTTGAGGTCTTTGTCCTCGATCAGGTCTTCGATCAGGGTTGCGACAGCGGCGTAGAGAGAGCTTCGCATCTGTGTTGTCTTCGCCTTGTAGGCTCTCATGTACAATTCCCGGCGGAGATTGTACGGGCCAGCATTGTGAAGCGTGTTGATTTCGATGCATACCGGTCCACGTTCTGTCAGGCCGATATCCAGGCTGTATTCCAGAATGCCGTGGGCTTTAAGCTCCCGAGCGATCCGGCGCGCTTTACGAGCGAAAAGTGCCGACGTTTTGCGATCCGAAATGTGGCGCGTGATGCCTCGGTCGAAGTAGCCGCTGTCGATGGATGGACGCGTCAGTACGGCGAGCCTGTGATCCAGTCGCTTGCCGCTGGCATCCAAGACGCAGAAGTGGCGGTCGGAGCAAGCAGAGGCGAATACTCGGCCATTGTTGATGTAAAAACGCTGTTCGTGCGTAAACGGCACGTGCTCCTGGATGATGAGGTTCGGGTTCTCGTTTGAGCGATCTTTGAGGAGAAGGGCGAGCAATCTGTTCTCGGCATCGGTCAGGGTGTTGATGCCTGTCAGGGGTATTGTCCAGGTTCCCTTGCCCTTGGCAAGTTTCAGGAACGCGTGACTATGCCCTTGCAGTGACATATCGAACAGGATTGCTCCAGCCGCGCCCTTCGAAGGAGCAACAGCGCCTTTTCGGCCGAGGTGCTTCAGGAAAAACGGCCAGTTCCAGTAGCGCGGTGTTTCATGGAGAGGCTTGTTGATCCGGTACTTGGAGACATGCTTCGCAAACTCGAACCTTGCCATGCCGTCCGAATGTCTCCCGACGTAGATAACGGGTTCATCCATGACCTTTAGAATGCCCATGCCATCGTCCAACTGGGTCATGTTGAGGACTTTGTCGGCATCGTCAATCACGTGCAGGCGATAGTCTCGCAGGTCTGCTTTGTCTGCATGGATTGCGTTATCCATGACATGAAGCTTGTCGATAGGCTGCCATTTGTAGTTCTTTTCGTTTAGAGCATCGGTGGCCCATTCCTTCCAGTATTCCTCCTGACTCTTTTCGACTTTGTCCGTGGTCCATGGTTCGTGGTTTTGCCAGTTTGGGAAGGAGCGGTCCCAAATTTCGCGCCACCTGCGCATCAGAGGTTCAGCTTCCGGACGAAAAGCGATGATGTTTTCGATAACGGAGTCATGCGGGAGGCTATGGACCCATAGCACCGGGACACTTCCGATCTCTCTCGGAAGTCGTGCGCCGGATTGAAATTCTGGCTGGTACTCGTTCCAGAAAGCGCCCTCGAACGCCTTCGGACCTTCACGCAGGTAGCGATCCCGCAGCCTCATAGCGTCCTCAACGGGAATCTTGCTCTGATAGAAGTGCGGCTTGTTCTCTGCCTTTTCTACAATGGGTAGGCCCGCCAATGTCGCTAATGCGAAGGGAGCTGATAGCTCCTGCATCGAACACAGTTTAGAAATCACCGTTCTCGCGCTCGGTTCGAAGGTCCAGGTGGGTCGAGGCCGGGCGAGAAGTTCAAATAGAATGCGGTGATCATCCCTGTATTGGTCGGCAATGGCGTCGACCACAGCGGCGAAGGACTGCACCGGGCGGGACAAAATTGCACGATTGGCGAGATCGGCAATCCCCTCTTCGATTTTTGGCCGTACGAGTTGATCTGCGAAGGCGTGGGCATCGGCGACTTGCGAGCTAAACGTGGCCGCGTCAATTTTGGGGACTACGGCAGAGTTGATCGCGTAAGTCCTCGCAAGTTCTGTCTCGCCAAGGCAAAACGTTACCACCCCACGGCTTGGGGAGAGCTTGAAATCCCCGGCGTCAAGGGTTTTGCCAGAGGTGTTGCATGCAAAGATCATGTCGAGCAGGGCAGTTGCGGAACCTCGAATTGTAGAATTTTTGATCTCGGAAACGCTGTTGATCGCTTTCCATTCCCGCTTGTGACAATCCCAGACAGTGAGGGAGATTGTCGCCTGCTGGAGAGTGTTGACAATGTGTGCAGAGAACCATTCCGAGCCTTCCCAGGCCTCCGGTAGGAAATGCGAAAGTTTCACTGGAGTTGCGCCTAGTGAAATGGCTGATGTCGCGCGGTCTTTGAGTATCATATGCAGTGATACGCTGACATTTTCAGTGTCAGTCTCGGTGATACGCATCCAGCGGCCATTGTACCCGAGTGCCCAGGGGGCATCACTTTCGCGCAGGATGTTGAGCTTCTCCTGGTCTTCTCCATCCAGCTCGAATTCTGCTGGTTTCAAAGACCGAAAATCGCTCTCATGGTGCCACGAGCCGTCAAAGGAATCTTCGTCGAAAGGATCGAGTGGAATTAGCTCCTGCGGTGCGGGTGCTGAAAGCGAACCAAAAAAGGGAAACGCGAGGCGCGGGCTTACCGTATAAAGCGGGTTTTCTTGGGTGTTATCGAAACGGGAATTGCTCATTCGATGCGCCTTAGAAGGATTTCAAGCGCAACCGTTTTAGCTGCTAAAAAGAATTCGTCAATAAATAATTCCTTGCAGAATTAGATTCAGAAGGAGTTCCTGGATAAAATAAGGCTCCGCACTGACAGTTAAAGTCGTGACGGAGCCGTAGAGGGCTTACGCCCAGTGATCCTTTACGGCGTGGGAGTGCCAAGAGCCAGTTCGGCGTCTTTCTTTGCATAGGCGATAGCAGCTTCCAAGCCGCCCTTGAACTTGGGGCCTGTATTCAAGTCGGCGCTCGCAAAGTCCATCAGTTCCAACATCGTCGGAACGAAGTGCTCTTCGAACTCAATGCCGTCGAGTTCATCGTTTTTAAAGCTGCCCCAGACGGCGTCGATTTGCTCGGCCATGTCGACGCATTGGAAACGAGTGTCGACAATCCCACGATCTGCTCTCCATGCGTGAACAGGGTGATCGGCGGGCTTATTCTTGAGCATCCATTGGACGGTCTCGAAGACGTACATTGCGGTTACGGCGGTTTCGTCGGAAATCAATTTGGTCATCTGTTGCTCCAGCGCTAGGCTACGCGTTCTAAGGTCGATAAAAATCTGGACGGATGCGATGGACAAGTAGCCCCAGGATTTGAACGGGCGCAGCAAAAAGGGCCGCTTATCGCGACCCTATTCAGATGCCTGAGCACCGAGAGACTGCCCCTTATCGTGGTGTACCGGCCTCATGGGCGGGCTTGTAGCGGCGTCCTTGCGGAAGCGTCCCTGTCCGCTACTTCTCAAAGCTTGGTTCCCGGCTCAAGTTTTGTCAATCGGGGGTCCAGGACGACAAGCGATAGCCGTTATAGGCCGTCATGGGGTTCTTCCTGACATATATGGCAATGTCATCAATCACGGTCCAGAGCGGGTTGCGCATCAGTTCCCAGACGGCTGATATCCAGGCGCTAGTCCTGTCGGACTGCTCTTCGCCCGTCTCGTTGAAAATCTGGCTCATTGTGCGCAGTCGCCCGATTGACTCGTTGATGTCCCTGGCAAGCTGTTCTCGGTGCACTGAGTTGCCAACTCTCTCGCGCTGCTTGTCCTTCAAGATGATGTTCTCGATCAGGGGCAGCAAGCCTTTCACATCCTTCCATCTATCATCCTCGACTGGCATCGCTGCCAGTTCGTAAATGCCGACGATGACCTTTAGAGCGTCGAAGAGTGATTGGATCAGATGTTTGTAGTCATTGAGTGGTCCACTGTGCCCCTGAAAAGTCAGGTCGCGCGCTTCGATCTCAATCGAGTTGATCTCCTTTCGCCACTCATGAACCGGTATCGACTGCAGGAAGATCATGCCATTTAAGGCGTGACGCAGCAGAGTAAGCGACGATGAATGGTTATGGTTCGATTGGATGTCTTCCTGTTCGGATGAGGGTTTTTGATCGCCGCTGGTAATTGTGAGCGGCATTTTCTTGAGGAGTGGTTGCAGCTGCTCAATCGCCCGGGTCATTTCAGCGGTCACGGTTGGTACACGCTTCAATGTCGCAGGCCGGAACACGCAGCCATCGGCGATGTACCTGGTTCCTTTTGGTGCGAATGATACCGTCAGCGCGTTGAGGAGATTATCAACGGCTTGGAGTCCTGACGATTTGAACTTGTTGCCTTCTGCTGGAACCACCAGAAGCTTCAGTGTGAAGGCGGATGAAATCTCAACGTCAGCTTCTTTGCGAGAGCCGTCGTCGAAGTTTGCGATGATCGGGGCGAGCCGGAATGCATCAACTAGGTTTGCGTCCCCAAAACCGAAATCTTCAGTTGGAAGGTCTCCAGGTTTTTTGGGTGTGAATGGGAATAGCGCGATTTTACCCTGAGCGTTTCGTTTGAATGTGGCCCATATCGAGTAGATGTCAGGCTTCGAAGTATCGTCGACTGACAGGGCTGCAGCATTCTCGACTTGAGCCAGCTCGATTGTTCGCTTGCTGACAGCGCTCAAAAGCGTCGCAATGGACTGGAGTTCAGCTTTGGTGAGTTCGACGCGTTCGGTCTCGCGGTTCTTGAGGCGGTGCATCAGGGCGTCATAGGCGACGCTTTTCGCAGCGGCGATCTGCTTGAGGATTTGTGAGTGCTTGACGTCCCGTCCGGTAAGCTCTCGCAGCAACTGCGCGAAGACGCGGACTTGGTCGTGGTTCATGGACACGGACATGCGAATTCCTTCACTGGTCTAGCGGCGGTTGTCCTCATCGTCCGCCAGCGACCATTGGAAAGAGTTCGCAAGCGATCAGATTGTCGATGCCAACGTTGAGCGTGCCCGTGAGGGTGAGGACGGCCGGAGGCTGTTGGCGGCTCCTCTCCTATAAATAGAGGTCGCGCCGGGGTGTCGCAAGTCAGTTCGTGCTTGCAGAGTGCGATGATACGATTTTTCAACTCAAGACAGGAGAAAAACGCTATGGCCTTAAAAGAGATGCCGTTTCCAGAGATTTTAAAGGCGCACTACGGCACCGATGCTGTGTCGGTTGAGAAGTTGACTGCTGACCTCGATACATGGTCGGAATGGGTCTACTCCTCAGAGGATCATCCGGAGGTTGATTTTGACGAACTGGGACTGCGTATCCAGGCCGCCTGCACCTATCTTATCTGGAAGGAAGGCAAGAAGCCCCTGCCCTCGGAACCGCGTTGTGATATTCCGACCGGCGATTATTACGCCCGCTGATTGGATTGTCAGGCTGCCTGGGCAATCGTTTTCATCTTGGAGAGTAGGTGTTCGGGCGGCCGGAAGACCTGCGCGATCCACGTTTTTACGGTGTCACTGAATGGGCTCAAGTCGATGTTGGCTTCAATTTCCATCTGGACGCATGCTCGGATGATATCGGCACCGGACGGGCACTGCGCGGTGTAATAATCCCTGGGCGGCTTGAGATCGAGGATCGAAGGCCGCTCAATAATGAGCTTGCGCAGATCGTCAGCGGATAGCTCTTTAATAATGGTGGCGACTTCTCCCTGAATGACGGAAATAGGATTGTAGTCCTGCTCACCCATAATTGTTTCAATGGCTTTTTGGGATTGTCCTACCAAATGTGCGAAGGTGTATTGCATGGTTTCCATCCATTCTTATGCCGAAAATAGATAGAAGTTCTGTGGTGCAACTGCAAGCTCAGGAGGTGTTTGTCTCCTTCAAAAATGTCCTTCATAACGGTACTCAAGCGTCATGAGGATTTGGATGAAATGGAAATTGAAGCGTTGAAACAGGACCTGCGGCGAAGCCTTGCAGAGCGTCAGGAAGTTCTAACAAGGGATGAAATTGCCAAGCTCGTTGAAAGTGTGGCGATCATTGAAGCCTCGGGTGTCGATAGCGGTGACGATGTGACACGCATCCTGAAACGGTATCCTCAGTTGGCCAACCATGTGATTGATGAGATCGAGCGCGTGACAGTTATCGAGGCGACGAGATATGCCTATGAGGACTGGATCAAGCAGGAGCTGAGGGCGACTGCAGAAGAATTTTACGTTGCTCAGTTCGGTGATGATTTCTCGCCTGCCGACAACGCGGTAGCCCTGCTTCGAGATGCGGCTCAAGCAATGGAACAATATTGGATGACCGACGCCAAGGGCATCGGGTCGATTGCACTGCGCAGTCAGATGGACGACTTGGCAGAGGCTAACCGGATCGCCGGTATGACCCATGAGCCCAATTATGCTCATCCGATGCTGGAAAAGCTGAAGTCGGTCTGTCAGCAGTCGGAAGCATTCAAGGATCAGCTGTCTAGGCGCTGGGAGCTTGCAAAGGACGTTGTTGATAATCGCGAGCTGTTCGAGATAGACAGGGTCCTAGCTTACAAGGTGTAGCCTCATGATCGAGATTAAACGTGAGCACAGGAACAGCCATTCAGGGCAGCACGATTTCAGTCTGATCGCTACACTGGACGGCGAATATGCCGGAGCCCTGGAGTATTCGGTTTACCAGGGTGAGGTAGCTGTCCAGATTGTCGATGTCCTGGAAGAGAAGCGCCGCAAGGGCGTTGGCACCGCACTGGTCGTGGCGCTGCAGGAGGCCTATCCAGAGCAAGTCATTCAGTTCGGGATGAGTACAGCTGCCGGAGCTGCACTGCTGAATTCGCTGGAGTGGCGGATTGAGGTGAACGAGGCCGTTGTTATGGCCGCCAGGGATGTGGCGACCCTGACACAGAAGCTGCGGGCCTATGAGCGTCGAGCTGAAGAGATTCTGAAACTAAAGCCCTCTGAGCGGGGTGCCGCACTAGAGGCGCTGTCTGACTGGAATCAGATCACGGATCGCGTCGAAGAGCTTGAGCGGATTATGAATACGCAGCCAGCGGAATTCCGGTACATCGTCATTCCGGAAGAGAAAGTGCCTACTTTTGGCATATAGTTTGTCGTGGAAGCGTTTCGGCTTTGCCAGTCTTTTCTAGGCTTCAGCGCAGGCCCGGGGCTGGATTGACCGCGTTCGGGTATGTTTCCTGATACCAGCGCTCGAACTCGCGTCTGATTTTCGTGTCGCCGCGCAGAGGAAGCAGGATTTCGAATTCCATTCCCTCGATATCGAACTTGCTGCTGGGCGTCATGTCCTCCTCAAGTCGCCACAGCTCAAAACCGCCGTCTGCCGTTATCTTGAAAGAGCAGCGCTCTGCCATGTCGTCGCGGAAGTGGACCATGCCTGTTGTGTCATCGCATTTCAGGAAATACAGGGGCATGACGTTATTGGGCGTGGTGCGACCAAGGGCTGGCTGTGTTTCCGTCGGAAGGTTGAAGCGGGCTCTGATCTTGTCCGGCACGACGTAATCTGTGTGGCCGCTGGTATCTAGTGCAAGCTTGGCGATGGTCTCGCCACGATCTTTCTCGATTGAGCAAATCAGCTCGTTCCAGCGCCTGGTGCCGAACGGTTGGTCGATGTCGGCATACACCTTGTCGTGCAGGCCATCCTTCACGGCATTGTCAGCATCGTCTGCTGTCATTCCGTGGGCGACGCCTACCAGACGGGCGTCCTCCTCTGTCAACCCGAAGGCAAGAAAGTAGCCGGTCGGACCGTTGAAGACAGCGAGTTTACCATCGGGTTGCAAGGCAGGAAATGGACATGGCGGCTCCAAGTGTGTGTCTGAATATGAACATTCCACTTTGGCAGGCCTAATGCAAACGGAGACACTTATGCTCAGGTCGAGGGAAGCTGTCAGCTTTTCGGGCGGGAAAGCGATCTCTTCGCGAATTCCTGATCACTCGTCTCTGTTTGATCTTGTGGAAGCCCGGCGATAGCGTATCGTTACCTTTCCTCGATGCATAGGAATTCTCTCATGTTTAGGTACGAAGATCGCGAATGTGGCGAGAGTCATGACTGCGATACCCTTGAAGAAGCCATGGCTGCGGCGAACGAGAGCCTCACATATTATCGTCAGGATGCCGTCGAAATCTCAGAGTGGAGCACGGGCGTAGAAGGCGTGCGCGTAAGTCGCGTTGAGAAGGACGATGTCGTCATCCCTCTGTTTTGCGCGACCTACGTGGGCAATGAGGATGAAGGTTATGATGTTCAGATGTTGCCGGTGCCGGAGGGTGTGGCTCCCGCTGCGGCACCGGCCATCATCTAACTCAGTAGTATTCGCGGAAGTGCCAGCTTTTGTAGCTTTTTCCGATGTCGAAGAAGTCGTGTTCGTCGTCCTTGAGCAGCTTGTGCATCTCCAGGCGGTCGCGTGACCGGCGACGCCAGGCTGTCTTGGCCTTCAGGTATTGACCACCTGTTCCATCTCGCTGGAAGCAGTCTGAGTGGAAGTAGGTTGCGCGGGTGGCGTCGCGTTGACGCCATGACGAAGTCTCGTCAGCCCACGGGTGGTCGCAAGTCGCCCAATATTGGTCGCCGGATTTAGCGCGAACCGTTTTGCTCACTATGATCTCCTGTTAAGTGTTTCACCTACAAGACATCACGGGCTCCGTAGAAAAATCCGACCGACATGGCGATCTCCTTGCTGTCAAGGAGATCATGACTTGACAGGCGCAGCCAATCAAATGGTTTAATGCGGCGAGAGCGCGTCTAGTGAAGAAAATCTCAGGGAAACCTATCATGACAAACAAAAATGGGCATTTCGGTCGTATGGAAGATTTCATGCCTGTGCGTCGTTCCCTTGGATGACATTCTGAAGTCGCAGAATGCGCCAAAGGAGCCAAGAGCAGTCGAAGTTCTGAAAACGTTAGGCGCATTGCAGCTCATTCGGTATCGTCTCGTATCGGCTGCATTGCAGGAAGACCTGGATGCGATGGGTGACAACACGCAAAGCCCCTGGAATGACAAGGATTATCCGAAGAAAGTGGCTCGTTATGGGGGTCTATGACGTCATGCAAAGTCGGTCGAGCAGGTTAAAATCGTTGATCAACGAGTGATCGAACAGGTGTTCGGGTCTCCTAATGCCGATGTGGCACCGGCTCCTTGAGGAAATCTGTGGGAGCTACTTGTCAAAGGAGTTTGTAAAGCTATATTGGATGCATCCGACGAGCTTTGGGGCGTCGACAAGCGGTAAGTCACGAGTTTTTGGTACTCGCATGCGTTGGTTCGAATCCAGCCGCCCCAGCCATCGCTTTCTTGGCTAGTTATCGAAAAGCCCCGGCGAAAGAAGATTTCACGCGTAACTCGTCCATTTTAGTCGGGCGTTTCCAATGCCATGTCGTTGGGTGAGTTAACTCGGCAACAAGCTCCGGAATGTAATTCTCGTAGCTCAATTGATCGACTTCGCTGTCCCAACGGTGATTGTAAAGAGATGTTCGGTGTTGGAAGAAGAATTCGGTAATGGCGCTGCAGCGTTTCATCGCGGCATCGTAAACGCCGGTTTCTTCGAATTTGGTTTCCAACTTAGTTCCGACAATTTCGATACGAGGAAGTGCGAGCCAGTCGGACAAGAGTAGGTTGGCGCTTGCATAGGCCAAACAGTTCGATACGAATTGCCCATATTGTAGATCGACACGAGCAGGGCATGCGAGTGATACGTTCGGGGCCCCTGCTTGTAGGGAGCTTAGAACAAATGAGCCCGCGCTCATGTTTGAGAAGTTGGAAGCGGCGAAAACGTAGTAATCCGCCTTTTGGTCGAGCGGCTCTGAAATCATCTTTTTCGGGATGAATTCGCTCCAGATACACGACAACTTGACGTGCGCACCGTTCTCTCTCAGCGCGGCAACAAACCCGGCTCCAAACGTGTCAAGCTCAGATGCCTCAACCGAGACGACCACGTGTTTTTCGTGGATAAATCGACCATCGAGCCAAAGCAAACCGAGCATTTTGCCTAATTCGGTGATTAGTGTTCCTGGATTTTCGTCAGCACTATAACCTGCGGTGTTTTCGCAGAGGTTGTCGATGGCATTTTTCAGGTTGATTTCGGCTAGCGACATTATTTCCACACTGTGTTCTGGGATTGGGCTTATGCGATTACTGCTTCAGCGAGATGATGCTTGCACAACAAGCGATCCCTGCCCTCTCCCATCTGAGTTTTGAAAAGCGCCTCAGAAGGGCTGCCGCAGACTTCGCACACTTTCTGAATTTCTACGTTAATCCACTCAAGCGTTTGCGCGAGATATTCGCGTTGTGGGCGGGTCCACGATGTGCTGGGAGAATGAAGCGGCGTAGCTTTGATGTTCATCCCGCCGCCGCCGGGGTAGAGTAGAAAATCGAGTTTCACCCATGCAGATCGACGATCTCTTGCGTGGAAATCATTCAACTTGCCGAGCCGAGCGAAAAACTCGATCAGCAAATCACCCCAGCCATCTGGAAAACTGGCGAGCCGTTCGGTCCAGAAATGTTCGTACTGGTCCCGCAACATTGCGGCGTGGTCGGGTTTCATAGGTGAACTCGAAAGCTATTGTTCGCCATAAGATAGCGACCCAGCGATCTTGTTCAAGCTCGCTAGGAAGAACCCTGCTCTTCGTTATTAGACGATGGTATCAATCCCGCAAACGAATGCGTGCGCATGGATAAGGCCGACTTCGGTACCTACGATAAATCCGATTTCATCACCTTTGGTCATCTCAATTTTCCTTTCCGTGACTTCAGAAATCCTAGCAATCGGCGGCGCGTGCGGCAAGAAGCGTCAATGAAGCGGGTCGTTTGTGTATTGCGATCAGATTGAGCATCATCGACGTGTAGATGGAGAAAAGAAATGACTGAATTGACACGCGGCTGGATGATGATGATAGACGTGGGTGGAGACATGGAGCCATGTCGGAAGCCTGCAGAAGAGGCCTCAAACTTTGCGGAGGCTTATGCGCCTTTCATCAAGCAGACCGCTCTTGAAGCGCAGGCGATCATCGCCAAGGATCAGCTCGAATATCTGAATGATCTGCCGCCTGAAATGCTCGCGACCGTCGAGCAGTGGGAGCCTGCTGCTGTCGTTATGGAAGTCGCTGTTTCTGAGGCTGGAGATATTACGGCCATCAAGGATCGCAACATAAGTTTCACCGCTGACGAAATTTACGAAATCGCGCGGATGGCCCCTCCCTCATTTTTGTCTGGCGCAGTTCCAGGCATCTGAGCGGTGGTTTTTAGGTGCGAGCGTGCGACATTATCTCCCGGATTAATCAGTCCCTTCTTCTTGAGGAGACGGTTGGCGCATTAATGACGCATGTCGCCCCTGGGAGTTTGATATGTTGGGAGTATGGCAAGAGCATTGAGGCCGAGAATCCCGACAACGTTGATCCGAGATGTTCGGATGGCAGATTGTCGAATGAATTTCTCCAATTCGTACGTACGCGGGCGCAAGAATTGATCGACGAGAAAATTGGACGGTTGGCAGAAGAAATTGACGAGAACGACGGTGCGATCAACCTTTATAGAGGACTCTTGGTTAATGCTGAGTGGCTTAAGAGCGACATCACTTCCCGCCCTGTTGGCGTGTGTTGGTCGTGGGACTACGAATTCGCCCGCTGGTACGATCCGGACGTGAATGGGAAGCTGGCTACTTGCGCCCCGGAAATCGAAGAAGAGATAGAAGTGCGACTCGTCTCGATCATTGAGATCGATGATGTCGACTGGACAGAGACAATTCGTCTGAACGCGTCAGAACTCTACACCGTCGGTGAAGAACGAGAAGTCCGCCTGAAGGCAAATGCGAAGGTTGAGATAGCGGGCGTCGATTGGCGGCCTTTTAAGTTTTTCTCGACCGAGAAATTTCAGACGGATGAACGGTTTGAAGTTCAGGGTTTGATAGTGGCGGCTGGCCAGGTTAAAGCCAAACCCAATGTTCAAGGCAGTAGGACCGCTTGGTTCTTGCAGCCATTCGGAACATAGTTGGCGTCTGAAGATGAAGAGGTGCGACCATGCAATACGACAAGCCGATCTCGAAAGCGAACCTGAGAGACGACCTTAAGATGACGTTTGAGCCTGGCGGTCGGCGCGGCATCGAGCTTGCCGGTCAGCGCATCGGTGGAATGGTTCATTACGGGAAGCTGGTTGGCTTTGCGCGGAACCGTACGAAAACGGTCTATGCATCGCGCATCTATCAGAATGGCTTAAAGATCGAGGTCGAGGCTTCAAACCCCAGCAGTGTCCTGGACAAGGTTGCGGCAGAACTTGCTCGGCAGATGAAGGCGAAAAAGGCTGATGAAAAGGTGGCGAAAGTCGAAGAGCAGACGCCAGGTGATGAGCCGTCGGCCCCGAAAATCTGATTCCATAATTTCGTAATTCGGTCTCCACGATTCCATAATTTCGTAATTTACACCCTTTAATGCGGTAATTCCGTTAAATCACGTTAAGTGTATCGGAAATAAACGACAGTTTAGGCGTCATCTTGACTGATTGGCTCTTGTAATAAGGTCTTTTGTCCGTATCTCTTTCTGCAAGAAGAAGGAGTTCCTTATGTCTTTGCATTATTCTGCCGGTGAGTTTTTCATCCTTGAGACGTCCTTCGGCGGAGGTTTCGATTACCCGGAATTCGTCCGCAAGCATGTGGCGTTGAAAGCGAATGCCGACATCGACATTCCCGACCTGATGGAGCGTTACGCTGAATGGCTTGCTCGTACTGGAAAGCCTGCAGCGGCACTCTTGATCGAACATCATTTCGGTCAAGAGTATTCCGATAATGTCGATGGGGACGGCTTCATCGCCTGGATGGCAAGTCAGGGCAAGGTAGAACTCCTCACGAGCAACGTGGTGAAAGTCGCGGTTGACGCTTATGAGGGTGGAGATGTCCGCGTCAGCGCCGATGACGGCGTAGGAGGTGTTTGGAAGCGGGTCCTGGACGATCCTGCGCCGAGGATCGAGCAGGTCTCGTGGAGGGAGCCCGCCGAGCCCGCGTCGCCCGCCGAGTCCGCGTCGCCCGCCGAGTCCGCGTCGCCCGCCGAGCCTGAAGCTTACACTCCCATGGCTGTCAGCATCAATCCTGCGGTGAAGCGGTCGTTGGACTTCGGTTGTGACCTGGCCACAGCGGTCGCGGCACAGGTTGTCGAGCAGGAGTTTGCTGCCCGGCCTGATTGGCAGGATCAGAAGTCGTATGCGGTCACGGCGGTTCAGCAAGATGGCGAAGAAGATCGGTCGAGGACGATCCGGATCGAGATAAAGCAGCCTGCGGCCTACGAAGGCATCTATTCGGTTCAAATGACGCGGTATGTGCGCAAGGGCGTAGAGAGCTTCGGATTTCACGCAACGCGGCACCGGCCGAGCAGTCTCGAAGCCAATCGACTTTCGCTTCTGGTGCTGTCGCGCTCGATTTTGCCGGTCGACGTTCATAACGTCTACGCTATCCACTCCAGTGAACAGCCCCTGACGGTTTATAAGGGGGAGCATGCTCAATTCCAGGAACTGTTGTCGACTAAGGGAGATGACAGTGATGTCGTCAGGTCGAAGGTTACGGGTGAACTTGGGTTGATGGTGAGAGAAGCGGTCGACCACTATGATCAGGAAGAGTTCTACGCTCTCCCGTCATACCGCAAGCTCCGCGAGGATATGAAGGTGCCCGTCCATATCCTTGAGAACTGGCCGGTCGCGGAAGGCGCTCACATTGGGGCCTTTGTCTCTTGGGCTCGTATCGCAGAGGTGGCAACCATACGCTGGGGTGTCCATTGCGTAGAGGGCGATATCAAAAGCCGGATCAACGCACTTCGTCCGTAGAGAGCCGGGAACATAAATGAGCCGCCCACCGATGAAGATGGACGGCTCTGCAGTTTGCTATGCGCTTACATGCCAGGGCGCGGTCCATGAAGCGATACGCCGATATCGGCCCAGGTAGGGATGTCAGTCTGCGTTCTGCGGCCGTTGGCGTCCGGCTGCGGGTCGGGGATAGCTTTGTAATTGTCGAGAACCTGCTGGAGGGAAGCGAGTTCGACCACAACTGTATCGCTCACGCCCTTGTCGTGATTGATGTAGGCAGCAACGTTCCAGTCTGCGACATCTACGTTGGACCTCGTGTTCACGCCGCCGCTCTTGGTGATGATCCAGTACCCGTCAGCATGTTCCATATGCTTTCTGAGCTGGACCGTGCTCATCATCGGAAATGGCTCAAACCCTTCCGCGATGGCGATACCCACAGGGCTTTTGGCGAGATCGTCCTTCTGCGATGATGGACCGTAGTCGGGACGGGCTCGCACCGATTTTTCCATGTCTTCTACTCGCTGGATCAGCGCCAAGACCTCGTCTCTATCGCCGCCGAGTTCACCGAGGTGGACTGACAACATCATCAGGTCATTTACGACTGTCAGGGAGTCCTTGATCGAGTAGTCCAGGCAGTTCTGTTCGGCGACGTCGATCTGTTCTTTGATCACCCAGGTCAGGGCTTTTGCAATGGGTGTAGGATTGGTCACGGTCAATTCTCCCGGATGAAGCTGCGATAAGTTCTATCCGGGAGCGATGCAAGATAGCAATGGCGCGTCGATCAGTGGATAACGACCTTGGGCTCGTTCGACGGCACGTGTTCCATAATCGTCTTCAGGGCGCATCCAAAATAATACTCGCTGACCATCTTCTTGATGGCTGTGGCCAGATGCTCGTCGTTATAAGCGGTGATCGTATCGTGGTCGTGGGGATTTGGGCGAGGCCACGTCAGTGAAACAGGAAAGCCCTTTTCACTGGTTTGAAGGATGGCAACGGGAATGCGTCGCGTTTCTTCCTGCATATGAATGAGAACGAGCTGGAACTTGCCTGCCTTTTGTGTCTGCTCGGCCAAATCGATATGTCCGCCCAGGTTGGGGTCGATTTCATGGCCGATCTTCGTCGTGTGCTTCGAGAATTCGATGATTTCAGCGCCAATTTCGTGAAACACGCGGTTCAGCGCGTTGTAATCATTCCCCGGCTGCGGCTCCTCAGGTGTAACGGGCTCAATCCATTGGTTCTGTGATTTCAGAATTCCTTCCATGATCGCGGCTTGAAAATTGTTCGATGTCTTATTGGTCATAGATAGCGTCCAAACATAAAGAAGAGGCCGAGGATGAATATGACCCAGATAATCTTGGCTAGAAGGGAGGTAGGTCGGGACAGGCCGGTGGAGCCGCGCCGACGGTAGCCGGGTAACTCTGCTCTAAATCCGCCGCCGCCAATGCTGTTCGTGATGCCACGATTGGAGATCGTGGTTCGGAAAGGACCAAGGTTAAAGGATTTCCGGAAACTGATTCGCATTGCCCTACCCTGTCGTTTAGATAAGATAGGATTTTGCGAAAATAGAGCGCTGTCAAAGCAATTCGACGACAAGGAAATCGGTATGGGTGGCTATATTACGGTAGGCATGAGGTCCGAGAGTGGTGATGTGAAGAGCGCCCTGTTCTACACCAATCACCTGCAGGACTTCGTTCTCGACGATGGTTTGGCTCGTGGTCAATCGACCTTTGTCAGTCGCCGGATCGACGAACTGGCTTCTGATGAGGAGTACGGTTCTTACCCGGTCGCGCCGTTCGGTTGCGGCCTCCGGTTCTTTGATTTCAAAACGAAGTCCCTGATCGACAGTCAAAATTTTGCCGATCCGGTCGGTGTCGAGTTTGACGTTATGGTGTCATCTCTCATTAATGACGACGGCAAGTTCGCGCGGATAGTACCTTTCGTGGGTGGTATGACGCAGTGGGTTCGTCAGGGAGTTGGCGGTGTTTCGCAAAAGAAGACGAAAATCGATCCGGTTCAGTCAGTGGATGCTCTGTGGGAGGCGCTTGGGTTCCGTGGCCTTCCTGGCAAGTTCGATTTCGCAACATTGGACCTCAAACTGCCGGACTGGAAGGTGAGCATCTATAAGCGAGATTTGAGTGGCACCGAAGTAATGAGGGCCCACCTGCGGAGACTCGGTGTTCTCACTCCTGCCGACGAAGGTGCTTGGCCCGAATATATTGATTTGCGGAAACAGGAAGGAAGTCGCTGGCCTTTCTAGATTGACAGCGTGTCGCGCTGCGGCTCCCATATCAACCCGTCCGTTCAGAGGAAATCCTATGCCTGTCCCTAATTCGATTGCCATCATCGACGATAGCGAGTGGAAAGCCGCGCCCCACGTTCCATTTAAAATGAAGAAATCCTTCGATCATTCTGGGAATATTCTGACGATGATCCGTGGAGGTGGCTGCCTCCGGGGCCTGATGGGTCAGGGAGGTGCAGGTTGTTTCGAAGTGATGTCGAAACGGGAGCTTCGCGAGGAGAATGGCGACGTCAGGATCGGGCATGGACGCAAGGTTTCTTCATACGTCATTCAAATGATGATCGCGCGTAAGGAAATCTTCGTGGTTTCGGACAGTGAGAATTCCTCTGAGATCGTCTTTGCAACGGCGACGGTTGATGATTTTTACACCGAAGGTTTCCCGTCCGGATGGGGTGTTCAGGATAAACCTTATCTCGGCGTCTCCTTGCTTTACAAAAAGACGGAAGACGGTTTGATCGAGATTTGTGGCCGCCCGAAAAAGCTTTCGATTGAACAGTGGGTTCCCATTGCTCGGGCTATGGCTATCGGTGCGCAGGGCGTTGATCTGGAAAGCGATGCGGCCTAGCCCGCATTCTCTCCGTCCTTATCGTCTCAGCATGCGAGAGCGCCCGATAAAGAGTTTCGGGCGCTCTCTTTGTATGCACGAGCCTTGTTAGCTTGCCTGCTGACTTTCCTGGGCGGCCCGGAATTTCAGATAGGCTTCGATCAGCGACCGGGTTTCCTTGTCCGTGCTGGCTGCGACGGACCTAAGGTCGTCCGTCGACATGGTCTGGATGTCGCTTGAGCTAAAAAATCCGCTCTTGATCGTTCCTGAAATCGTGCCGTTGTTCATGTCCAGGCGGAACTTGGCGTTCGGAGTTTCGATGAGTGATGTCGCTGGAATCGCCCCGTATCGCGCCAGCTTCTCGATCAGGCGGCCATTCTGTCGTTTGATCGCTCTCATCTCCACTTCGTCGAGTGGGTTGGGCTTGAAGGCGTAAGCCATCGTCATGATGTCGACGATGCAAATACCGATGAGAACGGGCACGGGGGCTGTTACGGCAGCAACGACCAGGCCCACGCCGCCTGCAACGACGGCTGTAGTCACGCCGAAGGAAACCACGCTCTTTGTGATCGTACAGACAGTGTCGGTCGCTAGCGCTACCGTGTCGACGACTGCGTTCTTGGTATCAACGACCAGGTTCTTGGTGTCGATGACAGTGTCAAAGGCAGCGGTTCCGGTATCCACGACCTTATCTTTGACGGACGTGGCGAGTTCGGATGCTTGCATGACTGAAGCTTTGGCAGTGTCAGTGGCGGCCTGAAGCGCTTGCCTTGCAGCGCTAAATGTAGAGCGAAGGACCATGGGGGATACTCTGGATGAAGCTGGCAATATGATCGCTGAGCTGCGACCATAGTCAACAGTTTGGGTTTGGCTCACCCTCTGGGATTTTCTTCGTCCCGGGCGATTTGCAGCTCACATAGTCTGCTGATGGAATTCCAACAAGGGAAATGGGGACGCCCACCAGCCGGTCAGGCAGCGTAAAACCTGCCTGTTTCATGCTAGTCGTAACCGGCATGAAAGAGCGTTGAGCCCGTCGGGTCTCAAGACCGTAGTCCTGGCGCGTTTCACCATTTTAGATGGCGTCCACGCGGTGTGCATCCTATACAATGAAATGCGGAAAACCAGCGGGTGTCAATTTGGTGCTCTGTTGCCGCCCGTGACGGCTATTCATACTGGAATTGTGCTGATCACGGTTGATGTAGGCTATTTCGGTCGTATAGTGGTCGAAAGGCAAGGGAGTGGTCACATGTCGGCGGAACCAATGTATCGGGAAGGTCGTAGCGAAGCGAGGCATAAAGCATTGGCGGCGGACCTCGATGAACTTTTGACCGTGATTGACAGTCTCTATGGCCGTGACAACATCGAGGACCTCTCTGATGTCGAAGCTGTGAGAGAGGAAGCACTCAATCAAATTGATCGAGAATTCAAAAATCCAGCCTCAATCGGTTGGGATATGGTTGATGTCATCAACGCTGATCGCGGCTTCGGACCTTAAATTCTCCTGCACGTCCTCAATAGTTTAACCTGAATTGCTGCATTTTCGTTTGCGGTAAGGAGTTGGACCTCTATATGGAAGCTAAATTCCATATTCAGGTAGGAAATCATGTCGAAGTTTGAATCAAAATTCACCCGTGACGACGCGTTTGCTTTTATCCTGGATGTCGTGGGTGACGACATGGGAACGAAGGCGCTTATTGAAGCGATCAAGAACAAGACCATCAGCCCTGATAGTTTTATCGCTGAGCTGGATGCTGACGCCTCTCTGATGCAGCTTATTATCGAGTGCTTGGCCTTCTCCGGACGGGTTGTGAGGCTCGACTGGCGAGAGCCGATCCGAGACTGTGTCAACGAGTTTTCCCGTCTTTTGACGCGGGTTGGCATCGCCGTCGAAGCGGCTGAGCGGTCGTTGAAAGACGTGGCCTTCTCTTCGCGTGGGGAAGGTCCCGGCATGGCTTATGTTGCCTATCGCCCGCTTGCTGAGGCGAAGGACATGCGGGTGATCGATCTGTATAATGGGACAGACGATTATTGGCTAGTTATTGTTCCAAGGGCTATCGCTGAGCGTTGGGAGTGGGTTGTCGTTGCCGAACACCAATATTTCTGCGATGCGGACTTTCAGTTCTCTCATGCGCTGAGGAAGGCGAAGATTGAACCTCACTACGGTAAGGCACCTCCGGAAGCGCGTCAGCCGCCAAGCGCGGCCTAAACGGCAAATGTAACCGTCAACGGTCAATTGTATTCTTGATAATCCGTTCTGGGAACCGCTGAGCGCAGTGATCTGGGAAGCTTGCTTCGGGCTACTCGATCCTCTTCGCGGCATTCTTCAACGCGCCCCTTGCATTCCGCTAGGCGAGCTTCGGTTTTCGAATCCCAGATATTCCAGAGGAAGGTGATCATCACGAGGGTGAAGATGGTGATGAGGATTTCCGGCAGGTGTTTACGCATTCGGCGCAGCTTGTTCTGAAGAGGGTTAACCTATGCTCCTGTTGAAAGAGGGACGACGTCAAGGAGTTGTTCGTTCGCGGCTGTTGCGGCCGACGGGATGAACCTAGATGCTGGTCAGAAAAAGGTCTGGCCATGGTCGATATCGTTCATCACAGCGTCATCGGTTTCGGTGGAGCGCTGGTCGCGCAGCAACTGGGAAATGTAGACGCTGCGGTTGGCTTTCTAATCGGCTCCTTGCTCCCCGATCTCGATGTCGTCTTCATGGCGCTCGGTAAATCTAGATATCTGCGCCTGCATCAGTCGATCACTCATTCGGTATTTGTGTTGCCGTTTCTGGCTATGTGGGTGGGTTCTCTTCTGGCTTTTGGCCTCGATGCGAGTTGGATTGTGGTCGCGTTGGCATGCTTTCTCGGCTCTCTGGTACATATCGCTTTTGACATGCTGAACTCGTTTGGTGTCCGTGCTACGTGGCCATCCCCTCGCCGCTATTCCGTCGATGCCTTTTTCTTCGTCGATATCTATGTCTTCGCGGCAAGCGGATTGGCTGTGTGGGCGCTCTGGTCAGAATTTCCGGCCCTGCCCGTTTGCTTGGCCTGGTTCTCATTTTTGGCGACCTATAGCAGCCTGAAGGTTTGGTGGCGCTCGAAGGTCGTTTGTGAGAGCGGGGCTGCCACCGCGATCCCATCGGGCGTATCGCCGCTATTTTATTACCTGACCCGAGACGCCTCGGGGGCTGGAGTGCAAGTGGGGCACAGCCGGGGTTTCAGGCGGAAAATCGTGTGGGAGGGAGTAACGCCGCACGTCGCCGATGAGGTGATGGCTGTGCTGCGCGCCGGACCCATGTTCAAGGACCTGGAGGAAGCTCTGAAACTCTTCCGGCCGATCAGTTTCGAGGTGGATGCGAAGGGCGACGTTACGTCAGTCGTCTCCCGCTGCGTGGCCGTTCGGAACTTCAAGAACCGATATGGCGAGATCACAAGCACCCTGGTTGATGGGAAGTTGGTCGATGAAGTCGCATTTCTTTGAGCGGAAATCAGCGCCAGGGTTTCGGGTCAGCTTGTCTGATTTGGTTTTCATCCTCCTGGTCATTGTCGCAAGTGTTGTGCTCTACGTTACTCTGCATTCCGCTGTGATCGCCGTTATCCCGCTGCATCTGTGTGCGGTCTTCTTTCTGTTCTGTAACGTGTTTCGGATCAGGACCAAGCAGGAACTGGTGTGGGTGGGTAGCTATGTCGCATCTGCCGTCTACTCTATGGCAACCGGAACGAATTTCTGGTTGACGGTTCTCATGGTGCCGACACCGATGATTGTCGTTGTGGTTGCCTGGGCCGTCGTGTCTGGCGGTTACAGGGGCATTTTTGCTTCTTCAGGGGATAGTTCGCGGCGATAAGCTGTCGGTGGGCGGCTCATCCTTGTTGCAAGTTCGCCGATCCCCTAAATAGGTCTTCATGTTTTTGAGAGGGCACTGGAATGAAACTTTATCATCTGGACTGGGCGCGTGGCTACAAGCACGAGTTTCACTCAATCCTCACTTTTCCGGGCCGTGAAAGTGGTGATGTTTTGGTTGAAGGGGATGATGTTTTTGACAGCGCGAAGACCGCGTTCGACTTTGGGTTCTACGTGGAGGTCGCCGAGATTGATAGTGACAGCCCGGAATATGCTTTCCGATACACCCAGAACATCGATGAAGCATGGAGTGATCCTCCGGCAGAAGGCGTGAAGCCGATTGGCGAGGGGCCGTTCCGCAGCACCAGCGTAGGCGATCTCGTCGAACAAGATGGCGTATTCAAACTAGTAAGCTCAATCGGATTCAAAGAACTGAAAGACTTTAAGCCGGAACCTGGCTCAAAGCCTGAAGGCTTCTTTTAGACTTCACGACAGTGTTGTTTCCCGATCAATCAGTCGGAAGGTCGGGATAGGAAATCCAGCGACCCTTTAGTCGTTCAAAATACGTTGAGTTGATCCAACGCGGATAATAGCTACGCGACTGTCGAAGGTTCGTGAGCACTTTGAGAGCGAATGGCTCCATTGACCTTTACCTCGCCCATCAGCAGGGTGGTCAAAATGGAGCTATTCGATGTCTATATTGCCTGAAGCGTCACGCCAGTTCTTTGCGAGCATCATAGGTGGACGCCGTGTACATGATTTCGAGCTGACACCTGAGTTCGTCTCGAAAGTCGAGGCATATCGCGATGAAGTGCGAGAACAGGAAGGTGGCGGCGGAATGTGCCACATCGTCACCGACTATCTCGCCGAGGAGTATGGGTGGGAGAGGCTTTACGTATCCTATCTTTCGCCAAGCGGCGAGATCATCTGTGGCGGCGGGCATGTGATCAATGTCCTTCCCGATGGCTCCATTCTCGATCCTACACGGGATCAATTCGGTGAAGGCTTCTCCGTTTCTCACATCAAGAGTGACTCCGATGAAATCGGTCGGTACCGGCCGGAGTTCTACGTGGATTACCACCCTGGTCACCCTGACGCATCAGCGCTTGATGCCTGGCTGCCGTATTACGACGGCGTCCCGGACGAAGATGTCGATACCCTGAAGGGTGGAACCCGCGAACCCGGATGGTGGTTGTCGGACAAGACTCACTACAACGCCTATATCGACCGCCAGAATGAGTTAAAAAGGTACGGCAGAACATTCTGAGTAAGGAACATGGCGGGCGTTGATTGCGCGAGGGTGTCTGCTTGCCTATATGCGGCGCAGTTCATTAGCGTGGAGAAGGCGTATGGCGAAGCGGCTGGGGCAGCAAGATCGAGAAGCAGTTCTTGACTTTCACAAGTTGTTGGCCAAGAACCATCCGCAAACTTTCAGCGATCCCGCCTCGCCTGTCGCTCGCCTTGCGCCGTTGAAAGTCGGCATTCACCGGGACCTCTGTGAAAAATATCCGGATGTGTCCAAGAAAACGATCCGAAACTTCGTCAACGGTTACGTCTATCACCCTGCTTACCTGCGCTTGACCGCCGTTGCGCAGACCAACCGGATCGACCTGGAGGGCCAAGTTTCGGGGGTGGTCACCGAGGAGCAGGCGCAACACTCCCTGGCGCTGATGGAAAAGCATGCTGCCGAGCGGAAGGCGCGGCAGCAGTCGAAGAGTGCATAGGAAAAGTTGTTGTTTGCGTTCTTTCCCCGCAGCGTGGGTGAACAAGCAGGAGATACGTGATGACCGATTTCAAGACCTCAGGCGACCCGAAGCAGGGATTTGATGAAAACTGCCTTGTAGATAGGCTTGTCCCCGGTCCGCGAAAGAGCGACATCTTCGTGCAGTTTATGGGACGTATCAATCGCCGCATCGCGCCATTGCCAGCGATAGTCCATCTGGCCCCGACCGGCAAAGCACACGCGCAGCTTCAGCGTCAGGTCGGCCAGTCCGCGCACGAAGCCGAAGTTCAGAATGTGAATGAGGAACTCGATCCAGGTATCCTGAAACCCAAGTTTCGGTGATTGTAACTTCTTTTACCTGGCTAGCTGCCGGGCGCGTGTGATCGTCTGCTTTTTGATGCCTGTCGCACCGTCTGGCTGCTTCCATATTACCCAGGACGAAACATCGGTCTCGAACTGTTTTGTTTCCGAACCTGCCGGTATCAGCCGGTCTCCCCACAAGTAGTCCTGATCGGTGATCGTTACCGCAGGATCGTGCTTGTCCCGGTCGGTGCCGATGAACGGTAATTTAGCGGTTTTCTGCTTTGTCATTCGATTACTCGTCATCTCGGCGCGCAACCATAGCAAATTCCGACGCAACGGCAACGTTGCTCGCGATCCTATCGAATGGTCGGAGCAGCGAGAATTCTGTCTTCAGCTTCGTCGTACGTTTTGGCGGCGAGGGTGATCTCGTCCGGAATGACGATGCCGGGCTCAAATTTCTTCGCCTCGATCAGTTTCTTGAGCTGTTCGCTAAATTTGGAATTGGTCGTCACGAGACCCGGTTTGTCTGCTTTCGTAGTAACGGTCTTTTCACCCACCACGAGAGCTTCGCCACCGGCTTCTTGGATCAAATGTGCAACATATTTCGCGTTGCGGATGGCGTCGATCCCGTAATCGTTGGTGACGAACAATTCTGTCGTTTGGTCGCTTGGGAGGGCGAGTAATTCATTCCTGGTGAGCACGGGGCTGTGCTCTTCCGTAGAGAGTCTGATGTTCGCGTCCGTCAATTGGTCGAAGAACCTGTCACGGTTGGCTGGGAGTTTGGCGGTGATGTGGACGTGGGCGCGCATGAGGGTTCTCCCGAATGTCGGACGTTTATATCTGGTTAGGCCGATAGGCACAAACTCAGTTCAAGCTGCAGCGGCTTGGACTACGGCTTCGGCTTTGAGGACATGGAAAATGTCCTGGAGCTTGCCTCTCACCAGTTGGAGTTCTAGGTGCACGGAAGACGTGCCTTGCCGGAGAAAGTTGTCCAGACTGGTTGTAAGCAGTCTCAGGGTGTTCGGATTGAGGTCGTGCTTGCAGCGTTCGGCCCATACCATCACCCGGTCAGCGTAAGAAGTTCTGAAACTCTGGATGCGATCCCATTCCTTGGTTAGTTCGACAATGTCTGACAGCAGGCGTTCAAGCGGCTGGCCCCGGACATCGCCTCTCTCCGCAATATGCGCTTCTACGCCTTTGACTGTGTCGATGAGGATGCGGCTGCGAAGATTGCGCTCAATGGCGACCGTGATTTCCTCGCCCTCGATAGCGCGGTCAGTCACCAGGTCTGGATACTGCTTGATGTAAATGCCGAAATTCGCGAGGTCGAAGTGGAAAGACTGTGAGATTACCGCGCTCGCTTCTCTATATGCGGCAAGCGGGGAAATAATGGTGTTCTCTTCCCTGGCAATTTGCTCAAGGTTCTTGATGGTCTGGACGATTGCCAGGTCGATATTGATCATGTGTTTTCCGTCCTGATTATGGCTGCGGCGCAGATGGATTTATACGGTCGAGCAGAGGGTCGACAAAGGTCCGCGCCAGCTTAATCGAAATCGGCTCGCCTTGTGCCGCAATATACCATTCTTCTATGTCCGCGCGGGTGCCTCTACCCCATGCGGCTTCGCCGTCGTCAGCATCGGCGCTGTAATTGTCGACCACCTCGTCAAAGTCCCGAAGACCGTCGATGTCGAGAAACTTTCCGGACGGGTGTTCAACACCCCAATGCAATGAAGAGCCGCCACCAAGCTTTCTGTCGTGGATGTTGTGGCTGTCCGTAATCCCGATAATGGGCCAGCCGGTGGCTTCGTGAAGGGCATAAGCGAGCGCCGCACAAGCGCCGTGAGAAAAGGCGTGTTCGGCCGCACCGTCGATAACTCCAGGCGTTAGTCTGTCTTCGCTCAGATAAGGCATTGGGTCCCCCTTGTTCTTCCCAATTTAGAAGTCCGGACTGCAAGTGCAACTTACGCCATCAGTTTTTCTGCTGCCAGTGCAGCAAAATAGATGAATGCGGCAACAATTGCGATTGCAACAGTGAGAGACCCCAGGTCTTTCGCGTCTTTTGCGGCATGGGAAAAATCCGGCGAGACGTGATCGACAACTTCTTCGATGGCAGTGTTTAAAGCTTCCGCAGCGAAAACGATCAGGATGAAGGAGATGCCTATTGCGAATTCTTTCCAGCTGACCCCGAGGAAAAGAAGTCCGACGCTGGCAAGAGTTGCTGCGTATAGCTCGTGGCGAAAAGCGGATTCCTTGGAAAGCCGGGACAAGCCTTGATAGGAATATCGGGCGGCGGCTCCAGATGGTTGTGACCCGATTTCTTGGGAGGTTTGGCGTTCATGGTGTGCTCTTGTGCTCTATCGTTACATGATCGCTCTCACTGTTCAGTGCGGTCAAGAAAGCACGCGATTTTGCTGCATTATGGGGCAAGTGGCCACAGCAAGAGTGGGTGGTGTCCGCAGCCTTCCCTGAGGTCAGGCCTGGCGCGGCGGTCGTATTTCGAATCTCCGATCTCCTCCGGAGAATGCCCCGGCCAGTAGTGACTGGTCTCCTTAATCTTATAGTCTTTTCCCCGGTATGGCTGTTTGCAATGGCACGATGGAATCGGCAGACAGAATCAGCCAATACCCCGAAGGTTTAGGTGGGTTCGCCATTAACCCCGCGAATGATGGTTTCCGTAGCCTCTCTGGCCTCACCAATCGAAAGCTTTTCAGGATCGAGATTATCGCCCCTGATGACCGCCACAACTCTGTCATTCTCGTCGGCGAGTACAAACTCCCGGGCGTAAGAGCCATGTCCGGCAACGCCACGTTCGATAAGGAGGTGGAGTTTCATTTGAAAATTTACCCCTCAGAGAAAAGTCATTGCCGGTCAACGGGATACATAAGGCAACCCTGTTTCCACTTCAAGGATCACCATAGCGCCGCCAATTTCGCTACCAGCCCGATCCGGTAGCCTTCGCCTCAGCGAAGCTCATCTCGTCAATAAGCTCAAGATTTTCCCAATCTGCCTCGATCCAGGCTCTAGCTCCGCAAGAAAGTTGACTGCCGTTGTAAACCAATTTGGATGGGCCTCGATTTATCACCTCTCTTGCGTACCTGGTCCCGTGCGGACCCTTGAGGGTGTAGACCGGCCGATTGCCACCATCCTTCGCATTCTTCGCTATGAACTGGCGGTTCACATGGATGATTGTATTCATGAACGCATTCGACGTTAAACATTGAAACCTCCGAATAATCTAGAGGCAACTTCTGTCGGCTCAAACGTTAACTTTAAAATTCTGAGCGTCAATCAGTAGCCGTAGGGAGCGCCCTTCCACTGGTGCGATTTTGCTTGTTTCTCTAGGAATTCGCCATCAACCTTAATGTGTCGAAGTGCGATCAATGAGTTTATCTATGGGGTTTCAGTCGGACATCTATCTGGGTTTCGCAGGCAAACAGGAAATTATTGCGGCGGTTGGCGAAGAGCTGTATCGAAAGTATCTCCCGGACGCTTCGGGTGAGCGCGAGGAAGAAGAACATTATGTCGAAGATATCGTGCCACGAAGTGTCGCCCTGGATTATCTGAAGACGAAATATGGTTGGTCCGTACATCCACGGGAGACGTCGGCCATCGGGATCGCAGAGGTCTTCAAATGGGATCATGAAGGCGAGGACGTGGGCGAGGACGTTCACCTCTACGGCGTAAAATTGACGTCGCGGTATTTCCCGGCATTCCTGGATTTTCGCGAGGAAAGCGGTGGTCTCTACCTCAAGCGTTTTAACAAGGACCTTCTTGACGACATCGAGTGGGTGCGGGCCTATCTCGTGAATGACCTGGGGCTGCAGCACTATAAGAATGCCGAGGTCCTTGTTCTGGATCAGTGGTATTGAAGGCTTTTGGCGCGGGGCCCTCGCCCGCGCCAGCTGAATTCAAGGTCTTGGACCGTTGTCGGGGCTGAGTAGGGCGTCGAACCCATCGCCTTCCAGAAGCAGGTCCAGATAGTCCCTGATCTCGTTCAGGCGATTGACCGCTCCTTCATAACTGACCGGCACCTCCCGCAGTCCTTCCCCGGTGTAGGTGACGCCTTGCTCGGCAAGGTCCTGGTTGAGCAGGTGAATACGGACAATCAGTTCCGCCAGCACATTATGATCAGGGTCTTGCCTGAGCTTTGCCACAGCCTTCGAAAACAGGTGTGCCGGTTCGGACTTGTGATTGATGATTCGGTCCGTGTCGGCCAGCGTCTGCGTGATGCTTTCGAGGGTGAAGTCCTCGTACTGAGTGAGCAGCAATGTGTTCAGGTGCGGGCGAATAAGCTTCGTGTAGGATCGGTGGAGGCTGTCTTCGATCTCGTGATTGAGTTCCCCACCGCCCGACTGCACCTTCAGGAGGTCGGGGAAGCGCTTGAGGTAGGTCGGAATTTCGTTCGCGTCATAGCGAACCTCCGAGCGGACGATCCCACGTACGATGTCGTTAGCTTCCTCCTGAAGGAGGGAGCGGGGTAGGTCTTGATCTTTCGCATTCGCCGCGCTGATTTCGTCGGCCCTGCTTCTTACGGCGCTAAGGCAGGCTGTCGCCAATAATAGAGTATCTTTCATACTGTGAGGTCCTCGGTTCTGAGGAGTATACTCCTGATCCGGCCTGAAAAGGTCAAGGCTGCGTTGAGGCGATCCCATCGTCGTTGTTTGCTGCAGGCGAACTCTCTAGTGTGGAACAAAGCTTTTGGGAAATGAAACGATGCGGGCACTGGTGTCTTATGTTGAGGAAGGGCGGGACGCCTATTGCGACGGCAAGCAAGTCGACGACTGTCCGTACGAGGATAACACTGTCCGTTATCATCACTGGCGGAAGGGTTACTGGGAAACGCAGGCGAATGACACGTTTTCTCTGGAAGAGGATGTCGACCCCCTCGATTTCAGTCATCCCATCTACCTGGCTGCAGACGATGCTCGTGGAGCCAATCGTTCAGCTGAGTATCGGATGAACGAACTGAAAAGTCTGCTGCCCTCCATAGCGCAGATCGAGGCTTCCATAGGACCGGCGGAAACCTGGAAAGGAAATTGCTACGGCGTCGCCGAGGCTCTGCTGAATTCCGGCCTTCTCCAGCCGGTGATAGATCAATTCGGACTGATCCAGGCGACTTATGGTCAGTATTTTGGCGTCGTTCTGGAAGGAAACCAGTTCTCGGACAAGCCGCTGATTCGCCATGGATGGCTGGAACTGGAGGAAGGGATCGTGATCGATCCGACCTATTGGGTCTTCGTGAATGAGGAGCCGGAACTGCGTGTCTGTGGTGTGGAAGACTACGATATGGGTGCACGCAGACTGCGGTCTGTCGTTTTGAAAGATCACAACGCGCCGGAGTTCAATGAGGCAGACGGCGTTGTTCGTTGGCCGATCAACGACCCGGACGTAACCAAAGCGGTGTGCGAGCTTCTGGGCAAGCAGTCCCGGGTCGATGAGGGTTTGATAACCGCAAATCAGGCCCGCTGGCTTGGGAATAGGCCGTTGGCCGATTTGAAGGTAAATGCGGCTTCGATCTACCGGGCGCTCGACATGCTTGGGTATCGAGCCTTCATCCCTCTGGACAATCGTCGATACGTGGAGTCATTAGCGGAAGCTGATGAGCAGAAGGGGCTGCGGCGTTAACCCGACACCGCTCGCGGTACGGCCGGATGATCGCTTTTGCGCAAATATTCGAGCGGTCTGCGAAACGTAATCCCCATTTCATTCTTGTCTTTCCAGGCGAGTGTCGCGCGCACTGGGATCAGTTCGGGCAGGATCATGATCTCGACGTCAGATGCAGTTTCGGGAGCAGGGCCCTTGAATTTCAGGCGAGCACCTTCGGAGTGCATGTCGACCATGGTGCATTCGATACCAGCGCCACCGACGGACTGAATATAACGGACAGTTTTGAAGGATTTGCGGCGGTGAATTTTGCGTCTCGGCATGATGAATTCCTATTCTAATTTCAAAAAATCCATCGCATCTGCGCCTTAACAGATGATTAATTCGCGACACTAAAAAGCTCCATTATTCCTAGATTTTCCTTTGCATCCCTATTTATTTTCGCGAGATTTCCTTTAGGTTAAATTTTGGTCGTCGGTCAACCAGGCAGCTCCCACCGAAAGGCATGCTAAACCCGAGCAAGAAAACCATCGAATTTCCTTTCTCAAATCGGAATTCGGAAAACGGGAGCATTCTGTTACGGTCCGATTAGGAGTATGGGATGTCGAGTATAGAATTGACGCATGAAATCATGCGTAAGCTGACCGCTGCCTTTGCCAAGGTGGATAGCGGCAATCTTCGTCAGTTTGAACGGATCAATCTGGTTGCTGAAGCCTTTGGATGGAAAGGTGACGCCTTGATGCATCATCTGAAGAAGGGCCGTAGTCGTGCTGTTCCTACTTCAGATGATGGTCCAGGTTCTGGTTCGGACGGTCCGGGTTCTGGTTCAATCGACCTCTTTGTCGGGCCGTCGACCGCGACCAGGTCGGCCTATGTCGGCGTTCGGGCTGCCTCGCTGTCGGAGAAGCATGGTCTTCCAGTTTATTGCGCGCCTAACGTCTGGCGGGTTCGAGACCGACTTCTACCGGCCGGGATAGTCATGAGCAGTCTGGGGACGATAGACGACTGGAATGAGGCTGTGAAATTGGCGCGGATGGGCAATCGTGTTCTCGTCGATGCTCGGAGGATTGCAAACGATCTCGCAACGGTACTGCCGTTGTT
This sequence comes from Rhizobium sp. MHM7A, assembly GCF_005862215.1. NCBI lineage: Bacteria > Pseudomonadati > Pseudomonadota > Alphaproteobacteria > Hyphomicrobiales > Rhizobiaceae > Rhizobium > Rhizobium sp. MHM7A. The sequence continues at coordinate 199,202 of NZ_VCHT01000001.1, forward strand.
GGGGGCTAAGCCAGAAGAGATGGCGCTGGTCAGTTCAATTGTAAGTGTGGCTGAGCATCTTGGTGAAGGTCGGAAGGTTTATTCCACCTTTGAACGTCTGTTCCCATTTAAGCTGGAATAGATGTGGCCCCTCAATCGAAGGGAATGCGGTCATGTCGAATAGCAGCTAAGAAGCCAGGCATTATGAAGGTGTAGGACTATCTGGCTCATCTGGTGTCGGTCGCTTCTCTAGGAGCATATCCTTGGTGAGCTTTTTCGGCAGAATGATCTCAAGCTCTTTGATCTTGGCCTGAAGCGCGGCATTGCCGTCGGGGCTCTTGAGCCATTTTTCGACATCGAAAAAGGTCTCGAAAACCCTGGATTTAACTTCCGCTTCTGAAAGTCTCGCCATTCGGCGTTTCATGTCTGCGTCCATCACGGCGCTTCGGGCCAGGTTGCGAACACGCACCTCGTGAGGCTTGATCGCCGCAACAATGTCATCCGCTTCGACATAGAAGGATTCCGTTGTGCATTGGGCCGACAGCCCTCTCATGGCGGGGATCGCATCGGGGCCTCTAAGCAGGAGCGCATCCCAGACTTTGTAACGATGTCTCCATTGGCGGGCGGTGATTTCGCTCGGTCTGTCTGAGTTGTCCCAATAGGAAAAATCGGAAATCTCCGGTTGGTCCATGAAGAGATCGCGCCAACTGCCTCGTTCAGTGTAGATGATCCCATAGATGTTTCGGCCATGGGGCATGATCGAGACCTCGAAGTCAAAATCGACTTCACAGTCCCTGTAGCCGGTCTTCTTGATTTCTCTCTGCCTGTCCATGACGGAGTGATACGCCTCCATCAGGGGCGTTTTACCGGCTTTACTCTTCGGGTTTATGAAGGATTGGTCAAAAGTGTCGGTTGCGATGCGAGCGTGAACGGCAGCGAGTCCCGCGCGGTGCAGAGGCTTGAGTATTCCCCGCCACTTCATAAGGAATTCCTGCAACTCCTGAAGGCTGCCTGATTGAAACTTGAAGCCGTGATAAATCTTAACGCTCATGAACCTGCACAGGTAAGGGGCGGTGAAGTCCCGATATTCACGGCGCTATTGTCGCCGTTGGTTTGAGGTTCTTGCAAGGTGAAAAGGAGTGGCAAGAAGATTTTCTGGCCACTCCTGCCCCTAATCAGCGAATGCCCGGCGCAGCAGATTGGCGGCGATTTCCTTCAGGAGAATGCGCTGGTGCTTGTCGCTCCATTCTCTGAGGGATTTGATCTCATCGAGAGCGAGAAACAAGGATTTTTGCGCATCTCAATGCGCAAATTGGTCAATTATCGCATTCCGAGCGAAGCTGGCTCGTTTTCGTTCTTCTCAGCAATCGATTTGTATAGGAGCCGCTGATGTTTGTCGGCCCATTCTCTCAGCTCCTTGACGGCGTCCAGAGCTTGGTCGATGCCCTTATCTGAAAGGGCGGCATAGATCGATGCGAGTGTAGCATGCTTGTTGTAGAGGCGAGCTTCGAAGCCACCATCGGTTGAATTCACTCTGCACGAAAGATTGTCCCAGCATTCCTCTGTCGCGTCCTCGGAGAATTCAACCTGCGCGATGTTCTGGTAGCCATCAAATTTGCCGTTCAGCTCTCTGTTCCATCCTTTGACAACTGAGGCGCTGACGATAGCTCCCAGGAAAAGATCGATGCGTTGAACGTCACTGGCCCACATGAAGTGTTCCGCCCCTGGCTGGCTCGAACTCTTGTCGAACGTCGAACTTGTTGCCAGTTTAAGCCAGTAGTTCTGGGTTATGTCTCCCTCGTACTCGTACATTTCGGCTTCGACGAAAATTCCGTATACGCGCTGCGGGGCTGCTCCATTCGTGTCAACTCCGAGCAGTGCGGGTGCGTCACTGAAATGAATTAGGTCCGTTGTGATTCCAAAGTGTTCTGACATGGTGCTACTCCTGTGTCTGCCCAGCATAATTTTACGCGATGCATATAAGAAGGTGTGTAGGGGTCGGCCTTATTCATATACGGTTTTGAATGGCGGCTTCAATTTTGCAGACAGGTCTGCATAATCGACAACATGACGGACGAAGATGCCAAGATTGAAGAAGTGCACCTGCGTTACCACTCCTTCGGCGGTGGTCGCGTCAGAGAAGCCGTGCGGGATCGTATTGTTGCAGTCTGGCGCGAAACTCCATCTGAGTGCAGGGAAAGGGTTCTGCGTGATCTGCATCGCGTGGGTTGGTTTGTTGACGCGATGTTCAGGGCAAACGCTTTCCACGCAGATGGCGACTTGAACTCATGGTTTGCGCTGGAGACGCAGAGCGTTGAGGAGATTATTGCTCTGTCAAACGCCTGGCATGAAGAGCAAATAGCCTTGGCAGCAGGTCTGCCGGACGATGATGAGCCGGAGACTGAAGACAGAGACGATCTTGAAGAGTCAGGAGCTTACGGCCGTACTGTTGAGTTCGAACCTTCGTCGTCAGACTGGATTTTCATTCGGTTTGGCCCGATGCCTAAGTCAGGTCGTTCTCAATGTGGTTTGATTGGGGAGGACGTCGAGGATGCCCAGGATCAATGGCGGGTGGAGTTGGGTAATATGACCCATGAAGCTGGTGTCTGTGTGTTTCGGGCTTATCGACACCCGGGTCACCCAGGTCATTTCGTGCTAATTCAACCGCACTTCGAGCATGCAAGATATGGTGTGCCCGGCCAGGAATCTCATCTGATGGCGATCATGCCAGAGGCCGATGTCGCGGAGGACATTCCGGTGATGCAGGTAAAGGGTTCGCTCAAAACAATACGGGGCTTTGATGGGTCGCGGCGTTGCGAACTAGGGAGCGATGGAGAGTATCTGATCGACGCCTTCTCTCCGCTGACCACAGAAAATCTGGAAATTGGAAAGATATGGATGACGGAGCGTTGTCCCGTCCTTGATGTAATAGGACTGTCGAGACGCTCGGGTTATCACCGATGAATTGAACGGTCCTTCTTGAAACGCGAACATCAGCATTCTATTTTTGGTTTAAGCAGCAGGAGATTTGGAAAATGAACATGTTGTAGCTCTTCCATACGGGACGCCCGCGCTGGACTACCAGCAACTGAAAATACCCGCAGCAGGTCTGCCTCAGCTCCGACAAGCGTCGTTGAGCAATCCTCGTACAGAGGCGACCGACCCTCCCACAAAATCCTGAAGCCGCCAGATCGTGGAAAGCTAACGCTCGACTTCCACCACGATCAGATCAACGCGCGCGCCGTGAACGATATCGCATGTCCTGGAATGGATGCGACGCCGGTTGCGCATGGCTTCAAGGAAAATGTCATGAACAGCTTTCAGGAAAAGCTCGCTCTTCTCGAAATCGAGATGAAGGCCTGCGAACAGACTGCAGGGATGTCGGTTCTTCGTCACGGCGAACTCGTCAGAGACTTTTACGATGACCTCATTGCACACCTGGAAACGGGATCGCCGCTCAAGGGGGAATGGAAGCTTCCCGACTGGGTTGCTGATCCGAGGGTCTTGGAGAAGCAACTGGACCGGGAAACGGTCAGGGAATACGCACGCCTGCACGATTGTGGAAAACCCTCGGTCCGGACCGTTGATGAAGACGGCCGTCAGCATTTTCCGGGGCACGCTGCTGCGAGTGAACGTATCTGGCTTGAAATCGGGGGTGATCCGCAGATCGGTCGGTTGATCGGTATGGATATGGACATTCATACGATCAAAGATGCCGATGTTGCGGAGTTTGCGTCCCGACCGGAAGCGGCAACCTTGATGCTTATCGGTCTCTCGGAAATTCACGCAAATGCGTCGATGTTTGGCGGCGTAGACTCTGTCAGCTTCAAGATGAAGTGGAAGCAGATCGACAAGCGCGGCCGAGCGATCCTGAAACAGTGGTAGGCGTATTGGCGGAGAGGGAAACAGTCCTCTCCGCCAAATCTGAGTGCCATCGTGAAAATATCGACATCAAGGAATTCCTGCGGTGAGCAGCAAGGAATTCCTTGCGCGATGAAGATAATTGGTTGACCCTTTCAGGATCGCACTCTGATTTCTAGATTTTTCATGGACGAGCAAAAGGAAATTGACCGGCTTCGCGGCAGTGTCGTCAAGCATGCAGTTGGCCCCACCATCATCCTCGGATCGGGATCGTATTTCGATTTTTGTGACCCGGATTCCTCTGAAATAACAATCGAGGACATTGCCTACGGGCTTGGTTACGAGGGGCGCTTTTCAGGACAGTGCTATAGTAACATTCTGAAGAAACGGAAGTTTTTCGCGACCGCGCAACATTGCGTTCTGGGCAGCTATTCCGTTGAGGAAGAGCTGCGGCTGCAGGCCCTCTGGCATGAGGCTGGGGAGGCGGTTTGCGGCGATATGAGCGCGCCGTTGAAGTCCCTTTGCCCTGATTACAAGGTTGTCGAAAAGCGCTGTGAAAGTTCGATCCTGCGGCGGTTTAAAGTCGTGATGACCCATCCGGTTGAGATCAAGATCATGGATGTACGCCTCCTGATGACCGAGCGCCGCGATCTCACAAACTGGGGCGGTGAATCTTGGTCGGCAGACGGTAAGGAACTATTGCCTTACGACTTCAAGGTAATTCCCTGGACGCCGGACCAGGCGGCGAAGGCTTTTCTGGAGCGTCACAAGGAATTGACGCGGCCGGGTTATAAGTCAAAACTTCTGAAGAGGCTCGTCGGTCGCGCAGGAATTGCAGTCTAAAAACTGGTGGGGGTACCGATTGGTCAGGCTGTCGCCGTCCTCTGGAATTTCTCGCGGACGAGAGCCGTTCAAATTTTAAGGGAGACGATATTGAGAAACTGGCCCGAGCATCTTATTGCACTTTGCGTATTCGTGATTTTGGTTACTCTGGTGATGATGTTCTGGGGCCAGGCCAATAGCGCAAGGATCGCGAGATGTGACAATCCTGAATTCGCTAAAAACCCGGAGCATGTTCAGTATTGTCAGGACATCAAGGCTAAGCATCAGAATTGATGGTCTTCGTCAGGCTTTTCGGTGCGGTTGCGAAATGGGGCTTATGACATCGTCATGGGCCCTGTTCGTGTCCTTGCCAAAATTCATTGATTTCTGGATCGTCGCAAACTGAACGAAACCTCGGTATGCCTGTCGCAAGGATGGATAGTATTTGCCGTCTTTGCCGAATGTCCGCTCGTAAATCTGATCCCATAGGTCGGGAAGCGGTGGAGCCTGGTGTTTCCCCAATTCGGTAATCGCCCATGAACGCAGTGGGCCAAATCCTGAAAAATCACCGAAATCGACAATCGAAACGACGCCCTGAGGTCCCAGATGGGAAAGAGCAAGGTCCAGTGTCTTGTGCCATTGGGGCATCATCGACAGCGTGAATGACATCAAGATGCCGTCGAAAGTCCGCTTTCCGAACAGCTCTTGTCCCGAAAAGTTGGAAGCATCAGCCTTGGCAAGCTTGATGTTCGGCGTGCCCTGCAATTTACGTGTCGCGGACTTCAGCATCTCTTCGGATATATCGAGCCCGTAGAAGTGTGCGTTGTCAGAACGTTTCGACATCAGATGTAGGTTCCGACCGGTGCCGCAGCCGATTTCAAGAATGTGTTTGCCTGGCTGGATTGCCAAAGCCTGGATTGCCCGGTTGCGTCCGAGCAGGAAACCAAATCGCGTCAGATCGTACACATGCCGCGCACGCCTGTATTTACGGTCCATGGCCTGGCCGTGGTCGGCGGAAGAAGGATGGTCAGTCATTTCCGTTCCATTCGATGTCATGCGTGGTTGCTGCGAGAGGCGAGATTGATTTTCTCGCTGATCGTAGAAGGAATTCTGTCATTGTTGCCAGCTGGCCGACTGCGGGCAAGACATCGTTTCTGCGATAGGTGACGTCCTTGGCGCGTTTCCAATCGGTCAGGAAGGCTCGTGGTCTTGCATTCTTGAGTCCGTAGGTGAGCATGGCGAGCGCCACCATTTTCGATTCCATGCGCGGCGTGTGGCAGTGATCTTCATCTTCGGGACCAATGCTGAACATGCGGTTCCAGTCCGTGTCCTTGTCAAGAAGGTGAACACCGCTCGTTGCGCGCGGATTGCACTCGATGACGTAGGTTCGGCCTTCAGGTGCTGCGATGAAGTCAAAGCTAACTTGGCCCGTAAAGGAATGGCCGTCCACGAAAGCGCGGACAAACTGCTTTATTTCCGGTTGATCAAGCGGCTCGAAAAAGATGCCTGCACCCCTGCCCGCCCGATAACTTGGCTTGTAAATGCTGATTGCCTTCAGCTTTCCTTTGGCCGCAATCGCATAGCAGCAGAATTCTTCACCTGGAATGAATTCCTGCGCGATGTAGCGGTTCTGCGCGGTCGGATGGATTGCATCGAGCTGCGCCGCTGTGGGCTTCACGAAAGTTCCCTCCGCAAAGCGAGAGAAAACACGTTTAAAGACCAGGCCGTTGACCTTGTCGCCCTCGATTGCGGACGTGTTTGCGATTTCAAGCATTGCCTCTCGTGTGTTGAGGATTGCCGTTTTGGGGATCGAAATGCCGTAGGGTTCGGCGCATTGGAGGAAGCGATACTTGTCGTGAAAGGAGGAAAGCTGGGCTATGTCGCCGGTGAAGATTTGGCAGTTGATCTCCTGCTGGTAAAGTGCAAGGTGGAAGAGCTCCTCACAGGTTGGAATGATGATGTCGACCTTCTCATCTGCGATGATCCGGTTGAGGTCGCGGACGAACGCTTTCGGTTGTTGCCTTGGTGGCGCAATCCGAACCGAGCGGTCGACAGAGTTCGAAAATCGGCAAATGGGAAAGCGCATGCTGTCGGCTGCCACGACGCGCGATCCGCTCGCTTGCAGGCCTCGGCAGATTTCAAGGGCGGCCGGTGAGCGCGCGCCGGTTACGAGAACCGTTTTCATCGCGTCTGCCCCTCGTTGACCGGGAAATGTCTCGCGATACGCCTCACTTTGACGTCGTAAGCCGCTCGCAGAAGAGGTTTGACGAAGCCGCTAGGGGGCAGGCAGTCATGACGCTGCGCAACATCGGCGAGCAGGCGTTGGAAGGTCTTGGTGTGGATCGGTCCCGGTACGGCGGGTGCTGGCCCCCATTGCATCTCGATGTTGTCCGGTGCCGTCTGAACGATCTGATATTCTGCTGTGCCGAGATCGGAAGCGAGGACAGCTTGCCGGATCGCATCTGCGAAAATCGGCTTCAGTTTACCGTCGGCTGTCGGGAAGTAGAGCGTGCTATCCGCCCTGCCCTCAATCTGCTTCAGCGCGGTAAACGGCCCAATGTGTGAACGGTCTTCAATCAGAATATCGTCCAGTCGATACCTGATGATGGGCTGGGTGGTCCGAGAAAAATCAGTGATCATGGGTCGAAACCGGCCGGATGCCTTGTCGACCCATTCTTTTTCGATGATAACGAACGCCTCATTCAACTGCAGCGTTCCTGAATTGTCCGATATTCCCAGGAAACCTTCCGTGCACTGATAAATCTGGTCGACGCGCCTATTGAACACGCCTTCGATATGTTTGCGGTCATCAGGTTCGAGAACCTCGCCTACCGAGAAAATGCGCTTGGGCGCTATGTGGAAGTTGCCGGTGGAAGCAAGGTTTGAAAGATGCCTAAGGATTGACGCTGGGGCCACAAGGACATCCGGCTGTGTGCGGGTGAGCCTGTCCACATAGGCTTCGTCGCCTTTCCCTGATCTGGTGCCGCCCAGAAGGTGGCCAGCAGTGATGTCGTAGAAGTCCAGGACGAGATGTTTGCCTCTGTTGAGGGTGGTGTAGAGATTGCTGTTGGCGCGCAGGAAGAATGCGATCCGAGTGGGCTTCAGGATCGAATGTGGAAGCGCATGCGCGAGCATTATGCCCGCCCATCGCAGACGCTCCTCCTTGGAAACAAGGAAGACGCCCCTGCTGCCCGAGGTGCCGGAGGAAAGTCCGACCGTGATGTCCCCTATCATTGGTGAGAAGTCTCGGTCCTTCTCGGCCTGCAAACCAACCGCCAAAGCCTCGGTGAGTTTGATTCGGGCCGTGTTCATCCGGTCGAAATTTTCAAGCATTTCCCGCTTCGTTATGATCGGAATCTCCGAGAGTGGAGCGTCGACATATTCGCGATAGAATGGTGATCGTGCCATGACCTTTTGACGAAAGCGGGCCATGCCATCAGTCTGGATTTGTTCAACGTCAGCCTTGGACGATATCGCTCCAAGACGGCGTTTGGCCGCGAGGTAGTGCCAAAGCACGGTGGCGCTGTCAAAGAGGCCGGGCATTGTCGATTTCCTTCCATATTTCGCTGCAGTGGGAAGGCACGAGCTTTACTTCCGGCCTGGTTTTCGTGAGGTGATGGAGTTTGCCCATGACGCGGTCGTAATCCTGTCCGCTGTCGAAGGCTGAATAAGCCAAGGACGAAGGCAGGCGGTTTTCCCGAATGGCCCGGCTGGACCATGCAGCGTCTGCGACCAGAAAGATTTCGCCATGCTGCGCATCCTGGAAGTAGATGCCGAACTGATCCTTGGCGTGTCCTGGAAGCGGCACAGCGAGCACGCTCCCATCGCCAAACAGGTCCCAGCCACTCTGGAAGCCTGGAAGGTAGTCCAGAACGGGAACAGTCGGAATCTTCTCCAGAGGCATCATGCGATTTTTGAAATCGCCCGGGATAAGGTCGGGGATAAAGCCAGTCTTCACAGCCTGGATCGGTGAAAGGGCCTGTGCGGCGTCAAAAGCTTTCTGAGACGCGATGACGGTCACGTCGGGGAAGTCCTTGATGCCGCCGAGGTGGTCGGCATGGAAGTGTGAGAGGATGACCGTGTCGATATCCTGCGGGCGAAGGCCGTCGAGGAGGAGCTGTGAATGGAGTTCATCCTCAGCGGTTACGGTAACCGGAGTGAACCATGCATAGAACTTGTAGGGAAGCTTCTGCGTCACCGTGTGGAAACGCTTTGCATAGCCAGTGTCGAACAGGATGTTTCGTCCGGAAGGGTGCTGAATAAGGGCGCAAATCGCCGGAAACTTCGTCACGGCCCAGGGTTCGCCGCGCATAGTCAAAGCGCCGATGTTCTTGCAGAAACCGGCGACGTATAGCTTGCTCCTGACGGTAATCATCCTTGCTGTCCCCTGAACCTATCCAGGCGGTACCACTCGGCATAACGAGCGATCCCTTCCTTGATCGAAATCCGTGGCGAATAGCCGAGGTTTGTTCGGGCTCGCGTGATGTCGAGGGTTTGGTCGAATGCGAACAGACCGGCTGTATAGCGGGTGAGTGCAGGTTCGCCCTTGATCGCGCCAATCCTTGCGGAAAATTCCATGCCTCGGGCGACGAGATTGGCCAGCCAGTAAGGAACGTTCTTCGTAGTGTACGGCACGCCGACTGCGGTCAGAGCCTGTTTGATGAGGTCGGCGATTACGACCGCCTCTCCGTTGGTGATGTTAAATGCCTCGCCGTGCTTGATGTGGCGGGCCTCCGCAGCAAGGATGAGTGCGTCGACGACGTTCTCGACATAGGTCACATCAACGACAGCCTGGCCGCCGTTGATAAGCGGAACTGGACCGCGTTCGGCGGTCGCCATCAGGCGCGGCATCAAGGTGGTGTCATATGGTCCGAAAATGCCGCGCGGTCGAATGATGATCGCTTCCAGACCTTCGTTTCGAACGGAAAGATCGATGTGCGCTTCAGCTTCCCACTTCGTGCGTGCGTAGTCGTTGATCTTTCTCTTCGGAAGCAGGGAGAATTCGCTGATGTTCAACTGATCGCTGAAGTTTGCGTAGATGCTCGGGGTCGAGACGTGAACCAGTCGCGCGCCAGCGGCAAGCGCGGCATCACGAACGTTGATCGTGCCATTGACGTTGATGGCTTCGAAGTCTTCCCTGCGTCCCCAGGGTGAGGATAGAGCGGCGCAGTGGAATACGACATCGCATCCTTCTGAAAGGGTCTGAAGTCGCTGATCTTCTGCCAGATCGACAGCCTCGAAGCGAATGCCTTCCGAGGCAATTGCCTGGCCGACAGCCCTGTTGCGGCCGGTTGCGATAACGTCATGACCGTCGCGATGAAGTCGTTCAACCAGGTTCCGGCCAAGGCCGCCCGTCGCGCCTGTAACGAGGGCTCTCATGAGAATTCCTTGTCTGCAAGCTTGGAGGCAAGCTCTGAGGCCTTGCGGCTCCAGAAGCGCCAAAGCCCCTTGTTTTCGTCGCTGACGTCCGTTTCAAGCTGATCGATAAGGTCGGCTGCAGCGAGGAGTGTTGCGCGCGCCTCCTTGGAGATGAGGGACGGTTTGAAAGTAAACACGGCGACGAAACGTTCGACGATGAGGTCGAAGAGTTTTCGCCATTCATCGGGCATCGTGTCATACAGTTCTGGATCGAACGCGCTTGTCGGAATGATCCCGTAATGCAGATCGAAACTCTCCGGGCTTCTCCAGGCCGGGGACATGTAATGGCCGTTGTGATGTCGCGCTGGTTCATCGGTCGAGAACCTCACGTCGAGGGCGGACATGATCAGCGGCAGGTCAGGAAGAAGGACGGTCGGAAGATAGGGTACATCGGTTCTCGGGTAGGAAATCTGTTTAGCTGCGTAAAGCTGGTGCAGCGCTGAGTGTACTTGTTCTTGCCGAATGCCGAGCTTGGCCCGTGCTATGGAGATGATTTCATCGTAGGTGAATGGAAGAACGGCCTGAGGGGCGTACTCATCGGCAATCTTGCGAAGGTCTTGCGAAATCGTCACGTGAAATTCCCATTGTTCAGTGAAACTGCAGAATCATGCCTGCGAGCGAAATTCCGGCACCGGTGCCGATGAGGAGAACATTGTCGCCGGACTTCAGGCGTCCGTCGGTCCTGGCGATATGGAAGGCGGTCGGGATGGAGGCGGCAATCTGATTACCGTGATCAGCGAAAATATCGACCAGCTTGTTTTGCGGGATTTTCAACTTTTTGCGCAGGTGTTGCATCGCGAGGAAGCTCGCCTGGTGTGGAATGACCAGGTCGATATCCTTCATCTGGAGGCCCGTGCCAGTAAAAAGCGTCGAGAGGAAACTGTCTATGTTAGCGGCTGTGACCTTGTAGGCGGCTTTGCCGTCCATCTCGAACAGGGCAAGCTTGGAAAGGTCACCATTCTGTCTCGATGGGTGGAACTTCGTACCGCCAGCCTGCACCTGGCATACGTTGGCGGCCACGCTGTAAGTCTCCATGTGGCTTGCCCTGACGGTCGCCGACGCGGAAAAACCGAAGCTGGATCGTTCGATAATCATGGCCGCTGCGCCGTCGCCAAAGATCAGGCTGCTTTCCATGTGGTCCCAATTGAGGCCGAGAGAAGGAATGTCGCTCGACACCAGTAGAATGCGCCGGTAGCGGCCGACAGCCATCAGAGCTGAGGCATTGTCCAGGGCCGTGAGGAAGCTCAGACATGTGCTGTTGATGTCGAAGCAAGGGATATTCATGTGTGACAGGCCAAGGGCCTTCTGGATCAGGGAAGCGGTGCAAGGAATTGCCTGCTCCATGGTGCCTGACGCGGAAATGATGCAATCGATGTCTCCGACGGCGATCTTCGACCAGCCTGCATTCGCAAACGCTGCCTGAGCGGCGTTTGCTGCCATGGAAACGGTCGTATCCTTCTCGCCAGCAAATCGCCGAGCTTTCACACCAGATTTGTTCTCGACCCATCCGCGTCGACGCTTGAGGCGATCATCAAGCTCAATAGACGTGACTTCCCGATCAGGTCGAAACGTGCCGGAACCAAGGATTTTGAAAGTGCGGCTAACAGACAAAGAAAATATCCACGCTCAAAGGAATTCTGCGCGAATAAATCGGGAAAGAAGCTGCCTGTCAATCACGCAAAGGAATTCTCTCCAAAAATATTTGATGAGAATTTCAATTTTACGCCGATAACTCCTTTATAAGTGCCTTCATGTTATAGCGAGCAGACGCCTCGAATTCCTTGCGCATCTCCGCAGTGAAGTACAGCGGGTCTCTTCCCAGGAAGTTTTTCATGACCCCTGCCCTGCCGCTTCGCCATTGCGGCTCAGGCACCCATGCATACTCTTCCCGAATGGCAGCGTCGTAGGTACTGAACGTTTCGCTATCCGTGCCAAGGATTGCAAGATCGCAATCGAGGAAGAAAGCGATGTCCTGAGTTTCTGCAGGGCTCAGACCTTCAGGGACTTGATGCTTGGCGGTGGCAGAGATGCCGAGGCAGACCAGCGTCAAGCGAGCCTCTGAAATCAGGGCAATGAGACTTTCCTGCGCGGCTGCAGCAGATTTTTCCTCGTTGTCCTGGCGGTCGCTCCGGTAAATGAGATCGTGGAAAACTGCCATCCAGAAGAAGGCCTCGATATCATTGATCAGATGCGGATGTTTGGAGGCCAGATAGAGGATCGCGAGGATGTGGTTCCAGTTGTGGTAGGGACGACCCTCGTGGCGAGCCCGAAGCTCTGAGATCAATGCTGCGTGACGATTGAAAAGCTCTTTGAATTGCTTAAGCATCGCTCAACTCCTTACTCATCTCACGCTATTTGGTGATCTTCGGAAGAGCAAGTGCTCTGGCCTATTGTCACCGATGCGGCTGCTGCATAGCATTTAGGGATGGGAAGGCGAATTGATCGCTAAGTAGCAGAAGGCACGAAAGTCGAAGGCTTCCAGATGCATTGCATCCCGTTGACCGGAGACCTGGTGCCGCCGTAGAGGGTTCCGGCCCCGTACGCGAAATGTGCAGGATTGCTAGGTGAGGCCGACAACGGCCGTGAAAGCCTCACCTCCCAAACTCACTTCTTCGATTTATTGCTCATCAACTCACTGACGTTGCCGAGTGCCTTCATGATACGATGGAAGGCTGCTCTCGGCTTGTTGCCGCTCACCTCTGAAATAGCCTGTTTCACTGCTTCCTGGGGGTTTCTGACGCCCTTCAGCGCCAGATTGTCGGCAAGATCGTCAGCCTCAAGCTTCACGCCATCCAGATACAGCGGCTTCAAGGGGTCTGGTAGGTCTTGCATGTTCTCTTTCAGCTCTTTGACCAGTGATCGCTGAGCTATGAAGTCCTTGAGAGCTGCTATCTGCTGCGCTGGTCGCTCGCCGACATCGTCCCTGAATTTCAGCGATGTCAGGACGTAGTAGGCGAGCGATGCGGATAGCAAGTCGGTTCCCGCCGTGATTTGGTCGACCGATTGATAGTGAGGCGCTTTGACGAGTTTGGAATAGAGATTGCCGTGGCTGTCGAGGAGTGCGCGTCCCGCCAATCCGTCGAGCTTTGTCACTTTGAACTCGGGAAAGACGTGGTAGCCGAGGTCCTTGAAGGTTTGACTGATCGCGTCGGCAATATTTGGGTTGCGTTGGACACCAAGGCTCTCGTAAACGCGCATCGCATTGGTGATATCGCCCGCGACGATCATCGTTCTCACGATGTTGGCGAAATCGATCTTCGAAGCGAGTGGTCGTTCTTCGTCAAATAATTCTTCGAGAATGGTCAAGCCAGTAAGGTGAGCGGTCATCATGTCGCTGATGTCCTGGAAGGCCAATCGCAAGCGCTCTTCGACGGGAAACATGAGGACGTCCGGGTGGAAGCCCCGATAGCGTTCGAAGCGTTCAAGTGCTTCCGTACTCCCGCCTTCGGCGTGAATCAGTTCGACCATATCGGCATGCAGGATGGAAATGCCTTGCAGATAACCGGTCCTTACTTCTTCCACGGCTGCTTCGTCCTTGAACCGGAGCTTCAAAAGGTTCTCGACTGCGTAGGACATGCCATGGGTCACGAGGACTTCCGATGCCGCGCGCGGATCGAGCGTCTTCAGTTCTTTCGACAAACCATTGGCGAAGTTCAGTGCCTCCGACCAGTCTACTTGTTTGTCTGCCCTAAGGTAACGATGGGCATAGGTCGGTCCGACCGCAACGTTTCTAATGGCTTCGAGTTGCTCTTTCATACGCTCCTGAGCATTGAATGCAAAATTGGTTGGAGTTGCCAGGTAATGATGGATGGCGGAGACAACATTCGATGCCGGTGCCAGCCCACGGTCGTCATTTGAGGTGTAGTAATACGGTCCGTGTCCGATGCTCTCATTTCGATCTGACAAGGCGTCGACCATATAGCGCTTGAGCGATGAGTAGGTTCCCGCCGCACTCGCGAGGACGAAACCGGTGACATCTTCTTCTGTCGGCTCTTGCGCGTATTCAACCGGCAACGGCTTGTTGGATACGATAAGCCTCAAAGGAGGCAGTGGTGCCTGAGTATCGCCGCTATCGACACCGTTTCCGCGTTGTACCGGGATAACAATCAGTTCGAGGCCGGGGTGCGAAGCAATTGCATCGCTGAAGGTTCCTTCCGAAAAACGCGGGTCAGTGCGGCGGTGCTGGTGGTTCTGGATCGATGTCAGAGCGTTCACGATATAGAGAAAGGCCTTTATATCGCCTTCGTCCCATGCGGTCTTCACTTTGTCCAATGCGGTTGCGCGGTCGAGCAGCATGAACTCTTCACGCATGGATTTCGCGAATGGGTGGTCCCACAGTGCATCGAAAAGCAGTTCCTGCTCCTGGCGATAGAGAGAGGTTTCGCGAACCGTTGAAATGCCTTCAGCGAATTCTTCATTGCTGCGAAGAAATGAAACATAGTCCATGGCAAGGCCCGTGTGCAGAAGCGCGTAAAGAAGCGGTCGATCTGCTTCATTCAAACCGTCGCGGGTGCGCTGCGCAGCATCCAGCATCGATTTCCATGCCTCGACAAGCGAGTTGGGATCGCGGGTGATCGCCCGGGAGGGCTTGTTGTCGTGAAGCTCCTGCAGGACTGCCGAATACGCTTTGCGCTTGAACGAGCTTATCAGGAAATGGGTCAGACGGCTGGGGTGTGTTGTCGGCAGCGCAGCGTTAGTGGTCATCGTGTCGTCCGCATTGAGATAGGACGAACTTAGCGGTCAAGATCGAATTATTCAAAGCATGATCTATTCTTTATGGATCAGGCCGGTGTCAACTTTGCAAGATAGGCCTTGCCAGCCTCCGTAAGCTGCGTTTTCGTCCAGGGATATCCGCAGGAAATGTCGGTCTCGATATAGCCGCGTCGGATAACACGATCCACGGTCGCGGCAATCGTGTCGTTGTCAGTCGCTTCGAAGACGGAGAAGCGTCCATGCCGTTCAAGGTGTTGAAGTACGTGTCTCGTGCTGCGCTGCTTGCGTAGCGGAAGATCGTCGAGGCCGGAGCTGAAGGAGTCGATGAATGTCATTTGTTGATGCCCTGTCTGCGTTACCGGTCGCTGAACGTGTAGGAGACTTTCCGCGTCACGTCCTGAGGAATGCAGCGGAGAACGCGGTGCTTGACCTTGGTCCCTTCATTTTCGAGCCACTCCTTCAGGCGATCTTCGTTCTCAAACGGTAGGAACACCGTATGGTGCTTGAAATATGAGGGCTCGCCATCATCTCCGGGAATGCGGATTGAGTCCTCGTAAACGACGGCAAGGTGCTCTTCTTGAGGAATTATCATCTTGAACTTCTCGGTGACCGGAAGTCCAGGGTGGGTCTCAAATGGCGTGATTGTCAACACGATGGTGGTGTAATGCCTTGCGTGCAGCGTTTGCGGATTGCTTCACTGCTGCGTACTGTTCGGCAGGGAATCTTTTA
Source organism: Rhizobium sp. MHM7A (assembly GCF_005862215.1). Lineage (NCBI taxonomy): Bacteria > Pseudomonadati > Pseudomonadota > Alphaproteobacteria > Hyphomicrobiales > Rhizobiaceae > Rhizobium > Rhizobium sp. MHM7A. The sequence continues at coordinate 214,724 of NZ_VCHT01000001.1, forward strand.
GGAGGATACGACATGCCGGAAATTCGCGACTTCGACCACCTGTTTCTGGATCAGGCCAAGGTGAAATTCACGCTGACCAACCAGGAACCATCTGACAGCGTGCCTCACATCGATCTCGACCTGGAAGTGGAAGGCGATCTCCGATCCATCGCAACGTTGTCATATAGCTTCGAGACGAAAGCATGGTGCGGTATCATTCGCCAGTCGCAAACCGATGATGACTCTTTCGACTTCGATGCTCCTGCAACCGGTGAGCAGTTGGACAACCTGCTGCGCGCGGTTCCGGAAGAGCGGATGGCACACATTCACGAACTCCAGGCCTATTTTGACGAGAACGGCAATTTTCCGCCAAAGGGCCCTCGCCTCTGAGGCTAATCGTGACCCATCAAATGAGAATGCTGCCAACTGACACGAGGTCTGTTCGGCGGCATTTCTGTTTCAGGGTTCTTGCGCCTAGAGCGTTGGTGCGGGAGTCGGCTGTTCTTCGAGGTCGATTGCGGTCAGATCGTCCAGGATCAGAAACTTGTAGTCGAATGGGGCGCTTGTGAGTTCGGCCTTGAGGGCGCGGTACTCGTCTTCACTTGCAGGGAAGGTCTCCTTCACCCAGTCAATATGGCAGCTGCCGTGCTGGCCGATGTGGGCGTAGCATATCATCATGTCGGGAGAGCCCTGTTCGAACGGCATAACAGCCGTGATCTCGCCTTCCTCATCGCGGCGAAAGAGGACGACAGTGTCGGTTTCGGTCATGTCCTTGCCGATCATTACGGTCTGACCGGTCAGCGCCGAGATAAAAGCATCGTATTCGTTGTCATTGCGACCCGCGTCGAAGACCTGGCCATTCAGACCGATGATCTTGAGGTCGATCTCGGTTTCATCGGGTGCGGGAGCGTCCATTACTGCTTGTGCGATGAAGCTGCCATCGCGAAGCCGTTCCGGAATGTCGTCCTGATACTCGAAATTGTCGATGAACTCGCGGAATTCCTTTGGTCCAAGAAGATAGTGGGTGTCGGGTCTCATAGCTGTGTCCTTCGTGAGCGGTCTCAGGAGCATGTCGCGTTTATAGGCAAGGGACGAGCGCACGGGAAGCCTAGGTGTGTGAGTCGCAAATCTGAAATCTTGAGAGGCTTACCAAATGGCCTATATTGGGTGAGGAAATTCCGACTGAAGGCGCATCTCTTGAAAATTAACTGGCACGAAAACCCGCTGAAGACTTCGGTTGTCCTTGATGAGATTGAGAAGAAAATCTTCGCCGAAAAGGCCAAGATTCGAGAGTTGAAGAGTGCGGCTCAGTCTGCAGCTCTGCATCTGCGGGATAAAAGTGAGAAGCTCTACGATCCGGATCGAGCGAGGTCATATCTGCAGCACGCGCTCGATGAAAATGGCTTGAAAGAACGCGCCAACGACATGTTGGTCGAACTTGAAAGCGGATTTCACTGTGGCGATTGCACCTGCGTTGCAACGAGCTGTGAGAAATGCTTTGCGGAAGACATCCTGGAGATCAACACCCTTGAAGGGCTTTCACAGCATAGTGCGCATAAGCTCGATGTTCTCTACGGGCGCGAGGATGCAGTCGGCATTGAGGAAGTGCTGGGCGCTCTCGAAGTCGAGATCGCCGAGGCATTGGGAGATGCTCGGGAAGAGGAGCACGCAGAGGCGGTCAAGGTGTACGAGTGGCTGCTGCGTTACAAGACGGAGAAGCTCGGCTTTCGCATCCGCCCCCTATTTTCGTGACATTTTGGCAACGCTGAGAATTTCGTCGCTCCAAGTGTAAATTCAAACGGCCCTCACCTGAATATGTGCCTGTCGGCTCGATTGGCGAGCTTAAAGGAGGTCCACATGAAGAATTCAGGTCAAGCTTTTTGGGAAACGCTGGGTGATAAGGGCTTTTACCGTCAGGTGCTCGCGAACATGATCAAGTTTGGTCATCCGGCAGGCATCAGGTTTGGCACCACCGGCCGAGGCGTCTATCCGAACTATCAGGTCCACTATCCCGACGGCAGCGTCAGGGCTTTCCGTGGGCGTAATCATGGCCTGTTCTCCGGCGTTAACGCGATGTTTAAGGATCGTAATCTGTCGGCCGTCTACACCTATGATCAGGTGCTGGCTTTTGCGGCGTAGAGGCGGCTGGGGCCGGGCTGCGATGAACGGTCCCGGCCTTGTTCCATACGTTTTGTCAGGTCATCCTGCCAGCAACGTAAAAGAGTTTTTGAGATGAGTGTAGGATTGGTAGAGCGGCAGCACAGAGGCATCGATTTGCAACGGTGGTCACAGAAGACGCCGTACAACCTCTTTGCGTGTTTCGTGGAGCGTCCGGTCATGCGTGAGTCCAAGAACGGGCATCTCTACATGGCTGGTTTCAATGAGGCGCTGGGCTGCACGGTGGCACTTCACTACCAGAAGCGGTCCAAGATGCAGGACCTTCCCGCGAGATACATAGTTAAATGGGCGTCCGCCCGTCCTGGCGAGCGCCAGGAAGTCAGATCGTTTACCTCACTTAAGGAAGTGGAGGCTCTGCTGAAGCCACCTACCCAGGATGTAAGCTGGATTGAAGGTCTTACCGAGCAAAAGCGCCGTATCGTAACGGCTGCGTTTGCACACGCCTTGATCGGGGAACATCAAAAGTTTGAAGGGGACGATTTTCAGGCAGCGGTCGACTTCCTTCACCACCTGGAGCCGGATACCGGTTCGCGGTCTCCGCTGCAGTTTGAGGTTCCCTCAGATAGCCGCGCGATTTTGTGGGCGTCGATCCGGTGGATTCTGATGCGGAGAACCGAGAAACTTGAGCTTGGTGACAGCCAGCAGGAACTGGCCGGGAAATTGCTGAAGGCTTGTGGTTTGGAGCCAAGTCATGCCCCCGCGTTTTAGGTAGAACGCTCAGGGTAAGGCGGGCATGGTTGTGTCTGCGACCCGGGCAAATTCGTGTGCCAGTTCCTCATTGACTTCGCTCCACAGAAACTGGTGGTTCGCCCGAGGATCGCCCTTGCGTGCAAGGCTGGCTTGAAGTGAAATGATCCCGATCTTCGCCTTACGGATTGCGCGTGTGCGCCAGGTTTGGTCCTGAAAAATCTCGTCCATCCATTCCAGGCTGAATGGGCTGTAACGGGTGATGTCGGCGTCCTTTGTGTCGCGTGACGAAAGCAGGCGGCAAAGCTCTGACTTTGATCCGTTCAATTTCTCCATCCAGAATTCCTTCCAGGGTCGGCCGTTGACCTCGGGAAGGTTCCTGTCTTTCGCCAACTCGATGACTGCTGCCTTTGCTCGGTCGATGTACTCCGACTTGTTCCACACATTACGGGCTGTCGTCCGGCGCATAATGAGCTTGAAACGTTCACCGACCTCGTGGGGTTCTGCTTTGTAGGACATAGGTAATTTCCGTGCGTGTTTGTTTGCCGTCGTTTCCTATATAGATGTCTGGAAAACCGTTAAAAGACCGGTGCCGGAATTCCTATTTTGGAGCCCTGCCCTTGCGCTCGTTTTCGTATATTTCAGCAATTCGTGCAATTTCGTCGGCAACTGGGTGAAACTTTGCGTCGAGACTTTGAGAAAGCTCATGGAGGGGAAGGAAAACGGTCTCGTGAAGTTTGACCTCTTTCGGGAAAGTTGCCATGGCTTCGAGAATGGGCTCCTGAGCGGCACATAGAAAGCGGAAGTCTCTGAGACCTGTTTTGTCCATGTCGGGGAGTGCGTAGGAGGAATACTGCATCGCGGCATAAAATGGCGTCTTCATAAGTGCGCTAAATTCGTTATTAGTGTCCGCAATGTGGCCCACCATCATCTTGTGCTCGTCGAAAATCTGAAGAATTTTCAAGAGTGTCGATGCTCGGCACCCGTTTCGCGTTGAGAAGATGTGATATTTCGCATTGTTAGGGTTCGTGGAACGCTGCAGTTCCTGCCTTTCCACTTCATGTGCGAGCCAGTTCTGCGCGTCTTTGCGGGTCTTGTGAATGGGGGAGAGTGCATCTTCCAACCAGCGACCGGAAATTAGAGCGTACCATCCATTACCGGACTCGTGCTTGTACACGGCACCAATCTGTGTGCCGGATGAAGTTGACGCGTAAAGGCTTGCGGATGCGGTTGTAGGCGCGGACTTGATGGCGCGGCCGTAGGATGTGAATGTGAGGTCGGTCATTGAAAAACTCAGGCGGTGTGCTCTGGTTGGAATGATGACGTCCATACATGCAATTGGCAAAAGAACGAGAAAAGGGCGCTGAGTCGCGCCCTTGGAAGTGCAGTGTTCCATGCTCGTTCGTCACCGATACCGACGGCCATCGGTGTGTCAGGGTGCTAGGGTGCTACCTAGCGGTGGCCTGCTCCAGCTTTACGAAAGCGCCATCCAATTCTGGAACGACCTTGGATGTATCGAGATAAGGCTGGTCGGCAAGATCGTGAAAGCGGATGAAAGGTTTCCCATCCTTGATCCAGAGCGCGACGTTGGTCGTGTTGGGCTCATTCCTCATACGGACTTGATATCCCCCGTCGTCAAGGCGGTCAAAAAAGTACCCGCCGACTTCACAGTTCGTTGGAATGCCCTTCAGGTAATCCGTGCTGGCGTCGTAGTCGCACTTTCGTTCCTTGGCAAAGTCGGTGATCCTCTTCGTAACTGAAGCGAAACGAGCGTCTGCTTGCGCGTTTTTGATCCGGAGTGGAATGCCAATGATGGTTTCTCGCTTGATGTTCAGTGTCGCCTCGATAAATTCGAGCGCCTGCTCGATCTTCTCGGCATCGCTGGCCGTGGCATCCATGAGCAAGCTTCCGCCGCCAAAGTAGCCAGAGACGACAGCCTCATCACCATGGCGCGTGAGGATGGTGTAATCATATTCCCCGTCCTTCCTGACGAAGAACCGGCCAAACGTGCAGGGTGTCTGTTCGCCGTTGAGGTACGATGCCTGTTCCTTGCTGCTGCAGGCCTCGTCCGCGAGCGCGCCTTGAACCTTCTGCGTTGCACGGAAGTACAAGTTCATGAGGTCCAGGTCACGCGGATCGAAGAAGGTGTCAGGGTCTTTGGGGTCGATTTCATTGAGCTTCCTGTTCAGGATCGTCTCCGCAAAGTCGACAGAAATCGCTCTCGCCTGCTTCGGGTCCAGGTTGGAGTTGAGGTAGACGTTTGAACTGTTGATGATGAGAACAGGTGAGTAAGCGTCTGGGTCTTTGGGCGACTGGAGATAGCCCGTAGCCGCGTAATGGGTGTCTTGACTGAACCGATAGTCCCCAATGATGCAATATTTCCAGGCGTCTCTGACGCCTCCTTTGCATTTGTCGTTGTCGAGAACGCTGTACATTTTGTTTCCGGCAAGACGAAGACCGACGGCGATTTGTTCGTGGGTCAGCTCATCGCGCGAGTTGTCCGGCCAAATGGCTCCTGATTTTTGATCAGCTTCTCCAGCCATTGCCAGAGGAATGACAGTCGTCGTAGCGACGATCAGAGAAATAAGCATTTTCGAAAAGCGCATGGAGAATTCCTTTTCTCGTTTTAAGGTTTACATAAAGGAATTCTTGCAGTTCGCAAGGAGTTTTAGTTCAAGGCGCGACACTTCTCGAATGCGTCGCTTCGCGAAGTCGTTCTGTCCCTGACTGGATAGCTTCTATGACTCGCGCCTCGCAGATGTCGGTAAATGCCACTGATGCGGTCTCTGCGGTAGCGAGAACTGCTTTGAACGTCTCGTCGTCGCTAAGGGATGTTGAAAGCCTGGCCATGCGGCCGTAGTCCTCCAGCACATTGCTGAAGTGAATGGCGGCCTGGTTCAGTTCGGCTGGAGTGGGGTCTGTGGCTCCGTAGACATTCGTCGAGCCGTATCGGCGATGAACATCAATCAGAAAGCCGACATCGGCATCATTCCCGAGCAATTTCATTGCGGGAATATCGACAAAACAACGTTCCCGAAGAGCGAGTAGGAAGTGATTGGTGACTTCCAATGATACGGGCTTGCTGGGCAGGTGTTCGATGAGCCTATCTCTGAATTTTGCGCCAACGAGGCCGTAGATGTCGGTTGCCTTGGTGTTTCTGGCCGTCTGCAGGAGGTCGTGAGCTGCGAACTCCAGGAAGTGCTTTTCTGTGAGGTTGCTTGATCGATATGCGCCAACATTGTCCAGCCATCTGCAGCGGAAGGCGATGCCGGGGAACAGAGGGTCGAGGCGTGAAGATGCGAAGCCTTGGATGCGGGCCGAGAAAATTGAATGCATGTCATTGATCCGGGTTATCTGCAGACACCTTGCTGGAGCCTCGTGCATGGAACACCAGGAATTGCGGCTTGCTTGCCGAGCGAAAAGGATAGGCTTCGAGCTTCAGGGAGTAGACGAACGGTTGATGAGCCGGTCTCTTGCGCTCCGCGTAGCCGTAAGCGATTATGATCAGGCTTCGGGTCGCCACACGTCCGCAAGGAGTGCAACAGGGCGGCCCTTTTCTTTTTGGCCGCACTTGTGCGTGAAGTCTGTGTGCACGCTCAGAGCGTGATCACTTCAATCGAAACAACCTGCTGTGCTTCAGTGAGGTCGTGGAACTGGCGGCGATCCACCAGGTAGTCCCAGTCATCAAGGGTCACGACATCGCCTTTCGATGGGAGAGCATAGCAGTCGAGTTCAATGATCAGCTGTCCGCCTTTCCTGAAGGCGATGCGGTACGGGGGCTTCTGGTTACTCATGCGGATCGCTCCTCTTCGGCTTTCTTGTAAATCCAGTAGCCGTAGACGCATCTCTCGCCGCCGCGACGCGGGTCGGACGTGTCATGGATTACGCCATCGATCATGGCGGTGTAGTGCTTGCTGACCGAGGCTACCAGTCGTCCCTTCGGCAGTTCGTCGGCCGTCAGGTGAACCTTGCATCCCGAGCCAATCGTCATCGTGGCTACCCATTCGAACCCCTGCCCGGCCATGTAGTCTTTGAACCACTTGCGCTGGGTGAGCATGCCGCTGCGCGGTGACGATTTCTTGCCTCGCTGAGACTTCCCGCCTTCTGCCAACTCGCGGTAGACCTCGATATAGGGGCGGCCGGTGATGATAGCGATTGAGCGCGCGACACAATCGCCGCCGCTCGGCTTGAAGCCAGCGGCAGCACGGCCGCCGTCATTGTTTACGAATCCCGTCATGCCTGGTTCTCTTCCGTTGCCAGATCGGGATGCATCTCTCGTATCTTCTTCCGCTGTTCCCTGGTGAGGACGGTCATTTTCATCTGGACGATGGCCTTGGTCGAGAAGTGCGCGGTGATACCTCGCTTGATTTCGTCGAGTCCAAGTAGCGTGAGGCCCAGCAGGTCGGCAATCTCTTCGTCGGGCATTGTGACAGCCTTGAGCACCCGGTGGAGGGAGAAAACGGCGTCTTCCCGCTCGCGATCACGCTTGATGCCCATCATGGCGTCGAACTCTTCGAAGGTCATCGACAGGCTGCCGCCCTCTTCCGCCTCGTCGACAGCGTCCGTTTCGGAGGGCTGATCGTCGGCCTCTTCGTATTCCGCTTGAACCTCGTCCTTCGCTTCTTCTCTGGCCTTGATGTCCGCGACCATCCCGGCGATCTGCTCTCCGCGCTCCTCTGCAACTTCGGGATCGCCATGGAAGCTGAGGCGGTCCAGCAGGCCCAGGATAACGGTTTCAAAGAGGGTGGGTGTCAGCTCGATGCGTTCGTATGCGCCCGGGCTGGTTTCCGAAAGTATCGGTCGTTTCCCTTCCGGTGGTCCCACGGCGATGTCGTGGATGCTCGGGATCGAATTGATGATGATCGGAACATTGACAAACTTTTTGGGGGACATGAATGTGAGCCCGCAAGTGTCCGTCAGATATCCGGTGCCGAGATCAATAGGTTTGGCGAACTTGCCGTGGTAATCCCAATGATAGTCGATGTTGAGCGTTCCATTGTCGAAGCGATGGAGGTCGAGGATGCAGTAGATTTCGACCGATACGATCTCTTCATCGATATCGCTGTCGTCAGCGTCGGTGACGTGTGTTTTATCTGCGGCCGTGAGCCATGCGTCGAAATTCATCCACGCTGCTTTGTTCAGTACATTCTTCCAGGGCCGCAGCGCCTTCATGAGTTGGCGCAGCGTCAAGCCATCTTCGAAGACGGTGTGTGCGCGAAACAGTTCGAAGATCGCCAGTTGATCGTCGGGGTCTGCGAAATACACATCGTTTCCGTGCTCGCGTACGGCAATGCAACCATCTCGCTGAATTGTTATTTCCATAAGGAATTCCTTCTCTATCGCACCTATATAAGGAGTTCCGAGCTGTTCATCAACATATTCATTTGTTAGGATTTTACCGTCTGTCGGCCGAGGTTAGTCGATAGCTCGCGGCTTTATGAGCATCTCATCCCAACGGGATGCTTGAACCCCGAACACGATGTTCTTGACCTTGTATCTGCCCTGACTCAACTCCGTAACCAGTGCGACGATGTCTTCGTAGTCGCCTTCCGATCTTATTTTAGGATCGACCGGGTCATCCTGGATATGGCTACCACCGTCGATATGGAAAAGTTTCAGTGTTTCGCCTTTTTCAATGGCCGCAGATATGTAAGCTTTGATGTTTTCGTAGAGCATTAAGGCGTTCGTCCGGGTGGATGCGGGCTGGAGCTATAATGGTGATGACTGGAAAACGCAACGTTAATGACTTGCGACTGTTGTCACTCGCACTCAGAAGATCAGGCTGGGTTCTGTAGGTTTTGACTTGTGGTCGCGTTTCATCTTCTCGATCCACCGGTCGATATTGAGATGCGTGATCTTGTCGGCGGTGATGAAGGCAGCGCCAAAGGAAACGTCTTCATCAAACTCGGTCGGGCTGATGCGTACAATGAAGTGGTCAGTTTCGACCTTGTCGCCGTGGTTGATGAGGATCGACTGCAGAATTTTCGTGAGCGACAGGGGATTGATGCCGCATTCGTCCACGCAGCGGTTGAGATCGAAGACTCCTTTGTGGAACTCGTCCCCTTTGCTGAAGAATTCCAGGGCTGCATTCGCAAATTTGCTTCGAGTCAGCTTTGCCAACTCGATCCAGTACGCTGCAGTGCCGCCGCCCAGACTATAAGCGATGACGCCCACGCCTTTGACGGCATTGTGAGAAACCTCAATGATCCCGTTGGACGGCTCGTCTTCTGGAGACAAATCCAGTATCCCCCAGAGCATGGCACCTTCCAGGGTGTTGCGGACTAAGTCGCTTGGAAGTCCGGGCTCGACCGTTATCTTTCGAAGCTGGTGGTCTCTCATGTCGGTTCCTCAGATTTACTTAAGCCCTCACATAGGGGAACTTGGCTCCCATGATAAGGCGTTAGATCAGTCTTCGAACGAAAAATTCCCTGGACCCAGCATTTTATTCATTCGTGCCGAGAATTCCTCGACGGTCTGAGACTTGCGCAACTGGTTGAAGGTCGCGATCATCTTGGCATTCGTATTGATGCCTTTGCTATCCCAGCCGCGTCCATCCAGCTCGGGAAACTTGATAAGAAGACAAAATGCAAAAATCTGGCTGACCGGTCTGGGGTACATCGTGTTGATGATCTTCGACAAGATGTGACCGATGTAGCCGATATTCCCGGCGATAAAGACCTGAGCCTGGTCCATGGATGTGTGGTAGGCCTCGATCAAATCCTCAAGCGCGTATTTGTCGAGGTGATCCAGAAGTTGGTCAAGGCCCTGGTACTCGGCAAGGATGGGCTCTAACTCCTCTCTGATCTGCGCTCGCAATTCATCATTGATGGCGGCTCTGTTTACTGTTGCTTGCAGCAGCAAGGGCGCGATCTCTTCCAGCGAGAATGGAAGATCGGCTTCGTCGAGTTCGGTGATGGTAAGTGGCATCGCAGTCTCCTTTAGAAAATGATGAGAGCGAAGCCGTCGACCGTCAATGATAAGGAAGCTTAGCTTGGGGGCTGATGTCCGGGTAATGTCCACACAGGGAATCCGAGGTAAAGGTAATGGCGATTGATGATCAGAGGTTTACGGAATTTTCCTAATAAACAACATTCACTATTGAGTGGCTGCAGCATGTCCAGATAATGTCCGGAAGGTCCTGAAACAGGAAGAGCCACCCTTTTACACTCCAGGAGGACGTGTGGTGGCCCGTGACAAAATTAAGGTAACTCCGGCGGAAGAATTCATCAAGTTGGTTTGGCCTCGAAACCGTGGTCTGGGGGCCAAACTTGGCGTCAAACGCTAAATGCCAATATCCTGGCACTTAGCTGAGAAAACGAGCCGTAATTGCTACAATGATGGCATTTAGCTGAATTGTCTTCAGCCGTGGGGCAAAGCCTTTGTGTGGGTCTGTTCTTCCGGACGTGGGCCATACCACCAGTTCCAGCTCGCGCGGCCCGCGAAAGCGAAGGCGTGGTTGAGGTCGATAAAGGTGCCGCGCTTGATGCCGGATAATTCAACCGCCCAGTTTTCTCCAGATTTTGTGACGCGAGCATCTCCTGCCGGTACTGAAAGTGTGTAAGCGTCGTCGAGGAACGTCCAGGCTTCGACGAAATCCGTCGAGATGAAGTCGTTCATCTCATCGATTTCATGCGTTTGTGGAACGTTGACAAGAAGGTAGGCAAGTTCTGGGTCGCACGACGCAGTGCAAGGAAAGCGAGAGGCGATAGCGTTGATCGTGCTTCCGACCGACCCTAGGTCGCCCTGATAAAAGGTGCCAACGGTCATACGCGAGATGAATGCTGGGGGCTGGGCCGTGCTCCAGATGGGGCGGTTGCGTTCGTCACGTTCGACGGACCCTTGCGGCGTGACGCTGATCTCTGTCGAACCGCCATAGAACGTGGCCTGTCCAACAGTATTGGGGCTGTAGCGGATTGAATGCTCTTCGCAGAAGGCTGCCCACTCGGTCAATGGAATCTCTTCTTTGAATTTGAGGTAAGCAGCACTAGACATACGCAGGCCTTTCTATGTGGGGTGAGGGCTATATAGTTCGCGGCGATGAGGTGCTCAAGGGAAGTATTGAAGTTAGGTGCTGGTCTAGCGCGCGACCTTGTAGCAAGCGTCTCAGTTAGTTAATCTGTAAACGGTAATGGAGGACGTCCGTCCATGTTAAGGGGTCAGCGATGGCTCTTCAATGAATTCGATTTCATTGCCTTCGAAAAGGTTGAACGTCATGCCTTGATATAGGTGTGGACCAAAGACCTTCATCAGGTACCAGAGTTCGGTTTCAAATACGTCAGAATTTGCCAGTTCGTAGAGGTCCTTCCTGCTGAGAATCTCCTTGGCTTCCTTGGTGAGCTTAACGCGCACCTTCGTATTGATGTTCATGGCTTGGCTCGTGTTCGTTTGGGTTTGGTATTTTTCTGCGCAGATTGTTGCAGTGCATTAAAGCTTCGGAAGTGCTTTGGCCGAGGCGATGTTTTCGCTGAGCGCCTTCGGATCGGCACCGAGATATTGTGAGATTCGCTCCGAAAGGCGGCAAATGTTCAGCATCATCTCGTAAAAGAACCTTGCGTTCTCTTCGGTGTAGGGCATGAACTGCCAACCGGTGTTGCTGTAGACCTTGTAACCGTCAGGATGGTCGTCGCGCAGTGGGTAGCGTCGCTCGCCCTCGACCGCCGCGCTCCAGAAGTCTTCATTTGGATAGTCGACGTGGGTAAACGCGTTGAGTCGTCCACCAAAGCTTTCGCGCGGAAGCTCGGGGTTGAGATGTTTGATGTGGAAGCCGCCTGAAAAACGCGAGGTTTTCCTGGCCACAATACGAGCAGTAACGCCGACCGAGTAGTCCAGGCGGGACATATGGCTACCCTGCCCTGGGTTCATCCATTCGTAGCCTTCCACGCCAACCCCATCGGGATGGACGTCGCCGTCAGCGCCCACGACATACCGGGTATTCGAGTTGAGCTTATAGAAGAGAATGAGGTCGGTATGGTCGACTGTTTCGACGCGGGTGCGGCCGTATGCTTCGAGGAGGCGCTGGATCGGAGCCAGCTCCGTCGCCTGCAGGACGGGCTTGTCAGCGCGGTTGGTGGTGCAGTCGACGCCTTTGAGATCGTCGCGCTCTGCCAAACCCCGGATAACTTCAACCTGATCGTCAGGAATGTAAGTCTGGAAAATGCCCGTGCTCAAGACATCGGTGGGGTAGGAATGCGAGAAATACAGGCTACCGACGCCTCTGGTGCTGATCTTGATTGGATTGATTTTCGGCATCGGAACCCCTACTCGGATTAAAGCATATCGCTCCTAATATTGGTGATCCGAGATAAATGTCAACATTGTGAGGAAATCCGGATTTGAAGAACGGTGATTTCCTTACTTAGCCATTACATCGTAAGAGGATCATTCGGCATAAGAGATGCCGTGAGGTCCGAATGAAGGAGTTCGACTGAGGCCGCTCCCTTCCGTCGCTGGCTATTTTCCAGAGCAAGTTGAGATGCGATAAGAAGTCCCCTTCGGAATGCCCTCCCCTCTGTAGTGTTGGGATCGTGCTGGTCGAGCAGGTCACGAAGGACTTGGTTGGTGATGGCGGCCTCGTCTGAATTCGCGAATTTCTCCACGAGCGCTGTGATATCTGCCCCGTCGATCTCGTAATTTTCCGGTAGTGACAGGTGAAGGTGGTTCAGGCGATTGAGACGTTCCCGAACCAGGGTGAGTTCCTGCCAGATTTCTCGTCCAGAGAACTTTATCCAGTTGTCGGACACTGTTTCGAGAATTCTTGGTGCGTGCGCCTGGAGTGTCTTGTGGACAGCTAAATCCGTATTCGTAAAACCAAGCTCTGGCGAAAGCTTGTCGCCGCCTTCCAGGTGCAATGAAGGCTCCATCAAGGCCAATAGCTCGTTGATCTGCTTTATGATGGCCTTCGTCCCTTTGTTTTCGACGAGCACCAAACGCGTCAGCCAACCATTGGTCGCTTTAATGCCGTCCTCTGTCGCGGTTCGCAGCTTCGAGAATGCCAGAACCTGGTCTTCTTTCATCGCGTTGAGCACGTCGCTGGCTTGATAGGTTGCTTCGCTCAAGGAGATGCTTGCAACGACAAAATCGAACGATCCTTTGCCTTTGATGGCTTGCCGTTGCAAGTGGAGTAGTTTGTAAGCGAGGAGCGATGATACGCTGTCGCCCTGCTCCGGGTAGACGGGCAATTCTGCCGTTGCTCGATACGTCGATGTGGAGAGCACTTTAAGATGGGAGACCGTCAGTTCGTCCGAGGCCGTAGGCCCTTCTGATCACGCCTTCAACCGCGATTGGGCTGAGAGTATTGATGCCGGACATTTTGTCCTTGTGGGTATCGCGCGTAAATTCAACGGTGATGTAGCAGCGTGACATGGTGTTCTCTTCGATTAGGGCAATTAGCTAAGTCTTGGGGCGGATTTGAAGGTTTCGAGGCGTTCGGCAAACGCCGCCGCGATTTGGTTGTCGGGATCGGCAAGTTCATTCGCTCTGGGCTCCCACAGTCGAGGGTCTCCATAGAGGCGGATGATCTCTTCAAGGTCGTCGTCGTCCTCGATATCCATCACTCCCGTCGGGTGGATGCTTTCCACATTGGTGGTCCAGCCATCAACGATATAGCGCTTGTGCAGGATTGCGAAGTCGTGGCCGTCGGCGATCTTCGATACGTGGGAGTCTGGATTCTCATCAGCTGAGAAGCCGAACAATGCGACGGCCTCCGAGCCCAGGCGCTCCCGCAGGTCATCCGCCCAGCTCGTGCAGAACGCGGCATGATCGCCATTCGGGAAAACACTGATTGTCTCGCCGTCGTCAGCGAGGTTGTCTTCCTCGTCTGGCTCATCACCAAGATCGTAAGCGTCGGGGTTTTCGTCTTTGATGCTCTGTTCCTGCTCATCGATCAGGCTGCGCAACTCGGCTTTCATCTGCTCATCTCACTCGACATGGTCTTCCCATCATGCTGTGAGAGGACGCAAAGCACACCTGTGCGACCGCTTGTGCCGCATCACGGTGTGAGGGCGGCGGGTTCCCTGGTAAAAGTGTCGTCAGGTTCGATCTCCAGCATAAATTCGATCTGGTCTGCCGCTTCCAGAAGACGACGGTAAATCTGGCCTGCCAGGATAGCCCTTGACGGATCGCCGATATCCAGCTTGTAGGCCAACTTCCTTGAACTGTCGGAAAGAACGGCTGCCTCCATCGCGACGGAGCGGTAGGTTTCGACCGAGGGTTCCTCCATGCACCGATCATTTGCCCGGGCCAGGCTGTGGCTTGTGTTATGTGGTCCAAGGTCAGCGGCGAGCTTCAGCGTGTCCTCAAGGTCTGCCAAGACGTCGTGTGGTGACACGGGCATGTTTGTGGCAAGAACGGTGCGCTGTGACTTTTCGGCGGCGTTTTTCGCCAGGTGCACGATCAAGGCTTCGGCGAGCGTTACACCTACAGGGCCTTTCTCTCTTTCCATGGAGAGAAAATCGGGGTGGTCCGCCACATAGGCCGGAAGGTCTGCGATATTGAAGTTGTAGGCTTCCTTAACAGCGGTTCGTGCGACGCCTGCAATCTCTTCCTGTAAAAGGAATCTTGATCTGGAACCGCGAACGTAACCGGCGCGACCGGAACGAGCTTTCTCAAGCTCCGCTTTCAGTGTGGTGTCGACTGCGGCCTGGATTGCATTGAGATCGATCATTTGCTCGCCTTCATGGTCATAATTGCTTCCAATATGAAGAACGAGAGTGCCAGCTTCAAGTTGCGTCAGTCGCCGAGCGTCTTGCCAGTCGGGTTGGTTGGAGCAAGACTTTACCAGTGTCACTCCAGAGAAAGCCTTATGTCAGTCACCAAGGAAGTCTCCATTGAGCGCCATGCGGCGGAGCGCATGTACGCGGACCTGATCGTAGCGCATGGAAATCCGCACTACTTCATCTTCAAGTTCCTGCAAAACGTCGAGAACGAGGTCCTGGAGGAGAAGCTGAAGGAGATGGCTGACAAGGCGGCTGGCGGCAATGCTGGCCACACTTTCTCGATATTCGACGAGGAGTAGGTCGAGGTCCCTTCGGGGCTTCCTTTGACAGACGGCCGGTCCTATAAAACCTGCGCGATGCGTGGAGTTGAGTAATGGCCAGAGAAACAGAGATCAGGGTTTTCGACCGGCGGGCTGAGCGGATGCTCGTTACCAACCGGGACTGCTGGTTTGGCGTTCGGTACCATTGGGCTACCGTTCCGGATATGCAGCGGATGGAGGTCTTTCGACATAGAGGCCCAAAACTGACATCTTTTCCCGGCAAGCCAATCGATTTCGGTTCAAAGCGATATCCGCAACCGAAGTTGCTAAAGCCATTCGCTGACAATCACTATAATGACTTCGACGAACTCCTGGTCGATATGCTGGCTCATGGCTACTTCATCACGGATTATCGCCGTCTGAAGGGGGTTCTTTCTCATTATAAAGATGTCTTGCCGTTCATCGAACGGGGATATGTCGTTGAGGAATATAGCGGACAGATCATTCTCGTTAAACGTGATCCAGGTGTGTTTCACGGCGATATATGGGTCGTTGATGCGGTACTGGTGCGAAGGCTCAAGAATCGTAAATTGCTTAGGAGTGACCTCACGATAAAGCATGGTTGCAGTGACCGTATAGTGTGTGTGCAGGGCGCGGCCAGGCTCGATACCCTTTCCGAACGTCAGAGATTTTTGCTCGACGCCGATCAAACGTCGATTACGAAGCGCGTTGAGGAGGCTGCGGTCAAGAAGAAAGAGGAAGAAGAGAGGGGTCACTTGGTCGCTGAAGAGGTGGTCGCGCAGAAAGTCGAAGGTCGCGCCTCTTGCTCGTATGAGGACATTTTTGAGAGGTTCGATGAACCTGGTGGGAGGTCGGGGCGCTACGACATACCCAGGCCTTTACCCGGCAGGATCGAAGCTCCGGCGTTCAAGAAACCCCCAAGGTCTCAGCCGATAAGCGCGGATACCATTCTGGCTTATGATCACAATGGGATTCCTATAACGTCGAAAGAAGTCACGGCCGAGGGTCGAAAGACGCCGCCCAAGGGACTCCCTGTAGATTTGATGCAGGACGCGCCTGATGATTGCTCGGACGAGCAGTGGGAGAGGCTCATGCTAATCGAGCAGGTGAAGTTTCGGCGGCTTCACGGTTTGTAAAGGCACGAGCGATGCACCTCAGCCAAGGACCATTGCCGGTTCGCTGATCAGGTTCTTTGCAACGAGGAAGTTTCTGAAGTCTTCGATGTCCTGGACGATGCCGATCTTATCGTTGTCGAGATAATCAGTGTGGACGGCAAAAATAGCGCCGAGTTCCTCCAGTCCCCTTTCCCAGTTGAAGCGTGCTCCACGTTTCCACCAGGTGTCGGCCAGCTTTTCGTCAGTCGAGACAGGAAGCGATTGGTCGACCGGCCCTTCGAGAGATGCTCGGTCGGGGTAAAGAGGGTATTCGAGAGAAAGCTCGAAAGCGTCGGCGACGATCAAAATGGGCTGGGTCTCGCCATTGTCTCTTTCCGCCACGGTGTCTTCTGCGTACCAGGCTGCAGTGGATAACTGGCCCCAGAATGATCCTTCAGGGCCGAAGTCGGGATCATCATAGTCGATGCGCTTCTTGAAGTAGGCGTCGCCCAGTTCGGTCGGGCACAAGCCATCTTCCTGAATGTTCTTCAACCATTTCGTGGATGTGCCATGGAACACGACCGACTTTTCGATCCCATGCTCCTCGATCATCTCTTTGATCGCGTCGAGGAGTGTCCTCCATTCGGCGTTAACCGGCTTGCTCTGCGTCTGGGTCATTTCGGAAATTTGTGACAAAGGGGGCATGGCGCATCAAAACAAATTGGTGCCTCAAGCATCTCCTACGGCTTTGCATACGACGGCCTCGCGGCAGTCGGAATGGGTCGATAAGGCTTGTTATCGCGCCTTGTCGAGATCACCCATCGAGAAGGCGCACGATCTCTCCTATCGCGTAGATTGTAGCAATTCGGCGTCCTGCCGAGGCGTGTGCCATCGCATCGTCGAGTTGCGCTGCAAGCTCCGTTTCGAGAGGTGTCAGCTCGCCTCCACCAAGTTTCCTGCCAATGCGTGTGTTCTGCCAGACGAAATCGATTGCTTTGGTCAATGTGCTCACGAAAGTCTCCTTTCCCTTTCTCCTTTAAGGGACCGGAAACAGGGATTTTGGCTATTGCAATCGGCGCAAGGCTTGGAATGCGCTGTATCGCTCTTTAAATTGGAGGATAGCGCTCATTCCTGAGCAGAACGAATTCAGGTCGCCTATGGTCCGTGCCGAACTCATCAAGTTCCTGTCGAAGTCGGCTGTGCAGCGTGCTGTTGCCAGAGATTTCCCGTGCGAACTCTATGGCGAGACTCTCAAGACTGCTTTTCGGTTGGGCCTGCTTGCTACGGCGGAGAGGGAAACCCCGAAGGGAGCGATCATTGTCGCCCTGCCGAACGAACGAAGCGAGCTATGGTTGAAAGTGCGGGCGCGTTTCTTGGAAGTGCGTCGCCACCGAAATCTTTCCGTCGACTGGCTGAATGTCGGGCAAAAGGCTGTATCGGTGGGCGGGCGACGTTACAAACCCGTTTGGTGTGAGGGTGAAAGTCCCACGGTCCTGAAGGCGGTGGCGACTGAGACATGCGACCGTCTCGAAATCGCTTCTTAGGACAACGAAAAGGGCCCAAACGGGCCCAAATCGATTTCTTCCAGTCGGAAATCAGAGAGCGCGGAGTTGATCCGCAGACGACTTGCCTGTGCGCCTGTCCTGGGCAATCTCATAGCTCACTTTCTGTCCATCACTCAGGCTTTTGAGTCCAGCGCGCTCGACGGCCGAGATGTGGACGAATACGTCCGCGCCGCCATTGTCAGGCTGGATGAAGCCGAAGCCTTTAGTGGAATTGAACCATTTCACAGTGCCAGTAGCCAAGTGTATCTCCTTATTGCTTGGGTGCGGGACCATGCTTGAAACTGCCTCAAATTGCAACAGCATAGTGGGTAAATGAATTCCTTCACTCTTACGGGGACGGAGAAAATCCGGATTCTGGTTCGCAAATGATGAACCTTGCCGAAGCAAAGTCATGTCCCCTGACCAGGATGTTGCGTTTGCCATTTGAGAGCGTGCCGCCGTGCTTCTTGAACTGCAGTCCCGGATGGCTCGTCTCGACGATATTGAGCTTGATGGCTGCGGTCTCGAAATCTTCAAAAATCGTTAGTCTGGCAACCTGCAGGATTGTGCCCTTCGGCAGCGTTGCCTTTGCAACCGTGCGCAGGCCTTCCTCGGCTGTTAGCTGCTTCTGAAGAGCTTTGATGCGTCGGGCATCCTTGCCCTGGGGTTCCCTGCTGGTTGGAGACGTAATCCATTGCTTTGTCGCGGTGTCCCAAGTCTTGGAAGGCTTCTCGACGACGATGCTGCGACTGTGGAGGGCCTGTATTTCGGCAATGGCTCGATCTCCGCGCGCCCGAGCTGCTTTGTGTACCGGGTCATCATTGCAGCCAAGGGCGTCCCACATCCTCTCCTTGGTGTAGTGATTGGTGAACGAGATCGTCCAGTCCTCCAGGAGTTCGATGTGGTCGTTTTCTGCGAATGGAATTTCGGATGTCATTACGGGGCCTTCATTTAGCGGGCTGGCTAACGGTCGGTTCATTCAAAGGTGCCTTGGCGAAATCAGTGGCCGTGAGGCCGATTTCATAATCCCTGCTCCGCTTCAAGCCCTTGAGAAGAACGGGATCGTCAAAAACTTTTACGAACGTGTCGGAAAGTGCCTGCGTTTGTTCGTCGTGGTCCTTCGGGAGGTCCTTGTTGATGAGTGTGGCGTCAGGCCAAAACAGGACGTTGCGAAACTCGTCCGCGATCTTTTTGTTTTCCAGCTGATACGCATGCATTAGTTCCATAGTGGTGATCTGATCGGGCCGGAGCTTGGTCGGTTGAACGAACGTCTTGATTAGGAAGGTGGGGCCGTTGATTAGTGCGGCATTCGGTCTGATCGGTATCTCGCCAAAGTTATCCCACTTGGAGCCGAACGCGCAGTCCATGGCTTCGTTTGGGATGAAGTCTCCATACAGCATTCCGATTTTCCCGCTGGCCGGGATGCCCATATGTCCGTTGTTCCGCTGTTGTGCGATTGGCAAAAGCGGAATGAGATGGATCATCCATTCAATCATGCTTTCCGTGACGACTTTCAAAGCTTCCTTTTCAGTAGGTACTCGTTCCATCAGTCGTTGAACCGCATGTTCGCTGATCGAGAAGGGTAACAACATGAAGATGTATTCCAGTTTCCTGGCGGTGGCTGCCAGGCGCAAGGACGTCAACTGGTAGCACCTGGTGGCTTGATCGTGTGTCAGTGATAGGTAGATCGTTTCGCGCTTCTCTCCCTTTGGATGTACGCGCGTTGCAGGAACAGCTTTCCTGATGGCAGCAAATGATTGGTAGTCGGCAGTCATTTGGGCATTCATGCCATCAAACAGATCGATTATGTCTTTTGTAGTCAGTCTGGCGTCGTTGGTGAATTTTTTGCCTGCAAGGTGCAAAAGCTGTCCTATTGCGGCTGGGACGGAATTCGACAGTTGCCGGACCGCTGCCTGGTCTGCGGCTATCTTCTGGATTCCATCGATGCCGAGGCTTCCGAAGCGTGACATGGCGATCATTCCCCAACCATAAGACGTCCCACTCATCTAGCTGGTTATGGACGGTATTCAAGCTCGGTCAGTCCGCTTGCAAATTTATCTTTTCCACGCGAGTGGTGAAATGCGTTGCATCGCGGCAGTGTCGATGCAGAGACAAAAGGAGTGAGACATGTCCGATACGTTTGTAGCTGATAACGGTAAAGAATTTGAGGTCAGTGAGCACGGCCAGATCGTCGGGACCATTTCGGTCGATATCAATGATCTGATCGGTTTGAACCTTGAAGGAGCATTGGACATGTTCGCTGAAAAGCTGGTAGGGAGCGAATTGCTCACCGACATCGCCTATACGCCAAAGGGCGTGGAGGATGGTGAAATCATCATCGAGATCAAGGGTAACATCGAGATGATCCTCGACAACCGTAACGACGGCCCTTCCATCTAAAGCTGGTGCTTCACATGACGCTGAAATCTGTCCTGGATGATATTCGCAAATATGGCCGTGCAAAGCTTAAGGAGCACGGTCTGGAGGTTCGTCCGGCTCGCAACGATGATCCCGGGCTTTATGACGATGAGATCGTGTTCCGAACACAGGCGGGGCGCACACTTGCAGTGAAGGTGCAGGTTTCAAGTTATGGAAGCGGCTGGGGCGCTGCTGCGATAAATCACTACGTTTTCAAAGAGGTTCCCGTTGGTAGACTGGGTTTCAAGCATGGGACACTTGAAGGTGCCTTCGAACCGATATTCTTGACGAATGACGCAAAAGCATCGGTTGATCGGATCATGCGCGAGATCGAAAAGTCCGGGTTCACGCTTGAGCCGGTCGATGACTTAGAAGAAAGGATTGTTACGGACTTCCGACTACCAGCAATAATTACAGGCCTTGAGCGAGTTGAGGAAC
Organism: Rhizobium sp. MHM7A; assembly: GCF_005862215.1. Classification (NCBI taxonomy): domain Bacteria; kingdom Pseudomonadati; phylum Pseudomonadota; class Alphaproteobacteria; order Hyphomicrobiales; family Rhizobiaceae; genus Rhizobium; species Rhizobium sp. MHM7A. The sequence continues at coordinate 235,057 of NZ_VCHT01000001.1, forward strand.
TTCTGACTGGAGTGTCTGAATTTCGTTTCGCGAAAGACAGCGATATCGTCAATCGCGTGAGCCTCTATTGCGACGGTGAAGAATTCATCCGTGCAGAGCTAACTGGTGAGCACAAAGTCACGGTTACAAACGTGCTGCGGGGAGAGGACAAAACCGTCGCGGGAGATGCTTGGATCAGGGATGCGATCAGGGACCTGGCGCTCGCGTCGTATTCAGCGAGCCCGGGAATCTGATCGGGTGGGTGCTGCTCAGGTAAACGTCGCCATGTATGTGAATGCGGCGACGATGAGTGCCAAGTTTGCTAGCGCCGAGTAACCGAGGTACGCAAGAAAGCTCCTGCGCGACGGTAAAGCCAGGTTCAGGAGCATCGCAAAAACGATCAAGTGGACAAGGTTCTGAAGGATGCCACCCAGCTCGTCAGGCGTATAGTCCAGATGTCCCATCATTAAGGTGCCAAAAAGTCCTGGGATGGCGTAGGCGTAGAGGATTGCCTGGATCGCGAATGATAAGCTCCTATGCCAGGCCTTCAGCGGCAGCCGGTCGTTCAACACATTAGCTGCCTTCAGGAATAGTTTGTTTTTGAAGCTCGTGGCTTGGTTCTGGATCGCGGACATACGGTAACTCGCAGTGGGTGCTTGTTATCGTTGCATGAGGGGCGTCGTTGTCAACGCCTCCTCTGATCTATAGAGCCGGTGCCGGGGCATCGGCAAAAAGTTCCGGCCGGACCTCTCTGAGGTATTCCGCAACGGCCGATTTTGAAACGTCGCAACGATTATATTTTGCGCTTCCCCAGCATATCGAGAAGATGTCTTCTTCCTCGGTTTCTGAGGTCTTGGTCAGGCCCTCGATGAAGTCTTCGCGCAGCGGGAAAGCTTCATGTCCGGTAACTGCCCCGATAAACTGGAGGACTTCGTATGGCTTTCCATCGAAAGACGTGCGGTCCTCGATCCTCATCTCAATAGTTTTTGAGGTCACCCTGGTAGGATATAGATCGTACTTTGGTTTCCGGCCCGCGCCCTGGTCGATATGCCGTTCTTCGAGGTTTGTGAAAGTGGCTGCTATGTCGCGCCTAGTTTCGTCAAGTTTTGCTTCGCGTGCACGGTATGCGTCTATGCGCTCCCGCTCCTCCGGTGTGGCGTTATTATAGTGTTCTTCAGCTAGTTTCTTGAAATCTACCATCGTCATCGTTCTCGGAAATCTAAATGTTGAGACCGTAGCGATAAAGGGCGCTTAGGACAAGGAGTTCTCGTTTCGGAGAGTCGTGGTCTGTTTTGGTAGTTCGATTTGCGGCATTGAGCTTGCAGCCAATTTGATGCGGATTCACCATGGAAGTCTCGAAACTTTGGAAAAATTGAAATGAGTTATGAATCTTCCGCGCACATCATCTACGGCGTCGATCTCGGTGAAGAAGGTTTTGATTATTATGAATTCGAGGAACGCCTCGGAGATGTTGGTGGAGATGACATCGGCGAGTTGATGTCGTACTTCATCGGTGAGGGAGGTATTCTCTTCCTGAAGGGTACGGAAATTGCGGCCGACTATGGCTCTCTCGTCACTGAGTTGCCGGGTGTATTCAAGCTGGATCAGGCGAAGGCTGACGCGTTCAAGGCGCTTTGTGTCAAGCTGGAAATCGAAGAAGAACCAAGGTGGCTTCTGACCTTTAAGGGTTGCTAATTGATTTTTGGAGCGTGGTCAGGCGGCTGCGCTCCAGTCAAGACTTGTCTCTCGCTTTGCAGTCGTTAACCGTAAGGTCGATAGATTGGAGCAGCAGTCATGGACGAGAACAAAGAACCAACCTGGTACGAAATCCCGGAAGGAGCGCTCGTCGTTCCTGAAAGTGGCGGACGACACTGGCTGCACCTGAAGACGGCTGAGCAGCTGGCAAGGGCGATGTGGGAATGTAAATCATTCGATATCCGTCGTCTCTATCAAGCGGGTGGCATATCTGAGGGAAACCCGGAGCAGCCTGAAGGTTTGGTGGCACTTCGCAATGGTCAGGGCCAATTGCTTTTGATGGGCTCGTATATCACTGATGGCCTGCAATGGCCGACATCACCTGCTGGTGATAGTTCGATTGCCTTGCGCGAGGAATATGCGAAGGAGATCGCTAATCTTCAGGAAAAGGCAGTCGAGCTGCTGCCGATCAAGGACAGAACTGTCGCCTTGCAGTTTTGACCGTTCCCCCAATTGAAGTGCTTTTAAGCTTAGCGGCTATGGCATGTGAGGGAGAGACCGACGACCAACGTGCTCGGTCTCTCCAGTGTGACGGATGTGCCGGTGGAGGTATCACATCTCAGTTGCCCGCATGGGTTAACCGAGAGGCCGCGCCAGCATGTCGGTGTCAATATCTTAGGCTCATTGGCAGCTGCTCAGTGCTATTTGCAAGGAATTCTCTATCTTCTGGCTGTCGAATCCTTGACGACTTCGTTAAATTGTGGTTTTCAGCAAGGAATTCTTTTTGGAGTCCTGTCAATGGCGGAAAGCCCGTGGATTATGTTTGGGGTTATTACCCCGTTCCTCTTGATTGCTGTAGCGGCAGGTCATCCGGATGTGAACAAGCGGATCGAGGAGCGTAGGCAGGAAGAGAAAATAGCCGCTGATAAGCTGATTTCCGATCAGGTCAAACTCTGCCTTGACCAAAAAGGTCCTTGGAAGTGTTACGAAGCATTGATGGAGTTGGATGAAGAGTACCCAGTGGAGAACGGGCAGACTCGTCTCGCGCGGTTTGTGTCATTGACTACGGCTCAGGAAGTTCTGGAATTGTGCGACCTCCCTCGGCGGGTTGATTGTGCGAACAAGATGTTCGGTGGTGGATACAAATCGGCAGAAATTCAGCAGGCCCTGAAAGTTGTCGGAGAGTTGCCTGGTGTAGACGCAAAATCAGGCGTCACCGAGGGCGGCTAGATTCATTCGACTGGTGGCCCCTGGAATGGTCCCCAATAGCGTTTTGACATCAAGGAATGCCAGCGTACATCGCCGTGGAAAATTCCTTGGGTCATGTTGTAGTCGGGAGAGTACCATTCCCAGCCGCCTGGGAGTGCGGCCCAATACCATCCGCGCGGCATGGACGGCATTTCTTCGGCAGTCACCCATCGAGGGGCTGTAGGATCGACGTCTGACTTTGTTAAAGCTCCGAGTTTTACAGGTCGCACAGCAACCGCACCCCCTGCCCCGCCGTTCTCATGTATCGATGCTGCGATTTGCCGGGCGTCTGAAAAGAAGAAGACCTCATTGTCTTTGGTCCTGATGCAGACCGGGGTGTTTCCCAGAGCCGCCCAGTCCGCATGCTCAATAGGCGTCCATCCTGCTGAGGAGGTTCTGGAATTCGTCTCATTCGCCTGCATCGTGAAGAGCCTTGGTAGATTTCAGTTGGTTGATGTTGACTGACGTAGGAACACCTAGCAAGCTGATTAAGATAACGCCGCCCACGCCTCTTGCAGACGCGAACCGGGGAGGTTTTTTATGCTTCGAGGTGGATGAATGGCACGAGAAATTCTCGCTAAGATATCGATCAATACCAGGGACTTCGACATCATCGATCAGCGGACCGATGAGTTGTTTTTGCCGGTAGTCGCCTACTGTAATCATGACGGGAACCACACGCTGGTGATGAAGCAGAAAGTGTTCCGGGAGAACGTCGTGCCGATGTTTGGTATGGGCTACACGCTCAAAGCCGCTCCGATCCTCCGAGTTCCTGATCAATCCGATCTCGATGTCATCATCGTTAAAGGGAAAATCACCTTGGAACGGCGCGTTGATGGTGGTGAGTAAAATCGCGTCGAATGGAATATCTAATTTCGTCCTGGCTTGCAGTGCCAGGCTCGTGACCCGGTCATCTGGAGTGCGGACGTGAGTAAGGTCGAGGCCACAAAATCGATTAGTGCTATCAGCCTCCTGAAGGATGAACATCTTGCTGTCGCCCGGCAGAACCTGCACATCGGGCAGTGCTTTGAGGCTCTTCGTCGATTTGAGAAGCGGGTCAGCAGTGCACCAGGGGTGGACATCTTGTCCTGCTGGGTTTGGACGACCAAGTTGAAAGGGATTGTGGCCTCCGGTCAGATCGTCATCCGGTTCCGTGGTAAGACAGGAGCCTATGAAATCGGCCGCTGGGCCGTTAGGCAGCACGGTCGGGCAGACGTGTCACTTGGGTCAGTCGTACTCGTCGACGAGCCGTCAGACGTCGTTGATCGTGCGCTCAACGTTGCATGGGTCGAAGGTACTGTTACGCAGGCAATTCGATCTGCCCGCCAGATTGCGCCGCTTTGATTAGGTAAGCCTGCAAGACGTAGGTCGTATTGAGTTTGTTCGCCTTAAGCAAGGAGCCAACAAGGCGGTGTGAGCTACGCTACGGTTGGGCATAGCTCACACCTTCGAGTTATTTCTTGATGACAACGGTCTTTGCGACAATGTCATGGAGCGTCTGGCGGCGCTCGGTCCAGAGCGGGAAAAGGTAGCCAATGCCCAATGTGGCATTAGAAAATATTTTTGCAAAGTGTCGTCCAGTCGCGCGGCCGAAGGTCAGGCGCTGGAAGTCTTCGTCTTGAACCTGGATGCCAAGTGCGAGCTTGCCTGGTGTCGCCATAAGCTCGGAGCTTTCAAAGAGAGCGTAGAACATCCATCCCACGACCAGTCCTAGGAAGAAACCGACGACATCAGAAGCTCCGGGGCCGAACAAGAAGTAGCTGAATATGCCAAATACGAAGCTGACGACGATGGTAATCAAGACTAGAACGATGGTGTCAATTAGCGATGCTCCCACTCGACGTAGGAAGGACGCGTATTCGATCTGTTTGCTGTTGTAGTTCATGAAGTTACTCCCTCTGATAGAAACATTCTAGGGAGGGAAATTTTTGGGCCGCAAAGGAATTTTGAATAGAAGGAGGGGCGATTGATGGAAGTTATCGTCGGCGGCGGGTCGCACACTCGCGCTAAGTCCTGGACTTTCCTACACCTCTTGACGCGCCTGCGATATTCATCAACATAATTTCGCACAGACAGTGAAGGAATTCCTTGATGCATAACGTCCAGAAAATCGTGATGATGCGATACGGTTATCGTGATGAAAACGCTCGTGCGGAAACCTGGAACCCATATGATGATGCTCAGTTGGTATCGGTGGATGCGGAAGTATTGAAAGCTCGCCTGGGCGATTGGAACCGGGCAATCGTTGATCGTCGTGTCAAGGAGTTGAAGAAAGCGAACGTCGAAGCTGAGAAGTCAATTGCGAGTACCATTGCGCGGGAATCTGCTGTCGGAAAGCTCACACCCGAGGACAAAACCGTTCTTCGTATCAGGGACGAGAATTTTGGCGCTCAACGAGATCGGTATCGCAAGGAAATCGAACAGAATGAGGCGCTGCTTCAGAAGCTGACATCATCGTCGTTAAATGAGATCATGTCACAAGGTCTCGTCAGCTATTGGTGGGTTTTCGAGCCAGCTGATATCCAAACATTCGAAGATTTCGAAGCGAGCTTATCGGACGACGACGATGAATAACCGGCCGAAAAAGACCGGTTAGCACCTCTTTCGATGTCGGCCATATATTGCCGGTGTTCCTCACCTCTGCCGCGACTGATGATCGATCAGGAAAGCCGACAGAAATTGGTCCACCCCTTTAGGTGGGCATGGTGGCGGCGTCCGCCTTGCTTCGGCTCCGGCTGAGTATCGAGTGGAAGAAATCGCAGCCCCAGGAATTGATTTTATGTACGGTGTCAGACAAGTTCACTTGCCGACGAAGAGTTGATGTTCCACATAGGTAAGATCATTGCTTCAGAGGGCGTGTTGTGGGCAAACCTTGGAATGAGAAATGCCGTCCCTGCAAGATCGGCACATCCCTAAACTCCTGCAGGTTCATGGCGGCGACATGATCGCCGTCGGTAAATACGTGCGCGTCAAATACGATGAAGGCGGCCGGTGGGAGAAAGTCCTGGTCACCGAGGTCCATGACGATGGGTATTTCAGGGCCAGTAAATGATTGCGCTGCTTCAGGAGCCGTAGCCGGTTAGTCGAACATGCTCTTTTGTTTGGCACTGATCATCAGTGTCGAGCTTGCCAGGCGTTTCATAAACTCCTGCTCAGTGATCTTTTCTTCGTAGAAGGAAAACTCAAAATTTGAGCGGTCCCAACCGTCCGGGTCGAGAACGACATAGGTGTGTTCCGCGTCCGCCTGCCACTGTTCGGAGGTTTTGAGTATTTGCTCTGTCATGATTGCTCCTTCGCCGTCAGGGCTGCGTACGACGACCGACTATGATCCCGATGATCCAGACAGCCATCACGAGTGTGAAGATTGCGATGCCGATGATGGCCAGGGAGATCACCGTATCGACTTTGTCCAGGTTCTTGACGAGCGCGACCGTGAAACCGATCAGGCCAACAAGACCAATAGTGTGTGCGAGGAATGCGAACGCCGTCCGCTTGCCTGTCCGATGATCCTTTCCGAAATGCGCAGCAAGCATAATCAGTGCTGGCAGGTCGATCAAGAATTGGATGAGACCGATAATACCCATAAAGAATTCCTATGAAGTTGTTAGGAAATCGTTGGGCTAATCGCTTCAATCGTCAAGGCCCAGTCGCAACTTGAAGCGATTTCCTAGGTGTCGATCACATCGCGATGGAAAGGCTGGTTGCAGGTCTGTATTGGTCGTTCATTTCGTCGAGCGGATGGATGAGGCGTACTCGACCTCCAAGCGTCGACTTATCGTATAGCTGCGATCTATCAAAAGCGACTTCGAAAATCGTGCCGTCGTTGAACCTAACCCAGTGATGTTCTCCCTCGATCCCCATGGCGGCTGGTGCTTGTCCTGTTTCTGCTTCGCACGAGAGGCCGAAGGAAGTGAGAATTCGTGCGAATGTTTCAGCAAGGCGGCTTGCATCTGAGCTTAAGTGACCGTGGATTGGCTCCCACAGCATCTGCGCCGCGACATGTGCTGCTCGAAACTGCTTCTCGTCGGGTGGAGAAGCTTGTCGGTAGACTTCAAGGTTCTGGACAAGTGCGTCGCGCATTGGTTTCGGACATGGAAACTCGTCGTGTGAGGCTGGATCGTCCAGATATGCCTGGAGGAGTTTGTCCTTTTGCCGACTGATAACGGCTTCCTTGACGATGGGTAGGTCGTATGGACTCTCAACACCGTCCGGAGCCTCGGAGTCGTAATAACGTCCCTGAGCGTAAACGAACTCGTGATAGCCGAGTAGCCCTACCCCCTTCGGCCTGCCATCCATGGGACCGCGCTTGATTAGCCATTCGCTGTCGAGAATTTCATTTTCGATCCCGGCTTTTTTCAAGGCATCAGAAACTGAACGCGAAAGTTCGTAGCACCAGCCGGTGTTGATGTGCCATGGAGAAAACGCTCCAAACTGGAAGCTTCCGTTGATGATTTTCGCAGTTTCGCTTCGAATGAGAGCGGGGATGTCCATATGATTGTTCTCGATTACGATGCGGTGACCATCGCAAATTGAGGTGCAACCTACCACCGGGTTAGGCGCTTAAGCAGCTTCGAGTGAGGCGAGCTTTGCTTTTAATGCCTCGTTCTCTTCGAGCAGCCTGTCGAACTGCTGCAGGCGATCCAGCACCATTTGTGCGGCAGCAGTTTCGCAGACGCGCATGTCTGAATTGGGATACACTGCCCCTGCCCTCTGAATGACGGCCGAGAAGGTAAGCAACGCGTCCGATAGCCGGTTGAGGAAGGTTCGCATTTGATGGCCAAGCTTCGGCTGCCACTGCGGCAGATGCCGTTTCGAAAGTGATGGAAGTGAGCTTGGCCTGCATAGCCGTTCTCCTGGATGTAGGGGTTCATGAAATGAGTTGGCTTAAAACCCATACGTATGGAATTCGCTCGACTATTCAATCCTTCAATGTTCCTGCGCATGAATTTATCGGGAGGAACTCCTTGCGTTGCGGGGGAATGGTGGACAGACTTGATCCAGGGCCTGAGAAGGATCGAGTTACTTTTGATGTTTACGCTTAAACGAAAATTGCGCCTGCCTTTGTTCTGGGTGAACCTCCTGATTGACGTGGCGACTGCCAGTATCTTCATCGTGCTCGCGAGCTTTGCGGATGAGCTGAAGATTATCGGCTACGAGGGGAGCGCCGCGCTTTTGATCCTGGCTGCGGTGGCTGTAGTGGTCGTTGCTTTCATCACCGTCCTTGGCGTGATTCAGCGGCCTTTCGGGCTTTCATTGAGTGATTATTTCCGCAAAAAGGACTGGTAGGTAACGAGGCTAGATGCTCATCGGCCGGTTGGTTGTTCCCTCGACCTGGAAAGCCTATCCTGCCCATACGACGAGTAAAGCCTTGCCCGGTTCGGGTGACAAGGCTCAGACTCTGGCATTCGTGTCAGGTGGTCGTTGTCAAAGATGGCCAAGCGGTCCGAATAAGCGGAGTAAACCGCACAGCATGTGCCAGTTTCGGGAATGCCGCCCCTCACACATCTGTGAGGGAGCGGCTCCACCGCTTAGCGGCAAGCCTGCTTCCACAGGTCGATGGCAAAGCTCATGTAGCCTGGAGCAATTTCGGTCGCGAGACCTCCTTGGTCGGCTTCCACGCTGATGCCCAGTTTGACACCATCCCCGCGATCCAGGTTCTCGATCAGGTAGATCGGTTTGCCCACGCTCACGCAGTAAACCTTGGCGTTTTTCCAAAGCTTGCCATCGTGTTTGTATTCGACGACGTAGCCGCTTTGTCCGGCCGTCGACCATGCCTTCTTCTTGGTGACAGTGACGTCTGCCGCTGTAGCCAGCGTCGGCATCAGCAAGGCTGTAAGGATCGTGACCTGTAATTTCATGTGATGGCTCTCCCCCGCGTCAATCATATAAGGTCATTTAGCTTGTAAGGGGGTAGCCTTCAAGTTGCTGGTCTTGTGGCAAGCGCGTGGTGATGGAAGTCTGAGATGACGGTGTGGAGGCCTAAGACGTGGACATAGCGGAAGTCATCGCGGCGGCGGAATTCGATGAGTACGACGCGGACATGGGCACGGCTGGCCTATGTGGGACCTTTGCGCTTGCTCTGAAGGAGGTTTTCCCGCAGGTGGACCTGGCGTTGATTTGCTTAAAAGGCGCGGATGGCAAAGTGCAAATGGGGGCGAGTGACGGTATTCCGGTGTGGAAGCACGTTGTCGCCCTGCATGATGGTGTGCTCCTGGATGTCGACGGTTCCGTTAAACTGGAGCATGTGATCGAGAATTACTGTTGGGATAACACGGTCGGTTCGGGCGGAGACCTGTATCCCGTGTCGGCTGCGCGCCTGCGAGAGATCGTGTTCTCGGATAACAAATCGTTCGATGACCGGTGGTTTGCCAAATGGTCGGATGACCTTCGAAGGGCGCGTGACACGGTGCTGGAGCGTGGAAGTGCAGGCTTGGCGATGTAGCAATTGAGCGTGTGATGCCACCGCCAGTTGGCGCTCCTGATTGTTCGGGGCCAACAGGCGGTCGTCGCGACTGCTAGTCTATCCGAGATTTGCTTTCTTGCGCTGTTGCTCTTCCTCGAATTGGCGTTGCTGTTCGCGCTGCTGCTGCCTGCGCTCAATGTTGGCTCTGGCTTCGCTTAAAGTTGGGTCGTTGATGTCGATCTCGACTTTTTCACCTGTGATGGCGTTATAGACCTCGTAGGTCGTGTTGATGCCATTTCGCGAGAACTCGAAATATTCATCGAAATCCCAGGCAACTCCGTCCAGGTACAGTTCGGCGACGAAGTTAAGGTCCTCGGATAGGAAGAGCGTCTTTCGATGTGTCGTCAACGCCACGCCTGCGGTTACCTCAAGATACTTCTTGGAACTCAGGCCTTCACCGGTCTCTCCACTAAGCTCGGCCTGAGCAAGAATGGAGAGCGGGTAAACGTTGTCATTATAAATCTTACGAATTCCGTACAGGGTCATTTTCGAGGCCAATTTTAGTTTCGACTGTTACAAACATAGTGGTGGAACTTTAGTTTGCAATTTTTTGTCAGAAGGTGTCGGTCGCTTGATGCCAATCGGACTTTGTATGCTCGCAGACCGATCTTGGCCCTTATAGGTTCGTTGAGATCGGCTGTGACTCTCCGTCGGCAGGGCTAGCGGTTACCCGGTTAGAATGGCGCTCTCCAAGGATAAGCATCGCGTTAAGATATTCGGCAACGGCGTCCGCATGCCATTCAGCTAGCGTCCTGTCTCCTTGTTCGCCGGTGTACATTCCGGGACGAAGTAGGGCTGGGAGAATTTGTTTCCGTTCGAAATTTGTCAAAGGTTTGCCTTTTGTCGGTGATCCGAGTTGTCGAATTTCCTCAGCCCAAGCATACAGGATTGGCAGCCTTAGAGCCAGGACTTTGACCAGTGTGGAGGCTGCCTCCCAAAATGATGGAGGTAGATGTGGCTGAGCTGATACGTCGATAATGTGAATTATCGACGGATTGTTTTACCACCAGAACTGTCGGTCCTGAACCTCTTGCCGTTCAATCTAATAATAGGCACGAATGTTAGACCCGGTCTCGATTCTTCGTTGTTCTCGATGAACATGCCGAGTGCATCTGATAGGCGAGTTGCAAACGCATCATCCAGTTTGAGTAGGTTGATGTGCAGCTTCACCTCTGTGTGGATTGGTACGCTTCGATACCATTCCTCCGCCATGTGCTCCAGGTCCATGTGTATAGCAGCTATTATCGCACACGAATGGGCGCTGGTGTCTGTCGTCGTCAGACGTAAGTCGCTCACTGTGACAGTATGAGATGCATCATGGCTGTCGGGGTTTGCCGTGTGGGTAACTTTGTAGGAGCCGAGGATGGTCGGTTTGTCCTCACCTGGGGTCGCGAGGATTACAGCGCCTCCGTGTTGGTCTTTAGTGTTGAGGCTCGCAAACTCGGATGTAGGTACAAGGTCTGAAATGGTTGGATCGGAAATGAGGCGTTTGAACAGACCTCCGGCATCACTCGCATATGAGGGTAGAAAGTAATACCACTCGGGAAAGGCCTCGCGCTCGTCGTCTGTGACAGGGCAGAACCCGTCAATCTGGCAATCATCATATTCTGCAAGTGAATAGAATTTGTGCCAGGGGCCGTCCATATATATTCGCTCGTCGAAAAAATCGATGTAGCGGAAACGTCCATCCCTTGGGGACCATGGTGTGAGCTTCGTTAAACCTCCAAGAGCATCGTTTTCAGTTTCATCAAAGCGCCCGTGCAGGTGCCCGTTCCGCGCGATCAGGCTTGCTCCATTTTGCATGAAAACGTGAGCTATAATTGCAATGTCGGTTTCGGACAGGGCTTCAATATTTTGCCATACTACGTCGAAATCGCCTGAATCGAGAGCGTCGCATAAACTGGGAATTTCGACGTTTTTGACAGTCACACGGATTGAGCTGAGAGCGATGGCGATCCATGCCGGGTGATCTACATTTTTGATCAGGTCATCCAGGAAAAACAGGTACGAGACAATTTGATCACGATAGTGGTAGTAGCTCCAACGCTCCGCATAACCTTTTTCATCCTGTATGGCCGTCTGGATCAGTCTGATGAGCTTCTTCATCGTTTGAGACGCGGCCACGCATTTTAGCATTCCCTTATGGCGGGGCCACGAGATGTGCTTGTATCCGCTGTTGTAAAGCCAGGAGAAGGGTTCAAACTCGTCGTCGCCGGTGGGACTTGCGAGTTCTAGTATCTCCTCGGAAATAAACTCAAATCCGAACGTTTCCAGGGCTTCCGTATACTGCGCGCCCCTTGCTTCGCGTTCATTGCTCGGGACGCGGTCGTCCGGCAAGCTGACGACGCCTGAGGTGCCTTGCTCTTCCTGTGTAGTCCTCAGCATTGCCGTTGTGAGCTTTGTAAGTTCGTCAGGACTTAGGGAGCGGCCATCAACAATCTTAATTGCATCAACGAGGCGCGCTCTGAAAATCTGATATCTCTCATTGCTCAGATATACCTGGGGCATGGCGCGTCCGTAAAAACTGCAATTCCGAGGAAACAGAGCAGGGAGTTCATGTCTTGTCAATCAACAGCAGCCGCTGCGGCAACGGGCAAGATGGAGTCAGTCTCGTGGTGACGATAGTGCTGCTTATCGGCGGTTCTGCCTCTCTCACTTGATCGGTCATCTGGTCCATTTACCCTACTTTGGGTTGGATCACGTCATTTGGCTTCTGCTGGTTCAAGCCTAAACGTTCATAGCGCGCGACGAGTCTGTCGAACAAACGCTTGTTCGACGGAAAGTCGCCAACAGAAATAGGGAAATCGTTGGAGGAAAGCAGGTGGTCGTTGACTCGTTGGACAAGCTCCGAAACGCTAGACACTCCAATCGCTGCTAACTCTTCATCTGAAGCTGGGTGTTCTCGCTTCGGATATGTCGGAATAGCTTTCGGTGTGTTGTTTTGATCGCGAGCACTGGTGGCTGATGCGATACGGGAATTAAGTGCCTGTCTGACCGAGAGGCTTTCGCGAACGGGATTAATCGGTGATAGGTTTGCCTGCTCGTCGGTGAGTTGTACTTCTTCAGGTTGAGAGTTGACTTCGCCAAGTAGTCGCTCTGCGTTCTTTCTCGTGGCTGAAAAGCGGGAGAACGAAGCGAAATCAAGAGAGAAGTGGTCCCTAAGGATTGCTCCAATTCGTGCAGTCGATAGTCCGTTGCGTTCGTAAGCGCGGCTAATTCCCACAATTGCTTCGCAGGTCATACCAACTTCGCTTTCAAACCTTTGTTTCTCCTCCAGGATCGGGGCGAGACGACGGCGTTCTCGGGTTTGGTTGTTAGTCTCTTCGAATCCAACGACTAGATCGTCTACATATTTTAAATCGACCTTCCAATTGCGCTCGATTTTGAAATTGGCCCCGGCAAGATGGATGACATCCTCGACTGCGCCGATGCAAGTTCCTAGCACTGCGGAGGCAAACTTATTCCTCCATGTGTCGCCTTTGCGGTCGATGTCGTAAAAGGCATCTTTGAAGCCTCGAACGAACAAAAGCTCATTCGGTGGTCTTTCAAAATCTCTCCGTTCGAATGCATCTTCTCTAATGTCTTCATCGGTTCGGAACCAGCGGACCGACAGGTTGCCAGGCTTGGTGATCTCGACGTCGATAACGATTTTGGGTTGGCGCAAGGCCTTCACCTCTCCATCCCAGGTGAGTTTCTCCGTTAGCAGCGCGTCGATATTCCAATTCGCTGGGTTGTTGAGTTCATTGAGGGCAAACGGCATGGAAGACCAGGCACGCTGCAACTCCATGAGTAGTCGATGACTGAAGATTGGTTTGCGCTCATCGTTGAAGCTGGCGGGGAGATTCGCGGCGATGTTGGCGCTGAGATTGCACATTCGCTCCACTGTCTCGAAGGAGGGGCGGCCATAGTCGCGGCATCGCAGTACATAGCTGTCGGGAGATAGGGTCATCTGGCTCGTCTGTGTCTATTCAATCGTCAGAGTGTGTTTGACTGGAGAGCTTAGCGCAAACTTGCCGGGTCGCCGATAATCTACATTATCGCTGCCCTTGCGTCTGACCTGCTCAACTGGGGCCTGTTCCAACGACTACAGCCTGCCTTCTCGACAAAATCGTCGGCTTTGATTTCGGTGTCTGAAATTTTTTGACGACAAGGAGTTCTGACGTTCCGACATTTGTCAACTGGTTGGTTGGACTGGCCGTCTCAGCCGCTTTGTTTTCAGTTTGGCCGATGAATTCCTTGTGCGAGCATTTCACTATCGCATGATGGTGTAACAATGAATGGCTGCCGCTGCTAGCGACGAGGTGTTTGAACACGAAGCGGCTAATGCTAGTGCTGAGCAGTCGCTTCCCTCCCCATATCATGGCTTCGATTTTGAGTTGTGGCCCGCTGTAACAAAGACCCTCGTTGATGCATTTCCCTTGACCTGCTCACAGCTTTTCGATGTGGCGGTCGAGGCATGGAAGGACGCGATCTCTACCCGTATTGGAAGGCGCGAACTAAGGATCGGCCTTGATATTGAAATGCCCGCGCAGGCTATGGGGTCGATGTTTGAGAAGCTCATCGCTGTGTCGTTGACGGCTATGCCGGTTCCATTTAGGGGTGGGCTATCTCAGGCGACTGAAAAAGACATTGTCTGTGAAGATGATCCATACTTCTCGTTTGAGATCAAAACCTCGACACACAAGCATGGCATTTACGGCAACCGGAGCCAGGGTAAGTCCAGCCCAAGGCGGAAGAAATTCAGAGCAGGGTATCATCTGGTAGCCAATTTCAAGTCACCAAGTCTAGCATGTCCATCCGGACAATTTGGCTTAAGATTTGGCTGGCTGGACGGCGCTGATTGGAAATCGCAGAAAGCTGAGAGTGGGCAGTCAGCCCATGTTCCTGCCCACATCTTGAAGGTCAAGCTTGTGGAGTTGGGTCGTTGGCCAATGGCCACAGCTTGAGCAAATTGGTGACGGATGCGCCCTCTAAGCTCGGCTCTCGTTGTCAAACTGCTGGATGGTGGCTTCTACTAGGGCCGACTGGGCAGATGTGAGTTTTTGCAGCTCGAAATCTGCAGTCGATTTTGAAATCGCCAGTTCTACTGTTCCGGGATATGTTGCTGAGAATCGGGTCAGATATCCTTGCGCGGATCGAAGCTGGTGTTCCCAGTTTTCGATGTCTCCCAGAGCGGATGGTCTAAGGTTATTTGCGACGCGTACCCATGGACCGATCTCCGCCCACGAAACCTCGTTCGCCTCAAAGTCGTCGATAGCTAGGTCAAACAGTCTTGCCACAGAGCCTAAGCCTTTCCGGGTCTGTAAGTCTTGTAAGCTCAGGCTTTGCCAGCCACGATGAACGAGTTTTGCAACGAAAACTTCAACGAAGCGCTCGGTTGGCAAGATGGCTGTGGGTTCAAACTTCATGCGATATGGGCATCCCTGGTTAAAAGATATCGTCCATTAGGCGGTTGATTTGTCATCCCGATTCCCATGATGTGACTTCACCGTGGTTGCCCTGATGCGCAGCAGATTGTTTAGGACGACCAGATACTCGTCTGCATTTGTGTCCATGCTGGAGCTGGATCGTTGATCGGCGAGTGTTCCGGTGATGTGGACTAGGCCTTCTTCGCGTGCGTGATTTAGTCTCTCGTCCAGTTCTGGTCTGATTGACATTCTATGATCCTCTTTAATTCAGCATGGTACTTAGCGCATCCGACGGCCGCAACACGTGAGGTTCCCCACCCCAAAAAGCGTAGGAGGCTGATAACTCCGGTTATCAAGCCTCTTCGGCGACACTCTTCGCCGCATCATGGGAGCATGCCCTCGTTTGGCCAATCTGCGGGATCGTGGATGAGCGAGCGAGACAGACGATGCCCCGTGCTTTGGCGGGCTTGCTCTACGAGGTCAGGATTTTCTGCTTTCATCCTGCGATAAATCGCGAGTTCGTCCGCTCCGAAATTCCCTGCCACGTGCACAGTGTTCGGCAGGTAGTCGCCGCAAGAAAGCTCGAAGAGGTGGTATGCCTGAGCAGGGTGATGCTCACGATAATGCGCGATCTTGCCACGCATCCAGTTCTCGATCTCGCCGCGCTTTGGCCAGCGGGGATATTCAGGGGGAGGCAATTTGTTACCGGCGAGCAACCACCCAAACGCGGCCGAGATTTTCATTCTGAGTCCTCGTTCAGCTTGCCTTCCGCAAGGTAAGTCATGTCTTGATCGGTTTCCATGTTGGAGTGCGGAGGCGTCTCTGACAGATCGATCCGGTGAAGACAGTTAGAACGTTGTGGTCTTTCTATTGATCATTTAAGTGGCCCTCGTTTTCTAAAGCATCGCCTGAGGCTTCAAAACTTTCAAGAGAAATCCTCGTGATCAGAGTGGTGGTGCTGATCGGCATCGCGATTTCGAAAAGAGTGTGTTGGCCTGACGGGCATTAGTTTTGAGCATGAGCGTCCATGCCTGCATAGGCCGCCCACAACATCTGACGATTTGCAGCCGAAAATGAAAACTACCGCCTTTCCAAAGTGTTCATGGCCAGTCGTGGTTTAGCCAATCTTCGGCAAGCTTTTTATCGACGCCTGCGACCTCTGAAACGAAAGTGATAGCCTCTGCCTGGTCCCATACCGGACAGGGTTTGCCGTTGTGTTCAGCCGTTTTGACAAAGTGACCGTAAGCCTTTTTGTCTTGCTCAATGAAGGAAGTAATTTCGATATCGGCCCTCATATCGTGACCGTCGTCGATGCATTGCTGCAGATTGGTTCTCAAATCGACGATCTCAATCAGCTGGGCGTAGCGCCACCCGGCTAGTTCGAGTTTGTCTTTGAGTTCTGGATTATTGCCCCACTTACGTCGCATCAGGATTTCCAAGATTTGCCCAATATCAGGTTCAGGCAAACGTGGAATGGACGCAAGCGGTTTGGTAAAGCGCGAAACAAATTCGCTACATGGCTATCGACCTAAGGCTGGTGCCAAGCCCGTTCTCAATAACTGCAGCATGGTCATAAAGGTCATCTCGCACATTTGGCAGAAGTCTTGCTGCGGCTGCGTGAGCGGCGAAGCCTGCTTCTGAAAATCCCTTCTCCTGGCTTCTGGGAAGCTTACCGGCGAAGGCGATGGCACAGATGATCATCTTAGAAGACAAACCTTTGCCTCGATGCTCAACGTCAATCCATGAGCCTCCGTCTAGATAAAAGCCGACAACATTGCCAGCGATACGAAGTCCTACACAAACCGGATCGTAACCAATCAAGCCTTCTATGGAATAGCCTTCTTCCTGATCGATCCAAATAGGAGCTGTGAAATCATCCCACTCGAAGACGCGGGTGAAATACTCAGACCGCCCATCGATAGAGAAGAAAGGTGAAACAGGAGGGGCTGCGCCAACAAGAGCCTTTAGATTTGCGTTCTGCAAGTGCTTCGGAATACGAAAGCCGGACGACAATTGCACGCTTTACCTCGCTTCAAGAGAGTCAATGATTTCATAGCATTAAGCGTTGCAAGGGAGCATTGGTCGCTACTTTACTAGCGGCTGAAGGTTCGGCAAAAGCCGCATTCGCCCTGAAGAGCGGCCCTCATCGGTAGGTTTGTCCGTTGCGAGAGGTTTCCCTAAACTTGCCGAGTTGAAAGACCAGGGAATTGGCAGATGGCAAAATTCATTGACCCGGGCGAGAAGACTGATCTTGGCGCGTACGGATATTCCGCTGAAATGTATGTCATCTCGGCACACGCCGTTACCGAGGAGTGGCTTGTCGAAAATAATGCTCCGAGAATGCAGGCTCAGGCTCTTTTGGATTCGGAGGCGTGGCACATCCGCTTCGCCGAGCGCGAAGACAATACCGGGTTGGTTGACGATATCTACCTGCACAAGGATGATGCCGTGCACTTCGCCGTAGGAGACAAGGTCACCTACCACTACAAGCGAGACGTCATTCCTGGTTTCGGGAAACTGGCATATATCGAACGTGAGCCAAAGACGCCTGCACTGAGTATGGGGTAATGTGGAGGTCGGCTCCAGCACATTGGGACGATAAATAAGCTACATTAATCAGCTCTTCACCTCCGAAACGTCAGCATTCAAAGGTTGTCCGTCGCGCCAGGGACTGGCAATGTAATGCTACTTAGTGCCAGCGCGGGAGGCTACTGTGAAAATCATCGGGGCAAATATCAGAGATATCGACTGGCAAATCCTGCAGATGGGTTTGACCACGAGCTTTGGGAGCCCTCAGGGCGTGACCTACCAGTATCCGGGAAGCTTGGTAGGTACTGATGAACGGGTCACGTTGCGGCTATCACTCGAAAACGAGTTGATCATCAAGGCCGTCGGTGTAGTTGAAACGCCTACTGGCATTCCGTTTCAGCCAACCATATCCGAAGAGGCTATTGAGGCCATCGAGGACGTGCTGGAGTTCGCCGCGACAAAGGGACGTCCCTCGCAAAACATGAAGCTTTGAGCTGGATTGACCTGGATCGCCAAAGAAGGTGGCTTCCTATACTGATGGTTCCTCCATGCGCCCTAAGATCGCCGCTTTCCCCTCGCCTCCACTACCTTGATAGGATTGGTCGCTTGCCGCGATGTATCGTTCTATCTGGCGTGAGAAGATCGTGGATTGGTGACATTCATGGACGTCAGAGACGCGTACGAGTTATTCCTGGCAGGCGACGTGGTGGAAGACCCTTTCACGACAGCACCTGACCTCGAATACGTGATGTATGACGAAGAGGCCGATTACATCTGGCGCATGGTTGTCTTGCCTGTAGATGCCGTCGGCGCTGATCTCAGTCTCGACGCGACGCCTGGGTGCTCTCAGGAGGATGAAGACGAGCGTTTTGAGCGTATCCGCCAATGGATGAGCGAGAAAGGTGTTGTTGCTTCGCTCTCGGAATGCCCGCCAATCGCCAGGTTGACTGACAAATTCGGTCTCGATCTTATCGATGGAAGACATCGCTTGGCTCTGGCGCACCAATATGGGTTGACAGAGGTGAGGCTGATGCTCGGGGCAGCACCTGGCTGGGTCCCGAAAAGCGATCCGGCCCCGACTATTTGAGTTGACTAGGCGAGATGTTTTCTCGTGCTTTCGCTGTTTGAAGCGAAGAATAGTCTAGTGAGCCATTCTGAGGGTTGCTTGCGCCTATATTAAAGTGTAAATGAACCACTAAAGGGTGCGCGATGGACTTAGAATTCGAAATCTTCCACAACGGAACATGGAACCTGGCGGGAAGGATCAAGATTCAGAACCCTGCCTTGGGGTTCCTGGGGGCGAGCACCCTCTCCTATGATCTTGATTACTGGCTGCACAATGCGGCAATTGAGACGCGGGATGACAAGGTAATTAGAGACCTTCGTGCTGCATCGATTGTTGATCCGGTTGACCTTGAAAACCATCATAGAAAAACCTGGCCACCGTTCATGCTCGACCTTCTGCCAAGCGGAAGAGCGCGTGTTCGCCTTGGAGAAACGCTGAGGATCGATCCAAATGCTCGTAGTTCTGACATCCCTCTCCTTCTTCGTGCTGGGGGCAGCCCCGTCGGCAACGTCCGGATAAGGGACGCGGCCGCGCAGGAGCGTGCCCGGTTGGCGGATGTGGAGCGACTAGGTGTTACGCGTGAGGAAATGTTCCTACGTTCGGATCGCTTCATTGAGATCGTCGACTATTTTGCGATCATCGCTTCCGGTTCGAGCGGCCTTCAGGGAGAGTGGCCAAAGGTCGCCATGACTCAAGCCACAGATGGCCTCTACTACCCCGACCCGCTTGTCGGTGACGATGAGGCGATTGACCATGTCATCGTCAAATTGCTGAGAAGTAATAATCCGCGCGATGAGATGATCCTTCGTTCCGAGGCAATCTATTCGAAGTTGGCAGAGCATCTCGGTTTGAATGTTTTCAAGACCTCGGATTACGGCAACGGTGTTCTGGTCATTCCCAGATTTGACCGCAGGCTGCAGAACGGCCGCGTTATTCGCTTGGGCCAGGAGAGCTTCGTATCGGCCTTAAATGTCGCAGAGTTTGGTTATCTAGGTCGGCATGAGGCGTATATCGAACTCATTAAGGGAGCATCGTCTGCGCCGTTTGAAGACGTCGTGGAATATGTGAAGCGTGAAGTCACGAACCAGGCGCTTGGGAATAGCGATAACCATGGTCGTAACACTGCTTTCAGCAAGACAGAAGACCTCGACATTCGGCTTTCGCCCTTGTTCGATTTTGCCCCGATGCGGCTTGCTCCTGAGAGCATTCCTAGGTCGACGCGCTGGCACAGCATGCTCGACAAGCACAGTGATCATGCGCCGGAATGGCGGGTGATCAGTGAGGTGATATTTCCGGACGATGCTGCGCTAGCTGCTCGGTTACTCGAAGAGTTGGAGACATTTGCCGAACAGCTGCAGGAGGTCCCTCTCATCGCCAAAGCGCTTGGAGTCGATGATGAAGTGCTAAAGATCGCCATGGGTAGGTGTGACGAGATCGTTCGTGGTCTCGAAACGCCGAAAGGGTTGTAAGATGCCAAAGCTGAGGAAGCGTACGAGAGACGAAATCAACGAATATCGCAATCGGTTGATGGAGCGCGCCGAAGCCGGAGCGCTGCGTTACCCGTTCGCTGTTACGGAAATCCGCAAGACGCTTGGAATGACTCAAGAGCAATTTGCAGACCTGGTGCGGATGACGCGTCGCCAGATCGCGGAGATGGAGCGCGGCGAAGCTAATCCGACCTTGGAATCGATGCAGAAAATCGGGAAGATTTTTGGCTTTACCGTCGGTTTTGTGCCGAAGAAGCCGAGTGAGGACGAGCCGGACCCTGCTTTCAAGATGTGAAGAAAATTCGGATTGAGGAGTGCTGCCTCAACCAAGTGAGCGAGGCGGCGCTGTTAGTATAAGGCGTCGATAAGATGCATTATCGAGCCATCACGCGGCTAGTCAGCGATCATTGAACGAGATGTCTAAGACCTCGATCCCAGCGGCTGGTTCTACAACTGCTTTAGGACGAAAGTCGATGACCTTGCCAAGCTTCAAGCGTCCACTCGGGTCTTGATCAAGGACTTCGTCTCTGCGCCTAAGCAATAAAGGATGATCGAGGCTAGAAAGGTTAGCAGCCAAGCATGCGATCTCTCGACTTCAATGTCGTTAATTGTCGCTAGTACAAAAGATAGAAAACCGGTCAACGCTCCAACGTAGAAGCCGGTTGCAATGATTTTGAGGGTGAATGTTTCGCGCTCACAAAGAAATTTTTTGGTGCCCGGAATTATATCGAAAATACTCATGGGAAATCCTTCTATCCGCCAAACCATCATGGGCGGAAAAGAAAGGATGTCAACTCATTAAAGGACATTTTACTGTCCGCTAATTTTAAGCGAAACGCTGGGATTGATTCGATAATATGCATGATCGAGGGGTGAAGGATACGCTGACGTCGAGTTCCATTGCCTCCCCGAGAGCAACCAGCATCCACAGATCAGGACCTGCTGGGAGCCTGCCGGAAACAATGTCCGTGAGGAAAAATATGTCGAAGCCGGATTTTTCCGAAAGTTCCAGAAGGGACATATTCGCACGATTCAGCATCGTGATCAGGGTTCGGGCTCCGATTGACGATGCGATCTCTTTCCCGGCCATCGCGTAAACGTCTCTTCGTGCGTCCGAACTCAGGTTGGTAAGATCAGGCGGCGTTATCTTCACCGATTTTTGAGGCTCCCGTGTTTCGCACATATCTTTACCCACTCTGTTTTCTCTCAGCCTGGTTAGATGGTGGTGAAGCGGCGTGTGTCGTGCAAGTCTTAGGTCGACCGACACGGGTTATCCAGCTGTTACTGCTCTCAGTTCGCGAAACTTCGTGTAATGTTCCCGCAGGAAGGCCTTCTCTGCTTTGTGCTTGATTGGCTGATCTGTGTAGCTGCGATAGCTGGTCGTCTTGAGTTCATCCGCGATGATCACTTTCCCGTCCTTGGGATGGATTGTGATGAGGAAACGGTCAAACAGTGTGTGTATGTCTGAGCGCAGGACCAGTCCGTTAGCTGGATCATTGCGATAAGCCACAGCCTCTGAAAACGGTACAATGTGAGCAGCTTGAAGCACCTCGCGGACGCTGCAGCCGGAAATCACGCACCTGTTGTTGTAGAGGGACATGAGAGAGTCGCGGAACGCCGCCTGCTCCGGCCGAACTTCCTGCAGAGTAAAGCGTCGCTGATATCCTGCCTCGATGGCCTCGCGGTCGGCATCAATCGCCTTGTCTTCCTCGCTCTTGAACCTGTCGGTCGCGAGTGTGGCGGTCTTTCCCTTCTGAAACTTCTCCACTGCCGACCAAAGGTCCTGAAGTTCCTCTTCATTAAGTTCGTAAGACCGCAGCAGTCGCATGGACCTGAGATATTTAATCACCTCGCTATCAGTAGGCAGAGCTGCGGCTTCCCTATGGCTGTAGTGAGGCGTGAGCAATTCGACCTGGCTCAAGGTGGCGATCATGCCCTCTCCGCCTACCCTCACGTCGGTCGCGGTCGCCTTCGCAGTTAATCCGCGTCCGTTGCCATATTCGGGATACTCGTGTGTCCAGATCAGTAGCGTGTCGCCGTTCTCTACCAGTGTGCCTCCGCTGCGCTTGATCCGCTTGGGCTCTGGAAAGGTGACCTGGATTCCTTCCCATTGCGATGCGGCGTCTGGGCGGGGGACAGCGCCCCCTAAGTGAAGTTCGCAGTTTATCTTCAATAGGAATGTTTTCACGCTGGAACTCCTGAAGGCTGTCAATTGATTTGTAGAACTTAATCAATTGGATTCTCATATAGAGAAACTCAGAGTGGATAGCCAGACTTTACCGGTTCTCGGGCCGTTGGTGTTCGATCCGGTGGAGTATCGACCTGTAATCGAGTGAGTGGTCGCCAGAATGTCGGGTGTAATCTATTTCGCAGAAGGTCACAGGTTAAGGGCGGTCTCAATCATTTCCAGAGACGTATCGCTCATTCGCCAGCCGAGATGATAGCCTAAGCGGTGTTGTATTCTGAGCCTTCTCATTTGCTCCATCGGATGAGGTTTCCCCTGCAAGGCCGCGAGAAAATAGCGTATGTCCGCTATGGAGAATTTGCTCGTGCATCCGTGCACAATGTGTCGGATTTCCTTGGTACCGGCGACTGGAATACGCGCCACGTCCGGATAATGGGCGCATATGCGATCATAGAGGTCACGCCAGATGGGAAGCCGGTGGTTTTCGAAGGCCTCGGATTTTCGCAACGATGCCTCGATTTCGCAATGAGTGTCATTCAAGGCGTGTTCATAGGTTTCGGAGAGGTCGTTAAGCGAGAGATGCTGTCCGCAGTGGTGAGATGGATCGCGGTATCGCTCTGTGCCGTCACCGTGGTTGTTGAAAGGAGTGTCGAAACTTTCCAGCTTCCTGATAATGTCGACTATGCGACCACCGGAATATGGGTTGTCGCGCACCGACCGGTCGTAAGCATGTTCGGCAACCTGGGCTGCCTCTTCCTGGTTGTGCCCGAGTCCCAAATGCCGTTTGTAAGTGCTCCACGCGTTATCGGCCGCGAGGACTTCGACTTCATACTGGGGAATTTGCTTATCTGAGGTGCAGACGTAGCTGGTTGGCATCGGATTTCTCGACCGTAGGCGGGCAGAATTCTTTCTACGTAGCGGTTTAGCGGATGTGTCGCAAGGGCGCGCTGTTGTCCGTATAAGGAGCGATAATCAGCATTATCGGTTCATCTCCTGATTGGCGTGTTGGCTCCCGGCGGCCTGCGTCGGGAGCTTTCCGCTCAGCTGCACTTAGGCCGCAGCAGCAAAGCTATTGCGATGACGCACAGCGTGGCTACGATGGCTGGATACTCGCCCACGGCATCTCCTACCAGCTTCGCGCAACGTTGAAGTGAAATGGCTATAGGGCTGTCTGGCCATCTGTAGACGACGACAAGTGGTAGAAGGGCGGCTAAAAACCATACGGAAAAGAATTCGAGGGCTATCAGGGCCATAGAAAGGGGCCGTGACATATTACGCCCCTTCCGCCTGGAGTCGCTCATCATTCGCCTTAACCCAGTCTTGGATGTTCTTTCTCTTAGTCTCCTCGTCGATTGGCGTCGCGGCTTCAATGCGAATTGTCGTGTCGCGTCCATTTGATATGACGCCCGGGCCCCTGACATGAAGATTTGTGCAGGGTTCAGGTGAACTGGGGTCGCATACTAGCGTAATCGTTAACTTCGGGGAAAGAAGTTCGTTTCCGAACGAATCCAGGGCTGTGTCTCCGGTTTTCCAGGAGTTCCGTATCAGCTTTGACAGGGACGCGATGAGGGCTTGTGATAAAAGCTCGACCGTGTCGAGATGGTACTCAGTGTATTTATCAACGATGCCGGTGAGGTCCTCGATCAATGACGCGGCTCCGGCGCAATCGGCTGTCCCCTCCAGGAGGGCCAATTCATAATAAAGCTCCTCAGTCTCTTCGAGCGATTTTGCGGCCCTCTTTCTCAAGTCGATGATTTCGGCCTGCTCCATGGTGAGTGAGCCGCTGACCTGCGCAGCCTTGAAGAGTTTATGATATTCCTTCCGAGCGAAGAGCCTCTTCAGTGTCTTAATCTGTGCTTCATTAGTGCTGTCTTTGCCGCCGAGTGCGGCAATTACAGCTGCGTTAATTGAGCTGTGGGTGCCGGATAGGAGAAATTTCAGTGCCTGTTTTGCCTTGTCGTCGAGAGCGTGTTTCTTTGTCATTTTGTAAATCCAGGATGACCCAACGGTCGATAGTTAAAGCGTCGGGCGTATTTTTTACGTCGGCTATGACAAAGATAGTGACCCGATAGGACATTTCACGTGTCCTGGGCGAATTCCTGATCGTCAACTGGCTTTCGGGCACAGTACAGTGAACGACTCTTGGCTCCGACTTGGCAAAAGTTCGAAACCTGAATGGAAGTTCCGATAACCCATATTATCGGCCCTCGCGTTGTGGTAAACTTACTCGTTGGCTCTCACCGTATTGGGGCATGATCCACGTGTCGACTCCTCTACAGTCGTTATCTACTTTCCACCGGTCTCACGCGCAAGCTTTTCAAGTCGTTTAGCCATGGCTTGCGCATGCGATTTCTTGGTTGGTCTGCCTACCTCGCGACGTGGCTTTTTGGAGTCGGCAGTTGCTGCAACCTTTTTCGGCCCTGCTGCCTTGCGAAAATCGGAGCGAAGTTGCCGAGCCCTGGTGTCATCGATGAGGCGGTTAGGATCGGATACAGGAAGTAGCATTTGTCGGATTGCACGAATATCCGTCTCGAACTTGGAGAAGTCGCTCGTGGGCTTCATTCCAAGGTGAGTAGTCATTACTGCCAGGCAACCGGGTAAATCGAGGCGTGTTTCCCGTAGCTTAAAGTAGTTGTGTTCAAGTTCGGCGAGGGGCAAGCCGTAGCGATGCTCCAGCTTTCTGATTTCCAGCTGGTGTTTGATCTCGATGCGTTGAGTGACCGACAAGTCAGCTTCAGCTAGAGTCACAGGGCCTTCTTTAGTCGCACCAGGGGGCAGAAGGAGTTCATTTGTTGAGAGTGATCGCAGAGCGTTCTCTATCTCTTCAACCTTTTCAGTGAGGCCGAGGTTGGACAAGCCCGCTGCACAGTCCTTGTCAATGCGGACACGGCAATAGGTGAACACCTGGTCCGACTTGCGGAGACGGCCGGAGTCTAAGCCAGCGACCTGCTCTGTCGCTGTCGATACCATCTCCCGGAAGTGGCGGGTGGTGTCATTTTCTGGAGCGAAGTAACGTTTATTGAAGGACAGATGAGGCCAAGCTACTCCGAATTGGCCATCGCCAAGATCGTATACGTTCGCCTTAGACCCGTACGCTCGAACGGTCTCCTTGCCGATCCTAATTGGTTCGAGTGACGAAATTTCGACCTCGTAACAGTCGCCAGGCCTGGGCGTCACGTAGAAGCTAGCGTTCGCGATCTTTACATTGTGCTTGTTCCAATGGGCCTTCTTTGCGGCTTCCTCTCGTAGCCAGAACTTCAACCGTTCATTCAGGACTTCCCGCGCCCAAGCTTCAGCTCTGCTCATGAGAGCGGAGTTTCGTCTCAGCGCCACCTCCAAATCGGGCTCCTTCGCAAGGTACTGCTGGACAATATTCAAAACTATCGGAGTGAGGTACTCGTCGTCGAATCCTTCGTCGGGCCTAAAACCAGCAATGTTACGTCTCCACCCCGTATCGATGGATAGTACGTCGTTTGCGTAAGAGACCTCGCAATTGACGAAAACGCGGCCACGCTCAGTTAAAATGGTCTTCCCACCTTTGACACCTCCTGGAGAAACCGCAAGGCGCTGTGATCCGATGTTCAGGATGTGCACTGGGCCATACGTGGATTGAAATTCAGTGGCCGCGTTTTCGAAAGGCTTGAGCGAGTTCCCGAAATCGAAATTGCCAATCCGATCCTTAAGCGAAAGGATGTTGTCTATGTAGTCAGAGAAGCGGACGGCTGACGTTTCAATCTCATTGAGTGCACGTTGCGTCATTGCTGCGTCGCTCAAGGCTTTATGCTTGTCCCTGGGAGATGTATCAGCCCGCTTTGCCCGTTCTTTCAATTCCAAAAGCTCGCGCCTACCGTCGCGCAATCTTGAAACTTCGTAGGTCTCGGCGATAACACTGGATATCTCACCTTTGTGTAGGTCGACCTGGGATGCGCATTCTATCTCCGCAGCGAGCCAAACCGCCGCCCTCGCCCAAGCATTTTTAGATGTGCCGTGACGTTGCGAACGAAGGAGATTGGCTAACGGATCGGTGAAGCCTGTCCCGATCTTATAGGAGAAAGACGTATCGAACACGTCCAAGAGTGGCGATGTGACTGCGACAGATGCGGAAGCGTCATCCTGTTCAGGGTTTATCGAGAACTTCATCTGCCTAATCCTTGGTGTTTACGACATCTCAACTGCCCGTATCTAGGTGACCGTGGTAGCGGTCTCAAGGAAAACTGATCGCTGATGTGGCTATTTGAGAGAAGTTTGCGAACCGTGAAGGCGCGACAAACTAGATACGCCGCGAAACGGCGGCAGATATGGGATGATTAGCAAAAGCCTGAAACAGGACGTCGATAACCTACATTATCGGCTCACCTGGCGAGCGTTTAGATGGTTTCCTCACCAGCCTTCCTTGAATGCTTCCGTCTGAAGCCAGACATATGAGCCCTCAAGCCGCTTTTCTCTCAATTCGCTACGCTTCTGCTCAAAGCGGTCTTTGTAGTAAGTGATAAAGAGTGCGACCATGGCTTTCGTCGGTTTAATCCCATCCCAAGTCAGGGGTACCCCGAGTGTTTCAGCAATTGCCCGCGCATAGTCCAGCTGTTTCGCGGTCGGCTGGTTTGAACGTGTCGCCCTTGGGCCGTATTTGTTCTTAACAGTTGTGCGCTTAGCGGATGAGGCGGTCTTAGCCTTGCCGTTTCTTCCGG
This sequence comes from Rhizobium sp. MHM7A, assembly GCF_005862215.1. Lineage (NCBI taxonomy): Bacteria > Pseudomonadati > Pseudomonadota > Alphaproteobacteria > Hyphomicrobiales > Rhizobiaceae > Rhizobium > Rhizobium sp. MHM7A. Next base: position 261,805 of record NZ_VCHT01000001.1, read on the forward strand.
CCGCGTCTTTCGAAGTTGGCTCAGCTGGTGTTTTTGGTTCTGCGGATGTAGAGGTCTCGGGTGGAAGTTTTCTTTGTGCGTCCCTTAGTATGATAAAAACTCCATCAGCACTCAGACCTGAGTATGATAAGTGCGAGTGAGGGTCGGTGAAAGAGAATTGAGTTTTCTTTGACCAACTCAGCTCGAATCTGTGCCCGCGTAAGGAGACCTCGATGGGATAGATGCCGTCAGCGGGCCGCGCTGCCGGGTATCTCGCCTCTCCATCGCGGTAATAATTTTTGATAAGACTAACGAGGTTCTTTATTGGTTTCATCGGTATTCCCACTACACACGTGTGCATGTTTGGGATGCTGCCAGAATTCCCGTTAAAAACAATAGTCTGATGTGAGAGAATCGGCTGGTCTCCACTCGATAACGTACATTATCGCCGTTGCGGCGCTCTTCCTGGATCGATGTTTAGAATCTTCCTTCTCGGCGATTAACATCGTCGAGAAGTGAGGCTAACGCTGGACACCACATAAAGAGATTCTCAGTCCCTGAGTCCACCAATAAAGAGATTTCGCGGGCGCTCACTGGACCTTTGCTATATAACTTAGCGTAAATACCCTCTGCAGCAAGGGTTGCTCGCGCTATCATCCCGTTGAGTTTTGACGCTTTATAAATCGCCACAGGCATGTAGAGCGTTGAGAGTCCTACAGAGCAAAATGCCAGTACCCAGATAATGCCGATGAGCCAACCCGCTACCGTAGAAAGACCAACAACCCCGAGGAGAATGGGAGCTATGGACAGAATAATAGCTGCTAGCAATGTGAATACTAAGTTCCCAAACCACACGAGAAATGGCCTTGGTCTAGTTGATCCCAGCCATCCGAACATCCAATCGCCGGGCTGAGGTGATAGCGCTTCACGATAGTCGCTGTAGTCGAACGCAACTATGAGGTCTATAAAAGTTCGGTCAAGGGTGGAAGAGCGAATGGGGGATGACAGGTAGTTTGCCACAGCCACTTCAACGTCGCCTTTTCCGTTAAGGTATTTTTTGAGATTCACCTCGCGAACGAGATTTTCTCTGTGCGACCAACAAATTTCTTCTGTTTGACCAGGAAATTTAACCAGAACACCTTTAACGTAATTCCAAGATTGTCCAAGAACAGTCGTAACGAATTTTTCAGCTTCACCTGAACCTGTGGATAGTTGGCGTGCGCGCGCCTTCTCGGCCGCAGAGGCCGCTAGCTCCTGGTAAATCAGGCTGAGACAAGGTTCGTTCTTAAAGGAGAACTTCCGACCCACCCAGTTGTCAGCGATCTCGTTGTAAATGTCCATAAAGCTACCTTTTCTTAACTGTCTGATTAATTTGCGCCCAAGAGCGTAAGGCGGCACGCGTCCAATTGGTCATTAAAGGAGTGCTGTGCGAACCGTAGAAATTGCCTGGGCTTTAACGGCGTCTATCTTCTTTGACGTTCGTTCAAGTTCGTCGACTGCGCTCAGGACGTCGCGGTGCAATACGATTTTATTCTTCACCAGATTTAGAGACCGGCGGAAATCTGCAGGCGAAGGCGAGAACGGGTTAAGCAGCTTCAACACGACGCTATGGGACGCGTCTGGATGTTGATTCACCACGAAACGAGCAATGGCTTCCTTTTCCTTCTTTTGGAAAGAGCCGTCGGCACGGGAGATAAACGACAATACCATAACTGGGTCTGCGAGTTTCTCTAGCGCTGTCTCAGTTTGTGCCCTAGGGGAATGAGCGGCGGCTGCAAAAAGATAAGTTTCGACATCACCGATAACGTCGCCGGTCCCGGCGTCGACGAAGGACTTGACCCGGTCTAGAAGGAAGGTTCGGAAAGCATTGCGGTGTGTACAGAAAGCGTTCACTCCGCAGCCGCCACTTGAATTCCGGAATACCTTGTTGATGTAAATAAGCCGACGACTTGCCTTGCCGGACGCGTCTACGTACTCGATCCAAGCATCGACGGCAATTCCATCGCCTTCGCGAGATGGCTGGTAGTGCACGTCAGGGCCGTCTTTATCGGCCGCGAAAGGTGTAACGTCTAGCCGGTATTCATCCGGCACTCCTTCAAATATGCTCGACTGCGGGTCCGAGGTCTCGTCGTAGCTGAAGTTTGGGATGCCGTACCATTGCGCTAGGGGAGCGATCCCCTCTTTAAAACCTTGTGCAAGCGCCCTCACCTTCCACTCGCGCTCCTTGCGGTAGAGATTTATCAGGATCAGCGAGCTTTCCGAGGCTCTTTCAATACGCGGTTCAAAGCTAATCAGTTCGTTAGCTGTTGTTATTGTAACCCTCAGTTTCTCCACGTTTGAAAAGTTTGTGGCATTCGGGCGCGGTATGACGGTTGACGCGATGGAGAGCGTCTTTACAGCTGAGGCAACCCTGGCCAAATCAACGTGAAGCAGCGTCTCAAACTTCCCAGGGTGCCTCTGAACAGCCGAGGAAACGATCTTCAAGGGGCAATGTGGTGACGGCTCGGATTGGCTGTGTACGACTGGAAATAAACCGATTGCCTTGTCGTTGGCGTCCAAAGAAAAGATGGCGGTCTCGATCTCTTGAACCTGGTGGCGTGACCACCATTCGATAAGGACACTCTGAACAGGCTCGGTCAGACTTATGTTCTGACCGGCTACGATAGTCCGTTCGGGGCGGTTGTCGTCAAAAGCATACGCATTTTCGACACAGCGTCGATTGTTGAAGGCGTTAATCAAGGTGTTCGGCATATTTTTCCTCCCGCAGGTTAATGATCGCAGTCGGCGCTTTGGAGGGCAACAGCTTGCCGAGAGGTAGATCGGTTTCGGAGTTTAGAGAACGTGGCGAGATACTATGCGATAACGGTAATTATCGGCTCTGGGTCGATCTCCTGTCCAATCCAGGATAGTAGGAAAGTGTGGCGTACCCGTCATCATAAAGAAAAACCTTTGGAAGGCTCTGCAGTACCCTGCCCAATGATACGGCGAATTCGAGAGGCTCCGCCTCCGGCGCGATCTCAGCTTGGGTGATCGGAAAGTATAGAATGCTTTCGTTGCTGTTGATGTGAGAAGCTCGTATGTCAGCTAGGTGCTGTTGAATCTTTCGGTAAATGATCGGGTTGAAGAAATCGCTTGGTTGACGTTCGTGCACGGTGTTGTCTCCTGTTGTTAAAAGCACCGTGAATGAACTGCGTGCAAGATTCGATGTCGTCGAAGATGTGAATCATCCTCCGCATAAATGGCCCGATAATGGTCTTTATCGGCTCTGGCAGCCTCTCGGTGTTTGTGAGATCGTTCCGATTTGGGAATGGCGTGTTCTGAGAGGTCGAATGAAGGTGTGTCGAAGGAGAATGATGCTATGGTTCACAGCAATCAGTCTCTATGCAAGTTTTGGAATATGTCTTATTCCATTCTTATCCGCATATCGTTGGTATGGATGCGGAAATGAGATGATCGGGGCTACCTGTTCGGGTTTGTTTTTCAACCCGTTTGGGATTGGGGCGATAATAGCAATTCTGTCGCTGCTCGTCGGTCTCATCGCGAGTAGCCTGGCGTCCTTTTACACGCTGACTAATAGGGTTCTATGGCTTGTCTTCGGAACGCCGACAGTCGCTATTCTTGTCCTGTTGCAAATTCTTGCCGTAGGCGCGAGTAAGTATGCGGTGTAAGCCGCTCTCTGCTGAAGCTCTGGGATGGGCAATGAAGCGATAATAGGCCTTATCGTCAGTGGGCACGCGCAGTTTCCCAGCCAAATCTGGACAGGTGTCGTGTTCGGCACCATGATTGTTTGGTCTTTCCAAGGTTTCGTGGTTTTCAATGGTCGAACTCTCAATCCTTCAACAATCCGCGAAGGCAATCCGCTTGTTTGGATCAAATGTCTCCGAGGTCGCTCGTTTTAGCCGGGGTCCTAAGTTGCGAAGCTTTGCGAAAAGGATGGAAACGCCGGTATTCGGTGATCTGGTCTTTGAGGTTACCACAGCTTACAAGGCGGCTGATGATCAGCACATCAATGCTGTCGGATATTTGATAAAGCAAGAGAATGACGAGGCTTTGATACAGAGATTTGACGGTGGGGAGGAACGATGGAGGAATTCTCTTTTCTACGCAATTCCAGGTGAGCGAGAAGTAGGCAAAGCTGATGAGCTAGTTTCGAGGGCGAAGGAATTTGCCGCAGAAGGTCAGGTCTGCTCCCTCAACCATCTTGCCAAGGTGGTCCGATTTTTTGGTTTTAACACCTACGAGACGATGATTTCGCCAAGTGGCAAAACGCATGATATCTACCAGAGGATGAAGCATCCGAACTTAGGCGACTTGATCTTCGAGGTAGGAACGACCTTCTGGGCCAATAATGATGCGCACCTTGACGCGGTGGGGTACCTCGTCGAGAAGGGCTCGCGTAGTAGTCGCACTTCGCGGGAGAGTCCCACCCGCATTCTCACTCTTGATGGTCGCGAATTTGCGTGGAGAAACGCGACATTTTTTGCGATCCCGGCCGAGCTTGAAATTGAAGATCAGCCTACTGAAGAAGAGCGTTTTCTTAGAGGTGATTATTCCGGCTAGTCTTGTTGTGAGCTTTAAGCGGAGCGGCGCGCTAAGGCTCGATAATATGTCATATCGAGGTATCGCACTGTCGGCTCTCTGCTCAGGTCGAAATCTGGTTATTTCTTAGATGAGACTCCCTCTTAGATTTTCGGAGTGCTCGCTACATAGTCATCATCGTCGATTGGTGGATCGACAAAGAGACGTTCACCCGGTGGAATGAATCTAGTCGTCTTACCTTCAAGGCTTGCGTCGAACTTCGCAACCTTCATCTTGTCGATGTTCCCGATGGCATATTGAAGCTCCGGATTTTCCTGTTTTGGAAGATAATCGTCGATTGTAACGCCCTGTAGGGGTCTTAGGCCCTTTCGCGCATTCACGATCATCTTTTCGTACGGTAGGCGTTCAAGTTCGCGCAGCATGCAATCAAGAATTACTATGACGTCCATGTCATCCTTCGATGTCATACCTGGGGTCAGTTCAATTGGATCATTATGGAGTGCGACCTGCAGCGCGCGAGTCCATCCGAGGAATTCTTTTTCTGGTTTCCCTGGCTTCTTATCGAAGCAGTCAAAAATGCTTCGAGCCAATAGATAGGTTGATGTGCGGTCAGAGTGGTCGGAAAGCATCGATATCACAAGGTCTGCGGCAATATTGCTGCGAATTGAGGGTCTGGCGGTTGACTTAACATCTATGCCTCGGATTTTGAGAAGACGCTTGGCGTTGCTGAAGGTCAGATCGCGCATCTTATCACGACCAATAGACAGAACGTTTTGACGAAGCACAGCTAGCACTAACCTCGACAGGCGGTGGCCAAACTCTATTAGTTCCCAAGATCGATCTTGTTCCGCCAAAAGCCTTCCTTTGACGGCTATGGGCGCGACGGCATCTCTCAGAACTGCTCGAAAGATCGCTATAGACTGATTGCGGGATTCTTGGTTTGTCCGCTCTCTGTCTGACGACGAAATAGAGGCCACACGACGTTCGCATTCCGCATTGAAGGCTTTTGCTGCTCCATAGTGTGAGAAATACGCTGTGGGACCTGTAGGATATTCGCGTTCAGCTCGATAAACTGCTTCGCGACAGCATGGGCAGACGACTTGTAGCTCGGCCATTTGGTGGTAGCCAACTTGGAAGGCATCTAGATACTCTTGGTAAATGGGTGAGAAAGCGTCTTTCACAGCGGCGGCTCCCTGGTGTTAGGACAATGGTTTCGCCTTTTGTCGAAAGGAACAATTTCAGGCAGCAGGGCGCGATAATGGCCCTTATCGCCATTTCGTCGTTTAGGGCATCATGACATTGAAATAGCTGCTGCTAAGGCGATGTCGAATTGTTTCGTGTCAGTAAGGACGTCCACGAAGGTGTCCGACTGAGCCTCAGTAAAGGATTTTATAGTCGTGCGATCCTCCTGACTGATGGTGAACCCACGGCGCTCCGAGTAGATAATGCAGAAGTCCGCTGCACCGTCGCGTACACCCTGGTCGAAAAGACGTTTGAGAATAGGGTTCTCCGAAATATTGATTGTGATGGGCATTTTATCCTTGTTGCCGATCTGAGATCGCGCGCACTTGGTCAGGTTTCTACAGCTTGAAGCGTTGGGTGGTGCTGGTCAATCGCCAACATTTACCCGGCCCGATTACGCGATAATGGCCTTTATCGGCAGTTCCTTGAACGTCTCGTTTTCCAGGAACTGCAGCTGAATATCGACACCGGAATGCTTGGATTCGTACTTGGCAGCGATGTCCTCCCACATTTGACCACCGTCTCGGCCGATGCCTGGCTTGCGCCAGCGAGAAGCGTGCAACGTCGCGTGCGAGTGCTGATGCCACCGGTGATCTCGATCTGACAGTCGGGTTCACGTGTGCTATCTTGTGTTCAAAAGCCCATTCCGCGCGCAAACCCTATTGCCTAAGCAGCTGCGGCCACGTCACTACTTGGCTTCGACCTTTGCCTTCGAGCATACGCTTTCGCGACCCAGTCTCTGTTGAGGCTGTAGGGTCCCGACAATTCGAGTTCGTTCACTTCGATTGCAGCTGGACCCTTTGATGTTAGGCCTATATCGACGACATAGTCGAGAATGCCATGGCCGCGTGCGTCATTAGCAATCTTCCGCGCAAGTCGGGCAAAACGTGCGGCCATCTTTCGGTCTGTGACGTGACTTGTAACGCCTCGATCAAATGCGCCATGTTCGATCTCTGGGGTCGCCAGAGCCGCTAGCCGATGATCGAGTCTTTTACCTGGAATCTGATCCAGCGTAGAGAAGTTCCGATCTGAGCATACTGACGCGACAACGCGGCCGTTGACTACAAAAAAACGTTGCTCATGAGTGAAAGGAAGGTGTTCTTGAACCATCGCTTTCATCGCTAGGTTATGCGGGTAGACCACGCTTCTTACGCGCATCGCTGCGTCGCGAAGAAAGCGGACGCCTTCTAGGTCAATCGTCCATGTGCCTCCTTTGGAGACGCAGTTCTTCAGGAATGCTTTGCGGAATCCCTGAGAGGCCATATCGCACAGTGTCCACAATAGATCGCTGTCCCCTGAAACCGTTACAGACCTGCGCAGCATGTACTTTTGGAAGAAATGCCAGGTCCAATATGGATTTGAGCTTTCTCTGCTTCTTTTCTTCTGTCCAAACTCACTTAGTGCCATTGAGAGTCGTGGCAATCCGTCTTTGTCCTGCCCATCATAAGTTAGGCGATGCGCGCCTAAGAAAATGACCGCTTCTCCGGCATTTAGGTGGGTCAAGCTTCTGATCGTTTCGGCATCGTCAATGGCATGCAATCTGTGATCACGAGGATCAGGAGTCATCCGGTTGAGGAAAATCTCGAAATTGAGATAATCTCTCCTTGGTGTGAGTTCGTGTCTTTCTAGATCATCCTGAAGTAGCCTCATGGCCCTGTCCGTGCCAGAGGTCTCGTTCTCGAAATCATTGAAAACAGAACCGTCGCTCCAACCAGGAAATGACCGATCAATGACCTCTCTCCAAAAGGCCATAAGCTCAGCAGCACGGGGGTCAAAAGCGAGAACTTCTGCAATTTTATCGTCTGTAGGCAAGTTTTGAATGTTACCCTCAAAAGTCCAAGGTTCGGCACGGTGTGGCGGCGGACCAAATTGTTGTGGGCGAGCAGTGAAATATCTCCCCTGATACGGCGGTACGTATGCATTTCCTTCACGCACACTCTCGGCAATTGCCATGAGTCCTTCTTTGCTGAGCTGTTCCCACTTGGTCATGGATGATCCCTGGTATTGAGGTCTCACAATTACGAAGGCAGAATGTAGATGTGTCAACACGGTCTGGTTGGACTGGGCTTCGTCATGACCGGCATTCTGGAGTGGCGCAAATATCTGCCGAAATTGTTGCGTGATAATGACCTTTATCGGGCGATGGCCCGGTCAAGGAAGCAACGGTTTACTGTCTGTAGTTCCGTACCCTTCATCTCCAAAAATGACGGCCGGTAGGCCAACGCCGCCGAGCTGTTGCCAAAGACTTTCAACCCACTCGATACAGGTGTCTACGATGACGTCGTTTACAGAGAAGGCGACTTCATCCGGGTCAAACATGGGAACGTCGGGCTGCATTTGACCGTCGACGCACTTTACCTCAAATAAGAAGCGATGTGATGCTATCGTCTTGTTGAGCACGTAAAGGTCTGGCCCCTCTAGGTGAACGGCAATATCGAAGAAACCTTCTTCGCTTTGCCCTGGATGAACTCCAACCTTGACCTGTCGGGCTTTTTGCGGAAGGGAATGCTTTATGGCGTTGAGACGTTCCAAAGTCCCAGGAGCGTGAGCCGACAAGATGCTTTGAAGTGCAGCTTTGTATTCGTCCGCTGTCATCCAATTCTCCGCTATCACATTGGAATCCGCACAAAGCCGAGGTAAGCGGTTTGTGTCGCCAATGAGTTCAGTTTGGCCACTGGCCGCTGTCGTAGAGGGCCTTCATGGCGGCAAGCTTTTCAATGAAGAGATCATCGATGTCGATTCCTAGCTTCCGCGCGACTTCCCATGCTCGGTTCTCGATCTCGACTGCAAGTTCGTATGTCATATCTCGGTACCCTGCTTTCAATTCCATGATCGCCTGAGCTAATCTGCGGTGTCAATTCGGCGATAGTGCGCGCTAGCTGCGCTTGCAAGAGGTGGAAGCTGGCTTGCCTTTATCGGCATCAGGGGGGTGCTAGTCGCTCGGTAATGCCGCCCCTAGAGGCTTGAGTTCCTTGGTGCCGCGAGCTAAATGCGATGAACTGTTGCGCAACCAGGGAAAGGCGCGAGGCCGTGGCAATTAAATTGGGCAATTTCATAAAAGTGTCCTCGTCGCCCAGTGGGACAAAGCTCATCCCCCTCGATGATGATGGAAATCCGCTCGACGAGAGGGCCGCGCAGGTCGTTCTGTTCCAAATCAACGAAAGAACATTCCCGTCGAAACCTAAAAAGATCGAGATCAATTGAGGTCGCCTGAGGCGTTCGAATAGGTGGGTAGTCCTGCGCCGATAATAGCTTTTATCAATGTTTTCTGGTAGGCGTGATTTGGGTCACTCGCGACCACGACTATCAACAAAGCCGCCGTGGTCCATTGCGCCCCCGAGAATTCCTTCTATATTATCGTGACGAATATTTTAGTGCCCGCTTCTCCTATGCCGGGCTCCGGTTTTGACAAGGTAAAGAAATGGCGATTTTCCCCGGCGCGTCACTCGCAAACTCTGAGGGTAAGCTGAGTAAGGTTGGTCCTTTAGTTCTCATTGAAGGGAGCTGGTACGGGTTTGTGCCCAATCACACCTTCGAAGGGGAAGCAAACGTCCTGGAAGCAGGAACCGGCCTTTTGGTCGGCAACATTATCAGGCAGCCGCCGGGTAAGCTTAGGCATGGATACATGGAAATTGAGGATGCATTTTCAGTCGTGAAATTCCTCTCCTACGCGCCTATTGAGGTGAGTAAGCGTCCTCGGCTGGAGACTGTCGATCCAATCAAGGTGTTCAATCGTCGTCTCTTCAAGACTGAAGCTATGGGGCACACGGCTGCTATGCTCGTGTCGATAGACGGTCCCTTTTTGTTGAAGTCCGGCCATGAAATTCAGCATTACATGGGAGCGTTCGAAATTTCCGATCATGATGAAGGAGCGCCCGTGGCTCAGGTTGGTGACGGTGGATCGTCTATCGTTGCGGCCGATGGCGGTCAGTTGGTTGGTGTCCTCCTCGGAAAGGCTGGGAAGACGTTCTATTGTGCACCGGCTGTTGAGCTTTTGGCCCGGCACTTTCCAGGCTTTGAAACACTGGAAATCGTGGCGTAAGTGTAATTCTCGAAGTTGGAAGGGTCAGATATGAACCTGGTAGGCAGCAAGATCACTGACGTGCATTCAAAAATCCTCACGATGGGTCTTCACGCGATCTCCGGCAGTCCGCAGCACGTGGGGTATCAATACCCTGCTGCTATGACGGGAACGGAGGAGCGAGTCACGCTTACTGTGCAGCTGGATAATGAAGTGATCACCCGCGCGTTCGGAACCGTTGAGACACCCACGGACGACCCGTGGAAGCCTGTGGTGAACCGGCGCGAGATCGTGACGCTCCTCGATATCTAGGAGTTCCCCGGGACAATGGAAGCCGTTGTGCCTGCTATCGGCCGATAATCGTGCTTATCGACCTTATGTGCCTTTGAATTTGAGCGGTGAGTGAATAGACTTTGGGCCCGCTGGCCCGCGAGCCGCCTTTTGTCTTTTGCTAGCATCGGGCGGCATATTCGCGGTATTCAGTTGTCAGCTGGCGGAGCATGAAATGTGGAAAGTTATCAGTCGGAATAAGCGCTGGGTTTCTGGATGCACGATTACAGAAAGCTATGATCCAGAAGATCATTCAACACCACGACTGGCGCGGTTCACTGCGACAATCGAGGGGTTTCAAAACTTCAAAATATACGAAGGACGGCTATACGACGGGTGCGGTCGGGATGTTGCCAATTGCGTTCGGGAAATACAAAGGCTCATCGTGGCTGGCGACGAAGCTGTCTTCAAACGCGAAGGCTACTGGCTCGCTCCGGATAATGGTGTCGAACCTGCTGAGGATATCGGGTCAGTGCCAGGCCCTGGAACGCGGTAGGTTGCGGTTGCATCTCTATGCCGCCTGTTAGGCGTGGAACTTAAGATTTTAATTGGGTGTCAGGGATAGCGGCATAGAGCGCGACGTGATCTTTCTCATTCGGCCGCCATCTCGAAGCAGTCAACGTGCTCACCCGGTCATCAAGAAACATGTGCTCGGGGTTTGACCAGGCGATAGGCTTCTCGTCACAGAGAATGGCGCTACGCGCTTTCAAATATGCGGAAATGACTTCTTCGCAGGTTTCTATCCATTGTTTCCAACGAACTGTATCGGGCTCTTCCCAGCTGTTTTGGTAAGGGCTGTGGAGTGGTGCGTCGGCGTCGCCGGTCCCCTGGGCTTCGTGTAGGGCTCTGCAGGCGGCCTCTATGGCGGTCTCATGTGTCATCAGTCGTCTCTTCACAAACATGGGCGGATATCAGAAATGGAAACCCCCGCTCTATGGCGGGGGCAGACACTACCGGCGATTACACCATGCGTCGCATGCGCCGTGGCGCAAGTTGGAAGGCATGGCCACACCCATATGGTAGCCAGTTTCATAGTCGATCTAGCTGGTGATTAGGTCAAGTCCTTTCTGGACGCCTACCGACGATAACAGTCTCGTAAGGCGCTCGGTCGGCGGGTTACAGGGTGGGCAGTGCCGGAGGTTTCCGAACGCCGATGACATCCAGTCGGCAGACGTCTACGAACTGCCTGGGCTCTTGTTGAGAGCCAATAATGCAGAGGTAGCTGCCATCATCATTCCGACCAACGAACGTTCCGTAGGTGCCGTTTGTGTTCTGAACGTTGATTGGGTAGCCGTGTCGGTCGCGTTCGATCAAATTGAGGAACTTCACCGCACTTCCTGGCGCGAGCAGCTGACCTAGGAAATCCTTGCCAAGGTATGCGGAATTGCCGTTGCTGTAGTGCTCTCTGATTTCGCCGATAACGATGTTTTGGTCGAAAATGTCCAGGTTCACATCTTCGAGCGTCAGGTTGCCAGCGATGGTGCAGGCTTCCGGCATCGCAATCCTTCGTTTGAGGCGAGTGAGCTTCAGGTCGTTATTGATGATTGCGGTGTGGCAGAGTCGCTTGATAGCACTGTCGGCTACTTCCAAGGTGCCTATAACCGCGATCCTTCTTGCGATCTCGTACATGGACGAGCCGGAAACGCGGAGATCGAAGCATCTTATGTAGCGAGGGCTTCTCGCTATCGTGGTGTTGGAAATCTCCAAGTTCCCCATTGTGGAGAACATCGGCGGTAAGAAAAGTCCGGTTTTATCTTTGATGGACACGCTCCCGTAAACCTCGATTGCATCCGGAAGAGCATTCACGGAGTAGGATTTTCCATCTTCGCCGAAGATATATCCACGTGACCACTCGAACTCCGTTAGCCAGCCATTATAACGGTACAATCCCGCCAGCGCCTGGAGTGTGTCACCTGCATTTATCTTGCTATTGAAGGCGGTACGCTCGACCCATTTTCTGGACGGCAAGACAGCAAAAGAGGCAGCCATTTCTCCAAGCGGGTTGATAACGTGAAATAAGCGGCATTCATGCAGGTCCTCGACGTCGCAGAAAAGTGCGATCACGGCTTTGTCGGCTTTCGCGGCGCTGGCGTGTGAGAACTCGCGAAGCCTCCACTTGTCGGGTAGGCCGCCGAATTCGTCTGTTTCATGATTTTGAACGTGTTTTTTGAAGGGAATGATTTCAGCCATAGATATACCAGAGTGTAAGGACTCTAATGTCATCTATGGCGGCGTATGCGGCAACGACCGAATGTGGGCCAGCAATGGTTAAGCGTCGAAAGACCGGAGCCCTTTTGGGGTCGAAAGGGTGACGTGTTCCGGTCGGTCCATGTCTTTCGCGTTATCAAGATTCATTAAGCCTTGATAACGGGTGTTATCGACCGTCACTCGGGGATGCAGTGACTATAGCTTCGGAGTCTTCTTTTCGGTTTCCCTATCCAGGAAGCTTTGATGAAGTGCCGCAATCGAGGACTTTGTTGCTCGGAGGTCGGAAAGACTGCTGAGGGGTAGATAGATGTCTTGTTCCGCTGTGACATCGTGTGGGAATGCAGCCATCGCCGCTTCGATAGCTTCCGGCTTGTCGCACAGGTAGGAACGCCCGCGTACACCCCAACTGTCGATTTCGGGGTTGATGGCATCGGGGATGAAGCGCAAAGCCATACGGGGAGCGGTAAACACCATGGCACTGGTGCCTTCGTATTCGTCGGCATCGGCAAGGTAGCCAACGTTCGCGCCGAATTCCTCAAACACTTTAAGGATTTCGATGATCTCCGACGCCCGGCATCCATTGCGAATTTTGAAGAAATGGTATTGTTCGAGGTCTGGATCAGCTGCCTGGACCGCGTGTTGTTTGGCAATCTCAGATGTGATCCAGGTTTGTGCTTGCTCCTGAGTTTTGAATTCGTCCGAGACGGTGCGCGTTAGGTAAGGAGCTTGCACGAGCCCCTTCCAACCATCTGCGTCGCTCTTTAAAAGAGCGCCGACACAAAGCCCTGAAGACGTTAGCGCGTGTTTGTAGATAGCGAGGCCGTCGGTGTTCAGGGTGATTGCCACGCCGAAATAGTGGTCGAATTTGAGGTCGTTCATGAATGACTTCTCGCTGAAGAGCTTTTCTCAATCCTCTCAACGAACCGTGAATACGACAAGCTTGCCTGCGGGGGCCTATTTTGCTGTTTGGCAATGCACCGATCTGTAGCGCCGCAGCTACACGCGCGGAGAAGCTTTTTAAGGGTTCACCCGTGACGATAGGTTAAATCCGCATTTGTGTAGCACTTCTATCATCGTAAGCCTTCGCTATGTCGCCGCAAGGGTCGAACTGATAGCCGTCTATTGGATTCCATGCGTATCGGACAGCCACTCTACTGCGCTCGCCTTGGTAGGAGGACATTTCGCACAGGCCGAAGCACTGGGAACTGCTTCGCGCTCCTCGGAGGGCCCAATCCTGGGTTTCGTTGGAAAAGCTATAGGCCAGTCCGTTTTCATCGATTCCGAATATGGTGTAGTAAAGCATTTGAGGGCTCCTGTTGTGGAGATCGTTACACAACCTCAAGCTTGGCTCAAGCGTACTGGTGAGATGGTAGAAATCGGGTAACAGCGATGACGCGTTGAGCTGATAACGGACCTTATCGGCTTTCCGGAGCGCCTTGCTTCCATGTCGGCCTCATAGGACGATATTCTTTTTGGGAAAGCCTTCATGAAAGAATTAGTCGTGAGCGGGTATGCGAGATCGCGTTCGGCATGTGTGTGGCGATTGCTTGTCTTGTCCCTATGGGCGGGAATGGCGGCGCTCGAACTTCAGGGGCTGGGAGATGGTGATCGGCACAAATACCTCTCCTCGGTTTTCCCTGCGACGGTCCTTGGTATAGGATACTCTGGGTTCATGAGGTCCTTCACTCGATTGGAAGGCTTTCTGTACGGCATGAGTGCGATTCCGCCTGTCGTGGGATTGGCTTTGGCTGGGTGGGGCTGGCTGTTTCCGGTGTTGTGTGAGCGGATGGGCCCTGGCGTTGGATTTTCAATATTTGGCATTGGGGCGTTGGCTGTAACCGGCATGGCAGTATACGCTGCCCTGGTTCATGGTCAGCCGGTGCTTGGCGAAGGGAAGAAAGCGACTAAAACTGTCTACCTTGGAACTGGTTTAATCTTGTTGCTGTTCGGCGTGGTGCTGCCTTTGATGACGTATGGGCTCATTAAAAATGACCTATGCAGCCTGTATAAAACGAGCGACAGCATGACGCCGGTCGCCTCGTTGTTCATGTTTGAGCTTGTCGTGTTTTTTGGAGCCGCCTACTCAAAGGTGAAGTTTATGAAGTGGAAATCCCGAAACTCGAACTGATTCTTGTCCTTTAGAGGTTTTCTGGTTGTTGCGCACAGAAAGTCTTCTTTCATTTAAGGCGGCCGATAAGGGGCTGTTATCTGCCTTTTTCCGGCTCGCCCTTTGTTAGGGACCAGATGTAGTTCGCCAAGTTCGCGGCCCCAGTGAGGGTTTTTCCAGCTGGTTCGGCGAGTACGAAAATTTGGCCGCCTTTGGTATAGAGGTGTGCGACCTGAAGGCCGTCGTAATCGGCATAAGTACAAGCCTGAACCTCATGGAACGGCACTCTGACGACCTCAATTAGCTCTTCATCGGTTTTGTTCAATCGCGCGGCGTATATGGCTTCCTTGCTGATTGCCCAGGCGGAGTTGAGCCGATAACGCATCTGGGACTTAAACCAGCCGGTGTATCCCAATCGGCGCTCTTTCAAGAGTTCTAGCAGCGTAGACGCAAAAGGATAGGCCATAATCACAGCCATGAACCCCATGATGAAGCTCAAGGGTGGGATGTCTTGTGGGGGCTCTTTTAGAGCTTCTGCAAGAGGTAGGAGAACGGCGGCCAGGACGCTGATGAGGGCGAATGCACAGGCCAGAAATAGAGGGGCTTCCTTCAGTGATTGTCGTACCCGCTCTCTACTCTTTTTGAAGTTAACCCAATCAATTTCCGACGCGCGTTCGGATCGATTGAAAATCTCAACGAGTGTCTCGTCGTTGTTTTCGAGGGTCTCATTAATGGCCGCTGACGTCGTTTTGTTCGCCTGCTCGATTGCGGCGCGAATATCTTCGATGCCTCTGCGGGTCGCGCCGCTAAACGATTCCTTTGGGATGACTGTCATTTTGAATTTTCCAGGGATGATATTCCATCGTGCTGGCAACGGCCGTTGAGGTCAACTAAGTTCGCCAGGTCTGTTATCGGCGCTCCATTGCCACTACCGTGAGTGCGTGAGTGTGGCCTCATCCGTCCGCCTTGGTATGCCTTTTAGAAGTGACTAGCCAAGCACGCTCTCGATGTCGTTCATCCCGAAATCCATCGCTCCGAGGCGGGATTGATCAGGTACCATGCCTATGTTCTCGGCATGGACATCAAGATACGGTAAGCCCGCTGCTATATTGAGCCGACGGAAAGGTGATAGGTTTCAGCCAGTTCGCGCGCCGCGCCCGCTGCAGTGGGTCGATGTATTCTTCAGCGTGCTCGATATGCATGGTCGGGGCTTCTGGGCAATGGCGAGGAGACCATTACAAGGCTCGGTCGAGCATCGGACAAGCGCTCGAATGTCAGGCTCTAATTGATCCTCAGTCTCAGCACTTTGCAAACGCCAGCGATTTGCGCGCCCTCTCCTCCTCGACCGCGTTGATTAGCTGGCTTGTCAATCCGCCAAAGCTATGGCGTGGGTCAGGGTCGGCACCAAGCGCAGTCGAGATCAGGATGATCCGATCCTTTGGCAGGTTTCGAACAAGGGAATGGGTGGCCTCTGGTTCTGCGTTCACCAGCGCCGAGACTGCAGACGGAATGCTTCCGGAAGCCACCGTGTCATCGGCCATCCGTTCGAATTCCTGGTCGAGCCACATCTCGATTGCTTGATTGATGATATCCGTCATGGCAAGGTCACGCTGCGCGGCGGCGACCTTCAAACGCCGACGGAGTTCCGCTGGTAGTCGATGGTGCATCGAGACCATTTCTTCCATGCAGGCAATAATCCACAAGCAGTTGAATATTGGATTGTTTTACCAAGGCTGAACTCGCCTATCAAGTGTTGACATAGTTTTGGCGTGGTGTGGTTAACGATTGTGATGAGGCGATAAAGCCTATTATCGCTTGTTTGGCGACGCCTGACGCCCTCACCCTTTGATTTCCGTCACTTCGTCGCGTCCTGGGTTTCAGCTTGCTGGGTATTTGAGCGTTGCGCCGACGGCGCTTCAGCAGGAGAATTTTCTCACTGAGTTGAGATGGCCTGCACGTTTGCCAAAAATTATTGTAGCACCCGCTGATTTGGACACGCTAGAAGAGATCGTGAATCTCGTTCGAGTGACGGCATCGAGTATGCGGTCCCCGACACTTACCGTTAAGCAAATGGCCCGATACGTGAGTGAAATTCGAAAGTACGCGAAACAACTTGACGAAGCTGCCAATGTTCTCGATCTCGTAGCCCAGCCGAAACAGATCATCGATCCCAACGACCCGAAATTCCAGGCTGTTGTTTTGGCGCTTAGGTTCATTCAGGAGGAAAGGCATCCTCTGAGCGATCTAACGCCATTCTATGGTAGCGGAGTGTATGCTCTCTACTACACGGGTCCACTTCTGCCTTACGCCCCTATCGCCGGTTCGGAGACGCCGATTTATGTGGGTAAAGCAGACCCGGACATCGTTTCAGTTAAGCCAATCGAGCAGGGCATTCGCCTCTACACGAGGCTTGTGGAGCATCTGAGAAATATCGAAAAGGTGGGGCTCTATCCGAAGCACTTTGAATATCGCTATTTACCGCTCGGAGACGGCACTCAAGTTTCAGTCGAGAAGGTCCTGATCGATTTCTTTAAGCCGGTGTGGAACAACGAAGGCGGATGCTTGTCGGGCTTCGGCAAGCACGGAGATAGCGCCTCTACTAGAGCTAATAAACGATCTTCGTGGGACATCCTGCATCCCGGCCGGACCTGGGCGGAGAAGAGCGAACCAAAAAGGAGTCACAATGAGGTGCTCTCCGATGTGGCTGAGCACTTTGCATTAAATCCTGTCTATCAAACGATGGCTCAAATCGTCGAGCGACTTCGTTTCTAAGCGGCGACGACGTTTCTGGGTGATCCCGCTGGACTGAGTGACAACCGACCGATAAAGAGCACTATCGGTCAAAGCGCTTTGCCACGCGGCCTCCTGTCAACCTTGTTGTGAAACTACCCTGGCGCGGCCGGTGCTGATGAAAGATGATGATCAGAGTTTGGACCCAGTTTTCAAAGAATACACACCGGGCCGGTGATCGGCAGTGCAATGATTTCCTTGGCAAGCAGCGAGACTTGACCATACGATACATGTCGATCCGTCTTTTCGCTGCGTGGCCAGAATGATTGTAGACAACGACATCGACTCGAAAATGTCCTCTCCGGACAGGGGAGGCATCATAAAGCCGCTGATTTGGGAGCATCTCGGCGGCGATCACTATAGGGCGAGGTGTCCTCTGTTCGGAAGTCTGAGGATCGAGCGCTACAGCAAGGAATTCATGGTGATTTGGTCGGTGCCAGGTCATTGTGAAAGTTTCATCGAAGAAGAATTCAAGACGCTGTCTGAAGCGGTCGAGGCGACGCAGGTGGAGTATGAACGTCGTCTTTCGAAGGTTCTTAATCTGCCAGCTTGAAGGTCTTCGGTTCTGTGTCTAAATCATCTCGTAGAAAATGATGTGGAGCGGACTCTGGCGAAGATGGATGAATTTGTAATCTACCTCGGGAACTACCGGTACGCTGGAGAGCCGTATTCAGGAATACATGGCTACGGTATCGAGAAGATCGAGAAGGCCAAACCCTTTAAAAGTAAGGCTAGTGCCCAAGCCTACGCTGACCGCCATATTGGCAGGACGGAGTTTCCGTCAATCTGCTGTATTATCCCGAAGTCTGAAGTGAAAGAAATCATGCCGGTTTAGACCGTGCTTGGTCGTCAAGGAGTCAGCTGATGGATATCCGCCACGATGAAACGCTCAAGTCTAGGCAGAGCCCGGTTGCGGCCAGCAATCAAGAGGCTTGTTATGGTGACGACGAGTAAGGGCCGCGCCCGGGAATGTGACCCTGCGCGGAGCAATAAAAAAACCCTGAGCAACTCGACAATTTATCGAGTCGACAGGGGCCGTGTTGCAATGATCATGAGCGAGGCTGTCGTGAAGATCAAGCCTTGCTAAGTAGCTTCTTCAGAGCTTTGGAGTGGCGGGCTCTGGCTCGAAATCATTGGCGAGGCCGATTTCATTCACGATCCATTCGCCACTAAACTTTAGTTTCGGGCGCATCGACGAGGTCGCTTTGTCCAGGAGGTCGGAGATCGACGAGAGGTGTTGCGGCACCAAGTTGTATGGCATTAACTGCTTCGCAGTAGCCTCGTCGGCGCTAACGATAAGCGTTACGTGGAGGCTTGCCATCCACTTTCGCGAATCATCCATGTCGAAGTCTGACTGCCTGCCCACCTTTTCGAAGGCAACGACCTGAAGGCCGGTGCCTGCTGACGTTGGGAGCTTTTCGTTTATTTCGGCAAGTTGGCTTTCGTCGAACTCGATGTCTGCTGGCCTGGCCCGGAGTTTGACTGCGGAGTCGTCGAGGGTGACGCGATATAACTGATTTTCCATATAAAGACCTCTAGGATCAGGCGACTGACGAGTTATTCCCCGCAAGCTTCGCAAAGGGGAATGCAATATTGTCTAGAAAGCGATATATTCAGAATGTTGGGACGGGGAGTTCCAGTTCTTTATCCGTCACGCTGCAGGTGATGTGGACGAGCCGGGCATAAGGCATTGCTTCCGTAATTTCGGCTTCAGTTATCTTGCTCTTCTGCATCTTTTCCAGGTCCGTGATGGAGACCTCTCGCCAGCCCCAAAGATCAGATGCATCTCCATTCTCACGATGCGCTGTGATCCAGTCGAACTTCTCTCTCGCTCCGCGAATGTCCAGAACCATGTCGTCCAGTAGTAAACCAGCATGGATCAGATATGGAGCCCCGCGCATTTTCCGGCCGGTAAAAGGGTCGACAGGATCATATACCGCTATCAGCCGCCCGTCTGGCAGAAGTCTTTGTAGGGTAATTGCAAAGACATCGCAGTCACCCTGTGTATACTTGTCATCGGGCGCACTTCCTTCAGGGGTGGTCCAGAGCACTGCTTCCAGAAAGTCTTCGGCCTCCGGACAGTGAGTAAGCGAAACGTCTGAGAGTGTTCGCCCATCGTCCTCAATGACGATACGAACCGGCAATTTTTCACTGACACACGTGGCCATCTCTTCGAAAGTGGTGAAGTCGTGTGTGATGCCGTCTCGTGGCGTGAAGGAAATCTTCATCGTTGGTCCTGCTTGTTTGTCCGGTCTAGCTTAGTTGCTGAGGACGCAACGGACGAGGTGGCCCATGGTGTTGAAACTGAGGGCGGAGGCCCGCAGACCTGTATCCATTTATTTCTTTTGCCGTCAAAACGGCTTGTCTAAAACTGATGAAGGGTCGATAACGTGTCTTATCGGCTGCCAAATCGACGTGGGTCATCAACCTGGATTGACAGGGCGAAATCGCAAATCATTTAATGGTGCTTCGTTGCCAGAAGGAAAATTAAATGTCTGGACCCGCAGAACGTCGCTTAAAAAGCCTGTCACTCCAGCTAGCACGCCTGGTTCCGAGATTTCTTGGTATGAACTGGGACAGCGCTGACTTCAACTTACTGCGGAATTTGGTGAAAGAGGTGGCGGCGGTCCTCAAAGTAGAGCTGACGGCGCGCGAGAGTCTTGGTGACATAGCCAACCTTAGTTTTGGTCGGAAGATTGCGGCGCTCGTGGGAGATTTGGCCGACGCTGCAGAGAAGATCGATCACCTTGAGGAATTCAGTGGTATCGCCAAGAAGGCTGTAAAACAGCTCTTATCCGTGGTCGAGATCGATCAATTTCCTGCGTGTCAGGCCACGTCTGATCGTGTCTCAGCCGTCGGTTGGTGAGTGCTTTTCCCGGTTGGATAATATCCGTCACCTATTAAGTCGTTTGTAGTGTTTGGGAAATGTTCGACTGGATCGCTACTGCCTTGTCGTCTCGATTGGAAAGAAGAGCGAATGAGGCTGAAATTACTCCTGCTCGCCGCTTTCAGCGCGAAATGAACCGGGTGGCGGAGGAGTGTGATGGGTTGGTGTTGAAAATGATGGTTGACGGTGACGACGGAATATTCGTCACCTACCTGCAGGTCTCGCCACTAATTCGCCGGTCGGGGATCGCGACTAAGATGCTTTCCAAGTTGGTGGAACAAGCGGATAAGCTTAATGTTCGAATGGTTTTGAACGCGACGCCGATGGATGACAATAACTGTCCAAGCCACAAAGAACTTGTCGACTTTTATGAGCGGTATGGGTTCATTGAGAATTGGGATTACGAGTCCCCTTGTACTGCGATGTTTGAGGCAAAACGGGATGGCTCATGGACCCGGATGGTTCGCCCTGCGAATAGTCCGGCTAACATCTTGTCGCCAGGTCTGTGATGCGGCTTATGACTGTGAGCGCGAATGGTCGGCGGTATCGCATGGTAATCTTGGAGTTCGCTGCCTGGTGAACTATGTATGGCTGAAGTGAACGACGAGAGATGGTGCTAGATGGTAAAGCGAACAGAGTCCGAAATCCGTCGTTCGCTCGCTCAGCAAAGGGAAACTGTTGCGCCGCCATCTACTCGCAGGTGGGCTGAGATTGAACGAGAACGTCTGGCTGCAGTCGGGAAAGAGCGCCTGGGACCCCTTCCCGTTCAGATGATCGAACGGGACACTCTCGTTGAACCACCTAAGGACCGTCGGGAGGTGGAAAAGGAAGCTCGGGTGACAGCCGCGATGAAGGAAATGTTCCCTGGCTGGAAGCCGCGTCGCTAGCTCGGAATTACGTTTCCAGATTTTCATTTCCATTCGGTGCGACACGGTAGACGTCCGCGTTGTCCTGAGGCTCACGCAGACCCTTGTAAGCCGAATGCCTCAATTTCCCGTCTGAGGTCCACGCTAGATACTCGACTTCGGCGATGAGCGTTGGTTGAAGCCAGGTCACTCTGCGGCGGCCGGAGTAGGTCACTGGAGGTGCTTTACGCTTCCAGGTCAGTTTGTCCATCAGTTTGCGGAGATTGAGCGCAGCACGCTCCGTGAAGCCGGTGCCGACTGATCCGACGTATTGTAAGTCGGTCCCGTTGTAGGCCGCCAGCAGCAATGAAGCGAACCCTTCCCTTGACGATGTCGACGGCTCGTAGCCTACGATCAGGAAGGCCTCGCTCTGGACGCACTTGCATTTGACCCAGTCACCCATCCGGCCTGATCTGTAGGGTTTGTCTCGATGCTTGCCGACGATGCCTTCCAGCTCGAACTGGCGGGCGTGCTCTAACAAGGTCACTGGATCGGCGTCAATGCTCTCGGAGAGGCGGATGGCCCCTTCTGCGTTCAAGAGGATATCTTCGAGGAGGTGGCGGCGTGTCCTGTATTCCACCTTTCTCAGGTCATGTCCGTCCAGGTAAAGGATGTCGAAAGCCATCATGATAGCCGGTGAGGCTTTGGAGCCGCTTCTCCGCCCTTCGGCCCCGAGGGACTTCTGAAGCGCGGTGAAATCGGACCTGCCATGCTCGTCCAGGACAACGGCTTCACCGTCCAGGATCATGGTGGCCGGGCCAAGGGCTTTGGCAGCTTCTGTGATCAAGGGAAATCGATGCGACCAGTTGTAGCCTCCCTTGGTCAGTACGCGGACGCCCGAAGGCTCTATGTGAACATGTACGCGATATCCGTCCCATTTAATCTCCCAGGACCAGTCGGAGCCTGAGGGCGGCACCTTTCGTAGCTGTGCCAGCGCTGGCTCGACCCGGGTTGGCATCGGATCGAATGGGAGAGCCGGTTGAGCCGGGTTCCTCTTTCTGACCGGCCGCGACTTTATGGGTCCGCCGTCTTCGTGCAGGAGTGGCTTCGGTCTGCTTGGTCGTGCTCGCTTTGCCATTCGCCGACTGTAACAGAAAGTGGTTGATGTCAGGTTAGGAAATGGGTTCGCGGCATCAGGTTCGTTGCCGCGCTGGAATAATCGGAACCGGAATTCAGGAGGTCAGGCCGTTGGCAGGGATTTGCAGCCCGGGAAGTCATCCAAGCCCAGGCTCGCTTCGACTTATCAAAAACTGTAACTGCCGCCACTCAAGGCCGATGAGATCGTGTCGTGCATGCCCTGCAGCATAAGGCGCTCGCGCGTTGTCAGGGTATTCAAGCTGTTGACTGCACCTTGCGTGAAGTCGCCGGATTGAGAAGATGCTCGGTAGGTTGTCGACGCGATATGGTGCTCATCAAAAAGTCCTCTGCAGTGGGCTTTCATCGTCGGCGAGAGCCGAGAATTGGCGATTTCGGCCTGAATCGCGGATGAAGCAGCCGTCAGCACGCCTTTCTCCGGTACAGATATGGTTTTCGGATCGCGAAGTGCCGCCTGGCTGTCGGCAATGGCGATGACGTGGATGACGTCGGCGATCCCTCCTTCTGAGTTCCCTTCGAAGTGAACATCGAGGTCATCATCGTAATCGCGAAGGAAAATCGGCGTACGGGCCGTCTTCACCATCCACTCGTCGCTACCATCGTAACGGTATGGGGCGATCTCCGCGCCGCCGTTGACGACGATCAGGGCGAACCCCTTGTTTCTTTTAAGCTGCATGGTTCATATCCTCTATGCAATCTTGTTAACATGATGCTTCTGAGGTGCAACCGACAACGCGTGGGTTGGACGGCTAGAACTGGAGCCGCTCGATGTTCTTCCTTGTTCAAAGAAAATTCGTCGCATGCCTCGTCTGGCCCTTATATAGGAGTGGATATGATGCAGTCTGGGTTCCTTGTGGGCCGGTTTCGAGGAGCCAAGCGTAATGACACCTGACGAATGCGCCATGCTTGAGCTTTTCTATGACCGTGTCGATGGAAAGTTAGACATGGCAGAATGGCTGCGCGAATTAGGAAAGCGCGCCTCTGCCTCTGTGGAGGTCGCGGCTGGCATCTTGCTCGACAGGGTAGCTTCTCCCCACGGGGAATTCGTCAAAGGGTGCCGTTTTCAGGCGTTGAACTCTTGTGAGCTTCCGGCCTGGCTGTCTATGCTATCGGCCAGCGACAAATTTCCGGCAGTCACAAAACGAATGGCTGAACGGGCGATTTCTCTAAGCGGCGCTCTTCGCGCCCTGCCCTCAGATATTGCGGAGCATGATTCTGTTTTCGTAGTTCGAATGTATTTCCGTCTTTTGGCTGCCCCAGGACTGCAGTTGGATGGGCCGACAGATGGCGTCGTCCCTGTCGCTTTAATTGAACTAGTTTGCGATGAACTCGACGAAACTCTGTTGAAAGATCGTCCTGGGAGTCCAGAGGACTCCTGGGAAGCGGTGGACACGGCATGGACAGATCATATGGACGCACTAACGTCGCATCTTGCCGCCCGGACACAGAACCCGGTGCTCCAGCACAGGCTCTATGCTCTCGGAAACAAATTCGTAGAGCGGGGTGCGGAGCTACTGCGACGAGAGAGCGATGAAATGGGATTTTGAGGTGGTTTCTCGCTGCCTCACGGTGTCGACCGATCAATCTTCGGCGTAAGCCCCTGTTCTGTTGATGACCGCGTTAATGACGGCTTGAGACACGTCGAAGGAATGCGCCAGCATCCTGGTGTTCCAGTATGCAGGCGAGTTTTTGTCCCGGCTCTGAGCGTATAGCTCCCGAACTTCCTTGGCCTGCTCTTTCGTGAGATCGGGTTTGCGGGTCATGAGAGTAGGTTTCTCCCCGTAGGTGCGATAAGGCCCAGCACCTCTCATCGTGCCAGCATCAGGATTTACGGTGTCCGTCGAGGCGTTGCTTCAAGCGGTTTACCCATGCGTCGTTCCTGCAGGCGGCTTCAATAGATGGGGCTGCTGGGAGGATGCTTCCCTGGCTGTCGTTGATGGACCGGCTGGCGAGATATTCCGCGTCGACTAGCCAATCACTGAAGAAACGGTCCTCTTCGGACGCGGTGCCGATGACGTAGACCGCGTATGTTTTATCTGTCATCGCAAACGAACTCGTAAGCGACAGAGCGCTGTTCCTTCCGCTCACGTAGACGGTTGCCAGGCTGTCGAGCCCCGCCGCGACGAAATGAGCTTTATCTTCTTCGTTTTCAACGACAATGAATTTGCGCATGGGAATGTCCTTGGCTCTGGCCGCTACCTCGTAAACTGATAGTTAGAAGGTTGAAGGACAATATTCAAACGAGCAAGCAAGCGATAACGCTCCTTATCAAAGGTGATCATGGTCTCGCGGTTTAACTTTTTTTGGAAAGTTGGAGCGTGGGGCTATTCAAATCGCAATGTATATGACAACCTTTGGTTTGACGGGTTCACGGAGACCCGGCAAGCCCGCAACGGCTCGGCGCAAGCACATCCGTTCTTTAACGTCCATTTTGGCTATCTAAGTCGCCTAACCAGCATAAACCCACTCTCAACCTTCTGTGGACCAAGCGGGCTGGTTTCAACACATGAGGATGTGATGGAAATCTGCGTTTCGGACGCGGGCAGACTGCAACGGCTGCCCAAAATTCTCAAGCAAAAGTCTGCTTCCAAAGGCGTTGAGCTTAAACTCTCCACTTGTCGCGAGCTGGTGGCTCGTATGCTTGGGTTCAAAAACTGGAATCTCGCGCTCGCAAATGCGGTCAGGTCGGAAAAGGACATTTGGGACGATCAGGTTCCAGAAATGGTCGCGTTGGCGCGAAAGTCTCAATACGCACGCGTTCTGATCGAAGCCGGGTTGGATCAATCGACGGCTGAAGCAATCGTCACTACGGCGGCGTTTACGACGCGACCGAGTGAAACTGTTTCACATGAATGCATTCCAACGATATTCAACAACAATTGGACGCAGGTGTGGGGCCCGCTTGGTGTGGATTGGACAGGAAGGGAGCATCCCGCAGGGCCGTATGCCCGCCGCATCACGAACGAGAAACAGGCGAGAGCCCTTGGTTGGAACGTTGATGATCTCCTGTTTCACGTAACGGACGTCACTGTTGTCTGCTTGGTCGTCGCATTCAAACAAGGCCGTCGGTTTGTCCCAATTGGGCATGTCTGCTATCGGCAATCGTTAACGCCTGGAGCTAAACACGTTGTGGACGTGTTAAGTCACTACGACGTCCCACTCGCTGAATTCGAAGGGGAAAATTGGCCTGAGTTTTCTTGTCAGGCTGCAATTAGGTCTGATCTTAGAGACAGCAGCTATTGGAGACGTAACGCGCTGCCTCAGAAAGGCGTTGAAGTCGTTATTTCACCCGCGCTTTCCAATTGGGACAAGCCATCCTGGGCGCTCGGCTTGTTCTACGAATTAGAGGGGTTAGAGAACGATGATTATGATCAAGATGAGTTCCCTCCCCTCCCCTGCCGTTTCACCTCGATCTCATTCAAAGATGCGCGTGAGAACGAAAACCGATTGCCAAAAATAGGTGCCTTGTATTGTGACGGTGCGACTGCGTCCGCTTTGGAAATGCTTAAGGGATTGCAGAATGGCGGGTTCGCGTTTGACCCAAGGCCGGTCCTTCGTGTTTCTCCCGGAGATGGTCAAATTCAGTTGTTAGAACTGGTGTCCGGAGCCCTGGTTCCCTACGGCACCCGGAAGCATTCTGAAGGTCTTGAGGAATACTTCGGGAAAAAGGTTTCTGAGTTCGAGGCGGCAATGACCGAGCCGGTTCGAAGGAGAATGTTTGAATTTGAATCGGTGCCATTTTTTATCTTCGGAAGATCAATGTGCGACCTTGTAGTTATCCAAGAGGAAAAATTGGCGCTCAAGGACTGGGGCACAGGTGACCGCGCTTTCAAGAGGGTGATCTTGGCCAGAGACCCGAAGCGAAAGGCATTCGAAATAGAATACTACATCTGGCTGAGTTTATTTGCGTCTCAGCTGGATCGCTGCTTCGCTGTCAGAGGCGGCAAGGCCGTCAATGAGCCGGAGCCACTTCTGTTGCAGAAGCTTCCCATGGATTGGGAGTTCTCTATGGAGACAACTGAAGAGCGGGCAATGCAGGACCAAATAGGGCTCTCGTCCGGCTTGTGGGATTTGCCCTTTCTTACAGGACGGTCTTTGATTGTCCGTCCCGATAGTTTTTTGCGAGAAAGTGAGGTTGAGAAACTCGATAAAGTTTTAAAATGTGCACCTGGTGAAGCGATGTATCTGGTGCAACGTGTTCGGAAGGAAGAACATGACTCAATCTTTGCGGCTTTTCGTGATCTGCAAGAGTGTATTGACCGAGGAGGTGTGATTTCGGCTCCCTTATCCGGTGAACGGACCATGCTCACGGTCAGAGGGCCTGCGGTGAGTGAGCCTCAAGGGATGGTAAGTTACGTCCGTGAGCTTCACGCGGATTCTGATCCGGCTGTTTTACGATATTGCCTAAACATTGAAGCATTAGCATCAACAAGGCATGAGACGAGCGATGCCACCGTGGATGCTCTGATGTACGCTGTCGCCCGTGAGGTGCTTGGCGACCTGGAGGTGCTGGCGCGCCAAACTAGGGCACTATCGCTTAATTCTGAGATATTTCCAGATGTTTATCTCTTACTCAAGACTGACGAGGCCTTGACCCTAGAGGATGAGGCTCATTTTCATTTGCTTCGGGAGTTTATGGAGCAGGCAGCCGTCTCTTCATTCAATAAAGAGGAGGTTGTAATTCGACGGCAGGACCTTTACCACGTCGAGTGGCATGGTGGGCAGTTCTGGTAACGATGTTTCAAGGCGTGAAACATTCTGCACGGCCTTCCTCGCTGGGACCGATCTGGCGAGGAAGGGGTGTTCTCCGGCTGCAGGCTGATAACGCGCATTATCGGCCTTGCGGAAACCCCTTCTTCTCTGCCTTCGAGAACCGTGGATGCCCCGCTAACCATGAGTCCAAATGCGGCAACCGCTGCCCCCACACGATTTTTTCCTGTTGAATCAATGACGCCCTAGTGGACGCTTCAGAATCCGTTTGACTCGGATGTCTTGTGAGAACAAATAAGGAACAATTTAGTCCTGTAGAGCGTAGATCATGGTCGTCCCTCACCCCAATGACGTTTTCGAGCAGTTGCGGAACTCCATCCGCGACCTCGAAGGCACGCGGCGGGTGAGAGATGTTCTGCCCTTCGGCGACCCCGTCATTGACTCCAAGCTTCCTGGTGGCGGGCTGGTGCTTGGCGCTCTGCATGAGGTGGCCGGTGGCGGCTCCGACTCTCTTCACGCTGCGACGGCTGGCTTGTTTGCGGCGGGCATCGCGGCCAGAACCAAAGGAAAAGTGCTCTGGTGCTCCCGCAGATCGGACATCTTCTACCCTGCCCTTGCACAGGTAGGTTTGACGCCAGACCGCATGATCTTCGTTGAACCAGACAACGACAACGACGTTCTTTCCGTGTTTGAAGAAGCCTTACGCCACGGTGGTCTTGGGGCGGTCATCTGCGAAATGGTTCGCCTTCCGATGACAGAGTCTCGGAGACTCCATCTGGCGGCAGAAAGAACCAAAACAATAGGTATAGCCGTGCGTCGCTGGCGTCGGTTGGCTGAGGCTGTCGATTTTGGTCAGCCTACGGCGGCGACAACCCGTTGGCGAGTTTCACCCTTACCTTCGGACCCACTTCCCGTTCCTGGCATTGGACGAACCCGATGGCAACTTGAACTGATCCGCGTCAAAGCGGGTGAATGCGCAGATTTCGAAGTGGAGGCTTGTGATGGGAAGGGTTATGTCCGTGTACCTTCCAACACTGTCGACCGACCGTTTTCAAAAGCATTCGGGTGAAGGTGAGGCGCTCCGTCAGCGCCCACTCATCCTCGCACATCATGCCGGAAACCGTCGTGTCGTGAGCGCCTTGAACCCTGCTGCATACAAGGTGGGGCTTCGTGTCGGTATGCCTGTGGCGAAAGCTCAGGCACTGGTCGCTGATGTCGTTATTGCTGACGCAAGCATGCAAGCTGACCTTGCTGCGCTGGAGAAGCTCGCCTTGTGGGCACTCGGCATCTACACGCCGGTGGTGTCGGTGGATGGGCCTGACGGGCTCGTTCTCGACACGACTGGAGCCGACCATCTTCACGGCAGCGAAACGGAAATGGCCAATGGCATTGTGGAGAAGCTCAAACATGCGGGCCTTGCAGCGCGGACAGCGGTTGCCGACACCTGGGGCGCTGCTCACGCCATGGCACGCTTTAGCGGGAAGTCATCTGTGGTAGTTCCTCCCGGATTGATTGCAGATGCGCTCATTGATCTCCCCATTACGGCTCTGAGACTGCCATTCACAACGGTAGACGGTCTGCGTACCATGGGCTTCGAGACCATCGGTGAGCTTGCTTCCAAACCTCGCGCTCCATTGACCTTGCGGTTCGGACCTGAACTCGGCCGTCGGCTGGATCAGGCATTTGGAAGATTAGCGGAGCCGATTGAACCTATCCGGCCCATGGAGATGATCGAGGTTCGTCGCAATTTCGCTGAGCCCATTGGAGCGCCAGAAACGATTGCCAAGTACCTGGCGAGGCTCGTCGATGAGTTGGTTGCTGAGTTTCAGAAAACCGGTCTCGGCGCTCGGCGGATCGATCTCATATGCTACAAAGTCGATAACACCATCAGTGCGGCGCGCATTGGGCTGCAGCAACCGAACCGGGACGCAAAACGGCTATACAGGCTTCTTTCTGACAAGATCGAAACCATCGAGCCCGGCTTCGGCATCGAGATCATGAGCCTGGCAGCAACCGTCGTTGAGCCGTTGGAGATCAGGCAGTCGCATTCCAGTCTTATCGAAGAAAGTATTGCAGACGTCTCCGACCTCGTGGACACCCTGGCAAACCGCGTCGGCCGTTCGCGTATCTTTGCTGTTAAACCGGTGGCCAGTGATGTTCCGGAGCGCTCATTCATGCGCGCTCCTCCCCTTGAGGAGCCCATCAACGATTCATGGCGTAACGACTGGCCGCGCCCGGCCCGGCTGTTTGAAGACCCGCAGCCAATCGAAGCGATTGCGATGCTTCCTGACAGTCCGCCCGCGAGCTTCACATGGAAGGGCGTCCGGCACCGGGTCAAACGTGCAGATGGACCCGAGCGCGTGTTCGGAGAGTGGTGGCGACGCGACGCTGAACTGACGGCTGTGCGTGACTACTTTCAGGTCGAGAACGAAAGTGGCGAGCGGTTCTGGATTTATCGAGCGGGTGACGGTGAACATCTGGAGACGGGAAGCCACAAGTGGTTCCTCCATGGAATATTCGCATGAGCACCAAGGGTCGATACGCGGAACTTCAGGTCACGTCGCATTTCAGCTTTCTGCGGGGCGCTTCATCGTGTGATGAGCTGTTTCTTCAGGCGAAGGAGCTAGGAATCGAAGCACTTGGCATTGTGGACCGAAACTCCTTGGCGGGAATCGTGCGGGCGCATGAGGCATCTAAAGCCACCGGTGTTCCTCTCGTCGTCGGTTGCCGTCTTGATTTGATCGATGGCATGTCGCTTCTCGTTTACCCAACAGACATAGCTGCCTATTCCCGTCTTTGTCGTCTTCTCTCCTTGGGGAAGAAGCGAGCTGGAAAGGGTAAATGTCACCTGGAATGGGATGATGTCGTTGCGTACCAGGAAGGCATGATCGGTGTCTTGGTTCCTGACTTGGCCGACGACCAGACTGCACTTCATCTTCGTCGTCTGGCCACTGTGTTTGGAGACCGGGCTTACGGGGCGTTGACGCTGCGACGGCGGCCAAATGACCAGATGCGGCTATATGAACTGGTCAACCTCATGCAGCGGTATGTCGTTAAGTTGGTGGTGACAAATGACGTTCTTTTTCATGAGCATACGCGTAGAAGCTTATGTGACGTATTATCCTGCATCCGGCACAACACGGTTATCGATGACATCGGCTTTCGTAGAGAGAGGTATGCCGACCGTTATCTGAAGCCGCCAGAGGAAATGGAGCGTCTGTTCTCGCGCTACCCTGAAGCCCTGGACCGTGGTCTGGAGATCGTGCGTCGGTGCAAGTTCGATCTCGATCAGCTCAAGTATCAGTATCCACGAGAAGCCGGGATTTCGGGCCTGACGCCGCAGGCGGCGCTTGAAAAGTTCACTTGGGAGGGTGCGGCGGAACGTTATCCGGAGGGCGTTCCCGAGAAGGTTGAGAAAATCCTGCGGCATGAACTGAAGCTCATCGAGAAGCTCGAATACGCACCATACTTCCTCACCGTGAATTCGATTGTCCGCTTCGCAAGGTCTCAGGACATCCTGTGCCAGGGGCGTGGGTCAGCAGCCAATTCCAGCGTGTGCTATGTCCTCGGGATCACATCCATCGATCCGGAAACCAACGACCTGTTGTTCGAGCGCTTCATTTCCGAAGAGCGCCGGGAGCCACCTGATATCGACGTCGACTTCGAACATAATCGCCGCGAGATCGTGATGCAGTGGGTTTTCAACACCTACGGCCGCGACAGAGCCGCGCTGACATCTGTTGTTAGCCGCTACCGTGCGAAGGGTGCGATACGCGACGTTGGCAAAGCGCTTGGCTTGCCCGAGGATGTCATCTCAATGTTATCGGCACAGGTTCGCACGTGGTCCAACGACCCCGTTGAAGCGAAGCACGCTCAAGAGGTCAACCTCAACCTTTCTGACAGAAGATTACGTCTCGCTATCGAATTAGCGTCGCAATTGATTGGAGCGCCCAGGCATCTTTCGCAGCACCCAGGCGGTTTCGTGCTGACAAATGATCGGCTCGACGACCTGGTACCGATTGAGCCTGCAGCCATGGACAATCGTCAGGTCATCGAATGGGACAAGGACGATATCGATGCCTTGAAGTTCATGAAGGTCGACTGCCTCGCGCTTGGAATGCTGTCTTGCATGAAAGGCGCATTTGATCTCCTGGCTCAACACAAGGGCCGCAGGATGGGGCTGGCCGACATTCCCCCACAGGACGGACGGACCTATGCAATGATCCAACGTGCCGACACGCTTGGCGTCTTCCAGATCGAAAGCCGGGCACAGATGGCGATGCTTCCCCGCATCAAGCCACGGACCTTTTACGACCTGGTCATCGAAGTCGCTATCGTTCGTCCAGGCCCCATCCAGGGCGACATGGTGCATCCTTATCTTCGACGTCGCGAAAACAAGGAGCCGGTGACATTTCCGAAGCCGGAACTTGAGAAGGTGCTCGGGAAGACGTTGGGTGTACCGCTTTTCCAGGAACAGGCTATGCGCATCGCCATCGAATGTGCGGGCTTCACACCTGGCGAAGCTGATCAGCTACGGCGCGCAATGGCGACATTCAAATTCACCGGGGGCGTCAGCCATTTCCGGGAGAAACTGGTGAGCGGCATGGTTGACAACGGCTATGACCGCGACTTCGCTGAGCGCACATTCAAGCAACTGGAAGGCTTCGGTTCGTACGGCTTTCCTGAGAGCCATGCAGCATCTTTTGCCTTGATCGCCTATGCTTCGTCATGGATGAAGTGCCATCACCCGGACGTGTTCTGCACCTCCTTGCTCAATGCGCAACCCATGGGCTTCTACGCTCCTGCGCAGATCGTTCGAGACGCACAGGACCATGGCGTTGAAATCAGGCCGATTTGTATTAATCGCAGTCGCTGGAACAGCACGCTTGAGCCGAGCCACGAAGAAGGTCGATTTGCGGTGAGGCTAGGCCTTCGCATGGTCAAAGGACTGGCTAACATCGACGGGGCGGCTATCGTCAATGCTCGCGCCGACCAGCCCTTCGCGACAATCGACGATTTATGGCGGCGCGCTGGGGTGCCTGCTGCTTCGTTGGAAAAGATTGCGGAAGCTGACGGTTATCTCGCCTCCATGCGGCTGGCTCGGCGCGAAGCTCTTTGGGCTTTAAAGGGGCTGCACGATGAACCTCTTCCTCTCTTTGCCGCCGCCGCAGAACGCGAGAAACAAGTTGTCGCTGAGGTTCTTGAGCCTGAGGTCGAACTAAAACCGCTGACGGCCGGTGGGGAAGTCGTGAAGGACTACTCGCACACAGGCCTCACGCTTCGCGAACATCCGGTAAGCTTCCTGCGGAATGATCTTACCAGGCTAAATGTTCACACATGCCGCGACGCAACCGAAGCAAGGGATGGTAGCTGGATTCAGACGGCGGGAGTCGTGCTCATGCGACAAAAGCCTGGCACCGCCAAAGGAGTTCTTTTTGTTACCATCGAAGATGAAACAGGGATCGCCAACCTGGTCATATGGCCGTCTCTTTACGAGAAGCATCGCCGAACGATCTTGGGAGCCAGCCTCCTTCGGATCAATGCCAAGGTGCAGCGGGAGGGTGAGGTAGTTCACCTGGTAGTGCAGCAGGTTTTCGACATGAGCGCGCAGCTATCCTCCATCGGCAGTCGGGGTGCGGCTGAGGCAACCAAGCCCACAGCCGGGAACGACTTGGAATTGCTTGAGGTTCGATCCCGGGACTTCCGTTAGCGACGTCGGGCCCTGCAAATGGCGACGATAACGCGCCTTATCCGCTCATCACCGGCCCATAGATGCGCTACAAAGGAAAAAGAGAGAGCCATAGACTCTCTCTTTGCGGGGCATCTCCTTATGCGTTCTCCCTTGATGGGCGCATGCCGTCCTCGAACTCGCGTCGCGCAGCCGTTACTGGTTATGGTGCACGGGCCTTTACAACCTCCTAGCAGTTCGTGCTGCAAGTCAGACGGTTGAGGCGCTGGCCGACGGGTTAAAGAACAGTCTAACCGACATTTAGAGCGAAAGAAACCCGAAGGATTTCGGCAGTGACGTCAAAATGGTTTTGTCGTTCGCGGACAGAAGTATTTCATCGTGCCTTTTGAGACAAGGTAATCCGACAGGAGCGCGTTCATCGCTCGGTTTTTAGTGTGGTCCGAGGAATGTACGTCGAACAGGAAATCCTCTGGGAACACGTGTTCGCCTGACTGGTCGCTCTCTATCAGCCATTTGATAACAGCTTCGCCATTGTCCCAGTCAGCCCCCAGGTGCCAGTCGAAGGAAATGAACGAGGGAATGCCGTGGTCTCCGATTAGGTTGATGAATTCGCGAGGATTGGCTGCCGGAACATACTGCATGCCCGATCTTTCTGGGATCGGTCGTTCGTCATCGAGCCATATTGCCCATGGTTTCGAAAAATCGGTCTCCGGCAGCTTGGGCTCAGGGCGCTTCGCCGTCTTGAGCATCTTCTTACTGGGTCTAATTTTTATACTGACCATGTGTTTCACTCAAATCCGTTGGGTATACAGTACGCGGAAGTGCGGAGACCGACAAACTTAGTCGACGATCTTGCTGGCGTGAAAGTTTGCCGTCCAGACACCCCATAGCGGCATGCCGAGACCTAGAACAAAAGGGAATAGCCGCAATCGACGATAACTCGCATTATCAACACTCGATGGTTGTCGGGGTCGCTACGTCTTTGATGTGGGCAATGGAAAGTCGTCAGCCGTGAACTTTGGTATGCCAACCCAAAAACATTCACTGTGATCGGACTCTATCGCGGGGGTGAGGTTTGTGACCAACGTGAAAAGGGCTTCAGCTGTGCATTTCGGCTGCCAAGGGTCGGGAGCGCGTGTCGCTGGCCATGTGTCGATATAGCGCTTGATCGCCGCCTGCGAGAGAAGTTCAGGTTCTTTCACTACGGCTGATATTGAAAGTTGGAAGCCGTGCCTTGTTTCCAGGCTGGTGGCGGTGAGGTCCTCTACGCCTAAGCCGTCCAAGAGGCTCTCGCAGCAGCAGACGAACCGGACCACCTCGTCTCTGGCTGCAGTAAAGGCTGAAGGGTGGCCAAGCTCGTTGGCGAGCGCCCTCATCTCGCGGGTACCCTCAACGCCTATCTCGACTTGATATTCCACATTCACCATTTGATATCTCAGCTCGTCAAACCTATTCGAGTGGCCAGTCGACAATGGGGCTTTTTAGGCTGGTCCGCTTTATGAATTGAGAACGGCGAGAAGCGCTGCGGCTTTCGATACCGGTACCAGGGGTCCATAGGTGATCTGGTCTTCACGAGTTCCGTGTCCAAAATCCTTGTATTTGATGACTCGAACGAGGTGTCCCATCGCCATGCCCTCGTGTGCGCGAACTTCGTAGGTGATGGATTCCCACGAGTCGTCGCTTTTGAGCGTGGAAAGCATCAGGGTTTCAACGTCAAGCAGCCGTCGATCCATCTGGCTGATTGCGTGAGTAGCTTCTGTGGCGATCTGCATGTCAGTCTTCTTGCCGTCATACAGGCCGATTACGCCATACTGCTTTACCTTGCCGATTGTCAGGCGGGCTGCGTTGTCGATCATCTCGTTTCTCCGGGTTCAGGCAAGAAAATGCCTAGAGGATTAAATGCTAGATGAGCCTCATGTAGGTGACGCACGGCCATGCCGCAAGGAATTCTTTGTTGTGGGAATTCTTGTAAACGAACTCGGTTCGAAGATGAAGAGACGTTGATGGCCACTTGTGTCTGGCGATCTCCCCTCCCCACCATAGATCGGCACAAGCAGATGGGTGTGGGAATGTCAGGTCAGAAAATTCAGGTCCAGTATTTCGATGGACAGTCCTTAGAACTTGATGAGGATCAGGCTTCATTGCCTAATGAAGCCCAGGAAGCCCTCGCGGCCTTCCTTAGTTTGACGAACGAGCAACGCCTGTCGGAGCCGTCATTGGTCTACCAGTATTATCAGGACTTCAGGGGCGTCGGCGATTTTGCCGATTGGCTCGACGAGGAGATGGGGGTTCTTACGGACGACGAGACGATATGGGCGCACGTCTCGCTGGACTTCCTCGATGTTCGGCAGGGAGTAAACGGGCTCTGGTACGTGGTAGCCGCAGGAGATTGCGACTGGGACCTTGAGCACGGGATAATGATGGTGTGGCTGCAAGGAGCCGCCCTGACACGGGTTGGGCCAGACGACGGCGATCTTGGTGACTATGACAGGGAAAGTGAAGCTGATCAGACCAGCGTGATCTATCTTTGAAGCTTAACCTGATCAGATTTTCGGGCGAGCAGCTTCCATCTCGGCCTTTAAATCACGGTGCCATTCTTCCGGAAAGAAGATCACCGGAATATCAGAGTGTCCGTTCGCAACGTAAATGTGGAAGCGGTGCCAACCGTCCTGGAAGGTTTCGTCTTCGAAACCTGACATGATAACGGGCCACCTGTCTTTTTCAGGGTAGCTGGTGGTAAAGTAGTTCTGCATTGGCGTTTTAAACCAGGAGCGAGTTCCGTCGATGTCTACCCCATCTTCCTTGAAGGTGTCGTCACCAGCGATGGATGCGATCAAGGACTCGGTGTCCCAGGTGGCGACACCGAACTCGACTTTCCCGTATTTCTTCACGAACTTCGGTAGTAGGTTCTCAAGCGCCGCTTTATAACACGCGTGCCATCTCGGATCATCGCTGTTTTCAACGTCATCGGGCATGCCGATCTCATCATGATCGATGATGTCATCCCAGGCTTCGCCATTGACTGCCATGTACCAAGCCATCGCCATTTGATACGGGGTGGGAAGGTCGCGGTATTTGACGAACTCGAAGCCCTGTTCATAGAGGCTGGACTTCTCTGGTCGTCTTTCGTCTTCGCTGGTCATGACATCTGGCGCTTCTATTCCTATCGACATGAGCAAAGTGATGGAATGTGCCTGCAAGATGCAACGCATCTTGATCGCTTGCGGGGATATTTCGGAAAGGCCACCATGGTGTGATCTAACCAAGGTAGTTGATCATGAGAAATTTCGAGGCAGGCTTTGATGTCACTTGTATCGCCGGGGCAGAGTGGTCTCGCTTGATGGCGAAGTACGGCTTAACACGAGTGGACGATCATGAGGACGGATGGGCTTGGATTGGTGAAAGTGGCATTGTCGTAACGAGCTGCGATCCCATCAGTGGGGTGTTCCATGATCGCGAGAGGGATGAGCGTCCTGACTACGCTTCCTACATCGGGATTTCTGGGAGTGCTGAATTCGTGGCCGGTCTCTTCGTCGACATCAAGGAGGTGGCGGAGGACATCAAGGGCGAGAATTTCGGTAGCCGAAGTTTCATCTAACGTCGGACCTTTGAGACGATAAGGAGTATAATTGATGCTTTACCTATATCGGAGGCTGGGGACCTAAAAGCGCTGGGCGGCACGCGGTTGCGACGCTCATTCGTAGGCACCCGGCAGATATCGACGGAAGCGGCGGGCTGATCGAAAATCAAGAATTCGGATCGAAATTCCTGATTTACGCTTCGAAATGCACTATTCTCGCTTCGAAATGCACTAGTGTTGACAGCCTGTCGATAATCCGCGTAGCGTCCCTCGGAATCGGGCGTTAATTGGAGCAGTGAATGGGCGAGAGGGATTTCCGTTTTGCGTGCAAGGCATGTGGCAAGTGCTGCGATGGCCCTCCTCAGATGTCGATCCGAGAGATGTATGAGCATCTCGACGACTTCGTCCTCCAAGCAAATCTGATGACTCAGCCGGTCAAGACTCCGTTCATTAGGGATCGTGAAAGTCACGAGCTTACTCAGATGATCGCAAATCGCTCACTCGAACTCGGGAGTTTGCGACACTTCGCTTATGATTCATTTCATGGTGACCCGGAAGTGCTGACGACCTTGTCGGGAACTGCGCTGGGCTATCCGCATAAGAGGAGATGCACTGTCCTGACCAGCGAAGGTACATGCGGAATTTACGAGCGCCGCCCCAACACCTGTCGGTACGTCCCTGGGCAGCATTTGCTCCCACCGGACCGGCAAGACGTAGCAATGAAAGAGTTCAAGGCTCGGATGTCGGCCAACTGCGATTGGTCTGATGACGCTCCATTAGTGCTGAAAGACGGCCGTTTCTTAGACCCCGCGATCTCCGACGCATTCGCGAAGGCCGAGGCGGATGATCTCATGGACGGGAGGCTTCTCGAACTGTTGGTCGAAACAGATTGCGAGTTTGGCGACAGTAATGGAGATTTTGGTTTCTCGTTTTCTGACCTCGTGAATAAATCTGCAAGAACCATGCAAGTTGACCTTCCCATCGTATTTTTTACCTATTTCATGATTGCGCTGAGGGATGAGGGTCTGCTGCCAGACGTTTACAACGTCCCGTCGCCTGCTGAAGTAGCTTCCCGCCAAATCGCAGTATGCGAACGCCTAATCAATGAGAACATAAGGTTGCGAGACCGTGAGGCCCGGCCGCACACTGAAATGCTGCGTGAGATGGTAGCGATAAATAAATCAGCACTTTAAACTGACGGATCAGAGGTCAATAGCGGCGAAACTTCATGAGGAAATCGGGGCATTCTTGGTTTCGTCGGTATCTGCTAACGTGTTGCGAGAATACGGAGGCAACGCTGCAATATGCTCTATCATGGAACCTTGATCCGCCATTTGCCATCAATTGAAGCAGTTGGGCTCGTCCCAGGCGTCGGTGAGTTCACCAGACGGGTTTATGGCGAAGGCGCAAAGGGTGTACTGCCTGCAGTCTTCATGGCTGATGATGAGGGACTGGAGCGCGTTGTTCACGCACTGGTGGCTGCAGTAATGGACGAGATCACTGAGGATGACGATGATCAATATGAGATCGGACCGCATTATCATTTCAACGATGCGCTTTTCTTCAAGTACGCTGCGCTAGCTGAAATCGAACCTTCCGCCACCTTCATGAGGGCAGGAAGCCCACCTGCAGGGGTGATTGAGCCAGAGCAGGCCGAGGACGGCGATTGGTATTCCCTATCGCCCGTCGTTCCATCCAGGGTCTTGGTAGGTGATGAGCTTGCAGCCTATTTCGCAGAACGAGGGCTTACCCCATCTTCGATAAACGATTTTGTTGACCCAGAGACTAAGCTTAGGGTTCCTGTTCCAGGTATATGAGAGTAGTCTAACGTACCTTGGTAGGACGCGCGCAGGTGGATGGGTGCGCAAGGGCCGATAACACGCTTTATCGGCTGATACGTACAACTGGCGTCTTTAGCAATGCTCTAACAACATTGAACAAATATGGTCATGATCAGGAATTTCTCCCAAATCCTCAGCAACTATTAAGCCATCCCTCACAAAGAGCCAGGCATTCGACTGGTTGCAGTCCGCGATTGCCTCAACGACTGAAATATCCAGATCAGAGGAGAGAATAACTGTTTTCGCACCCAGTCTGGCCATGATCTCGTCAAGAGCCAACCCGAAGTCCTCCAAACTGTCATATCGGCAACTTTCGCCGAGAAGATTGCCGTCACGTGCGTGGGACCAAAAACACCGAACAGTGATGGGAGACGTAGTATGTCTCGGACTGTTGTCGTCCGCCATCTTATAGTGGCAGATGACAATTTTCGGCTCGGTGATTTGCGAAGTCGGGGCCTCATCCTCTAAGAGAGCGAGTTGAAACGAGATAGCTGGGTCCTCCGGACTAAGCGTGAAGTTGTGTTCGATCTCGTCCACTCCGTCATCGTTCTGTTCGGATTGATCGGATTCCTGTACGCCCTGTTCGGGGTCGGTGATGATCGGACTAGTCCACTCCTCGAACTCAAGGCGAGGGTTCTTCCTGGTGAGAATAGCCTTACGCTGTTCGCGCACTGCTTCGTCTTCAAACAGCTCTATAGGCATGTAGAACCAGTTGTAGGATTCGCTTGAACCGTCGTCCTCGCAGTAGCTAAGCCCATAGATAATCTTCGTCATTTAGTCGCCTCATCGGGTGCTGTCCTTTTATGGTCGTAGCAGGCGACGGTTGGCGCAATGACGATCTCAAAACCTACTGCGGACGAAGGAAAAAGCGGATGGTGTCGGGTCACCCATGGCTGAAGATTGGTGTTGGCATCGGCCACCAGCATTGGCAGTCAGCAAGCATGATAACCTCGCCCAACCGCGTGTGAATGCAACCGTCTCCGACAGAGGCGATCTCAAAGAAGACGGTGTGGGGCCGTCTTCAAGGTGGCGTGTCTTCCGCGCGATCAACGCACAAGCTGCTAAATCCGGGTGGTCTCGCAGCTTGTTCGTTGGTGGGCCTACCCTCTTTATTGGTCAGGCGTTCCAAACTGCTGCTTTTCCTCGACGGAACGAGGAATCACCAGCGCGTCATTCTGCACATCAAAAAATGCTTTGTAGGTGTCAGTGCTGATTGAGTATTTGTTCTTCAGGTAGGACTTCATGTACAGTCGCCACTGGCCATCGATAAGGCAACGGACCTTAGTTCCCATCAATGGTGCGGGTGCCTCAAGGTATCGTTGGAAATCCGATGGCAAGGCGATCCTTGCAGCGACAACTGCCCTGTACGCCCTGCCCTTCAGTTCTGGGCGGCGCAGTCCACCGATCACGCGGAAGTATCTGTCCTCATCGTGTTTGTGGCCGAGGCCTCCACCAATGCCTTTCGGAAAGAATGCGGTGGCAGTTGCTGGAGGTGGAAAAAGTGGGAGGCGCTTGATTGGCGCTATCTGATCCCAGGGTTGCTCGATTTCGAAAGGCGCTATCGGCTTTCCGATTTCAATTCCAGACAGGTTTGCCAGGGCGTGGATTAGGGCGGGCTGATTTCTCAGTGCGGAGACGCAGCTTGCCTCGGCTCCCACTTGGTCGAGCGCGAGGCCTACAAGCCCCTTGAGTAGTCGGATCGCAGGATTTGCCTCGTTCAATTGGCGGGCATATTCGTTGGCTGCGTCAGCCTGGCGTGACTCAAGCAGAAGCGCGACACGTCGGTAAAGTTGCCACTCCTGCTCTGATCCAGGGCCCAAACCTTCCAACGCGTCGACATTGCTGTTTGTAAAATTGTCGAATAGCGGCTTCACATCCGATGTCTGGAGTTTGCCGGTCGTTTGACCGTTAACGCGGGATACAAGCGCCTTGAGGAAGCCGTCCTCGATCTCAATCGTGAGGTTCTTCGTCTTAAGGTGATGTGTCAGTGCGTCTCTACGCCATCCGAGCGCCGCTGCAACCGTCTCCATCATCGCTGTGTTGGAAATCGACGCGCCAGCCGCATGGCGCAGGCTGTTGCAAAAGGAGCGGAAGGTGTCACGTGAGATGTTGATAAGCATTCTAACCTCCAAGTGAGCAGCGAAGACTGGTGTCTTGAAGTTCTTCCCATCACCTCAGCTGCTCGAACGGGGTTCGATGCTTTCAGTGTCGTGGTATTCATCCGGTGCTTTAGCGTGCCGTTTGGCGGGAAGTGCCCAGGTCACCGAAAACCTGGGCCTTACGTATAGGAGAAATAATGTCTCGTCAAGCGCTGGGTGGCGCACAACTCCTTGGGTCTTGAATGCGCCGTAGTAGGTAAGGCGACAGCCCATTGTCTGCCGCCTTCGCCGAACGCTCACTTCGCCAGAACGCATCGCGCCTTGGACTCTTCAATCTTGCATAAGAAGTTATTGCCAGACGATTCAAGTTCGGACACAGCAACGTTTGTTTGGTTGATGTGAAGTTCACTGAATGCCTTTTGCGCGGCGGCAATAGCGTTGCGCTGATCTTGGTCCCTGGCATTTACCACCGGAATTCCAGCGATAAGGAGTGCGAACATGCTGGCCAAGATGAAGGAGAGGACAAACCGTTCTGATTTAGATCGGCCCCAATCGTTGCCGAAATGAAGTGCTGCGCAGCATGCAAACAGTAGGGTGGAAATCACCATGGGGACGATCAGGCTCAGTGCCACCGGATGAGTGCCGTCGTTCGTCACAAAAGTTGCGATCCAAAACCATATGGCTGCTATGCAGCCGATTATGGAAACTACTGCCCCACGCGCTACCTGCTTTGGGTAGTGCTGAATTGCCCAGGTAAGTAGCGCAGCCGAGATGAAAAACGAGAGGGTGATGGCAGGAATACGCCAATCGGATGTCACGGCATTCCACATGTCGCGAACTGCGCCCTCAAGGCCGAGTATGAATAAAGCAGTTATCGCGAAAAGACCAAGGCAAACGGCCACGCAGATTTTAGCTTTCAAAGGCGTTGGGGCGGATGAGCTTTTCGCTTTGTTTGAGGTGTCGCCAGAAGCCTGAGCGGTGGTTTCAGTCATAAAGGAAATCCTACGCAAAATCGATTGGCGACAACGTTTAACACAAAGAATTCCTTTTGCAATAGCGCGGGATAACTCCTTGCGATTTTGCCTTTTTCTTTTCGCGACGACCAGCCCACCTTGTATGAGAGGGCTGATAACGCGAATTATCGGCCTTTGCTTTCAATTACATAGCGTCCTACGTTGTAGCGAGTAAATTTGCGAGGATGAGAACAATGTCTCAACCTAAGATAAAAGCGGCGATACTAGCCATCTTTGTTAGCTTCGTCGCTACTCCAGCATTGGCGTTGTCGTGTATGGGTGAGCGGGGCTCCGAGCAAATATTGTTCACTGGACAGGTGACGAACGTCTCACCTGCGGATGGCTATATATCTCCTAGAACCGAGGAAAAGAGGTTTGCAGAGATCGAGAGAGCGCGGTTTCAGAAAACGTCTGTTATTGATGTGCTCGTCGAGAAGGTTTTGAAAGGCGGAGTTTCTAGAGGCTCTCTCATACAGGTCGTAATCCCTCCTGGCTGGAACGGAATCTCCGAGGGCAGGAAAGTCGATGTAAAAACTGGTGCGATCCTTATCGGAGCCAGTAGGGGTAATGATGGCAACATTTGGTGGGGCGATTGTAATCCGATTTGGCAAGGAAGCGCTGTCTCCGATATTGACTGGGATGGGGACCCGACCGATCAATGGGAAGGCTACCGGAGCTTGCTGAAAGTCTGGAAGATTGCCCGGCAATATGATGTTCTTCTCGACGGCCGTTCGCCAGCGGCGGTGCCCCCCGAGGTCAGCGCATCAATCGATGCCTTGTTAAGTGAAATAAGGGATTTCGACCGGATATTAGACTTCTATCGCAAGCGGTATTACGTCGACGAAAATCAATTAAACGGAGCGGATTATGCGTTCGCGCTCCTAAGATCGGGAGATGTAGCAACTGCGAAGGAACTTCTTCGGTCACTCGACGGCGCTTATGGAAAATCTCACGCGACAAGCACTGTCGAGAACTCAATCAAGCTCGTTGCGGGCGAACCTGCAAATACGCCCCTCAGGAGCCTATCGGCTCTTTCATTTCGTAATGGTTTGATCGTTAATGGTGGTGATTTTCGCGGGCAGCGGATTGTCAATGTGCAAGCAGCTTCTTTTTCGGCTGCGGAAGCGATTTTCTCCGGCGCGACGATATCGAATTTCGAAGCGCCGAAAGGGACACTTGTTGAAGCCGACTTTTCCCGAGCACGTTTTGTAGGCGTCAGGTTCTCCAATCCTTATCAAGGTGCACACCCTGGGAGTTATCATTTTGATGCGAGGCGCGCCTCCTTCCGCAATTCTACCGTTGAAGGACTTGCACTTGACGGGGATTTTACGCAGGGGGATTTTCGCAATGTTTCAGGTAAAGGGTTATATCTTAACGGTAATTTTAGGAGCGCTAACTTTGATAATGTCAATATTGACCAGATTTCAATCGAGCGCGCGGATTTAAGAGGCGCGTCTATGCGCAATGTTCGCTTCAAAAACTCTCGTCTTGGCGATGTCGATCTTCGTGGAGTGAACTTCACCGGCGCGGTATTTGAAGGAAAGTCAGAGTGGCATGGCGTGGAATTCGATGAGACGACAATTTGGCCGCACGATGAACTTCCTGATCCGCTTAAGCCTCGGCCGCCTTTGACTGTGCTCTATCCCTAATAGCCGTGAATGCTGCGATAAGGCGAATAATCCTCGCTTGGAATTCATCCGGAACCAAACCGACGGTCACTTAGCTGTATGAGCCGTTGTTAGACTTGTTTCGGGATCGTAATGGTCGAGCATAACCTTCAGGTCATTCAGGAAGCCGTCAAGCGGATTATACATCATGAACATCACGCCTTGGGTCAACGCTGACAGGTAGGTCTCTTTATTCACCTTGTCCCAAGCAATTCCAAAATCACTCCGACGGGCCAGTTCAGTGAAGACGGCATTCAAGGTGCGTCCATTGCCATCAATAAATGGGTGATTGAATGCTAATACGCAGTATACTTCCCCCAAGTGATCGCTGAAAAAGGATGAATCCTTTGCCCGGCTCAGCATGTCGTTTGTCGAGCTTTCGATATCATTTTTGTAGTTGAAAGGAGCGTGTCTCCTCCTGGCCTCCAAATGCCTGATTTGGCCAGCCCAGGGATAGAGATCACTAAACAGAATTGCGTGACATCTCTGCCAGCTTTGGAGTGTAATCTCTTTTTCCAGCTGCAGCATTGCCAGAGCTTGCTTCATGTTTGCTCTGACAAATGAAAACTCCAGCGAGTCGAGTTCGGCCTTGTCTGTTACTCTAAACTTGTTTCGAAGGATCACTCCATCTTCAGAGGGCTCCCACGGGTTATTATCCCAACTCATTACCTGTACCTGCTCCGTCCACAGCGGCAGAAGCCAGCTCTCGAACGTGGGCCAATACCAGGTTGCCCCCCTCTTCAGGAGAAATTGCCTTTGCGCGCATAAGATCAGCGATGAGCCGTAGAGTCTCATCTCCTTCTACGCCTTCAATCCTATTGAATTGATCCGCAAGAAACGAGGCACCGTCGCTGTATGGCGTCACTCGGCGCGTCTCAGCAAGGTCCTTAACAAGTTTCGCAGTTTTGGTCATTGGACCGGTTTCCATTATGGCGATGATTAACGATGACGCTGATCCGGTCCAATCGCAAATGCCATTTCTTCGGAACTCCTATAAAGCGAGTTATCCGGGCAACCTTGTAGAGCCCTGTCATTGTCTCTAGGTAAATGTGAAAGCCATCAATAGGAGAGAGGAATGCTGCTCAGTTTGCCGACCACCGTAGGCACTGACTTCTGTATCGAAGGGGCGCTGGCTGATGAACAAAAGATCACTTTCCAGGAAAAGTTGAAGTCTGAGTTGGCTGGCTTCGGGTTTCCTGGAATGAACCTGGAATTCCTCTCCGGTGACGATCAAATCTCCACGTTCCGCCTGACTTTCATTCGGGATATGGACATGCCCGACCTGGTAGGCGTGCCGTTTCTGCCGCCACAACGCGAAGTGGGATACACGGTCATTGAATCCTGCAAATCCGCATTCAAGCAGCTTCTGACCTCTGATCCGGATCGACGCGGCTATTTTTACTTTAGGATGGGGCCTTCGTTCAAGACAGTGCCGCTTGGGCCGGACGGCGAGCCGGTGTAATCCCGGCCGACAAAATGGCGCGGCCAGCTCGGAATAGTGTCGGACAAAGCTCGATAAGACGAATTATGGTTCTGTGGCTTTCTCAGAATGTATAAACGCATCCGCAAGATATTTGAGGCTTAGCCAGTATTGGAGCGAGCCAGCGATAGTTCATCGCTATCATCAGTCCCGCGACCAGCACCGCTGCGATCCGGATGAGCGAGAACTTGGTGTTGTTGCCCTTTCAGGATTGTTTTCAATTTTTCGAACCCGGAACGCGAAGAACGCGAGGGTCGCGGCAGCACCGATTGCAAGCTGAGACGACGAAAAGCTGCGTGGGGTCCATGAACTAGGGGCGTACCATTCCAAGAAAAATACTCCGCCCGATACTGTGCTTATCAGAGCGGCAACAGCGCACAGAAAACTCGCTCCTCTGAGAAGCGATTGGTTGATCCAGGTTGTGGTTTCTAAGGATATTTGCAATTTGCGCCTCCTTGTCTCCGTCTCACTACTTGTCAGTAAATCCCATACTTCGGCCGAATGATCACAAGCCATTAGCGAACAAAAAAGCCCCCACGCTTACGACGAAGTCTGGTGGAGGCCATTGATGAAACTATTGTAGCCCACACTTAGCGTTGGTCAATCTGCAAGGGTTGATAATGGTCGTTATCGAGCCCCGAGTTGCATCGGCCGGTCGCTACCGACATCATGAAGGAAATGAAAGGAGTTTCGGGTATGGTGTTTCTGAGAATTCTACACGCCGCAAAAGCAAAGTATCGGTCAGCAAGG
The DNA here is from genome assembly GCF_005862215.1 of Rhizobium sp. MHM7A. NCBI lineage: Bacteria > Pseudomonadati > Pseudomonadota > Alphaproteobacteria > Hyphomicrobiales > Rhizobiaceae > Rhizobium > Rhizobium sp. MHM7A. Next base: position 306,737 of record NZ_VCHT01000001.1, read on the forward strand.
GAAAAAAGGGCGGCGCGTAAGCTAGGGTTTGATCTCGTTTTTGCTGGAAGTGACCTGGAAGCAAAGCGTCGGATTAGTGACAAGGTGTTCGCCCCGATGCTGGAAGGTCGAGGCCGAGTGGTCAACCTGATCGATGAGAAGTAAGTGCGCAGGTTCCTGGGCTTGCCTTGGGCGATGGCGTGCGGCGTATTGAGCACGGCGCTTTTAATAGTTCCTGAAACGGCCTAAGCCGTCGACGCTCCGCTCGCTCCCGCCGAGGCGTCAGGGCGAGGAGGAAACACCAGGCGGTATGTCCACCCGCCAAGCCTAGCTCGGGAGGACGTCGAAATGACTTCCGTCGCCACGTTCCAATCGGATCGAATATCACGGGTGCGCGGCGGAGGAAGGAAGGCGTTGACTAAAGCGCCACGCCGTCGATGCCCGAAAGCTTCAGAATGACCGGTCGTTTCATAGAAAGTCCTTTTCAAGCATGTGTTGCCGATCAATAGCTTGAGTCTAGGCGGCGACTTTTTCAACCAGAATAAGCAGAGCTGCTCCACCGAAACATTGCGGAATTAGGTAGCAAATGTCACAAGATTCCGACCACAGTGAATACTGCCTTCAGGCTGTGGAACCGGAGCGTGGGCGGAATTGGAAGCGCTGCTGGATGCGATCCGTGTCGAACGAGCGGTTCTTGAAGGTGAAAGGGAAGGCCTTCGAGATAGTAGTTACTTAACAAGTCGTCTGGCGAGAGACCTCATGCCAACTCCGATACAATAGGAAATAACCGAGACCCCAAGAATCCATGCGAGAACGGTACCGAAGTCACCGATATTCTTGAAAATCTCTTGCGCAAACAACCATACAACGGAACCAAGAGAGATCATCGCGAAACCCCACATCGAAGCATCAAGACCATCCCATTCAACCATGCTTTTCAAAGCTCTCTCGGTAATCGTCATGATAGCCAACTCCTAACGGGTAATTTCACTAGAGATTTAGCGTGAGTGTAAAATGGTTGACCGTCAACCTGATTCGACGGGCTAACCTGTTGGCTTGTGGAACGCGATCAACGACACAAAAGGAGCCTTGTGGCATTTGCTACATAGTTCCGAAACATTGCGGGGGACATCCCCATCTACCCGGTAGGTCGTCAGGACGAGAAGCAACGAATCTGTCTTGGTACAGACATGCTCAGCCCTACGCCCTGCCTGGGCCATTAAGCCGCGTTTCAGCAATCTTCACCGTCGAATCCACTTCCAACTCTTATGCTAATAGCGGTATGGACCTGAGCGAACGGGATAAGCCATTGAAAAAACGTAGCCGGGTGACCTCATACGTAGACATCACCGACAGCCCCTCGTCGCCCAACGGGGCGGATTAGAGCAGTGAGGCAACCTGGTCATCATCGTGCTCGTGCCCCTTGTGCGATTCACGCGCCGGGTGAATAAATCATTTGAAATTAGTCATTAAAATTAGTAACTTAAGCGAGATGTAGGCGATGTGAATATAAAACGAATAAATTAAATGCCGATCTTAGGACCCGAATTTTGGTATCGCTCGACACTGTCAGCATCAACGCCCCATGCCGCAGCGTTATCTGCTGTGATTGAATTGAGAATGTTTTCAACTCGTTCACAAAGAAATATTCTGTCGTCCTCGTTGAGATCGGCAAGTTGTGATCTTAAAAGTTGCCGTATGTCGTCTCCCTCGATTTGTTCATCGATGACTTGCCGAACAAGTCGGTCGATACGAGGGCGCTCCTTCAATTCGATAGATCGAGGAACGCGCTTCGTGGCGACGGCCGCTGCGTAACTCATTGCGTGCTCCACATAGCCGTCGGCAACTGCTTCTGCCAAAAGGGAGGTGTCGCCTTTCTCATAGAAAAGTATCAGGCCTGAGATATAGGCGCTTTGGTCTACTCCAATAAAAGAGATTGGTGGAAGCCCTTGCCAAAGGAGAGGAGCATTGCACATCAAGCGACCCATGCGCTTATTTCCGTCAACAAATGCCTGCAGATAAGAAAGGCCCGACAGCAGAAGGAAGCTGGCCTCGAATGCGTCCTCAACCTGTTCGGCCTTCCATAACAAACTTCCCAGACCAGACATGAGTGTATATCTGTCTTCAGACGGCAGGTATGAAGAACCGCCTATGCCAACTCCCGAGCCGCGTACGCGTCCCAAATCCTCGTCCGAAACAAGGTCGCGCAGTAAGAGGGCGTGGAAACGAGAGGCAAATCGTTCGTTTAAAACCGGTTTGCCGACGTTGTCGATGAGTTCGTTGATAGCGTTCTTGTGGTTCAGGATCATCGTGGCTTCGTAAAGGTCGTGTCCGGATGCCTGTTCGCCGTAGTTCACAAGCACTTCAGTGTCCAGGTACGAATATGTGTTGCCTTCAAGATTTGAGGACGCCCAGGCCAGATCAATAAGGAAGCGCTGAGCGATTTCTCGACTGTATGTCGATGCGTCAAGCGCTTCATTGATCCCCCTCGCGGCGTGCTGCATTCGGTCATGTTGGGCTTGAGGTAGCCATCGGCTCTCGTTTGGGATGTATGAGGTAATGCGATCCGAATCGTATGGAACCTTGGGCCTTTGCTTTTCCGACCTTGCGAACCACCTCGCATCTTCGGAGAGCGAGAACAGTGCGCCCTTTGTTTCCCCAGTTTTCAGTATGATATCATTGTCAGCCAACTTGCTCATAGCTCTGGATAACGTGGGCTGACTCACTCCAGCTGGAAGCTTCGACATGATTGCCTTCTGAGGCATGCCTTCTGGTGCGCGCAGCAAAATATTCACTATTTGACGCTGTAAGTTATCGAGTTGGCGGAGGGCAATTATTGGATGCATGGTCAATCTCCTGTCAGAGGCACAATCGCACGATTGAATGAATAAATCAAACATCCAGTTTAGCTTATAAAAATCAATGGATAAGTTATATTCGACTCTGTTTTGTTTCACATTATCTGTTTGCCCGATAATGGGTATTATCGGCGTTCGGTGGTGGCACCCGTCGACAGGCATCAGGTTTAGCGTACTGCCGTTCACCATGAATTTCATGCTCGGCAATAGGCGGATTTCATCGAGCGGGCGGGTCACCGTAGTTGCTGCGGAACGCTCTCACTTCGCAGCAGCATGGACGGACAGAATGGAGCGCAGGCTCAATAAAATGAAAAGACGAGAGATTGAAGCCTTAACGGCTCGGAATAGCTCGTTTCCGTGACGTGAAATTCCTGTTCGATGCCGACGATGCGCTCGACTACTGATTTGTCCCGGATTGAGACCATCGTGCTCTTGGTCAGTCGCTCCAGATTTCCAGGGCACTTCGTTTGAATGTTGTCACCTTCGTTTTGGGCGAGTTGCAAGAGGGCGAGCAACGGGCGAAGAGCATATACATGATATTCCAGAGATTTCCTTCCCCGAGCTAGTTCGAGGGGCAGGAACCCATCTGCCGTAACTTGACAGACGCCGATATTAAAACTTTGCTGGCCCCACTCGATAAGGTCATGGTCGCCTGTGAGATAGCCGATAGCAGCGACTGACAGGCCCGCCCAGTAACGATGATTATTCACCTTCGATTTTGGGCCTGCGCGATACGAGTAATAGTCGATAGTCGATTTTGCCATCGGTCGGAGCCAGGCTCCGAATGCAGTGTTTTCCTCAAGTGTGAATTCCTGTGCTTCTTTAGCTTTTAAAAGTGCGAGAGCAATTTCGGCAATGAATCGGTCCCTGGTCATGATTGCGTCTGGAGAAAGGGCTGTAGAAAGAGCAGAAGCCCTTGCCCACCGAAGCGCATTCTTCGAAACACAGTTTGCGCGACTTCGGTTTAATGAAGCCGTTCCCGATTGAGTATAAGCCTCCCTGGTTAGCAGCCGAATTGAGTTGCGTATCGGTTGTAGAATGTGATTTCGCTCTTCAAGTGCGTCTTGGTCGATATTAGATTTTGTGTGGTCGTCTCCGGCGTATTTAGAGTGAGTATTCAATATCCTTGGCGGAATCGCCATTAGATCACAGTCTGATGCTGCCGCCGCCCCCCTGATGTCTTCTCCGTGCCTGAGCTTTGTATCGCCTATGCTGAATGTGATCGTTGACAAATCCAGGCCGCGATTTTTGGTGGAGTCCATTGCTGATGGCGTTTGCTCACGCGGCGGTATCCCGTTCTGCTGAACGTCAGGTGATAAGGCGATGGTCCGTCGGTTATTCTCTTGTGCCTGCCCGGAAGCTGCTAAAAAGAATTCGGCAGCGGAAAGAAATACTGCCATCAGCGCTCTTTTCATCGTGACGTCCCTGTTTGTAAAGGAAATATGAGTCGAGCAAGAGGTGAATGCCAGCCGATGGTCAGACCTGGACCGATATGATGCGCATATACAAGGCCTTCACGGGTCGACTGTTGACGGGAAATCGCGCCCAAGGTTTTCGCTCTCTCGCTTTTACCTCCACTGTCAAAAGAAAATCATCATCTCCATGCTCATGTCCTGTACTCAAGAGATGGATCGAGACCTTCCATCGCATCGATTAGTTTCTGTAGATCGGCATCATAGTAGCCGGAGAAGTTGATGCAGTTGGTTTCGATGATCCGCAGGCCGTCCTCGGTCCGACAAACGTCGATCACGTAGGCGTTGGAGTAGTCAGGATTGATCTCGACCATCGCGCTTACGAAATCCAATGCATCTTGGTCGATTTCCCGACGAACAACCATCTGTCCGGCCATCTTGTAGAGGGACCACGTCACCACCTTGCCGGATACCACCCATACCCGCCATTCCTTCTGAATGGTGACCGGCACAGACAGCGATAGTTCGGTCTCGGGTTCGAGCCTTCCCGGTACCAGACGTTCCGGAGGAAGGCCCATGACGTCCGCAGCCTTGGCCCGGACTTCCTTACCGGTAAGAACAACGCCTGACATGGTTTTGCTGTCCTCGACAGGTCGGACGAAATACCTTCGGTCGTCGTCGGAAACGCGATCTCCGATGTCGCGAACTTTCACGAACGTTGCGGCATCGCGAGGATTTAGAAGATAGGGCTGCCAGGCCTGTTCCAGAACGTAGGGTCGAAGCTCAAAGACGCCAGGGCTGTACCCCCGGTCACGAGCGAACGCCTGTGCCGAATAATAGCCGAAGACAATGACGCGGTTCGGATCATCGATGACTGGTTCTGGAACCGCGACATCACGGAGCTTCGAGTGAACGGAATAGGCTATTCCCATTCGATCCAGCATTTCGGCTAGGTCTGTGTTGTCCTTGTCTTCCTGCAAAATCCACTGCATTTAATTTCCTTGGTTGCCTGTACGCGGCAGCTTCAGAATGCTGGCCTGACCATACTCACAAGGCAAGAGGCGATTAGCCGATAATGGGTGTTATCGGTCGTTCACCATCGTCAGAAGAACGCCAGCTCGGCGCATCCTGCGGGCCCAGGTGAGAGATCGGGTTGCTTCTTGGCTAATTCGATCTCGGAATGCGGATTATCTTTTGTTGCACTACGTATTCCTTGGTCAAGGTGTTTTTAAGGAATTGTTGCGTGGTTTCGATGTGGCGTGATAGTCCGATCATGCCGTTCCTCTTCTCACTCCTGATCTGTATCCTTGTTAGTATCCTCGGGATCATTATTTTTATCGGTGTCGATAGCCTGGGGATCGAAACTTCGCCATCGAATGGGGTTGTGGTCGGGCGTTCTTACTCACCGGAATCGACCTCGGTCAGCTACATGAAGGTTGGCGACGTCGACGTGCCGCAAATCACCACGTACCCGGAAAGCTGGACGGCTCAAGTTGCTTTAGAGGGTAGCGATTCCATCGACTGCCCGGTGACCAAGGAACAATACCAGCGCCTTACGAACGGACTCAGCGTCCAGATCATGGTTGGTGCAGGAAGGCTTTCCGGCTCTGCCTATTGCTCGGGGATTTCGTCGTGATCGGCTTTTTCGGAAATCGAGGTCCCGGCGCGCGATGCAAATCATGGAGGTTGCGGTTCAAGTAGTAGACCTCGTGAGCCGCCGTATGCAGCATGGATTAGCGCGAGAAGCCCGATAAGGGTCCTTATCGCTACTCGAATGGACGTTTGGTTTTTATCACGCCCGCGCCTATGAGGTCGCCGCACGACCTGTGTAGAGTATATTACTTGGTTGCTTCCAGAAGGCATCTGCGTTATATGATCTACACGGAGATTGCGACTATGTTCGAGACTGTTGATGATGTTGAATTTCGAGTGCGAACGCTTGGAGCGTTGGAGGCTAAGGTCGTCCTCGCTGCCGAGAATAAAAAAGTAGAGGAGATAAACGTCGCTTTCGCCTTGGGTGTGGTGGGTGATCGAGAACAAGCCGTTCGAGTCTTGCAAAGACTTGAGAAAAAGGGGTGGCTTCAACGCGTCGCGCCAGGTCGATACCTATTGTATCCTTCTGAACTGGGGCACCTTGATCTCAGATATATGACAGCTCTAAAATTTGCTTCAGCCATTGTTCCGGAAGGTTACGTTGGTTGGTGGGCAGCTGCTGCGCACCATGGTTTAACTTGGCAGCGCCCAACCTCGATCTTCATTGCCATAGAGAAGCAGAAGCGAGAACGCGAGTTTGAAGGCTTCAGAATAGTTTTTGTCAAACAGAAGCCTGGTCGATTTTATGGTGTCGAAAGGGATGGCCGAGACAACTTCAAAATCTCTTCAGTAGCGAAGACGGTGGCAGATTGTATTGATCGCATCGATCTTGCTGGCGGGGTCGCTGAGGCGGGCATCATTCTCGGCAGTGGCATTGAGAAGGCGGGGCTTGATGCGGTCGTCGACGAGACGGTGCGCCTAGGGTCCACATCGGCTCTACAAAGACTTGGCTTTCTGCTCGATGTCGTGCGTCCTGATTTGTTTCATGCAGAGTGCCGCACCATGCTGAAGAACAGGATTACGGCTGGTCAACGATCCCGCTTGGGCCGTGAAACCAGAGAGAACGGCGATTTTGGTTTCGTTGCTGACTGGGGCCTGCAGGTAAATGTAAATGCGGCCATGCTGAAGGCGGAGACGGATCGCTTTGGGAGAAAGCGTGCGTCAACTGGACATATTCAACGGTGATTTCAGGCTCAAGCTACAAGTAGTCAGGAAAAAGCTAGGTGCCCGCAGTGCGGATATGGCGCTTGCTGATATCGTTCTGACACATGTGATTGAGCACTTCGCAGAGGTGGGCGCGTCCGAGCACATCGTTTTTAAGGGTGGGTCAATGCTGCGTCGGATACATGTTGGCCAAGATTTCCGATTTTCGGGTGATCTTGATTACTCACTGAATAAAACTAGCCTTGTTGATGTGGATGGGACGATATCCACGTTAATCGCGAAAATCAGCGGGACGGCGCACGGGCTGAGTTTCCACGTGCCGGAGGATGGAATTCGAGTTCCATCTCATGGGAATACTCACATCGTGACGGTTGAGTGTAAACTGCCAGACGGTAGAACAACGGCCGTGAAGGTGGAGATAGATCACAGGGCTGAGCCGATACTTGAACCGGTGTCATTGACGCCAAAATCGACCTTCACCACCGATACGCAGCGAGAGCCATCCCCGCTGTCTTGCCTGGCACTTGAAGAGGTTCTGGGGGAAAAGGTTAGGGCTTCCTATCAAAGGATTCGTATTCGCGACCTATATGACCTGAATGCGCTTCGAAATCACGCCTTTGATGAGGAGGTGGTTCGCAAAATCGCTGTTCTCAAGCTTTGGGAAGCTCCGCTTCATAACGATCCATTTACGGGGAATGGTTTCCTTCGCCTTCTGGAAAAGCGAGCAATGATGAAGGAATACGAGTCTGACAAAGCGGAGCTGATGCCATTTTTGCCTGAAAAGGAAAAGCTTGCTGTCCCTGAGATCGTTGCTTCGGTCGTCAATCGATTCAGCTTTTTGGGAAATATGACCGTCCTAGAGAGGCGGGTCGCTAGTGACCTTAAAAGATCGAACATCGCAGATTACGAAGGTCTGAAGGCTGAAGTGCAAGAACGCATGCTGAACATCAACTATTCGTACGGACGAAGCGGGATGGGTCCACTGGGAGGCCTTTCATGACATCTGCGATCAGAAACATTCCTCATGAACTCTATCACGGGTCCTACAAGGAGATTCGGGAATTTCTGCCATTTCGGTATGAGGACGCAGCTGGCATCTATTTCACGGATAACTTCGATGATGCAGTCGATTTGGCGAGGTGCAACTGCATCGAGGACGGAGATGTCCCGACAGTCATGGTCGCTCACGTGGATATCAAGAACCCGTTCCTCATGTATGGTATGGAATCCCATGAGATCAGCTTTTCCAGGCGTGATGAACTGATTGCCCTTGGTCATGACGGAGTGATTGGGATTAACCCTACCACTGGCGAGCGTTTCGAATTTGTCGCATTTGATCCCAAGCAAGTGACCGTTACAGAAGTGCGGGTTCTTGCTGAACTCTCGGAGGCTCCGGCCATTTAGGAGGAGTCGCTTGACGGGCTGTGTTCTCCAGGACAGCATTGCGTCATCGACCGTGACAAGTAAGAGCCAACTCATGAATTCCTTCGACAAACCTCAGACGGCAGCCATGCGTAAGTTCCTCGAAAAGGAGGGTCCAGCCGGAAGCGGGCGGGTCGTTGGTCTTTCAATCGAAGGGGATGGTGTTTTCATTTACACAGAAAGCGCCAAGTGGGACGATGGCGGCGGTTCCGGCACCTTTCGTGGAGATACTGAGATGCAGGCGATAGCTCGTTTCAAGGAGTTGGTGCAGCGAAATGATGAAGGCAGGATTTAGCTCGTAGCGAAGAATGCGGTTCGCTTGTGGTGGCGCATTCTTGTCACTACTTAGGTTGGAATTCCTAGCAGCCTGGCGCTCAATGCCGCGAGTTCTTTAATGAAAATTTTCGAAGGCAAACACCTTCTGGTCATTGGTGGTAGTCCACGCGAAGTCATCGACGGGGTCCGGCACTATCTTAACCAGGGGCGAGATCAAGGGCACGGCGCGAGAACGGCGGCGGCGCTAGTCGCGTTTGGTGCGAAAGTTACGTTCATTACGGCCAAATCCCCTTCCCTCCCGATTGTACAGGGCTTGGAGATCATCGAGAGGGTGCACGGTCATACGATCATATCGACACAGGATTTGATTGCGGCCTGTGTTCAGCAGGCCGCCGAGGATTATGATGCGGTGGTCCAGTTGGCAAACATTCCTGCGTTTGTTCCGGCACAGCGCTCAGATCACAAACTGAAGGTGAAGAATCAGGTGGAAGAGGTCGTGTCGCTCGACGTAATCGGCAACATTGGTGTCGTGGCGCAGCTTCAGAGTTTGTTTCCGCGAAGTACGGTCGTCGGCTACGATAATAGGCAGCAGTGGGTCTGTGTAGGTGATGGTGAATTATCGCAGAGTGTCCGGGCGGTCGCCGATCAACACCAGTGTGAGGAATCATATCGTCGAAACGAGTCTCGCTCTTCGGCTGCAGGCAATGAGCTTAAGGGGCGGAAGGTTATCATCACCAGCGGGCCAACGGTTGAGCCACTCACTGATGCCGGTGACGTCATCACGAATTTTTCGTCAGGGCGGCAGGGTCACGCTGTAGCGGAAGCACTGGCCTGTATGGGTGCTGAGGTGGTGCTGGTCTCCGGCCAGACGAACCTGGCTGTGCCAGCTTGCGAAAGTATCCGCACTATCGATGTTGGCTCTGCCCAGGAGATGCATGATGCGGTTATCTCTGAATTGCCTGCTGACATCTTCGTCGGCGTTGCGGCGGTCGCAGACTTTGGCTTGCCGCACCCGGTCACGCTTTCTTTGAAAGAGGGTGAGGCCCATACGCTGCAGCTACGTCAAAACCCGGATATCCTGCAGGCCGTGGGAACCCACCCGTCGCAACGGCCATCGGTGGTAGTCGGATTTGCTGCGGAGACGCATGACCTGCTGCTATACGCGCGCGACAAATTGAAAAGGAAAGGTGCAGATTTTATCTGTGCCAACCAGGTGGGAGACCTGATGGCTAATCGTAGCTCATCTACGAATAGCATCACGTTCGTTACCCTCTCTGGCCACGAGGAGTGGCAGGAAATTCCTAAGATTCAGGTTGGCGAGGCTATCGGCAGAAAGATCGCCCAGTTACTAGATGAGAAAAGTGGGCGTCATGAGTAAGCTGTTATTCATCCTCCCTTCCGGCGATTATTGCCATAGCGCCGTGTTCCATCGATTGACAAAGGAGGCGTTGGCCTCTGGGATGGAGGCGGAAATACTTGCGGAAGACGTCGGCGCGATTACTGAAGCGTGTGAGGGCGCGCAGGCGCTGATAGGGGACGTGGTCACATCCGGCCACATCATGCAGCAAGTAAAGGCTGCGCACCCGCATCTGGCAGTAATCGGCATTTATGCCAGTGAGCAAGGGGCGTCCATTAATGAAGCAATAGATGATACTTACTCCAATTTGCTCAAGTATCGCTGCACCATGATGTTGGGATTGCTGCCGAGCGAGGAGGCTTCTGCCAACCGATCACTGGTGATTACAGGGGAACGCGGCATTAAGCCTTCGAACGGGCTGGATGAGGGTGCGAAGTCTTTTATCGATTTGCTCCGTAGCCGGGTCGGTAATCGGCATCATCGAACGGAACTCACTTTGAATGGATTGCCAGATTGCATCAGCGGCGATCTCGCAGAAACTATCCGCTATACGGAAGTATGGGCGAAATGGTCGCTGTTCCCGAAATATGAATCTCGCGATCCTCGATATCCTGGTGCTGAATTCGGATTCATTGCAAAGCGCACGAATGTGGGAACTCTGATCACCGCTCGCGCTTCAAACAAAGAGCGTCCTGGCGTCGATGATTTTACGTTGATCACCGATATTGGTGACGACGGCACGGTTCACGTTCGGAGTTCCAAGCGAAAAGCCAGTCTGAATGCGCCGCTGGCACATCGTATCCTGCAGGAACGACCCGAGATCAATTACGTGGTGCACAGCCATGTTTTCTTGCCTGAAGGAGTCACTGTTCCCGACCTGTCGACACCTGGCACTTTCGATGACTGGAAGGCAGTTGCACAAGCTGTGCACGGCGGCGCGCGGATTGTAAATCAACCGCATCATGGCACGCTGATACTGCTCAGAGACCCGGAGGAGCTGCTGCCTCTTCTCAAGGAGAATAGTCTCTATAGGCACAATAGCGACCTCTACGATCTGGCCTATGCTCGTTTCCAATCCGCGCCTGACAAGCCGACAAGCTTGGAGCGAGCAATAGGCAATATGACGTTGCCGAACCAGGCGAAGGTGCTCGACCTGTGCTGTGGCACGGGAGCTTCTACGCTCGCGCTTCAGAACCTCGGACTGAAGGATGTCGATTTCGCTGATGGGTCTCCTTCAATGCTGGCGGTCGCGGAAAGACGGCTTGGCCGCAGAGGCAAGGTGGCAGAGCTTGAGGACCTTGGTAACATCCCTGCCCGCACCTACGACCTGGTCACTGTCCGTCAAGCCTTCGCTTACGTTGAACCGGAGAATTTGGATAAGGTCGCAAGGAACATTGCTTGCATCCTTAAGCCATCAGGGCGGTTTGTCTTCAACAGCTTTGCTCAAATTCCCTCCGGTGCGGCAAAGGCCCGCGATATCGAAACTGAGCTGGACAATATCCTCATTCGAACCCGAGAGGATAATCGGATCACCGATGACGACGTGTTGCATACCCAGCGCACTGAAATCATCGACTTCGATAAGGGTCGATGGGATGCGGTCCTTGACGTCAATCAGTTCTATCAACACGCGCCGGATCGATTGCGTGAGGCGTTCCTGAGAGCCGGACTGTCGTTCGACATGCAGCAGTACGGTAACAGCATTTGTTACGTCATCGTCAAGCCACAGCATGGGGATCACATTATCTGGTCAGACGCGGCTGTAGAATGACGATGCTATCCCTGCAGTCCAATACGGTGCTCTTACCGGACGAAACGTTAAGCGAGCTGGATGCGGCGCTCAAAGCCATCGATGTGCGCCGGGCGGCTTCTTATGCCGACACATGGGGCGACCTCGCGCTTCGCGATGATGTGAAGCGCCTGACGCCGAACTGGACCGGCGAGGCGCTGATCACCGGCTCCGCTACTCAAGCGTTGATGTTGTCGTTGCAGCATGTCGGTCGGGGCAAAACTCTGGCGATCCAGGTGCCATGTTATTTTGGTGTTCTGCGGCAAGCGAAGGAACTCGCGATGACCGTGAAGCCGTGGCATACGGTGGTCGAACTGGAAGAACTTGGTGCAATAGACGCGATCCTGCTGACGAGCAACCTGACGCCGCCCAGTGGCCGGTCACTGCCGGAGGTAGATAAACAGCGCGTCGCCAAGGTCGCGAGGCAAAACGATGCTTGGGTGATTGAAGATAATGCCTATGAGCCGTTGTGGTTCGAGTGCGCGCCCACCCCTGTTCCCGCTGATCCTGGCCGCAGTATCCGCATTGGGAGTTTATCGAAGATCGTCAGTCCCGATTTTCGTGTGGGATTCGTTCGGGCTGACAAAGCGACGCTTGAGGCTCTGCGTGCGCGGAAAATCACCATGGAGCTGTCGACCCCACGTTTCATCCAGGAAGCTGCACGCGCAGGCATTACGTCACAGGCCCTGGATCGCTGGCGGCATGAACTGAAATCTAGGGTCAATACGATGCGCCGTGCATTAATCGCAGCCTTTGGGGTTGGCGGTCCAGTGCCGGAGGGCGGCCCCTATGTCGAGCTGCCACTGCCGGATGATTTGGATATCCGTGCGCTTGTCGTCAGGTGCAAGGAAAACGGCTTGCTGATTGATGAAAACCGCCACCATTATATCGACGGTCAGAGCCGTCCTTACCTGCGCCTGCATTGCGGCAGCATTGGCGCAAAGGATATTCCTCTTGCAATAGATATTCTGCAGCGCTCGATCAAAGAGATTTGCCGGACTTGAACTTGTGGCTCATCCCCCGCATCCTGCGGAAGAAACCAGATAAAGGATTTAAGATGTCGAGAAACAGCGAGACTGAACAACAAGCTGCCGACCTTGAGGAGCTTAAAAGACTGCAGCCAGGCCTCAGCGCAATGGATTACAAGTCGGCGCTGCGCCACGCGAAATCGGTCGCGGAAGCTGCTGAGTGGCTTGGTGTAAAGCGACTTTCGTATATCTGATCTTTTACAAGCTCGGCCGTAGTTGGGCGAACTATGATAAGGGCCGTTATCGGACGATCTGGTCGGGTAACGCATATTGCAGAGGGCGTGACCGCCAGAGCTGTTTGACGGTCGTCTGAAAGAAAGCGCGATGTAGTCGTGTGATCAGTCACCCGCATTCGCATTCTGGGGGCTAAGGCGGGTTCTACGGGGTGTTCACCAGGCTCGTGAAATCTGCGAGTGCTTCAGTGATCGGATCGAAGCTGGTGCGTATCTGTCGCCAGGCTCTGATCTGTCGAACCCGGAATGTGGCTTCGTCTGTCGGGTCCTTCGAAGCAGACGAATAGGTTCCTTCCAGGCCATCGAGAAAGGTTGCTGCGTAACCCTGGTCTTCCATGGCTTGCGAGATCAATTGCGCGGACCTCTTCGATTTTATGAAGTCGCAAAGCCGCTCGGAGCTTCTAATCCGGCTCTTAGTGAAGATGGCTTTGTTCCGAGAGAACAGGTCTTCCAGAATTGAGTTGTCGAAGAACGTGTAAGTGGCCAGGTCGGGGTGGCTTTCGAACATCTCCACATAGGGCTTGAGGAAACGACAGCCGCCCTCTGTCAGTCGAACGATCTTGTTCGGCGGCGGGCTTATGACGTCCACATAGCCGCGCGGGATGATGATGCGGTCAGTCGAGTTCTGAACAATCTGATGCCAAAACGGCGCATTGCTGCGTGTCGGGTTCGGGCGAAGGTCGTCGTCGCCCATCTGCCTGGTTGCTTGGATTGAGTGCCTTATCTCTTCGACCGTGCCCTGGTTCTTTGGAGCGGTGGTCAGATATCGGAGGGTAAGAAAGCGCGCTTCTTCTTCGTTGAGTTTCGGAATGAACATTGCACTTTCTCCCCTCGCGGTTTTCCTGAGAGATAGCGCATCCGGCGTGTGGAAGCCAGAGGATTGAATGGTTCCGGGGCGGCCCTACTGTCGTCAGATGATCCGCATTTTGCTGGCCAGATCACTCCTGCGAGGTCATGGACAGGTTCGTATCCAAATTGAACAACAAGAAATCCTTGCGGCCCTTCGAAATTGAGGGTGTGCTTTTAGCATGGTTTTCGCAGAGGAAAGCAATATGGATAGCGAGAATAAGCAGCGTGGATATGATGACAGCGCCCTGTTGAAGCGCATGGCTGACGGACTTGTTTCAAGAGAATTCGGTTCGGTGGATGAAGGTGCAAAAGCTGTCCTGGGTGAAGATACGGGCTCGAACGTTGATCGCCTCCGACGGAAATTCCGCGAACAAGGATGGTATGAAAAGGGCCTGGAAGATTATGTGGAGGCTCAGATTGCGGAGCGCGGTCTGATCCAGCCGAACTTCGGTGCGAAGTTGTGTGTTCGTGCTGAAGAGGCATGTCGTAATCCGATGCCCGTTCTCAACCGCTTGTCAAAAGTTCTCTTCGTTCTAATGGCCCGTGACTACGACTTAGATGGGCGGCGGATCACGAAACTGGAGCGTCTCGGCGGTTTTTTGAGGGTTGTGACCTCGATCAGCATTCCGTTCATTGTATGTCAGGCGCTGGTCTACCTGATCCGAAAGGAAAGCACTCAGTTCGGAATGGAAATGCTGCAACTCGCCGGGTGCATCATGGCGCTGGCCATCGGGATGTATTGGAACCGGGTTGCTGTTGGAGGCGACTTTGACGCTTACGTTGCGGCTGACACCCAATGGAAGAAAGCTGAACGTGAAAAGCGAGCTGAACGCCGTCGCCGTTACACGGAGGAGCGCCGAGAGTCGGAGCTTCGACGTCAGAAAATTGATATGGAAACGACCTGATCCCGTCTGGAAACATGGTGCGCCAACGCCCGCTGTCGAATGATCGCGGGCGTTGGCGTTGATCGTCAATTGTCTGAGGCGGCCTCGCTGAAATCGAACTCGAAACCGTCATCTTCAAGGTCTTGAGGCTGAACCTCCTGTAGACGGTCTCTTTTCAGCCTGAAGATGTCTCCAAAGTGCTTGTTGAAATAGTCCGGGCCGAAGCCGTAGGCTTCCAGTGCGGCTTCACAGAGCTGCTTTGCGTCCCCGACCTTGTCGATAAACTCGACAGCTTCATAGGTGTAGCGATCATCGAGGAAGATATAAAGCAGGCTGGCATACTCTCTTTTGACCCAAATGCGCGCCGCCATTCCACCGGTGCCCTCAGGCCGAAGAACGGTCCCTGCCCCGCGTCTCCATGTTTCCCAGTCGCATTTGGCCAGAAGGTCGAGTTGCTTGTTCTCAAGGATATCGAACAGCGTGTGCTCGGAGCCAATGACCTTCGGGGATTCGGTAAGTGTGACGCTGTCGCTGGCTCGGAATGCCGGTAGTCCGTCGACCTGGAAGACTTCCTCGTAAGTCTTCCCTTCCTCTTGGGTCCTCTCTCCCGTTGCAAATGCTGCACATGCGCGCCGAGCATCTTCTCGGTCAATGAAGATGGTCGTCCCCTCGTGATCAATCGGAATGAGAGCTTGCGCTGGCACCGTATCGTAGCCGTTCGCCCTGCGAGCGCGATGGCTGAATGGTTTGATCGGGGCAGTTTCAGGCGCGGCTTCAGAAGAAGCTCCCGACACCATGCGCTGAATCTTCTCTAGGCGATATTCAACTGGATTATGATACTTGTTCTCGGGCAATTTTGAATAGGGCTCATTGAAATCCACCAGCTGTTGGATGAGAGCGTGAGGGTCGGCTTCTTCGTCTCTGCGGATCGCATCTGACGCTGCCAGTAAGTCTTGGAGGTTCTTGCCGAGGGCAGCAGGCATGTCACGGGAACGTTCTACCGCGTAGGAAAGGCATTCAAATATCCGCTGCACTGGCTCGTTGCGCCCGAAAGGAAGTTCGCCAACCAGAGTGATGTGTCCGCGTTCAGGAGCGATTTCCAGAGCTGTCCTTGATGCTCGGCTATATTCCTGCTTTTCCGCCATCGCCCGGGCAAAGTTCGCCTGTGCCAAATCCTTATTCCAGAAGGCGTCTTCGAGGTGTGTGCAGTTCTCGTATGGCACTGGCCGCAGGAAGCGCTTCGACCCTCTGTCTGCCGTCGGTGCAAGCTCCGGCTTGAGTTCTTCGTAACCAATGTCCCAGACGGGTAGCTCTGTTCGCTTCCAGAGAAGGTCGTCGATGAAGACTAGGCCGTAGTCATTCACCCATTCTGTGAGTAGACGGGCTCTTTCTCTTCGGTTATCTGCCAAAATCTTTCCTTCAAACTCCGTCTCGTTGAATGTGTCACGCCGCCCGGGCTCGATCACGGGCTGGACTTCGAATTCGTAGAAGCCATTCATGGTCCGGAGGATTTTGCGGAAAAGCTCAGACGCGTCTTCTCGTGAGACGCTGAATGTCTCCGGGATTTCGAAGCCGCACTGATAGACGGCATCAAAAGGACGAAGAAGATGGCTCCCGTAGCGACGGTATTGGACTGGAACAAGCTTGTGCCGCCAGGCAGTGTCGTACCAGCCATTCTCCTTCATTTCGCCAGTGCGGACGACGTAATCATACTCAACCTCCGCCTCGATGACGACCGGAGCATCATCAGGATGCAGTTCGGGGATGGGTAGAGAGAGTGCCGCTGTAAGAAATACGTCCCGTTCTTTCCTGGCTCGTTTTGGAATTACGGTAGCGGGGTAGCGGAACGGGACATCAAGGTAAGTCGTCATCGGGAATTCCAGATTGCGATCTTCCGATTCTGCTGTGTTCCTTGGGAGTGAGCAAGCGTTATTAAAGAGATAAAAGGCTGTGAGCCTAACGAGATTATCCCGAAATCAGACTAAGCTTTGGCTGGAGCTTTGCTATAGCAACTCGATTTCGCGGTCCTTGACGTGGCGGTATGGAGATCAACCCTTTCTCGGCCAGGCTCCGCATCACCGATTGGGGAACTTGAGCGCCGCTACCAATCTCCATGATCCCACGCTTGTCTTCAGCCTTCACCTGCTCGCCCGTCAGTAGCTCAAATTCGGTAGCGCCTCGGGCAGTGTACATGCCTCGAAGTTCTCCGCCTGTTACGAGTGCTGTGAGTATTTCTTTCTCGGAAGTTACGATCTTCCCTGAAGAGTTGATCGTGCCAGTTCCGCAATAATCCGGTGCAATGCCTAGATGTTCTGCCATTATGGTCCTCCTTGAATAGCTTTTCGCTGAAATCTGCAGAGCAGTATGCCTATAAGGCACCCTGTAAGAGCCGCTTACAGGGTGCGAGGTCGATCTGGATTAGAAATCGCCTTGGTATTCGGTGCCTGGCTTCACTATGTGCGCCTTGCACACGGGGCAATTGATGTGACGTTCGCTACCGTAGCCTCCGTCTTTCCACTCAGCTTCATAAACGCGGAGTGTCGATTGGCACCTTGTGCAAATGACCTCTGTGACCACTTTGTTTGGGCCAAGTTTTAGAATCTGGACCATCAAACGTAATCCTTTGAAATCGAAGTAAAGGAATTGTGGCGCTGGAAATGGGTCTCGTCCAGCTAAATTTATTGACCACTGTAAGGAATTACACACGGTTGAGAGTGCCCAGGCAAATCCACATAATGTCGCAGAGACTTGACGGAGGTTTCGCCCTTTAGGCACGATGAAGTCTGAGGAAGCCGTAGGACATGCAACGAGGAAAGAACGCTCTCTATGAACAAGATTGAAGAGAACTTGAGGAGTGGGACGACTTTGGAAGCCGAAACAGCCCGTCTGATTGTCGAGGCACTGTCCCGACCAGCACTGGTGCGGACGACGTATCTTCCGCCAATTGCAATGGTTGATATTGGCCCAGCGAGCTGGGGTTTGAAGCATCTTCCCGGGTAAAGAGTTCAGTCGCTTTTCGAGCCGACGTTGCCGGTCCCGCAGGTGGCGGTCGAGCCCTCGTGGCCCTTAGTTCATCTTCAGGCTTCGCATCTGGCGAACAGGTATTTCGGATGTGACCTCCAGAAAACCGGTCTGGACGCGCTTGCAGCGCGGGTCGCAGTTCTCTTCCCAGGGAAATAGGTCGTTAGCATCTGTGAAAAATAGCTGAACCGCCGGAAACTCCCCCACGAGCCTCCGGCCTAGTCCGGAATTTTGATCGGTGCTCGACTGCAACATCGGCCTGATTGCAAATAGTGAGTCATTAAGCAAGTCATCGATTACCATAGCATCGGAGAAACGATCACCGGATTTGATGCGTTCGTAGACCATGCCAATAAGGTTCACGGCGTCCTGGACTTGGTAACCCATGACATAGATTTCAGGGTGCTTGAAATTGCGATAAAGTCCGGCAGTGTAAACGAAGTCGGTTCCGTTAGCCCTCACCGGATTGAAGCAGAAGCCGTATTTAGCAATCATATCGAGCTTGGATTTGTCCGCAGGATGCATGGTCGGGCTCCTAACAACTAGGTGTGCGAACCTTACAAGGCCTCCGTGCGATGCACAACAATGGTCCGTGTCAGGGGTGCTTTCGGGTCTCATCTCCGGGAATGATGCTTGTTGCCGCCGCGCCTGAGTTTGGTCAGCATTGAATAGGTGATGGTCGGCCCTTCTGGTTCTTGCGGGGCTCGGCATTTTTACGGCATTTGCAAGATGACGGGCGGAATGGAATGTAGCAACATAACGATTATGAGTGAATTGAGGTGCGGCGAATGCTTTTGAACAGGCGATCATTTACGGTTTTGTCTACTGCCATGGTGACGTGCGTTGCTGCAGGAATTCGGGCTGTCGCATCACCTCTGCGCCAAGAGGACGCGTTCGAAACGTTCCGTCGTCTTTCGCAAGATGCTCATCTTGAACTTGTTTCAGGGTTTGTTCGGCAGAACATGGCAGGCTCCGACGGACCGATGTGGACGGGCCGAATGTCGCAAAACTATATCTCTGTCCTGCCAGCGGCCTTGGCGTCGGGTGCATCGTCGTTCGACGAGGTTAAGCGAGCATTCTCCCTTGATTTCCTCGTTTCCGCGCAACGCGACGAGCGTGTGCCTGCATTTATGCGCAATCGACTTCGATCCGCGATCAGCGTGATACCTGCCTATGACGAGGCCAAGGGCACGGAGCAAGGTGAGATTTTCCATGACCATCTCAACTTCATGTTTTCTGGGTTCGGAAGGATGATTTCTGAGTTGAGCGTCGGCTACCCGGGCTCGGCACGCGACATGGCAAACGGTGTTTTTGACTGGGAGAGGACGAGCGAGCTGCTGTTATAGCGAGCACGTCAATTTCCTCTCTTGTGGAGCCTATCGTGTAAGGCCGCCAGGTTGAAGGTCTGTTATGGTCATGCTGACAGCAAAACGGCGGCTACTGGCCGCCGTAGGTTCCGTTCTATACTAAGTTTCAAGCCTTACATGGTGAGAGCGGTAAGGCTCCAGAGTCGGTGCCTTTCAGGCCACCTTACTGACGCGTTTTCGGGTTGAAGTCGGTGGTATTGACGTCCGAGCGCGGGGTCACCAGCTCCTTGCCGCTGACGGCGAGGTCGATGTCCGGCAAGATTGCCTGCGGCTTGAAGATCACCTTGTAATGATAGGCACTGACGTTGCTCGCTTCCATCTGTTCTGCGAAATAGGTGACGTTGTCGCTGATCCCGAGGAAGTGCTTGAGATACGAGTTCTCGCCGGTCTTGCAGGTGACTTCCAACTGGTTGTCCTGGTTATCCTTCTTGATCGAGCAACGACCTTCAATTGAGAGGATTGGCTTGTTCCACAATTCATTTCTGAACCATGCCTCGTTCGCCAATGGTTTCCCGACGGGGACTGAATTTCCGATTGCTCGTCTCGTTAGAGACAGGCAATCGGGACGACTGTGCCACGCCTGGGACTGATCCACCTGACGGTGAATTTGTACGTCAGTCCGGCGTGATGACAGAAGTTCGTGAAGACCTTGCGGATGATGTTGAATGCTCCGTTAACGTCAGCGTGTATCCTGGAGAAACGCTTCTCTGCCACGACATTGTGTCGAACGAACCATGTGCGGTTCTTGGCGCTGCGCTTTCCAGAGAAGTTGTGCTGCGGAACGGGAAAATCCGCTTCGGTCTGTGTTGTCGATTTTTCCTTTTTCGTTTCCGATTTTACCGTGGCATGAACTGGAAGTTCATCGCCGTCGATGAAGGACGATTGGCTAGTGTAACTCTCCTCGGTAGTTATCACGGCGATGCCGTAGGCTTCGGCCTTATACCTGATCAAACTGATCAGCCGTGCATGCGCAATGGCATGGAACTTGCGGTTCTGCTCATTGCCACTGTCAATATCACTCTTCCAACCCTTGTTCTTGCCAATGACAATGAGGTCAATCCCGTGCTTCACGCACTGACTGACAATGTCGGTGGTAATCTTGTGTTCGAAGTCGCTTTTGATGTGGTTTAACCGGGCTGCCAGGTTCCGATATTCCGGATCGGCAAAACCCTTCTGTTGCTCCTTGCGTAGCTCAATCCGCTGGGCCTTGCCCAGCTTCTCTCCCTTGTCGACAAGCTCCTGCTTCAGGCGTTGCAGTTCCATCATGCGGGGCGTAGCGCAAGCGGCTAGGCGCTTGTCCATCAACTGGTGATAACGTTCAACGATCTCATTCGGTCGGTCACCGGAATGAACAATGGCACGATGACCGGTGGAGAAACCCACTGTGGCGATGTTGGTTTGCCCACAGTCCAAGCCCGCCAGTTTCAGTTTCAAATCAGATCGTCTAACGTGATTGAGAATGAACTTCTCCCGATCCTCGACCGTTTTCAGATCGGTGAAATTCCCTTGGTGCTCTTCGCTGATACGATGAAGTAGTGATCCTTCCGGATAAGTTCTGCTCAAAGCGACGACCGCCTCGATCTTCACCTTGGACGCACCTTCGGCGATGATTCTGATGTGTTGCGGCTTGGCATTTTGCCAACCGCGCTTCTCACAGGCAGTCAAGGCTGCCTGTTTCAGGTCGTAGGCGTAGAAACGGTTCAGCTGATCCGTGGTGACATCGCCGAGCGATTTTAGCACCGCCGGTTTTGGCAACCCTCTCACCATCATGGCATAGGGCATTTCCAGGGGGAAATGCCCGTCCTTCGGTTTGAAACCTGGAAACTGCGGCCGACCGGTGTACTTCTCCGGATGCTTGGCAAAGTCCCTTTGCGCGGCCAGCGAAGCTTTCCACACGTCGATGACGGACCGGACGACTTGCTGAGACGCTGACGCGGGCAGTCGTCGGTAGACGATCTGCCCTTCATGATCGACGTGGGCTTTGGCCACGTTGTCGAGAACGGTGACATCCAGGACGACATAAAGCGGTGGAACACTCATCACGGGCTTAAGCGAAGCGACGTACCTGGGCTTGTCGTTCTGCTTTGCCCTGCGCTTGGCATTGACCTGTTCGATAACGCGATTGAAAGCCATCAGCGCGATGCGCTGATGCTCATGCAAATCGTCTCTGTGACGATAGGTTTTCGTCTCATTGTCAAAGAGATATGCACTGTTGATTTGGCGAATGAGAAAGGTGCAGGTGTTGTAGAGGTTCTTCGCCTCATGCGTGAGCGCAAGAGCAACAACTGCCCATTCCTTGTTCGGAACAGCCAGTTTCAAAACTCGCTTCTCTGCCTTAACCGCTTCAGCCAAATTGAATTATCATCTCATCGTCTATGTCAACATAGGAGAACATGGGGTGAACGATTGTGTCAACACTAAAAATGTCAGAAGCGAATATTATCTTTGGAAAGAGCGAGGGGCACCTCGACCAGAACCAGACGCCAAGGCGTGGAGCGCCTTGGCGTTATCAGACAGAATTGCTGTTCCAGGCGTTCATGTTCCGTCTGAAAACAGCTTTGCCGCTGCGCTTCATTTCGTTGCTATTCTCCATCCCGTTGACGACTCTGTTTCGACACTGTCGGCGACTTGTGCATTTGTTGGCGTGCCTTCATGAGCGGGATATTGGGCACTGTCTCGCCTGCATGTCGCGCAGACATGTCGCATAGAATTCTTCGACCATCTCGGTTGCGATACGAGCCGTGTCACAATATCCGGTGTTCGGCGATGGAGGATGTCCTGAATGCGTACGAGGAAACATCCCGACCACTGCCACTTGCCTTTCAGTGGGCCGTTCAGTTCTTTGCGAATGCGCACATGCCGATAGGTCCATCCAATCAAATTTCGTCGGCGGGTCAAGCTCATCGAGTTTTGTCATGAACCAGTCATATCGAGGCTGATGAGGCCGGGCCGTCATCGCGGTAGTTTTCCGATGATCCATTTGTTGTTTTGACGGTTACCGCATCCCAGGCAGCGAAGTCTGACTGCTAAGGGGCCGAGGAAGGCATTGGAGAACCGTCGCTTCAACTCGTAGCGATCCACCCAGCCTACCCGCTCACAACGTGGGCAATGGCCGCCAAGGGCGTTGTATTCGGGGAGGTCATCAAAGGTCGTGTCCACGGCGTTTGCCAGTGGCCCCACATAGGCAATCGAGTGGCGGTCCGGTCGACCTGGGATACCGTTCGCGAGCTTCATCGTTCCCTTTTGGTTCAGTAGCGTCGGCGAGACAAGCCGGGATCGGCCGTTTCCCACTACTGCAGGCCGTCCAGCGTCCCGTCGGCGCGGGCGTTTATCCGCCTGCACAAATTTGGCGGTTGGCAGTTTACATGCCAAAACCGGCTGACGGCTCGTCCTCCACGTGCCAGGGTGACAGGACGTAGTTGTTCGTCTGTTTTAGCAGGGCTTCCAGCATTGGCTTGGCCTTGTGCTCGTTGATGAAGAACGTGCCATCAGACATTGCCTCCATCTTGAAAGCCGTTGAAATTGCTGCCTGCACTTCCTGAGGGTCATGGATGAGCCATGCTCCCAAAAGCTCTGGACGCTGCTGGGAAAAGCCCCGATCTTTGATCATGGCTGTAAGAAAATCGCGGAGGGTTTCATCACAAGCGCCGATCTGAAGGCTAAACTTGCCGGGGACCTTCATAATGTAGGCCATCTTATCCTCGCCAACAGGCGCTTCGCCTCGAAGAGCAACATCGAGGTAGCTGTCCAGGACTTCGAAGCCTCGATCATTGTCGAACTGTTCGACGAGTTCAGTGTACCGTTTCTGATCCTGCTGTTTGATGCTGCGCGAGAAGTTGCTCATATGCTGCATCAGTCGCCTGGCAAGCTCCGGTGCCGGGTGGCCAAACAATTCGGAGACCGTGAACCAGGTCGGATCGGACTGAGAAACGACTGCGCTGAGCAGGCGGGAGACGACCTGGAACCGCTGCGAATTCGCCTCCTGGCGTTGCGGAATTTCATGGTTTTCGAGAAGTGCCAGGACCTCCATGATCGCGGCGGCATCCGCCTGCAATCGCTCCGGCGCAATCGGGTGAAGGCCGTAGCAGGAAGCTTCAATGGAAGTTGGGTAACGTGTTCCCTGTGAAACGGACATCTTTTTATCTCTCGATTGTTGTGTCCCTAACGTAGGTGCGAATCGAGCAACCAGCAAGAATTTGGAAGCTTTTGAAGGGTCGATAACGGTCTTTATCGACTCTTCCGGGTTTTCCCTTTGCAGGACCAAAGGAATTGCGGTCCAATATTCAGTGATTGAAACTGTTGATGGGCGGTTCTCGCATGATTGGTAAGCTTAAAGGAATTGTTGACGAGAAGGCCGACGATTACGTGCTGGTAGACGTGAATGGCGTTTGCTACGTGGTTCATTGTTCGGAACGGACTATCGCTCATGCAGGTAAGATCGGTGACCAGCTCACGCTCTTTATCGAGACCTACTTACGCGAAGATCAGCTCAAGCTTTTCGGTTTTGCCAGCGCCTTTGAGCGTCAGTGGTTCCTGTTGCTACAGTCTGTCCAGGGCATCGGTGCCAAGTTGGCGCTTGCGCTCCTGTCAAAGTTGTCTCCTGGCCAGTTGGCGAACGCGATTGCCCTTCAGGACAAGAGCTTGCTGTCTAAAACCCCCGGGGTGGGTCCGAAGGCCGCCGAGCGAATTGTTCTTGAGTTGAAGAACAAACTGCCGAAGAACCTGAGCGATCAGGGCGATGCAGAGGTCTACCAGGACTTGGGAGGTGCTAAGACCCTCGCGCCGGTCGCGGAGGCTATCTCGGGACTAACCAATCTTGGCTATTCAAGGGATCAAGCCGCTAACGCGATTTCAGCTGTGATCAAGGAGGTTGGCCAAGAGGTGGATACGACCAAGCTCATCCGCCTGGGATTGCGCCATCTATCGAAACCCTGATTTTCATCGGGTCCTGAAAATAAAAACCCCGCCTTTTGCACGCTCCCAAGGGAGACACTTCCCGAAGAAAGTACGTGTGGCGGGGTCAGCCTTCCTCCCGGCTTTTGCACTCCTCATTCAAGGACGCCATCCGAGAATGGCAAGTGTGCTCGGGCAGTGTTGACCTCATCATGCATATGTTTGTCGCGTGACGCTATTTAGCTGAGATTTCTTTGCAAGAACTCCTTTCTTAATGAGGTTAGAAGGAATTCTGTTGAATAATCGCGAAATTCCTTTATCAGTTTTCCCATCGCACCTCTAGGGACCACAAGAATGACGCTTACGCTTGAGAAAAAGTTGGAATATGCGGCTGGCGATGCTCGGCTGAAGGAAGCTGAAAAGCATTTTTTCGATAAGGCTCAGCCGTTTTTCCCGAAAGGTTTTTCGGTATATTATCGTGGA
This sequence comes from Rhizobium sp. MHM7A, assembly GCF_005862215.1. Lineage (NCBI taxonomy): Bacteria > Pseudomonadati > Pseudomonadota > Alphaproteobacteria > Hyphomicrobiales > Rhizobiaceae > Rhizobium > Rhizobium sp. MHM7A. Next base: position 331,345 of record NZ_VCHT01000001.1, read on the forward strand.
GACGGTTGTCATTGGGACATCTCGGCTGAGCAGACTCCAGGGCGGATTTCTGCGTTTCATGCTGCCTACCCGGAGGGTCACACGACCGGTCATGACGGTGGCTCCGAGCGCGCGTTCAAGGTTCGTGGCAAGCCGGGCGCGATCACAATCCATGATGAGCGTTGGGACCCGTACCGCCCGCATCCTCGCGAGGTAGTGACAGTAAAATCCGTATCTATGGCTATGGCATGGATTGTTGAGGAGCTTATGCAGCTTCCCGACAGCGAACGGGACGGTTGAGACTACGGCCATGCTGATTAGATATGGTGACGGTCGAACCAAGTATGGGCCCGGTGTAAGCATCGAATTGGCTGGCGAGGAGGTCGCTACGGCAATAGCCGCATGGCTCGTCGCGCAGGGAGTTCATGTCTCGGGACCTCGGACGATCAGTGTGAACGGTGAGCTGTGTCGTGAAGGTCGTATCTATGTTGATCCTTCAGGCTTTGTGATTGCCGGTGGAGAGAAGCTTGATGGCTGTGGGCCTGATGGCAACGGCTTCGATCCCGACGTGGAAAGAAACTCAATTTCATCTTCTTAAAGGAAAACTATGCGGAACACTCCTTACCCACGCTTCACAATTGGTCACCGAGATCATGGTATTTTTGATCTATCCAAAGCAACTGGTCTCATTCAGGGCATAACCGCTCTGCATGATCCGGATGACATCAAAGTCTCTGCTTTGCAGGAGTTCAGTCACTTACGGCCAGGGGAGCTGAAGGAATTCGCGAATCCCGCACGCTTGGAAGTCGTCGAATTTGGCGGGCATCACGCGCGGGGCGGGTTCGTTTCGACACTAAAGTCTCAAGTCGTGGAAGTCGAAGCTGGCGGTAGGTTAAAGGGACCGATTGCGTGGCGCATTGCTGAAGCTACTCATGAAGATGCAGCTTCCATGAAGGGTTCGGCTGGAGGGGAGATCACACTTGCTATCACCTTAGTTGTCCTGCTGACGCTGATTGCGTGTCTCTCGATCTGGGCAGCGGTATCCCTCATGGGTATCTTGGCTGCGGTCTGTTCGATGCTTTATTTCGTAGCTCGGTGGGAACGCCATCGGACGCGAGTGATCGAGCGAATGGGCTCTGTCTACATCCTGGCTCCTGATACTCGGACCTGGGTTGCTCCTGATGTTTCGCAAGCAGCGTAGTCTGCTGCCGATGGTGACCAATGATGGTTGCCGGAGGTCGCGTAAAATCACTCAGCCTTGTCCGTGTTTTCCTGTTCGGTCGGGCGTGCGCGACGCATTGTCTTTAGGAAAGCTGGCTCCTTGATGATTCCAGCGGAGCTGAGCTTCGCGACGACGGCTGCAGTGACGATAGAAGTGAGGATCATAGGAATTCCCTTTGTTTGGCTCTATTTAGCGAAAGGTCTCAGGAAGTCAAATGAACGTTTTTGATTTTCTGTCATTGGTTAACTGCAAAGTGCTGAAACTTCGATACTTCAATCTTGTAAGTTCTGTTGCGGAGAAGTGGATCACGTTCAAAATGCCATCGCCTTTTGGTGTTTACCTTCGAATTTGTGTCTCCCATAATCCAAAGAGACCTGAATAACGCGAGACCAAGATGGCCAAAATTCGAAACATGCCCGCTCCCTGGAAGAGAGCGCATCCAGCTGGTTATTACTACATTCCTTTTGGTGAGGGCTATATGATCTTCAGTCCTGCCAAACAGGAATGGTGGTTCTCCGTGCGCCGTGGAAAGAGCCCTTTCGAGGATCGGTGGGGCCCTTGGCACGGTGCGTTCGACGAACTAGAGACTATCACAAAGGAAATGAAGTCCTGGGAAGCCGCCATGCGCCGCGCGGGCTGGTTCAGGATGAAGCTGTCAAAGGCTGCACGTTCGGGCTCGTCATTCACACAAGCTGACTGTGAGGTCATGGAACGGCATACTTCGCGTCTGCCACGGTGCGAATACATCCCGCTGTATCTCCTCGTTCCCGCTGATAAAGCTTTGGCGGCCAGGGGAAAGGCGCAGACCTCTAAGTGCATCCGTGTTGGGGGCCTTGATGTCGTAAACGACACGATAATAGATTGGTGGGAGCCAAAGGTGAACTCGACGGTCGATATTTCCTTTCGTCAGCCGGGCGGCAAGCGATATTCGCCGGGTACGCGCAGGATGAATCTGGATGTGCCGAGCCTAGACGCGTTGGTCTCATTCCTGCTTGATGTGCGTAGTCAGATGGTCAGTAACGACGCTAGAGAGGCTGTGCATGCCCAGGGTTCGCAGGCAGCTCGCCATGAAGATATTCGGACGCGCTTCCGGCAGAGAGTAGAGGCTGGAGAAGAGGTTTCAGCCCTGTTCAAGGAACTTAAAGATGCGACCACCGGACAGGTGGCGACCATCCGTGCAATGGCTCAGATGATTTTGGCGGGTGATATGGAGGTGGAACTCCTATATGCAGGTACGGACGAAGAGCGTGGAGATCGCTCGCACCTGCATTGATCGGTCTCTTATGTTGTTAGCTGCATATCTGTTTGGCTGCATACTTGCGCGCAGTCATACTTGCGCGCAGTCAAACTTAAGGGTGGGTATCCTGAATATCGTCAGGCCAGACGTCGAAATGCGAATGGTTCGCGGACCGGAAGGGTGCTGTGACGATGGTCTTATTGAAGAGCTTGAGGTGCGGGAAATGTCGTTTGACCACCTCATCGAGGGCTTCGTTCTCTCTTATTGAGCCGATAGCGCCGGTAAGGGTGATCCGGTTCTTACTTTCAAACGCCTGGAGTTCGAAAATCAGGATGTCGCGCTCGACCAGCTCTTGGCCGATCTTTTGCCAAGTTTCAGTTTTTGGGAAATCGAACTCTACATCTTCGTTGCGTCGCATTCGCAGGGCTCCTCCATTAAAGTTCATAAACGATCCTGACAGGGTTAATTGCTGCCGGTGGCGTGATGCCGCTCATTATTGCTTCGATGTTCGGTCGAACGAAATCTGTAGGTGACATCGCCCGGTTCGGCCTTCCGTTTGCTTCCCAGTTCTCGTGCGACATGTCCATCATGACTCGATCTTGTTTGATAATGTGCTTCAACAACGGGATGAACACGGCTGCTTTCACAAACCCGAGGCCGAATTGACGTGGAGCGGTAAGGACCGCAAAGCCCCGGGTCGTGTTCTCGTCGATCTTTGAGAACATAAGCGTGTTGGCGAGCTTCATTTTGCCATTCGCCCAGTATTCGATCTCCACGATGCCAGGAAGCTCGAAGCTCCCGGTCGAGTAGCTTCGTTTGCCTTCGAGAAGCCTGGAGACGATGCCATTCTGGACGTCTTCGCCTGAGAATTTGATATCGATCCGTTCCTGGTTGCCATTCACGTCAATTGTGACCCGTGATGTCTTGTCGGTCAGGCCGCGCATCAAGCCCTTGTGGACGAATAGGGTGTGAGTGGGGTCCAGCACGTTTTCAGCGACGTTCACGAGGCTGGTCCCGACCTTGTTTTCGATAATGCGTCGGACATAGGGCTGATCGTCCCATTTCAACTGGTGGGGCTCGCCTGCGCTGTCCTTGTCATCCGTGACGTAGATGAGGCCATCCTGCTCTCTCGCAGCGAGGTTCTTGACGAAGCGATTTGGCACCTCTCCATTGTGAACCGGAATCTCGGTGCATCGACCTTGGGCGTTGAATTTACAACCGTGATAGGGGCACTGCACCTCGCCACCGACGACCTTGCCTTCGGAGAACCTAGCAAATCGATGGGGGCAGATGTCCTTCACGCAGCCAATTCCGCCTGCAGTAGTACGGAAAAGAGCGTATGCCATCCCGCCCAGCATGATGCGGAGCGGTTTCGCGCGTTTGAGGGATTTCGAAAGGGCAACAGGATGCCAGTATGCACGCGGTTTTTTGATTTGATCGTCCATCATCATTCCAGAAATCGTCGGTGTTTGAATTGCACAAGCGTGTTGAAGTATTCGTCAGCCTGGGCTCGGACCCGACTCTTCCTCGGGCTTAGCAGCATCTGCCAGCGCAATCGCCTCCAAGACAGAGATGTCGACGCTAATGCGTTCTTTCAGGAACGCCTCGATAACCGGTTTTGGCTCGGTCCGGGCAAGCTGTCCTAACGTCTCCATTCGGGCCATGAGACCAGGCTTCTTCGATATGGAGTGTTTGATCCAGATTTCCTCGGCTTGTTTCTCCCCTTTCGAGTGGTCATAGTACGCTCTGATGCTGCTGAGGTGGGCGTAGACCAGCTGTGCGACGTCAGGGAGCAACTCATCTAGTTCGTCATCGAGGTGCCAGAGTGTGTAGGCGATTTGAGGAGCGGAATAGCTCCCCTCACCCGTCCATTTGGAATGAAGCGCATGGAGTACGGAAAGTGCGTCCGAAATGGTGCTGGCGACCTCTCCTTCCAGGCCTTCACGATCTACGGTGAAGAGGTAACTCATGAGGAGTTCGTCCTTCTCAGCACCGTGAAGCTTCTCGATCTTCTTGAACAATTTCGCCGGGAAATTAGCGTCCAGCAGGTCGGACGGTTTCGTTTTCGGGAAGATATCAAAAACCGTTCCGTCTGCGATCATCAACTCGCCTTCGCGCTTGCACTGGGCTTGAAACGTCTCCAGAAAAACAGTCGGCAAGCGGTCCCAAGGGTTCGCCTCTACAGTTTCCTTGATAGCTTGAGCTATGCGGCCCCAAGAAGCGGTTACAAGGTTGACTGCAGTCGAAGAGTTGTTCATGCGGATATCCTTATCTGGTGCCGCCAAGATAGAGGCGAAAACGACGCTCGCCAAGGAGTTATCGACGTTATCTCTGTTTTATCTCCTTGACTGCAGTTGGCTCCGGACCGGATTATTATCCCTCAGTGCTGCAGGGACGTGTGGAGTAGAGAATTGTCGGAAGTACCTTCACCGAAACTAGCTTTTTGCAACCCCTAAAAGGGTTCTAGGGTGGTTTACGCGGCCGGGCTCTGCAAAATTTCCAACTGCTCGCGACAATATCGAGCGCGTTCTTCAGCGTCCCGAAGCTGCTTTTCCCAGTTCGCCTTGACAGCGGCTTCGTCTGCGGCGATCTCCTCGGCCGTGCGCGGCCTGTAATAATAGATCGAGAGGCAATCCATGCCGCTCTCTTCGCCAACATCTACGCGGGCGTCTGCTCGATGTTCGGGTGGAATTTCGAGACGCGTTTCCTGCAAGGTTTGGATAACGTCGTCCAGCAACGTTGGCACTGGCCCTACCCTGTCGTGGTTCCGGCCACCATATTTGCGAACTTCAACCAAGAATTCCACGGCCTGCCCCTTGAAACGTCAATATGAAAATGCTGACTTGTTTTTCTTTGAAGCGCAACGAGGGAGACGGCGTAGGCTTATCGCGGCCGAAACTCTTCAGCCATCTCAGGCTCCAGGTTCAGCTTGGCGATCTGGTCATTGAGGAACGCAAACGCGTCATCCTTCGACGCGAATCCGTCGCCTGGAAGGAGGTCGTTATTGTTGGGAATGACAAACCATTTTCCGGAAACAATTTCGCTGTCGATGATGCCGCCTGTGATCGGATCGGGATTGGTCGCCATTCCGTCTTTCGATAAGTGCATCCAGCCGTCATTCGTCATTGCTTTTGTTCTCTACAGAATTCCTTTTGGCAATTGGGTCACGGTCATAGGCAACCAACAAATTGAACTTAGACGGAAGTCGCGGCTTCCTGGCGCTCAGCAGTATCCCTCGCTCTTCTCGCAGTGAGATATCTCAAATTGTGGGAATGCGGGTAGCTTATCGCGGCTTGAACGTTGGTTGTTCATCCTGGGCAAATCCCCGAATAGGATCGAAGACAAGAACTTCTATTCCGGCGTCGTTCACGGTCTTAGCTTTATGATCGCTTGCAAGAACATCGTCAGTCTTCACTGCGAGGAAGGCGCGTCTCTCACCAGAGGAAGTTGATACGTGGCAGACCTGTTCGTCCATGCGAAACTTGAGGTCGCCACTTGGTTTCGGAAAGTGGTTTAGCCACTTACGGAGCCGTGACACTTCAGCCTTTCTCGCGACCAGGCTATTTACGAACAGTTTTTCAGATTCAAGAGCGTCCCAGGTCGCGGCAAACCCTTTGGCCGTGCAATCTTGTATGCGTTTGACGGCCGAAGGGTCTTCAATGATGCCGGTGAGTTCAAAACGTGTCTTACTGAGCGCGAAAATTCTGTCCTCGCTCGCGACTATCTGTCGCCGGATAGACTGCGCGCCGAGGCCACCGACAATGGAGCCGAGGATTTCAATCCCGCCCATTGCTTCCAGGCCGTTCTTCTTCGTGTTCCGGACTGCGGACAGGAAGACGGTGTCGGTCTTGCCAAAGATGGGCGACATCAGGCCGTAGAGTTCACCCATTCGAGGGGCGATCTCATCCATCAGGTCTTTTGCCAATGCTTCGAGCTTTGGTTCCCGATATCCGTCGGCGTAGCCCTCAGGAACATCCATGCGCGGCATCGCATAGGATCGCTCGTTGGTCAGTGTAAACGTGACACCGTAAGCATCGGGAAAATCGTTCAGCAGCCTGGTGGCGATTGTCGAATGTAGGACCAAAATTTCATCGAGGACCTGTGGTAGGCTGAACTTGGGCATGAAAGAATTCCTTGATGAAGCATTTCCGTGACCCAAATGTGGTTCACGAGGAGACAAGCTACAAGTCGCGACCGTGTTTTGTAGATGCTGAAGCGCCCATATCGCCTCCGGTGCGCGGAAAGTTTTTGAGTTTTCTCGCCTGGCTGATACTGTGTCGTCAAAATTGGAGGTGTGTGATGACGAAGACGATGACCGATTTGAAGAACTACGTCGCTGATCTGCAGCGAAATGGTCAGGTTTCAAGCATCGCCGAGACGCTGGCGTCAGACGTTCGTCGCCGGATGGCGGAAAATCTGACCGAGCGTGAACTGGTTGGGATCGATTATCTCAACACCTTCATTTACGACGAAGACCCTCTGGTTTGCGGTTCTCACGACTACGTCGACGCCAACATGGTTGTCTTCGATGCCGTCGCTGATTTCAGCGAACGTGTCGTTGGGATTCCGCGTGATGTGTTCATCGAGAATGCCCTGACTGCAGAAGAGGTCCAAGACGCCGATGGTGCGGTGCTGACGCTCATTCGAACCGGTTGGGATGAGGTGAAGAAACAAGGCTTCTCGAATTTGTGGAGAGAAACCGCTGATGACGACCTCCGCAAGAACCTCGGGCTTCTCGTATTGACGGTCCCGTCCTCGGCCACCTCGGGTCACGCTCTGCAGGAGGAAATCTCGTCTGACTTTGATGAGGCTTACGAGCGGATTGTGGGGGCCAGTCCCGAACTGCGGGAGTTGGCTGACAAGCTCGAAGATAGCGAAAGCAATCCAGACGCGGTTCAAGCCTTCGTTGAGGCTGTAAAGAGCGCTCAGGCTCCTTCCCCGGCTCTTTAAAGCAGCTGAGGCTGGCTGTTCATTGATCATTTACTAGGCTGAGCCTAGAAGCATTCCATAGTCGATCTAATGGAAGCGTCGAATGGGACTGGATGTAACGGCCTATACACAAGTGCAATTGGTGCCGCGTGGTAAGCGTGAGAACGCTGCATTTGTCGTTGATGAAGAAGCGATTTCTCGAAGGCCGTTGACTTCGGTGGGATTGACGCCTGGCGTGTACAAGTCAACTGGTCCTGAATTCGAGCTTCGGGTCGGGCATCTCATGAGCTACATGTGGTGGCGAGAACAATTGGCGCAGCTTGGTGGCTATAGGCAACAGGATGTACTGGCGGGTGACGTGGCAAGCGGTCCCTTTGTCGAGCTGATCAGTTTCGCTGACTTGCAAGGTGTAATCGGCAATACAGCTGCCAGAAAGCTCGCGGACGATTTTGAGCGGTACGATGCGCAGGCACAGGCGCTAGGTTCTTCCTTCTACGGCCTCTATCTTCAGTTCAAGCGTGCTTTTGATTTTGCAAAAGACGCTGGCGTCGTTTCCATTCACTGAGTTGGCTTCTGGCTCTCTTGGGGCTTGCAAGGCTGCCAGTTACCCTATGGGAAAGCCCTGCCGCCCTGAGGAGTTACCATGGTAGACGAAGCCCTTGAAGACCGCATGCACGCCCTGATTCAGTCAAAGGTTCCGATTTTCCTTCCCGCCGGAAACATCGAGTACATGACCGGTCGGGACGACTGGACCGATATCAACACGAGCTACGAGGATGTGGTCACCGAAGATTTGATCGGCAGGCTGTCCAAAGGTGCTGGAAAGCATGCAAAGGAAGGCTTTGCCGCTAAAAAAGATGGTGAGTTCGGTATCTGGATCGAAAAGGAATATGTCTCAGCCAGCAGTGACTTCGAGGACATCGTCCTGGGCTTTCACGGAAAGATGGAGGACGCTCCCACTTCCGAAATGTTGATTGCTCAGGCGGCTTTTGCGGCTATTCAGCTGCAAGGCAGCTACCCAGAGGCAAAGTTTCACGTCATAGAGGGGCGTGACACCTGGAGCACTGGTGGCGGACGTGTTTGTCTGTCCGTTTTCATCCCTGAGGGCGTTTCTGACAAGCAGTCGATCATAAGCGCCTATTATGATGCGGAACTTCCGAAACTTGACGTCGGGATCGTGAAGCAGGTGTTCGGTGACTCATACGATGAGCTTGCGACCTATTTCATGTCTAAGGCTCCGGTTGATCAGTCCAATCTGAAATTCCGCTAAGGGGATAATTGGCCTGCTGTTCGTGATCGGCAGGCCAATACGTTCTGATCAGGGTGTCACCACGCGATATATCTTTCGACCAGGTTGTCCCCGAGTGTGAGGATCAAGTCTTCTCCGTAGCGGCTGGCCTTTTCCACGGTCGAGATCAACTTGTCCAAAGCTTCAGGACCTTGCTCTCGTGCACGCTGCAGCACCGACAGTTCGATGGCAGGTTCGCCATTAATCAGGTCGATGGTAATCTCTTCGTAGTCGCCAGGCGTTGCGACAAATGCCTGGTAGTATCGGTTATCGTCATCGGCAGCCATTTCCTGCCAGCCGAGATTGGCAGCCTTCAAATGCGTTTTGAGGTCCCCGAATGGGCTTCCTCGTCTTGAGTGCCTTATAAAGGACGGCTCCCCTTCATTCTCCTGCAGCAATTTTTCGAAAGCTCGGGCTCGATCTTCCGGCTCGATCTCGTTCTGAAGCTCAAAGAGGATTTCGTCGAACGCATCAAGGTCGTCGAGCTTGCCGAATATCGTGATCTTATAGTGTTCCATTGGTCGCTCCTTGGCCGGAGGCGGCATTATGGGCAGGACCACCGTCGGCAACCGCGTTCAGTTCTTTCAGCAGTTGTGCGAGTTCCAGTTCACCTGGCGGGATTTTGCCATCCAGATAGTTGCCTTGCGCGTCGAGATAAAAGGCTTGGCCGAACGGCAGCATGACAGCGCCTGTTTTGCCCTCCCGCATGCAACGTAAGCGAAATTTCAGTACGTTGAGAACATTGCTGGATTCGTGTGAAGGCAGAGATATTTGGGGGACCATGCCATCAGGTCTGAGTTCGTACATAGGAGTACCATGAAAATTTGCGATGCTTAAAAGGCTCACAGACTTTTTATAAATCCGCAAGGAATTCGCTCTGAAGCGCGGTCGTTTTAACCAGTTCATGCAACTCTTTCAGCTTTATGCGAACTTGATGATCAGGTATCGGCTCTTTATATCTGTAACGCAATGTAAAGCGGGAACCATGATGAACGACCAGGCCTTGACATCGATTTCACCAGAGGACCTCCGCCACATCGTCGATGGAGTGCAGGTGGAAGCAGAAGCGCTGCGGCAGCTGCCTGAAGGAGTCATTTTGGGTGTGCGAGACTGCTGGAACCTGAAGGACGATGACGGGTTCGGGTATTCCACGAAAAATATGAGTGACGAAGAGCTGCAGATGGCAATCGTTGAAGATTTGCTGCTCATCGTCGACTGGCGGCGGGATGGCAAGGAGCTGGGCGGAAACTTCGCTCATCTTACTCGTTTGCTCGGTGAGGAAAGTCGGGAGCGAGTGGCAAAGCAGTTGGAATCGCCCATGGTGAAATCGCTCACGGTCGTAGATGCAAAGGGCAATATCGAAATCGCTCCGGGATATCTGCAGGATGCTATGGATTTTGCCGGGTTCTGGATTGAAGGCGGCGAGTTTCTGTCGGCCGGTCCGATTATTTCTCTTGCCCCGGAATATCGGTAGCCTCATCATTAGCTTCTCCGCTGTCAGTTCACTGACAGCCCCCGGCGGCCGTTGTGCCGCCGTTTTCGTTCCAAGGACAGGGTTGTGCGTGTGTGTTTGAAAAATGACCGCTTGACCAAAACTCCTTTTGCATATCTCTTTTTAGCCGACTTGTAAGGAATTAATCTGACGCGACCCAGGCATAGGTTGGAAAGTTAGGCGAATTCCTTGAATGATATTGCGCCGTCGGAGGTGAAGCATGAAGAAAGTTCGCAATCACATGAAGCTCGCCGACGGTACGGCGATGCCATACGAAGCCGTGTTGAGCGAGGCGGTCAGCAAAATCAAGCGCGCCAGCAAGCTTGGCGAAGGACTGCGCCTGAGCGCGGAAGAAATCAGGGCGCTCGACTGGTGTGTCATTCGAGAAGATGGCGGCGTTGAGAATGTCGATCAGTTCCGCGAAGGCGCTTTTGAGGAGATTGCTGATGTCTGAGATAAACGCTGAAAATTCCCCGGAGATGAAGGATGATCTCGTAACGAGGCTTGAGACCCCGGTCTCTGAGCGTCTGACGAACGTTCTGGTCGGCCTTCACGTAGGCCTCGAACACGAATTCGCTTCGATGGAAGCCGATATGGCTGCCGCTGCAAAGAGGATTGTGTTTTTGGAGCAGCAAGTCTCGCGCCTGGAGCAGAAGATAGATTTTTTGTCTGCTGCGACGAACAAAAGTGTCGATCTCGTGGATCAGGCCAAAGAAGCCCTGCAGACCTGCATCGTCTCGATGGAGGGGGATTGCAGTGACCATCACAAGATTGCTCTCCGGACGGCCGATCAAGCTTTCCGACGGCTGTCGAAAGTAGAAGCGCTGCCAATGTCGCCTGAGGGAGTAAGCCTCCTTTCGATTGCGGAGCAACACAGATGGGCGATTACGCCACAGGTTGGCGGTGGTTGGATTATCGAGACAGCAGACGACTACGGCGATGACGGTCAGGAACGGGAACTAGTCCGCACGCGGAAGTCGCTGACGGCCGCGCTCATGGAAGCCGTTGAAGATGAGTTGCCAAAGGAGTTCGAATGGCTTCTCCTAGCCCGCCGCCACCGGCAACTCGCCTATGTGCCGGACGGCTGGAAAATCCTCCCGGACAAACTCACGTCAGATATGGAAGATGCGGCGTATGATGCCTTGGCTGCTTTTGAAAAGGCTGAAACGGGGGCGTGGTGTGGGTTGTCCTCCGCTTATGACGCAATGATCGCTAAAGCGCCGCCGCCGCCTCAAAAGCTTTTCCCGGTCGACAAGAGTAAGGCAGCGGAGAAGGCGGGGTGGGATGCGGAGACGTATTTCAACGAGTTGGTAGACTATTCGTGGGACAAATACAGGGCCGTTGTCTTTGACGTTGATACCGTCAAGCCAAAGGTTGGCCAATATCAAGCTGAGAGCCGGGCTCATCTCCGTAAAATCTACGCCGATGCCAGGGAAAAATTCCCGGAGTTCGCAGACACGTTGCTTTGGATTCTGCGATACAAGGGCATCGAAGCAAACCGGCACGCGAACTTGGCTCAGAGCTTCGGCGTCGGGCGGTACGTCGCGAAAGATGACGAAAGTCTCTGGAGCTACTGGCGGGATAAGGCGCGGAGAAATGAGCGGAGCCGCATGTCGCTCATCTCTGCGCTGAAAAGCTTGGTGAACGGCGCATCTCCCCCGGACGATGCCCTTGATCACGATGGCATGGCACTCGTGAAAATGTCCAACATTCGTGAGGGCGAGTACGCCCTGCAGGACGCGGGTGAGCCGATAAGGTCTGGAGGTGTCGTGTGAGTGGTTCCGTCTGGAAAGTCCCCGAAGCATGGGACCACGTGAAGGTGAAGCCTCTCGATGTGAGCAAGAAGGACGGCTGGACCGACAGCGAAGGTGAGTTCTGCCTGCCGCTGTCCGACGGTTACTACATCAAGTTTCCGAAGCACAAGGACGGCCTCTTCGGTCTGTTCTTTCATGGTGAACTTATTTCGGCCGCCTCAAAGCGGTCGGACGTGCAGCAGATCGCCCAGGACCATCATCGGTACCGGATCATCAGTTCGCTTGCGGAAATCCCGGGCAAGGACGAAGCGAAGGCGCTGGACCTCCTCGACCGCATGCATCACGCTTCAACAGAACTGGCCATGTTTGCGTCTTATGCTGAGATTGTCGGTGCGGTCGCGTATAATCGCGAGCCGATCCGCAAATGGTGTGACGCAGTTTTCGCAGTCCACCACGAGTATGCGGTCAGTGGCCTGGTCGACGAAGAGGTGGCATTGGGCCTCGTATCCAAACCCTAAGGCTGTCGTTGGCTGTGGAGCCAGGACATGTCGGGAAGGTTTTCGAGCTTCCGCCTTAGGTCACGAAGCTCGCCGTCAACGGTGTCGCGATCCCTGTCAAGATAAGTGGGTTTTTTGATCCCGACAGCTTCCCAGCGTGCAACGTGCGTTCTAGCAGGGTACGAAGATGTGGTTGACGTGCAGTGTCGGCCTGATTTCGCTCCGCAAAAACTGCATTCGACGTCACGCGGCTTCGGTCCATCCGGCAGAGCCTTGAGCTTGTCCTCAAGTTCGCGTTCAAGGTCGAACATCGGCTTTGTCCTCAAATGAGTTAAATCTTGAACAGGGAGCTGGGTTCTTCCTCTGTCTCAAGATTGTTGGGGTCGAAGTCTGGCATTTTCGAAAGTCGTGTGACGAAGGCTTCAATCTTGTCCCGACGGTAGGCGTTGCCTTTACTTGTACGATACCAGCCCCGGTCATACCAGCACTCGTAGTGGAAGCCTGGTTCTTCGGTGCGCTTGACCTCAGATGTGTAGTGGGCGCAAAGTTCGTCCGGTGTCATGTCTGAAATGTTCATCGCAGGCTCCTTTTCCCCGGAATCATATTCGCTCAAATTGCTTCGCGCAAAGATGCGTTTCGATCAACTCGCGATTTGCATTGGCTTGACGAGTTGTCGGGGCTCCACACGAGCCTTCAGGACGACAGACTTTCCCCTGCCGTCCTCCGAGACCTCGCCGACGACAATTGCATCAGGCCGGTCGGTCGTCTGTTCGAGGAGGAGATGAATGACGATCCCGAAATGGAATGTCTTGATCACCTTGTACGTCCGGTCGTTCGCAGCGCCCAGGCGTTGGAGCGCATCTTCGATGTCCCCTCCGTTGGTTTGGGCGTCAGCCGTGATGACATCCGTCGCAGTTACCCGTTCGACGCTGACGACCCCGGTTGGCACTCCATTCGACAGACTGTAGAGAAATGCGATGATCTGATCGTCGCGGACATAAAGAGCGAAGCGTTCGGATCGCGCGAGGTTGTCGATCTTCCAAAACAGCTTCGAGATAGGTCCGAGACGTGATAGGGCTTCGAGAGCAGAGGTCTTTGTCATTTTTGTTGTTTCTGTTGCGGTGCACAAGGATTCGCCAAAGCGGATTTTAAGGCAATACCCTGCGAACCTTGAGCTTGTAATATAATTCACGCATATTGTGATCGCTTAGATAGAGAACTCCTTATGGAAAACAATTCGTCCGATAAAGAGCCTAATGCGAGAACCCGCGCGGCCATGGAAGAGGCCCGAGAGATCATTGCAAAGCATGGCGAACGGGATGTCGAACTCGACGAGCGAAACGTCGCGATTTTGATTTCGGTTAGCCGAGGTCTGAATGGTCAAGCCAGCGCGGACGATGTTGCTCATAGGATGAAGTACCGCCCTGCCCGCTCAGGCCGTCTCGCCGTAACAGGCACCTTGCGCAAATTGGAGCGTGAGGGGTTCATCGGCCGCATTGCGCCCCGGGATCAATGGAGCACTGCTACGTGGTTCCTCATGCCAAAGGCCAAGGAGTTCCTGAAGAACTTGCGCGAGGAGCCTGAGCCGCTGCCGGGTCCGAAAACCTGATCCGACCACTCATCGGCGTTTGCGCCGAGGGTTTCTCTCCTGCAGGCTTATTGCAGTAGCCCGGGAGTGAATTCATGTCTTTCGATCCATTCAGACAGCTAGATGACAGTGCGTATCGTGGACGTCCATATCAGGATGTCGTCGCTGAATTGAAAGAGTCTAACTCGACCGTTCACGCGGTGTCGAGTGACGCCATGGTCACCATGGACCACCGACTGGACCGTCTTAGGGTTCGTTACGATAAATCGACCGGGTTGGTTACCAGCGTAAGGCGTGGCTGAGCTTTTAGAACAGGTCGCCCTGCTTGTACCGGCGAGCGGTGGCCTTGTCAGCGTTGGAGGGCGGCAAGCCTTTCTCCAGGCGGTCGATCAGCATGGCGCGTTGAGCCATGTGGCTTTCAAGTTTACAATCCGGATTGCAGTCCCCGAAGATATGGGCTCGCTGTTCCTGGTCAAATTCTCTCGGCCGACGCTACGGACATACTCGGCGATTTCGGAGCTTGAGAGCTTCTTGAATTCTTCGAATGTCAGTAGCTGCATGGGTCACGCATCCTGTTTGAGCCGAATACAGCGAATGCTGTCGGAATTCCTATAGTCGTCGGCCGTTCTTCCTTTCAATTGGGAGTTCTATCGTTTCCTTATCGCTGCACTGAGTGACCGATATGGAACAGTCGAAGAAGTCCGCAATTTTTGCCCGCTTGGACGCGCTACAGGAAGACTTTGAAGCTGAAGCGTGGTGGACCAGCAAGGATCACGACGATATCGGGCGGCGCAGTGAAACCAAGGTTATCATGCGTCAGCTGAGGGTGCGGTTCATGGCAAATCAGATTTCATCGGATTTTGTCCTGCGGGCTATCGAGCAGCTGAAGAAGCCGCTGACCAAGAAGGACTCCGAACTGGTCGGAATGAGCGTTGGTTACAAGAGGCCAGGCAGACCAGGTGTTGAGTGGGTTGATATTAAGGGTGTCAGTGATCCCACGGAGGCTGTCCGGACTTTGGCGAGGACACCTGAAGTGAAGAAACTGAAAGCCGCCGGTTACGTCGAACACGGCACCTCTCCTCTCGTTCGGTGGGGCAACAGAAGCGACGCCCTTTACGAGACGGATGAGGAGCCCGTTCGTAAAATGGGGCGTGGCTGATAATTGCCGGAATGGTCGCTTGTGCGGGCGATTTGTATCGGTGACAGTAAGTCAGGAGGATTTCCATGGCCGCTACACTGAAAGACATCACTTTCATGCTCAAACCCGAGCGCTATAAGCGTGAGCGTTTCGGAATTGTCGCGCCTGTTCCGGTCAAAAGAAGCGTGGTCGACCTCAGCCTAGCTAAAGAATGCCCTCCGGAGGCTACGTTCACGGAAATTCTTATGCACTGCATGCGGCCAGTTAAACGGTCTGATCAGCGATAAGTGCCAAAAAAACCGAAAAATGGCTGCGGGGACATGCGTATGTTCCACGGACATTCTGGATTATATGGTCATGCTCAACTGTCGTATTCCATTTGCGAACCGAAATTTCCTTTGCCCCATCTGAGCCTCCGCACCGAGCCATCATAAGCTAGTTCGAAATCCCTCAGGCATCTGTCACACACCGCATGCCGGATGTCCTCACCAATTTCCCTGACCACACTAATCTGCACCTGGTTGTTGGCTCCGCAATGTGGACATGCAACGGTCATAGTATCGCCGTCGGGCCAGCTTGCTGCTATCGCCCTTACTGGTCGTTGCCGGAAAGTCTGGGGTTGAATATCTTTCATGTGGTCCTGCCTTTTGACCAGTAATGTTTGCTCATTCATGACAACGGTATAACTCGCGTGTGGCGCGTGATCGTGCCGTTAAATGGTTTGCCGGTGATGTCACCCACATTAACCTCACGCTGGCAGATGAAATGGAGCATTTGTTGGGTCCGCTCGATCTCGTTCGCCAATTCCTCGTCGGCATCGTTCCAGTCACCTTTTGCTTGCGCCTCCTTTGCCGCGAGGTCGGCATGGATTGCATTGGAAATCAGATTCCAGGGGTCCAAAGGTTCGCATTCTCCCGTATATGCGAGCGTTGGTTTTGGCGTGATGGCCAACTCGCGAGTTCCCTGAAAACGTTCCCTGGCTTGTTTGATGATGTCGACAATCTGCTCGAAGGTCATGCCGATGAACTGAGTGGCGATAATCTCCCTTGCCGTCGGGTATGCTTCATGGAGAATTGCAAGGACAGCCCGCTTCTTCTCCGTTTCGGGAAGGTCGGGCATTTCGTTTGATACCGCTTTATCAGCGATGCGTTGCGCAATCTTGAAAGCTTCGCCGCTGCAAAGGATTTTCCCCTTTGGAAGATTGGAGATTGTCTGGGTAATTTCATCGAGGATTGTTGTTGCGGCAGTGCTTTGTGTCATTTCTTGATCTCGAAGTGCGCGTGCGTTTGGAGTAGATCGATATTCAGGAAAATGGCCTTATTCACTGCGCAGCAAATATAGCCATTCTCCCGAATATTAGTTGCCGCCCGCTTCGCGGCATCCCGATACTTTTCCCTTATGGATTTGACCTCGGTGAACGGTGCTAGCGCGGCCCCACAAGGTTTTCAGGCCCTGCTTCATATTTTGCGACCCTGGGGTTGATGCAGGGTCGAGAGAAAATATTTCTGAACCAAGTATGAGGATCAACGTGCGGGCGCGTCAATAGGTTGGCCCTTGGCCCTTGCATGTGCAGATGGCAATATCGACGTGAATTTAGAGGGGTAGCTTCATGAGTGTCGAGTACATTTCCTGGAAAACAAATCTTGAAAGAAAAACGGATATTCGGGTCCTAGAATTCGCCGACCAGGTCTATCTCTACGAGCGTCGTGAGATAACGAAGCCGATCAACGGAAAGGTCCCAGAGCAGCCAGTCATGGCATTTGTGCAGGGCGTCGCTGACTGGTCGTCCATTGAATCTGTGAAGCTCGGAAGGTTCGACGATGTTGTCCCTTTCGATCCCACGCTAGGCTCTAAGCCGGGTGCGGATTACGTTCCAATGATGATCTCGGATCGGGGGCTGGAAGTGATCAGAACGGAAGGACACCCCTTTGTTCACCATAAGGTACTCGAAAAGCTTGCTCAGAGCGGCGACCTGGTACGGAAAGGGGAAGGGAAATCTTTCATCGATCTCTTCGAGAAAGGTTTAACGGCAAAGAACGTTTTCTTCGCCTCCGTTAAGGACAGTTCCATCGTTGATTTGCGTGGAACGCCGATCATCATGCCGTCCAAGTTCTCATATCTGGAAGGTCTTCACAGCGAGTATTATGATCTTGATCGCGTCCTGGGAATATTGAAGGAGAACCCGGAGGTTGAGGTTCTTCAGGACCAGTACGGCAAAGAAAAGCAGTTTGTGCCGAACTATGGAGACCCAGATGAGCCGACCAGATATGGCCTGTCAATAATTTGGCGGCCGACAAAAGAAAGCTGGGACAAGCTGTTGGCTAGCGCTGCTGAAAAAGGTGCGCAAGCGAAGTTTGTCCACTTTCGCTCCTACGATCTCCTCGCTCAATACGACGTGTTGGGTATCGCCTCGGCAGAATGCCGTGCTGAACTTGAGGCAGAAGCCTCTGGTCTCACCTTGTAGGCGAACTGCCGATCTCTAGTGCGAGCTTCTCCTTCAGTATGGATATGAGATCGTCCATGCTGGAAATGACGCGGAGCATATTCGTCGGCAATCGCTCGTGGTGGATGGCATAAACTGCGCCGATATCATCGATAGCCTCCCGCCAGTCCCGCTGGTGCCCATCCATAAACCATCTTTCTGCAATGTTGCGATGATTGATGCGGGCACTGGGGTCGACGGGGGATTCCGCACTAGATTTATCCGGCATGAGCGGAAAATCGTTGCCAAATTCGGACGTCAGAGCAGCGACTAAGACCGGCTTGCCGTAGCCAAAACGTTCTGTAACGCCACTGTGCGCATACCAGGCTGCCGTCTTCGCTGTTGCCCAGAATGAACCGTAGTGGCGAAAGGTCTTCTGATCCTCGATCAAGCTTTCGTCTTTAAATCGTGCGTGGGAAACGATGGTTGGTCTTAGGCCCTTCTGGATGATGTCGGAGATGAAGTGGTCGG
The DNA here is from genome assembly GCF_005862215.1 of Rhizobium sp. MHM7A. Taxonomy (NCBI): domain Bacteria; kingdom Pseudomonadati; phylum Pseudomonadota; class Alphaproteobacteria; order Hyphomicrobiales; family Rhizobiaceae; genus Rhizobium; species Rhizobium sp. MHM7A. The sequence continues at coordinate 349,422 of NZ_VCHT01000001.1, forward strand.
TGGTCCCGTGAAATACGATTGTATGCCAGAGACTTTCCTGCCCGATGAGTTCTTCGATCTTTGCGATCAACGCATTCCAGCTCGTCCAATCGGCTTCCGTCATATCGCCGGGAAGGTTTCGGTTCATGGGTACGGGCTTTCAAGGATTTGTATGGTCAGGAGCTTAGCACGTTATCGGTCGCGAAACCGATTGGAGCAAGGAGTTTCTGCTTGACGCATAGGCAAAACACACTCCAAGATAGCCTCGCTCTGATGTTGAGGGACCGGTAGGACCCACTGCCGGTGTTCCGGGGACGGCAATGGAGCTATAAACGATCATCGACTGCGGACGTGTGCGACGGATGGTCAAGGAAGGTTTTTTACTGGGCGCATGCCTACCTTCTACCGGAATGGCGGGCTTGTCCCGACCCACCTTTGTCCCGTGGGTGATACGAGATCGTCGTAGGCGATTAGGGAACGAACGGGAGCGCCACGTCAGCGCTCCCGTTTCTGTTTTGTCTGCTTGTCTAATGCGTGAGCGGTCGACAGTCTGTGGCCAGGAATTCTCAAGGAAAGACCAATGGAACAGCCAAAATCGATCACTATTCCCCTCACCTACGATGCCCAAGGTAGACTCAATGATGCCAGCTTCATCCTGGCTCTTGAAAGCGCGTTGCAAGGTCGGCTGAGGATCACTGACTGGTACGGCGAAGAATTCGCATCCAGTGATTTTCCGCATCTCTCACAAGATGAGCGTCTGGCTCTGCTTGGCGGGATAGAGGTCGGCGAATGGGGCGAGAACGTTATCGACCCCGATGCGAAGCGCGAGCAATTGGAAATCGCCGCCGCGCGTGTAGATGTCGATTTAGGTCCGAGCGCGTCAGAACTGGGCATGTAAAAAGGAAAAGGCATCCAGTGGATGCCTTTTTTCTTTATGGAAGCGTCGTTACCGTCCCGGGGCGGGCATTTCCGACTCGTTATCTGCCTCCGTCCGGAGTGCCAACAGTTGCCCCTGCACAGCCTGAAAGAACGCATACGCGGTTGAAATGCCTTTTGCAGCACCAGATTGTGGCGTCTTGGTATCGCTTTCGTCGGCATCGATACGAGCGAACATCGCGGCAGTAAAATATATGTCCGAGCCTTCTGGCAGGCGATTGCTGGCCACGAATACCTTTACCCGCTCGATAATGTCTTGAGGGTCGTTCGGGCGTCTGTCGGCGATGCTGATGGCTGTAAACGCCTGGATGGAAGAGACGGTAGCTCTGCTGCGTGCGCCATCGTTGTAACCGAGGTCATAAAGGGCGCGAGCTTCCCTAAGGGCGACTTCAGCCTTCTCCATGTGCGAGGTGATTTTAGCGTCTGAGATGGTCACGGCGTTGTTTCCGAATTAGCGGCGGCCGAGGCCAGGTGAGAAATCTTCTTCATGCTCGGTCGTCGAAGCCGGGTCGTTAGGGCGGGCAATCTGCAGGCCACGACTGGCTGCTTCTCTGGCGACGACGTAGCCAACAAGAAGCTTTTCAGCGAGCGTCTGCGGCATGCTGAGCTTTTTCATGAGGTTAACGATGGCGTCATCGTCGCCCTCCATGCGGCGTACCAAGGGGTTGTTGATACGATCAAGCGCCTGGATGACGTCAATAATTTCCTGATTGGACAGTAAGCGTGCGAAGTTCTGCATGGCGGTTCTCTCAGCCGAATGGTTTCAGGGATTGAGACGGAAAAGCAAATTCCTGAACCATGTCACCTTCAGCGAGACGGTACTTGAGAATGGCTTCAGCCGCTTTAGTCTGGTTGGGGTATTCCTCGGCGTCGATGCGTTCGGGGGTCCAGTTCCCCTCGCCGTCGAAATAAAGCTTCTGACCTTCCGGCCCCTTGGATATGACGTGGACTTCAGCCATTTCTTCAACCTCGAAAATGATCTTTCAAGGCTACGGTCGGGCGATGCGCTTCACAAGTATCCGTGCAAAGAGAAAACGCGGCTCGTTGAAAAGTGCGTGTTCCGAGGCCTTGATCGTCAAAAAACGATAGGTCTCGTGGAAAAACTGTTGCAAACTGAGTTAGCTGTCCAAAATCGCACACGCTACCGTGCGCTTGTTGAAGGACTTCTCACCCGTGTCTCGTGAGGCTCTCGGAGGGTAGGCCTTTCCTCATCTCTTCGATGTCAAGACTAGGAAGAATGCGCCTTGATGCGAGCTGCCTGTTCGGTTTGGTGGGTTATCGCCAGACGATTCCGCGACGATGCCGGGAAGTCCACTGTTCTACGTGTAAGTTGCCGCGTGAAACGAACGTTGGATCGTGCGCCGTCTCGTCGACGATTTCCTGCAGTGTTTCGGCTAGGGCATCATCGTTCTCGACCTTGGCCCTCGTTATGTCGGCTCCGTTTTCGTAGCAGACTGTGAATGTCTTATCGTTCCTATTCTGAAGAACGATGTATTCGTCATCCGAGACTATCAGGCGTTCGTGGTGAGGGTAGATGCCGCTTTCACGGGTGAATTTTGTGAGTCGTGCAAAGTCGGAGCAGTGGTTGTTCAAGAGAGTGCGGACGTGATCTTCAACCTGTTCAACGGTCCAGTTGTGGTCGGCTGCAAGTTCGCTGTCGATGGTGACGTCGATCACAAAAGGCTCGCCCCAGCGGCGCACTTCAACTTCCGACACCCCTTTCTGTGCGGCGATCTTATTCTCAGCAGGTGCCATGGGGTAAGGTGTGCCATGCCCTGCTAGAGACGAAGCCTTATCCGTCAATTGGAAGCGAATGGTTTTGCTGACCAGCGATATCTCTTCGATAGATGGCATGATGTGGATTCCTGACGGCTATACTCATTTGAGAGTGATCCAGGCAAGTGCAATAAGCAACGGGTATTCGTCACGAATGGTTGGAACTCCATTCTGCAACGCCATGAATGTCAACGTTTAACGGTTGACACCATCGCACCAGGTCCAACCCGTGGGCCTGATGACTCGGAGGAGCTTTCGAGAACATCACGTCTGCTCCTGCAGACCATGGAATGAAGGTCATTCCGTCCCACCACAGGGATGGATCGACGACGTTTCCGCCTCGACGGTCTGCGCGCTGCAAGCGCACGTCTGAGCGTCTTGTTCACCTCATTCCAATCCGACCATACATGCCTCGTTCCGACGCCTTGTTCGCCGGGCTTCTTCCTTACAGGTAGTTCGAGGGTGGCATGGTGGGCGTCGTTCAAGGGAAGGGTGACAACCCTTTCCTTGAACGACAGAGGGAGCTTCTCGCTCAGTTTCATCGCCCTCCGGGCAATGACAAGTGCTGCGGCGGCATGGATGCTCAAGCCATAACGTGAGGCGAACTTCGTGCGGCCGATGATGGAGGTGTAAGCTGGGTTTACCCTGCGATGGAAGACGGTGTGGCGTGCGCAGGCAGAGACCAGGGCAGTGTCAAAGGAGCTGTAGACGAACGAGGAGAGCATACGCGCGTAGCTCGGGTTCTCGTCGCACAAGGTGCGCTTCTTCTTCGCGAAGTCCAGGGATTCCGAAACAATGGGCAGGTTATGCCTCTTCGCATACTCGACGATCTGCACCACGACCTGCTTGATGATCGTGGCGGACTGGCCTTGGCTTTTGCCGTAGGTGACCATTGGAATGTCAAAGGTCTCGACGACATTGCCAAATCGGTCTGTCCGGGCAACGGAGACAAAGCCTGCATTCAGGTCTACACCGATGGCTCCGCAGGAATAATCCTCAGCTGCTTCGTTATGATTTACCTTGAACGAAGCGTAGACCCGCCAGCCTTTATCGTCATGCTTGAAGCGGACGGCGACGGACGTTTCCTCTATCAGCGATTCCCGTAGAAGGTCCACGTTGTGTGTGAACGACAGACCTTCGATAGCCGTGAGGTAGACGTCTCTCTTTCGAACTTTCTTGACTTTGGTGGCATGCTGCTTCAGCGCCTCCGGCAGTCGAAGCTCCAGATCGAACAGGCCGTCTTCGCGAGGCTTCAGCCTCGCATACTCGTTTCCAAACTCTGCCGACGCCAGACCTTCGATGATGAATGTCGAGTTGCGGGCCTCGACCCACGCCGCACGCCATTCCTTATGCGATGCAAACCCGTTCTTTTCCAGATTGAACTGCGCTTTGAACAGCGCCTTCGATCCGAAACAGATCGAAGGATTTTTGATCCTGGCGAAGGCCTTTTTCAGCTTATGTCGCAGCGTCTCCAGACGCCGCTTATGCTGATGAAGATCAGCGCCGAGCTGAAATATGTTATGGCGAAGCTCGGAAATCTTCTTCCTCAAACCATGCAGTTTGCCGAGTTCGGACTTGTATCGCTGCAAAGTTTTGATGCGTTTATCGAGCTTCGCGATGTCAAGCTCATCTTTCAGGACTTTCGACTTAGCCATACACCCATCGAACTTCAGCAAAGCCTTGGACAGGTCTTGCCTGTTCTTTTTCCGCTTTTTCGTTTTCTTCTCGATCTGGCTTTCCTTGGCCTTGATCTTATCGCCTAGCTCCGTCGCATGGAGTTTCGCCAGTTCGGACGCTGACTGCAGCTTCCCTTGAAGCGAGAAATAGGCACTTTCGATGAGCTTTGCGGAAATCCCGAACTCCTTGTACAGGGAAATAGCTAGGTCTCCTCGCCATTCCCGACCTGCCTTGAGTTTGGCATGGATCGTGCGCTCGACCTTGTTCATCAGCTCGGCATAATCGTGGAAAAGATGATCGAAACGATGATTGCCTCCCGATAAATCCAGCCTTGTCTGAACTGAAACCTGCAAACGCAATACTCAAAAACGTTCCCGATATGTTCATAGTATCTCGTGGACTTTCAATGTCAACACTGAATCGGGTTCAACCACTCGTGACGAAAAGCCTAAGCAGCGAGCCATTTGTCAGCGTCTTAACGCGACCTCGGCTCTAAGTTCCTCGGCAAGCGTCTCGGCGCGTTCAGTGGCTTCGGCGAACAAGCTGTCCACTGAAGCATGTTCCGTTGCCTGAAACGCGTGGGCAACGATTTCACGGGCGAGATCGGATGTGGGTTCGATAGAGAAATCGATTTCCTTCAAGATGGCAGCCGTCATTGCCGCGTAAACGCAGTCAGGGTCGCCAAAACCGAGTGATGCCGAGAGGCTGCGGGTGTCCGGCGTCGGATAATAGCTATGCAGATCGTCAAACAGGGCATGTGGAGGAGGAACTGCATTCGCACCCTGTTCTTTCACGAATTGCCACGCTGTCGTCAGCCGGAGCAGGTCTCTGTGGCCTTTGGTTTCTAGTGTGGGATCAATTTCAATTGCCGCGCGCACCGCAACGACGATTTGGCGACCGATAGCCTCTGCCGCAGCCAGGCATGCTGACATAGTTTCCTGCGATGCATAGACCTGGGCGCAGTGGATGAACTCATGCCGGATGGTTTCCCGATCTAACGATTCGTTTGTGACGATGAGCGTCACTTTGGTCATCGCGAGCGATGGTACAGGCAAGGCCTTTAACGGTGTTGAAGCCCTGCCCGCCAAAGCCTCGAAGAGTGGCATCGCGTTGGGCCTCTGGAATTTCTGCGGACGTCGGATCGACTAGGAACGTCATGCCAGCATTCAGAAGTTGTTGTTCCTGGGAATTGAGTTCCATGTGCCACCTCGTCTGCTTTCCGCCCCAGGGTCTGCGCTAGGAGGGCAAGTTACAAGGGTTTTGGTCTGCGTCAGAACTTCGGGCTTGGTGCTTCTACACTGGCATCGTTGAGCGCCGTTTCCCGTCTCATCCTTCGAAGCTCACCGTCGTAAAACTCGCGTCGCGTGTCGTGGATCGTTGGTTTGTTGATCCCGACGGCCTTGTAACGAGCCTTGTGCGTGGCGATTTGGCCGTGTCCGCAGCGGAAATCTGCCTTGGCATTGCAATGCGGGCAAGCCACGTCCAGTGGGTTTGGCCCTTCTGGGATTGTCGCCAGTTGCTGGGCGTATTCGTCGTAAAGGCTGTTCATGGTGTTGTCCGCTAATCCAGTGGAGTTAGCTTGAAATGGGAGCAAGCTTTCGTCCAGACCTAAACTGTCCGTATCGCTCTTATCAGGGCACCTTCCGTCTCCTATATCGACGAAAACAGAATAAAGCGCTCAGTGAGTGCGTCGTGTGTGGAGTATTCAATGAAGTTTGACCCGTCGATTTTCAACCTCAATAATCCTTGGTTCATCGGCGAAATGCCGGATTCTTATCTGGTGCTGAATTTCGATCAGTCATACCTCGGCCGCGTAATCCTGGTGCCGAAGCAAGAAAGCCCTGATCTCGAAAGCCTTCCGGCGAGAGACGTAGCTCTCCTGATGGCTGAGGTCGTTTATGTGGGCGGACGATTGAAAAGCGAGTTCTCTGCGGCGCGGATGAACTACGCGTCTCTCGGGAACGTCGTTGAACAGCTTCACTGGCATATCATTCCTCGTTACACCGATGACGCCAATTGGGGTGGCCCGCCGTGGCCAGTTGTCGAGCCGCGTGAGCCATCTGTTGATGAAAGGGCGGCGATTGTGGCGCGAGTTCGAAGGGCGCTAAACATCGACGAGCGTGGCATTGCTCAAGTCGAGCCGGAATTTCCTATCACGGACGAGTTCATCGATGCGTACTGGCGAGTGGTCGCAAAAACACTCACAGAAGTTTTTGAAACTTCTGAAGACCTTGGGGTGAAATACCGCGCCAAGGTTGATGCTGCTCCGTTCAACGAAAGATATGAGAGCTACCAGGTCACTCCCCTTGAGGTTGCTTCGCGCCTGGCGGAGACTGAAATCACCCTGCTTCATATTGATCGATATCGCCCGCTGCGGAAAATTCTCGCGATGAATTGAAGGATGCTCAGTGTCGGGAGGGGTCCGGCTCCACCGCAATTGCGTTATGCTGGCCCTCCAGGCAATCTGACTTAGCAGTCCCTGAGGAGTATGCTCGTGAAGCCATACCGTATTTTCGTTCGCTATGATGTGAGAAATGAGATTCAATTCTCTGAAGTCGCTGACAGCCTGCAGGAGGCCAGGGAGCTGGTACTCACGATGTCGAAATGGTGGGGCGGACATGATGATGATCCGCAGCCATATGTTGACGATGAAGATGAGATGCTCGTTGTCGATGTCGATGGCAAGCTGGTGATGGCGTTCAAGAATGAAGCCTTCGTTGATATCGGAACGATTGCGCCGTTCGAGCTTCCTGACCCATGGTTCCTCGGCATTGATGTCGTAAAAAACGGCATCTCGATCTTCGGGACGGACCTTGACCCTTGGGGGCTCAAGAAGAACGATCTCCTGCGCAACGAGGCTGCTGACGTTGCAAAGGCGTGGGTGAAGGAAAATCCAGGTTTCCATCTCGTGCAGCGCTTCCAAGGTGATATGCGTGAGGAGACGACCTATCACATCATGCCTTCAGAGTCGTCGCCCTCCCCGGCATTCTGACCTGACGTTGCGAAGGAAGTTGCTTCCAGTCTTGGCGATCATCAAGCTGAAGTGAGCTGCGCCATGATGGCTTCAGACGGCAACCCCGGACGCTCCGCTACCGTATCAGCGGGCCTTGAACTCTGCCACTCTTGCAGGTGCAAGGGGATTGTCGAGCACTGAAATCAGGGTCGCGGCGGCTGGGTTCACGACAGCGATCTGGTGATCACAGTCTCCCGTCAGTGTGTTGGATCGATCTTCGATGGCATCAATTCCTGATGCCAGTAGAAGCTCTCGCCATAGAGCGGGCTTCGATGGGTGGGGTCTATAGGGGCCTTCGCCGCCCAGTTTGAGAATTTGATCGCAGGCGAATTCTGTTGCGTAGAGGATCGCGGTGAACGCGACACCGTCGACGTAATGATCCCGGGGATAAAAACCCTGGACGCGGTTCTCAGCTGCCGGATGGTTCTCTTTCACGTAGTCGAGCAAATTTTGCCAGTGAGCTGGGTAATCCTTATAGGGGTTGCCACTCACTGTGGTGCCGTGTGCTTTAAAAATGGCTGCTACTGGACGGCGGTTGAAGCCCATATAGTGGAAGTTGGTCCTGTTTGGTGAGCGAGACTTTAGCTGACCTTCTGCCATCAATAAAAGACGGTTCACATCGAGACCGTATATGGCATGAGGTGTGATCTCGTTGCTGTAGTCAGATGATAAACCGAAATTTTCATCGCTTCGGAAATGCACCCAATGGTCTTTGTAAGGGGTGAAGCGTTCGATGAAGTCGGTGACTGCAGCCTTGGAGAATACCTCATCGTCAAATCCGCTGTCAGTCTTCTTTATATCGTCCATTAGGATAGCCCGATAATCATGGTTATCGCACCTTGCCGGTTTAAAAGGCCTCAAACAACCTGACTTTTACCGTTTCCGGAAGCAAATCGATAAGCGACCAATCCAGGAACTGCCATCTCACAGAGAAAAGCAGAATGAAGGCTGCTATCGCTATGAACGGAGCTGTCTTGATGAGTAGAGCCTTACTCAATCGATGCGATGAAGTTTCCGGCCAGTTTTTACGGAAAAAGCTGAAGGATGCTTTTCCATCCTCGCCGATCTCCAGGTTCCACAAAAGGCCTGCTGCGAGATAGAGAACCGGCGATAGCAACAGGTTTGGCAACCAGGTTGAAGGATAGTACCCGTCTCGTATCACGAGCCATCCGTCGTAGAACCAGGAACTGGAAAACATCATCGCGATAATGGCGACGGTTAGCTGTTGCTTTGAGGCCGCACGTTGCGAGGCCTTGAAGAGCATTCCTACTGCCCATGGAGCCGTTACGTATGTCAGGACGGACATCCCTGCCCCGTTAACGACGTCCCAGGTGTCGTCAAAGGAAAACTGACCGGCAAACGTCACGAACATGAACGCCGGAACAAATACAGCAAGTTTCCAGGGCACCGTGATGAACGATAGGTATGAGCGATTGAAGCCATACTTCACGGGGTTCCTCGACACGATGCCGATTGCGATGCCGCACGCGAAGAGCCATGCGGACATATAAAGGTGGAAGGAGGGGTTCATGCTGTCGCCCAGATGTCGCTGAAATTAGCCTTGCCGATGGAGTGCGGACACGCAAGCCCGTTCTTCCATGCAAATCTTGATGTGATAAGAGAGCGTCAGAATAGATATGGATCGAAACATGACCGAGAAAGAAGCAGCCAAAGACGTTCAGATCATGCGCCACAATGAAGGTTTTTCTGTTGTCTACGATAGCCGTCAGAAGGCGCTTCGTAGCGACTTTGAAAGTCAGCAGGCTGCGATTGATGCGGTAAATGACTGGAATCAGGTTGGCGACTTTCAGATGAAGCTTGCAGCCGAGGTTCTTGATGTTCGTTACGACGTCGATGAAGAACGGGCGAAGATGGGGCTGAAACCACTCGCGGAAGAGCGCGATGGCCAGTATTTCGTGGATGAGATCATGACCCTGAAAGCTCTGGGGAGCCCGAACGGTAAGGTTCTGGATGACATCTCCAAGCTCGATCTCGACGGTTCCGACGCGAAGGAAATTCTTCGCCTGGCTAACCAGGGCCTCTCCTTTGTGAAGCCAGACGACATGTTTTTCGACACGCTGAGGGCGATCAGCGATTTCGGCAAAGACCGATCTGATTTTGACGGTCGAGCCGCCAAGAAGATGCTCGGTATCTGTCAGGAAGGAATCGACGCGCAGAGCGTTGCTGCCCCGTCTATGCGTTGACGTCCCGACGGAAGCCTCTCATGCTGATGTCAATTCGACTAGCATTTGTGGCTTCCAATGAAACTCTCCGATCCCGCCGTCGATCAGTATCCGGCGCTTGATGAAAAGCTGCTAAGTCCTGTCGCACAGAAGGCCGTCTCCCGGGTGCTGAAGTCCTGGAACTGTACCGATGATGAAGCCGCTCGGCTTTTCGGTGTCGAGCCGGATCACTGGATTGGCGTTTCCAGAGGCGACTTCGAGTATTTGCTGAGTCAGGACCAGCTGCTGCGGGCGAGTTATCTCATTGGCATATATTCAGGGCTCCAGGTCTTCAGCGATGATACGGCGAAGCGATGGCCAAAGCTCCCGAATACGGGTCCCATTTTCCGGGGGAAGACACCTGTCGAGTTCATGCTGGAAGGCGGTCTTGAGGCCATGGAAAAGACGCGCCGATACACGGATTGCCTTGGCTACTAGGAAAACTTTTTCTGGAGGATGGTTGCCATACATCGGCTTGAAACCTAGCTGATTGGGGAACCACATGAAATACACCGGAAAGGAAGATAATGGCGACGGGCACGTGCCAAGCTTTCCTACGAGATTTCAAAACGCGAGGCTCGCGTTGCTGCCGAGAAACTTTCGATCCTGGCACCAGCTCCGTCGCCGGTTTCTGCGCAAAGCTTGATGGCAAAGAACATCGTGAAGCGCTCGAAGTTGGACCCAGAGGAAGAGTTCGAGCGCGAGTGGGGCTTGAAGCGGGAATTTTGAGGAGTTTTGATCTATTATCTTATATCAAAACCGCATTTAGATATAGAATAATATATAATCTTCGGTTGCATGGATGATGTCGAATGCGGCATCAAAACGAGGGTTTGATATTCAATACGATATCAAAACGTGCGCTTGGTTGAATATTTAGAGACGCCTATGGTGAAGGAGAACTGGTGTTTTCGGGGCGATACCATGCCTTGCCAGTCGAGACCGTGAGACCGCTCATCTCCTCATACGGTTGAGCATCAACTTCGAGGCGGGTGACTAGGACTTTTACGTCTTCCTTTAAACGAATTTCGCGTTCCTCGTCACCGGTAAGGTAGTCAAGCCTCGCTCGGATTGTTCCGATCCAGTCGATATCATCATGCGAGACAGACGCTTCCATGTAGACGTCGACCGGCTTGTTTTCGTCATGCCAGAAAGCTCCGCTGTCCAGCGGAAGGTCGCCCCAGTAGACGCCAACGGTCGCTTCATGCCTGTCAATCGCTGTCTTCCATTCGGGATCGACAGACATCCTGCGTCCAAGTTGAGTGACATCTGTAGTTTCAAGCTCTGACAGGACATATCGGAAACGGTGAGCCAACCAGTGAACCATCGTCGCCCGAAATTCCGGATCATCTAGCACCTCCGCGTCATCATTCGCCGCGAGATGCGAAGGCATTTCAAACTTCGCCCCTAAGGAGCCGTCTCTCAGGTCATCGATCCAGCGATCCAGTGGGGAGCCATGCACAGGGTCCCATGCGCCATTTTCAATGACGGAATCCAACCAGTCTTTAGTAACGACCTCTTCGAATTTTGGGAGCAGTGCTTCTGGTGTTGTCATTGTAGGAATTCTCTAGTTGGACAGCAAAAGACTCGAATTTTGATTTGCATAGAGCAAAAGCGCTTGAATTAATCTCTGTTTCGGACATATTGAAGGAATGTGGAAATTTCGGTCGAACATAGCAATCCGAATTATTGGCCTGGGCCAGCGCTCGATATAATCGACGTTGTATCCAGGTTTTCGCGCGTGATCGCGCATCTTCTCCACAAATCTCCCTAATCACGTCTACGTACGTACTCGAAAGATATTGCTATGTCTCAGTCCGACAAGTCGCATGACTATGCGCACACCCTTGCCCTGCCGAAAAACCTGATGGCCATGAAGGTCAACCAGCCCGATCTGGAAAAAGAACTCCTTGCAGGCTGGCAGGAAACCAATCTCTACCGCCATCTCCGCGAAGCCTCAGCCGGTCGTCCCAAGTTCGTCCTTCATGACGGTCCTCCTTATGCGAATGGCAACATCCATCTCGGTCACGCCCTCAACAAGGTTTTGAAGGACGCGATGGTCCGCTCGTTCCAGATGCGTGGATATGATGCCGCCTATGTGCCAGGATGGGATTGCCATGGTTTGCCCATCGAGTGGAAGGTCGAGGAGCAATATCGCAACTCCGGCCGCTCGAAGGATGATGTCCCGGTGAACGAGTTTCGCCAGGAATGCCGAGAATTCGCTTCTCACTGGCTGTCTGTCCAGTCCGCAGAGTTCGAAAGGCTTGGCGTCCTTGGCGACTTTGAGAACCCATACACGACGATGAAGTTCGAGGCTGAGGCGACCATCGCCTCGGAATTGATGAAGCTCGTGGTCTCCGGTCAGGTCTATCAGGGGTCGAAGCCGGTCATGTGGTCTGTGGTCGAGCGGACAGCCCTGGCTGAGGCTGAGGTCGAGCATCAGGAATATGAAAGCGATGCGGTGTGGGTGAAGTTCCCGGTCGTGGACGGGGGTAAAGGCCTCGACGGCGCGTCTGTCGTAATCTGGACGACGACACCTTGGACCATGCCTGCAAACAGAGCTGTGGCCTATTCACAGCGCGTCGCCTATGGCTTGTATGAGGTTGTGGCGGCCGAGCGTGATTACGGACCGCGTCCGGGTGAGCGTTTCCTGGTCGCGGATGCTCTTGTTGGCCAGCTTGCCGCCAAGGGTCGTCTGGAATTGTCGCTCCTCCGCTCGGTCAGTAATGAAGAGCTTGCAGGCCTGACCTGTGCTCATCCGCTTCAGGGGCTCGGCTACGACTATCGTGTGCCGTTGCTGGAAGCGGATCATGTCACCGACAGTGCCGGTACCGGTTTTGTGCATACCGCTCCGGGGCACGGCGTCGATGATTTTGAGGTTTGGACGCGCAACGTAGATCGTCTGGCTGCCATGGGGTTAAATACCCGTATCCCCTTCACAGTCGATGATGGCGGATATCTTACCGACGAAGCGCCAGGTTTCGGTCCAGGTAGTGCTGAGGGCGCTGCAAGGGTTCTCGATGATGCCGGGAAGAAGGGTGACGCCAATCAGCGTGTCGTGAAGGCGTTGATGGCAGCGGATGCCCTGGTCGCTTATGGCAAGGTGAAGCACAGCTATCCTCATTCCTGGCGCTCTGGCAAGCCGGTGTTTTACCGGAACACCCCGCAGTGGTTCGTTCACATGGACAAGGTTTTGTCTGATGGTCGAACTCTGCGAGCCCGCGCTCTCGCCGCAGTCGCCGAGACCAAGTTTGTCCCGGAAGGCGGCCGAAAGCGCCTGGAGAGCATGGTTGAGGACCGGCCGGACTGGGTTCTGTCCCGCCAGCGCCGTTGGGGCGTACCAGTCACGGTGTTCTGCAATGCGCTCGGCGAGCCTCTTGTCGACGCTGAAGCGAATGCAAAGGTGTTCGAAGCCTTCTCACTCGAAGGAGCTGACGCATGGTTTGCCGATGGGGCAAAGGAAAGGTTCCTTGGTCATCGCTCGGACATGGATCAATGGCACATGGTGACCGACATTCTCGATGTCTGGTTTGATAGCGGCTGCACTCATGCCTTCACGACGGAGGCCCGGGCCGAACTGGCGTCACCGGCGGATGTCTACCTGGAGGGCTCCGATCAGCATCGTGGCTGGTTTCAATCTTCATTGCTCGAAGCCTGCGCTACGCGTGGGCGGGCTCCGTTCAAGGTCGTCGTGACACACGGTTTCGTGCTGGGTGAAGACGGCCTGAAGATGGCCAAGTCCAAGAATAACGGCGTATCGCCGCAGAAGGTCATGGAGAAGCACGGGGCTGAAGTGCTGCGCCTTTGGGCTTTGACGGCTGATTATCAGGGAGACGTCCGGATCGGTGCGAACACGCTGCAGTCGACGCAGGATGCCTTCAGGAAAGTCCGAAATACCCTGAAGTGGCTCACTGGAATGTTGCCTTATTACAGTGGGATGCAGCCATCCGTTCATGATCTTCCGGAACTCGAAAGGCTCATGCTGCATAGACTGTACGAACTCGATGAAGTCGTCAGGTCGGCCTACGATGCCCACGACTTCAAGAAGGTTGTGCGGGCATTGGCGGATTTCATGAATGTGGAGCTTTCGGCCTTCTACTTCGACGTCAGAAAGGACGTACTTTACTGCGATCCGCAATCGAGCCAGCGTCGCCAGGCCTCGCTTTTCGTGATGGCTCAACTGTTTGACCATCTGACAGCCTGGCTGGCACCTGTCTTGCCGTTCCTTGCGGAAGAGGCCTGGCTCTCGATCCATAAGGATCGGGGCTCAGTTCACCTTCGTCAGTTCCCGGTGGTGCCGACAGCGTGGTGCGACGAAGAGCTGGCTGCTCGGTGGCGGGTTGTGATGTCAGTACGCTCCCTTGTGAATGCTTGCTTGGAAGTGGAGCGTAAAGGAAAGCGTCTGGGCAAGGCCTTGGAAGCTTCGCCGGTGGTGTATGTGGCCGATGAGACGATTGTCCATGCCCTGGAGGGCCTGCCGCTGGCCGAGGTTTTTGGCACCTCCGGCGCTGTTGTCGAAGTCGGAGACGCCCCTGATGGCACTTTTGTCGATGAGGCAATGCCGGGCGTGGCGGTGAAGTTCCGTCACGCTCAAGGGGTACGTTGCGCTCGATCTTGGATGATCACAGAGGATGTGGGGTCTGATGCCGATTATCCCGACGTTTCCGCGCGAGATGCGAAGGCTTTGCGTGAACTCGCCGAGGCTGCTTGACATCAACACGGCGGAGCCTACCGGGCCGCCGTGTTCTCCTATCTGCGTTTTTTTCGAAAGTGATCAAGCTTGACGAACTTGCCATTGCCCAGAGGCGTTGGTGTGGGGCCGCTAACGTTTAGTCTTTCGATGATCTTTTCCGACGTCTCGGGTCGGCTGAAGATGTATCCCTGAACCCGGTCAATTGCGCCGGATTCTCTGACGACATCGAGTTGTTCGGTCGTTTCAACGCCTTCAACTACAATGTCGAACTCCATTTCTGCGGACAGGCTCACGATTGCATTAAAGAGCTTTCGGGCCTGGGGGTCCACATGCACATTTCGAACGAATGACTGGTCGATCTTTACTTTATCGAGCTTCAGTTCATTCAGATAACTCAGGCTCGAATACCCGGTGCCAAAGTCGTCCAGAGCGATTTTGATCCCCAGGCTGCGTAGCGAGTGAAGCGTCTTCGCGATCCGATCAAAGTCCATCGGGAGAACGGTTTCGGTTACCTCGATGTGGAGCCTGCTTGGCTCCAGTCCTGTCACCGTAAGGCAGTTTTTCACCATCGGCAGCACTTCTGGATGAGCCAGGTCAAGCGTGGAAAGGTTCACCGAGACTGCGGTGTCAGACGGCCAGGTTTTGCAATCAATGCAAGCTTGGAGAAGGATCGCCTGCGAAACAGCGTGGATTGCGCCGACATCTTCCGCAATCTTGATGAATTCGCCTGGGCTGATCGTTCCAAGTTCTGGGTGTTCCCATCGAGCCAAAGCTTCGCAGCAATCGAACATCAAACCGTCAGGAGAGAACATTGGTTGATAGACGACTTTGAATTCGCCACCAGCGATAGCGTCCTTGATTGCAGCCTTCATGGTGACACTGCGCGAATGCTCTAGTTCCATGTCCCGGGTGAAGAGCGACCAAGCCTTCACTGGGTTCTGCTTCACTTTCCGAAGCGCATCGTCGGCCTTAGAAATCGCCTCTGTAAGTGAGAAGTCGCCTTCCTTGTGGATGTAGACGCCACCGGATACGGTTATCTCGACCTTCTGACCGCCAATCACATAGGTGGAATTGATGCGGTTGAAAGCATCATCGAACAACTCAGAGACATCGTCCTCTTTTTTCAGACCGCAGAACGCCAACACGAATTCGTCACCACCATATCTGCCGAACAATGCACGCGGGTCTTTGATTTCCTGGAGTTTGCTGGCAACCAAGCGAATTGCCACGTCGCCGGTGCTGTGGCCCATCGTGTCATTGATGAGCTTGAACCGGTCGATGTCGAAGACTGAGATCGCGATGGATTCACCTGCTGTAAGCGAACCTGCTGCCTGGAGAACTTGCTCGTTCCAATGGCGTCGGCTGGGGATGTTTGACAGTCCATCATAATTGGCGAGTGTCTGGACTTTTTGGCTGGCTTTTTCACGCTCAGTGACATCTTGGAGCGTCACCACTTTGCCGACGAACTGGATGTGTTCTTCTCCGCCAGCAGCGTTACCGAGGTTGAATTCTAGATGTGTACTGTCCGGAAAACCGACGAGCAGAGACTGATTTGCTTCCATGTAGAACTGCGTGAGCTGATCGCGGATCGGCGAAAATGCAGCGAAATCGAATTCCTTCTTTTCATAAACAAGGTCCAATAGCTGTCGGAAGGAAATCCCCCTCACCTCTTCGACGTTATCTATCGAGAGAAGAGATAAGGCTCGCGGGTTAATAACTGAAATGCGATCATCTGCATTGAACATAATCATGCCGTTCGGCTGATTCCGAATGGCGGCTTCAAACGCGCCCGCCATTGATTCGTACATCAAACCCGAGCTGACGCTGCGTGAGAATATTTCTCGTACCGTTTGTGCCATCGTCCGCGTCGATAGGACGAAGGGAATGAAGAGCGCGCCCGTCAGGACGAGGGCGATGTCTTCCCGAGCTATGCCCATCCCGGCAAGGGCAATGCCCAGAGGGAGCGAGCCAACCCACATGAACACGTCGATGAGAACCTTGGAACCCGAATTTCGAGCCACAATGGAAATCAGCGTGCCGAAACTTATGCCGATGGCGATCATCGTCGCAGCGTTGTAGGTATGATAAAGTGCTGAGTAAGCGCTCAGAAGGCCGATCCAGACCGCCATCAGCGATACCGCGAGCAGGAAGCGAAACTCCCAGTGTTTCGCGGGATTGCGTTCATTCAAACCGTCGAATGCTTTGTAGGCTTTGTGAAAACGGCGAAATTCGCTCATCCGAACAGCAAAGACAACTGTGATGAAAGCCAATAACGCAAAGTAAATCGGGTCGTCGGTCGCGAACCAAGCGGCGACGCAGCCAAACGCATGGCAAATAAAGCCGAATCCCGAGGTCTTTTGCCCCTGGTACAGGGCTGCCGTCAGCCGACGGCTGGTTTCATTTTCAAGCTCGATGTCGCTCGTAGTCGTCAGTGGCACAGCACAATATGGTTTCTACACAGAGTTATACAGATGTCGTGCGGCATACGGCCGCAAACAGATTCGAGGGATGCGAACCGCAAATGTCCGTATGCGGAACGGAATCAGCATTTCTGGCCTTCTTCTCATAAATACCCCAACATTCTTAGGGGTGGTTTCTATCGGCTTTTTACGTTTTGGCAAGGGTTTGATTTTTGTGCGGCGAATGCGGAATTAATATGGCGAATAGGTTGATGGAGGGGTTAACGTATTGAATTTTGGAGGGCAAATGTATATTAGAAGGTTCTTGATTTATAAAGTTCCTAGCGAAGCAGTCAGCTGGAAAATTTGGGAACGGTTAATTTACATCGACCACTGCGTGTATTTCTCGCGGTACAGGCGAGCAAAGACTAGAAAAGCTGCATGAAAATCTACTTTTAAGAATCAATCGATGGCAGTGACCGGGTCTAACGCGTGAAACCTTCATTCGTGAGCTGATTCTGTACTCGGAAACCCATCCTCCAAATGGCAGACAAGGAAATTTGGCGGCGGCGATGGAAAAGTGTCATGGATCACCTTGGGAACTCCGAGGTGATTTGAAGTGAAGTGCGTGTGGGCGCTATTTGGTGTAATGCAAGCGCATGCGTCATCGTCTATGAGATAATTCGGGAGAAAGACATGGCCGAACAGGATATCCGCCTCGAAGACACCACGCTCACAGTCTGGGCAGAGCGCGACCGGCTGCACGTCGCATTGTATCTGAAATCGGACGAAGCCCGGAACGATCCCCTTCTCTCCATCTGGGATGAAGATGCTCGCCAGGCTTTCGAAGATGGCTTCTTGAAGGCTCGCTGGATGAAGGATGAGGATCAGGTCCTTAAGGAGAGCGCCTTCGAGTATGCTAAGCATCTGGGCCGTTTCGATCCTGAAAACCGCGTTGTCCGCGAACCAGTGCCCGTTGGCTGGGTTCTTGTTCATGATGAGCTGGGTGCCTTCATGGGGTGGCAAGCGGGCCCGGTTTACATCTGGTCGAGCAACGCAGACGAGGATCGGCTAGCCAAAGGAGCCCATGCTTTTGGTGATGAAGATAACGCGATGGAATGGTTCAAGACGGAGAGCGACGACGAGGCAGAGGTCGCCGAGAATGATGAGTTTATGTCTCACATCTCGGCTGTTGAAGTCGAGTTAGACGTTACCCTGCCAGGTCACACCAGGCCGAGAAAGGCCTCGCTGCAGGCAATGGAGCAGGTCGGCATCGATCTCAAGCGCGAAACGCTCGCTCCTTCGATGTAACGATTAATGGGACCCTGAGAAAAGCCCGCTCGGCATGATGCCAGCGGGCTTTTCTCTTACATGGACGGTGCAAATGGAGGGAACAGCTCGTCGACCTTGTTCTCGTCGTCAAGAACGGTTTTCAGGCTGTCGACGGTGCTCATGACGGAATTGCTGACCCCTGCCGATAGGAAGGCTGAACCGGGCAGTTCGTCGCGAAACTCAGACAGAATCCTGATCGAATCCCGGACCAATTGGCGATCTAGGCCGTCGCTCAGCGAGACTTTAAGGCCGCACAAGCTGTTGTACAGGTCGTGGCCGTTCTCCCCGCTGCCGGGTCGACGATCAAAGCTGGTCAGGGCGGTATCGACGAGAGACTTCAGTACGACTTCAAGTTTGGTATCGAACTGACTGTTGAACCGGTCCTGAGCATATCCAGGCATCTCGCGGACAATATTTGTCGCTATCGCCTCGATGACAGCGCCTCGCAACGACGGCTTGAAGCCACTCATCGACAGGCTGGGGAGTTCCCATACGTCCGGGTTTGCGATCATGAAGCTGGTAACGTCGATTTGCGCGGCAACATCGCTTACGGCATTTCTGAGCGTGTCGCGCGCTTCCCGTAAGGTCAGCCACTCGGCGTTATCGAACGCTGCCTCAAATATACTGAGGGCTCGCTCCTTAATTTCTTCCATCGATTGTGGTGCGGCTGAGGTGGTCATGGCGGTTCCTGCGGATAAAACAACTATAAGGTCATTCTGGCGATGTTGTTGGCAACATACCAAAAACTGCTTCCAGGCCAAAGCGGAGTTTTCCAAAGTCCTCTGAAGAATTCCGCCTTGACCCGTGGGTCGTTTACATGGCCCGTCTAAAAGGCCTTGATGGAGAAAGAAATTTGGCTCAGCCTTGTTGGTAAGGAAATCTGAGCAAGATCGCAATGAAGTTTAATGTTGTAGGTGACGGAGATAATCTCCTTCACGTGTCGCTGGGCCTTGACGAAGAAATTAACTGCGAATCTGGTGCGATGGTCATGATGGAAAGCAATCTCGACCTCAAGGGTGAGATGAAGGGCGGCTTTTTCTCAGCCATCGGGCGAAAGCTGACAAATGGCGAGTCCTTCTTTACGCAGTCGATTAAAGCAAATCGCGGGAACGGAGAGACTCTTCTGTCTCCGACGCTTCCTGGGAATATCGAAGTTCTGGAATGCGACAGACAGAGACAGTATTTCCTGAACGACGGTGCCTTCCTGGCGTCAGCTTCGGCGGTCTCAGTGAAGATGCGTATGCAGTCTGTTGGCCGGGCGTTGTTCGGCGGGACTGGTGGTTTTTTCATTGGGCAGACCGAAGGGGAAGGTCTGTTGGCCGTCTCGGGTTTCGGCACAACTTTCACCTTGGACGTCGACACTCCCCCTGATAGTCCGACCACGATTGATAACACGCATGTTGTCGCGTGGGACTCGAATCTGCGCTACGAGCTTGCACTAAGCACCAATAAATCGAGCGGATTGCTTGGCTCAATGTTCAACAGCGCCATCAGTGGTGAAGGGATCGTCACCAAGTTATCGGGGAAAGGTAAGGTGATCATCTGCTCAAGGAATATTTCATCGTTCGTATCATGGATCGGTTCTCAAGTCGCGCCTAGCCGATAAACCGCAAGCCCTGGTGCGGCTGCAAAATCTTGCGTTGATCGACGTCGGAATTTCATTCGTTCGCCAGGATTTGTAATTCCTTGCGTGTGATTGGATCAGCCGCACAATTGGGCGATAGCTGAATAAGCTGCATGAAAGGGGTTGCGCCGTCAGTCGGGGCGGCGCAACCTATTGATACGCGTCAAGTAGTCACTTGGCACCCCGCAGGTCCCGGTCTGCGGGTTTTTTATTGCCCGCAATGGACCCACTGATCTACTTCCCGCCTGATATCCGGGACAAATTCCTCGATAAGGTCAGCCGCGTGTCGGAGCAACCCGGCAATATCATCATTCATCCTGGTTATGGCCTCGCCGATCACAGCACCGTTCTCTTCGTATTCGGCTCTGGTTCGAAGCTGTTTGACAATGTCCATCGATTACATCTCCATCAACAACGTGTCATGTATGCCGCCAGATGGTCTTGCCGGACACTCGATCCAGCAATTTGGCTCTTACAAAGTCCAACGCCGTTCTCTATCTGATGAGGAGAAAATTTTAGAGGTCGATATGTCCGTTCGTTCGCAAATCGCTGCAGTCAAAGAAATTCGAGATAATGCTGTTCCGGAGGGTGCATCTGAAGCCTTCGTCGAGGGATGGAAAGCAGCGTTTGCGGCTATTTTCGATGATTATAGGATTTTCGACCTAATGCCGAAGCTGGCGCTTCCTTTGGAGGTTACACCAGACGTTGCCTTGAAGTTCATTGAGCGGATGCAAGGCTCCGGTTACGAGCCTGTGAAGGACAAAGTTAGTAACGAAGATCAGTCATCCTGGTACTTCAAGCTCAATGGGGAAACCTGCATTGACTATGAGGTGATTATTCGGCACCCGGATGACAAAGCGTTCGTTCAAGTTCGGCCGCGTTAGTCGGGTGAAAACGGCCTGACCTTCTCGACCTCTTTTGCCTTTCGGTGTATGTGAAGGGCAACGGAGGCTTGAATGTCGAAGGCAAAATTAGACCGGTTACTGCGTAGTTCTGATGGTCATCTGGACCAGCGCCAGCGAAAAGCTGCCCTGAAGCTTTTGCAGGAAGACAAGAAGCGCGTCGACAACATGATGGCAGCGGATCAGCTGTCCGGAGCTGGTTATCCGATGGACCAGCAATTACGCCGCATTCTGGAAATGGCTAACGACGACGCCATCCGGGGCTCGGACTATCCGCTTCGCAATCTATGGGATGTTTTCCGCGCCTTTGTTCTCCCAGAGGAATGCGCCATTGGGACAATCCTGCGTCTGAGGCCAGAGCGGGATCACGCATTCGATGCGAATGACTTCTTTGCATTTGCTTCCGACCCCGCCATCAAGGAAGCCACCATCGCAAAGCTGCAGGCGCTCCCTGAAGGCGTCATCCATAATTATAGCATACTGACCGATCCGAAGGACGTGGTATTCGAGCAGGAGGACGGTGATCCGATCATCCTGCTCGGTATCGCGCTCATTCGTCATGGTAACCATCTCTACTGGCAGTCCTGTGGCGGATATGTCGTAGACCTTGCGGAAGTGACGGCGGCTCGGCGCGCTGAACTTGCGAAAGGTGAAAAGAAAGTTCGTGCTGCCAACCCGACTGCTCCCGATGAGATGATCCGCGACATCTTGAACCCGACGGCTCGCGCACTGCCGGGAGCGCCAGGCGTCTGGGACTGTTCTTCCTTTGGAATGTTCGATCTATCAACGCAGTCACATGAGATAAGAGCCAGTACGCGGGACTGGACGATCACTCAGGCGGTCTTCACCGACCAGTTCGAGGAACGCTTGGCCGATCTATATGACGTCGATGACGCGGCACGACGTTTGGTTGATAAGGCAATGGCTCATATTGAACGAGACAAGCTGCTTTTCGAAGTCGCTGAGGTTGCCTTTGCGTTGCCTGCCTATTTCGCTGCCAGGGTCCAGTTCGTCAAGAAACAGGAAATGAAGACGCAGCTCGCAAACCCGAAAGACCAGAGAGCTAAATATGCCTTGAAGGCTCCGCCGATCATGCGCATCCAGACCAGGGTGGTCTCGACGCTTGATTACGGGCCTACCGGCGGATCAAAGCCAAAGAGCTTCACGCCACCAAGGTTTAGAGTGGAAGTTGACGGATACTATCGCCGCCTGGCTCCGAACGGGCATGGGTTTGATAAGGACGGCAACCCGCTGATGGGAATGACTTGGGTCACCAAACACGCAAGGTGGAAGGATAAGCCCTTCCGCATCGGCGTTGTCCGGGTGAAGAGTGCGATCACCTCAGCGCTGAGGCGTGTTAAGAACATCGGTGTGTTGGGAACGGAGAAGATCACAGTCTCTTAGGGAGTTGGTAGTCCGGCCGATCTTTGCCGACCGGACTCCGTATCGCCTCCCAGCGCATGTCCTGCATTCAGACAGAGGCATCTGGTTACGCCTATCACCCGTAATCAAGACCCCATTCCTGTGCAGAGGTGGAACCGGCACTGCACTGCCTGTCCGAGGGTCTACTTGGCGGCGCATTCGCGCCCCGAAAAAGAGAGCATGCCTGCATCTCGTATCCCATGGTGAGCGAAGGAATTCTCTCTGGCAAGGGCCGCAAGGCGGAAATCGAGAAAAATGTCGATTGACAGCGAGCGTGCGCAACACAACTCTTGTCAGACTTATTCCTGATGAGGAGATTGATAATGGGCCACCCGCTGAGCCAGGCTTTAGGTGACGTGATCCGCGCAGAACTCGCAACACAGCGTGTAAAGGACCTGTTTCGGGGTTTTTCCAAGGAGGACCTGCGCAAGCTCTGGGATGGCGTGGGTGATGACAGTTTCTATACCGGCCCGGAAGGCGAATTCGATTGTGCCGACATCCACTTCTACATGAATTTGACCGGAGACGGATCGTACTGCGCGGTGTAGGTTGCAGCTTTCCCACATACGATCCGTCTAGGAGTTTGGGGTGAGAGCATGAAAATCACATTGCCTGTTGGGTACTCGGGAAAAATTTATCGCCAGAACGCAAGGACCGCAGACCCGCGCCCATTCAGCGGGTGTCATCTGCTGGAGGTGGAAATTGAGGAGTGCAGCTCACAGGATGTGCACCTGATCGCCGAATGGCATCAGAATTGGCGTTCGGCGAGCGCGGCAGTGGAAATCGTCCCCTACAAAGCGGCGAAAACCTGGCTTGATGATTTCGCGCAGAGTCCGTCGCTCGCCAGATTGATCATGGTTGACGGCAAATTCTACAGTCCCATGCGCCAGAAGGAGGCACCCTCCTCCCGGGATTTCACTCATCCCATAGTCGCTAAGGACCTTTATTACCAGATGCTGGGTCGGGGTTCTCGCCAAACCATTCTGGGTGAAAACCTGGATCATATGTTCGACGGCTACAACCGTGCCGTGAGCGCCGCCAAAGGCTGGAACGGATATGCGGTGCAGGCGGTATTGCCTCCGGATGGTTTCGCGTTGCAGAGTGATGATCTCGATATTCAGTTGAGGCGGGTCCGCGATTTAGTGGCCCCTTTCCTGTTCGTAGACGGGATGCTGTGGAGCGAAATATCGGAGCCGTGTCTGGTTGTTCGCAATAAGCCTACTGGTTCTCGGCTATGTTTAGGTCGCAAGGCCGAATACCGCACGGCGGATTACGAAATGATCTTCAGCTTCTGTGAATATGAGAGCGCGCTGGAGTTTATGGCTGCGAATTGGAAGCCCAAAGCCATCACAGTGACCCTTTCGGACCTCCGCGTTTTCAAGCCAGAGGCTCTCACGCCTTCTACAGATTTGGAAGAAGTCAAGCGGGGTGTGAAGCAGTTCACAGAGGATGCGGGCAAGTTGCTGCCCCTCGTTTCCAGGCCGACTGCAGATGCGTGGTACGATCTCAGGGATGGCTTGAAGGCTGCGAGGGGTAAGATGTCGCCCCATGTCGCAACAAGCATGTGCACGTTTATTCAGAGGTTTCTGGATTCCGTGAATAATGACGCCGTCAAAAAATTGGAAGCCCCAGAGCGGGAGACTCTGGAGCTTGGTAAACGTATCGTGGACCGGTGGGAGATGAGGCCTGTGCAGACCTCACGTTCACTGGCGAGGCGGTGACTTCCAGAAAGAGCCGAATACACGCTTTGCTTCTGCTGAGACCTGATCGCGAATAGCGATGGCTTTTTCCCGAACAAATGAGACATGGCTCATACACCAGCTGAACCAGCCATAGGTGAGAAGCTTGTCCCTGCCCGCATGATAGATGCGTTCCACGAGAATGAACGTGATCAGGTAGGATAAGACCAGAAGCACGAGACCAACGAGAAAATAGCCGCTGGCCATCAGGACTAGGGCGTAAAGCTTCAGCGGCTCGGCCACGGCAAAGGGAACGGCGAAAAGCAAAAGAACCGCGAAACGCGGCATTCGTCGAATCTGGGCTTCTAGCGCTGCCATGACCTTTAGGTTGGCAGCCCAAGCAATTACGGGTTTGTAGATCGGCTTGGCGATAGCATCCGCAACAAGGATGGTGGCGACCAGGGCATGGAATACCCAAAGACCGATACGATAGATCGAAGACTGCGGTTTGTTCACCTTGAACTCCTTGCGCGCGGATGAGCCTTACCTTCTAAAAAATGCTTGTTTCTCGAAATTGCAAGGAGATATCCGCTCGGCCGAGGAATTTTGTGAAGAAATTTCGCATAAGAAGGGTCGCTCAGCCGATTTTGTCCGTCAGTTTCGCATAAGAACACCTTTTGTCCCGTGAGTTTCGCATAAGGCGTTGCGTCGATTTAGTTGACCCGATAAGGGATGGAAAGGAAATAATCGCAAAATGTCTTGGCGACATGGAATTCCCGTGTAACATAGGCAATCTGGAAAGGAACGGCATTGGGCCGTCTTTGGAACATAAATGTTTGAGTGGATTTCCGATCCCACTGTTTGGGTCGGTTTGTCGACCCTTATACTTCTCGAAATTGTCCTTGGTATCGACAATCTCGTTTTCATTGCAATTCTCGCGGAAAAGCTTCCGCCAGAGCAGCGTGCAAAGGCTCGCAACCTCGGCCTGACCCTCGCTCTCTTGATGCGTCTCGGCCTGTTGTCGCTGATGTCTTACATTGTCGCGCTGACGAATCCTTTGTTCTCAGTTTTTGGGCACGACTTTTCAACCAGGGACCTCATCATGCTCCTTGGTGGCTTCTTTTTGCTGTTTAAGGGGACCATGGAACTGCATGAACGCCTGGAGCCAGCGCATCACCATGAGGCTAAGGGGCTTCGACATGCGATCTTTTGGCAGGTGATTATCCAGATTATTGTGCTCGACGCCGTGTTCTCACTCGATAGCGTTATCACTGCTGTAGGCATGGTCCACCATTTGCCGGTCATGATGCTGGGTGTCATTGTTGCCATGGGCGTCATGATGCTTGCTGCCCGTCCGCTGATGGTATTCGTGAACCGTCATCCTTCCGTTGTCGTGCTCTGCCTGGGCTTCTTGATGATGATCGGCTTCTCGCTCGTTGTCGAAGGGTTCGGATTCCACATTCCGAAGGGTTACCTCTACGCTGCAATTGCGTTCTCGGTGTTGATCGAGGTGTTCAATCAGCTCGCCAAGCGTGGGCAGGCTCGCTTTATTAAGAAGCGGGACATGCGCGAAAGCACCATGGATGTCGTCCTTGCGATGCTCGGGGGACAAAACACTCAGGTCCCTCTTGGCGAAGGTGCCGCGATGATTGCCGAACAGAATGGCGAGGACGCACTCTTCAGTGATCAGGAAAAGTCGATGATCCAGGAAGTTCTGCAACTTGCTGAGCGTCCGTCCACATCGATCATGACCCATCGCACGGAAATTGCTTTTATCGATCTCACAGATTCCGAAGAGCAAATCAGGGAAAAGGTGTTGGCATTTGAATATTCGCGAATGCCGATTGCGAACGGTAGCATCGACAACTTTGTCGGCATCGCCGAAACCATGGATGTGTTGCGTCTTATCGCTTCTGGTCGGGCGCTGGATATCGAATCTGTAATGTCTCCGCCGTTCGTCGCTCATGAGCGCATGAGTGTTCTCAAGCTGAAAAACGCTATGCAGAGCAAGGCTGAACAGGTCGCCTTTATTCTTGATGAGTATGGCGCTCTGGAAGGTATCGTGACGCTCACGGACATCCTGGAGAGCATCGCCGGTGAGTTTCCCGACGAGGATGATGAGCAGCCTCAGCTGGAACAGCATTCGGACGGCAGCTGGACAGTGAGCGGCTGGATCGAGATCAGGCAGTTCACCAAAGCATTTGGTGGCGCAGACCTGGTCGACGACGAAAATCGCTACGATACGCTGGCAGGCTACATTCTCCATCACCTTGGGCATCAGCCGCAGGTGGGGGAAAAGGTGGTGGACGATAATGGTATCGAGTTCGAAATCGTTCAAACAAACGGTCGAGCCATTGAAGTCCTCAAGGTTCGAAATCAGACGCCGGAGCCGGTTGAATAAATTCGATGAGAATTTCTTGAGGGGGCAACCGTTTGTGCCCCCTCTCTTTGTTCATCTTTATTACGACCCGTTTTGAGCCGCAGGTGAGCCGCAAGAGGTCTGCAAGTCCAGCACCTTCGTAAGCCTCGCGCCGGTTATCCTCAGTGAACTCGCCCAGAATGTTACCACCACTCTGCGTGATGAAGTAGGCGTCGGTGATCTCGCCGGTTTCGAGTTCAATCTTGATGTTGAAATCGGCGGTTGACGTATTGTAGTCGTCGGTGTGGAGCAAGTGGTCACCTTCTTTGTTGTAGTAGAATACCGGCTTGCTGAGATCGACGGTCGTAGACGTGGTCTCTGATGAAAAACCACTTGTGTCTTCGACAACAATATAATCGGGAAGCGAATACCATTGGAAGACGGCCGAGGCCAGGTCCATGAGCTTTTTCGTGGGAGAGAGACATTGAAATTCCTTTTGGGTTTGCTTCGAATTGAGCCTGACAACAGCGGCGGCATTTGAACAAAGGAATTCGCGTTTCAGAGCGGCCTGAAACTGGTTAAAGACTTAGTAACCACTCGGATTCCCTTTGGTTGAAAACTCCTTGCGACAACTTATTTTTGTTTGTGCTCACCAGGAAAAATGAGTTTTCTGACCCAAGAGCAATGAGTTTTCAACGGCACTCCTTGGAGCCAAAGAACCGCAGGTGCGGTGACAGGTGATTTATGCAGGCATCTTCCCAAGTAGCAATTCCAAAGGGTGAGCACCGACGCGCCGTGAGGATCAATTCGCGTGTGCTGGTGACCGTTGAGCTGCAGGGTCGCAGGGTTGAGGGTAAGATTCTGGATATTTCGAAAACTGGCTTGCGCCTGGAAGTTCGAGAGATTTTCATCCCCCCGGTTGGAGCGACCTTGATAATTCGTTGTGCCCAGATCGGGGCTATCGAAGGTTCGGTAAGATGGATCAAGAACGGGAAGATCGGCGTCTCCTTTGGTCTAAATTCGAATTCTGTCGCGAAGGTGATGTCCTATTTCAGACAGGTGCACCCAGAGATATTTAATAAGCTTTAGGGTGAGCGACTGAATTAGCGTATCCTAAAACTGACACGAACGGAAATGGAACAAACCTGGATTTTTGGTGGAATGTCGGGCTGCATACATCAATAAAATGTGAGCATTGCGCGTTCACGTTTAACGGGTCTATATTGTTCAGCGCAGGGAATGGAGCGACTTCCATGAAGAGAAATCAGGAATTCCGAAAGATACGCGTGCGCCATAGGGGCGCACCGGTTTTTCGGAGGCTGAAATGCATCATAAGCGTAAACGACCTAAAAACCGCCGCAGCGGCTGCCTGATGTGTAAACCGCATAAGGCGAACGGTAATTGCCCCAGGCATAAGGATATGCGGATGGGGAACCTGCGGCGGTATGAGGCTGGAACCTCCCAACTTCGTTGTGAGGCTTTGGGGTAAGGTTTAATGGGCCGCTGAGACGGCCCATTTTCTTTGCTCGCTTACTTGTAATTGTCGATCCTTGCGGCGAGCATATGCCAAACCAAAATTCTAGCGAGATGTAGATGGCAACCCAGGAACAAAGGTTTAAAGCAGTCAGAGCAATTATTTCTTCTTTCCAGGGAGGCATTCCATTCCTGAAATTTGGACAAGGCGACGATGCTCTTGTGCTGGCCTATAGACAGCGTGGTGCGGAGATCGATGATCCTGAGTGTGACCAGCTTTTCGTCGCAATGGAGGATGCGGTTTACAAGAGGTGTGTAAAGGAAAGTGGTGGCGAGAAGAGCTTCGTTTATCTTGCATACTCGCCCTTGGCAGCTGATCACCTCGACGATGCCTTAGCCGCAACATTCGACAGTCTTTCGTTTGAAACGATGGAAATCATGCCGATGGACGCGGCGCATCAGTCCATGCAGTGGGAAAATTCCCAGGCCCGGAATGAGCGTCGAGCGCGCGAGCGCTCTCGACGCTAGGGGTGTGCTTCGTCAGGTTTATCGGTGACGGCAAGGTTGGCTGGCGAGACCAGGTGCCACATCAGCCGGTGTTCCTCGTCGACAGGCAGCTTCCAGGCAGGCTGCCTGTCCTTATCGCTCATCCGGTAAATCTGTCACGTTCCCCTTCCCTAAAAGGGTCAAGCTAAGGGTTGCGGCTGCGCTCTCCCAGCGAAAGATAAAAGGCTGTCCTCAATATGCTCGTTGACGAGCAGATTGAGCGAAATAAACGGAGACGAGGGTCGCCGTCTGATCCAAGGGAGACCAATCCCTACTTCAAGGATTGGGAACCGGAGGTGAGGTTCCTTCCTCTTGCAGCCTAGCTGCGGACGGCAAAAACCAGTTGTGGAATTAAACGCACGATTGGCCCGTTTCCGCAAACAAGTTAAGGAGAGTTGTCACAGCTGTCCAGGATTGACGATTTGGCATTTTGAAATACGGGAAATATCGACAAGAATTGAAGGAAACTGATTATGGAAAGACCTCATGACCGGGCGATTGCTGTTGGAAGAAGAGCTTCGTCGGAGCTGCATCCTCACTGACGATTCACAAGTCGATGAGGTCGCTGATCTGGTCATGGATTTGCTGTCGCGAGGCCTGATCAGAGGAGATATCATCAAAAAAGCAGCTCCCAGTTCGAGCAGTTCTTCCATGCGGGTTTCTGATGGTCGGCCTGTATATTGCCAGCCGTGTTACGACGGCGATGGTACGCAGCCGAAGTTTTTAGTCAGGTTTGCGGATGCTGAAGTCAGTGACCGGATTTTTGACGATGAAGCTGAAGGGCGTGCTTTCTTCGAAGCGGCCATCGAGAATTGGAACTGCTATCTGTTCGGCCTACTTGAACGTTAGGGCGCAAGGCTCAAAGTTTCTGATACGGAGGAATGCGGTGCGGGACCCGGCCATTGACCTGGTCCCGACGGATAGTCGCGGTAGGCCAAACTTCAAAGACATGAAGGGGTTTGATGCTATCCGCGATGCGATGGAGGCCGCTGCAAACGCGCTGGGAGTGCCGATCCAGTGGGCCGGAAACTGGAAGAAGCTGGTCGACAAATCCGCATTTCGAGCTGGACCGGAAGGCTATCCCGGTCCGCTCCGAACACGATGCAGAAGCCGTCATGACGGCCTTTCGGTAGTCTTCAGTTGTGGTCGCGCTTTCGGCGAGACCACTTTTCATTCATCTCCTTAAGCCGGATAGCGGGGTCGTATTTTGGTGGGCAGAACACTATCGCGGCACAAAGGATCAATAGGGTGATCCCGAAAATATCGTCTGACATTGAGCAACTCCTTCGTCCCTGTCTATTTAGATGGAAAACCGGGGCATTGCAAATCGTCATTAATGTTGACATTAATCCGCGTAAGTGTAAATTCGAAGCTGTAGAAATTGTGCCATTGAATAGAGCGCGCCGACATGAAAGATAGTTTTTTTGTAAACCTCTATAAAGGGACGCTCGACGTCCCGTATGCGGTTTCGATGAGAGCTGACTATGTTGCAGAACATCAGTGGGGTATCGACGATCTTCTTCGTTCCGTAGGCGGCAAGCCGGACAGTGCTGGTCTCGAACGCTATCGGGTTTCGCCTGGTAATAACCAGGTCCTGCAGGTAAAGGAAGGCTATGTTTATGGATGGCGTGTCGGCCGGAAAACGAAGTTGCGTGCGACGTTGCTTATCGGCGATCCCTCAGATTTGAGCCCTAGCTACGTTGCCGAAGTGGCAGATCGCGAAAAACCTCTCAACGGCACCTGGGACCGGAAGAACTTCATCCTCTCTGCTCGCGACGCCGAAAGCGTCTCGTTCTTGCGTGATATCGCGAGTGAGGCTCAAGTCGGAAATGTCTTGATCTACCAGGGCATCAATCCGGTGGACCCGGCAAGTGGCGGTTGCCTTATGCTCTTGATCGAAAATAGAACGCCCCAGGAGTACCTGCATGCCATCATTGAATTGCAAAACAGGAACACCGCATGAGCAACTTGCAGAATAACCTTCGCATCCAGGTGCGTTATGGCTCGCGTGACGCTGTCGATGAGGAAGCTCGGCTGCCTAAGACAATGGTGCACTGGTTCCGTGAATATGGCGTCGCTTTCGATCCGCAGAGCGGGACAGGATACGGTGTTCGCAGAAACCTGAAAAAAGGCTGTGGAAGTCCCGTCAGGCATTTTCGCGCCCTGCCCCACCTTGGTCTTCTTCAGATTTGCGACGGCTATTTTGATCGATGGGCGAATTCCGTGGGTGCGGAAACTTCATTGCCGAAAAGTCGTGCTGAGTTCGTCGCCGCTATGGAATTTCTCCTCGCAAGCGCAGAATTGGCAAAGATCGATCCGGAAGTGCAGATCGTCTCGTTGGAGGAAGACCTTTCATCTGTCGAGCGAGAAATTGCTGAATTTCAAGATGAGAACAGCGACCTTGAGGCTCATGTCCTGTATTTCGGCCGGTCAGAGCGATGGATTAAGAAGCTCTGGAAGCGCTATCAATGGCGACTTTCTTCTCTTCGGTCCAAACGTCAGTACATCGCCGGGAATCTGAAATTCCAACGTTTGCGTCTCCAACGCAATTGATTTGATGTAATTGCGGCATAGTTTTCTCACTGCGCCGCAATAACTCCTTGAAAACACCACAATCCCTTCAGTTCGCGTTCATGTATAAGTCTGCATCATGAGTGCCAGGTTATGACTGTTCCTGGTATTATTCGCATGCAGATTTCGAGATTTTTTGCCAAAGCTGCTTTCAACGGCCTTATGCTTTTCCTTCCACTGATTGCCGCAGCAACCGTGTCCTATGATTTGTACAACAAGGGATTCGGCTCGCCTTTCGCCTCCCTGTTTTCAGCGTTTGTCGGCCTCTATGTCGGGTTCATGGTGATCTGGAAAATGCTGTGCTGGGCCGACGAGGTCATTTCCCACATATCACATGTGAATGCGCGGGCAGCCGTAAGGTTGCGAGCAGTAAAGCGCGCACTAATGGACTGGGAAGATGCAAAGGTGTCTCACGCCTGAGTGCTTGAAAGGCGCTTGGGGATGATCTCGTAGGTTCTTCTGAATGACATGGGGAGACTGGCGATGCGAATTTCTGAGCGCCCCTCAAGAAGTTTCCTGCCATAAATCCCGGGGTCGCCGCGTGCGGTGATCGTTCCATCCTTGCTGACGATCTCCACCAGATCGAACGTCAGCTGGAACGCGTCCGCGTCAAGAACCTCGGTTTCGACCAGGATCGCCTCGACGTCTGGGTTCGAAACGAATGCAAGCCTGGAAACCGGTTTAGCGCTCATTCCCGCAGGCTTACCGGGTTAGCCTGATCGGACCAGGGCGCTATCGGTTGATGTGCTACATTGATGTTGACTCGGGGAAAGGCGTTTGCGCCCGTAGCGACTGATACCCCCAGGGTTGCGATCAATATGCGATTTCTAAGGCGAGATTGGATGTCCATTGAGCTATCCCCTTGCTCACCTACTTTCGGCGAAAGAACCGCAACGAACAATGTAAGGAATTCCTGGCTTGCTCCGATTTACAATTCGTAAACAATCTTCATGTTAAAGGAGTTCTTAGATATGAAGGCTCCTTGCAGGCCATATGGAAGCTTCTATCACGTGAGAGGTGTTGAATATGAAGATATACACGCAGTTGGCAGACGATGAAGTCGGTGCCGCCCTATCGAGTGTTGGCGCAGCAGATCGCAGATGGACCGCGAATGCTGCGGACATTGTCGCGGGAGCTGGAATTGCCAGCGCGACCGTCGCAGACGATCAGGTTGACCTGATCCGGACGCGACAAGCGCGAGAAGACGGCGACTGGAGCAAGGAAGTCTGCTTGTTCCCAGGTGCAGAGCTTTCCGACATCGAAGCGTCGTCGTAAGCTCAAGCGAGCAGTGCGGGTAAAGGTTGCGCGTCGCCGAAAGGCGGCGCTTTTTGCGTCTTGCGTTCGCCGATGTCCATATTTGCTCATCACGCTAGATGGAGAGCGAGTGTATGAGTAAATTTTCCACCGATCCGCTTGAGGATTTCATGACCGCTTTGCCTACGCCGGGCGCTGGTTTGCATGTCTCACCGGCTTTCGAGAAGATCAAGAAGGAATACGGCGTCGATGCAGCTAAGGATTTCCTGGTTGCCTACAGGCAGAATGATCAAGAAGCAGCGCTAAGAGTTGCGCGCAAGATTTCGCGGGATGACGGGTGCAAAATCGCTGGATCGTCACTCGGGTATGTTTTCGATCTCGCTGATGAACAGCATAAAGTCGTCCCCCCGAAGCCTGTGGTTGGGCCAGAGGGCTTCGATGGTTATCGTTCAGAGGCCCACGCAATTCTTGGCGCAAGCCTCTTGCTGCGGTTGAAGCTAGCGAACCAGAAGCCGTCCATTGAAGAAGAATGCAAAGTCAATGGATTTAACCACCCCGGAGTCAAAATATTTTAAGAAATTCCTTCACGTCCCTGTGAAAAAGGGACTAGCGGCCGTTTAAAAATCGAGCTGGAATAAGGGTCAGCCATCCATAACCTTAAGGAAAAATAAAATGGATTTCGGGACTCTCGTTCTCTGGTATCTCGCAATTTTCGGCGGCTTGCTCGTCTATATGGTTCCGACGCTCACAGCTATCGTGCGCAAGCACGAAAAGGTGGGGCTAATCGGTCTGCTCAACGTTGTCGTTGGTTGGACTGTCATTGGCTGGATCGCAGCCATGGTCTGGACATTCTCAGACAAGTAAATCGACAAGCCCTGGACAGCGCTTGATTGAATTTGAGCCGGAGCGAACTTGACAGTTCCTCCGGCTCAACCGTTTTTAGACGACGACATTGTGTCGTACCATTCCTTCCGTGCCGAATACGCGGAGATAACGCTCCACCTCGGCTTCCGGCCCCATTGCCTTCGAAGGATTGTCCGAGAGCTTCACTGCCGGTTTGCCATCCGCCTCGACAACTTTGCAGACGAGCGAGATCGAGCGGAAGTCGGCGTCGTTACCGATAGGGGAACAGCCCTTGAAATCATTGGTCAAATTTGTCCCCCACCCGTAGCTAAGTCGAACCTGACCGGCGAAGTGCCTGAACGTATCCTCGATGCTGTCAATTTCCATCCCGTCCGACAGAATGACCAGCTTTTCACGAGGATCGCGGCCCTGGCTCTTGAACCAGTCGATGATTTCCTGCGTGCCTTCCATGGGCTCCTTCGAGTCCGGTCGGAAGCCGAGCCAATCTGCGAGCTTCTTCGGTGCCCGTCGCAGGAATCCGGTGGTGCCGTATGCGTCAGGAAGCGCGATCAGGAGGTTGCCGCCGTAAAACTCTTCCCAAAGGTCCAGAACCTTATAGGAGGAATGGAGCAGCTCTTCGTCACTGTTGGCGAGTGCAGCCATGACCATCGGAAGTTCATGGGCATTGGTGCCGATTGCTTCCAGGTTATGCTCCATAGCGTGCTTTACGTTGCTCGTTCCGGTGAAGGATTCACCGATGCCTTCCTGAAGAGCCTCGATGCACCATTCCTGCCAGAGGAAGCCATGCCTGCGCCGTGTCCCGAAGTCGGTAACCTTCAGCGGGCCGAGGCCTTCAGCTTTGAGTGTTCTCAGACGCTCAACCTTGCCCCACAGCTTCGCCTTTGCGCGAGAGTAGAGGACATCGAGTTCAAATCGCGACATCCCCGCCATCGCGACACGAGCGCGAAGCTCATTGATGATGGTCAGCGCATGGATTTCCCAGAGCATGGCATCAGCCCAGTTGCCGTAGAACTCCAGGACATACTGGCCGTCCTCGACCGACAAGGAATATTCCGGGAGCTGATAGGTTCGCAGGTAATCGATGTATTCCTGCTTGAACATGTTGGTGCGGCCGTAGAAGGTATTACCTCGCAGCCAGATCAGTTCTTTGTTCTCAAACCTGATCGTGCGGGCATGGTCAAGCTGTGCGCGGAGTTCTTCCATCGGAATGATATCGGCAAGGCGAACGGCCTTCGTGCGATTGACCAGGCGGAATTTCACCTTGGTGGTGGGAAATTTCGCGAGGATCAGTTGCTGCATAAGGAGTTTATAGAAATCCGTATCGAACAGCGACCGCACAATCGGATCGATCTTCCAATTGTGAGAATAAACGCGCTCTGCAAAGTTGGTATTCGCCACCATGAACTCCTTGGTTCCAATTCTCTTCCAAGGATTTAATGACCGAAACGCATAATGTCAACAAATTAGATTACCTCATTCGCGAGACTTTTTTGAACGCAGTAATGGCACGGTCACGCCTGAGCTTGGACACATGATCAAGGATCAGAATTCCATCCAAGTGGTCGATTTCATGCTGGATGCATGTCGCAAGCATCCCTGTCGCCACGAGGGTGTGTGGGGCCCCGGTTAAATCGACGTAGTCAACAGTGATGGTTGAAGGTCTGCTAAAGGCCAACCTCACCCCAGGAATTGAAAGGCACCCTTCGCTTGTTTCCGTGCGGTCTTCCGAACGACTTGTGATCACTGGATTGACGAGCACGTGTGTCGTCCCATTCCCATCGCTGTTCGCAGCGCAGGTAACGATTACGCGCCTGAGTTCGCCAAGTTGCACAGCCGCAAGTCCAATACCCCTCGCCCGCTCCATTTCGGTGATCATGTCTTTGGCGAGTTCCTGGAGAGCGGCATCGAAAACTAAAACCGGTTCGCTGATTTGGCGCAGACGGGGATCAGTAAGATTGATGATGTTTCGCTTGTGCATGGAAGACCTCGCGCGAGGGGATGGTGCTAAACAGGATGGAAGACAGTTTCAATAACTGTCAATCCGGTCATGTTCGGCTACCGGTCGAGTTCCATAACAATGCATCTTATCGAGCAAAAACAATTAGTTCAGCAGTTGCGAGGCAGTTGCCTTTGTTTTGCTGAAAATCTCTGGAAAGCTCGCTAAGGTAGCGTTTAAGTTCCATAATCCACGGTACAATCGTGTAAAATCAGATAGTTCAGCAATCAAAGTGCATATTCAACGAAATTGCTGAAACAACCTAGAATGAAAACTGGTCTGCAGGGTCTGCCGAGGCCGCGAAGAGGTGAGCGGCGTCTTCGACGACCTTTCGGGGGAAAGACTTCATCTGGTCAGGATCAAATGGCAGATGCGGCATATGCTGAGCAACCATTGCTGCGACAAGCGCTGCTTGGCATCTGTCTCGGGCGCGTTTGTCCGGCCGCCGGTCTGGCTGCTTTGAAAGCCAATGCTTATGCACCGCGAATGCTCTGGGATCGGGAGCCACGATCCTGACGGGCTCACCTCGCGTGTCGATGGCGACAGCTTCGAAGCTTGGAGCATTCTCATGCCACGACAGGCCGCCGATTTGTATGGCTTCGAGGTCGTCTGAATTGTTGCTGATGCTGGAAGGAAGGTCTTTCCACGGTGGGTTGATTTGCGGACGGACCAGATCGACGATGTATCCATCGTTGTTGTTGGCAGAGAAGCGATTTGGGGCTCGGATGAAAGACCTGTCGACCTGCTGTAGAAGGCCGATGATGGTCGGCGCAGTTGTTTCGTCCGCAGAGGCGAACCTGATCTTCGCCCGCGCGTCGAACATCATGTCGATGTCCTCTGTCGACGTCACGGACTGGGGGAAATAGACCTCAGTGATGGCTTCATAAGCGAACATCGCGTTCGTGCCGATAACCTTGACCCCCTTGCCGAGAAGGCCCGCCTTGTCCACCGCTCTGATGATCTTTGCGCCTATCGCGGGAACGCGACCGAGGCCAAGTGCACGATTGATACCGGCTTGGCGTGCAACGTTCGCTTGAGCTGCTTTCAGCCGTTGTTCGGCATCCTCTCTGCCCGCGAGATAGTCTGCCAGCACTTTTTCAGTTTCAGGTGAGCGCTGGCCTAGCACCTTTTGCTTCCGCACGCCGTTATCGTAGTAGTCGCGGAGGAGATACTCGATATTTGCCTTCTTTCCGAAGCTCATCGAACCCTTGTAGCCTTCTTTGCGCTTCCAGGCGTCCAGGAACACACCGTAGCGCTGCTGGGTGTTCACAGATTCCTTGATTTGATCCTGATTTTTAGCGATGAAGCCGAGGTCTTCGATGTGCACGGCAAGTCCTTTCAAGCGTCTTCAGTATCAGATCAAAGCGAGGCGCATGGTGCAAGCCTTAAGTGTTGGTCGGGCGTTTGGCGACGAGCGACGTAATCGGCGGTCGCATCGCCATTTTTACGGCTTGCATTGAGAAGCGCTAGACTCTTCGCAGAACATCCGAGGAGCAAAGCAATGATAGAAATGGTACGTTCGCAGCGCCCCATAACCGCCAGTGCTATCAAAGGGAAGTACATGGTTATGTCGCTGCCCATGACCGCGTATCGCAGCATGTTTCCAGGAACGCCTATTTACGTCGAAAATGCCGCCGACGATAAGTCGAAAATACAAGTGTGGCCTATCAGGCTTCATTTCAATGACGCTGGTGCTTGCCACACTATGCGGGTTCTCCGTGGAAAGGACGATCTCCTATTGAAGCGCTCGGAGCCCTTTAATGGCTTTATCTGTGACAATGAGGCCGATGTCCTGGCGCTGATCAATGCTAGATTAGAAATCGAAAAAATTGTCAGGCAAGCGGGATATGTGAACGATTCAATTATCGCCCGCGAACTAGAAGCGTACTTCTCAGATATAATCGAGTCTTCAAAGGTTGAGCCCGTCGCCCCGAATGCGGCCAAGGCGCTTGCCTGGGCGTACGGCTAACGGTTGACAGCCTGAGGTAATGGCTGAACAGTTCTTGAGAGCCATTACATTTTCCGGAATGATGCCATGTCGACTTTGGTGCTGAATCTCAAAGCTGAGTATTTTGATGCGATCCGTGACGGGTCTAAGTTGGAGGAGTTTCGGCTAAGAACTCCTTATTGGGAGAAGCGGATTAAAGGCAAGATTTACGATTCGGTCATCATTCGCAAAGGTTATCCCAAAGCAGGTGATGCAGATCGTGAAATTCTTTTGCCGTGGCGAGGATACCGGGAAATCAGTCTGGAGCACCCTCATTTCGGCCCAGGGGCCAAGGATGTCTACGCGATCCGGGTCAGTGAACGCGAGCCAGTCTGATGGAAAAAGCTTTGATCGACCTGTCGGAATCTGGAAGGCATGGAGCATCCCGGGGTTAGTTAGGGGTACCCAGCGCTTCAAATTTGCCCGTCTTCAAGAACCTGGCTACTTCGCGAATTACCAGCCGGTTCCTTGGCATGAACGTGTGGGTCACCGGCAGGATCAGGTGGGCAGACATTCCTGGCAATTTAGTGCTTTCAACCGAGACACGTCCATCACTGGGCTTGCCTATTACATATGAACCAAATGGGTCGATTGTTCGGGTACCGGCGATGATCCCCAGCTCGAAATCAATAGTAGGGTCTTGTCTTTGAACGTCCGCTAAAGTGGAAGTCAGAAGTTGCTGCCCAGCAGGGCCATAGATGCGCTTGAATGCTGTCAGGTTCTTTAAGAGATCAGCAACCTCGCTTCCGTGGTTGGGAGTGCCGAGCATGACGACCCTTCCGAGTTTAGCGGGACGGTCTCGTTTGATGATTGCTCGGGTTACTAACCCTCCCATCGAGTGACCGACAAAGTGAACAGGCCCAGCCGTTTCCCTGATGTCATCGCGTATCGCCTCGATGACGATACCTGCAAGGGTGTCCAGTCGATGTTTTGTCGACGGATATGCCAAATTTCGCACCAGGTAGCCCTCGGCACGCAGAAACCCTTCCAAAGGGCGCATGCTTCGAGGTGTAGCGCCGATCCCATGCAGAAGGATGACGATTTCGCCATTGATTGGTGTCTTTTGTCGGGTCAAAGTGCGCTTAAGGTCCATGGTGTGATCTTCATGATATCGGGATTCTTGGGGTCTATGAAAAGGTGGGCCGTTCGGATGGCGTTCAGACCCAGATTTGCGAAATCTCCATCGCCGACCGCGATATGAAGAAGCGGGTGCATTCGTTTACCGTCGCTGGTCATCCAAAGGCGCTCTCTGCTCCAGAGCGGCCATCCGCAAAGCTTGTTCTCTGCGAATGTTTCGAGCGACGCGCCTCTGAAAGCTGCTGTAGGCGGCAAGTTGCCAACGCCCCAGAAGTAATCGACATTTCTGGCCACGAAGGCTTGGTCCGCTTCGTCGACGGCGATACCAATCCTCCTGGCGTTCACGCATCCGAGTACGCCGTCGTTTACGGCGTGGAGCGCATCTTGGGCGGCGGCCGACAGGGAAAGCTCTCCAGACAGGAGGTCGGGCCAACTGGGGGTGTCCTGAACCGCCTTCCAGCCTACGATTGCCATAGCTGGCGTCTGTCCTTCAGCGGTTTGTTCTGCCAAATGACCTTCGCCTGACAAAGGAAACCGAAACACCGCAAAGTCGCGCGAGGGTGTCTCTGCGTCGAATTCTTCGTCATCTTGCGTTTGTACAGAGGTGAAGATCGAAATGAGGCTCGTGCCGAGGCCGTATGTTTCACGGACTTCCTTGGGTAACTGGTCTTCTCTGAATTGCGCAAGGAACTTCATCGGCCTTGCGGCCTGATCTTTTGGCCATTGGAATCCGAGGGAGACAAAGGGTCGCCCTGAATAACGGCTATCTGTTGCCTCACCTTCCGAATTTTGAAGGCAGATAGGTCCGTAGGCTGGAATCCGCACGCCCTCGATCTCTGTGATCAAATCAAGGTAGGTCAGGCCGAGTTGTTGAATGCTGTCGATGCGGGTCAATCTCGCGTCGGCAACCATCTTTCTGAGGGCGGATACCTCCATCTCCCCTTCAAAGGTGATCGCATCTACGTTCCACCATTTGATGGTGAGGTGCCGTATGCCATTGTTCTTCAGAGCACGACCGTCCAGGCGCACGTCTGGTATAGGTGCCAGGGTATTGATGACATCATGAGCGGCAGGAATTAATGGGTCGATTGCCTGTTCAAAGAGTAGTTCAGCGTCGCGCCGGTCGAAGTGTTCCTTGAACTCATAGGTGATCGGCTTGCTCGCACATTCGCGAATGTGAAACTTGATCAAGCGCTCTATGATGCAGCTGGCAATCGCGTCAATTTTTTCCTTGAGTGTAGGAGAGGCGTGCATTTGCCATCCGTGGCTTCGGTGGAATTTTTATGAAATATGGCCCGGGTTCTGTCATTTCGCAACATTCGTATTGACTGTGACAGCCATAATTCCTTTTATGCGTTGAAACGTAAGGAATTATTCCCCGCAATTGGTTGAAAAATGAAGCGTTCAAAGGCGAGAAAAGCAACAATGCAGGCAGAACAGATAGTCCACGAGTCTGCCGCTTGTGCACGCCCTAACGTTTCTCAGGTTGAGATTTCTCCAGTCGAGGCCACAAAAGTTGCCAAGAACTGGTGCGATTTAATCCGGAACAATGTCGAAAACCTCAGTGACGCCGAGTGTAAACTCTTATTGGCGATGGTTGATGCCGGGCGAGAAATTCGCGTCATGACAAAAGCTGCATCTCGCATTTGGGGTGGCGACTTTGACGGCGGAACAGCTGAAATTGTCGGACCCGCCCTCTATCGACAGCTTTTGAGGCGAATGGAGCGCTTCGATGATGTTCACCGCCCTGCCCCATCTGTCGAAAGCATGGGACAGATCAATGGCTATGACGTTCATTTCCTAAAGCCAGACTTTGTTTATCGTGTTCAAGGCAACGGCCTGTGCCGATCATTCTCTCCCAGATACATGCCAATTTCCGGGATGGATATCGAAGATGTAATGAATGTGCTCGACATCATTGCCGAGCACGAAGCTTAATCAGGGCGTGAGGACCCTTTTTGAGCGGTGTTCCGCATCTGCATGAGCCAGTCATCCGTTCCTTGGTAGCTGATCTCATCGTCACCAGTTGGTCGCCGCAAATTGCCGTGCAAAGGGACGCCGTCACGAGGGATGGCAGATATCGTTTCGAGTGCTGATGCCTAGTATCAAACTTTGGAAGCTATCCGCGCTGAAGCAACGGCAACCGCAACTCTTTGAGATCGAGTTCTTCAAAAGAAAAGCAAAAGCCGCCCGTGGGCGGCTTTTTACTGGATGGTTCGTAGCGGATTAAAATGCGCTTCTTGCTACCCGATTGATATCGCAACGTGCAATACCGAGATCGCTAAGTTCACGATCCGAGAGGCGCGAAAGCTCAGCGGTTGTGCGGCGAATGGTGGCGTGGCGCTTGATGGCGTTTCTGAGTTGAGTGATCACGTTCTTTCTCCTTATGTTCACAATAAAATTGTGTGCGGTGGGTCCGCCGCCAACAAGGGGAATTGGTGCATTGCAGCAATGCAGAAAACGCAGGGTTTCTCAGGGTTTTTGCTGAGACAGGATTTGTTGGATGTCGTTCTCGTCTACGTCGAGCATCTCTCGCGGCCCGACCGATCTCATGCGAAGCTCTTCAGTCGTGATCGTATCGGGGTTCTGTGGCTGAGAAGAAGGTGAATCTGCCTTCTTCGTTTCGGCTGCTTCTGGCTGGCCAATGATGCCTTTCACATAGTTTTCCGCGTCTTTGCGTGCCTTCGAGGATTGCATCTGTTCCTTTGCTTTGGCCTCGCCACCCTCTACGACGTCATTCCAAAACATGACAGCTCTCGCTGCAAAGTCCTGCTCCCAGGGACCGCCGAGGATGAAGCTTGGTGATTGCGGTGACCCCGCCATGATTTTGAATGGCGCACGCCCTGGGCCGACGACATATGCGCTAACCTTCTGGTATTCTCGGACATACCGATAAGGACCGAAATCAATGCACGGATAGTAGCCATCTTGCTTGGATGGTTGCATGGAAAGGTCGCAGGTGGTGCCATAGCCTTTAGCGATTGCCTTCTCCGCAAACTCGACGCCGACAGCCTCGCTGCTTTGGGCCGATGCTGTAGTTGTTAGAAGCAAGAGGAAGGCGGATGCTGTGAGAAATTGGCGCATGGGAACTCCTTGTGAACGGAATTGTAGGCACGGAAAATCGAAGTCGTAAACTATGGAGCCGCTTGATTTCCGCCGAGCCACGAGAAACCATCGAATATGTGTCTCGAATAAACGGAATAACGATGAATAAGCTCGCCGCCTTCTTTGCGCGCCGTATTGGGGATTGCCTGGGCGCTGTTACTGCGGGCGTGTTGTCGCTCGTCATTGCCATTAGATCACCCGCCGAACAAGATTTTATCTACCTCGCGGTGCCTTTGATCGCTCTGGGCTTGATATCAACAGCAATAGCTCTCACTCACAAGGGGTAACGACATGAAGCCGGGCAAACGTAAGGGTGATACCGTGAATTTTGGTGACGACGAGGATTTTGTTGGTTCGAACGTCAGTTCAATCAATCGTGGAAAATTTGTAAAGAAACCCACTGATAGTGAGCGAGCCGCACTCTACAATCTTCTCGCAGCCCTTCTTGAAGGCGGTTTGGATTTCGACAGTGCTGTCAGTTACCTGTCGAAGGAAGCCGCCGTTGCAAGGTTGGCAATTTCGCGGGCGATCAGTGAGTATTTCGGCGCACTTAAGGAATTGAAAGAGACGGAACTTGTAAAGCGCGGCCCGCTCATCGATGAGAAAATTGAGAGCTGCTTCGGTAAAGGAGTTGTATTCGGCGAAGAGCTTCTGGCGCTTCATGCGATGGTGATCGTCCCGAATCCCGTTGCCCTTCTGAAGGTCGCCTCCGGTCTCGCTGAAGCCGCCTCAAAACGTGAGCAGGCCAGGCCTCAGATTGAACGCCGCGCTGAAGCGTAATTTCCACATCAAACTGTAACTGTTCAAAGGGCGGCGTGGCATCACGCCGCCCTTTTTCATCGGCGGCTCGTGGCGGACAATCTCGCCATTTAAACGATGTAAAAAAGCCACATGCGAAATTACAGAAAAATATATTCACGCGCTTTTGCTGGTGCCGTCCACGTATTTGGCTAAAGCCTTGAAAGCAGCGCGGTTTCGGCGCTTTACAAGGATTTCTCCGCGAGCGTTAATTTTTAGTATC
Source organism: Rhizobium sp. MHM7A (assembly GCF_005862215.1). Taxonomy (NCBI): domain Bacteria; kingdom Pseudomonadati; phylum Pseudomonadota; class Alphaproteobacteria; order Hyphomicrobiales; family Rhizobiaceae; genus Rhizobium; species Rhizobium sp. MHM7A. Next base: position 391,329 of record NZ_VCHT01000001.1, read on the forward strand.
AGTCCTGCGGCAGCGCCAGTAATTCGGCCCGCCAATGGAATTCTCGAACAAAATTTTTGGTGTCAGGAGAAGAACTATGGACGTCAAGGAAATGCTCAAGGATAGCCGTGAATTGGGCTATCGTGGAATGGTGGCGAAGCGCCGTCGCCGTGGTTTTTCGCTTCTAGAACTTGCAATGGTTCTGGCTCTCGGTGTCTTGATCGCTGTCGGCGTCATGATGTTTTACACCCAGGCGAACACCAGCCGTAATACGCAGAACGCCGTCATCGAAATCGGTGCTATCCAGCAGGCAGTACGTTCGCTCTACGGCGGCCAGTCGACCTACACCGGTCTGACCAACACTATTCTGGTCAATACGAAGGCTCTTCCGGGCCGCATGGTTTCCGGCACCGCAGGCCTGCGTAACTCGTTCTCTGGCGCAATCACGGTTGTTCCGGCTAACTCTGGTGGTGGCACGGCTTCTGGCTTCTCGGTGAGCTTCGCTGCTGTACCCCAGGATGCCTGCACCAAACTGGCTGCTCAGGACTTCGGTCGTGGCGTCTACAGCGTGACCGTCGGCTCCACCACCCGCACCGCTGGTTCTGGTACGCCTCCTCCGTTCGACCCGGCATCTGCCGCTACGGCCTGTGCTGCGGCAACCAACACCATCGTCTGGATTTTCAGCTAATAACTTGAATTCAGAAACTTCAGAAAGGGTCGGTTCTCCGGCCCTTTTTTCTTGCGCAAATTTTCTGGCAAACATTGTGGGCGGCCACACATTTGCCCGCTTGTTTCCTTTACATTTCCGGTTGGGAAATTAAATTCCTTCTTTGATCCGCACAAAGGTGTTAAAACTTCTTGTAGTGGATTACCGGCAAAGGAGTTATCCCATGGGTCTAAAAACGCATCGCACCACTTTGAATGCGAAACACAGCTTGGATCAGGTGGCTTTAGTCGCGGCGGCTTTTTTATTCATCTTGGGTTTCATCTTGCCCCCTACAATTCCTTGGCAGCTAGCGTCCTTAACCCTTATCGCATCCGTAATCTACACGGCGGCTCGTAAAGTGGGCCTGGGCCAGCAGATCAGGGCGCTGCCAGCGGGAGCTTCATCGCGGGCTCATCGTGGTGGTGCGGCACACCAGCGATCTCGGTAAAGCTTGTTACAGGGCCGCAGAAAAGCATTGCGGTCCTGACATCCTCAACGGATAACTCTACCTGTTCACGCGGGCCCTCTAAGCTGATGATCACCTCCAGCCGTACTGTCGGAGACCACGTGCTGCCTCTCTTCTGCTCAAACCGCGCCAGGTCGGTTGCCGAGCGAAAGGACCGAGCCGGGGAAATGGAGATAGCAGCTCCTGCCCGCTCGGGAGAAGTCCTTACGCCCCTATCGTTAATGCGCCTGACGGCAGCGCCCAATTCAGGAACGATTGCTCGCTCCGTGTCATAGATGAACTTGTCGAGGAAGTTTTCACCGTGCTTTTTCGACAACGCCTGCCGCGCCGCTAACGTTGTGTTATGGTCAATTACACGCAGTTTTCCCTTTCGTCCGGCCAACTGTGTAAGCTCGTCCGCATAAGCGGTCTGGCGAGCTTCCAATGAAGCCAGAGCCTTGTTGAACTGTGCCTGACTCACGGGCACCCGATAGATAATGGTCGAGTGAACGGTGATCCGATGCGTTTCATCGAGCTGAAGCTGCCAGTCTGGAATGATTTCATCAACGAAATTTTTTGCGATCATATGAACCCTCCAAATGAGAACAAAACGAGAACATGCTTAAAGCACATCCCGTTTGAGGGTGCAAGGGCGCTTTTCCGCATCTGGGAAAATAGTCCTAAGCGTATGCGGTCTGTTTGACTGCCTCGTCACTCTGGCGATATTGCTGAATCATCCCGCCGATAGGGCCGTTCTTGGACATGAGGTCAGTCTCCGCCGTGATAGCAGCTTCCTTGAGCCAACTCTGAGGATCATAGTCCCTGCGAGCTTCTTTCAGGACGTCTCGCATGGAGCCGACAAGGCGTTCATCGCCCAGAAGGTAAGGGATGCAAGTCTCGAACGATACAGCTGCTCGAAATGCGTCCTCGTGCTTGAGTGCATTGATGACTGCATTTCGCACGCATTCTGGTTCGATTTGGGCTGCCCTGTAAGGGGCTGGTAGGCTCCGGATGTAGGCGACCATCTCCGGAACGAAGCGGACGGCAATGTTCTCGCAATAGAGCTTGAAGGCCTGGTTGCAGTGACTCGATGCTGCTATCTCCAGCAATCGATTTGTAGTCTCACTTTCGAAATCAATCACTTGAACGGCCGAGAGGCAGTGATACGAGCGATCTGGAAACGCGGCGATGACGACGCTCATCTGACGTTCACGGGACAAAACGCCGTATCCGACGTCGTCCCTCCTCAAAATGATGCCTGAATATCTAAACTTGCTCATGCGCCGCCTTTGCCCTTTCCAATCAACCATCGCGAGATGTTTGCAAACGACAACTGTCAGACCGCGTAGCAATCGCTATTGGCGCAAGGTCAACTGATTTCGATAGGCTGAGCCAGCGTGATGCAGCTGAAGCGTCATGACATTGGCTGGCCGCATTACGGGTGGGCCGGAGTAGGTTGCTGCAGCCTGAAGGGCGTAAGGGTTCGTAAGGATCATGTCCTTATAGGTGTCCAGGAACCGAACAACACCAGAGAAGACGATGCCCCACAGGTCCCGGCAATCTTCTTTCCATTTCTCTAGCTGGGCGCGTGCTGCTGTTAGGTCAGACGCCTTATGGACTGCAAGTAGCCTGTCGCGCATACGCATAAAGCCGCGTGCTGGCGTCCCTGCCGGAGCCAGTTGTGACAAGGCAACGTTATCGTTTACAGACAAGGTTGTCAGATCAGAGGTGAGCAATTGAAGGGCGCTGCTGGGCGACAGGCTCTCGGGCAGCTTTGTCATTTCGATTACTTTTCTTGCGGCGTTCTTGATCAACCCCTTCAGCATGACTGCGAAATCGGCTCCCGAGAGGGTAACTGACATTTTCTTTATCCAGGGGAACGAATAGGGAGCTGTCTCCGGACACGGTATCACAGTTTCCACACCCATTCGCTCAAGGCAGTTCTCGACCACGTTGCTTGCAATGCCGGGCAAAAATCCAAGGGTAGAAGAGTGCCTTTGATCAAGAAGGGCAAGGACGCTTGGGCGGATAAGCTGCAGTCTGCAGGTCTTGATATCCCTGTGCTGAAGCATGACCGCGTCTGCCTTGGAAGTGAGGAGGCGAGAAATGGTAGATTTGTCGACCCCGCTGGCGTCGGAGCAGGCTTGTACGTCATTGGATAGTGCCGCTGTGACGAGTTTATCGGCAGCTGCTTTCGTAAGCTTAAACCCTTGTTCGATCTCCGGCGTTTCGATGCCGTCGGTGGAAAGACAGTTCGGGCACCTGAATCTCTGGATGCGGGCGAAATGTTCGCAATAGGTTCCATCCTGGTGGTCTGTCACCAGGACATTTCTGGAGCCATGGCGATGCATTTGATGTCCGCAACCACAAACCAAACTCATCATGCGCCATCCACCGCTTCATCGGCCGGGACCAGGTAGGACGCGATCTTGGTTAAATCCCTGATAGGCTCTCCCAGAAGCCGCTCGGCCTCGAACAGTGCGTAGGGAGCAAACACCGATGCTGGCATTCGGGGACGACCGAAATTCCACATGAGCGACCACAAGTGCGGGTCTTGTTCGCGCGCTGGACTGAAGATGGACTTCTCGAAATATGGGGAACGGGACGCCCCGTGGATCGCCGCGATGGTGAAGGTGGTCGAATGCCCATGACGTTCCGATATCTTCGCCAGAAAAGCGACCTGCTCGCTGGACGGCTTCATTTGAGCTGTCGCGGGTTCTTTTGCGAGCTTCTCCAGATCGGACGACCTCAGGAAAACGCTGTCCTTCGACGTCGCGAGCAAGGCTAGCAACAGGAGAAACTTTTCTCTCCCCGGAATCGCGCGTAAGGTTTCCCTGACGTCGATCTCATTCGTCAGAACGATGGGGGCAACGCCGTAGTCTCTTCGATTGGTCGCCAAAGTTCGGTTTCGCGTGGCGACGGCCATGATTTCCTTTGGAAACAAGTTCATCGTTACACTCCAATTTCCATAATTTCGTCTGTCTTTCGCTGATTGTGGAAAGCAAATCTGCTGCCCTCCGTCAGTGCGGCGAGAACCTGAAGGGACGCGCTCATGAACGCATGCCCACCGGGAAGCGCTTCCAGGTCGTTGATCGCCACTAGAGGGGCGAACTCCTCTGGCAGAGCCATTCCAAGGGGCTCGGACAGTTCAGCCGGTTCGTCGGGTCGCAGCGCCGCAACAATATTCTGTCCGGCGGTGCGATGGTTGAAATAGCTGACAGGAGCTAGAGGTAGACGAAGTTCGAAATTGGAAGCAACTCCTTTCCCAAACACCGCACAATCCCGATGGGTGATAAGGAATTCTCCAGTCGAAAGGTTACGCAACAGGTCGTGAACGGGTATGGGATCGCTGAAGCCATTGCGGAAAGCAGATAGAATTCTGCCCCCTAAACCGCCGTGGCGCGTTAAATGTCGACTGTTATAGAGATCAAGGAACGCGAGAGCTGCATTTACCCTCGGCTCATTGGTCTGGAACATGATTTTCGTCGCGCAGTTCGCTATTATGTTGTTGGCTACGTTGTAGTTTCTGCGGTGCATCATCCCGATTTCCTGTGTCGAAAACACCAGGTTAAAATTAAGGGATCGTGCTTGCGCGGCCATCAAATCGAGCCCGTCAACCATGTAATGGCTGACCTCGTCGAAGATGCACATGAACGGTGAAGCCTGGCGCTTTCCACGTTTGTTCAGGACCTCCTCCCATGAGCAAGCCGCATCCGATCCAAGGCTTGTGAACGCCATCGCCTTCACAATCGAGACGATGAATTTCCCGAGGCTGGCAACTTCGTCGCCCGACTTCTCCAGTGCAGGGAGAAGAACGACGAGGATACGGCGGTTTTCAATGATATCCCTGATATCGATATCGACATTGGCGCTATTGAAGATGTCGCCATAGACGTCGGCCATCATCCCCAAGACCTTGGTCCACTGCATTTCCAGGTACCCATGTTGATCAAGGGTGGTCTGGCTCTGTTTGTAGTGCTTGTCTTCTTGATAACCCGGCAGCGATCCGAGGTAGCTTCGGACTGATCTCCGAATTTCTACAGGCAAGGTTGGATACTTCGACGGATCGCAAAAATCGATGATTTGCCTCAGGCTAATGCTGTCACGGACAACCCCAACATCCATCTGATGTCCCTCGTGATCCCGGAGCCATACAAGAACTCTGATCACGCCGGTGAACATTGCCACCGCTCGGCCTTTCCACATCTGAGCGTCGCCGTCGACATCATCCATAAGTGAAACCAATAGATTAGTTATGGCGTCGGAAGCCATGTATTGGAATGGGTTGATCGTGTTAGAGCAGACAGATTGATCGTTGCTCCGGTTCATGAAATTCAAGACATAGACGTCGTCGCTGCGCCCGAATTGATCGGCCATTGCGAGAACGCGGGCATGGACATTCAAGTCGCCTTTCCCGTCTACGAAGATGCCGCCGCCGCCGTTGGCAAAGCTGTTCAAAAGAAGTGTGAGCAGGAATTCTGTTTTCCCGGACCCCGTTGTCCCGGAAACAAGCATATGTTGTCGCATCATGCGCTTTGTCAGCCAGATTTCCTTCCCGCTTTCAGATTTCCCGAGGAAGCAGGATGAATCATCAGAAAATTTCAGGAATTCCGCGTCTTTGACGTTGCCAATCTCATGTCGTTTTTTCATCTTATTCCTCCGTTTTGCCGTTGAAAAGATCGTCAAACGAAGGGGATTCAACCACGTCTTTCGAGGCAACGGGATGATTGGAAAAGGTACTTCCTTTGCTCCAGGACCGAACGCGCGATAGGGGAATGGCTACCGGTATCATGCGAAAATCTCTCGCGAAGACATCGCAGCCGACAGCGCGTTCAAGTCCCTGGAACGTCATTGCACCAAATCGGGCTTTTGTCGCGTCGATCCGATTTCTTAGAAACGCATAAGCTTCCGATCCCTTGCGCATCTGACGGATTTTGCTTACCTCCACTTTCATGTCAGCTTTGGCGGCTTTATACGATTGAACCGCAAGGGGGCTTTCCCACCAGGTTATGCGACTGGTTTCGGCAGGGAGAAGGCCGTCGAAACCGCACTCCATTTCGATATTTTTGCCTATCCTCGATGCGAAGTAGAACCAGGCTGCTACTCTGGAGAAATGAGCTACCACCGGACCTGAAAGCTCGGGCAAATAAGCTGCCTGGAACGTGGTGTCGGAGAAAGTTTCCAGGTGTTTTGGCGCAAGGCATTCTTCGCATAGCGTTTCAAAGGAGCCATCCTTCGTCTCGGTTGCGAAAAGGCCTTGTTCGATAAAGCCGCAACTGACGCAGCACCCATCGTGATTGATAATCGCGTTGCGCTGCGTACCTGAGAAAATCCTTCGCATGTATTCACCTTCGTTATCCTGCATTTGATCATCGATTTGGGACCATTCGGCTACAAGGAGATCAACCCGGGATTTGGCGGTTTGCACCACTGGTGGGAAAATTAGAACCTTAGAATTCCTTTCTGTCAGCACGTTTCGTTGACAGGGTCAGATATTTTTGAGGAAATAATGTCGATCTCGATTAGTGGTGGGCAGAGCGTGACCGACGTAGAAAGATTTGTGGCCTTGATGCGGCGGACGCCGTTCGTGATGAAGGATGAGAAGTCGGTCCAGGCCGCGATAGCTGTCGTACTCGATAGTCACGGCATCGATTACAAGCGTGAGGTTAAGTTATCTGAGAGTGATATCGTTGACTTCATGCTGCCCGGAGGCGTGGCCGTCGAAGTGAAGTTAAAGGCCCAGAAGAGAGAAATTTACAGGCAGTGCAAGCGCTACTGCGAGCATGAACAGGTGAAAATCATCGTTTTGATGACTGCAACGATAATGGGCTTCCCACCCGAGATCGAGGGGAAGCCCGCATATTACGTTTCCATGGGGCGGAGCTGGCTCTAGCCCGGTCTCAGAGTCCTGGGGCGTTCGACCATTCCTGATGAAGTGGTCTTCGGCGTCGGCCATGTCCTGCTATCAGATTGTTGGGCCGGAAAATTCAGCGTCGGCCACTGCTTCAAGCTCGGCAGCAGACTTGCGCGTAACATCGAGACCGACCTTCTTGGCCTCTTCCAGGCTGTCGAATGCTTCGCTCTCGGCGTACAGGCCTGCAGCGTCCCTGTTCTTGTCGTAGGTTGAAAGCCAGTGGGTCACGCCGATCTCGGACTCTTCTGCCCATATCTCAGCATACGCGCCATCTAGGCCCGGCTCGGTGCGCCAGCAGTCATCAGCGAAGTGGACCCAGTCGGCTCCATCAACAGGTGTAATCTCGTTATCGAAGGCCGAGCCGATGAAGTCGTAGGTTCCATTGATCGAGATAGTGCGGAAACCGCCAACTGCGGGATTGATGAGGACCTCAACATCGTTGTCCGCCATGTAACCCGATCCATTGACGAAGTCATGGATGCCGATCAGGCCTCTCTTGGCGATGAAAGGCTTATCAAGTTTTCCGGAAAGGATGTCCCTCATCTCGTAACGAGCTGTATAGACCGGCACACCGCCACCGCCCGCGTTCTCGATGACCACGCACAGTTGCTCCATCGACATGGCTGCGGGCCGATCAAGGTCATGAACAGTGCGACCTTCAATCTCAAGGTCATCGCAAAAACGGTCAAAGCCGCTGCGATCCTCGAATTTGGCGCGGGTTTCTCGGCTGACCACGCCATCGTATGCGACATCACAAAAAGCTTGCCAGCGATTGGCCTGCTCCAGGATCGCCCTACCCGCCCAGTCGTCTGCTTTGATGCCTTCCGGCAAGTCTGTGTTACGAGGGTCGTGGCCGTACGCTTCAATGATGTATTCGATGAATGCTGACGGCGAAATGTTCATCAGTTTGAACATGCGCATGAATTTGGCATCCGGGTTCAGTGTCTCAACGCTGAACCAGTTCTGGCGGCTGTAATACATGTGTAGGTCTTCGACGCCGAGCTTGTCGAGATCGATGCCAAAGCTCATTTCAAACTTGTCATGGGAGCCGAAGAGACTGGTGATCTTGCTCTTGTCTGCATCTACCATTGCATCGATGCAGAACTCTTCGAGAGCTTCAGTTAGCCCTTCAGTGATCTCGTCTTCCGCATCGTCGAAACGTTCGTGGGCCGTGACGAGCTGAGCGACACTCCGCATCTCGCTTTCAAGGTCTGCTTTGACAGCCCGCTCGAATTCACTCTCGGGGCTATTGGCCCAGTTCTCTTCGAGGTATTCCTCGGCCGCTTCGATGCCGCCTATCAGATAGGCGTCGACAATCGGCACCAGCTGGCTGCGGTCGTAAACTCCATTGTAGGGCTCATAGCGGGTGTAAAAGGAACCCTTGCCGACGTCCTTGGCTATTTCCTGGATTGCCGGGTGAGCCGCCAACGTTGAAATCAGGCTTTCCGTGCTGATCTCGTCGTGCAGTTCGATTTCAACAGGCGGTTTGGTGTTTAGTGTGATCTTCATTGTCGGCTCCCGATACGCGGTTATGCATGTATATCGCAGAAACGCATGAATGAAACAAAGCCCTGTGAAATCCTTGCCAATCGAAAATTTTGACAACAGACTTTTCCAAAACGAAGGAAAAGTCTCGTGCAACTCAGGCCAAAGTTCTATGGCAAGCTGACGCTTGACCAAGCCGGAAATCGCTGGATCATCACCAACACCACTCCGAATGTCAATTTGGAGCTGAAGCATATTTTCAGAGGCATATCATTGCTTCAGACCGAGCGCTTCACGCTCGATACGTCGCCATACACGACCAACCGACTCGCGTGGTTCCTGCAGCTCTACCCGATGGAGATGTCGAGGGCAGACGGCAAAGAGCTGAAGAAAATGTGCAAGCATTTTCAAAAGCGGCTCATGGATGTCGAAGGCGTCTTCGTTCCTGACTTCAAGCCGCCGGAATATGTCGGTCTGAAGGATGACTGCGAGCTTTGGGACTATCAGTGCCAGTTCGTCGAGATGTTCAGGATCGTCAAGAACATGTTGCTCGGGGACGATTATGGTCTAGGGAAAACCAACCAGGCCATTGGCGCGATGCTGTTGCCGGGAATGCTGCCCTGCGCGGTCGTGGTCGAGGCTCATATGCCCGATCAGTGGAAAGAGCGCATCGAGGAGTTCTCGAACCTGCGTGTTCACATCGTCAAGACGGTGTCGGCCTACACCCTGCCAGAGGCTGACGTCTATATCTTCAGTTATACCAAGCTGAAGGGCTGGACCGACATCGCTAAAGGCGGCTTCTTCAAGCTTGTTGTCTACGATGAGCCGCAAAACCTGCGCACAGGTGATGGAACCGATAAGGGTGGCGCTGCTCGCAAATTCAGCAACGCTGCCGAGGCGACACTTGGTCTGACTGCCACCCCGATCATGAATTACGGCATCGAGATGTGGATTGTCATGTCCTATCTCGCGCCTGGCCATCTGGGAACGCAGGCGGAGTTCGAGCGAGAATGGTGCACGAGCGACGGGAAAACAGTCAAAGACCCTGATGCTCTTGGCGCTTACCTGCGTGAGCGGCAAGTTCTGCTGCGGCGAACTGAAGAGGATATTGATCGTGCAATGCCTCCATCGAATGTGACGACGCACGACATTCCGTTCGATGAGGACGAGGCAAGGAAAAGTGACGAGTTGGCTGTCCAGCTGGCGATTCAGGCCATTACTGCGACCGACTACATCGAGCGCGGGAACGCGGCTATGAAGCTCGACACTTTGGAGCGCCTGAGAACCGGTGTCGCCAAGGCCAGAGGTGTGACCGCTTACGTGAAAATCCTTCTCGAAGCCGGATTGCCCGTTCTTCTTTCCGGGTGGCATAGAGACGTATACGACATCTTCTTGAAGGAATTAGGAGCATATAATCCGGTCTTTTACACGGGCTCCGAAACAAAACTTCAGAAACGGAAGAGTAAGGATGCTTTCGTCAACGGCGAAACCAATCTCATGATTATTTCAAATCGTTCGGGTGCGGGATTGGATGGTCTTCAGTATCGCTGCGCGGACGTTGTCATAGGAGAACTCGACTGGTCGCCTATGGTCCTGAAGCAATTAATTGCGCGTCTTAGGAGATATGGCCAGAATCATGTCGTGAATGCTCATTATATGATTTGTGATGGCGGCTCAGACCCTGCAATGGTGGAAGTTCTTGGTGTGAAGGCATCGCAAGCTCACGGCGTGATGAACCCCTACCTGCAACCGCAAGCTGTAACAAACGACGTGTCAAGAATCCGCAAGCTCGCCATTAGTGTCCTTGAGCGCAATGGTGTTGATGTTCAGTCCTTGGTGAAAGACAAGCTGGCGATAGCCGCGTAAGGAGAACAGATGGCAAAGTTATTGTTAGCACGTCACGAAGAGACCTTGGAATGGTTTGCGGTTGCGGAAACCTATCCTGGTGCGTTTGTTTGCATCCCGTTGACGGGCGATCAGAATGCAAATGTGAGAGCACCGTCACATTTCAAAGCCACGCACAGGCACTATAAGGGCGGGCTTTATGCACGGTTCGGCGAGGTCATTTTGCCGGGAACGCAGACCGTTTACACGGTATACGGCGACGCAGAAGGCCTGAACTGGTTGCGAGAGAAGGTGAAGTTTGAAGGCTCCAATGGTGAAGGTCTTCGCTTTACGCCCTTGAAGGCAGCGGATGTCTAGAATTGCGGTCTTTTAAGGAGCGCCTGTCAAAGCATGTTTCTTCAAGATTACCTTTCGTCTGACCTATTCCGTCGGAGGTTGCCACGCGGAGCAAGGGGTGCTAGACAGCTCTCCTTCTTGGTCCAGGTTTTAGCGGACACGTTCCCTATAGCTATCCACTTGATCTAACCAAGTCCGAAGGTTTTCGTTCGGATGGGCTCGTTTTGCTTGTCCGGCGCGTGAGGCGATAATGATAGATGTTCTTTCCTGTCTTTCTGGAGGTCACGACCCTCTCAGATTGAGTTTTTCAATTCTCATTGTCGTGCTGGGATCGCTCCTGACCATGAACATCTTCGAGACCACCCGATCCGCAAGGGGAGGTCGCCTCGTTATATGGTCTGGATATTCTGGTCTGATCGGTGGATCGACTGTTTGGGCAACCCATTTTATGGCGATGGTTGCGTTTGACCCGGGGCTAAAATATGCGTTCGATCCGACTTTGACTATTCTGTCGTCAATTGCTGCGATCCTGGCTGTGTCTGCTGGCATGTTTTTAGCTGCGGTATTGCATAACGGCGTTGCTTCCATTGTCGGTGGTGTCATCATGGCTGCCGGAATCGTCTTGATGCATTTTACAGGGATGGCGGGTTACCTGGTTGAGGGGACCATTGTCCATCAAGCTATGGCGAAACTGATCGCAATGGCTTTGGGTGCCGCGTTTTCGGTCGCATGTTTGTATGTACTCGCCTCTGGTCGTAATCGCAAGACGATCTACATTTCTGGTCTGTTCTTTGTATTGGCAATCTGCTCGGTTCATTTCGTTTCTATGTCGGGTATCGTGATCGAGCCTGACCCAACAATTGTTGTCCCGATGCAGGGGCTTTCAGAAGAGAATCTGACCCGGCTGGTGATGGTCGCCGTAATTGTCGTGCTGATGCTGGGCTTGATGACCTACATGCTCGATTATTTCAGGAACCGCGAAGAGGTGGTGAGATATCGGTTCATGGCTCATCATGATCAGCTAACGTTGCTTCCCAACCGGACATTTTTAATTGAGAAGGCCCGAGAGTTTCTCCCTGAAGATGGCAGTGGCGGTCGATGCGCGGTTTACAGTTTCGACTTCAATAGATTTAAAGACATCAATGATGTTCACGGTCATGCAGCGGGCGACCGTGTTTTGCAGACGGTTGCCACTGGCTTGCAAACGTTGATGAACGAGAACGTCATCGTTGTGCGTATCGGTGGCGACGAATTTGTTGCTTTGCAGAAGAATGTCAAAAACGAAAATTCAGTGCACGAATTTGTGCGCGAGCTTCGCGATCACATTACTAAGGACATCCAGTGGGAAGGCCGCGCGCTTAATGTCGGTACGTCGATTGGCGTCGCATTGTATCCGAAAGATGGCCATGGTTTGGACGAACTCCTCATCAAGGCCGATCTAGCCATGTATCGCGGTAAACGGGAGCCGCAGATTTCTGTCGCATTTTACGACGAGCAACTCGATGAAGCCAACCGTTATAAGAGTGCATTGGCAATCGACTTACGTCATGCAATTTCCAACGGCGAGTTCCAGCTGCTATTTCAACCTCAAAATAGGGTCGATGATAGAAGCCTGATCGGTTTCGAGGTTCTGCTTCGATGGCAGCACCCAGAACGCGGACTCATCATGCCTGACGTCTTCATCCCGCTCGCTGAACGCGACGGATACGTGAATGTCATCGGTGCCTGGGTTCTCGAAGAAGCTTGCCGTCAGGCAGCCTCCTGGGCCGTCCCGCGCAAGGTTGCGGTAAACGTGGCGTCAAGCCAGCTGTCTGGTGATAAGCTGCCTTCTATCGTGAAAGGTGCCCTGGACAAGAGTGGCTTGGCTCCGCATCTCCTGGAGATCGAAATCACCGAATCCGGCATCATCAACGATTTCTCTCACGCGCTTGAGATTGTACGAGCGGTGAAGGCGCTTGGCGTCAATATCGCGATGGACGATTTCGGGACGGGCTACTCGTCTCTCTCTGCTCTCCGTATCTTCCCGTTTGACAAGATCAAGATCGACAAGACGTTTGTCTCCGGCCTAATCGATGATCAGCAATCGCAGGCCATCGTGAAAACGGCGATCACACTGGGCCGCTCGTTGAACATCACGGTTCTCGCGGAAGGCGTCGAGACGGAAGCCCATCTCGACTTCCTTCGCAACGAAGGCTGCACCGAAGTCCAAGGTTTTCTCTTCGGTAAGCCTTCGAGCAATGGGGGCGGAACGAACCTAGCCGTCGTCGAAGGCGCATGAGATTGGAAGCGGACTGATCAGCGGTGCTTGAATGACCGTTTGTCAAAACCGTGCTTCTTCAGGATCACTTTTTCGTCGGTGATCTTGATCATCGGCTTGTTGTCGCCCGACAGTACGCCACCGACCCATTGGCTCAGCTTCTGGAACGCGCTGTAGGGCTCAAGCGCTTTGGCAAATCCCATGGCGCTGAGGCCGTCGGAATTCAGGTACCAGCCAGGCTCCGTCGACCCGTAATATTGGTCGCCGTGATAGTGATGATCGCTCGAAATTGCGATTGCCACGCGGTTTGCGACCATCCAGTCGATATCAGTCTTGGTTGGTGCGTAGTCGAAAAGACGGTTCAGCGATTCCTCGCGGATGACCGCATCCTGATCCCAGGCCTCTTTGAAATTTTCTTCGTGCAGGGCCTTCAGATGCGCGACGAAAGCATCCCTGCCCCAAAACCACTGCGGCTCCTCTGATGGGCGAGGATACCAGCAGCTTTCACGGATTTCCAAACGAACACCGGCAAACCGTTCCCCGGCAAACCAGACGACGTAAGGCGTGTATTTGTATTCGCGATTATTGATCGTGAGACCCGCGTATTTCCGCCAGCTCATATCACCCTTGAAGTCGAGCGATCCAGGCGGGCCTTTGGTGAAGCCAGCTTCCTTGCCCGTGACGTATCGAGCCTTCGCAAATTGGCTGCGATCAAAGAACAAAGTCTCATCGCGGCCGAAAGCCAAGATTCTGTCGTAGTAATCTCTTCCGCTAGCAAAACGCATCGCCTAATTCCACACTCCGGTATATTGGTCGAATATAGCGCCACTAAGAAGGAATTCCAGCGCCGCCCTGCATACTCTTGCATATGTTGACATATATTGCTATAGCTTAAGTGTTGACATTTTTGGAGTGAGGCATGCATCTCAGATTGGGATTGTTAGCGGTTGCTGGCGCTGCTGTCGGAGCAATGTTCTGGTTATCACAGCCTGCTCCTGCGCATCAGGCTGTGGACGTTCCGATTGTCATCAATGAGCAGGCCATCGTGTCCGTTCAAGAAGACGCCGTCGCCTCAGTTGTCCAAAGGGTCAGCAAAGCCGCTTCGTCTTCCGAACCGGTCCGCGATCCGTTCGTTGGCACTTGGACTGGAGACTGCGGCGACCTGGTTCAATGCGATTTGAAAATCGAGATGGTCGACAAGGCCTACACCCTCGAACTGAAGATTGCAGACTGGCAAAATGCCGATAACGTGGTGTGCCGGTTGAACGGGAGCATGCATATCAGCGACGACCGGCAGTTCTTGGCTGGTAAGATGGGATCGAGCCCGCTATCTGGTGCTTTCCTGCGTGGTGAGGGTGCGCTTGAACTGCACGATGTGCCAGACATGGATTGTGGTAAGCCGTTTGCCCTGGACGGCATCTATCGTATTCTGGGAGACTGACGCATGCCTGCGATAGAACAGTCACCACCCGGTTCCGGAGAAGTCACCGGCGAATACGGTAAATGGACGGACGCGGCCATTCGTATGCTCAAGACCGTGAAAACGAAGGATGTGAGCTTTGCCAGCGGACCTCTTGGCTATGCGATCATGTGGAACGGTCGCCCTATCGGCAGAATCAATCGCTATCGCCGCCATAAGACGATGACGGTTAAGATCGAGGGACACCAGTTTTGGGTGGAGCCTAATCCGGTTATCCCGAGATGGCATTATAATCCCGGGCAGGTCGCACATTGTGTCAAAGAAGCAAAAGGACTTGCCTTGAAGCTGATTTCCGATGCGGTCAGTCTGGTCCCGAAAGTCGAGGTTGAGGGATGTCGGTGAATCGAGGTCGACCCCAGACAGTGCATGACTGGCAAGGTCGGTCATACGATGTTGAAATCGCCTATGTCGCGTTCCTGGGAGGCTACGTCATCTGGATCGATGATGACCCCTATAACGAAGGTGAGCCTTTTCCGTCACTTGTCGCCGCCATGAAAGAGCTTCGGGAACACATGGGTGGTATGCCCGGCCTCCATTAAGCGCCTCTGCGAAATAGAACTGGTACCGCAAACGTCGGCAAATCGGATAGTGTCCGGCTCCGGGAGGATGTCGGCTTGGCAGAGATTACGCTCGACGATCTGTTTGCCTGCGATGAGCAGGGCACATTGCTGGTTGCCGAGGACCGCGCCTCCGGCAAGGCCGTCGCGATCCTTCCGGCAGGCAAACAGCGGCGAACCAAGTAGTAGCATACCTCACATGGACGGGCCGCTCGGTTCATGCGTGAAATCGCGGATCGTTTCTCCGGATGACCACTCAATGATGGCGGTCAAGATCACGGCTGACGGGTTGGCAACGACGATTTCGAACTCGGCCTCATGGAACGTGCTGACGGCAATCGTCTTCTCCCAGTCGACGTCGGACTCATCCACCACACCCTTGACCATCACGCCCGTGGCTCCGGTCCGGTCGAGCGATGAACCTTTGAGCGCTCCTTCCTCCCGCCAGGCCCAACTGCCTCCGACATCATCACCCTGGTCGACCGTCAAAGCCCATTCGCGATCACATGACATGCCCCGCCAAATCTCGATGGTGTCATTGCCCTTAAAGAGTGACAGGAGCTGAGATTTGGTGGCGGAGAGGCCGGAGATCAGATCGCGTCGGGAGGCGAACTGCTCGTCGATGGGAAGGTCGAAATGACGTTGCGCCTCATCAAAATCGATTTTGCGAACGTCTATGGCACGAAGGGTTTCAAGGGTTTTTGGCATGGCAGCTTCCGTTGAGGCGTGCTCAGTGTTGCCGTGTATAACGCTAAGGTCGGGTCCAATAGAGAGTATGCTCTTCACCATCGGGCACCAGCCTGCATTTGATCGATGCCGGGAATGCCGGATCGTCCAATGTGACGATGAGGTAGCGATTGCCTTCTTGTGTCCTTTTCTTCCAAGCGGCACCGACCTCTGACTGGCCGCGATAGACACGATAGTCCGGAGCCTCGGGGTTTGCCTTGGCGATAGGTGAAATGACGACGGGTACTGGACCAAAGGTGATGCCCTCAATCAAGCCCTTATAGGTCACGCCCGTTTTCTTGAGTTTTCCCAGAGTTCCCATTCCGAAATCTCACGTTTGCAAGCGATCAGCGCAGTGCCTATGGGCGGTATATCTGGCAACGCAATGGTCCTGTCAACGGCACCGGAACGCCGCGAAAATCGTCAATTATGTTGGAAAATCAACGGAAACGGGGTTTGAGTGATTTCATGATGTTGTCGCCGATGAACTATGCGTTCGTTGCGATATACCGAGCCAAATTACATCGGAAAACACGGTCTTTTTAGCGAAACCCTCATCCAAGTTTTTTTCGATTGTTTGCGGCCTAGCCTGCGAAAATGGCAACGTCATCAAAAGCATTATAATGATCACGTAAATCTTTGATTTATCTATATGTTTAGGCATCGCTAAAGTAATTTACGCCTCATCGATGACCTGGAGTGACCCTTCTTAGCAGCATGATGGGCCCGCTGCTCTCCGAGCTTGCGGTTATAAAAATGGTTTCGGAAGTCAACGTATATCTTTGATATACCGAGTGAAATTCCGTATCAGTATTTTGTTTTGTCTGAGGCGCGCTGCCTGCGTGTCCCTTGCCTTTCTACCGGCCATGATCCGTTCAAAGGAACGAGGCCATCAATGATATCCCGGAATGGTTTTAGCGCCAGTTCGAGCTGGCTTATCCGTGACACAGCAGAGGGCGCAATCAGCCTTCGGTGGAAGCCGGTCGAAGAAGGCGTCAAAGCGGAACTCTATCAATACGCGTCCCTGGTCGACAGGAATGCGAAACGCAACACAAAGCTGTTCAAGGCTGATGAGGCCTATGAACGGATTATCGCGGCCGTCGGAAGGTTCATCGATCCGCAGCTTGCGGCGTGCGCCCCGGAAGACAAGCTCGCCTCAGTCCCGCTGAAGTCCATTGAGCTTCCTGCCGATTTCGACCCGGACAAACTGAATTTCGGGAAGAGCATTGCCGTGGAAGGCTTTGCCATTCGTTCCGAAGATCAGCCGCACAGCATCCTGATCATCACCTCGATTGCGGGTGCTTCCGATAAGTCTCGCCTGGCCGAGGTCGTGCAGTTGGAGCGAACGATCAGTGGCTGGCTAGATGTTCCCGTCGGCGCAGACGCGGTGGAAGTGCTTTCCGCTCATTCGGCGGCATGGGTCAAACGGACGGCAGCGAACTTAGCCGAGGATCAGCCAACACTCGCGATGTGAGCGATGCGTTGCGGTGGTAGATTGGTCATGACGGATCGCACAATACAAACATGGCATTTTTCCCAGGCGGACATAGCGCTTCTGGATGGTGCCGAGAACCAATTTTTCGCCGACACTGAACCAGATCGTCGTCTATCTGTGTCGCCGATGCTGGCCGGACGGCTTTGACGTTTCCGACACCGTCGCGCCAGAGACCTTCAAGGCTCTCAAGGCGGAGATGGTCACTCGCGGTCGGGTGACGATCAATTCAGCCAACTCTGACGATACGATCTACGGCTGCCCCACGATCAACATCATGTCTCGCGCCTGGCACGACTGGGCTCATCTTCATGGCGGGTATGGTTTTGGTGTCGAAGGCGAGACGAATGCGTGCCGACTTCAATGTCAGCAAATCAGGGAACTGGTTTCGGGCGATCAGGCTGATCACCTATGTGCGGTGCTGGAGGCCGAGGTGATTGGGCAGACGCGGTATTATCAGCGTCACCGTCGCTTCATCCGGAGACAAAGGGAGTTCGTCGAGACATATCTGAAGGACCCGTTGCTCGCTCTTTCCGGAGATTTCGGACTTGAAGAACAGACCATAATGGCCCCATCATTCGCCTAGACGTCATCTGGGAATAGTGAATGACAGAGCATAATCATCGCCGTGGCACGAAAAGGAAAAAGTATCCGAATTTCCATATGGTCGAAGAAGTAATCTTCGCGCCAGGGCGTTCCAATCACGGAGAGACCATCAAATACGTGGGGTATGACGGTCGCCTTCGGAACGGTTATCGGCCAAGGAACGGCAAGGTATACGGCTATATCGACAAGTCCTTGCACGGGTGGGGCCGGACGTCGGTTCTTGCTGACAAACGGTTGGGTGCAAGCATCCCGAACGATTTCACCAATGGTAATCGCGGCATGGCGAAATCGGTCAGGGGCGCGAAAAAGTTCGTGCGAAGCCGTTTCCGTTTCCATGAGAATGCGGCGACACGGCAACTTGCTCTTGAAACCGATGTCGAGCCAACGGATCAGTCAATTTAGGCTGTGCAGTGTGCAGCGCCGGGTTCCGTGGTCTCTGGCGCTGTAAATGCCGTCTTCTCGATCAGGGTGAGAAACGATTCTGGTCGAAACCACGCCGCCATCTCGCAGTCGTAAGCAAGACCGGCCGAGTCATCGCCCGTAGCCGAATGGAAGGCCAGCTGTTGCCTGCCTGATTTGCTCGCCGATCTCGCGGATTTCGGAAACGATGTAAGGAAGATTATCCGCCAATTGACGAAATGGCGACGCAACACTCTTTTCGAGCCACTGCGCTTTCTGATTTTCGAGAAGTGCGACGAATGTCTCGATGACGAGGTCGGGGACCTCCTTGATCGTCGTTGGCGTGAGGTCCTGGTTGACGGCAACGAGGTTCTGGACCGGTCGCAGCGCTGCCTCCGAGACAAGGCCGTAGAAGTCAGAGAGCAATTCGTTGCGGATGACGACGCCAGCACTGCGCGTTGACGGAAGCCCGTGCGGGTATTTCAAAGTCATTGCCTTGAGGCGGATCATGAGCTGGCTCATCAGCGACACAGCTGCGAGATTGATGGTCTTCTGAAAACGGTGTTCTGCCAATGCCATTGAAGTGTCCTGGTCACGAGATCGAACCACGTACTTAGGGGATGGCGGTCTGCTCAACAAGTGCGGTCTTGTCGATTGCCTTCAGCCCGGCAAAATGGAGATATTCTGATGTGGAGCCCGTTATGCCAGCTTGTGAATCTGACTTCGTGACCGGTCGATCAATCCTCGAAGGCGAACCGGCCGTCGCAATTATTGTTGACGTGCGCGACCGGGAGCACAGCGCTAAAGCACCCATCAATCCGCACGACCGTTTTATGCCTCTATCCTACATGATCAACGGCACCGTCGACGATGGCGGATTCTTCGTTCCTAAAGGCAAGCAACTGGCGTTGGACATCCTTCTTAAAGTGGCGAAGGCTGATACCTGGGCCGATGTCCGCCATATGCTGAACGCAGGTAAGCCTGTTGCGCTCGATGAGCACCCTGTCCTTGGAAAGACAGTCATTTCGCCTGGGATAGCGATCATGCATGCCAGCACCGCCTTCGCCGTATCGCAGCAGGCGTTTGAAGGCCACGACGTCGCGCAAGATGTAAAGATGGCAGCCAAGATTTTGGTCGATGCGCATCAGCGGCTGAGAGAGGGAGATCGTGACTATTTCTTCATCGCAACGGGAGGGGAAGTCAACAGTCCATATGAGACCCTTGCCGGGGAGACTATCGACGTGCCCGATGTGTCGAATGCGTTTTCACGCAGCTTTGCCAGCCCAGCCTACGCGCTGAAGAGAGCGATGGGTTCCTATTTCAAGGAGATCGGCTCAGGTAACGAAAAGCTCGCGGAGCCGATGTATGAGATGTTTGCCCGCTATCAGGTTTTTCTATCGGGCCTCCATGCATTGGGGAAGAAACTGGAGCCATCAGCTTTTGCCAACTACGACAACACGCTTGAAGTAACTAAATTTCATCTCAATGAAGTCGTCGCTGCTGTCTCGTCAATTCCTTCCAAACCATGCTTTGGGCCGGGCTATGAAGATGAGTTCTCTGAGCCACTCGAAGCAATTGCGACGCAATTGAAAGAGGCACTGACGAAGGTTGAAGAAAATCTGTCGACCTTGAGTGCGTCGGCCCTTAGAAGAGGGACGACACGCTATATGGTTGGAGGTGGTCCTTCCTTAAGGTGGACTGGTCTTTTCCAGAGGTAGTCATGTCGAGCAAGAAGTTTCCCGGTGTCGATGAATTCACCAGTGAACGCATTCGTCGAGACGTGAAAGAGCAGCACCCGGAGAAGCAGACGCTTGCCGGTGAATTTTCGCTTGTGAACGAAATCCGGACCATCCAGGCTAGGGATGCAATCAAAGTCGTTGAAGATATCAAGGGTGAACGCGCCACCGATGGAGAGGCGATGGCGTCGATGCTGTATAAGCGCGCACAGGCGCACGCCCGTCGGGATCATCTGGGGGATTATCATTCAGGTCTGTCGGCTGCAGACGCGGAAGCCCTTCTTCGGCAGATCGGCTTCAAGCAGGCATATCGCAAAGAGAAAAGGTTCGGGACCCATCAGGCTTGGGCTGATCCTTTGACCGGCATTCTCGTCGCAGGCGAATTTGGAGAGCGTCGGACCGCATTGACATGCTATCTCCAGTTTTCTCCGAACCTTCCAAGCATGACCGAAAAAGAGGAATCGGAGTGGAACCTGCTGGTAGCGCGAAGTTTCGGGGGTTACGCCGGATACTCGTGGTTTAATCCGAAGCGCCCTGCTCTGCACCATGGAGAGCTTCATTATGCCCGCAGCTATCCTGATGTCGATGAAGTCAGTCGGAAGGCTTGGCAAGAGGATTATCGGGCGGTTCCGGCATCGATCCTCGCGGAACGGGGGCAGTGGGTCATGGTTGCTGATGGGCAGCCGGAAGCGGGTCTTCATGCTTTGATGGCGACTTTGCACCGTCGTGACGTTCGCTTTTGCGTGCCGTGGGAAGCTGCCCAAATGCAGGAATTCACGTATCAAAAAGTCTTCGATTGCGAAGAAGGTGAAGTCGAGGCGATGTTCGAGGTGTCGCCCTCATGGTTCAAGGAAATCTATCGGAAGTCGTTCGCTCGCGTGGTCGAAGATTTGCAGTTGAAATCGGCACCGAAACCGTGACGAGCTGGTGTGATGCGCATTTCGTCGGCATCATAGGTTTCAAGCTCACCTTTGGAGGTCAAACATGCATACAGCAGTCAGACAGGTCGCAACCAGTCGCTTCTTCGATCCGGATCAATTCCAGGAATTTGCGCTGGAGAACCGTGTGAAGTTTAGCATTACCGGTGAAGGCGAGAATGCGTGCGTGTCGACCTGGTACGTCAACGGACTTGTCGATGGGTTCATACAACACCTTGGCGATGGCTATGAGGCCCATCGGCAGGAACAGATTGATCTGCAGGCAAACGAACGGTCGATGAGGCGGTAATCCGTCATATCGACCGCTTCTTCGGTTACATTTTCAGCGAGATTGTTGCTTCTGCTTCCGCTTCTCGCACCTGAACGACAGTGTGGTTTCGCATGGAGGCGACAGCGCCAACGTTCCAGCATTTGGCATGGTGTGCCTGTTTGCCGACTTCCTGAGCAAGGCTTGTGACAGCGGCTCGCGCGTACTGTGGGAGGCTTTCGTCGGTTGCCGTAACGGTCGCCGCTGCGATGGTTGAAAGCGCGAGCTGTGCCTGTAGTCCGCCGAGGGCCAGTTGGTCGCTTAGCCCCGTTTCTTTGAACAGCTCCAGCAGCTTATCTGTAAATTCACGCTGCTTTGCGCTCAAAGGCCGATCTTCATCGTTGCGAACTTGATAGACAAGGTTGCTGCCTTCGCCCTCACAGCGTTTCTGTCCCGGATAACTGTCGAAGCTGTCCTTCGTAACATTCGTGAAAATACCTGTCATTTCGTCATCTCCAGTGCCTGTTCCTTCTATTGGTATGTTAGTCGATTGCGAATTCAAAGATTGTGCGGTGAGAGATGCCGTGTAGACTTCAAATGCCAGGGTTAGGTCGAAGGGAACCTTTTTCTGCGCCATTTCCTGGGTCAGGATAGTGATGACAGTCTTATCTGCCGGATTTGTTACCGCGACGAGCCCAGATTCCAGAAGACGAAAGCAGCCATTTCCATTTTGATGCACGCGCCATGATTTTTTCAGGCGGTGCTCCAGAATCCCTTTGTGGCCAAGATAGCCCTGCCCTTCTTCGAGATGCCGTAGCAAATCCTTATCGGTAATTTTGACGATCTGACCTGCCTTCTTGCGTTTCTTGTGTAACGTATGTCGTGCCGCGCTGAGATCGAACTTGGTGCCCCGGTCGAGGTACTGGACCATTGCGTGTGCAGTAATGGCAAAAGCGCATGGTCTCTTCATATGGTTTTTGGAGAAGACAGGCGGAGCAGACACGAGAGACCCTGGCAAGATGAAAGTGAGAAGAATCCTGAGGAAATTCGGCCTGGTGTCAAGGAGTTCTTTATTGTGAAATCCTAATCGCCACTCTTGCCTATCGATTTCCATCCATCCAATATGAGAAATCCTTCTTCGGGCTATCGCTTCATGGATTATCAAACCGCCAAGTTTTATTGGGACACGGCTGAACTGGCTCTAAAAGCAGGTACGGAACTTGACCGAAGCCGTCATGGGCGTTCCCATGCGGTCGAGGTCATGGTCCAAAATCTGCTCAAGTCGCTTCAGGCTGCCGTCGAATTGTCGCCGGATCGTGGCTCAATTTCCGAATTCCAGGCTGTCTTCGAATTGTATCGCGCCGTCATTTCGCCAGGTCCAAGCCCGTACTTGCGAACCACAAGTGACCTCGTTAAGGCGATCAGTGCTTTCAATGATGGCTGGCTGGCGCAGCTGCGAAGTCCAACTGAAGCCGAGCTATATTCGATGATGCGTACGTCTCTCGACATTCATCAATTCTGCTTGTCGCGCGCATTGGGGCATTCTCACGAAGGCCTTGGTTTCACCGCTTAGCGTTACCGCCGCATTGTGAGAACCTGTTCTGTGTTGTTCTCGGACTTCGGAAGGTTTGTTTCGCCTGTCGTTGGATTGAATGTCACCCATCTCGCCACTTCACCGCCAAGATCGCTGCCGACGAGGCGAGTTCCATTCTCGATCAGAAAGCGTTTAGCCACCCGGGCGTTTTCGACACCGATGTCAGTATTATGAAGAAAGGTGGATTTTCCTCCGAACAGCCTGGCCTGCATGCGCCAACATCGCAAGATTCAAAAATCGCTTGACGCGGAGAATTCCTTGCCTTCCTATACATGCATGGGCTGCCGGGCCTTCCATCCCCGTCCGAAAGGATCAGGTAAAGCGGCGTAGGAGATCAACATTCTTCAGAGTGGCGATTTTTTGAGCAGTGGGGTTCCTCAAAATGGATGTCGTCACCGATGGAAGGTGTTGTCATGGGCGAAGTGTCCCCTGAATTTACTGAAATCAATCGTAGCCGCGCGAAGGCGGTCAAAGATCGTTTGGAGCGCATGGGTCTAACAGTGACCCTCGGACAAGCCTACGAGATCGTTGCTGTCGCGCATGGTCACAGGAACTGGCCGGTGATGAAGTCGGCGGCACCGGCAATTATGCCGAAAGTTCGTAAGGGTGGAAACGCAGATCACTTATGCGTCTGCCTGGATGAGATGCCGCCAAGTCAGTTTGTCGTCATGGGTTCTGGAAAGAGCCTGGATGTCCTGTCGCTGTCACTGCTTAGGCGCGCGCAGTTTAGGCATTCGCTGGATTGATCATGAATTCATGAGCAGTTCGTTCAGTGGCGAGCAGGAATTCGTGTTCAAAAGCGTTGCTTGTTTTGAAGCGTAAGGTCGACGGCAAGTAGCAGTGAACCATGCTGCGGCTTGTCGGTCGCCGCTTCCTTTCGCTTGACGGACTTCAATAGTTAGGTTCAGTTCCCTAGATTGTTCTCGGGAAGGCTTTAGCCGTCCAGTGAAGCTGTTTGGGGAGAGCACGCAGTGCGGTTGAACTTCTGGGAAAATAACGGTTTTCAGCGCGTCTATATCAACGATCTGTCCAAGGATGGGAAAATCTGGCTGCAGTCAAAGCGGGGACAGACCAATGTCTTCTTCGAGCAAGGCGTCAACGGCTTCACTCCGCAGGAGGTTCTCGACTTGGTTGCGGATCATCTGAGCTGCGACGCGAGAGTGTTCGCGGAGGTGGTGGCGGCCGTACAAGCAGCGCCGATTGCCCGTCGAGGTGCGCAACCGGGTTCGAGGGCGTCTGCTCGCAGAGGTATTCCTGACCAGCCTGTTCCGAGGAATGGCGGCTGGACCGCAAAGCACACTGAAATCCTCGATCCGAACATCATGTCCTATCCTCTGGAGCAGATGGTCACGGTATACGTCGATGACCGCGAGCCTGCTGAAATGGTCGATATGTTGAGGCAAGTGAAGAACCTCGATGTTCAAGTGGCCTCCTTGGAAACCGGTGACTACCTGGTTCATGAGAAGCTGATCATTGAGCGAAAAACCGCAGCCGATCTTGTAGCCTCGGTAATTGAGGATAAGAAGCGCATTTTTAGCCAAATAGATCGGATGGCTGGGTCTGGAATGCGTTCCGTCTTATTGGTCGAAGGGGACATGTATGAGCAGACCAATATGCAGTTACCTGCTTTGAACGGCCTCCTTTCATATCTTTCAGTCGAACTTGGCGTCTCGATTATCCCGACCCTGTCGAAAACCCAGAGCGTTTACCTAATGGTCACAATGATCAAGCACGCGGTTCAGGGGCTCGGCTACGACCTGGGCCTGCGGGGATCGGGGCCGAAAGAACCTGCGCCTGCCGCCGCCTTTGTGCTCGAAGGCATACCAGGTGTATCGGCGACAACGGCTCTGGCGCTTCATCGTCACTTCGGATCGATCCAGGCGGTTTGCCAGGCGTCCGTCGCTGAACTCTTGAAAGTCCCTGGTATCGGCAAAGTGCGAGCGGAGATTATTTTCAAGACACTCCGGGTCGGCCCACCAGCCGAGTGAGCCATTCGCCCTTGCATCGTTTGGTGCTATCGTCGGAGAGAACGATGTAAGGGCCAGATATGACAAACGACCTGATTGGCGACCACCACTTCAACCATGAGCGGCTCCGGCCGAAGAACCCCGATGACCCTCAGGCGAAGCTTGAAGAAGTCGGTGCGGCTTTCCTCGAATGGGCTGAAGGCAAAAAGACTGATTGGCGGGAGCAACTCGATGAGGCGCTAGGCCTCGTCAATGAGCATGGTCGCGGCGTCTACGGCGAGATGATCTCGGAAAGCTACGCCGACTTTAACACCGCTTTCTCGTGCCGAGTGATGCCGGTGTATAATAAAGAATACATCGACTTCTGGCCGACGACGGACAAGTGGCTTTACGACAACGTCTACAAGAAGGGTGCGGAGATGGAGATGCTCGCTCTGTTTCAACATCGAGGCCCGGAAAAGGTTCTTGAGGTCCTGCGTAATCTGACACCTGTCGCGTCGCCAAAACTCTAGAACCGTGTTGATAGTCCTGCTCGCTTCACCTAACTATAAGCAGGAATCGTTTTGAGTGGCGTCAGCAGGTTATTATGGCAAAAGAAGCGGGTGCGGCATCTGATCTCTCAAAGCATGCCGTTAGGTTTACCTGCCTGGGTCTTTCGAGTGACTGGCGCACCAATCGGTGGCGCATTTCGTTGGAGTGTGGGCATTCGGTAGAGCCGATGACAACGATGTTCGCGACGCAGTTTGTGACGTGTCACCGCTGTTCCAGGGAATTTCTTCTCAACTACAATGAGCAGAGCAGCGTCGAAGTCTTGGCATGAGCACCACTGCTAACACCCGGGTGTTAGCAGAAGCCACCTTCGATCCAGTTTTCAGCAACTGGACGAAGCCTCGGTTCGCGGCTGATCCGCATGACCTCGATCCCGGTCTGTCCGTTTAGCCCAGGATGTTCAGCCTTCATGAAGCGGTAGACCTCCCAGGCCTTCTTATCGAAGAGGGCAATGATCTCTGCTATTTCGTCAAACGGCTGGCCATCATATCGAAACTGCCATTCCGGGAAGAACAGCTGTCCGTCATGTGAAAGACCGAGAACAAACCCGGCCTTGTGTGCAGCCAGGAGGTTGTCCAGCGGGCAATCCATCATCATAGCCGCTGCTTTTTCGCCCAGCATTTCGTCAGAGTTCACGATGGCCTGTGCCGCGATGCGGCCTCGGGCACGAGCGGCTTCCAGAGCGTTTTCAAGTCGGTTGGGTCTATCAGATGACATGTGGTTTTCCTTTTCAGGTGAGTCTACGTCCGGGCTTTCGACCCGGTCAATGCGAGTTTGTGGCAAGCCAAAGCCAAAGCCATTCTTGCTACACAGGCATGTTGCTCCGGAGTTTGTAATGACCGCAAATTATCAAGCGTTTGAGCGAGAAGTTCAGCAAGTCCACGAGATGAAGTCGGGCCTGATTTCGATCATGTTCTCGCAAGCAGGCGGCACGGTCACGCTTGAATCGATCTGGTCCGAACAGGAACGCGGACAGGGCCATGCCAGCAAGGCAATGCGAGCGGTGTTGGAGATAGCGGACAAGTACGACATCGATATCTATGGCCAGCCGCATGCCCTGCTCTACGACACGGAAATGCAGGAAGATTCCGGGATGTTTTCTGCCGAACAGATCGATCTCTGGGACCGGCTGAATGAGAACTCTCTGAGCAACGCGGAGTTGCTCAACTGGTACGTCAGGCTCGGCTTTGAACTGACCGGAGCTACTCTCACTGATGATCCGGAGATTGTACGTCGGGCAAATGCACCGCAACCAAAACCCGGCATGTAGCGAATGGCGACGGGGTTCACCCGCCGCCACTGGCCCGGTTCTCCTATATACGGGGAGCGGGCGTCGCCTCTTCCGTAGCGTAAGGACCTTCGAGCACCGGCACCGGCCGGAGATTTTCCTCGGTGGCCAGGTCGGCGAAGGTCAAGGGCGTGTCGTGCTCGATATCCACTCTATGGAACTCGAAGAAGCCCTTCTTCCCGCCATTGCCTCTCAGCCATTGGCAATCACTGTCGCTGCTGTCGCCATCGAGCTTGATCGCTGCCAGAGCGGCTTCCTGAATTGCTCCGGCCAAAGTGGCTGATGAACCGGAGAAATGGCCGCCGACGCTGAAATGGAATGAATAACCGAAGATTGGCTCGCCCGGCTCACGGTACTTGCGGTTTTCTCTCGGTGTCGCGACGACCGTCAGGGCACATTTCTTGTGCCAGGCGACGTAGCAATCGCCGTCCTCGTGCGCGCCATATCCTTTCTTGATATGGCCCTTGAACCACTTGATCTTGTCGAAGTCGCGGTGGATATCTTCAGCAAAATGGTGTGCTCGTGATACCTCGCGTTGATACTTGAAGGGGTCGAGCGGCTGCTCACTGAGGGCAAGCGTCGCTTTGGTGTGTTCGCTCAGCTGATCGGGGATGATTGGCATGTCCTGGCTCCTCTTAGTCTTACATACTCATCGCATGCTTCGGAAAGGCCTTGGCAGCCAGTTCCTCGTAGCGGTCGGCCGCCACCTTGGGCAGGTCTTTCAAGAAGGCTGATGCGTCCTTGGCTGTTTCAGCTCCGAAAGTTTCGCTGCCCAACCGGCCGCTGGCCTCGATGATATCAGATACGACCTCGGCGTCTGACTTCCCGGTCCGTTCGAAAGCGATCTTGCCAGCGATAATCGAAGCAAGCTTGTCGGCAACGGCATCCCGGTCAACAGAGCCAAGTGCTGCGCGATAGAGTCCCGACTGAAGTTCGTATCCCGGATCAAGTTCGGTGGTCACGCCAATGGTGCGCACAAGAGAAGTCTTCTCATATGCGCCTGTAAGCCTGTGTTCGGCCACCTCACAATGGCGGCCTGTCTGCTCAATGGCAAAGCGGAGGCGTTGCTGAAATGTGCCGCACAGTTCTGCCGTGGCTAACTCCGGGAACTCGTTGATACGTCCCAAGCTCGCAAATTCACTCTCGGAGGTGAAAGCGAGCGCGATCCTTCTCAAGGCGGTATCGTAGCTGTCTGCAAGTTCGGCAGGGTGACCGTCCTTGATGACTTGGTAAATCGTCGTGCCGATTTTTGCGAACGTCTTTCCCGTCATAGTCTGCTCCTGAAGGCGTGATGAATTGTCCCTAGGCTTGTTGCTAGAAACAACGGCACCACAGGTCAGTTTGCCGTCTCGGTCAGACTTTTTTGTCCAGTCTTCAGTTCTACACCCAGAAGAGCAGCGATCTCGATCACGGCTGAGAATTCGAGGTTCTGAACTTCGAATATCGTCAGAGGCTTGCGCTGTTTCAATCCGGTGTCGATTTCAGCCATGGTTGTGCTGAGGATTCGTCGCGCCTGGTTGAGCAGGCTCCCGCTCTTCAGCTCAGCCAGGATTTCCTGGTTCGACATGATTTCTGTGCTTGGCATCTGTGGGCCTCGAATTACTGAAGCCCACATTGTTCGGTGGACTGGCGACGAATTCAAGGCCCGGAGCCATTACCGGCCCATAACCGGTGCAGGCGTCTCTTCCGCATCGAATGAGAAGCTCGGCGACGAGATCGGCTGCAACTTGAGCTTCATGTAGCCGGTTTCTTCGCTCGGGACGTAATGGCCGATTGAGACCTCGTCAAGGAAAAGACCCCTGGCAATCTCGGCTTGGTAGTTCTTGTCGTAATGAGCCTTGAAATCCTCGTATCGTTCGGCTGGAGCGCTTGGCAGTCTTTCATGGGTCCATGCCTTTAGCATTTCCTTGTTGGCGTGAAGCGAGGTGGCCTGGTCACTGTGGCTGCCGATGTGGATCAGGGTGTCGGTCTTGCCCAAGGCTTGTCCGTTGATCATCCATGACAGGTTGCTCGCGCTTGTTGCATGAAGTATCGATTTTGGTGAAATGACACCCCAGGTCGTTGAAGCATAAGGGATGGCGAAGTGATGGTCTTTGCGCATCCGTTCACCCTTCCCCTCGAAGGCGATGCACCGCTCGTGCAGCTTTATCGAGCCCTCTTTGATCTCAAGCTTGCCAAGTGAATAACGCTCGAAAAGGGCCTGGATGAAGACTTTGAGGTCGTCGTTAGAAAAAGGGGTCATGGGTAGCCTCGACATCATGTGATGGCCAATTAATCAGCGTTTTGCCGCAATCCACAAATGGATTATCAGACCGGCGGATCACTGGGAATAGATGTTTCTGATCGCCGATTACATTGGCTGCAAGCTGGATTTCCTTCCGTGCATTGTGTGGATCGATGGCGATTTCGTCTGACTGAAGGCTTCCCGCCGAAAACTGGTGCCGCACCGCCGGAAACGTTTCTCATAAGGAATTTTGTTGCACTTCCTTCCGGGTTCCACCGCAATGCCCTATGTAGGTATCGAAGAAGATCAGGTTGAATGAATGGCAAAAGTTTTAGTTGTTGGCGGCTACGGTCTCATCGGGCTCGCTATAGTGAAGAAATTGCTAGATGCAGGTCACAGCGTTCGAGGAATCGGCCGTGACGCCTCGCAAGCTGAAGTTCAGGAGCCGGGTGCGCGGTGGGACAGTGTTGACATCTCAAGGCTTCATACGGCCGAACAGTGGGTTCCTTATTCAGACAGTGCGGATGTGATTATCAACGCCTCCGGTGCCTTGCAGTCCGGACAGAAAGACGACCTTAAAGCTTTGCAGTGCCGGTCGATCACTGCATTGATCGACTCCTGTCGAAAAGGCGCGAACAGCCCAAAGTATATCCAGATTTCGGCTCCAGGTGCCGATTGGGATGCAAAGTTCGAGTTTCTGCGGACAAAGGGCGAAGCTGACGACTATTTGCGTCAAAGTGGTCTCGACTGGTGTATTCTCAAGCCCGGCCTCGTGATTGCTCCGGCAGCCTATGGCGGCACGGCCCTACTTCGCATGCTTGCTTCGTTCCCATTCGTAACGCCTCTCGTTTACCCGGATAGCCCGGTTGGAACAATCAGCATCGACGATGTTGTGGATGTCGTCATGGCTGCCATCGACGGTCGAGTGCCGCCTGGGACGGAAATGGACATTGTCGAAGAGCACGCTCGACCGCTTAGTGAAGTCGTGGGGCTGTTCCGCTCATGGATGGGCTTAAGTCGCCCTGCCCTGACATTGCGGCTTCCAAGTTGGATTGCCCGTGTCGTTGGCTTCGGCGCTGACATTCTCGGAGAACTTGGCTGGCGGTCGCCGCTGCGCTCGACCTCGATGAAGGTCATGTCCGAAGGGGTCATAGCCGATCCGACTGTCTACAAGCAGGTGATGCAGAAATCCTGCAAGTCGCTGCCCGAGACACTGAGGGGGATGCCGTCTACCGTTCAGGAGCGATGGTTCGCCCGGATGTTCCTTTTGTTCCCGGCCATGATCGCCACCTTATCCTTGTTCTGGATCGCGTCCGGCGTGATCGGGTTTCTGAAGGTGTCGGCCGCCGCAACCCATCTGACTGACGCCGGTATCGGCCAATCTCTTGCCATGGCGGTTGTCGCAGCGGGTGCATTCGTCGATATCGTTCTCGGAGCAGCGGTTGTCTATCGACCGTATGTGAGACCGGCATTGCTAGGAATGGTGGCGGTGACCGCATCCTATCTCGTCGCTGGCTCGCTGTTGTCCCCTTCTCTTTGGCTTGATCCGCTCGGGCCGTTCGTGAAGACACTGCCTGCTTCCGTCATGGCGTTTGTGGCCAGTGCGTTCGTGAGGTCGCGCTGATGGAATTCGATTTTGTCTTCTTCGTCCGGTGGCTTCATATCATCGGGGCCTGTGTCCTGCTCGGTACCGGCGCAGGCATCGCCTTCTTCATGGTCATGGCGCAGCGAGCGGGAAATGCCCTGGTCATTGCGCACACCGCGTCGATTGTCGTCCTGGCTGACCTTCTGTTCACGGCAGCTGCCGTTGTGGTTCAGCCCATCACCGGAACCCTCCTCGCGCACGAAATCGGCTGGAATCTGTGGGAAGGCTGGGTTCTGTGGTCCCTCGTCCTCTACGTGTTCACCGGGGCATTCTGGCTTCCTGTTGTCTGGATACAGGTGCAGCTGAAGAAACTTGCCTGGGAGGCTGCAACTCGGAATGAGCCGTTGCCTGCGCGATATCATCGGCTCTATCGGATTTGGTTTGCTTGCGGCTTCCCGGCCTTCCTGGCGGTGTTGGCAATTATCTGGCTGATGATTTCGAAACCGAGCTTTTGATGTCGGCTTCGGCTTGTCGAAAGCGACCTGAGAAATCTATTCTTCTGAAGTCAGACAAGGGAAAGCGTCTATGAACCTGGGCGATGCAAGCAATTTCGAGATTTTCTCGGCGACGATTGACGAGGAATATTCGGCAGCAGAGATCGAGCGAGCCGCAGGTGTGCTCGGGATAGATGAGAGCGCTGTCCTTGGAGTGAAAGCGCAGCGCGAGCTTGCCGACTGGCTTGAGGAAAACCGCGACGAGATACTCGCCACCAGGAGGATGACGCCGTGAGACCGAGAATCGACCGCAAAACGACGCCTGAATATTTCATGATCGACTATCCGCGTGACACGCGGATCACGCATTATCCCTCAGGCGACACATGTTTCCGGCATCAGTGGATGCGCACCGGTGAAGGCCAGGTCAAGTGGGAAGACCAGATGACCGCGTTCCTTGCGAAATATCCGCATGTCAACGTCATGGTGAACGGTGCTTACGAGATCATCGACGACGCGAACGATTTCCCGCATCGTGGCGGCATGTACAAGGTTGGCGACACCGTCATGGTTTGGCACCGAGAGCATGACTACTGTGCAGACCGCATTGTTGGCGAACTGCCCTATACGGGCACGCCTGATCATTCAAACCATCCGGCCGTGCTCTTCGAGTTGGAGAGCGGCAACCGTTTGTATTGGGGCGGGCAGGACGATGCGTGGCATGTCTGGGACGTCAACCATAGCGGTACGATCTTCAATGCGCGTGTTCGCCGCCCTCTGGAAGGTGAGCCCACCCCTACCCTCGAAGAGAAAATGGCCGAACGCGCCGCTTTTCGCTTGTGATGTCAACGTGCATCCGCGATCCATGTGGTCGCGTATGTTCGTTAAAGCCAAACGAAATGGGCGTTAGAGTGTCAGCGAAATGGCCGGTAGAGAGCCGACGCTAGTAGTCACCGGGGGCGTTGTCGTTGTCGTGCAGGCCTGATCTATGCGGCTTCGCCGGAACAAAGAGGGGCAAACCCGCCGTGATGTTGTCGGAAAACTGACCCAGGTCGACGACGCAGGTGTCGAGATCGATTGCACACGTCTCTGTCAGTTCGACCGCGTTCAGTCGAACTTCCTCATCATGCGCGTTGATCATCTGGACAGTCTCACCTGATCGTGCTGGCACACGAACCCGAGACACGTTCCAGATATTATCCGTAGTCATATTCTCCATCCTTCAGAATGGCCTGTCTGGCTATCGGGACGGAAGCTCGATAGCCGACGGAGTGGTATTGGAAACCACATAGAAGGCGAGTGGGTCGAATACAAGCAAACCCCTCTCACTTGGTTACGAAGATTTTAACGAAAAACTTGCTTTAATCGCCAAATTGCTCGCCTGAATTATATGGCGGGGCCGGTCCACTCCAGTCCCCCCAAAAGCGTTCTACATGCCAAGCCGAGCCGCTGTCACTTCCAGGCCTGTCTCATGATCGAAGATCGGAAAATCATCGAGTTCAAGTGCAGAGCCGTTGTCAAAACGCGCCAGCGTGCCACCCTGCTCTGCGCAGTACCGGAGGACCGCGATCAGTTCGTTCGAGAAGCCAGCCGCCTTCATTGCCCTGATCTTTTCCTCTTTTTCTTCCGGCGTCCCAGTTGCCAGGACTTCGGTCACCACCATGGTTCCGGTTCGGTATGGGTAAACCGTCACGCCGTCCGGGATGAAGGATGTTTCATGGATGCGCTGGAACAAGTGAACGTCGCTCAACGTGAGGTGCATTGGCGTTACGTCCAGGATAGCGGTCATACCTTGTTTCATGATGAAAACCCATTTTTGATCGTGTTCGGGACCAGAATAGCCGTGCGGCAAGTAAGCGACCATAGACAGATGCTCGTCCTGTGGCTGATTTAAACTCTGGTCCCGACCAGTTTAAAATCTCGTCTCAGTCGAGCGGTTGCTCATCTGAAAACACACGCGTGATTGCAATGATTTCCTCGCGATTGCCAGGGACGATCCGCCGCCTGTCCGGTGACGAATGGTAGACGACAACGGGCTCATCCTTGTCCATTTTGACGACAATCGCATCGAGGCCGGACCGGACGATGCGATATCCGTTTCGTTCTACGCAGTTCCGCTGATTGAGGTTGTCCAGGCGACCTTCCGGCGTGCAGGAAATAGGGAACTGAAGTTTGTCTACCTGTGCTGTCAGGGTGGCTACTGATTGCCGGTACTCCGAAGTCCGCTTGCTGAGATAGGTCCATCCCATCATTATCCCGGCTCCGACGACCGTTGCTGCGACCAAAGCGATCAGATTGTCGTGTCCCATGATGATCACCGTTCTACAAATGCGGACTGGATCATGCGCAAATCCCTCAAAGAAGCGGGAACCTGCGTCGAATACGGGTTGAGGGAGGTGGTCCACACTGGATGGGGGACTGAATTCGCGTCCATTCGGAAGAAGGCTATGGAGGTGCCGGTGTTGAGGTAGCGGAAGCCTTCCTTTTCAATGCAATTCGGCTCCGCCCGGGCGGTGATGAAGCCATAGTTGTCGCAGGTGTGCGTGAGCTTCAGTCCTTTCGTGGCCTCGGCTACTTCGTGGAATATCCTGTACCGGCCTTGGTCGCCTGTTTCGCCGAAGGCTATGAATGCAACGGCCAGGAGGAAGGTAGTCAAGATAATGATCATGGGTGGCTCGGAGTAGGTCATGAGCGTTTTCCTTCAGTCTATGGTGTGATTTTAAATGCTGAAAATCAGTGCGTAGCCTGAAGGGCCGTTTGAATGGTGGCGAAAACGCCTGCATCTTTTGCCAAGATCGCGGTGCCAGTCTGGCTCATGATAGCCAGGGCGATGATCAAGGCTGAGACCTCGAATGTCTTTCGCCGACCGGCCGCGACCGCCCGGGTGGACACGAAGCTTGTGGCGTAGACGCCGATAATACTCAGTCCGATGGCGAGGGTTACCGCTCCATGCATTGATCCGACCGAATAGGCGGAGTTGGGACTTAGCAACCCGAAAGCTCCGACAAGGGCGGCTATAACCCCGGCCATAGCCGATAAGGCGAAACCGGCTGTTCGACCGTCCGATTTCTCCGAGGACCGGTCGGCCCAGGACGTCAGGGCGAAAAGTGTGAAGGCAAGGAATGCTGCCATGGCATATGCCATCGGGATTACCGACGCTGAAACACCGGTCAGGAGGAGTGTTGCCACGACCATGGGCAGCGCAGTCTTTCCGTCCGGCTTGGTGTGGCCGAGCACGCGCCGGGTTGCCGTGAATGCCTGAAGAACGGTGGTCACCGGGTTTGCAAGCCGTGCACTCAATTTTGTGAGCAGTTTCACATGCCCAGGGGCCTTGATCAGGTCCCGCTTTGCGATCTCTGCTTCGACATAGGCGGAAAGACCCTTTTCGTGCCAGTTCTGCTCCCGATACTTTCTTCTTAGACGGTCGACGTTCGAACCGCCCTCTTCCCCGAGGGCGGCCTTGGCGGCTTCGTCGACGCTATTGTATTTGCGCGTAATGATGCCATCCGCCATGACCTGCAGGTAGGCGCTGTCGTCGTAACCCTTTAGTGTGTCACCAGTGTTCATTTTCGTCGGCTCCGCTGGATTGGAAATCTGCTTCCAGCTCATCGATCTCTCAGCGTAAGAACAAGGATTTCCTTTATCTCCAATTTGGACAACAAGAATTTGCATAGGTCGGTCAACAAACTTTCATTTCGTGTTGGCCGCCGAATTTCTGGACGCCGTGAGCGATTTGAGTGAATTCATTGTCGTAGGCTTGCCGTTGCACTTCCTTGGAACGAACAAATCGTGTCATAGGTGCCATATGGATATCGTCGAACTCATCAAAACGGCCAAGATCGGCAGGGAACGCAAAGATGCGCAGATCGACAGCTGTGCTGCTTTCGCGGCGGCGCTTTACGACGTGCTTGCCGAAAACGGCTTTGCCCCCTCTATGGTGACAGCTTGCTATCGTGGCGCGACCGTCGACAGCACCTGGTATCATCAGGTCGTTCAAGTGGACGGCAAGATGTTCGACTCCCTTGGAGAGTTCAGCACGCAGATCATGCGGGACCGATTGAAAGTACGGCCGTCATCGGCTTACGAGTTAGAATACAAGCCTGATCGCCGTGAAGGCTGCTATGACGAAGACGATTACCAGGGTGTTTACGATTTTCTTGCGAAGGAATTCAGGAAGACCGCAAAGAAACTGAAGGCTCTCGAAGAAGATGTTCCGGCATTCGGTATGCGGTGATCGGCTCACGACTCTGAAACGGATTGTCATTTGCCGACGCGTTTGCCAGGATCGGGCAACACCACGAAGGAATTTCAGATGAGCACTCTTAACGTCGAAGCTTTCCAGGCGGATGTCGCCTCCCGTGCAGCCGAGCTGATCGCTGTGACGAAAGCAGGTCGCAAGGACCGCGCTTGCCGCGATGCTCGCCTGTTTGTCATGAGCGAGTTGAAATATGTCAGCGATGTTCTTGCCATGGAGGCCTTGAGAACGGCCGATGTCTCGATGGTCGATCTCGGCCGTATCCTTCCGGAAGCTTACGACGCAAAAATCGGCAGTGCCGATCACGGGCAGACGCTCGCGGAGGCTTCCAAAAGCGCTTTCCTAATCGCTCTTAGCAATCGAGGTCTGGAAGCTGCCAAGTCCGTCATGCGGGAGCACACGGCCGACGTTACTTTGACTGATATCGTCAACGTCCTGCAAAAGGGCTTCAGTCGAGTGGCAAAACGCCGTGATGCTGGCGATGTTTACGGTCGCATTAGTTTATATGCGGAGATGTTCATCGAAAAACCGAACCTTGAAAACTTCAGGAGCCTCATCGCTGAGGCTTCGTATCTCGATGCATCCCTGGAGCAGGAGCATTCAGTTCAATACGAGAAAAATCCGCATCGAAAGTCCACTTTCCAGGAAATCTCACGAGCCGTGTTCGAAATGCATTCCATCGGAAGCGAGATAGCACGCGATCCGGCGCGCTTTGCCTCGATGGTTGAAGTGTTCAAAGCGGACATCGAAGATGATAAAGTCGACGTATATGTCAATGATGGCGTCAACCGTCTGAAATGACCGAGTGTTGTGGGAACGTAACTTGGGCGGAAATGGCGAAAGACTGTTGACACTACGCCAGAACAAAAGGAACCTTTAAGCTCATTCCCGAGAACTTCGGAGATATCCGTGTTGTCCAGTTTATCCCACATACGCTCCATTTCCGACCACTTCATGGTCACAGCCCATATTGCTTATGCAATTCTGTCTCTCTTTGCTGTGGGCCTCGCTAGCTTTCACCTTTGGTCGCTTGGCGCACCGGTTGCGCAGGTTCTTGTCGCAGCCATTGTGTTTTCACTTTGCTACGCTGCAGCTTGGTTCGGGGTTCTCATGCAGCGCAACTACGTCTCATCTCTGCTGGTCTGCCTGGTCCCTGTCTACGGCATGTTGCTTGTCGCCTAGATGCCGTAACTAAGGTTGGATTCGATGGTAAAATCCCTCACGATAGAAGTTCCCCCGCAGGTAAGGGAGGAGGACGTTCAAAAAATGGTCGCCGCCCTCTCGGCATTTAGGGGGGATCAATGGTGGTTTCACGAGGAAAATGTTGTTGGCGGCGGGCGTTGCCTTGCACCGTTAGTGCTTCAGAACATGATGTTGCAGTTCCAGTACGGCACGCTGGAGCCCTCGATGCATAAGTTCAAGAACCTTCTTGAGACAGCGATCTTCTATGAGGCAAAGGCGCGGGAACTGCAGGGTACGCTGGATGCCCTGATCCCGTCGGGGCAGACTGCCGGAGAGTAGTGGTGCCTAAAGAGTGTCGGAGCCGACATACGAAGAGACCCCGTCGGGGTTGGGGCGACATTCCTCGCCCCACCAGTCGTCAGGATTAGAGTTTCATGCCCACCGTCGGTTGATCGTCAAGGCCGTGATCGTAGGTGTCCAAGACGTGTTGCGCCATGGCTCGATGCTTGCCGTCCTTGTCGACGAAATTCTGGTAGCCCTTATGCTCCGGGTCGTCGCTGATCAGGCGCAATGAGTTGTGAGTGATGGCGTCGATGAAGTTTGGCTTTTCCGGCGCGGCATCGCGCGGTTTGCCAAGATTGTAACTGCCGAACTTTTGGAACCCATCTTCGAACGTGACGACCCAGTCCACATCGTTGTAATGGCCTGGAAGGTTAGTAGCCAGCCACTTGGCAAGCACTTGGTCGGCTTCCTCATAGGAGTGAACGATTTCCTTTGTGCCAGCGATCACCCCATTCGCCAAACCCTGTCCGACGTCATTGGCACCACTCGAATGGATGAGGGTGATTTGCTTTACCTTGATTTTCTCTGCTGACATCGATGGCTCCTTTAATTGCTGTCTGACTTCATCGTCAGAGCGTGCAAAGCACAAGGTTTGTGCGCAAGCGCAACCTCGTTTTCCTTTTATCTAGCTTGCCTGTTTTTGCAAGGCGACCGTATCATGAATGCACTACCAAGGAGTTTCCATGAACCATATCGAACAAATGTGCCGCGAGCACTTTAATGAGCCCGTTCTCCTTGGCTTCGACCTCGGCCGGTTGATCGGCTTTGCAGAGGACGACCACGATTATTATCTGATTATCCGTTACCCGCAGTATCCGAATGGTCGGATTTCCTATCACACTGCTGTTGGCGGCTACATCTTCCTGCGCCAGCTGAAATTCCAGAACTGCGTCGTGTCGACCACTGGTGAAGTTTGGAGTGATTACACCCGGATGGACAGCTTCCTCGCCCTCAACGGGGCCCCAAAGGAGGAAGAGTTCATCGTCAAGAAGCTGGAACCGGCACCTTATTACGGTCGGAAAAAGAAGGAAGCGTAAACATGGAATTGCTGCATAAGCATTTGGAGCAGGCGATTGGTGCCGCTGGCCTGTCAGCGGCGGAGTTGGCAATGAACCTTGATAGGCTTCGTACGCTGGTGCAGCGGGTGCTGCTGGCTGATCCGCATGAGAATGAGCCCGAGCTTGAGGCGATATTGAAGGCCGAAGTCGAACGGCTGGGATCGATGCTCAAGCCGATCTTCCGGCCGGAAGCCGGTGATCCCCTGCCCTTTGCCAGCTCTTTTACCGGTGTTCGGATTGGCTATTGGGCGGATGCTCGCGGTTTCGTCGTATCCGCACTGGACTGGGTCGGACGACCGATCCTCCGGACATATGCTCGCGATGCGCTGATGAACCCGCTTGGAGGTCGAGAACCGTGGCAGTTTGTCGAGCCGGAGCCGAAACAGACGCCTCTCGGCCCTGCTGAAGTCAAGGAACACGCGATTGCCACAGCCAAGGCGCTAGTTGCGCTTTGGGACCAACCGGTAAAAGAGCCGTATTTTGTCGAGCGCGCCGATCTGGAGGCAAAGCTGACCGCGCTTCTACAGGATCGGGAGGCACTTCCTCACGTGGTTCATTTCGACCGTGAACAGCTCGACGTGATCGCTTATGGCTCGTTACCTGACGGCTCTCCTTCGGAGGCCTTTGGATATACGCCAACCTACGAAATGGACGATGACGAGAAGTCGGAAGAGATGGTTATCTTCTCCAATGGCCTATACTGGTGGTTTCAGAAGACTGAATCGGAGCGCGGTCGGATCGAACTGACCTGCGCCTACGAAAGTCTTGAAGACATGCCCGGCACCCTGCGCCCGTTAGTGGAAAATGCTGGTTTGCGGATGTGAGCTTGCGGGTTGCAGACCTGCGCATCATCGTGAGGCAACAGCCTCTATGAAAGGAAACGACAATGAAGCCTGGAATCCAAACCTTCCTCGACGTGAGTACCGCACATCTCACTCCCTCCGACGTCCAAATCCTGCAGGATCACAAGGACATGCAGGATGAAGGAATTGCCTCTCTGGTCGGGACGTCAGTCATTCACTATCACTCCGGCCATATCGTTTCCACGATGTCTCTGGTTGGTGACAATCCTGCTGAAATCGTCGAGGACAAGATCGCGGCGATGAAGGCCGACGGCTTCTCGGATGAATTCATTGCCTTGGCACAGTATGGCGCGGCCGAAGGGGGCCTGCTCCTTCGCTTCGACAATGATGCGCCGGTTCTAGACGCGTTTCCGACCTTCGAGCCCGGAAACGGTCTCTCGATGTGACGCCAAGGCCCTGGATCGATCCGGGGCCTTTTGATTTTGGGCCGACGGTCGCTTGTGTCAGGACTTAAGATGTGAATTTCTCTTCCAAAGTCTGCACGAGGTCCGTCAAATTGCCTTTGTAGAGCCCAGCCGAGTTAATGCTGTTGGTCTCCAGGAGCTTGAGCCCCTCGTCGGTCCTGCAGATGTCCATGACGTAGGCAGGCGCATAGCCCGGGTTCTT
The DNA here is from genome assembly GCF_005862215.1 of Rhizobium sp. MHM7A. Lineage (NCBI taxonomy): Bacteria > Pseudomonadati > Pseudomonadota > Alphaproteobacteria > Hyphomicrobiales > Rhizobiaceae > Rhizobium > Rhizobium sp. MHM7A. Next base: position 430,484 of record NZ_VCHT01000001.1, read on the forward strand.
TGCGATCAAGCTGTCGGCAAGGGGAATGACGTCGTCGTCGATGGCGTAGGTCCAGCGAACCGCGTCACCTTGCTTGTAGCGCGAGTACGTCGCCACCTTGTCGTCAACGATCCAAAGCCGCCATTCCGCCACGATATCGACAGGGCTGCTTACCATCAATTCGGTGGTCGGGTTGAGGCTCTCCGCAAAGAATTCCTCTTTTGTGAGGATTGATGTCACTGCGACAGTTGCTTCAATCTGTTCCTTCGTCAGGACTTGTCCCGCAAGGGCCTTCGTGTCGTCAAAAGCGCGCACGAAAAACAGGTCGCGCGGATCGTCGGCAAGTCTGGAAACGATCTCAGCGGCCGTAGCGAATATCGTTGTCTTGAGCGGGTTCAACAGGAAATCCTGCCATGCGACTTCCTGAATATGCGGACGCAATTCAATAATGCCTGGGTACAGCCCATGCTTCCTGGCAAAGTTCCGCGTGGAATGCAGGCCGAAGATGATCGTGTTTGCAGGATTGTCGATCTGAGGAACGGGATCAATGTCACCGATGAAAGGAGCCATCCGCTCGAAGGAATGCTGCAAGCCGAGCGCTTCCAAGACCGCGCCGAGTCTCTCCGAATCTGTATGCCCCCGTTGCAAAATCCACTGCACGACCATCTACTCCTTTGGGTTTTGCTCTCAAAATGGAATTAGCCGCGAAAAGGCTTGCAGGTCAATTAAATTGTTGACGAACGAACTCCTTGAGTCGAAAACAATGAATGGAAAATTCTATACCGATGAGATTGAGATGCTGAATTATGACCGGGCTGCGGACAACTTCCCCTCCGCACAGGATTTTGTCACGTTCAATCGTGTTGTGAACATCATGGACCTGGGTACGGCCGCAGACGATTGTGCATCAGCATTTCAATCTGTTTTCGGCTCGGACACTGCAGCTGCAACAGCGGCGTGGGATTTCAAAGATAGCGTGAAGTTTCAGATCGTCCTCAATGAGGCAGGCCTGATAACTGAAGCGGATGTCGCTTGGCGATCCTCTCAGGACTGGGACACGATCCACGTCTATTTCCTCACCCAGGCCGAGGACGCGTTTTTCAAGCTTCTCTCGGCCAGCAAGGCAAAAACAAGCCCAGAGCTATCAGAGGCAATCGACGCCTTCAGAAAGAAGATTGAGGCTGGCAGGCGACTGGAGATTGCTCTGGTGTAAAGCCGTCGGAATGACTTCCTTCGCTCGCCTGTAGGAAGTGACCGAACTTCAGGAAGGAACCGACATTGTCGGCTGCTGTCTTGCTGATCAGAAGTGTCGCGTGTGATGCCGGGATCGCGATATGGTGGTTGAAGCACGCGCCTTTCGTTGAAGTCAGGGGGATCAATCCATCCGATGCGCCGCGCGGCAGGAACTGCGTGCCGGGTATTACGCCTGCAATCATCCCTATCTCGATCCCCTCGATGCGGATATCGTGCCTGCGGCGTTCTTCTGGGAGGAGATCGCTCCAAATGGGACCGTAGATGAAGCGAGCCAAACACGATTTGACGAGAACGCCTGCAACGCGGGTCCCAAGGAATGGTGAACCAAGCATCACCACCTTGCTAATGGCCGTCGAGCCGAGCCTTTTCGCCAGTTGATGGCCGACGAGACCGCCCAGCGAATGCGCCACGACATCAAACCTGCCATTGAAGCGCTCGGGCAAGATGGTCTGGATTTCATCAGTCATTTGAGCCAAGGACTGCCCGTGGGACCTGTAACTCAGGACTTCGACATCAAAGCCCAGACGGCCAAGGCGTGTCGCAAGGACGTACATTGACCAAGCGCCGGACCCCAGCCCGTGGAGGAGGATCAGCGGAGCGCGTGTTTCAGGTGACGAGCTTTGATGCATGACTGAAGACCCAGGAGCCGATTGTTCAAGCTTCCTACGCACACCCGCCTACGTCCAACGCCGATTGCTGACATACATGTGATAGCGGACTCTCATGTGGTTGAACGTTTGAAGTTCTTGGACTTGCCCCAACGTTATGCCATCGTTGATAACCCCAGACCGGCCGGAGATGTCATGCCAGCTTCAGACCTCACCCACTCTCACTTCGATGCAGAAATGCGTTACATCGTCGACGGAGCACATGCCCGCGTGTATGAACATGTGAACTCGGTTCGGCGCATGGACTTTTGCAAGGAGGTGGGTCGGGCGGTACGCGGCGTCCTAATGGAGCGTCTCGGAGACGCGGCCAAGGCTTACACCGTTGAGGAATTTGAGGAAGCTGCAGTCGATGCCATTAGCGGCATGTCAGACGAGACCAAGGCGGCTGGTTCCCACGCAATCGCTTTCGCAGCGGCCGAGGCTTGTGTCGTCTATTCCGAAGCGCTGCAGCGGGGAATCCGTTCACCCTATCGCCGCGTGAAACGTTCACTTGACTGGGACTATGATCCTTTTTCCCAGCCAGGTGGCTTCTGCAACCCGTTGAAGCTGAAATATGCCGATGAGGACTAATCGGCAAAGAACTTGACGACGCCAATCACCAATCCAAGGACCACGGCGATCCAGAAGGCGATGATGGCAAAGCTGACGATTGTCGCCCAGAACACAAAGATCGCGACTGCCAAGGCAATGAGCATCGCCGCCCCTACAAGCCGGAAGCCAATATCGGCGTTTCGCGCAATCTGACTTTGATGGCGTCTACGCCTGCCTCCGAGAAGAAGTTCGAGGCATTCGACAAAAAACTCGATAACAGCGCTCATGGACGACTTTTCCTTTCAATGATGGAAAATCGTTTCCGCAATCCCGGCTCGTGTCAATGTTTAGTACAATAGCCATCTTACAAGCGTGTAGATTTCCTCCAGTGTTTCCACATCGATTTCCTTGCCCGGGTGCGAAAATGCGTCAGCCGGTTCACAGCTACAAGCGATAAGCTTGATCCGTTATCCGGCAGGTGAGGCCAGGAGACGGCCGTAACCGTCGGCGTTCTCATCGTTGAGCCAATTCTGGCTGTCTGTGACAATGTTCGGGATCGCGTTTTCCGGAATATGAAATAGCTTCTGCGGGTACATTTCCATCAGGACGCCGTCGAATTCCCAGAGTTCATACGACACGGCTGATCCGTTTGCATCGGCGCTCAATCCAAACTTGGATGGAGGCACTTGCAAGCCTTCAAAAGCGACCATTTCCGAGGGTTTCCAGCCTGCGACGAGGCGTCGACCGACCATCCAATCGGTGTTCTCGCCGCTTTTAAATCCGGCACCTAGCCATGCCTGAAGCTTTCCCAGCACCTGGGAGGCCTCTGTTCCATCGTAACGCTCAAATGCGCTCTGGCCCATCGGTGTAATCTGACCGAGCAAATCGGCCAAATGAGCGATTTGAAGGAAAACGCTGCCCGGCTGAAATTGAAACCTGGACCATTGCGGCGTCAGTCGAGAGACGCCAGCCACAAGGTTTTCGTTAATAGCGAAGTAGATTTTCTGGCCAACGAAAAACATGTGAGGACCTCAAATGGCGGATTAAAGGGAATTCTTCAAACGAACTGGCGTGAACGGTCAAAATGAGTGTTTTCGGTCCATCTCCGCACATGTTTCCTCCATCGCCTCGATTTCCTCCAAAGCCTGCTCAAGTGTGATGGGTTCGTAGAGGAGCTTTTCTTCTACATGCCCGACCATCGGGCTGTAGCCGCCATCACATTGGAAGAACTGTCCATTCCGTTCGAAAATGGCAACCCAGCCGTTGTCTTCGAAATCGGACCAGGCGTTGTAGTAGGCCAGTACGTAGCTGGCATCGTAACCTGGCATTTTGGTCAGTTCTTCCAGGGCTTCAAGGCGGTCGAAGTCGTAATGGGGCAGCGACATATTGTTCTTCCTGACAAGCTTCTCGGTCGATTTATCATGCGACGCCCTGAAATGGACAAGACGTCTCTGATGTTTGTTTTAAGCAACATAGACCGTTCTGGTTGCTATTGCCACGCGGAATGTGTGTTTAAACAAACATCTCTTGAAAATGCGGCTCATCTTTGCTAAATGTGTGTTGCAACAAACATTGAGCGTGATCTTTATGAGCGACTTGGTTTATCTGCAGTCTGCATCCGATCTCGGGAGCACCTTGAAGACGAGGAGAACAAGCCGCGCGATCAAGCAGGAGCAGCTTGCCTCGGTGGTCAACATCAGCCGCTATACCCTTGTTGATCTCGAAAGCGGCAAAAGCGATCCCCGTCTCTCGACGATTATCAAGCTTGCGGATGCCCTTGGGTTCAAACTGGCCCTGGTTCCTCGCGATATCGAAATTCAAACTCAGACTGCCGAAAGCCAGGGTATTGGTCTCGGAGAGGAGATTGATCTCGATAGCATTGAGGACATCGAGACCGCATGGAAGGGGGAATAATCGTGACCGAACTGTCTGTCTATCTCTACGGTGTGGAAACCGGCCGCTTTTCTCAAAGTGAGGACGGACAGATTGGGTTTGCCTACAAACCTGAATGGATCAAGGCCGCAGCAGCAGGCAAAGCCCATCCACTGTCCATATCCTTGCCTTTCAATGAGCAGCCAGCTCCTGGCGCGGCAGAGGCGTTTATAGCTGGACTCCTCCCTGATAGCCTGAAGCACAGGGAAATTCTCGCTGTTGAACTTGATCTCGGTAATGATCCAAGTGATATGGAGCTTCTTGCGAAGCTCGGCCGAGACTGCGCTGGCGCACTGGCGATTGTTCCTGTTGGTGAAAGCCTGGATACCGGCCACAAACCAATGGTGGAGTACCTCGGGGAAGAGCAGCTTGCTTCCTACATTGCCGCGTTGCCACGCCGCCCATTGCTAGTGGACGAGGAAGATGGCGTGATGCTGTCACTTGCTGGCGTGAACGACAAGGCAGCGGTCGTCGCGTCAAAGAACCGTATCGGTCTTCCCAAGCACGGTTTCCCTTCGACCCACATTATCAAGACCGATATTCCGGGCCTCAAGGACTCCATCAAAGTCGAGCACTTTTGCTTACGTATAGCAGAGTCATGCGGGCAGGATGTTCCGAAATCCGAGGTGAAGGTCGCCGGAGACCAGACATTTCTGTTGATCTGGCGCTACGACCGGCGTCTGGTTGCTGAACAGTCAGGGCCTCGCCTATACCGGCTGCACCAGGAGGACTTTTGCCAGGCGACCGGGTTCCGGCCCTCGCGCAAATATGAGCGCCATGGCGGTCCGAACTGGCAACTGTGCTTTCAGCTGATGAGCAGGACCTCCGATCCGGTTCGCTCCCGGGAAACCTTGCTTGACCGCGTCATCCTGCAATATCTGATCGGTAACCCTGACGCACACGGCAAGAACTATTCGCTCCTGTATGGCCGGTCTGGGGAGGTTCGCCTCGCCCCGCTGTATGATTTGAACAACGCGGAAGCGTTCCGGACCAACTTCAAAAGCGTGAAGCCGATCATGGCGATGTCAATTGGTGGAAACTTCGACAGAGATACGTTGACTATGGAGAACTGGGAAAAGTTCGCCGATGATTGCGGTCTGAATCCCGCTCTTGTGACTCGTCGCCTTGAGGAATTGGCTGCCGCCATCGTCGACAACGCGAAAGCCGTTCGTCAGGAACTGGCAGGAACACTCGCCGATACCCAGCTCCTTGATCTTGTGGTCGAGGATATCGCAAAGCGTGCTTCGATCTGGGTCGACCAGAGACCGTCTGTCAAACTCGGTTAGCTGCCTGTCCGAGCGGGGGCGCATTGGCCGAAAAGCCGGGGACTGCTGGACGACGCGAAGCTGCCCCGCGAGCAGTTCGTTTTCGGTTTTATCGGTGATTGCCATCGCCTGCGATCCTTTGGTGCTGAGGGCCTCTGCGTTTGCCCAATAAATGATTGCCGCCCTTCGCCGTGCCGCATCGATCTGTCAAAGGAATTGACCGAATTCCTCGCGATGTGTCCGCTTATCTGCCCGGCGTCCAAAGCGGCACGGTGTGCAGAGTTTGCCATTCATGGAATACGCCGAGGGCAAAGGTTGTCTCCGGCTCAACAACCCAGACCTTCTCGTCGTGCTGAGGCAGGATATTTTTCCGATAGCGAGGGTCGGCCCCATCGGCGATCACAACGGGTTCATGGCCGAACTGGTCCGCTGTTGCATCGACGATGACAGTGCTGCCATCCGGAAGTTTTCCTTCGACCCAGAAATGGGCTCGCCATTTACCTTCCTGGTCAACCAGCCCGCCTGGATAGCATTCGAGGTTGAGGTAGTCGCCAGCGTGTTCGTTCAGAGGACCGACATCTGATCCGTATCCTCCGGTGAACGCCCAGGCACAATCCGGAAAAGCGTGCCGCAAAGTATGCAACAGCGCTGCTGATCCGCTTCTGCAGCAGCCCGTCGTGTCCGAAGGTTCGCGTGTTCCTCGAAACAGTGAATCAACACGCTGGAGAAGGATCGGGCGAAATTCGGCTACGGTATCCTGGAGTTCTGCTCGCATAGGCAACATCCTACTATTTCGAAGATGCTCACAAGCCGGGCAGCAAGGATCAACGCGGCGTTCGGCGCGCGCTGCCGACGGGATAATCCAGCGTCGGCGCGTGTCGAATGAACTGGTAGTCTAATGACGTTTTCCAGGGGTCTCTCCCATGAAAGCACGACGCCAGTTGCCTCATGCGCCGCAAGGACGGCATCGGAAGAAACCGGGCCGGTCTCTGGAACTTCATGGAGGAAAAGTTGAGGGTGCCGTCCGGATGCCTGTTGAAATAGGTGATCGACATGCCGGGCATGTACTCGCTCCTGCCCTTGCAGGCCTGCACCGCAAGATCGCTGATCCGGGGAATATGAATGTGAAGGCCGCTGCAAATCCATAAGACGCTGTCGGGCTCAACCTGCCTGACGACACGGCCATAGAACGGGTAGTTGCCGTCCTTGTAGGTCACGACTGCGAATCTTCGTTCTCCGAAGCGCGTAGGATCGATCCTGTCAGGCCTTTACGAACCAAGTAATCCGTTGCCTTCGCCTTGAACGGGACATCGTCGGGCACATGTTTCAGCAACTTCCGCACGATCATTGCCAGGTCCTGGGCTTGCTGTTCCGCCTCGGACTTTTCAGTCAAGGGATCAGGGGAATTGGATCGCTTCCAGTTGTGGTCACCAGGGTACTCAAGAAGCTCCGCTAGAAATTCGATCTGTCCCTCGCCAGCGCAGAGTGTCGAAGTGTCAAGGAACATGCTGACTGGAAGAATCGCGTCAAATGCCTGCCGACCCCCGTGTGTCGTGTCTATCCAGGCGAAAAACTGCTCTCGGGTAATTTGCTTTGCTGTCATGAAGGTGAAGATTTCCCAGCGGGTGATCAGAAAAGGCTGATCGAGAAGGCTCAGGTTTTCAAGGAATTTCACCGTGATTTGGAGAATCTGCAGCGCGCTCCGCACATGACCCTTCAAAGCTGGCCATATGTGCATAGAAGGAGATCACGATGCGATCACGTCTGACAAAGCGAAAACTGCGTGCAATCATTGAAGCCCTGACAGCTCGAACGGCTGGCGGAATCGACCTTTACGACGATCCTGATGCCCCTCGCCCGGCGGATTATGAAGCGGCCTTACTCTGGGCGCTTGATGAAGAAAGTAGGCGGCAGCGGCCTTATGAACTCCGGATTTGCAAGGATACACGCGATTAGATGTCGATCACGAGGTTCGGAATGAAGCCGTTGCGCTCACGTTCATTGGAGAAACCGCGTGGATTGCAGATGAAACGTGTCCGCGCGCGACGATAATCAAGCGGCTGATGGACATGGCCGTATCGCTAAAGACAGGTCACGTGATGCTCTTTGGGGGTGCCGCCATTGAGGCTCTCAAAGTTCGAACCCGTTTCGAGTTGCAGCTGCTGCTATCCGAGCGCGGTATGAACAGGCACTTAAGCAGGAGGTTGCGGCTTGAAGCAGCCGACTTTGGCACACTTCTGCCAATAATTGCGGACCGGTAACGCTGAAAGCCCAACCTGGACTGGAATGGGCTTTCGTTCGGTGTCAAAACACGGTCTGTAGTTTTTCCTGATACACGCTTAGTCTCCTGGATCATATGGTGGATCGGGGTCCGGATCAGGATTCGGGTCCGGTATACTGTGTGTTTGGGTTCCTAGATGTCCACCCTCAGGTGCCACGGAGCAAAAACAATTGCAGGCAGTGAGCCAGGAGGGGTTTCCATCCTCGTCTATAACCTTCTTGGCGTACCATTTGGTCTTCGTGCTTTGGATGAAAATGGCCTCGTCACGTCCAACGAACCTGACAACATTGGCTCTTTCATCAAAGTCGGTCTTTTCCAGCAAGGCTGGATCGGAAGTAGGTGATTTACCCCAGACGGCCTCGCTGTAGTTCAAGCTTGGTCCAAGGAGGTGTTCGACATTTTGAGCTTTGATGACGTCAGCTAGCCTGGCAAAAACAGGACCGGCCTTGGTCACATCCAATTCTCGGACGAGTTGCCTATCTGAAAACTCCACAGGAACAAATTTGCCCTTGTTTAATTGCCAGCTGTTGCATTCGAAATCGGTGCCTGATGTTCTGGTTGCCGACGTAACGAGCGCAAAGCCTTCCTCGTCCTCCACAGCGGTTTCGTACATTATCTCAATGGCGTCGATTTCGTTGTGTTTGTGCAGCAGCCGGATACCGATTTCGTCCGCCAATCCGGCGTCGTAAATAACTTCGAGCAATTTCGATACCACAGCCTCACCGCCGCAGCGTCGAAGTTCGAGACTTGCATCCTTGATGTCCAGAAGGCTGTTGTAGCGTTCAGCGTGCGCTGTCGAAGCTGACTGTTGCATATCGTACCTCCGTAATCCGCCGTTTTGTTCGCTTCCTTATTGCGGGACCTTATCAAGCTCGTCGCATTTCGGGTTTCCAGACACTGCGCACAGTTGTTTGATCAGGTGCTTGAAATCGGTGCCGATGGCGTTGGCAATCCGCTCTTGTGCGAGAGGCTTAAGGCACGAATTTCCATCGGTCGCGGGTAGATTTTCGACAACGGTTTTGCAGTGCTGGACTACTTGTATGTAAAATGGTGAATCTTGAACTGTTTGATTATTTTTAAACTCACAGTGCATAACGTAATTGTTGTCTTCTACAACTGCGTATACGTCCTTGCCTTCATCGTTCTTTCGTTGTCCAAGGTCGTTATACTGAGGACACTTGTTGGTTTTCCCCGTAAATACATATTTTTTTGTTGCAGCAACGCAAGCGGCAATCTTCTGTTGCTTGCATCCCTCGTCCATCACCAAAATTTCTTTGGACGATACGTCTTGAGCATACGATGCACTTGCAGACATGCTCATCACTACCATGCCGACGAAAACTGTTGTCCTGATCATTTGATCCCTCACCTATTCCTGAGTTTGTCCGATTAGATCGACCTGGGCTATGGCCTTGTTGCTCATTAAGGCCGCCCGGAAGAACGCTGCCCCGTTGGTCTTCAACGCGTCATCCAGTGATGCAGACTGGAGAATGTTTTGGCTGGCGATCTGATCCCTGAGTTTAAAGATCGCGTCAGCGCCGAAATGATAGGCAACGATGTTCGAGCGAATTTCGGGTGGTGTCGGGAGTGCCAATTCCCAAGGCGCTCCGGCAGCATCCTTGATCTCGATGACCCAAGGTGATGCCCCCGCATCTGTTGGCTTTCTCCATTTGACCGGGAGGCCTGGCAGAGCTTCTCTGATATGGGTTCCGTCATTTGAGCGCAGAGCGAACGCATATTCAGGGATTGTCATTTTCGCCTGGATGAGCGCTTTGGTTACGAGATATCTGATGAAATTGGAGCGGAACCAAACGTTTTCGGCGAGAACGCAGGACACCGCTGCGTAGTTGTCGATTGTGTAATATTTGTCTTTGTCGTTGTTCTTAAACTTTGCGATTTCGCTGGGCTTGCATTCCCTGGTAGTCGTATCGACTTCCACGAACTTTATACCGGCCTCAGCCCCATATTTACCCTTTGTGGCGATGACATTATCAGTGAACGGCAAGGCATAGAGGCCCGCTGTGACGGTCTGCTGAGCTGATGCGATCTTGAGAATGTCGGCGTAATATTTCGGCCAGATGACGGCATCATCGTCTCGGTTTACTTCGGCCGTTCCGATTGCCAAATCTTCGACCGTTGCTAGCTCCCTGTATCCATCTTTTCGAACTTGCAGGCTGTCGTAGGGGGCAACAAATAGCGCATAGCCGACCAGCGTGCGTACCGCCAACGGGGACATATAGTGATCGACCGCCAGTTTCCCGTTGACGGTTTGATCTTGGGATGTGAGATGCCTATCCTTATCAACCCCTGAAGAGCATGAAACAGTCGGAACCTGCGCCTCAACAAAAGTTCGCGGCGTGTCCGAAAGCATGGCGAGTGCCCGGTCCATGCACCTCGTGTCAATCTGTTCGCCGAGGGACCGGAGGGTAATATCCAGCATACGCTGATATTTCGGTTCAGCAGGCGTCGCGTCTTTCCGAAGGATCGTGCTTTCCAGATAGATGTTCGGAACAACATACGTTGAATCAAAACTCTGCCCCTGCGGATCGATCTTTTTCGACTCGTTCAAGAAGTTCCGGCAACTCTTGTAGTGTTCGTAGCCCGTGGAATTGTCCCTGTTGAAATGAGCCATTCTCATTTCATATGACGGAAACAGGCCGTCTTTCATCCCATATAGGGAGGCACGGCTGACAAACTCTGCGCAGCTTTGAACTCGTGACTTATACCCAATGTCGACCTGGTTGCTGGCGATCAGATCGAGCTTGGCGTTTATCTTTTCAAGTTCTGACAGAATCTTATCCGTGCTGTCTTTTAATTGATTAGAAAGCTCGTCCAGCTTCTGCAACGTCTGTTTTTGGAGAGCGATAATTCTATTCAGCTGTGCCATGATCGCGGCACTTTCGCCCCCACCCCCTCCGCCGAAAAGACTGTTTGCACCACCAACGGCCCCCATCCAGTTTTGGAGTGCAAGGTTAGATGCGATGTTCACGACAGCGCTGGCTGTATTGATGTTTTTTGAGAAGTTTTGAATGTCTATCGGCAAGCCGAGATTATAGGCGAGCCTGCCGATAGCTCCCGCATCTCCAAGCCTTTCCAGTGCTTTGTCGCGAAGGTTATGAATCTTGACTGTCGCCTCCAGGCCTTCCCTGAGTTCTTCGCGCTTCTGCCCCTGTACCGAACTGAGGAAACCTTCATTTAGGGCCGCCAAGCGCTCGCGCGGAGACATTTGACGCCACATTTGTGATTGGATTGCCTTGACATCCCCCTTCACCGCAGCGACATCGGCCTTCACGGCGGAGACCTCGGTTTCCATTGTATGGATGGAGGTTTTCACGGTCTTCTCCAGACCGTCAAACTGTTCTTTGATCTCTTTTCTAAAGGTCTGAACTTCCTTCAATGTCTTGCCAATCTGATCGGCGTTATCGGCGATTTGTCCCTGTAGTTTTTCCAGATCGGTCTTGCGTTCCTGCCTAGTTTGTTTTGCGAAACGCTCCAGGGCGTCTTTAACGATGTCAGTTTTTGCATTTATAAACTCGTCGCGAGCTTCCTTCGACAATGCGACCAGGCCAAATTTGTTGAAGAAGTCGCCCTCGCTACTGGTGAAAAGAGACTTCATCGCCTCGCTTGCTTCTTCAGGCGTATCAATCCCGGCCTTCATCCACTTGTCGCGGGTCGCCTTATCCGCGCTTGCAACGGCCGCTTGAACCACCTCAGTGATGCTTCTGGAATATTCGCGCTCAACGATTGCGGTTTGCTTCTTTACCTCCCGCTCGTCAGCCCTGGTCCCCATGTTCGCTAGAATGGATGTGATCAAAGGCACACCCTCTGCCTTTTTTCCGTTCAAGCCAGACAGCAGTGACGTGACCGAGCGAAAGTCTCGGGAGTCATCTTCGATCTCTTTTTTCTTTTGATTGTATTTAATCGTCGCTTCACCAACGCCCTGCAGGATCATGGCAACAGGATTGTCGTCAGACGGACTGTTTCCATCCGCCCCTCCGCTTGTCGCTGACACGGACCTTGTTATGTCACGCTCAGCCAGGATATCGGTCTCCGCACCGATGATGGAAAGCACCGATATTGGAAGTCTACCTGTTGTGCCCTGTTCAAACGCATCGCGATAAACAAAGTTGGGCGCGGGCATGGGTTCTGCACCTGGCAGGACGTCAGCGGCGAATAGAAGCTGCGGAAAGGCGACGGAACTTAGAGCAACCGCCAGAAATTCCAGCTTTTTTCTCATCTTGAGTCCCCCAACTCCCTATGGCCTTGAAGCGCAAGATATCCAATTCAACTTTAACGTCAACAGGTACTTATATACTCGTAGGCTTAGACCGTCCTTTCCGGGGCAACGGTCAACCTGCTCGATGGATTCAGGTATCGGCTGATCGAAATCGTGAACGTATGGGACGGACAATCGTTGTCGGACAAAGCTTTTGCACACTCAATGGGAATTTTCCTGCACATGCGCAAAACATTCATCGCCATCCTCGCTCTAGGTCTTCTTGCCCCTCACTCTGTCTCCGCTGAGGCAAACGGGGCCGTACTACAAGTGCCCACGGGGGCTCCAGGTGTTTATGGCGACATCAATGACACCGGCCGAATAAGCCTGCTCCCCGATAACGAACCCAAGTCAAAGCTTGGACCAGGGCATTTACTAACCTTCACCACCTGCATCGAGTTGAGCGAGTGCAAAACAACATATGACAGCCCATATAAGACCCCGTCTCAGGAAGGCTAAGAGGCAGCCTTACTCTGGGCGCTGGAGGAGGAAGCTCGTCGGCAGCGACCTCTGTGATCCTTGCATTTCTGGAACTGCACTCCGGATTTGCAAGGATGCACGTACTCAGATGTCGATCACGAGGTTCGGAATGAAGCCGTTGCGCTCGCGCTCATTGGAGAAGCCGCGCGGGTTGCAGATGAAGCGTGTCCGCGCGCGACGATAATCGAACGGCTGATGGACATGGCCATGAATCCAGAAGTCTGGTCCGCAGGCGTCGACCAGTTCCGACAGGTCGCTGGCATAAGCGGCATTGCTGATCGAACTGGCAAATCTCCTGTCTACTGAATCCGGCAGCGGCGCATGGTGGCTGACGACGACGGTTCGACCGTCGAACGGTCTGCGAAGCTCCTGTTCGAAATATGCCCGGCTCTCGAAATGTCGACGGATTGTCTCGTCCGGTGTCAGCAAATGGGTGTCCCCATCACTGCTCAGGATTTCAGTGTAGTCCGCGACGTGCTTTTTCATTTCCAGCTTGGCGACCTCAACCCGAAGGTCTCGGGGCAGCTCCGCCTCATCGCCGACTTCGAGCGCAAAGTCGGTCCACAGAGTTGCGCCGATGAAGCGAACGTCTCCCATGACGAAGGTGTCATTCTCAAGGAAGTGAATTCCTGTCCCTTGGACGCGCCGTCGCGTTCTGGCAATCGCCTTGTTGATGGAAAGCCCGAAATATTCGTGGTTTCCGAGCGTCACCACGACCGGCATGATCGGCTCGATATCGGTCAGAAGGAAATCAATTGCGGTTGACAGCGTTCCGGAGGTGTCTCCCGCAACGATGCAGACGTCGGCGTCCGGCACCGGAAAAGGCGCGGACGTGATCATCCCGGGCATCCTTGTCAGATGAATATCAGATACGATCCACGCCTTCATAAGTCACTCATTTCGTTCGCAATTCTTCGCATATAGGTCGTTTCGTCCGGAGTTGAAAGCACGGCTCCTTGTTTACCCTTGCAGCGCGGCGGGTCATGCTCGTTCAAATAACCGAGGGCAGGAAATGTCAGCGAGAACTCCTTTTTATAAACGCACGCTCGACAGCTTCGCGGACCACATCATAACCCGCGCGAGACGCTACGGCGATGGTTTTCACGCCGTTCTCGATTGTGGCTTTGACAGCTACGTCGGTGATCCGGATTTTTCTCCTCATGGCTATGGTAAGACAAAGGAAGAGGCTGCTCGCAGGTCAGCCGCTGCAATCCGTAATGATGCGATAGGAATTGGGAAATTTGCGCCACATTCCCTGCTGGTCCCAGGATACGAGCTTAACTTTCGTTTGATGAAGCACTGGGATATGAAGGAACGCTTTGAAAAGGTCGGCCTCGATCCAAATGAAATGTATTTCATTGCTGATGATGCAGCCAACAACAGCAAGTGGGAGCTGGACGGCCATCATCTGGCAGTCTGGACGGAGAAACGTCTTCTGGAGTTCGTATTTCGCCTCAATATGGCTGAGGTCGCAGCTGAGGTTCAGGCAGGTGATCTTGGCCTCGATGCCGTGCGTGACGAAGTCGTCAAGCGCGTGAAGGACAACCGGGAAAATGGTCGTCATCGCACCAGGCCGACCGACGCGACCTGGCGTCGTATGGATCAGCGGATCGATGAATACCTCGCCGCCAATTCGCTGCTACCAGCTCCGTCCCTGTGACCTTTGATCTTGCAGTAAGCCAGGCCATACTCCTGCTGAAAGCAAGGAGCTGAACTATGGACCGACTTTACGAAGCAGTGGCCGCCCTCAAGCACGGCTACGAGGTTGAAGAAAAGAGCATGTACGACAACGGCATGATCGGCTATGCCGAGACGCTGACAAGCCATCATGACGAGTTGATCGAGGCGCTGGCAACGGCCGCAGCCTTCAATGACCTGGTTAAATCCCTTGGCGAGAAGCTGGGACCGGAGATCGTTGCCAGCCTGAACAAGAAGGTCGACGAACATCGCTCCGAAATCCTGGCGTCTGGCCCAGTTGTTGCTGGTCCGAAAATTTGAACTTTGCGAATAGCCCTCATAAATGATGAGGGCTATTCGGTTAAGGTCGCCACCTCCAAGACTGGGCCTGGAAATGTCTAAAGAAAAACAGCCTCGAATTATTGGCTATCCAGACTATCCGGTCGAATCGGCATTAAGAACATTTTCATCATAAACGGAATTGACGGTTGACCATTCCGTACGCGGCTGGCACAACAAAAAGAACATATGATGAACATCCGGTGCGCAGCTGAAATATCTCAAGGCATACAGGTTCAAGCTTTATCCGAACAAGCAGCAAGCCAATGCCTTTGCGCGACATGCTGGTGCGTGTCGCTGGCTCTGGAATCATCTGCTGGCCCTGCAGAAGCAACATTATGCAGAGACGAAGAAATTCATCTTCTTCCATGACATGTCGAAGATGCTACCTGGGCTCAAAGACCAGTATGAATGGCTGTCGGAAGCTCCTAGCAACAGCCTGGTTCGGGTCTGCCGCAACCTCGATTCAGCTCTAAAGAAATGCTTCAAAGAAGGAGCGGGTTTTCCCCGCTTCAAGGTCAGAGGCAGGAGCCGCGAATCCTTCTACGTCATTAACCAGCAACTGCGTATTGAAAAGGACCGGAGCAAGGTCTTCCTGCCGAAGACCGGCGAGGTCAAGTTCCGGTCCGGACGTCTAACCGAAGGGGTTGTAGCAGGCGCGAACGTCTCCTGGACCGGCAGAGGCTGGGAGCTGACTATCCAATGCAAGATCGAGCAGGACGTTTCTGTCGTCGTTCCCAAGGCCGAAACGGTGCTGGGCGGTGACTTCGGGTTGAAGGAATTGTTGGTTCGCTCCGACGGCGTCAAGGTGAAGCCGCCAAAGAGCCTACGCAAGACGTTGAAACGTCTGCGTCGCGCCCAGAAGAGCCTGTCACGCCGCACGAAAGGCGGCAAGAACAGAGCGCGTCAGGCGCGGCTCGTAGGGAGAATCCATGCCAAGGTCCGCGACCACCGGCGCGATGTCCAGCACAAAACCACCTCAGCTTTGGTAAGAGCCGCATCAGCGGTGGTCACCGAAAACCTCAACATCAAAGGAATGGTGAAGAACCGCCACCTGGCCCTGTCTATCTCTGATGCAGGCTGGGGTGAGATGAACCGGCAGATCACCTACAAGTGCGAGTGGGCTGGCAAGCAGCACATCAAGGCAGGTCAGTTTGAACCAACGACGCAAACCTGCTCTGCGTGTTATTTGAGAAAAACAGGAGACGACAAGCTGCGTCTCCAGCATCGCACCTTCAGGTGCGACTGCGGTCTGGTCATGGACCGAGACCTCAATGCGGCGATGAACCTGCGCCGCCTCGGGCTCCAGGCCCTTGGATTACAACATGTCAATAAAGACGTAGGGCAGGCTATGCCCGAACGAGCTGCGCGACGAAAACGTCGCAAAGCTGACGCCTGTGGAGAGGCCTCTGGCGGGAGGGTTGCATCAGCAACCCTTAGTCATGCTTCGCGGAAACAGGAACCGGCTCGAAGTTCGACCGAACTTTCCGGATAGCCCAGGTTTAAGTGCCCGGACACCGGCACCTTGTTCCGGCCCATGTCGTTCTGTTTGGCGAAGTCGCCCCTCTTTATCTGCTGTTGCGCAAGACGCTAGGCAGTATTGGCCGCGATGACCTGCTGATCGTGATCGGAACCCAGGGCGGGGTTGTCCGCATCGATGACCTGGTCTGGGCCCTGCCCTGCAAGAAGGTGCTGAACAACCTCCATGACAGCGAGCATATCGATCATCAGAACTACGATCACTACTTGAAAATGCCAGCTGCCGAGGCTGCGTCACGCATTGTCGAGATCACCACTCGACACCTCGGCGCTAGTCAAACTCAAAACTTTGGTATCGATGCAAAATCGGCTTGACCTTCCGGGTGTCGGCACTGATCGTAAGGTTCAATATTAAATGGTCTGACTCCTGCAAAGCGGCGGAGTGTTAAGTGCGGATACGAGCTAATGACCGAAATCACTGAAGATAGAGCTGACCATGTCTTGAGTTTGCAGCTCATACCGTGGAAGGACATCGAGAGCCTTGTTAAACGTCTTCGCCTTATTCAGGACGATATGGACGACGGCAGCAACTTCGGCCGGGTTGATGCCATGTCTATTGGTGTCGCTGCAAATATTCTGGAATCCCTGGGAAAGCCAAGTGTCAGTGTTCTGAGCCAGGCGGCAAAAATTGCTGCAGAGAAGCGCTCAGATTGGAGTCAGGACAGCGTGCCGGAGGCTATCGTCGAGACCGCTCATCTGTCCGCGCTGGAAGCCATGTTGAGGACGTTCAGTGAGATTGGCGCACGTGAGACCTTCTGGCCTGCCCCTGTCTACGACGCCTGGAGGCAGTGCCACAAGATCGGTGACCACGCTTACAGTGAAGACGAGGCCCAGGCGAAGCTGATCGCCGAGAACGTAAATGCCTATCTCGCCGCCGGTGAGCCTTACATGGCAGAGGACGACAGGGGTCGCCCGGAGGTCTGGAAGTTGCTCGGCGAGGACGTCTGGTTCATCGACGATGTCGGCTATTCCGATGATGAGACGAAGGCAAATCTAATCGCTGCGGCTTTCGCGTGGCGAAAGGAGCTGTCAGAGGCTCCGTGACGGCGGTTCGTCATCCATCATGTGCTCGACCGGGTCAAGGCGACCTTCTTTGATCGCCTGCTCGGTCGCTAGCCTGGACCTCAGGTAATGCTCGGAAGCATTTTCGGGGATCGGCAGGCCGAGGACTGCATCGCCCGTGCCTAGCAATGCATCAAGCTTTTCTGGTGTTCTTTCGGCCATGTTTATCCCCTGATCAGATACGTGGTCCGCTGAAGCCATCGCCTTCTGCGATGCCTGACGCCCACTCTCGTTCAAGGCGCGCGTCCTCGCGTGCGATGAATTCAGTAGCGCGCCGGTCCCGGACGCGCCAGTACATCTGGTGATTTGCTGGTTCCACACCGTGTTCTGCGAAGACAGCGGCATAGGCCTCTTCGCCTTTTACCATTGCCAGTGTGTTGCAATCCTCTGCCAGCAGGCCGTGCCACTTGCTGTCCTTGTAGTCGGCATCGAAAGCGGCGTCCGCAGCCTGAATTGCTAGAATTTCGACTTCACTCAGCTCTTTGGTCATGGTCGGGTTCCTGCGTCTTGCAATGCTTATATGGTGGGTTGGCCCTCTGCATCAAGCAAATCTGGCCACGTCTGGGTGAGTGGTAGATTGTACCCGGCAAGAGCGGACAGCGCGTGTACAACTGATTTAGCGTGATCTAACCCAATGCCGTATTCCTTGAGAAAGGCGACTTGAAGCTTCACATCGACCTCTGAAAAGAACGCGAATACCGCTGGGTCGTTCCGGGTGGCAACACCAGGTTCGTTGATAAGCGCGGCAAGGTCGTTTGCGTCATAGTGCGTCCCGTATGGGGCATTCACGGTCGAACACACGAGATGCCCCACTCGTGACGGCAGAGATCGTGGGACAGAGATTGTTCGCGCCATAGTGACACGGCCTTCGTTCATCATGGCTGCGAAGACGGCCAGCGCCTTTTCCTTGCGTTGCTCCTCGGTTTCCCCGGGTTTCGGTCCATTCACGAATCCCTTAAGCAACTTGGCTGATGTGATCTTGCCCTTCATGATGGTCCTCAGGATATGCCTTTGTTGAGGGTCGCTCCAAAAACGACGAAATGGAAGCCCACTTGATGTGGCTGGCAATCCGGGCTCTCATTGATTGACGGGCATTATTCGAGAGCGATCCATGTTTGAGAAATCCAGTTACAAGAAGCTTTATCGCGGCACCCGTTGGTTCGAGGATATCGAGGAGGCATCGAGCTTTTTGGTTTGTGTTCAGGTGAATGATGACGAGAGCGTTCCGTCTTCGTTATCGAACGCTACGGTCCGCCCACAGGATCGTAACGACATTTTCTACGAGCGCGGCTTCATCCACGCCGACGTTCAGGCCAAGGACTTCGCGGCGTTGGACGCCGATCCTGATATTATCCTTTGGAACGTCGCACGTAAGGTTGGACCCGTCGAATTTTCAGACGATCAAATATGGGCTGCTCTGCAGCAATATGAGTGCGAGTTTCGAATGATGCAGCCGATAAACCCGGAGACACGCCTCGAATTCAAGGAGCGCGATCCCATCGGATACATCGAGTGCATGTCCGGCATGGAGCGGGTCCTCTACCGGGCAATCGGCTACTACTGACGCTGTGCGCCGGGATTACGCCTCGGCTTCCGCGAGGAGTTCAGCCACGCTGTTTACAGCCTCGACCTCGATCTGGAATTCCTCGGCAAGGAACTTGATGGTGTCGTCATACTTCCCAGGCTGAGCAATGCTCATTTTCCTGAAGTCACTGCGCGGCCGGTCACGGAAGCGTCCTCCACCTTCGAAGGTGTGAACCACATCAGAGTTCGGCCCGTGCTTATCCAGAAATGCACACACAATGAACCCGTGGTCCAACATGAATACGCCGCGCTTCTTGGGGTTGACCTCAGGATGCTCGAAACGACCGCCGCGCGCGTTCCCTGACAGGGTGCCGTGTGGTCTTTCTTCGCAGAAGCGCTTTTCGAAGTCCGGGAATTGCTGCGCTACCTGTTGCCAGGCAGTTTCTTCATCGACCGCGTCGATCCAGGCGCAGATCGTACCACCCGAAACGTAAAAGACGTCGAAGGAATCGTCCTCATCTTCGTCCTCACTCTCCTGGACTTCATCCTTTGACCCGTCGGTAATTTGCAGCAGATCGAGGTTCGCGAAGATTTTGGAGTGTTCTGGAAGGTTCGCAGCGCGTGGATCATCCTTCATGCTGGGGCGAAGACGACCATCGCTTGTGGAGCCTGTTTGCCAGTAGAAAAACGGCGCTTCTTCAGGCCAGTCTTCGAGCCACGATGTCCAACTGATCCAGAAACGCTTCAGGCCTTTGGCCGGTGCGTTTTCGTACTGCTCTACAAGGGATGGTCTCTGGTCGGACATGGGAACTCCTGTTTTCTATTTATTTAGAAGCCCGTGCGACTTTTACGAGGGAAAATCGTCTGAGGTGCCAGTTTCTCAGCGGTGTTTCAGCCGAATGCGCTCGACATGCTCGTGAACGAGGGTCTCGACCTTTGCCGCAGCCGTAGAAGCTTGCTCAAAGAAACAGTGCTGAAACAGGAGTCCGTTGATGTGCTCGCTCTCATGGAGATTGACGAGAATCTTCGGGCAATCCGCCTTGCTGCAAAGCCAATCCACGGGAAGAACGTTGCCTTGGGTGCCGATCACGATGATCAGGTCGTCACGTCGAATGTGTTTGAAGATTTTGTTCAGCTTGGCATAGCGGGGCGCGTATTCACCAAACAGAACGACATCAGGTCTGTAGAGGCTATTGCCTTTGCTGCGGAACTGGTAGCCGAGATCGCCTGCTTGGTCTGCAGGCCCGCTCCAGTAACGGCTGTAGCCAATGTCGACTATATCCTTATGATTGCCGAGCGCTCGTATCTTTCGAAGCTCGCCGTGCAGGTGGACGACCTCCGGGCTCCCTGCCCGTTCGTTGAGGTCGTCGAAGTTCTGGGTCAGATGGATAGTCTGAACCCCATAGGCCAGCTGTATCCTCACAATCATCTTATGAGCGGGATTGGGTGCGTAGGAGCCCAGGCCAACCCGGAGGTCATCGCAAAACGGTGAACCAAGTCGGGATGGGATTTCAGAGTTTCCTTCGACATGAGGTCTTCACCCTTCATGCCGTTATAAAGCCCTTCCGCGCCACGGAACGTGCGCATACCACTGTCCGCCGACAGGCCTGCACCGGTCAGAAAGATAATCTTCGGTTTTCTGTTGCTGGGTCTCAATGGAATTCTCAGGAGGCATTCGCTCTCCAA
This sequence comes from Rhizobium sp. MHM7A, assembly GCF_005862215.1. Taxonomy (NCBI): domain Bacteria; kingdom Pseudomonadati; phylum Pseudomonadota; class Alphaproteobacteria; order Hyphomicrobiales; family Rhizobiaceae; genus Rhizobium; species Rhizobium sp. MHM7A. Next base: position 450,977 of record NZ_VCHT01000001.1, read on the forward strand.
AGTATCCGGCCTCATGCTGCAACGTGTCAACGCTAGCATCAGGCGATGTGCCGATAACACCTATTATCGGCGCATTTTGACACCCAATCCAGATTTATTGATTTTTGCTCCGATTGCGCGGAGAGTCAGTGAACAAAGAAATGGAGTTACGGCATGTCTCTCGATTACAACGCTCACGCACGCGCCCTCATCGCAAACAACATGACAGAGGACGATGTCTACAAGCACGTTTTTCAACTGCGGTCGCTGGTGGCAGAACTCCTGTCTGATGAGGCAGTCGAGATCGCTCCAGAGAAACGCGAACAGCTACAGGCTAGTTCAGAGGCTTTGAGAAAAGTCCTCACACCAATGTTTCATCCCGTCGGCATCCACAGCGATCCCTTCGTTCCTCGTTATGCGGGTGAACAAATCCGTTATTTCGCGGACGAGAGAGGCCTGGCGGTTCTTGTCGCGGATAAAGATGGCCAAGGCGTCATGTATCCCGACTTTCACCTGTCGAGCGATGTATTGAAAGTCGATTCCGACTACGTGCAGGAGCGTTTGAAGGCCAAGGCTGGTGAATGGGAATTGCCTTTCAAAGAGTCGTACGTTGTCGTAGATGCCGCACTTGAGCAAAAGCTGGCGGAAGCTTACGAAGCTGCAAATCCTGCGCCGGGACCTACCCTTTAAACTCCCTGGCTGAGCTTACTCGACCGAAGTTTGGGTGGCTGCTCTATCCATCCCCAGCCCGTTGGCACGGGGGTGGATAAGTTTGAAATCTAGGCGCGTGAACGGCGCAGCGATGCAAGCAGATAGATCGCTAGAGAGATCGTAATGAAGGGGATCAGGATCAAACGGGCAATATTGTACAGCGCAGCAGCCCACGCAAAACCGACCCCAATGTAATCTAATGGCAGCCCGCCATCCTCGGCTTTCCAAAAATCCGCGACAGTCGGGGGCTTGGGGTTGTCATAAGCCTCCGAAGTTTCATTTGGGTGAGGCACTATCGCTCTTTCGTAGACCTTACCACCAGCGCTAATCACAAACCGTTCCGAAAGATTGGCGGGCGCGCCGAGGGTGAATGTCCCCAGAATGAAAGCTATCGTTGCAAGCGCTGCGAGGCGGATCGAAAGGAACCTGTATAATCCGGCGATGATCACTAAGCCGCCGACGGCCCAGGCGGTATAGATGTGCGCGACCGTGTCCCACCACCAGATATCTCCTAGATAGAGCATCTGGATCATGACGGCCATATTCAGGTGCCACTCATAATTTACAAGCAACAGCGTCTGCAGTGCGGAAGTCATTCTCGATGTAATCGTCGCCAGGCCTGCCCACTGCAGGCAATATCTTACGACGATGAAGACGCCTGCCAGGATTAGGTTCGTTATGGTTTTGGTACGAAGATAGTTCATTTCTCGGTCCTCGCGCCTTTGATCGCCTTAAAAAAATCCTTTGCACGTTGATCGACAACGTTTTCTTTCATGATCTCGAATTCTCTGATCACCTTTTTCGCTCTTTGTCTTTCCTCGATGGTCATGGCTCCGCCACCATAATACTGGCTTACCCATCTCAGGCCCGTAGGAAGCGCAGCTCCGACAAGGAGCCCACCGGCGAGATAGACAATCCCAAGACCAAGTGCGACTTGAGAGGCACGATGCATGAATTTCCCGGAGGCAGGGCTAACTTCGAACACCGGAAGCGCACTTGCCTGCGGGTTGTTGAGCGCCTGCTCAATCTCTGCCTGTTTTGGCGGCTGTGCCAGTGAAAAAATGACATGCCTTTGCTTTCCGGTTGGCTGCAGAAGTTCACCCGCCGATTTCGTTTTCAGAAAACGGAGAATGCCGTGCTTGCGGGAGGTGAAGCCTTCTTTGAGGATGAAACCGTCCGCCAGGAGAATGAAAGGTATTTCGGTAGTTTCTGCTACTGAGTTCAATGGAACAGCTTTGATCAACGGCGCAACTCACAAGGATTAAATATAAGGAATTGTCGTCGGCGTTTTCCTTTTGTGTCAACTTATTTGTCGCCTGGGATGTGAATCCCCTTCGGAAAAATATCAACGTCGGCAAAATTCCTTCCGTTGACGCTTCGAGGACCGTCTCCTATATCGGCTTGAAGTCATCAGCTCCAGCGCGCATTCGCTGGTTCCCATCATCTCGCCCTGTGGAGCATCCTTCATGACCGCGTTTAAAGTGATCACCGCTGCTGTTTTCCTTGTTTCGGCACCGGCTTATGGTGGCTCGTCAGTTCCACCCAGTGAGAAAGTGTTGCCGTCTTTTGATGTATCTGAGAACCGCGAACGGCTGGCGTTCCACAACCGATGTGTGGCAGCTGCCACATACGCAATGCTTGATGATCACTACGCTGAGAAAGACGCAAAGGCAGAATATCACCGTCACCTTGAAGCGGGCGAAGCTATTATTCGTCGCGTTATTCCGGCAAGACGCGGGGCTTTTGTTTCAACAGTGCCAACAACCCGCGAATATGCATCCGTTTACCGGTCTCTGGGGTGGGGAACTCGCGTGGAAACGTTCATCAAGAGCGAATATGAAAATTGCAAGGCCAGCTAATTAACTGCGCTAAAGTTCCCGTTGCTGCGGGATTCAGAAACTGGTCAAGCAAGATTGTTTGAGCCATTTGCTTTTATCCAGGTTTGCGCCACTCAGCTATATTCTTTTTCAGTCACCCTTGGCTCAGTCGCTTTTTTCCGTGAGACTTGTCGCATCCACTCGGGACCGCATCATGGAAAACACAGAAGCATCGAACGTCGAAGACATTATCAAACACTTGGCCGGGGTGCGTCCGAAGCCACTGGAGTGGATCGACCGCTCCAAAGACGGTTACCGCCTTTTTCAAGCGAATAGTGAAGTAGGTCGGTTCTGCTATGGGACTGACGCCACCAACCAGCCCTACTTCCAGACGCCGAACCAGGAAGAGGACACCGCAACGGAAGAGGCGGCGAAGCTCGCCGCTGAAGAGCAATACCGAATTACGGTGTTCCGGAAGATCGCGCCCTTCCTGGTTCTTGCTCCGGAAACAGCAGGCCCGTCTCCGGCCGTTATCGCTGAGTTGCAAGCGATCCTGGCCAAGTATGCGGACGCCTGCGTAGAGGCGCGATATTGGGGTGGTCCAACGATCTATCCGCAAAACCCTATCACTGAAGATGTCGCCCGCCGGTTTGGGGAACTGCTCACCGTGAAAGCATGACCGGGTGGAAGCGGAAGCTCCCTACCCGGCTGAGCGTTTATGCTATTCCCATTCGACTATGTCCCACTGGTGACCGCTGTCAGATGTCGGAATTTGCTTCTGGAATTCGGGAATTTCGGCCTTACAAGCTGACAACGCTTCGTCCAAATGTTTGGCGTCAGAGACGTTTGCCACCGCGCCACAGAGGCTGAAATACAGCTCGCTGTTATCAACTTGAACAGAGCGTGGAATGAAGTTCAGCGTGGTATCGAAAAGGCTGGGAACCGAGTCGATGTTGATGATATGCGGGAATGCGATGACGAAGTGCTGGCTGTCCAGAAAGCCGACGATGATCCTTGGATCGGCGGCCTGTGAGATCAGTGCGTCCTTAACCGCGCGTCGCATGTGCCCAAGTTCAAAAATGGAAGTCCGGTCCGCAGGGAGCAAATCGAAAACTCCCACCATATGGTGCATTATGACGAGGGGGTTGTGTGGAAGGTCCAGTTCCCGGCGCAGGACATCGAGGAGCCCCTTCCCTTCGAAGAAGACGCGTTCTGTTCGCTCTACGCGCTGTGTCCGCTCTGGCGTCCAGTTTTCGACTTCAGCTTCGTTGGCATGCTTCAGCATGTGCATGAGGCTATCGGCCTTCATGCCTTTAACCGTCGCCATCGCCTGGATGATCTGAGTGTGCTTGATATCGCGGCCGGTAAGTTCGCGGAACTGTTTCGCCAGGGCGCGGGTTTCGTTGTAGTCAAACGAGATAGACATCGATCTACATCTCCTGGATCGCTTAGGCGGTCATCCTCATCACCTCCGCGATCATGAAATGGATCGGGAAAATGGCAGTTCATTTCAATGCCAACGTTTAGCATACCCGTTAGGGTGAGGATTGCCGGAGGCTGTTGGCGGCTCCTGGTAGATATTTGGAACAGCAAGAAGGATTTGTCAACGGTGGAGAAATATAATGTTGACATAATTTCGCGGACAGGCATATTGCCCGGGAAAGGAATTTTCAATGCAGAACGAAATCGCGAGCTTTGTCGAAGACGATGAAGAGCCCACTATTGTCATCCGTGAGGATCAATATTGCCCGATCTGTGAATGCTATAACGGCCACAGTTTGAGCTGCGCGACCTTTCGCTTCAATCGCATCGAAGGTGATGCCTCGAAGGCCGCCTCTCCGCCGCTTCTGCTTGAAGTTTCCGCAATCACCAATAACGATGAGACAGTTACCATGGTTACCGTATCCGATGCCAATGTTCGCGAAGCTATTGACGATCTGGAACGTCAAACCGGCGTACAGCTCTCATTTGAGCAGATGCAGGGACTTCTTGTTCGTTCGGAGGTCGATCAACTCATCGAAGACCTCGGCGAAGTTGAGACGCAGGTTCGTGAGACGCTCGCTGACGCCTTGGCCACCGAGCTTGTCGGACGCGACTGGCCGATGAATCAGGAGCAGATCGACAAGCGAGCATTCATCAAACAGGTGCATGATGCCGCTGTCGCGGCCGGTTACCGGGTGCCGTCTCGCGAGAATTGAATTCACAGCGCCTAACGTTGTAACGTGCGGCACCGAGGATAAGAGAGATTCGGATGGACATCGATCAGTTTCAGAACAAGGTTGTAGAAACGCGCAACTGGATGGCGGACAATCTCGACCGCTCGACGCTTAAGTTTCCGTCGGACGACGATGTTTGGGCTTTCATTACGACCAAATGGCCCCGGATTTTGACCGACGATGCCGAAAAGGTGCTGGGTGAGGCTATGAAGAACGTTCCGATGGCCTCGTGACCTGCCTGCGGTTCCGGATCGCGTCCCGGACAGCTTCTCTCGGGTCATCGCAACACGCGTACCCGACCTCAAGCAGAGGTTCGCATTCACCTTGGTTTTCCATGACCTGCCAGTGAATAAGGTAATCGTCGCCCCCGGACGGCACGTTGATCGGCCGCAGCTGCCAGGATTCGTAAGCGAGCCGGTCGAACAGCTCTTTGTCCGATAGCTCTCCCGCAGCATCCTTGTAGGCCTCCAACGCTTTGAAGGCCGTGCTCCGATAGGAATCCACCATGCGGCGGTAATATTCCTTTGCATGGTAATTGAAGGCGTTCACATCGCTATGCTCCTCCATGATCGACTGCATACCGTATTGGTTGCGGATGATCTCCTTCAGAGCATCAAGCAATCTGTCGGTTGGAGTTTTATCTGACATCGTTGTGAAATCCGGCATTTATTGAAGATATGAGAGTTGCCGTAGCCAGGTTTGTCAAGATTTCAGCTTTAGAATTCCTTGCATTCGGCAGTTGCAAGGCTATCTAGAGTGAAATGTAATCCGGAGACCAAAAATATGAGTTCACAAACGTCCCCAACTGCCCTGAACGACTGGTTCCTCTCGCTCCCAAAGGGTCGGCAGGTCATTCTCAAAGATGATAAGTGGATGCTGGCAGAGGCCGCTTTCCGCGCCGGGTTGGAACTCGGTGAGAAAAAGGCAAAGGCAAAGGCAAACGGCGCTGCGACGTGAACTCTGTCAAACCCGCAGTGGGCAGGAGGTTCTGTAGTACCGGCTTAGCGCACTGCACCAATATTCAGGCTTGAGGGCTCAAAGTAGAATGATCCGTCGAGCCTATAATTGGCCCCTACAAGCCTCGTCTCGGTGTTTCCGGTTGCTGTCTTCGCCGACAAGGTCTGCGATGAAGTCCGCGTCCAGATGGATTTGAGATCAAGTCTTAGCGGCCCGGCTACGGCACTCAGGTCGAGGGTCCAATTCCGCCTGCTTCTTGCTGCGTGCTGGCGTTTGGCGTTGTCGAAGTATGAGCGATATTCGCCAGCCGTCCATTCGTTGATTGAGCGTATCCGCTCTCCGATTTTTTTGGACTGTCCGTTGATCGCGCCAAGCCCGAGGTGAAACATCTGGTGACATCCCCGACAGAGACAGAGGATCGTCTCCAGCCGCTGGAGCGCCCACCCATTGCGCTCGCCTCTACCGTCGAAAAACTGCCAAACCTCGTGCCCTTCGACAGCTCCGTCGGCCTCCCCGCAAATCTGACAGACGTAACCGGCCGCCTGAAAGAATGGCTTCCGGACTGCCTTCCAACTCACAGGCGTCAATAGGTTCGCCAAGGACGCTCCAAATGACGTTGTAGGGATCATGTCTGCGTGGAATGGCACAAAGTGTTTGCGCGCGATAAGTGGGGCAAAGGGCTGGAGTTCATCCCTCACGATATCTCGCCGCGCGACCGACACGCGACCATAATCCCACAACTCTGCACTTTCGAGCGTGTTCACCAACTCATGGTCGGCAGCCCGAATGTTCAGGCCTATTTTGCCAATTCCGGGAAACGTGCTGCCAAAGCTGCGTCTCAGAGTAGACCTGGTTTTCCCCCGAAAGAGGTTTGACAGTGATTTCGGTCGCGGCAATGTCGGGGTTAGGTCAAAGTATTCCAATGACGTCTCCTGAGAGGTAAAGGAATTGTTGGGCGGAACGGCGGTCGCGTCAACCAGCACGAGTTAGATGACGGAACTTCTTGTTGACAGAGGAAGAGATTGGCGACGCAATGAAGTTAGGCCCGTCCTAGAACCGATTTTCTATGTTTCAACTTCTTATCGCTGCCATTGCCATTTCAAGTGTGGCAACTCTAGCTTTGACCTCTGTCTTCTATGGTGCAGCCGCATTCACGTTAAGGCCGCCTTCGATGGCGAGCGTTCGCACAGTGCGTCCACTGCTGATCTCGAAATCGGGTAAGACGTCGGTCGGCCTTCAGGTTGCTCTGGCTCTTCTTTTGGCGTTGTTGTTGCGCTGGGGTTCGTCGCCATCCCGTAAATCACGGTGAGCGATCCCTGGTCGATGTAATGCGCGGCATAATTGACCTGAATATGCCTGTCGATTACGGCTTCATGACGCGAAGGAGATCGATATGATCACAGTTGAAAGTGTGGCAAGGCAAAGCGCACAACCCACCCGTCCAGGTAGTTACCTGCGGCAACTGTTGCAGCGAGCGCAGGTAACTCAGGAGGAACTCGCCGGAGCCATAGGAACCTCGCGCTTCACGATCAGTCAGATCATCTCTGGTCGACGGGCCGTGACGCCTACGATGGCGTTGAAGCTGTCCCGGGGAACGGGCACGAGTGTCGATGTCTGGGTAAATCTTCAGCGGGACCTCGATCTCTGGGAGGCGTACCAGGACATACGTCAGGAGCTTGAGGGGATCGAGCCTGTCTGGAAGCCGGTGCTTGCTGTTCCGACCCCGGCTGAGAGTGAACTCGAAAAATTCGCACATGCCTTGTATTCCGAGAGGTACAAGGCAATCGAAGACGCGGCAGTTGTTGCCGAGAATGCAACAGCTTCTCAGTCGCCTGGTTATGCGGTCGCGCTATCCATAGACAGTCTTCAGGACATTTCCGATATCGTCGGCCATGGAAATGGTCAGGTGATGCTGGGAAAGCTGGCGGCTGGAACCGAGGCTGCAGCCTTAACGCTCGGGGCTGAGATTTACCACTACGGTTTTGACACCTTGGTTCTTCTGCTGCCACCGGGAACAGACGATCCGGTCAACCGGCTCCAGGAGGCTTTCAGCGCGGTACCGGCTTCTATCGATTTCGAAAAGCGGACAGGCGTCAGGTTCACCATCAGTGGCGGCATCGCTCACCTGTCACCCGGGAAGCGACCTTTCGAGGCCGTGCTGCAGGCAATCGATCAGATGGATCGTCTCCGTTGGCGTAGGTCGAGCGAACGCGCGCATATGTGGTCGCTCGCCGCACCTGGTTGAACCTTGCCCCTTGCAGCTGGGGCGACTAAAACGGGGTACCCGATTAGGAGATGCCCATGTCTGACAACTACGTTGCCGTCACTTTCACACGCGAACGCGATGACGATCTCGATGTCATTCGCTCGACGTCGTGGGCAAAAGACGAAAACGCCTTGTCCATCCAGTTTTTAAGCGAATTTCCTGAGTTTGAAGGCCGGATGCACATTCTGGAGGTTGGTTCAGGCATTCCACAATACCAGATCAAGGCCACCATTGATTTGCCGGATGGTGATCAGTCTGAGCCCGGGGAAATCCTGATTTCCACGGTGGCAGCTCTGCAAGCCGTCTACGACATGGAGCTTGCCGGTGGTTCGTTCGAGGTCGACAAGGTTGTCGTCAATGGCGAGGAATACTCGGCGGCCGATCTGGCGGCGGCTGTCGGACCGGGAATCTGAACGCGATTGACGACCTGCCTCTTTCCGGGAACCATTACTCTGAACCTGGAGGAGAGCAGCATGCGAAACATTATCGAGTACCCGATCACCATCGAAGACAAGATTGCCGCGCTTGAAACGGCACTCGAACTCATCCTTAAGGAAGAAGCCGTCGGCGGAGTTGAAGCACTCGCTCTTTCAGAAATCCTTTCAGACCTCAAGAATTCGGCCGCAGAAACTCAGGCTCAGATCGGCTAAGTCAGGGTTTCGGAGCGGCCGAGGTCAGCTTCGCATCCGCGCGGCCGAGGTCGGAAATCTGCAGTTTTGGGTGCGTTCCTTCAAGCCAGCCACGTCGCACAAGCGTATCGATCTCGGTCTGCCCAATGTCACGACCTCCGGCCGAGGCGCGCTTGTTTGCGCGGTTGATGTAGCACCTGATGCCGCCCTCATCTGCTCCTTTCAGGAACTCGCGGCGAGGCTTGGTCATCGGGGTGTTTTTGACGAAATGATCCCAGTAAGCTTTCTTTCTGATCGCATTCAGCCCTTCTTCGACGGCTCGAAGCCGTTCAATGGCGTCCGGGATGTCGTCCTTTGACTGCAAGCCTTTGATGACAAGCGTAGTCTGGAGAGTGCTCTCGAATTGACAGCTGGTTGTCGCGACATAGGCATCGAACTCGGCACTCAGATCGAGCGACCCGTGCTTCAGTTCGAACAAATCGGTAGAAACTTCAATGCCATCCTGGTTGAAGCCCCAGCTAATGCCGACGCCGTATCCGTCGGGACCCTTTACCGAAACGTGATTGTTTGCGGTGCGGGTTTGTCGATATCCCAGCGTAGCAAGGGGCGACATCATATCGTCCGCTTCAGCCTGCATTTTCCGGGAGAACTGTCGGCTTTCTTCGAGATGCCGCTCGCTTCCCTTGACCCGGGCGTTGTAGTCGCGCTTCGAAGGTGCGAACTCTACCAGGGAAATTCGCTCTTCGAGTGGTGTTTCAGGCGTGACTTCATCCTGCAGGAAGCCCACGAGCACCAGCCGATTGTTCTTCTCAGCGCCCTCTTCCCAGTCGAAGACAATCTTGTTCATCGAGCCGACAACTTCCAGCCCGGTGACGAACGCCTGCGCGTGATCATCGGTTCGGAATTTGCGGACCTCGATCCTGAAAAGTGGCAGGTCGGCCAAGGTCTCTACCGGCTCGCCCTCAACGAAGGACAATCCGGTCTGCGTATTCAGGCTCTTCAGGAGCGGCATATAATCGACTTGAAACATGGGGGCGGCCTCGAAAAACAATCGCAACAAGGAATTCCATACAAAATCGCAAATGTCAACATTTCTGCGCGTCGCATCACTTTGTAAGAAGCGTAGGAATACGTCATTTTTGCTCGTCATCAACGGAGAACGACAAAAATGAGTAATAATGATTACCTGGTGGAAATCACCATGGAAGGCCCCGCGTGCTGGTCAAATGGGCAGGTGCGGACGAGACGTTCTTCGTTGATCATGATGACGCGGAAGAATTTGATGAGCCCGAACTGAAAATCGAACTGATCATGGAATTCGCAGGGAGCGACACCCGGCATGCCATCAATGCTGCTGAGGCCATCACGCTGAATGGTGAGAGCGTCGATATGGATGCTGTGCAAAGCACGCTGGCGGCAATCAAGGCGCTGAAGCGTTAAGCGCCTATTGCGCATCCGTCGCAATCATTGAATGATAAATGCAGAACAGGGTCGCGCGCGGCCCTGTCTTTTTGAGGAATTGAAAATGGCCATTCTTGGTGTCGACCTGGATTCAAAGACCTTGCGCTGGGTTGAGGTGCACAGCAACGGCACTAGCCATGAGGCGGGCGCGTCCGGCAGGATCGTGCTAACCGGCACCCGAGATGCGGAAGCAATGAAGCGTTTCGCCAAAGCCTTTCAAGATGTTCTCACTGAGATCGGCCCGACGAAGATTGCGATCAAGGAGAAAGCCGAGACCGGACGGATGCGGGCAGGCGCGGCCTCGCTGAAGATGGAGGGACTGGCTCTCTACCTCGCGGATATCCCGGTTGAGTTCATCAGCGGCTCAAAAATCAACAAATGCCAGGCGACCCACTCCCGCCTAAAGGACGCCGAGCTTGAGGCGTTCAAAGCAGCGGTTTGTGCGGCGACCTGATCCCTCGATCAGGGGTGATTGCCGCCATCGATCACCGATAGATGGGCAACCTTTCTCGCATTTTCCGGAGCCCTGCCCCGCCGGGAGAATTCGATCACATTTGCCTGCGGCACCGCAGAGGCGTCATCCGCAACTCTTAGAGCCTCGTCCGGATTGACGATTCGGAAGCTGGTGATCTTGCATAGACCGGGAGGGGTTGCGTATTTCCAAACCTTCCGGAGGTCTGTCGTCTGCAATGCGAGCGCCTGGTAAGGCCGCCCATTGTCGTCGCTAAGGCACATGAAGGTGAATTCGGTGCCAAACGTACCTTCGGCCCCGGGCATCTCTGCTTGCAGCACGATTGCTCCATACTGTGCTTCAAGACCCTGCAACGCCTTGTGAACGGTACCCTGATCCTTTTCGACAAACAGAGATGGTAGATATTCGCCCTTCAGAGGTCGGTCGTAGAGTGCATCCTGTCCCGTACCGGCAAGCCGTATGTTTCCAACCTTCGGCTCCAAGGTGTCAATCAGCATGACTGAAGGCAGGAGCGCAGGGATTGCCATGGGGTTGAAGTCACGACGCAGCGGATGCGTTTTCGCATCTGTCTTCAGGGAATGCCAATATTGAAATAGCTGCCTTGCTGAATGTTTCATCTCGCGTCGTCCTGGTCGGAACTTCTCGGAGCCCCGGTTTCGTCAGATTAAATTTACCCGATAATTCCATGGTTTCCAGCGCATAGTTAAGGACTGGTTAATTTCCGCCGACCGAATTCCTTATGGTGCCAAGTCAGGACGATGGGCTACAAGGAATTCTCCACTGTGGACTTGGCCGCGTAAAGCCGACGAAAAGTGCGGGGATGATTTGACAGGACCCGTGGACTGGCTGATCCTCGTGAAGGGCGGGGCGAGAGCAGGCGCTAGGATTTTGACGAAAGCGAGATCAATGGGAAAAGTGCAAATCGACCAGGAAATCGACCGCGAAGTTGCCATAGGTGCGAAGACCGGGAACTGGAGATTGGTCGCAGCCATGCTGCTGAGTGGGCTCGTCGCTTTCGTAAGCGGAGCATACCTGCTCACCGCCTAAGGCGCGGTGAGCTTTCATCTGAGATAGAACGCGATCTCCGTCAGAAGCGGCGTGGCGTCTTCCTGTCGCGGCGACGATCCCAAAAGTCATCCGCCTTGGCTTCGTAGGTCGGGTTTTCACGCGCATCGCTCTGATAGAACGAGCCTACGGGCACTCCCTCCGGCAGATAAGATTGGTTCGCCCAACCACTTTCCATGTCGTGTGGGAAGATGTAACCGACATGTCCCAGCTTCGCTGCTCCCTTGTAGTGCGTGTCCCGCAGATGTTTGGGGACCTCCGGAATGCCGTTGTTGTCGATGAAATCGAGGGCGGCTCCGATGGCTCGGTAAGCGGAGTTGGATTTCGGTGCGCGGCAGACGTGCAGGGCGGCATGAGCAAGGATGATAGCGCATTCCGGCAGGCCAATGGTCTTTGCAGCGGTCATAGCCGCCTCTCCGCTTGCCAGGCACGTATTGTCGGCAAGACCGACATCTTCACTGGCATGGGTCATGATCCTTCGGGCGATATAGACCGGATCGACCCCGCCCTTGATCAGCGCAGCCAGCCAGAACACGGTCCCATCTTCGTCGCCACCGCGCATCGATTTACAGAACGCCGATGTGACGTCGTAGTGCATGTCTCCCTGCTTGTCGAAGCGTACGGGCGCGGTCGCCATGACCTGTTCGATGATCTCCTGATCAATCTGGAAATCCCCAGGATCGCGTCCGATCAGCGAACTTTCGATGAGACCGATAGCCATTCTGCCGTCGCCGTTTGCAAACCGGATGACGGTGTCTCGCGCTTCGTCGGAGATCGTCGCCCGAATGCCCTCGTGACGGTAGTGATTCATGGCCTTGTCGATGAGGATCGTAACGTGGCGCGGCTCCAGTCGTTTGAGCTGGTAGATGCGTCCGCGCGAGTTGAGCGCCGCGTTGATGTTGATATAGGGATTTTCGGTGGTCGCTAGGATCAGGTCGAAAAGTCCCGTTTCAGCGGATTCAAGCAATTGATCTTGCTGGCTCTTATTCAGATTGTGGACCTCGTCTATGAAGACGACCAGTTGTTTCATATGCGCTTCATCCATGAGCTTGCGGATTTCAGCGACGCCTGTGTTCTTCGCGTGAAGAGGCTTGAATTCTTTGTTGATGGACTTGGCGATGATCCGGCCAATCGTCGTCTTGCCGATGCCTGGCGGTCCGTAAAGAAGGATGGTCCCAAGCCTGCCGCTCTTGATCTTGCGCATCAGTTCAGCGTTGCCGGTCAACAGGTGTTCCTGTCCAAGAACGTCCGCAAGCGTATTTGGGCGGAGTTCATCTGCAAGCGGCCTTGCCCGCGAGGCGGCTGCTTTGGAAAAAAGATCGGACACGTTGAAATTCCTGTCGCTGGACGAGATCGGCTCCTATATCATGGCATAAAATTCAGACAAGCAAGGCTTTCTTGCGGAATATCTCAGATCGGATTGTTGAAATGTTGATCATCGGTTCAGCACAGGATGAATTTATCGCAGTTAAATCCTTGAAGGCTGCTCGCGATGGTTGGATTGGTTTTGATGGCGTCATCACAATCGAAGACGCTAACTTCGCCGACGGTCTGCGTATCCAGTCGGAGAAGACCCGGCAGATGGTTTTTCAGTTCGATGATACGGACCGGATTGGCGGTCAAGCCTTTGCTCCGGAGTTGGCGCAAATCCGACGTATCCTTGAGATCGGTCGCCATTACCGTGGCAAGCGTCTGCTGGTTCATTGCTTCCAGGGTCAGAGCCGTTCCGCTGGTGCTGCACTGGCAATCCTCGCCGACCGTCTTGGTGTCGGCCGTGAAAAGGAAGCCGTCGATCAATTGCTTCAGATTTGCCCGCTGGCTGTGTGCAACCGTGTCGTACTGCAGCACGCTGACACCCTTCTTTCGAGAAACGGTGCCATCATGTCAGCCTGGCAAGCCTACGAAAATACAAATGACAAAGCAGCCGGAGTGCGGCTGCTTCGCGGTCTTGCTGATCAGGCAGGTTAGCGGCCGAACGTCCTGTTCACGCCGTCTGCCTTCATTTCCTCGGCCTGGGCCCTGATCTCGGCTCGTGAGAGGAATTGATGCGATACCGTGCTGTCGGCTGTAATCGTCGAGACGAGGATTGGTCTGTCTGTCAGGCCAAAATAGATCGCGTCGCGCGCAGCAAGCTCGATGAAGGTTTGCCCCGGGAAGAAGTCCTCGGTCGCAACTTCTGCTTCTCTAGCCAGCGAAGCCTTCAGCTGATTGCTGATTACTGGCCCTGCGAATTTTTCGATGTAGGCAACGGCCTGGTGGTACCCGACGAGCTTCTTGTCGGTGGCGTCGGTGATGATGCCGTCGTCATTGACGCGGAAGGTCCGGGCATACGTCTCGAAGTCGTCGACCATCGCTTTGTCGAGGACCATGGGATTTCCCAGACTTTTACCTTGGCTGACCGCAAAGAACAGGCTGTTGAGTTCGTTCTGCGTAAAGCCGATGGGGTGAAACGAGCGACGGGTGGCCTGGCCGGTCGTAAAATCAGTGTCGTCTTCTGACGTGAACCAGATCGTGCCTTTCGCGTCCGATGCGCTTGGGAAGATGGCTCCTTCGTCTGTCAGCCAGGTCGCGGCCTCAAGAACGTTGTCGAAGGCACGGCCCTCGGCGTCCTCGAACCCTTGATCAATGACGTCACCCTCCGGGTTGCTCGTCTCGAATGTTACCTTGATGCGCTTGGTGCCTGCGGACTGTGTCATAGTTCTCTCCGTATCATAGGTCAGATACTACACAGGGGCATGCAACAGGCAAACCCGAGAATTCCTTGCCTCGGGTGAAAGGCGCGCCTAACATTGTAGAGGACCTCCCCGAGACCAAGTTCTATGAAACCTTCATCTGCCTTGCTTGCCACAACATTGCTCGTTTTTCCTTTACCGGCTATCGCCCAGGAGCAGCCGGAAGAAAACCCGGTGGAAATGGTTCAGAGCGAACTGCTCGGACTGTTGAAGGCGAAAGGTTTCGCGGACGCCAGAGTTCAGCAGATACAGGGGAATGAAGATACAATCGTCATCGACGGTCTTTCAGGGTCTGCAAACGACCGGGCGTTTAAGTTCGGCCGGATCGAGATAACGGGGATCGACGCTGGCTATCGCTGGACCCGGGCATCGCAAGTGGCTTTCTCCAATATCGATGTCACGTTCGGGCCAGACTCGTTTCACGCTGAAGCGCTTTTGAGCAATGGCTTCGGTATTCTCGACGTGGATAGTGGTCAACCAGGCTTCGCCTTTGATGAACTGGCTGTCGTCAACGGACAGTGGAAACACGCTGATGCACCGCTGGTTACGGTCTCCTCTCTCGTTGCCAAGGGGCGTCAGTGGAAGGAACTGTATTCCATCCCGGCAACTTTGGACGTAAAGGCCTCGGTGACGTTCTCGGGTCAGGCTCTTCTCGTGCTGCTTGGTCAAATGTCGCTCCCGATGGGCGCAGCGCCTCAAATGCTGACAGGCGAACCCTATTCCGCCGATGTCACGGCTCGGCTCTCATCGACGACGTCCTCTGGATCGCTGAGCGCGTCCTTGGCTGTGAAGACCGACAAACTTGGCAGTCATAAGATTGAAACGACCCTCGGTGGCTTCGACGACGGTTTGTTGGAGAGCTACTTTGCGCGGGGTGATGAGAACGTGACTGGCGATCAGGAGAAGCTCAAATTCTTGAAAGCGGAATTGGACCGTCAGATCGCTGATATCTCTGTCAGAACGCTCTTTTATCAGGGGCAGAGCCTGTCTGGTCTTGCTCCGGTATTCACGGGCCAAAGCGCCGTGATTTCGGCAATCACCAATGCCTGGGTAACGCAGAATTCCAGCGAAAAGGAAGCGGTCAGGAACCAGAAGCTCATCACGGAGCCTGTCAGCCAGTTCCTTGCATCTCCGAACATCCTTGAGGTCGATGTCATTCCGGAACGAGGCGAGACGTTGTCGACGCTATCAGGCGCAATGACGTCAACTGATGCCGATGGTCGCAAGTTGCTCGATATCCTTGGTGCGAGGGTTGTGGCTCGCTGACGCACAGTGTCCGGAGCGTTAGCCGCGTTTACTGGAGCCCAGCTGCTGGATGCTCCAGGTCGCGAAGGAAGTGAATAAGTCGCTTGTTCTCATCTGATAGAGCGGCGTGGGAGCCAATCGTGTTGGCCTCGAAATCCAGTGCCAACACGCGCCATTCATCGAGATTCTCTACAATTCGACGGCAGGTCCCGGAGATGGCTTTCCATTTTTGAAGCTCGGAGCCATGTGTTCTGCCTTCCGCTGCCATGGCCACCTGGGCAACCTGTCCTACGATGCCTCGGACAACTCTGATCTGTTCATTGCTGATCGCGCAGATACTGCGAGCATAGTCTTTCGTGATGCCGCCAAGAAGTTTCCGGAAAAACGAAGGCTCCAGCGCTTTCTGCAGGGTGTTCGACGATTTGATGGCCTCGACGATTGCCATTCGGACACTGTACCCGGGATAGGTCTGAATCGGGAGCGATGACAAGGCAGTCAACGTGCGTCCGTCCATCCTATCCTCCGGGTACTTTGCATTTCAAAAGTAAGTCAATTGTTGCCGCGTTCCCAGTTCGCGTCAACAACGCCCGTTATGGCGTGAGCTTTGCAGGCGAATTTTCTGATACCAGGTCTTCGCGTCCAGCTTCCAGCGCCCTCATGTCGCGGCCATGTCTGAATGCGGCCAGCATGGTGGACGAGAGTGCGCCATTGTAGCCGTTGTAGGAGATGTGATCGCCTTTCAGGAAGTTGCGGCTTTCATTTGTCTTGGCAGCCTCCCACAGCTTCTTCTCGCTGGTGTTCGCATCATGGAAGTAGCTGTCTTCGTCTTCGTTGTAAAAGAGGCCGTCGAAGCGAATTTGCATGACAGTGTCTTCTTCGAGATCGGCGCGGGTCTTGTTGTCCATTTCGCAAAGCAGGCTGTCACAGGTCCCGTATCCGTAGGAACGGCTCAATTGTTCCAGTTCGGTAAGAACCGCTTTAGCCTCTTCCGGATCGAAAACATCAGCCGATACGAGATTGTGGAGCGTGTGGATGCGCACACCCTCGTTCTGCATGTCATAGGTGTCCCACGTGCGATGTGGTCCCTTTTGTGCAGCTTCGATTGCTTCGTCGGAGTAGGTTTTGAGATTTGCCATTGTATGAGCCTCGTTCGGGTGCCTGTCACCAGATTACAGGGCCTGTTGCCTTCGACAACCCGCATCATGGTTAAGAATTCCTTTGCATGATGCGCCGCCGACAGAAACGCTTGATGTAGCAAAAGGAGAAACCGCTATGTTCAAGACGCTCTCGGATGTCGGCACGGAAATCAAAGCCCGTCAGCACGTCTCCAAAGTCCCAACTCATCACGACCTCATTCCTGGTCGTGTTTTCTATGGAACGACCGGTCTAAACGGCTTCGACTTCGAACTTCGCGTGACCCCGAACACGACTAACGGCAATGCCATCAGCCTGATCGAAAAGCGCATTGCTGAAGCAGCAAACGACCGTCGCAACGGCAAGGCACTTGGCCAGTACACCAACGACCTTCGCACTGAGCAGACGACCAAGGCATGCGTCTACATGACCTTCAAACTCGATGGCCAGGATTACCGCTTCAAGATCGAAGCCGAAGGCATGAGGTCGTACAAGGTCAACGGTGAGTACGAAATGAACTTGAACAACGCCGTGAAAAATGTCATCCAAAAGGCTGAAATGCACATGGCCCGTAAGCTCGGCGCACAGCAGCGTCAGACGCTTATCGATACACCGGCCGCATCTGGCTACAGGATGTAATGAGAAGAACCTCGCACCAACACCCTCTTCCGCTCGATGAGCTGCCCGATAGCCACAAAGCTATGCAATCTGGCCGCTATTTCATCGAAGCTGAAGGGGGTGTTGTGTTTGAGCTGAGGGTTGATGTCGGAACTCGACAGCTATCGGGCACGGAGATAATGCGCGCTTCGATCAGGAACCTCCAGCATGGGCGTCCTGCGAGCGCGGTCAATCTTCGCACCGAGCGAAACGAGATCATGATCCTGTTGCCTGGGCAGCACCGCAAGGACGTCAAGGTGGCCGAACAAGGCTATTACTATCACGGACAGATGCACTCACGCTCGCTCAAAAAGGTGATAGCTCTGGTTGTCGAGGCGTACTCCCCGAAACCGTCCGGTCCAAAGCTTTGAACGGACATGCTTCCCGAGCGGTTGGCCCTCAGACTGATTTCCCGCCATTTCTATCACCAATTCCCCGCGCCGAGTGGTTGTCACCAACGCGTTGGGAGAGCTGGGATTTCAGATTTTATCGAGGCCGCCACGGTCGATGCGGTCGATTTCCGCAATGATGAAGGATGCGCCGACAACGAGTGACTCTCTGATCGTGTCCTTGGCTTTCCAGCTGCTTTCATCCAATGCCCAGTCAGGCGGCGCAGACTTGTGCCCAGGGATGCCTTGAGCGCGCAGGCGTGCATCGGATAGATGCGCCATGGCGGCAGAAATCATCTCGTAATTGCTGTGATTGTCGTCGTGACTATCGGTAAAGCCCTTGTCCGAATAATGGCTCGCACGCTCTGCAAGCACATCGAGCCCGCCCTTGGTGGCGTTCTTGGTGCCGACCATATGTGACAAAAGACGCTGGTTGAGGCGCAGCGCTTCATTCTCAGCTGCTGCAAGCTGTTCTTTGAGATGTTCGATTTCCGCCCGGGCGTCTGAATTAGGCTCCGCGCGCTGCTGCAGCTGTTGAGCCATCGCGCGAATAAGGTCCGCATCGACCTGCGGGAAGGCCTGTTCAAGGAATTTCTCGATCATTGCAAAGCGGGCTCCGGAGCGTCCAAGCCATCATGGTGTGCAAGGAATTCTGGGATTGCAAGCAGAAAACGGGTCGTTAGAATACTGTCATGACGAACGAGACCTTCGATCCGGATCAGCTGGATTTCTTCGCCCAGACAGAGGGCTTGAGGATAGAGGACGTTTGCGACGATTTCTCCCTCCTCCGCTTCATTGACGTCGAATCCAGTGGTCTCGGCAAAGACAGCTATCCTATAGAGTACGGGAGCTGTGGCCTCGATTTGAAGCCGTCGTCCTTCCTCATAAGGCGCAGGCATGATTTCAGGCTGAGTGACTGGTCCACTAGCTCGCAGAACCTTCACAATATCACGCTGGAAGACCTGGAAGGGTTCGGTATCAATGCAGATGGGGCCGTTGGTCGCATCAGGCTTGATCTGGCCCCTGGTTTTATCGGTCTGTCGGACAATCCTGCTCACGATTGTCAGTGGCTTTCAAGGCTGTCTCCAGATTTTGACGCCCTCGATTTGTATCCAGTCAATCTTTTCCTGCGACAGGCTCGAATTGCCGCGCTAGAACGTCAGGGGTATGAACGCTTGTCCAGGGCCACGGTACGGGTTCAGCAGCGATATCCCCATGTGCACAGGGCCGGGCCCGATAGTTTACGTGCTGCTGCCCAGTTCAGGCTTCTCGTCGATGATGAGTACGTCGAAACGATTTTGGGAAGCTGACAGCGGTCGTTGTAGAATTCATCAGCGGGTTTTACAAATGTCCCGAACAGGAGAATTTGCATGCGTCCAGAACTCGAAAACGTAACCATCGAAGACCACCAGGCGGCCCGGCTTGAAGAATGGGTTGAGGCAAACAAAACGGCACGAGGCTGGCTCGACAGTTATGCGCTGGGAAAAACCTATATCGATAGCCGGGCTAACGGAGGAAAGGGCATCACGGCGCGTCGGCGTTATGTTAGCCTCGACCACGCTGTTGCCAAGGAAGTTCCGGAACTTGCGGGCTATCATGCTGAAGACATCAAGGCATTCCTGGCTGCCCGGACGCTGAAAGCCGAATTGACAGAAGAAGAGCCGACCGGTCTCCGCATGTAATCCACGAAAAGAGAGGTCCTGAATAGCTGAATAGGACCGCCCTGATTGGGTCTTAGGAAATGTTCGCGTTGACCTTAACCACATTGGCAGTTATCCAATTTTCTTCTGGCAATACGGGGCTCTCCTACCTATAGGAACGGCAAACGACACGGAGAAAATGGATGTTCACTGCGGCTGATTGGTTGGACG
Source organism: Rhizobium sp. MHM7A (assembly GCF_005862215.1). Taxonomy (NCBI): domain Bacteria; kingdom Pseudomonadati; phylum Pseudomonadota; class Alphaproteobacteria; order Hyphomicrobiales; family Rhizobiaceae; genus Rhizobium; species Rhizobium sp. MHM7A. The sequence goes on from NZ_VCHT01000001.1 coordinate 470,578, forward strand.
CGAAACTCAACACTTTCCACACGGCCGAAATCGGAGGCAGGACATTCATCGGTAGATTGTCGATGGAAGGCCCGTACCTCAAGTTGCTTGACGTCGGCTCGTTGTATTCCGGGAAGGGAGTTTCCCTCGGAAGCGGGACGTTCATCGATAAGGATGATAATGGCGATTGGGGTGTTTTCAAAAGCGATTGTCAGAAGCTCCGGCTGTCACTCAATGGTTTCAACGACGAAGAAATAGCGCGTCTCGCAATGGAGTTTGGCATCCGCGCCAATCATATGACTTCGTCTACTTTTGTTGGTAGCGAGGCATGGAACTCTTTGAAGACCTGGGTTCGAACCTATCCTCACGTTGCTGAAAGTTACGGACGCTTTGACGCAAACGTTCCCCACTGGCTTGAACGGGCATCCCGTGAGAACGCACGTGAAAGGGAAGCGGCTTAACCGTGATATGTCGCGCGCTCGACGCAACGTTCGGCGATCCTATCAAGGCTCGCTGCGTCTAGCTCCAGGGAGGCTCTTGGAACAAACTGATCAACAAGGAACACGCGCACCCTAGCGGGTTTCTTCAAAATTTCTGACACAATGTCTCAAAGATTGGAAAAGTGCTAGCGTCATCAATGACGATTGCTGTTGCCTTTCTAATGTGCTTCCCTGATGTGTCAGGAGTTGTAAGCCATGAAAAAGGCGGCCCTCGAAAGGACCGCCCAGTTGGAGTCTTATCCTCCTGAGGGGATGGAGAACAGACTACTTTGCCGGAGGCTTGGCTTCGGCATCAAGCTCGCCAGGCGGTGGTGGTGGGGCTTTGTGATCGCCTAGGCGCTGCTTGATCTTGTGTCCGGCCTCGGCCTCGTCCGCGAGGTCAATCTTGCCGTCCTTGTTCACGTCGAAGCGTTCGAAGGATCGGTCTGCTCGTTCACCACCGGGAGCACCAGCCAGAAACTCTTCCTTCAAGATTGAGCCGTCGCCGTTCGCATCGAGCTTGGAAAAATGCTCTTCGCTCTTTTTCGCCAGGAATGCCTTGTATTCTTCCTTCGTCACGGCACCGTCTATATTCAGGTCTGCAGCCTCGATGAATCTATCCGCTTTGTTCGGATGCTCACGCTGGCCGGGGTCCTTCGGACCTGCTTGAGCAACGCCGACAGTCGCAGCGAGCGCAATCAATGCAAGAGCGGTTTTCTTCATAAAAATCTCCTTCAACAAGCAAGTGACCTCGTTGTCACAAGGAAAACTGTGCTTCAGTCGGCGATGGAAAAGAAGTGTCCATATATTAAATCTTTGTAATAAAACCGTCGGAGAAACCTTCAGAAACGTATCTCCTTGAATTTGCCAAGAAATTGCCTTGTGCAAGGCAAGCAGAACACAACTGATCCTTGGGTTGCAGGCATGTCGTTGAGGACTCTGAAAGGCGCAAATCGAAGAAGTTGTTATTAAAACCTGTCGGCCGAATTGCCACACTGGCCCGAAGCTTCACAGAGTAGATTGCAGCTTGTAAGAAAATCCGCGAACATAAAGAAAGTGAACAGCTTCTCACGGTGTGCAGATCAAGCGCATCCACAGGATTTCTGGATGTTTTCTATCCACAGCAATGGCATCTCGGCAAAGGCATTTGCAGCATTATTCCTTTCCGTCTCCGCAATTTCCTTGGCTTTCACTGGCGCGTCCGTGGCGAGCAGTGCGTGCGACGCCATGTCTCCGTCTTCCATACAGCCACGAATCCTCAATGAAGCACTGAAACAAAAATCCGATATCCTGTGCTATGAGGAATTCTCTCTTTTTCATTCAGGATTGACAAAGACGCCCCTTTGGACCGCGCAACACCTTACTTCCGAGGGTGTCATTGCTGCTGAAGCAGTCGACCGGGAAGATGTTTTTCATTCGGAGGGGATGCTCGCTCCATCGAACCGTTCGGAGCTGGAAGACTACCGTCGCAGCGGCTACGACCGTGGTCATATGGTCCCCGCAGCGGACATGGCCTCGGTGAAGGCCCAGGATCAGTCCTTCAGTCTTGCGAATATGGTTCCACAGCTTCCGGAGTTGAACCGTGGTCTATGGTCCAGGGTTGAGGGAACCACGCGCGGTCTTGCCAGCCAATATGGTGAAGTCTATGTCGTCACGGGTCCTGCCTTTATCGGAAAAAACCTCAATCGCCTGAACGGGCGCGTCATCGTGCCAAGCCACGTATACAAGGCGGTGTATGTGCCCGGAGCACAGCAGGCTGGAGTCTGGTGGGCCGTGAACAGTGGTAAGGGTGGCGAGTATGAGGTCATCAGCCTTGCGGAACTGTCCAATAGGACTGGGATCGACGTTTTTCCTGCCCTGCCCGCAGCAATCAAGGAAAACGCCGCGAAATTGCCAGCGCCAAAGGCTTATTCAAACAAGAGTGATGTTGCTAAACCTCGACAGGCAGATCACCATTCATCCGCACCTGCAGCGCCAAGACCGACTGCGGAATCTGGCTGGCTCGATCTGGGCCTGGCTGTAATTGAACGCCTTCTGAAGTGAGACCCATGCGCCCGTTTGAGAACGATAAAGAATCCATGTCCCTCTCGGGACTTTCCATCGACAATGGTCCTGACCTGATCGCCATTCACGGAATTCTGGAAATCACACGAGACAGGCGGTCACTGCAACGTGTCGAGACACTTGAGTCCCTGCTTGGTGACATCAAGGCGAAACTCTTGAGCTTCGGTGAACTGCCAGAGGTGGCCTCGCCAGAGATTGACCCCACCAAGGTGGATGTTGTCGCCAACCCATTCGGCGACAACTGAAGCTTTTTAGCGCCCGATACGCAGCGGCTGCTGATCGTTTTCGAGCCGCAATTCAAGTCCGATCCGGTCCCTAGTAGGCCAGCTGTAGATGTACTTGCCGTGGTCATCACGGACCAGGAGGAAGTCTACGCCGTCGACTTCATAGAGTTTGACGAGCGCTTCATAGTCCTGCCCACGGGAACCGTTCAACAGCCCTGCGAAATTCATTCGCTCCTTGTCGGGCTGTTCAACGTATGAGCCGTTGTTGCGTATCCAGGACATCATCTCTCCGATTTCCGCCTCGGAAGCGACAGCCGAGCTGGTCAGGCGGACCTCTTCCATGTCGGTTCGGGTGAAGGAAGCCAACGCGATACGTCCAACGGCGCGGATTGGCTCGCGCAGATAGGCAGGCAGGTTTCGGACGAGATGCCACTGGGGATAAAATTCGCCCGTTGCAACAACAAGCTTGTTGCTGAAGATCGCAGGCAGATTGTGGGGGTTTTCTGGTCTGTCAGGCGTGGTGTCATTGACCCGGACGCGTCCCTGGTTGGCCCTTGCCTGTGCGTCGGAGATCGTGTCCCGGAAAGCGTCTGGATTCGCAAAGAGTGTCGCGACGCGATCAAGCGCGACCTCGTCCAGTCGGGTGCCGCTGTAGACGGCTTCCTGTGTCTTTTGAAGGTTGGCTGTCCGTTCTGTGCGTGCCTGCACTTCAGCTTTGAAGTTGACATGTGCGGCTGCGAGGCTGCCGAAATTCGTTGTACGAGACAGTTGGCGTGTGGGTGCGCGCATTCTTGATTACCTCTTGCCTTCAGATAGCATAAGCAGCGGATTTAGGGAAACGGTTCCGGAAGACCTCTTCCATGAGTGACCCGCCGGGTGCCGTCCATGGTTTCAAGGTTCCTGTCGCGTCGAGCATGGAACCAGTGATATCGTCGCCGACGTGAGCAGCGACTTTGAATTGATCGTTCATGATGATCGTGACGAGGGGCTTATCGTCGGCTTCGAGACCAAACATCTCGGTGATAATGGCACGCTCCGCTTTAGAGGCCGCTTCCGTGGTGACAAAAGCCTCTGTCTCGGATGGCAATTCCTGCTGGATACGCATCATCTCATGGCCGAACCCGTTCGCGACCTTGTAGTGGCCCACAATCTCATCCTTGTTGTCGAGGCAGATCAACTCGTCCGCCTCCGGAAGATGGGCCTGAATTTTAGCCACAAGTTCCGCCTTGGCGTTGCGATACCCGGCCTGATTGGCGCGATGGTCCTCAGAGCTGACAAGGACAGGACCGACGAAGACCCCTTTCGGCTCCTCGCCATCGGTCAGGCGTAAAACGACTTCTCGCCCTGTCGTGGTGACCAGGTCGCCGTTCTTGATTGCTGAAAGCTGAAAGTATCGCGCAATGCCCACGGAAATTCTCCATTTCATTCAGAATTTTGATGCCCTGGGCCTGCATGGGACCAGAAAAAAGGCTTTGAGCACGCAGGAAATCCGCCCACCATAAAAATGTCCATTCGAGGAAATGCCATGAAACAGACCGAAAGAATTATGGTGGCGTGCCTTTTCCTTTACGAGGGTCATGAGCAGGAAACCGTCAGCAAGCTGATCAGCGTGCTTGAGGAAGACCTCGCGGCGGGAGACCCCACGGCCACTGTCATTGTGAAGGAGTTGATCGACAGGTGTTTGACGTCCCCCAGGCTGCCTGGGATTTACGGAGACATCATTTCCCTAATGATCTCAAAACGCCGTCTCGACGACTTGTACGAGCAGATGGATATGCGGGTTCAGCAGATCGTGGATATTGCCAAATTGCTGTCCAGTCGAACAGACAGCACACTTGCTGCCAAGATCGTTCTTAAACAAATCAATGCAGTGATCGCCACATGCGAATGTCGAACGGCCGCGTGATGGTTGCGGGTTGATACAATCTAATTCGAGGTGGTTCGGGGAGGGAAAATTGACCAATCTTGAGAAATTCAGAAGAACGCCAGCAGGCCGGGCAATCATGAGCGGCGCGATCTTTATGTCGATCCTTGCCAGCCCGGCCTATGCAAACCTGGGCAATCCTGAACTTGCATCGCCGCCGCCACAAGAGCAGTTGGTGCCGTCTCCCGAGCCCGTTGCTCCAGCACTGTCGACGGCCAGATTGACCGAAATGCTGGAGGCGTCTGTCGAAGACCTGGAAGCTTACACTGCTGATCTACAATCGGAAATTGCCTTGTCAGAACGACATCTGCAGGTCCTCAGAGCTATGGATGGTCTGGTCGACGACGTAAATGACCTGTTCGGGGCCGAGGCTGCGGAACTTTCCCCTATGGAAAAGGTGTCGCTGGCCCGTCGGATTGTCGAAAATAACCTCAAGATCGCCAAGGGAAAGCTTGCGCTGGTCGGTCCTGGTGAGGATATTGTCGAAATTTCCTTTTCGCCCGAGGAGCAGACTGTGAGGCCTAGCGCGTATGCCCAACTGGCTGCCAGTCGTCAAGACATTCTGAATGCGATTGAGGAGACGAAGATGGACATCGATTATGTCGTCGACGAGATCGCAAAGTCACAGGACGAAAATACTTACTACCGCGAGGCACTGCAGGAGGTGACAAACCTCTTCGACAAAGTCTTGTTGGCATCTCAGCCAACGGAAGCTTCCCTTCAGGCCGATTTTTCAGCGCTGAAGACCTGGCAAAAAGAATTCAGGGACGAAATGGCGACAACCGAAGAATCCTTCTCTGTCAGCACCCGGTGAGGTTAGAAAGTGCCGTCACCTAGATATTCGTAGGTGTAGGTGACGGTCGGGGCTGTCATATGCTGTCGAGCGGGTTTCGGGGTTGTCTTGCCAACGCCATAGGATTTCCCGCATGCATATTTCTTCAGGTTTACGGGAGCTTTGGTTGTGGCGGGAGCGCTTTGCAGCGGATAGCCCTCCCCGCTTTTCGGGATTAGGCCGAGCAACCCAATCGTGAGCCGTTCACGTTCCCTTCCGCTTGCCGCTCCCATTACCACGGAGATGTACCTGTGATCACCCATGATAATCCGGTTCACGAGGTTGTAGCCCGATGAGCAGACATAGCCCGTCTTCATGCCGGTCACACCGGGAAACTTCTTCAGCAGCGAGTTGGTGTTGGTGAAGGTCTTGTCGCCATAGGTCACGGATTCGATGTGGAAATAGCCGTCGAACTGCGGGAAGTCGCGGGATAGAGCCGTTGCGAGGATGGCAAAGTCTCTGGCTGTGGTCACCTGATCGGGATCAGGCAGTCCGCTGGCGTTGGTGAAGCGTGTCGATAGCATCCCAAGGCGTTTGGCCTCTTGGTTCATCAGGCGAACGAAGGCAGGCTCATCACCACCGGCCACGGTTTCGCCTATGGCAGTCGCCACATCGTTCATGCTGCGGGTCAGGGTGATCTTGAGGGCGTCGGATAAGGTGAGGCCATGTCCGACAGGAAGGCCAAGCTTGGAAGGGGCTTTTGATGTCGCGTTCGTCGACATTATGACCACGCTTTGCGAGGACAGGCGTCCTTCACTTATTGCCTTAAAGGCAAGGTAGGCGGTCATCATTTTGGTCAGGGATGCTGGATGCCAGAGCACATCAGCTTCATTTTCTGCAATCACCCGCCCCGTGGTTTCGTCGACGAGAATCTGGGGGATCGCCCGCGCATCAGGCGCGAAAGTGAGTGCGGCCGACAGGGCTAAGGCAAAACCATAGACCTGGCGTCGGCCGAACTTAGCGAGAGGCTCTGAACAGGCCCCGGTCAACCTGGCGCTGACGGAATTCCAGATCGTATATGTCCTGCGCGCCGTTGATATAGCGATCAGCCTGGGCTTTGATCGGGTCATGCGTCATAAACTCGAATAGTTTGGTGGTGGCTCTCGCTGTTGCTTGTCGCAGCATGGTTTCTACTCCTGTTTCGATACTGAAAGAATGGAGTGAATTGCTGCGCCGCACAAATTCCAAAACTCCTTGTCAGCTATGCGCCCAACGCAAGGCCGTTGACTAATTCCTGTGCAGGAAAGGAGTTCTTGTAGAGGACTGTCGTATACCAACGCGTATCGTCACGGTTCATCAGGTCCTTGTTGAGCGTGGTCGAGACATACGAGAACCCGTTCGCGGCGAACTCCTCTGCGATGATGTCAGCGTCCAGAACATGCATGCCGCGTCCAGGCTCTTCTGGGGCAACCTTGAAGGTGATGATGGCGCGAGCTTCGCTGTCGTCACTCAGCAATGCATAAAAGCGCGACAGAGCGGTCTCACGTTCCTTTGCATCTAGATGCATCCAGACCGCCGAGCAGATGATGAGATCGAAGCGCTGAACGAAGATATCCAGTCCCGGAAGCTCCGGAAGCGCGCTATCGACGTAGATCGCATTCGCAGGCATCCCGTTCGCCATGGCCTTGGTTCTCAGGCCAACGGAAGGTTCCACGGAGATGACGGTATGACCAAGTTCGGCCAGCCACTTGGTGTCGCGGCCAGAACCGGACCCAATATCGGCAACGAAGCCAGGCTTGGTCGGGACATGAGCAATCACATCCTTGAAGACGTCTTCTGACCGAAGTGATCGATAACGGGGAAACAGTTCGTCTGCATTTTCGTTGTAAAAACGTGTGGTCACGTCGCTCATCTGGGGCGGCTCCGAATTCCTTGATGGGAAAAGGATTGCCGCAGAACTTCTTCATGTCCACAAATTTTTGCGAGAATTCCTTGCGCCGATCAGGGCGCAAGGATCGCTGGGTTTTCGAACATGAACTCGTTCGTCAACGTGTCGGGAAGCACATACTTGATCGAATGGGCCTCCCAGGGCTGTGGTGGCTCCATCTTTCGAACCAACCGATTGATCGCATCCACCGGCACCGCCGCCTTGCGGTTGGCGTTCTGTTTCAGCAGAACCTCAGGCAGCGTCTCGATATAAACGATCTCTATCTCGGCATTGTAGGCCCGAAGAAGCCGCAGAACCTTGCCCCGCATTTCCGGCAGGACATTGGTGGCATTCCATGAAAAGTTCTGCCCGGCTCTCAGGTAAGTCTTCGCAAGCTCTTGAGCCGCCTGCGCGACCGCGCCTTGATTGTCCGAATGGTCGATCTTCATGTCGATCCGCAACTGGTCGAAGCTGACAGTCGGTCGCGCCGGACGATTTTCAGCAAGCCAGGTGTCCTTTCCAGAGCCCTGCAAGCCGCTCATCACGGTGACGTGGCATCTGAAGTCTTCGCGGGCAGCATAGTCCGGCTCGCGATCCTCATGATCGAAGCAGGCAAGACGGCTTTCGTTGTTGGCAAATTCATATGGCTTGCCAAGGATGCCGTGTTCTTCGAAGAGAAGGCCGGTCAAGCCCACCCGCTCGACGATACCAGCGTTGTCGGCACTGATCCGTCCGCGCGCGTCGGCGGTGGCGTGCATAAGCAGGTGACGGGTGTCGCTAATCAGTGAGGCTTTGATGGCGTCCTTGCGTTGCTGCATTGGCGAGCGACGCTCATTCGTCTCCCAGAGATAGAACGGCCATTGATGCAGCATGATGAGGCTGCAAATTTCCTCCCGCAAAAAGAACGGGACCTTTTTGGACCGCAGGTTCTCTCGGGCGATCATTGCCCCCAGACGTGAGTGGCCAGCATTGGTAATGCGACCGCCGGGAAGCTCTTCGCGCGTGGCAGGCTTGCCGCTGTCATGGAAGACAGCGGTCCAGAACATCTTGAAGCGGTCACGGCTGCTCAAATCACGGTATTCAGCCGATGAAACAAGCTCGTTGATGACCATGCGGGTGTGGATGCCGACGTTGCCTTCCTGGTGATGGATCGGGTCCTGCGAACTTTTTTCAAGGTCCGCGAGGAACGGGAAAATGTTGATGACAGCGTCCCAGGAAAAGTCGCCCGCGTCGTTCGGGACGATGTCCATCATCTTCTGGAAGTCGGCGTGAATAGCTGAAGGTTTCATGGATCATCTCGCTAAATGGAAAGGGAGCGGATGACCCGCATTTCGTTCCCGAATATATTTCGTTTGTCTCGGAAGTCAAACCGCTTGAGACTAAAGGAGTTACATCCTTGGGCTCAGAATGCATAAAAGACCCGATATCGATACCACGAGCGAATTCACCGGAACGATCACTGAGATCGGTAGCCCGATGGTTCAGCTCGGAAGCACCTCATGTTCTTTGAACGGTATTCACGCCTATTACCAGGAAATACAGGCGATCACGGTTGATGAGCCGCGCTTCGCGCCACCGACGATGACGCTGCGGTTTCGACAAGGAGCCGTGCTTGTCTTCAAGGGGCCACCGGCATGGGCAAGAGGCAGAGCCAAATTCCTGGAAGAGGTAAAGCGGGCGGAAAACAACATCCGAGTGCTCGCCTACGAGTGCTGGAGAAACCTTCTGACCGCGCATTTCTCGCGTGGGCGGCCATTCTCCATTGATCGTTTTCGGTTCACGCCAGCCGGGGACATCTTCGACGGCGGCCGTTTTCTGACCAGCATCTACTCATCTGATTTCGATGCCCGCGCCGAGGGAGAAGCCTTGCGGATTGAATATCGAGAGCAGTCAGGAGAGCGAGCCCTGATGTTCCAGATGTTCGATGTAGGGCTTTCCCCGGAAATCCTGGCGATCTTGTTGAAAGATCGTCGCAAGGAACGTCCGAAGGAAGACATGACCAATACCTGGTCCAACTTCGAGGAGCGAGCAATCCGGTCCCTTGTCTTGTTGGCCGCTATCGCTGGCGGCTGGAACCGTACGGGTCTGACAGATCGCGTGAGGGTGTTTGCCGTTGCCCGAGGCATTGATCTCGCAGCCTTGCGGCTCGACCTCGACAATATCGACCTCATCAAGCTTGCTTTGGATAAAAGAGCGACCCGCAATCTGTACAATGCCGTCGCAGACTTCTGCAGGGTGCCGGAATACGCTCATCGCCTTCGGTTCGACGATATAGTATCCGACCTCGTCAAGGTTGCCGCTGATGGGAAGACGCTGTCCGATCTCGCGGTCTACTTCATATACGAGATCGCCCTGTTTCAAGGGCACTCAATGGGACACGTGCCTGTCGTCATTGACCGGATATTGGGGCTGGAGGGCAAACCGTGGGAAGAGGTCGTCATTCTCGGCGGCGGCCCGAGCATGGGTGCCCGCCAGCCGGATATGGAAGAAGAATGGAGCGACCAGCCTGGCCGCCGCAGTGCGGGCGACGCATATACCGATACTTCTGCCGGTCAAGGGGCGCGGGCTGAGGCAAACAAGCCGAAAACGAAGAAACTGCCGGTCGGCTACTTCCCTCTGATGACAAGGGAATATCTGCAATATTTCGGCTTCTCCGGGCTTGCTCCGGATGAAAAGGAATTCAAGTCTGCCTACAAGCGGATGATCATCCAGTTCCATCCGGACCATGTTGGTATGGAGGCAACATCGGAAGAGACGGAAGCTGCGATTGCCAAGGCAAAGGAAATAAATCTGCGTCGGGAGTGGCTAGTGCGGGATTTGGAACATTACTGGAAAACCTTGGCAGCCAATTAATTAAAATCACCGCGCCAAATTAAATGTTGACATTTTCTGACTAAAGTATGAGAACACTCTAAGTTTTCCTTGATGGCCTTATTTAAGGTGGGGTGGCGATGCGCAGGTCGAGAACAGTTGATCAACCTGACTATGGCTGTAAGGGCGGGACGTCCGCGACCGCAGGAAGAAAGTCTCGAAAAATTTTCGCCACTATCAACGGGGTTGTTTACTCCAAGCGCGTGTTCTTCAATCAACAGTTTCTCGTCGTCAGCTTCGTCAAGGACAATGTCATCGTAACCGCCTGGGCCACGGAGGCTGACGCAATCAAGCATCGTGATTATGAACGCCGGGACGGTGTAGTCTCAGACTATGCGTTGGCGCAAACGGTCTAACCATTCGGAGATTTGGATGCATAAGCAAGGCAACAACCTTCACTACAGTGTCAGGGGTAGTGGCGAGTTCCCGGTTGATATGTTGAAGTATGACGGCTGCTGTCCCGCTTCCGCGAGTGATCAGGCCCTGATCGACGCTCATAGCGATCCATACACCGACAGTTCGGAAGAGGTCGTTGTGAATTTGGTCCTGCTGAATGCGGATCGTCGGCTTCCGCATGCTGATCGGTGGGAATCTTTCCGATGGGAGGTCGTTGGATCGCCTCATGTCGAAAGCGACGCTGCCCGGATCGCGCGCTTGCAGGCCGTATGGGATGGCCTCTTGACCTCGCTCACACCCGCGCAGCGTGAAGCCATGGACTACTTCCGGCCGGAACGCGTCATCTAACGCTTGCGAGGAGCTATTTCAGTGACATTTATCGAAAGCCTGTCTCCGGAGGCAGTTGGGTGCGCAAGGGGCCGATGATTTCGGCTGCTCGGCCGTTTGCTCTGGCAAAGGCCATCATCGCTCATAATGCGGCCTGTCCGGCGGTTCAGTCAAACGCGTCGGGCGGCAGGAATTTTCGGATCGTTTTGCGGCTGTGTTTGCGATGGATCACCACCAGTCCGAGGAATATCAGAAGCCATGTCACATGGGCGGAGACCGATTGGAACTCGAACTGCAGTTCCTCGGCATGCACAGCCGCATTAAAGTCGTCTCCCGATACCGCCAGGTAAATGTCGTCATGGGCGGTCGCGACCGCTGCGACCCAGAACAGGCTCTTCCCATGCAGCAACGTCGTCTCCGACCATAAGTAAGGCGTCCGCAGCTGAATGTCGCGCTCTGCAATGTCTTCCATAGTGCGGGCAATCACTGGATCGATAGTTTCGCCGGTCTTCATGTCGACAGTCGGTGCATCCTTTGAAATCACGTAGCATTTAGCGTGGAGCGCATCGCACTGCTGCTGGAAGGCTGCCGATCCACCGGCATAGATACTCGCCATCGCTCGCTTCTCGACTGAAATGGCACTGTTGATCCCGAGAACCAGAAAGACATGGAACAGCGTAAAGGTGGCGATGACGCTCGCTGCCAGCACAACCGTCATCATCCTGTCGAACGTCCTGTGCTTACGGATAAGAACCAAGGTGAGAAGAACCGCAAACACCAGGAAATAGGCAACCAACATGCCATATTGCGGATTCACAACATTATTGGCATGGCGACCAAACGCCCATCTGTAGGTATCGAACTCGTTCAGGAACGAATGGAAGTCCTTGATGAGGAACATCTTGTCGTAAAGGATTTCTCCAAGAACCAGGATCGTCGGCAACATGAAAAATCGGAAGCCTCGGCTGGCACACATGTAGACCATCAGCACGATAATTGCGTTGATGATCGTCTGGTCGATCCAGAGGGCGAATTCAGTGAGCGTCCATCCTTTTTCAATCAGATATTCAATGGTTCCGAAGGTGTTGATAACGAACGCCAAGGTAGTCAGAGCGAAGAATGCGACGACGCCATGACGCGCGGCCAACGCTTTAACGCCGGGAGGAAGGATAGAAGGGAGTGGCATTGGCATGGTCCGGCATCAGATGGAACAATGCTCAGCCAAATTCCCTGAATATTCCAGTGAATATTCAGGTGAGGCGCATCCAAGGCCCTCACCCGCGAATGTCACCGTCGGACGAAGACGGGTTTCCGTTTTCCCTCCTCCTTCCAGCGCTTCTTGTTTGCCTCAAGGGCTTCTCTGAGCGTGCCGTCACGGAGAACGGCCTCCGAGACCGCGTGGTCCAATTGGCTCACTTGAATGGAAAGGCTTGCCTCCAGGGCGTAGCGGCGTCCGCCATACTCGAATTGGGCAAACTCGATCCCCTTTGGAACAATGATCGAGTGGGCAACTTCACAGGCCTTCAGCCTCAGCTTGTCGGCGTTGATGTTGTCGGTGCGGAGTTCGGGGTCGATGAAAACGATGTCTTTGCGCATAGAAAGGCTCCTTGCAGACGCAATGCGACCGGGATTGGTCGAATGTTAGCGTTCTGATCAGAGCCTTTTTATTATGACATGCGCGGAATCCTTATTGGGACCAACAGACTTTAAAACACGCCACGCAAAGTGGCCAAGACATTCACGAGATTGGATTAGAAATCCTTCTTTGTCAAACGCCAAAAGCGCTTGCGGTTTTCGATTGCAGAGAACAGAATTCCTTTATGCGTTACCTGCTGACCTATTCTGCTGGCAACGCAGAGAGCGGGTTTGAGGTGCCTCGCTCTATAAACATAAAGCGCATCCCGCGTAGCGCGGCACGGCCAGACCGTAAAGGTCAAGTAGTGCACGACCTGGCAGCGGCAGGTCACCATTTTCATCTTAATGTTGACATTTTCAGGTTGGCAGGAGATAGTGATTTCCATGACAAATGAAAAACAAGATATCTCGGTTCTCATCAAGGTGCAGTTCGCAGCTGCTCTTCATTACGAAATCGAACGCGTCAACAAGGGCGCAAAATCCGATTGGGAAGGCAACGGCCTGCACAAGCGTCTGCTTCTGGAAGAGGCGAGGAAACTGGTGCGGACGAAGGCTCACACATTCGAGAGCCTGAAGCTCGATCCGGAGAAAGCGCAGGCCTATCTCATCGACTATCCGGAAGCGCTTGAGCGATTGACGTTCTCGACCCCGGTGCCCCTCAAAAGGGCTATCGTCGATGCCGTTGAACAGGTCATTCTTGACCGTGCTTTCGATCAGGAACACAAAGCCATTGTTATTCAGCAATGGAGTAAAACGCGCGCCGAAGACGTCCTGGAGTTCGTGGTGGAGGCGGCTTCGAAGTACCAACGCCTGACCCAGCGCACCATCGACTATCGAAGCGTCGCCGATACGCAGGACGATCTGGAGGCGCTGGCTGCCACGGTCTTCGAGCTTCGTGAAGCGTTTCACAACGAGAACATGGATTACGGGTATCTCGACGAGGTGCGTCGTGCCGATGAATATCTTGAGTTCTTGGCATTCGTGAAGGCTGGAGAAATTGCGCTCGACGCCGTACTCAGCCAGGAAAACGGGCTGCGGCGTCCACGATGACAACCCAATGGCTTCTTCAAGATAATCATCCGAACCTATCCTCCATACGCGAGATCGAAGCTATCTTGCGCGATCAAGCGAGTGACGTATCCCTTGTGACACTTAAAGGGCATTCCACGGATATTCCCGAGACGGAAGCATTGGATATGTCTCGCCCAACGGTTTGTTACGGTCCGTCGTTCGTACCGCGAGCCTTGCGATACCCTGCCCTTTCGCCCGGAATCTTCTTCGATGCAGCGACCTTTCGCTGGTCAGCCTTCCAGGCTGGATGGGGCGATCTGATGGCAAGCTCCGATGCTCTGGTCGTAAGTCTGCCAGAAGCAATGTCGCGAATTGCAGATGAAAACATGTTTGTTCGTCCCGACGAGGACAGCAAGGCGTTCGATGGCGGCCTCTATAATCAGAGTTCATTGGCGGCCACTCTCGGCCCTGCAATCAAAAAAGGACGTGTCAGCGATAGCACGGAGATCGTCATCGCGAAACCGATAACGGTCGATGCTGAATGGCGCACATTTATCGTCGACGGAGAGGTTGTCGCGGCCTCCTCCTATCGGTTCAACGGGCTCGGAAACATGGACCTCCACGTCCCTCACCGTGCAATTGACTTAGCGTTCGAGGCTGCAGAACTTTGGAAGCCTGCGGATGTGTTTTGTCTTGATATAGCGCTTTCGGAAGGATTGGAATAGTGGAGGCCAACTGTTTCAACGCCTCACGGTTTTACGGCGCGGACGCGCGCGCTATCGTCGCGTCTGTGTCGTCTTTCGTGGGTCGAAAATATGCAGTTGCGAACACATTTGGTTGACGACAATCCGTTGCGCAATGAACATTATGGTGTTGCCGTAGGGATGAAGGAGTTAGGCTATGGAAAGCGTCGATGTCTTGGAACGACAGCTTAAAGGTTTGCTAAGAGGCAAGTACACGAGCGTGAGCATTTACATTTAACGAGCATTCGTCAAGCGTCATAGACGCTCGCGAGGTGGAGGAATGCGGTGATTTCAGGCATGTGAGCTGGGTAAGCGAGGCTGAAAAGACAAAGGCAATCGATGCGAACAGCGTCTGGATTTTACACTGTTATCCCGAAACGCCCGGCGGTTTCTACGCAATTGGCGCTTCATCTCTGTCTGCCTGTCTAGAGAAAACCTTTGCTGGCGGGTGATGACTTCGAGTCTCGCGGCGTTGACAGTCAATGGAGCGCCAAACAAACTCCTTCAAAGAAAACAGGACATTTCCCAAATGACCGCCGATCATCTCGACAGTCCTCGATCCATCAACATGGTCGCACTCTTGTACCGGCATCGAAATGCGTCGATGTGTGTCGTTCTGATCAAGAGAAGAGAGAATGGTCATTATAACCTCTATCCGGTGTCGGAATTCGAGGTGCAGGAAGACTTAAAGTCGTTTGAGTTTCAAGATAAATTGCGCGAGACAATGCGTCTTTACGCAGCGGATCGCGGTGTCTCATATTGGATGTCCGGAAAGACTTTCCAACTTGTGCATTCCATTTTATCTGGGAACGGCGCATTCGCGCGGCATGCGCTCGACCCCATGTGCGTTGATCTGACGTCTGCTAAAAAGGTTGTCGAGACCTATGCTGCCTGGGCCAGTGCATCGGGTAGAGACGAGCATCAGGTCATCATCATTAAATCTGCTTAACGACGGCATCAGTTGGGTCCCAAAACGATTTCGTCCGGGTATGAAGTTTGTGGATTAAAAGAACTTCTTCCGCTCTCGGATGTGAAGCGCAAAATTTTGTTATCAGACACACACGTCTGAACATGTCGGTTATATTTTCATTGTCTTTCAGCAACCGTCGCCACAAACGTTTGAGCGGTGGTCATGAATGAATTCACGAGACAGGAATTCGCTCGCCATTCGAACCAATTTCGTCCCCCTCAGATACCCCTTGTCGGTTAAAGCCAGCTATCGTCGGTCCCGCGACACAGGTCAATTCCATAACACAAACATCAGACCGCCTGTAAGATCGCCCCTGACTTGCGAAAGTTCAAACGTATGTGGCGAACAGCAAAATTTTGACGAGCATCGCATCCGGGCGGAATCTGCCGCCGCATGCGGCCCGCATAGAACCTGTCGACTCACTGCTCCGACCAGGACGACCTTGCCTATCGGGCTGCGCCCCTGGCCGCCGCTGAGGGGTCGGTCTTCGTTCTGTACGGCACGTTCGTCTCGTCGATCTCGACAACGCTCTGCAGCGGCTTCCGGTCCGGATCGACCATGGCCCGGCTAGTCCGAGCAATTATCGTCAACAATTTAGCGTTACTTTAATCTAGATAAGATAAGAACGTATTCATTGTGGTCCGGGATATCGATGTAACCATTGTGAACAGGGCGCGTCTTAAACTTAAATATAATCGACGGGAGGCTGAGAAGCGCTTCGCGAGGGTCTATGAACCCGTCGCCGGGGAACGATGCATCTATTGCGGGATGCCGAACGACGGGAAATTCGACCACCAGCCTCCAGTGTATGTTCTGCACCGGTTCGCGAATGGTGGCCTGGTTACCAAGCGGGAGATCGAAGAGAACTTCGGCCAGTGCAAACTGGTCCCCTGTTGCACCATTTGCAACATGGGTCTCGGTGCTTACCACGGTTCGAGCGATAAGGACCGCCGTGAAGAGATCGTGGATTGGTTTTGGGAAGATGAGCGATTTCCGGAAGACAAGCTGGTGCTTGCTCTTGGGTGTAAGTTGATCGAGGACCGACAGAAGGGAAAGCGCGACAACTCGATCTACGAATTTCCAGGCGTTGGTCGGATCATCTACACCAATGCCCTAGGTGGCCTCATCGAGGGCGAGTTTACGGGGCCAGAGGATTTTCCAGATTGGTTGAAGCTCGCGCAAGACGAGCTTGCTGAATGGCTCCGAGGCACACCGAAACGCAAGTCACAGTATTTCCTCTCCATGGCCAAGCTGGAGAGCTACGAACTCCTGCCGCACGCCCGAAGCGATCCTCGCGGCCAGTACGAGTGATGTTCCCCTGCCCGCCCTCGCGCGTCATTGACAATTTGTGCAGCCCCGATACCTTGATGGTGAACGGAGGCAAGGTAATAGACTTGCTTGGGGTTGGTCGAAGGCCCGTCAGCATGGCGCATCTTAGGCGCTCGTACCGTTTAGAGACTGCGGAGTGACGCATTTGATGCGTCGTCTTGTGCGAGGATTATCCTCCCAACTGAGGGGCGCTTCTTAAAGCGCTGCACGTCCGCTTCAGCAATGAAGCAAAGGACGTGCACTCGTGAAAAACAGCCAAATACGAAAACTCAGACGCAAGGCCGCCGAGAGCCAAGGGTGGCAATGTTTCTATTGTGAGCAGCCCATGTGGGACAGTGATCCGAAGGATTTCAGCACGCGCTATCGGGTGCCTGAGCGAGCTGCGCTAGTCTTTCGATGCACTGCGGAGCATTTGCAGGCGCGAAGTGACGGAGGGCGCGATAGCGAGAAAAACATCGTCGCAGCTTGTCAGCACTGCAACAACAAACGTCACAGAAGCAAGCGTCCGAAGGATGCCGACGACTTCCTGATATATGTCCGCTCACGGATGAAGAAAGGTCGGTGGCATTCAGTGAGACCGACGTTCTGAACGGTAGCCCTTCAAACACCATGACGAGGAGCGGCCGTCGCTGCAAACGCCAACTTGCGTTCCTCGTAGCGTTGCGCCTGCAGCTTCTTGAATTCGGCGCGGATCGCAGGGATTCGGGGTTCGTCGAAAAGCTCTGATACCTCGAAATCCAGCCAGAACAGATGCCGGGGAAAGCAAAGTGAGAACGCCCGTATTTGGTACTCGTCCTCATAGTCCAGGAGAAAGTAGCCGATGAGCTGGTAGACGTATTCGAGCCTTATGTTTGGAAGTTTCGAAGCTTTGAAGTCAATCAAGGTGCGATCAAGGATGAGATCGCAATCGGCTCCTCCGATGTGCTCGGAACCTGAGAACGTTGCGCCGACGTGAACGTTCTTGGCGTCGCGGAACCTGGCCGCGTTCTGGATGAAGAAACGCGCAAAGACGGAAGAGACGTCGTCAATGATCGCCCGGTCCAGCTTCGACAGCATTGCCTGAACATCCTTGTCCCCTAGGCTGCGGACATAGTCCAAGGCTTCGAATGATCTCCGGCAACAGGCATCGATGCCCGCGCACAGGACGGAGATCGACGCCAAAGTTCTTTCAGAATCAGGAAGCAGTTGCTTCCCGGCCGGGCGTTCTCTGGCGACAAACTCGTCGAGAAAATCGAATAACCTTGCCGCCAAAGAGTGGTCTGTTGCGCTTGTCCGCCTGAAAATCGCATCGATGTTAAACCACGGATTCTGGCCATTGTCGGTTCTTTCGAGCCAACTTATTCCCTCGATGATTGCGGGAGATCGATAGAAGTCATTCGAGAAGAAAGCACGCAATCGGTAATCAATCGCCGAGCCTGCAAACGCATATGAGATGGCTCGGGAATATGTGTTATCGGGTTCGAAATTCTGTTGGCGGATTCTGGAGCGGAGGCGCTTTGTTACCTCTTTAAGATGAGGAACATGCTCATCGATAAACATACGGGTCTGGCTTTTTGCAGAGAGCACTTCGCTCGTGAGCGACATCGGCATATCCTCTTTAAGACGCTCACAACGTGGCCTCGTAGCCCGATTCACATCCGCTTTTGATACCAGCTTTTAGAGTTTTCGCTTAGCTCGCACCAGGCCAGTACAATTCAAAAACCTCGTGGTGCTCTGCAGCTTCGCCACGATGAGCGGCAGCGTTCAAAAATCGCACGCGGCAATGCCCTGCGCTCCGTGGGCGCTTGGGGCAGACTTCAAATCAGGGCGCGGGGCATTTGCAGAGGAAATTGCCGTTCACGTTCCGAATGTCGACCGTCGATCCCGTCATGAAAACGCGATACTTGTCCTGAGACATGTGCGAAACCGAAAAACATGTCGGATATCGGCTCAAATAACTGAGCATCAGCTGGCGATGCGTAGTCGCCTCCACCTGCGCGAACTCGCAAACATATGCCTTTCGAAGCTCCGGCGGCTGGAATTCGAATTCGACAGTTTCGCCCGACTTCGAGACGGCATTGTTCAGTGGCTCCAGCGGCTGCGTATACCCCTGAGCATTCGCGAACGCGGAGAAATGGAGTGGTTCCGGACCGATCCAAGCGGTCGTCACCATCGTGATTACGGCTGCGACTACGGAACTAACGACTATGGACCGGATATCACCTGGAATGCCCTCCTTCAGCCATTCCCAAAGTGATTTGAGACATCTCCGCCAATCGGGCATTTCAGTAAGCCGGGAAAAGAAGGGAGAACGACAAGTCTTCGAACCGAGCCTGGATGCCGAAACCTCTCTCCCCGATTGTGCCACACGAGATGAGCCGTCGCTCGTCGGCAAAGGGTTGCCGACCTGGTAAAGCTTCAGATACGCAACGCTCAATCAGATTTCGGCCTTCGTCTGTCTGTATCGCTTCGATTAATGGTCCCGCTTTCTCGGTGCGAAGATTACCTTCCGTCAAAGGTCGAACGAATGCGTCAGAGAGTACCGGGGCGAACTTCGAGCGGAGCGCGTCCGCTTGCTCCGGCGTCCCCGCCTTGAACTCGCTACTAATGGTCCCCAGGACGCCGATGGCGTTATAGGTCGCCGCCAATCCGGGGTCAGCGGACGATGAAAGGTTCGGCGGCAAAGCCACGCTAAACCGGCAAACACGCTGATTCCGGTCCGAAAACAAGGTGACAATCAGGGTGTCATCGAATTCTACCGTGGCCAAGTCGGAGACGTCCTTGCATTCGCTCAACGCCATGCTGGCTGACGCTGTCCCGCCGGTTAGAGCAACGAACAGTGCAGCAAGAAGAAAATTCAGCCGGTATCGGATGTGAGAGCGCTTCACGGCTGCAACGAGTCCTTTGCAGGTCCCTGGTACGCTGTATCCAACGCAAGATTGATCAGGTGCGCCAGTCGGAACCCAGCCAAGCGCACGCGGTCTTCTGCAATAGGTGCGTACTGCTCCAGGTAATCGCTGCCCAACGATACCTTTCGCTCTTCATCGTCCGGGCCAAGGCTCGCTTGGGTGTCTGAGTAATGGCAGGCATTGCCGGATTTCACGCAGTATTGGACGTCGGGCTGCAGCGTAATCTGGAAAGACTCATTGGCCCAGACAGCAGGATCGGTTCCCACCATAGCCTGTTCCTCGGCGAGGCTTGTGTTGGCAAGAAGCGTATCGACTGCGCGGTAAGTGATCGTCCGCCTGCCCCAAGTCGATTTAAAGTCGGCGCGGTTCCGAACCTTTTGAAAGAGACCGGCCTCCAATAAGCATCCATCCCATATGGCATGCAAATTCCCAGGCCGATAAGAGGAAGTCCCGCATCCGCCGACAACCCTGGCTTTGATCGCGTTTCCGCCCTTGTCGTCCGCGAAAGAGATGTGGAGTGGCTGGTGGATGTCCCCGATCCAATGTCCAACCGCCATCAAGGCGAAGACCCGATCTTCATCAGACTTCGACCGATCCTTCAGAATTGTGAGGTCGCGGTCAATTCCAGCGAAGATGCAGGAACCACCAACAGGGCAGCTCGCAGCAGGAATCGACGTTGTCGTGCGGTCAACGTTCACAAAGTGATCAGCTGCGTGTTTACGCGGCCTCTCGTCCTCCTCCAAGCAGCCGACATTGAACGACGTGTAATGCCGAAGCTCCGTCCCATCTTTTGCATGAACGGTGATGCCACCCTGCCCTGCGTGGAAAATGCGCTTCAGCTCATCTCGCGATGCATCGGTGAGATTGCGATAAGCTAAGTCGCAGACCGTCAGATGACCGAACTCGCCCCAAGCCAAGGCAGTCCTCGGAATGGACGAACAGCCTACAAGAACCAAAGCGAAAACAAAAAACACTGAGCCGAAGCGTCCCATGTCGCACCCCCTACGAGCCAAAGACAGCGGGATCATATCGCAACTATGGAGAAAGAAAAGGCCCGCTCAATAACGTTGAAGTTGATCGCATTATGCGAACTGAACCGCATGCGCACCGGTGAGCGCGTACGACGCGAACGTATTGTCAACGGAGGAACACATACTTTACGAGCGCCACGATGCCCATTCCCCATCATCCCGCCGCCCAATCGTTCATCATGGCATCCTCCTTTCATTCGGCCGCTGCCGCCTATCATCGCACCGTGCTGCACAGCATGATTCCGATTCGTGCCCGTGCAAGCGGTTGGGAACGAGTCCTGCAGTGCAACATTCCTGTGGCGAGGGCTATGCTTGTAACTTGCGAAAGGCGGCCTATTTTCGTTCAGAACCAGGATCGAGTAACCCGCATGACCGACGACGCTGATTTCCAAAGACAGATGCTCATGAAGATGGCATCAATGATTGAAGGTACGAAGACCCTCACGGATCGCGTTGGAGCGATGACCGAAGGTTGGGCGCTATGACGCGGAGTTTGAGAACTCTCCAGGCAAAACCACACCTTGCGTCAAGACATTTTGACTGTTCGATCGGAGGCTATTCAGTTCAGATCGGACGGAATTGCTCGGCTCGATGGACTGGCGAGCCGTGGCGATAGGTGCGATGGCATTCCTAGATAGCGGTTCCCGGAAGCTGATCATCTGCAACGCCAATGATCGCCTCTGAGCATCAAGAAAAGAGAGACCATCTGCTAACACTCTCTTTGAAGTTGTGCTAGTGGTAGACGAGGCGGCGAGTATGAGTGGGGCATGGTGAGCATATCTGAAAAATCGAGCCGAACGCTCTTTGTCCTGGAACTCGTCATCTTCGCATTGCCTCCGACCATTGCTCTGGCCTCATGGACATTCTTGGTGGGCCCCAGCGCGTTTATTGTGTTTCTTTGCTCCGTCCCAATGCTAGCGGCCAGCATCTCATTCGACATACCGCAGACACCCGGAATGACATTGGTCGTAATGGCCCTTTCAGGGGCGGCCGCCGCCCTGATAGGCATGGGCGCGACTGCGCTCGTGAAGTTCCTGTCCTTGTCACTGGTCTTTGTGAGCCAAGGCGCGGCCGAACTGCGGAAACATCGTCATAGCTTTTGGAGCTGCCTCGCCTGGGCAGTTCTTCCTCTAATCGCGACCAATGCCCTTTTACCGGGTCTGACAACGGACCTGTTCGATGAGAGAGTGTTCCGATTTCTGGTGTATGGTTTGACCCTGGGTGTTCCTCTTTTTCATCTTTGGGCTGAGATGCACTATCGACGTTAATCTTAGCGCCTTCCAGTGCGGACAGCTTTCAGTTACTCAATCTGGATATGAATATGATCGTCGTGACGCGCGGCACGACATCCTTGAAATCGCACATGGCCGTCGGTGATGCCCAGCGCATTCTTGACATGAGGCTCTATGAAGACCTTCTCCAAGCCGAACCGGGCAACCCCCTCCGTGGTGAGCCAACGGATGGCAGAAGCGGTCCGCTGCTCTTCAATTCGATAAGCTGGAAATAGAGGCTGCAGGCCATCGAGGTTCCATCGTCCGGTCAGCCAGTCGCTCCTTCCGACGCACGGCTGTTCTTCGTCGGCGGCAGGTTGCTCGAAAGCAAAGTAACCGACCGGCGACCGCGTCGTGCCATTCAAGAACGCGCCCTCCACATCCTTGTAGTAGAACGCGAGGTCGAGCTTTTTTCCATCGTCATGCGACAGATGAGGAAGCAGCGGAAAACCGTCCATGAACGGGAAATTGGCATCCAATGCGACCGTAACAGTTCCTGGAAATTCTCTGTCCATGTGTTCCGCCAGCGCCCTTGCCAAGTCGCGCATAGGCGGCGTGACGTAGTTGCGGTTGAACAAGCAGTAGATTGGGGAGCGGACCACGAGCCTGTCCGTGGCGTCTGCAAAACAGGACAGGGGAACCCGTCCAAGCGTCGGGGCGATGAGGCTCGATAGGAATGCTGCACCAGCATAGCAAAACAGGAACACTGCGACCTTTATCAGGAATCGCCTGATCCCCAATGCATGCGTCGCCATGAGAGCCGCGAGATATGCGAGACCACCGAGCTGCGTGAGTATCGTCAGGATAAGGGTGATCGAGAAGTGGAGAGCAAACCGTGACACTTAGCGGGCCTTCCCAGACCGACTCGACTCGTTGTTGTTTCGTGAGACGACGCCCTACTCAACCGCGAACCTGGGATGTGTTATTCATTACAGCCAAACACGAAGACCCGGATTTTCCCAGGGTCCGCCTCTAGCTCGCCAATGATTTTGTCAACGTATTTCCGCACTCTTCCCTCCGCCTCCGACGGGTCTTTACCTACCTCAATCAAGTCTTTTTTGCCTTCTTGATAACGACGGTCGGCCTTTTCCCTCTGGACTGCCTCAGAGACCTTGTCACCTATTTGCTTGTAGGCTTCCGCTAAAATCCTGTGCACGGCAGTGCAGTGGAAAAAATGGTATCTTGGGACGCGTCGCTTCTGTTCTTGTGCAGAAACAACGACTGTAAGGGAGCATATAACAGCTGCAGCAACCGGAAGTTTCATCGCGGACTGGACTCCCTTTCAAGACCGTTGGGCGAATATAGTTTCTGAATCGACCGCGTTAACCGCCTATCCTTGCTCAATTCTTTCCCATCTCATCCATTTGCGCCACAAGCAGATCAGGAAGCAAACCTAGCCGAGAACTCTGCGTACCGACGAAGGAACATGCCTGCAAAAAACATAAGGACGAGCATCCAGACCATGATGAGACAGAGCACGCGAAAGAAGTTTGCGAGAGGAGAAATTTGCACCTGGGCGAGCTGCTTAAAGGGCACTCCGCGCGGTTTCGTCACCATCACCCCGAAATAGCTGATTGAAAGGGCAAACAGTAGTTCGGCGAAATAAATGTCCATCCAGTCCGGGACTCTTATACGACGGGTAAGAGTGAACGCGAATGCTTGATTGGCCGAAAACAATGTCATGGAAGCCACGAAGCAAAACAACTTTGCATATTTCATAACCGACGACTTCCCTTTCTGTAGACCCAAGCAGGCACAGTGGCGCATACCTGCGGTTGAGTCTATTAACCCGATTGAGTGATTTGACGAGTATCATCAGGCCTGGCAAACTCGCCGCAATCTGAAGGGCAGTCGAGGATTTGAAGGGTCATCACGTCCAAAAAGGGATACCACCAATGGGTGTCGCTTTTCTCAGGGGCCCCGCACTGACCGGCATTCTCACCGTCACCACGGGATGGTTGCCTGGGGAGTGCAATCCCCCGATGCCTCCGTTGCTCCGCGATCTGGAGGTGGCGGGAGGCTGGAGGACGAACGACTGCCCTCCTCCTTTGGCGTTGCCCCTCGTGTTGACGACCGCTTCGGAGTGACCCGGAAACGCACGTGCCACGGTGATTTACCAAAGCCGCTCGAAACATTCCTCCACGGGATAGGCGAATTTCAGGATTGGGCGACAAGCGAATAGCGGTAATCGGGACATCTACTTTCGAGTGGATGCCCCGCTATCTACGCGGATCACAAAAGGCCGTCGATAAGCCCTGTCGCGATATGATTGCCTAAGTTGTAAAGCGAGCGTCGACTGTTGGTACGGCCAGGCCGCAGACGAGCCTTGGGTCGAGTCGTAGACCGCAGGCCTCTATCATACGGCGCGAAACCGTGTTGTCGGCGTGCACGAACTCGACGACTGCATCCGCGCCCAGGTCTTCGACCGCTGCCATGATCGCCATTGCATTGATGGAACGGCCGAGGCCGCGTCCACGCGCCTGCGGCGCAACCGTGATCAGCCCCACCCACGCGGTGCTTCGATGTCTGCTGTGCGAATTGAAGCCCATGTTCGCATGTGCCGTCGCAACGATGTGGCCGTCGGCGTCCGCGAACGCGAGCGTGGCTGCGGGCAACACGTTGCCGATCAGCATCGCGCCAGAGAACGGCGCGATGCTGTTTTCGGCCATGCAAGTCTGAATTAGCCTGATCGCCTCGCCCTCGGAGTTATTGGTCAGGTCGATGCGTTTCAGGCCGTCGGGCAGACCAGATTGCAAGACTGAAGTACAGGCGGCGATTGCCGTATCCCGATTAGCGCTAAAGACGCTCCACAGGTCCAGCCGATAAGACGATCCCAACTTCTCGCGGATTTCCTCGACCCGATTGGACGGCACCATGCGAAAGCCGAAAACACCGTCGTTCGCCAGGCGGTCTTCGACGAAAGCCCAGTCGATGCGGTCTATATCATCGACGGAGAAGAACCTTCCCGCCTGTACAAGGCCGGGCGTGACCGCAATCATCGACTGCGCCTCATCACACTGGCGCTGGAGACGTTGCTGTTTCTCAGTGCCGTAGTAGTTCATTGCCCCTCGCATTGGTCCTGATCGGCCGCCTGAAGCAACAGCCGTGTTGTCGGGATTGGGCTTCAGTCATTATCATGAGCTAGAAAACCTCACGTTTGGGAGCGGAGCCAAAAAATGCCGGTTGAGCCCCCTAATGAGGCGTTTTGTCGCCGAACAGAAAGATCAACAACAGAAGAAAACCGAAAGACAAAGCCACACCTGTCCACGCGCTGTAAGCTAACCTGCGCAACGAACGAAATTCCTCGGCGACAAAGAACCTGCCGAAGCGGCTGGACTTACGACCCTGCCGTTCTCCCCAGCTAAGGCCCTGGTCCTCCGCCCGATTTACTATGCCCCCGGTCCGACTGAACGCCGCGACGTTCGTCCAGAGAGCGATAGCGAAGCTTATGAGAAATGCACCGACACAACCCCAAACTGCTACCTGCAACAGGAGCGGTTGACCTTCCATCCTGAGTGTCATTTCGTGCACCTCAGTTCGCACAATCCCACCCAAAGCGGATAGAAATCGGCAGAGTCTCACCATTAGCTGGTAATGGAACCCGTCAATCCAAGCGCCAGCGTCATTTCATTTGCGATACCTAGACGGGCTTCAATCACCGCAATTTTCTCGGGAGTGTCGGCCGCAGAAGCCTCGATGTCGATAAACAACTGCTCGCAACCGCCCGGCACGACAGTGCCGAACATCTGGCCGGGTTCGTCGCTTATATTTCGCCAGCTGTGCCGCACATGCGGTGGCAGAACGACGACGGTCCCCGGAGGTGCGTCGAACTCCTCATCACCGCATTGGAAACGATAGAGGCCACGAATTACGCGAAAAACTTCGGTCTCCCGGGTGTGAACGTGAGGGGCTGGGCCATGACCCGGCGGAGTGAAGGTCTCCCACATCCCGAATGCGCCACCAGTTTCGGCGGCCGTGGCGTGGATAACAACCTTCGCACCAAACGGCGTTTTCGCGACGCGCTCTTTGCCAGGCAAAGAGACGACTGCATTCCGGAAACTAGACATTGCCACCCCCCCCCGTTGCGATATGCATAGCATACTTCTGGAGGCTGTTAAACTTGCTGCTGAATTAGCAAAGATAGACAGTCTCAACCCGTAACTTTCTCTCCAAAGAGCGGACAAGACGATCTCGCCGTCATTCGCTCCGAACAACTGTCGGATCGTCTGACCATGTTCCGGATCGATGTGATGCTCGCCGCTCAGATGCGAGGTTAATTCCGGATCGATTGAGGTTGTTCCGGGTGGATGTGAAGCTCGTTAAATTTGTCGAGCTTCACATCCGAGCGGGATCGCCATCGCTGTAAACATTGCGAAAATCGCGCTGGGCTCCAGTATTTTCCGGAATGAGCATCGCATCCGCCCGGAATGGAGGCGTAAAACTTCACGTCTGACCGGAATCGTCCGAACACTTCCTTTCAGCGCAGTCACCGTCACAAGTCTGCCCGGTGAATGAAGATGTCCCGCATTCAATGATGTCCGTCAGGTCGAACTCCGCTGTAGGATTCGCAATCAACGGTCGAGTGAAACGTACTGAGGAAATACCTCTTCTCCGGCAGCACCCATCGGCGGAAATCTGCTGAAATGTTTTTCTCTCGCAAGTGTGACATGAGAGATAGCCGAACGGGCTAAACGTCTTCGAGGGCTTTAGAAGATTTGCGTCCTGGACTCAGCATCTTTGGAAATGATTTTGCTATTTGTCCGGGTTCTGTTGTTCCATCAACTCGATCCTGAGAGCATTTAACTGTTCGGATCGTCTTGGAGGATACGGGCAAGATACCGCTCCAGCGGGAAATTTGGACGTCTTCCGACTTTATGGGCCACGCCATCGAATCTTGCACGCGCATCAGGAACGATGAAAACAGTAAAGGATGCGGGCTGACGACGACATTGGCGTGCCGTCGTCAGCTGATGGGAAGTCACTTTTGTGAAGTGTGATCCATTCTCTGTATCCCTTGCTGCAACCCACAAGCACCAAGGTCATAGGAGTGTGCAGAGATGAGACTACCCGATTTAAACAGATGGACCCCCTTAGTAGAACTCCTTGCCAGGGGGCTGGAGGTGGTCAGCTACCTCTTGCAGATTGCACTCATATCCCGAGGATAATTTTCGGCGAGAGCTATTTTTGTAAGACAGGTATTGCAGAGGCAAGTCAGGCAAAAAGGGAAACCTCAATGCCTGACTGTGGCAATTTCGTAGTCTGACGCAAATTGGTGTGCATGCCTTCAAAGACGATGAGGCCTACTTCGTGTGTTACAGGACTGCGCCGATCTTCGGATGGAGGCGCGAAATCGTCCGCAAACGGGAGATCGGCGATTTTCTTGCCAGTGGATGTCACATCCCAAAGCTTCTGATGGAAGGCCACGGCGAGGGAGCACGGCGGCATAACTCTGAAAAAGCACCGGCCCTGCCCAGGTGGCGGTGGTCCTCAATCTGGATCAAATAGAGAAGCATGTGGTGGACTGCTGGGCGTCGCTCTCCAGTACCCAGTCATGAGATTCTCGGTCCCATCCGTTTCAGCGCGGAAAGCAGTGCAACAGAGAGATGTCTGCCGCTCATAGCGAGACCGGCATTGAACTTGTAGTCGTCTCGCGAGCTTCCCTACCCTGCAGACCGATCCTTCTCTTCGTTCGCCCAGTCTCGCCGATGGCTAAGACTATTGGCAGAATGACGTGGTCCG
This sequence comes from Rhizobium sp. MHM7A, assembly GCF_005862215.1. NCBI lineage: Bacteria > Pseudomonadati > Pseudomonadota > Alphaproteobacteria > Hyphomicrobiales > Rhizobiaceae > Rhizobium > Rhizobium sp. MHM7A. Next base: position 498,158 of record NZ_VCHT01000001.1, read on the forward strand.
CCCATTATAGAAATCAATGCTATCAAATTGGGTGCCGGGCGGGCAGAAGCAATTCCACTCAAGACGCGATGATGGCCCTATCCGGAGAGACCACGATGTTCCTTTCGGACAGGCGTGCGCTTTGGTTGGCGCTGTTGTATTGATCCTCGGCTGGTCCTTCTTCGCCTTTGCGTTATTCGCGGCGGCAATATCACTTGTCAGTTTCGCCACACTCGCAATAGTCTCCTCGGGGCCGGATGGTTGATCCGTTGGCACGGTGTCAGATGACGTCCCGATGGCGCTGATTTCCTCGATAATCTTGTTCAGCTGGCTTTGCTGGATGTCGGATGTGGTCTTCGCTGCGAGTTCGAGTTGTTCCTGCTGAAACTCCGCGAGCGCACCGTCTCCGAGCAGCGGGCTTGACAACAGGGACAGTGCGCTCAGTATTCGCTCATTGGGGGGGTTGCTTTCGTTGAGTGAGGTTCGGAGATTTTCGTAGTCGCCCACAAAAGCTGGAGTTTGTAACCACGCATCGCGGTCGTTGAGGTGAAACGTTCTCTCAAAGAGGTTGTCCCGAATTATGTTTTTTGGGTCGTCCTCGTCGACATGTACACGGGAGTAGCAATCATTTACCTCTGCCCCAAATGCTGCTATTGCACACGAATACTGCGTTTGAACGGAAACACATTGACGGGGCACTTGCAGTCTACCAGGGCAAGTCTCGGCATATGTGTTGTAGGGCTCGAAGGTGTTGGCGCGCATGCATTTTTCATGTGACGCCCGCAACTGGCCAAGATAGGCGTCGTACTCTTTGGTGAAGTCGGCGCATTCGTCACTGGTCGGATTGAACGGCAACAGTGGACGCGACTGGGAGAACGCGTGGTCGCCATCCAATGTGAACGACAACATGGCAGAAAAGCCGAGAACAATTCGAAGGGTTCGCTGCAAGTGCATCTTTCGCCCTCTCATGGCTGCTTCAATGAAGCTTCGTAAGCTTTAAGCGCGTCACGACTTTTGGGGCCGAATTTTCCGTCAGCATCGCCTGTGAGGAAGCCTTTTTTGATCAAGACTAGCTGTAGAGCGACAAGTGTTTTTCGATTGAAAACGCCATTTTTTACATCGTCTAAAAAAATGTCAATGATCCATTCCCTTTTCGACGCAAATGCCACGAGCAGATACTTTAGGGCCGAATCGTGATCGACTTCGCCGCGCGACTTTATTGACAAAACCCTCGCGAGAAACAGATATGCGTCTGAGTTACCTAATTTAGCGGCGCGTTCATACCACCGCTGGGCGGTTTCTAGATTCGTCTTGACCCCCTCCCCATTTTCATACGCCCACCCCATCCAAGCCATCGCCCACGGATTGCCAAGGTTGGCAGCCTCTTCAAACAGGCGAATCGCCTTCTGATTGTCTTTCTCTATAAACTTACCATCCAGGTAATATATACCCGCGCTTACGATGGCTTGAGGTGATCCCAGTTGGATCGCTTTGTTAAACCAGTTCAATGCATCTCGACCGCTGCCGGAAGCCTCAAACGACCTCGCCAATTGATAAGCAAAACGTCTACTTTTTGGAAAATCTTCAGAAGCCTCTTTGCACGCCTCTACGGCATCGGTACCAACTTTCTTTAGGTTGTCGATATCTGTTCCAGCTAGATCAACGGGCTTGTCGGGGTCATATGGATGGCTCGCCATCTCGTCACACGGCGTGATGCATGAGGCCATACGTGCTTCCATGTCGGCTTTCAAAAGAGTGACAATTTCGGCGTTCTTTTTGTTCTTGGCGATCTGCAGCGGATAGACTTTATTGTCGTCCCTGACGCATGCCGAGGCGCTCTTTGCGAGTAACTGCTTCACGGCGACAACATTACCTACAGCAGTAGCCACATGGAGCGGATAGAGCCCTTGCTTGAGCCGCGCATTTGGCTTGGCACCCTTATCGAGCAGAGCCTGGGAGAATTCATCTGCGCCAGAGGCAATAGCAAGGAACAGAATGGGCGATCCCGACCGGCTGGTCACATCAGGAGACACTCCAGCATCGAGGGAAGCGCGGAACGTGGCTATGTCACGGCGTTCCCATGCAGCGAACAGGTCTGAAGCATCCTTGGGTTCTGATTGTTTGCTAACGGGTTTCGGCTCGACAGGCTTCCATTCCGCAATAGCCTGCTCGATCCCTGGTAGGGACTTCTCGTCGAGTCCGCTCCGAAGTCCCGACGCTTGGTCTGCCGCTGTGTCGTCGCCGAACCGTGCAGCAAGCCTGAACCACATATAGGCGAGCGCCGTGTCGTAGGGGAGAACGTCTCCCTTTTGGTATAATTCCGCCAGTCGGCGCATCGACCTATAGTCACCGCCCTTGGCAGCGTTGAGCCAAACGCCGACCGCGAGTGGACGTTCGCCATATTCCCAAGCCCTTAACCCATCGAAGAAGTCGAGCTGTGGAGATTTAGACGTCTCGACGGTCGCTTCTTGGCCGGTCGCGAGCGACGTGATTGGAAAGACCGCTAGACAGATGGCAGCGACGAAAGCCGTTACGCGAGTACGCGCATCCCCCCGTGACACTCGTAGCATTTGCCCCTCCAGCAAATCTCAATTGCCACCTTCCGATCACACAATGATGATCTGCGCCTGGCGATATACCACTGTACGCCAAGGGTTGAAGAGGCGAAAGTTCAAATGTATGTGGCGAAAAGTGGAAACTGGTGGTCGAGGAGGACCATGCGTGGCCTCGTCGTGTTAGACGCTGGCAAGACACCTTGGTCGAATGCGGGTTCGGCAGAACCGCCATGCAGATTCGGACTGCGAATCCATAGCACGAAGAGGGCAGAAATCGACGCGGTCGACGCGATGCTCGGGTCGCGATGACACTCTCGCTGCTAGTCATTCTACGATCTGCCCGACTTTGCCGGAGTAATCTGACCTGGGCATCGCGCAGCACAGGGGGCCTTGATCGTCGATACCATCAGTTTTCTCTTTGAAACAGACGTCAGCCAGATCGACTGCCAATCCCTCTTTTATGAATATCCGTGCAGAGAAAGCTTCTAGTTTGGTCGCTCCTCCACAGTCGAGATGCGTACTGGGCGTCGGGCACTGACAGTCAATGATTGCCTCTCCATTTTCTTCGAAAGTATGCATCTGCGCCCAAGCGAAGTCCCCGTCTAAGCCAAACCAGCTTAACGCCAGCGCTATCCGTAGCCAGCTATTTGCAGAAGTCTTCATACTTCTCATCCCGTATAGATACTTTTGTCGCAGGAGACGGCAAATAGATAAAGCTGTCAGCGAAGTGGACTATCCGATCAGAGGGATTTGTCTGAAAATCAGAAAGTTTGAAAATTTTGGGAGGCATGCTCACGCTCGCCTTAAGCGCTTTTGCCTTGTCTGCAAATGCTTTTGTAGGCTTGAAGGAAACCTTTACCTTCGCGTCGATCAATATTCGACTACTAGAGTCAATATCATAAGCGCCACGAGGCTCAATAACCTTGTAGGTTCGAACGGTATGCTTCGGGATTACAACCGTTTTTTGAATCTTTTTGGTCACCTCTGTCTTTTTAGTTTCTGTAATTTCCTCTTCACTGCGATTTATAACCTCGTCCGAGAATGTCTGGCTGAACTCTCCTGAAATTGTGGCATTCCAGCCTCCTGCGGCACCAGCCTTGAAGCCGCCGTCGCCCTTGATGGTAACCGAGTTCGTAAGCTTTGCTGTTTGTTGGTAGAACCGGAGGGATCGCTTGACCACTTCGATGGATGAAACCTCAGTGATATCAATTTTGTCTTCAAAGGGATCGGCCGAGCAATTCTCGATAGTTTTGTGATCGATGACCCTATCGTCCTTTTTGGAATAAGAGGGATTGTCTGAGTAGATTATGTTCATACTCAGTATCTCATAGCTTTGCACTGAGACTTTATTTATGTCAAAATTTTCCGGAACCGGATATTTTTCTACCACAGTCTTATTTATAAAATCAAAGACAACTTCATCGAAGAATTTTTCCGCCGAAAATACTTGGCTGGTGGAGCAGCCAAAAAACAATGCCAACGTGAAGCTGAAGTTACGCATAGTCTAAATTACACCCATCCCATCCCTTCGACAAGTGATGCCGCAGGGAGCTGATAAAGCGCTCTGGGACGAACGCGGATTCACCGCTGTGAGTAAAAATACAGCGCCCGCAGCCCTTCTTTCGATAAATCGATACCTGACGGCTGCGTCTTGCCTGCTCGAACCATGACTAAGACGTCTCCCATGTTGAGCCCTGCAGCTCGACTGTAGGTTAGTAGTGACTGCATTCCGGGTTGGGTCGGCTCCTTCGTCATCGACCGGCACCGTTCGACCAATTCTCTGGCCTCTCTTGCAAGATATCGTGGCCCGGCTTTACCGCCGATGGGCATCTGCAAGAATTCCCGAATGTAACCAGCCTTCGCCCATCGGCGGAACTCCGTTCCCGAAATCCCCGTGATCTCCTATTAAATCCTGTTTCCAATCGATGAAACTGGGCGCATGGCATGCCGCTCAACAAGGGCGTGTGCGATGCCTCTATGGAAATCGCCATCAAACTCCGCATATCCTGCAAGCGCCGTGATCAATCTGTCGCTTATTTCTGGCGACGGGTTTTGAATTTCTGCAGCGCAAGCGTCTTTGAGATCAGCGTAGCATCGAATCGCCCTTGTGTCCTTCTCATGAAGATTATGAGCCCCCTCCACCAGGAGAGAGGCGAAGCTCTTGCAATCTTTGGCGCAGAGATCGATGCGAAATGCGTCCGGAAGCAAAACCTCTAATGAGGAGAACTTATCCTCGCGCTGGAAGTAGGTTGGATCGTAATCAGCCGCCCTCACGGCAATGAAATCATCCAGCGCATCGATCTCAGCGAAGGAAAAGCGAAAGAAATTGGCGGCGTTCTGGTTTTCAAGCTTCGCCAACAGATCGATGTCTTGAAACTGCTGGATTGAGACCCGCGCTACATCGTTGCTGCCGACAGGAAAGATACTCACTGTCAGGATGGGTTCGTAGACACGCTGCCAGAGGTCTCCATTGACGAAGATATGCCGGTCGACATTGTTTTTGAACGACCGGAAATATTCGTCTCGACGGTTATTTTCCTGGTGGCGGAAATCGGAAGGGTGAGCTTTCGGGTCGCCGTACAGTTTGGCAGCGGCAATCCCGTTCAACAACTCTTCCGAGATCATTGGATGGGTCTTTTCTGCGAACCAGGCGGGATCGTCTTTGTTGTCGATTGTCAAAACGCCTCTCATTGAGAATTCGTCCGCTGGCGCATAGAATCCGTCGTTGTAGTGGCGGAGTGCCCGTGCATATTCGACACGTTTTATCTTGTGATACTCCTGCCATCGCGCGGCAATAGGAGCTTCAGCGCTCGAAACGGCTTCAATTTCGACCTCGCACCACTCCGTAAACCGGCGCGTGGTAGGCGTGCGCTTGCCCGGGGCAACAACATCGGCCTTATATTCGAAAGGCAGGTTCATCTTTACGTGGGTCATGGTGCCTCTCATCGTGTTCTTCTGTGGGCGGATTTCAGCGGCCGGTTTTCGATGCGGTTCGCGTAAAGTTCCACGCGATCTTCGTAGTAGTTATTGCCGAGCGGTTCGGTTTTGGCATGTGCGGCAGCGAAGTGCCTGAAGACATCCAGGACTTCGTCCAATTCCACGTCACGATCCTTTTCAGCCGCCTCAACCACGGCCTTAAGATCAAACCAGGCGTTCGTTGTGGCTTTTCCGTGAGCGAGGATCGAGTCCTCGGCACCCGCAATGATCTTCTTGCAGACTCTGAGAAGACTTTGGCGTTCCGGTTCTGCCGAGATGACTTGTGGAAGTTCGATTTCAATGTTTGCCGCATTATCAACGATAGGTGCCTGGCGGTGCGGGTTGTCGAGCTTGCGGATAAGCCGGAGGAAGTCCAGGAGCCCCTCACGGTCGTTCAAACGAAACAGTTCCACCCTGTCAGTGCTTTCGCCACCAAACACGACATCCACGTCGACGCTGGAGTTGCCCATGGCCATATGATAATCCAGCGCCAGCAGCGGTTCATTGCAACGTTCCCAGACCTTACCATCAACGATGATCAGTGAAGAGCCTAAGGTCTTCAGCCGTGTCGCTTCAGCATCCAAGGTGTGTTCCCGGATTTCCTTGGCGTCCTGCGGTGACAGTGCAGAGAGTTCGCCGTTAACGAATTCGCTTAGAGCTTTCTTCCGGTCGTCGCCTCCAAGGGCTGCAATGGCAAAGAGTGGCGTAGTGCGCTCGCCGGTGTCGCCCCATTGTTCCAGACAGCTCGTGTCGTAGTGCGGACTCGCTAGACGATTACGGTCGCCTCGATAGGGTCGGTAAAATTGGTCCTCGAACACGCGCACGATTTCCCGCCCTTTGACTTCACGCGCGTCTGACCAGCCGCCCATGTAATCCCAACGGGCAAAGACCGGCGCATCGTCCGACCCCAGCTGTTTTAGGGAAAACGGAACCCATTCGCCGTAATACACCGTCCGAAAGGCGCGCTCTCGGCCGTATTTTGCCTCAGCTTGGGAAATCAGTGGAATCTGCACGACGACTTCCGGATAATCACTCATCGGCGTTAACGCCCCAATGCCGGTTGGGACCGCTCAATAATCCGGTTTTCGAGGCGGTCACTCATTGCCGCAATCTCGCGACGAAACCGGCTTGAAGGATCGTTATCGGTGGCCAGAATTAGGCGTTCCGTCACTTCCTTGAGCAGGTCCAGATCAGCATTGCTCCTTGTCGATTTTGTTTCTTCGAGCTGATCTTTGACGTCGTGCCAGAAGGTCGTCGCCTCGCGGCCAACGTCCAAGACCTGATCTTTGCTGAATTTCAGGACCTCCGCAGCCAGCTTCACCATGGCGTCTAGATCGACCTTTGCCTTGAACGCCTGCGGGATATGTATCTTCAAGTCAGTGACTTTGTCGAAGACCCACCGATTGCCCCCATTCTCCGTGGCCGGGATCAGAAGCTCGCCAAATGCGATCATGGCTTCCCACTCGGTGAGGCGGAATTTGTGACCCGGGGATTGCCAGTTGCCTGAAGGGAACTCGACTTCGTAGGCAACATGCTTATCCCTGTGCATATTGTCCCCCGTCAAGGACAGGACGGGCTCGTTCGTTTTCTCCCAGAGCAGGTTATCGATTACGAGCAAGTCACCAACGATTGCTTGTGCCTTTTCCAAGGCTTCCGTTCTCGTGTCGCCGTAATATTCTTTCTGATCCGCCAGGGTGCCCGTGGTCATCCTCCCGTTGATGAAGCTTTCAAAGGCCATGCGTTCCATTGCAAGGGTTGCATTGGCGAAAGCACTAGCAACCGGTGCTCGGCCGTATTTGACATCGTCACTGGAAAACGTGGAAAGGTTCGCCTGGTCTTCTCCGTGACGATTTTTCTTAGGGCTGTAAAGCTGATCGCCAAGCACTCGAACACAGGCTGGCGTCAGCTTCGAAATATCCTTATTCATCCACTCTGCTGCTACAGGCGCTTCGGTTGAATCAGCCGTGTTGATCGCGAGATCGACCCATTCGCCGAACCAGGCCTCCCGGAATTTCCGTTCGTTGCCGTTTTTGACCTGTGCTTTGAAAATGATCGGGACTCTAATCGACTGCTGATGCATTGTTTATCCTAAACGGGCTGACGACGGTGCAATTACCCGCATCGTCCATCGATCCTGTGCAACATTCAAATAAGAGATGCCATCCTTGTTTGGCTGAGGGCTGCTGCGGTAGTCGTTGCCGTACCGGTCGATGGCGTCATCGATCAAGGCGTCCGTTGGCGACGCAACCGCTCGATCAACGGCATCACGGAATCGCACCCAGGCAATCATCGTCTCTTCGTCGGCGCTGCCTATCGAGGAATAGTGAGCGTTCTTTGCCTTGACCAGGTCGTCGAGCACGAGCTTTGCCGTGAAGTCGAAGGTGAAGACATCGTGTAGATACACCTCAGCCTGCCATTCAGGCGAGAGTTCATCGCCAAACCGGCTCTTGATCGTATCGACAGCCTGTTCCCAGTCAGAAAGAGGAATGATCTCGCGTTTGTCCGCACTATCATCGAGATGACTGACCTTCACCCACGCGGCAAAGCGCTGGCGCTCGTAGTGCATCGGCCGGACGATCTGGTAGACGGGTTGCCGGACTTCCTCCCATAGCTTGCCGTCGATCAGAGCCAATCCTTTGGCAGCCTCGGAAATCTCATCGGTATATTTCTTGGCCGCGACCTTGTCGTAGTCCCTGAAAGCCTCTGATGTGAACGGGACCAACTCGCCTCTTAGATATTCAGATACAGGTCCTCCAGACCTGGAAAGGGGGTTGGACGTGCTATAGCCAGACGTGGCGTTGTTGAGGAAATCCTCGGCAGCGACATAGGTCAGCGTTCCCTGCCCGGCACTTCCTTGATGTGCAGGCTCGTAGAAGCGTCCGTCGATGAACCGCACTGGGGTTGTCGGTTCCGGCTTGTAAGCCTCGGGATATCGACAGGCAAGCGGGGCCTCCTGAGTGTCATACTCGGGGATTTCCACTTCCAGAGGGATGTAGCCGTTCAAGCGCTCTCGCTTCGTTCGCCGTGTGGCGCTCACAGCTTCACACCAGAAAATGACCGGAACCGTAATTTTATGTGTTTTCATTTGAGGCCTGCTGTGCGTTCGGAGAAGGAGTGGACGGGGCGCAGTGACCAGCGCTCACGAGCCTGCTTCAGATAGAAGGCGGCGCGTGGCTTGGCTTCGGGCGCAGCCGTGTATCGCTCGGCGTGAATCTCGAAGACCGCGTCCAAAGTCGTGGGGTCATTGCTTCGCTCTGCCCGGAGAACGGCGTCACGAAGGTGGCCCCATGCCATCATCGTCGCGAGATCAGCAGAAGTCAGGTACGGCGCGTGCTCGTCCAGAGCCTTGTCGAGAAGCTCCAGAACTGCGTCCCGGGTGCGATCCAGCGAGAAGGCGTGGGGGATCAGAACATCTGCAGCGTCGGCGTTCTTGAGAGCTTGGCCGAACATGCGTTCAGCGTAATCGGAAGCTTCATCAAAATTCGAGAGGGCGAACTCGTACGCGACGCTTCGATCCTTGGATTGTCCTGCAACGACGACTGAAACGCTGGGTTCGTCCTCGCTCTCGGAAGGTCCCTTGACCTTGTAGTATGGTTCGGGAGACCGCTGGTATAGATATCCATCGATCAGCGCGAGGTCGCATGCTGCCTCCTGGACGGCCGTAATCTTGGCGTTGAGCGCAGGCTTGTCGTAATTGAACACGTGATCTGCATCGAACTCGGCAACCTCGCCCTTCCTGTAATCTGCGGCCATGAAGCCGATGTCCTTTGGAAATAGGCGAAAATCCTGGCCATCCACCTGGGCAGTCTTGGTCACGAACTTTTCTTCAGACATGAAAATCGGTGGCAGCCGCCGAACCGGATTGAACTCGATGGGTTGAAAGAACACCGGTCTGAAAAAACCGTCGCCTGTCGTCCTGACGTGATCGCGGCCTTCAGGCGCACCAAAGCTGTCGAAATGAGCGGCAACGGGTGCCTCTTTGCCGTCATAGACGGGAATGGCAATGTCCACCACGGTGAAATAGGTCGCGTCAGCAAGCTTGTGGCGAGCCGTCTTCTGCACCGCGACCGTGAATGGCAACGGTATGGCAAGCTGGCGAACGTTCATCCCCGGGCTCCGAAGCTCTTTACAGGTCTCATTTCCTGCCGCTCGATCAGGCTTTTCAGTCTGTCATGCAGGCTTGAGTGGCCATTGCCGATTGCCTCACGATAGGCAACGGCAGCTTCGTAGAGGGGTTGCGGATTCTTATCCTCCAGGAATGTCGAGTAGGCCGTCCGGAACTTCACGTATGTGATGGCTTGAATTTCTGAGAACTTGCTGATTTTCTCATCTTCGCAATACCGAAGGATTAGTTCCCCATCGGCAACCATTCCCTGGATGTCCATGTCAGTTTTCAAGGATTCCGGGATATAGACAATCGCTTCGCGCTCGATATTCAGGCTTTCGCGCTTAGAGCGCTCGCTCCTGAAGTTACCTGTCATGGCGAATTCATGCGCCTCCTCGAACCGGTCCATCGTCCAGAACTGTGTCTTGACTGGAAGCTTCTCTGGATCGTTAGGAATGATGCGCAGGACACTTTGATTGTCGTGGTTGACATAAGAGTTCATGCCCACAACGTAGACCGGCTCCTGCAGGCGCTGATAGACGATCCCATCGACAACGATCAATTGTTTGATGTCTTCCTCGAACTGCCGGATTCGGTCTTCGCGCGTATTGTTTTCGACAGTGCGGTAAAGGCTGAGATCGATTGGTTTTCCGTCCGGAAAGTTCTTCGCGGTTTGGTAGTAAACGCCCGCCTTGCCAAGTGGATACCCCGACATCTCGGTGAGCCATTCTTTCTGGTAGTCTTCAACGGTCAGGCGTTTGCCGCGTGGAATGCGGTCTTCGCCCTCGACCTTTCGCAGAATCGGCCACCAGTGCGCGCCTTCGTACCAGCGCGTGTGCTGAAATCCGTCAATCGGAGTTACCCCCAACGCCGTGTACTTGTGAATTTGATCGTAGCTAGCCTGATAGCGGTCGCCAACGACTGGCTGCTCCTCTCGCCACGCAACAGCAATTGGTGCTTCCTCGGAAGTGGGGTTTGCAATGGGAATGTCGATCCACTCAAAGAAATTGGTCTCAACGGGCTTTCGCTTCCCTATTTCGACGACGTCGGCATTGTACCCAATCGATATCTTAATGTGCATTATCCGGCTCCATACGCGTGACGGGAATAATACCGGTTCACGTTGAATGTAAGAAGGGGCCGTTGATCGCCTTCCATTCTCGGGCAACAATCGAAGGAAACCGACAAGGACCGGACAGAGATGGACTATATCTACGCTGCCGCTGAGAAGCATGGACCTGGCGCAATACTCGACGCTGGTCCCTATCGTCTTAATGACATCAGAGACGCGGGTGCGGATGAGACTGGAGCCTACACCTACCTGGTGGAGCCATTGACGCCGCTGATGACATCGCTTACGGCGGAAGATAGCCACAATGAGGTTCAGCGTCTTCGAATCAAGGCCCTCCTGTCCGATCCGGAGGTGCAACTATTCGAGGTTCAGTTGCCAAGTCTCGATTTCGATCTCAATCCCGGTCTCGACAGCTTTCTTAACGGAAACCCCTCCCCGCGAATAGTGCACGATTTCGGTCGCGACTTTCTGGTTGTGTGTGTCGGGGAGATGCACGAAATGCCTATCTACGCGGTGACAAAAGTAACGTTTAAGCGCAAGAACGATATAGTGTCTGGATTGTTGACACTTCGAGAGGCTATCCGGTTTTCATCAAATCCCGTATTTCTGACGCAGGAGTTCTCTTCTTACTCTCTGCGTCAACATGCTGACTTCGGCCCCCTGTTCTTGCCGCCAAAAGGCTTGCGACACAACGGATTGACAAGGAAACAGCGCGCTCGGAAAAACGTCCGCATTAAAAGAAAGCTGGAAAACTGGAAATTCGTCTGAAGAAATGTTGACATTTTGCCGAAAAAGACGACATTCGTTAAAATGTTAATGGTGAAATTCATATCTTCCTCACGGCTGACCCCGTAGTGATATTCTTGACGATAGGAAACTCAATTTCTTTCGGACAGAAAGGACGTTCGAAATGAATCAGTCTAGCAGGGACTTCTCGGATGCAATCGTCTCAATGCAGGCGCGGCATTCGCAGTCCAGGCCCGGCACCTCGTTGGTTTTGGCCAACGGCATGCCTCCGCCACCGGGCACGACGGTTGTCACGCCGAAATATGTTGACTGGTTTGACGGTCAGCGGACGATCCAGGAACTGCGGGAACCGGCGGTCAAGAAGACTGAATCGGAGCGTGAGCTGGCGGAAAAGACGCTCGGTATCCTGCGTGATGCAGGGACTCAGATGCATGACAAGATCGCCCGAGCATTGCCGCATGGTCATCGGATGGAGCACGCTGTTCTGGCGGAACTGCTGAAGAATACCCCATATCTTGGCACCTGCCGAATTGGCCGGGTTCCTATTGGCCGTGTTGGTCCAGAGGGCCAGTTTCTTTCGATGGCGGAATTCTATGTCACGAATTTCGACGCCAAGATTACCACGCAAGGCAAGCACTTCTACAATTACCCGTCCTCGGAAGCCGCGCTCGAAGCCGGTCCGAAGTTCTTCGGCATCGGCATCATCGCGGATCGCTATGGCCGCCGCCTGAATTTCGACAGGCGTTTTGGTGATTCAGGCGTCTACTATCAGACCAAGGACGAGGCACTCGCCACCTACGCAATCGCTGCGATCAGCACGGGCCGCAGTTTTTCAGAACTCCTGTCCATGGATAAGAAAAACAAGGGCAAGACTATTAATTCCCTTTCGGGGCTCGAAAGCGTCCCGTTCGGCAACAAAAGATAATCAGAATAATGTTGACATAAATTCCGACCGTTGATAATGTCAACATTACGAGCTGAGTGAACGGGTAAAGTCCGACACAACGAGGATTAAATGATGCAGGCCCAGGTAATGAACAACGCAAATCGGTCCCCGGCAATGATGGCTGCAGCTGCGCAGCAGAGCGGTGGCTCTTCCCGCCTTGACCGTTGGCTCGGTGATTCCGCCCCTTCGGCAGCGAAGCTCATCATGCTGACGGAGGAAATGCTGCGTAAGCTTTCCCCCGAAGAAATTCTGAAGATAACCGCGCAGAACCTTCCGATCATCGGCGCTCAGGCACGTGATATGTTTATCAGCAAGCTGCCCGAAGGCAACAAGCTGCAGTCGCCGCAGAAGCTTCAGGGTACTCCCCTGCGCTCGGCACCGTATCTCGGTTCGTGCAAGATCGGCCACGTCGTCCTGGGGCGCGATGGCGACCGTGTTCATCTGAACGAGATTTTCATGTCGACCTTCGATGCCGATATCGATCTCACCGGCAAGACGAAGACCGGCGAAATCTTCTCGTTGAAGGATCGCAAGATCAGCCACGAGCCGCGCATGATCTACGGCATCAACACGATCTGCAAGGTCGAAACCATTGGCGGTCAGAGCCGTCTCGCACCGCTCGGCTTCAACCTCCAACAGGGCGACCGTGGCGTCTCTTTCCAGACCAACAACAAGGTCGAGGCGTTTTACGAAATCGTTGCTGCGTCGACCGGTCGCTCCATCGAGGAACTGAAGGCTGCCGCTGCACGGAACGCTGCTGCCCGTTCCTAATTGTCCACGGTCCTGGATGTATCAGGATAGTGAATGCTCGTCCTACTCATGATGGGGAAAAACGAGCAGTCTAACCCGGACCTGTAAGCCAATCGCCGCGCTTACATGCTCAATTTTGTGATCGGGCGGAAACGCCAGCGGTCGTTCACCAGGTCAATTCTTGACTTGAGATCGGCGTATATCGAACCTTTGAAAAGCGTCGGGTGGTCAGCAAGCTCCGACAGAAGTTCGACTTTTTCAGAACCCTTCAGTTTGCGACTGACCCGCCGATGCAATTCGACCGCATCCTGGATGAAGGTTTGATTTGGTAGCGCGCTTAAGCCGCTCCGCACCTCGGCCAGCAAGCTGTCGAGACATTCCATGTCATCTTCAAAGCGCAGTACGTCGGGTCTGTAGACCTCGATATCCTCAATGAGATCATACACCTCGTAATTTCCTGTGGGCTTCCTGTCGTCGAATACGGTGCGGAAATCGTCCAGCCGGTCGATCCTGTGCGTGTAGAGCGGCAACTGCCTTTCACGGGCGTTGTTGGCGTAGGAGCCGGTTGTATCGCCCACTGTAAGGGTGAGCGTGTCCGGCGGCCGGTGTTCGCTTGTCAGGTTTGCGGTAAGGACGGGTTCTCCAACACGGTGATAAAGAACGCCGTCGCAGAGGAGCAGATCGCTGGCTTTCCGGTGCAACTCGAACCGGGCCTGGAATTGATTGCTGAGGTCGAGACTATCAAGCTCGACGTTCGCGATTTTTTCGGCGTCGAGGATCGGAAGACTTTCACCCTGCAGGGTTATGGACCTCTTCTCGTCCGACGCAGCTTCCAGGATGCGGCTGTTGCGCTTAAGACCCTTCGGCAGGAGGTTGTTGATCGCAGCCTGATTCGCAATGGCATCGTCGCTAAATCGAACCTGATCGCCACCCACGGAGCCAAGCGGTCGCCAGTGATCTCCTGCTATGAAGCACGTGTGACGCCTCCCAACCGGCTCATCCCACGGAAGCGACTTCTGCTGCCAGGAAACTGCCATCGGGAAATCGTCGCGGTCGATCTCCTGTATGTTCACTTCTACCGCTTCTATGACAGCGTATTTCTTTCCGAGGCTATTGGCGCGTAAGGCGGCGGTGATTGTGTAGTCGATGGGAAGTCTGAGGCGCATGCGTAGGCTCCGATAGCTCTGGATTTCGCAGTCTGACCCGGCGCGACGCCTTAATCCAACTACCATTCGTTGCTAAATTTTGAAACAGATGCGGAATTTTTCTACCTCAGATGAGCGCTGGTCAAGTTACTTCTGAGGGACTGGAGGTGAACGGTGACTGCAAGTGAGCGAGGTAGACGCCCGGGCGAAATTCGCGTGTCGATCCACAAGACCGAGAGCCTTGACTCGGAGTTCCTGCGTCAGGCGCTGGTGCGGGTATTCAAGAAAAGCGAGCAGGATGCCCAGGTCATAATTAGAACGGTCGAGCTGGCTGGATCGGCCGAATGCGGCACATTACTCGCGTCAGGTGGCGGAGACGAAGGTGGATGAGGTTCGCTCAGATGCCTTAAGGCGACAAACTCGCATCGATATGCGACTTTCCAAAAATGATCTGAGCAGAAATAAGGCGAATTGATAGCGCCGACGATTAAAAGGCGTGCAAATGCTGCATAGCAAACATGCGGCATTTGCCGTTGTTGCCCATCAAGACCTGCACCAACATGGTTGAAATCCTTTGTTTTGTTGGAGTTTCAATCATGTCGCACGAAGCGGCCTCTCAATCCCTTTTCTCTCGTTTCGTTTTGACGCCTGCCCGTTTTTTGATCAAACGCCGTCGTGACCGCCGCCAGTTCGCAGAGATGATGACGATGAGCGACGCCCTGCTGCGTGACATCGGCCTGACGCGTTTTGACCTCGTTACCGCAATTCATTCGAAGGGTGGTCTGACATCGACTGGTTCCCTTTCCCGTGTTGCCGCTGCTCGTAGCGCAGCGGTGCATGTCATCGAGACCGCGCGCGTGCCTGTCAGCGTAAGTGAGCCTTATCTGAAGGCTGCGTGACCCCTCACTCGCGCCTGATTTCGGTCTCACATGAGAAGGGCATCGCATCCGTAGTGGGTTGCGATGCCCTTTCGTCTGCGGGATTTTCACCGGAATGTGAACGTCGATAGGTTTGGTCTGAGGTTCCAGCGCTCGACTGCGGCGTCAAGCCGGGCTTTGTCATGGGACTTCAGAGCCGCTTTGATTCCTGAAAGTTTGACTGCGATGTCTTCGAGTGTTTCAGTATCCGGAAGATCGGGTCTGCCTTCTTCAAACTTTGGCACGACATGGTTCAGCCTGACGATATTCATCCCGACCTCTTTCGGGAGGTTGGGCAGGATGAGCAGGACTTCATCGATGATCGCGCGCGCAGAATAGATGAGGCTGTAGGCTTCGTCATCGAATGACAGGTGGCTATCGTCGTGTACTGTGGGTTGACCACCAACGAACCGAATGCGTTTATTGGGCCAGCGGTCCTCGGCATAGGCTATGGCATCGTCGAGCCGGTCCAGTCGGAACACTTCCCAATCCTCATGGAATTTGTCGACCGTCCTGATGTGGATCGAGACAGCTTCATTCTCTGAGCTGTAGATGCACCCAAGGACCGGTTCCGCTGTGATCTGGAACAGGTTGCCATCCACTAGGACGAGGCTGCGAATAAATTCCCTTGCCGAATGTGACTTTAGCGCAAACGTGTCCTCGACATGCTCGCCGTTTGGCAGGTTATCCGGCCGCCAGCTGTCGTTTGCGAACGTCTCGTGGAAAAGGTCGTGGTCGTAGCCGCTCGGCTGCGAGTTCCGGAAAAATGTTTCGTCGTATGTGAAGACATGGTCTCTGGTCAGCATTGTCCGGCGGACATCGATGGGGCGGAGCGGGAGGAAATCCGGTTCCGTATCTGCATGGGGAGAAACAAGTATCGGCGACAGGAACCGTCCGTTGTGCCAGTAGCATTCCCCAGATGGGCCAAGAGGCCTGGTGTCCCCATAATTTGCGGCCTGCCAGCTTGCGACCGGCGTCAGGTCCTGCATCGAAAGTTCTTCAAGGTCCGCCCTTAATGAGCCGAGAACGTTGTACTTTCTTGGTTTCTCGTTGAATTTGAGCGTCGCGGTGTAAGGGACCGGAAATTCGAAAACTGCCATAATAGCCTGCATCCAGAATATGAAGCTTCACCCTTCAGGATTATTGTGAAAAGAACAAGCAAGGATGGTGGGCTCCGGACTTAACCTGCGAGTGGAAGAGTGACCCGCTGGATAAGGCCCTTGGACGAGCGGTTTGCCAAGGTAACCGTGCCGGAATGGGCGGTGATGATCTCTTTGACGATAGCAAGCCCAAGGCCCGCTCCGGCGGAGTGCTTTTGCCTGGCGATGTTCGCCCGGAAGAACGGTTCGAACGCCCGGTCAATCATGTTCGCAGGAATGCCAGGGCCGTTATCGACGATCAGGATGACTGCTTGATCTTGTTCTACCAGAATCGCGACCTGGGCACCAAGGCCATGTGTCGCGGCATTGACCATAAGGTTGCTCAGTGCCCGCTTGAGGGAAAGGGCTTTCCCAAAGACCTCGCAAGGAACAGACCGGACGAGCTTGATGTCGTGACCGATGATCTGCAGGTCCTGCACCGTCTCTTTCACGATATCGTCGAGGCGCAGCTTGGCCTTTCCTTCCGGATTGACCTCTTCCTTCACAAGCGTGATCGCGTCATTGGCAATATTCGTAAGCTCGTCCACGTCGCGCATCCAGATCGAGCGCTGCTTGTCGTCTTCAATGAACTCGCAGCGCAGCCGCATACGGGTCAGAGGTGTGCGCAGGTCATGACCGGCCGCAGCGACGAGCCGCATACGGCTTTCCATGGCCAGCTTTACCTTTTCCGAGAGCTTGTTGATCAGCTTGATCGTTTCGCGGTCCTCGTAGATGCCATCCTCCTTGAGCATGGGAATGACATCGCGCGGGTCCACGGAGTCAATTGCCCGACCAAGGATCGACAACGGCCGGGCGATCATGTTGCCGACGACGATGGCGACGAAGGAAGCGCAAACAAAAATCAGGGTCACATATCCGCCAATGACGAGAATGACCCAAAGTGGCGTCACCCCCTTTTGGGCATTGAACAACTCCTCGGCGATAGCGTTGCGCAGAGCGGACTCCTCTTTAGGGTCCTTCTGCTCGCCACTGGTGTGGCGAAACACGACACTCGGCTGCAGTTCCTCCGACGTCATTTCCTTGATCGTCTGGTAGGTGATGTGCGAGGCAACAGATATGATGCTGATGCCGATCATCGCGATCATCAGCAATATCGTGACCTGGAACCGAAGCGTGTGCAGGAATTTCATCGCGGCGACTCTTCTCGCTGGATGCGAGCGGTGAACTGGTAGCCGCTGTTTCGCACTGTCTTGAGAAGGTCGCCGCGCCCGCCAGCCTCTTCGAGCTTCTTGCGCAGTCTGCTGATCAGGACATCCACCGAGCGGTCGAAAGGATCGTTGGCCATGCGATTGTGGGTGTTTTCGATGATTTCGACACGCGTGATCGTGCGATTGGGCCGTTCCATAAAGGTGCGCAGAACGTCGAATTCGGCGCTGGTCAGCTCAAGCTTTTCGCCCTTCGGTGACGTGACCATGCGGGCGGCATTGTCGAGACGGAAATCTTCGAAGAGATAGACGCTGAGTGATGCATCCGGCGTTGGCTCCTGGCTGTCCTTGACGCGCCGCAGGATCGCCTTCACGCGTGCGACGAGTTCGCGAGGATTGTAGGGCTTGCTGATGTAGTCGTCGGCACCGACCTCAAGAGCGATGATCCTGTCGATCTCTTCGGTGACGGCAGTCGCCATGATGACTGGCGTCTTGTTTCCGCTGACACGAAGGTCGCGGCAGGCATCGGTGCCGGACCCATCGGGAAGCATTTTGTCGAGAATGATGATGTCAATCTCGGACCGCGCCATGACTTCGCGAAACTGAGCCAGGTCCTCTGCGCGTTCTACGTCGAAGCCTTGGTTCTCCAGAAACGTCGACAACATGGACAGGATTTCGGCATCGTCATCGACGACCAGAACACGGTTTTTTCCGGACATATCAGCCTCTCAAAAGGAATACTTCTTGAAAGGCTGACCGATTTTAATTCCTTTGCATAGCCGGAAAACTACATGGACAGGCGAGGCGACGTTAGAAGCTGGGCTGTGCGGCGGTGTCGAGCGCCTCGGCGTTGTCGAGGACGGCGATCCAGCCGCGTTTGTCGACGTCCGCGCCTGTCCGGCCTGTCCTAATTGCTTCCGAGATGAGGGAGCGAATTTCCTGCTGCGTATCGGGCGACAGTTCGCCCCATGTCGCGATGACATGGTCCGATACAGTGCTCACCGATGCAGTCATCCGTGGAAGTGTATAGGCGACGGAGCAGACGAGTAACGCATCTCGCATTTCATTCGCGGCCAGAGAACTGATGCCGTGAACCTTCGACACCGTTTGCAGGAGAGCGCTCGCTTTCGGCGACAGTTCAGGCGTGTCGCGTGTCAGGGCTGCGACAAGTCCTCGCGCGGCGTGTGGTTTGAACTTCCCAACCGCCTCACTGAGCGTTACATCCGGCAGCCCTGGCTGCGACAGCATATAGCTGTACATAGACTCCACTTCCTTGACGATATCATTCGCAAGATCATTGTTGCCTGAAACCTGGCCATCGAGGTGCTCAACCAGCGCTTTGGCGAGCGATGCATCAAGGTGCATAGCAACGCCGCGCGCGGCTGTGAAATCATAAACGTACTGCGGATAGGGAGCTGGCATGGTTGACCTCGCATGAATGTTTGCTGTCTCTTTGGTAGCGCAGCGTCATGCCAATGACCAGTGGTCGTTCTCAAAGGGATGGCAGCAATCTTCAGAAACAAAAGCCGCCGCAAGGCAAAAAAACGTAAAAAGAAAGCCGTTGGGCCGAAACACTGGAAAGCGCTATTATGAAGGACATGAAGACCTTGGCTGGGTTTTCATTCCCTCTTCTTAGGTTCCTTCCCTGGATGAGTGTCGACCAAAGGGTCTGCGTGAATTGAGTCCCCATTGAGCCCCGTTGCAAATCTGTCCTCTGCAGCGGGGTTTTTCTTTGCCCGAAAGCTATGTCAGGTGATGACGCTAACGGTAAACGAACACAAGCTCGAAGAACAGGACCGGCACCCATCCAGTATAAGCCTCGACTCTGGAGCTGCGTTGATCATCTGGATCAGAGGCCGGTTTCGCGGACCTTGAACTCATTAGAGCGGGAGTCGCGGTAAACTTCGAGTTTCTGCAGCAGGGTCGGCGCGCTGTCGACGGCATTGAAGCACGTCACGGTCGCACTCGGAGCCGAGCGGGGCCATGCAGAGTTCTTGGCCTGGACGCCTGCGATCACGATGAGGCGATTGCGCACCACTTCACGAAAATTCTTGTCGACATTGTCGAAGCTGAAGGTCTTGAGAGACGGGCTCATTTCCTCGACGAAGCAGGTATCAGCCATGGCGGATTGAGCCGACAGGAGAACAGCACCAGCTGCGAGGATTGCGAAACGCTTCATGGGAGAATTCCTTTCATTCACTGAATAATTCCATATCGGGCTGGAATTATTTTCGCAAGGAGTTTCCGGAGTAATTCCTTGAAAAACTCTGAAATCAGTCAACCGATAAGGAATTCTCAATCTTCAGGCCTTCATCGCTGACTGCGAAAAAGCGGGCCTGGCCGGTGCGGATGCGTCTGATAAGCGCAACAGTCTGCTTTCGATCAATTTCAATCGCGCCAGCTTTGATCGCTTCCTGCCGTCTGAAGAGCGGCAGGTCGTAATGCGGCGTGCTGGCGTGCCACTGATACCATTCCCGTTTACAGCCGATCAGGGCTGCCATCGCGTGCAGCTCGATTTCGGTGTCCGCCAGCATGTGGCACATGATCATGCCACGAAACTTCCATCGGCCGCTGTCGACGTAAACAGCCATCAGGGGGCAAGCTTCCCGGGTCCGTTTCCGGTGAAATTCTGGATCATTTCTCTCGTCATGTCCTCTAAGCCCGCTTTTTGCTGATCCAGTGCCAAGTGCATGGACAGCATTAGAGGAACGATCTTTGACATGTGGTCGGTTGCTCTGGCGGAAAAATCCAGTTCTTCCTCGCTGTGGAGGTTATGCAGCTTGCTGCCGATATAGTTGTCAGCGTGGTCCACCATCAGATTTTCGGGCGAGATGAAGAAATTGGGTTCCCTGCCCAGGATCGGCCACTTGATGTCTAGACCAGCCGAGGAATAGTAGCGATGCTTTTCCCAGTCGTCGAACATCTGAATATTCGTCACGCCGATACGCTTCTCGCTCTGGCTTTGTACTGTCGCGGTGGCAAATGGTCGAAAAACCTTCCGCTTCGGTGTCGGAAGCTTCATGTCTTCGGGGAGGTTCTTTGTCAGGCGCTCTGGAAGCGTCGCCGTAATCGTCATCCACGCTCCGATGACGATGGTGCGTTCCGCGTCCTTCCGCTTTGCCAACCGCTTCTGATGCTCAGCCTCGTAAAGAGCTTTGCCCTGCTCTATCCACCAATCGCGGCCTGTTGCCGTTCTGCGAATGAGTGACGTGTTGTGGTGCAGTTCGAATTTCACGAACTTCTTCGAGAACTCGTCAACGGACGCTCCGCCTGAAAGGTAGTTGCGCCTTGTCAGGATGCCTTCGTTACAAAGGCTCTGGCAGTCAATCGCGAGCGACCCACCCAGACGGCGAGTGAGGTCGATCATGAACTGTCTGTCCTCGTCGGTTGTGCTCATTCCAGATGAATTGCCCAGGACGCGGTCGATCCATAGGCCGTTCTCGTCCTTTTCCGTGATTTCGTGGAACGTGAAGTCCTGCCGACTGCTGTTCCACGATCCATGGTAGAGCGTCAGAAATCGCAGGCCCGGAGCATTTGCTTCGAACAACCAGTCGCACAATGCGAGTTGAGGATAGGTGAATTTCTTTTTCGACATCAGTGAATCCGGGAAAGCAGTGGTTTGTCTGACAGGAGTTTATTGAACCGCTTCGAATGGCACAAAGTGGCCGCTTATCCTGAGGTTGGCAAGGCTGTTGTTGAAAATCGACCAGCCGTACCTAACAATAACCCGAGAAGCTTCTATATGGGCGGCAAGCGAGCAGATTTCGCTGGAGTGAGGTGAGTATTCATGGTTGACCAGGAAAACCTATCGGGCAAACGCGCCCTTATGGCCGCAGCGGCAGATCGCATCGCGGCAAAGCAGCAGGCCGTTATTGATGATTTCGAAACATCGATAGCGGAAAAGATCGATCATTCGACAACAGAGAGCGCCCAGTCAGTCCGTGATTTCCTGATCGAGGACGACTGAACTGGGACTATCCCAGGTCTCCAACTCCCTCAAGCACTGCGCATACAAGGTCGATGACAAGATTTGCGCCGCCCAACCGGATGATCTCGTAACCGACCCATAGTCCGGATGGCGTGCCGAACCCGACGGCTCCCGACGTTACGGTTCCAAATGTCGCGTAGGCGATGCAGCCTGTAACAAGCCCAAGGGCTATTGCTGAAACAGGCTTGGCCCAGAAACTCATCCAAAAATCACTCATCTCAGCCCCTCACGCTTGTCGTTCAATCGAGCGTGGACGCCGATCATGACGATGCAGCGGCACCGATGTGGCGAAATAAGGAATTCTCAAAAAATACCCCCGGTCGTCACTACACGAACCGGGGGTCAGGGTTTGCCCTCTGGGGGAATGAGGGACTTTCGACGACACACGACCATGGGGGGGAGGAGGGCGTCGTGTGCATCATATTCTCTATGTAGGATAAGGAGTTCTGGTCGTCAACAAGGAGTTCTCAAAAAATGATTTCTGCAGATTTCTTTTTTGCGCTGTATTTTGACATAATTCCTTTCACGTTCTCGGAGGCGCGAAATGAAGGCCATAAGCAAGGTGGTGACCACATCTCTGTATTGGAAAACCCTGGGGGAACTTCGGGGAACGCCGCGCTATGAAAAAATCCGATCCGACATTCGTGAACTCGTCCAGAAGAAGGCGGAGTCTCGTATGCCGGTGAACGCCAGGGACAAGGTCTTCAATGACAAGCGCCTGGCATCATTGAGCGGTATCTGGCACTGCTCGATCTCGCGCAATCCGGATGTTGTCCTCTTTTACTCAATGGAGGGCGACACCCTCACGCTCGGAATGCTCGGAAAACATGATGATTTCCCGTCCGGTGGGCAGAACTTTGCCCGCGCAAACGGCGTTGGATCGAGAATCCGTAACTCAATCGAGCAAGGTCACGTGCCAACGCCGGAATGGGAAGGTGTTCGCTGGTCGCGACCATCGGACCTTCTGAACAACGCAGAAGTCCATGAGCTTTCGGTGGCTGCACTTCAGGAAATCTCCGAAGCTCTCTATCGGGAGGCGCAGGACGCACCCCTTTATGAGCGTCTGCATGGCCATGACATCCTTGAAGCCAATGAAGCCGAGATCGAAGCGTGGCTCAATGAAGTCGAAGCCGCGAACGATCACATTCTATCGGTGATGCGCAAGCCTCTTGTGTCACTCGATGTGACGCTTGCTGGCCCAGCCATTTAAATGTTGACATTTGCTGGGGTCCTTGTAGGTTGAACCCAACAACAAGGATTTCTGACATGCTGGAATTTCGCCCCAAAGGCCTCGTGCCCTCCGATGTCGAAAATATCGTCGGTCGCATCGTGATGAGCGCCGGGATGGTCATAGGCCAAGAATACGCCAACCCGGTGCGCGTCCTTTCTGTATCCAGCAAATCTCTTCAAGTGCGCGAATTGCAGGGCAAGCTGGACCGTGCAATCAACCGCAAGGTATACACGGATGAGCTGGACCCTGAGGATAATCAGCCCTTTTCACTCCAGATGAGAACGGTCAAGCTGATCTGCGATACGGCAGCTGAGGTTAATGCCATTCGGCAGCTGCAGGAGGTGATCGGCGACGAGTACACCACGTTTGTGAAAGCGATTCCAAGTCGCTTTCAGGAACTGGCTGATAAGTTGGCCCTTGGCAATGCTCCCAAGGGCCATAAGGTTTAGCGCCGCATTCCAACGCTATGTTGCGCTTCTTCGACCTGCTTGAGTTCGTCATGCAGGTCGAAGAGCGTCAGCTGGCGCTCTGCGATGGCGTCGATCTGCTGCTCTTGCACCTCGGAGAGCACGGTTTCCCCGATGAGACGGCCGACCGAGCGGAAAGCCGTCCAGATGCAGGAATTGCCCAGAATTTTGTGAGCGAGCGTCAGGGACAGTCCCTCGACCAGTTCCGGCGGGATCGTCTTGACGGCCGCATGTTCTTCCGGGGTCAGAAGACGAGACCAGTTTTCTTTAGTCGGGTGAGCGATACGAGGTTCCGTAGAACGGTTCTTCGCATAACCGGCACCGATGGTGCCGACCTTCTCGGAGTTGGCGTCGACCCAATTCAGACTGAAGCCCTTCTTGGCCGCAGCATCCCGCTCGTTTTTTGCGACGAGATAGCTGATGTCTTTCCAGATGGCATTGTCGGGATCAACGTCCTGGAGCACTTCGCCGAGGGTCTTTTCCTTTTCCCGCACAGGCAGGAGCCGCTCCAAATCGACCGTGAATTGATTTGAGACCGCAATCATGGCCCAGCGCTTACGGTTTTCCAGAGCGCCCATCTCGTTACCTGAGAAGGTTGTCTCGTAAATGGTGTATCCCCATGTCTCAAGAGTTGCTCGGATCACCTTCGCAGAAATTTCATTTGCGTACTCAACCACATTTTCCAATACAATCGCTGATGGGTTACAGTGCTTCACTACACGCAGGAAGGGAATGAAGAGGGCCCCTGCTGTCGGGTGTTCTTCTGCAGCAGTGATGCCGTTCTTGGACTTACCAGAACGTGAGGCTCCGACACATGGCAAGCCCGCTACCAGAAGATCAACCTTTGGAAAATCTTCAATGTCGACCTCTTGCATCGGTGCTTCGATAAGGATGCTGTCATCAGACCATATAGGATTGCATCTGGCCGACTGGTCGAGCGTATCGGCGTCCATCTCGCACGCGAACTGAAGACGCGCTTGAATGCCTAAATCTTCGAGCCCAGCGTGAATTGCATGGTCAATCACACCCCCACCATGAGCGAGCGCGCCTGTCGTAATTGGCCTTCCACTCTTCACGGCATCCACTAAACGATCAAAACGCTCCTTGGTCGCCGCGTCATCGGGGTGGACTTCGATGGTCATCTGCCCCTTCTTGACGGTCACTTTGGCGCGCGCGAGACCTTCGCCGAACATCTCGTCGATCTGTTTGCCGAGAACGTCTATGATCGGGATTTCCTTGCCGTTGCGTTCCTTGCGCGACACCTTGTGTGCGCCGTCTTCATCCGGCGTGATAACGACCTTCGAGGTTTCGGGGTCCCAGGTTAAGGAAAATCGCGTTCCGGGCACGAAATGTGCACGCTCAAGCTTCCGACCCTCAAGCCAGAGGCGCTTCTTACCGCGATGATCGGCGATCTTCGTATAGATGTGAGAGATCGCCGGACCGGCGGTACGCGAAGGCTGTGCACTCATCGATATATTCCCTGATTTGACACACGAGTCTGGAAAACATCGTTGAAAACAACAAACCGCCGAACTTCATATGAAAGATAATTTCCGATTCAAAAGACCGCCGGGCCAAGCGCAAACGCAGTTGAGCGTAGAGTCGGCGAAATCGTCTGCCAGGCGGAATATCGCCGTCTTGCGGAAAATCCTCGTCCCTATGCGGCCTTGAAATGACGTCTCCGCACACGACAGCGCCTTCGGACAGCCAAGAAGCACTTCGTGTTCAAGAACCTCATAGTCTTGATCAACAGGAAGCTTGAACTGTATCCCATCAAGATCGAAAGAAAGCGTATCGGTAACAAGAAACTCGACCCGACAGGTCAGTCCTGTGTCGTCCATCACCGGCCGCCGTGCCTCAAAGCGAATGCGTTCGTTGACACCCTGTTTTGAGAGCATTTCAAAAAGGCACCACCGAAGGCGTTCGGTCATTTCTGCCGGGAGCTGCGATAAACTCTCGTAGGCATCGAACTCTGGCCCGAAGCCGTTGCTGTTGGAAACAAGCCAAAACGCGGCCTCTGAAGCTGTGTCGGGGTTGTCGTCGAAAAGCGCGCGATAATGCAGTCGCACCTTGTGCGCCATTTGACCTCTGGCCTGCCCCTCTTGTTCCGATGCTCTCATGTCGCCACCTTCAAAGATAGCTCGGGATGATAGCTGTGGAAACTACCGGCCACAAAACATCTTCGAAGGTTCAACCGCGACGCTTGCTTCTGCCGCAATGGCTCCAGGTGCGCTTGGGACCGACGTCGACATGGACGATCCCATTGCAATAGCGTCCAATGCCGCCGACTCCGGGCGCGGTCCTTGCTACCTCGATAATCGCCTGGTCGGACATTCCGGGAATGCGTATATCCGCCGCCATGCATTTGCGGTGATAGGAGCCCGTCTTTCCACCGTGACGGTGTCCGGACGTTAGAATGGGCTGCCTCCCAGTTCGTTCCTTGATATGGGCAATGACACCGAGAAGTTTGGTGGGGAAGCATCCGCCGCTAACTGACACGGTCTGCTTCGAGTACGGCAGAACAGTGTGATGCGCGGGCAATACCTTGGTGAATCGCTGTTGGGTGGTCTGGTTACAAGCGGTCAAGACAAGGCAGCTCGCCACAACGAGATGAATCCTTTTCATGAGGGACACTCCTGAAAGTCGTAGCCC
Organism: Rhizobium sp. MHM7A; assembly: GCF_005862215.1. Lineage (NCBI taxonomy): Bacteria > Pseudomonadati > Pseudomonadota > Alphaproteobacteria > Hyphomicrobiales > Rhizobiaceae > Rhizobium > Rhizobium sp. MHM7A. Next base: position 523,993 of record NZ_VCHT01000001.1, read on the forward strand.
TGAGAACACGCCATTGCGTTGTTGGAATAAGAGGGCTTTTCTTCGATGCAAGGAATTTGGCGGGGAAAAGTGTCAAATTTGTGCACCGCACACGAGAACTCCTTTGCGATTTCCTTGTGAACGCATCGTTAAGTTCAAGAAAACCTCGCAAATCAGATCGTTTATGTACGTTTTTCGATTGAAAAAATGATCTGGTTTCTGATAATTGCTTTCGAAAATTTGTCGCGGCGCATCTAAAAATCCTTGTGCTCCGACATCACATTAATTGCAGGAAAATACGCGCTCGAAGAGCGTTGGAGGCCGAATGAATCTTGATCAATACACGAATGCAGCCCGCGATGCATTTCAGCAGTCACAGACAAAGGCGATTGCTGAAGGACACCAGCAATGGGTTCCTTTTCACCTGCTTTATGGTCTGATTGCGGACGATAAAGCGACTGGAACGCAAATCCTGAAGGAAGCCGGTGTCGATGTCCCTGCCCTGCGCGCGGCAATCGACGTTCAGCTCAAGAAAATCCCGCGTGTCGAAGGCAGCTCCGGCCTCTATATGAGCGGCCCCCTTGCTGCCGCCATCGAAGCCGCAAAGAAATTCGCGAAAGGACTGGGTGACCAGTTGGTCGCTGCCGACGCCCTGCTTTACGGCCTCTTGGCAAAGCCTTCGGACGTGCCGATGCAGGTCGGCATTTCGGCGGCTTCTGTTGAGAAGGTGATTGAAGTCATCTCGCGTACCCGCAAGGGAAAGACCGTCACGAGCGAAGATGCTGAAAACAGCTTCGACGCCCTGAAGAAATATGCGCGAGACCTGACGGCAGATGCTGCAGCCGGTCGCCTCGACCCCGTCATCGGCCGCGATGAAGAAATTCGCCGCACCATGCAGGTCTTGTCCCGCCGCACGAAGAACAACCCTGTCCTGATCGGTGAGCCAGGCGTCGGCAAGACCGCCATCGCTGAAGGCCTTGCCTTGCGCATCATCAATGAAGACGTCCCCGAAAGTCTCAAGGGCAAGCAGCTGATGGCGCTCGACATGGGAGCCTTGATCGCCGGTGCCAAGTTCCGTGGAGAGTTCGAAGAGCGCCTCAAGGCGGTTCTGGCCGAGGTCGATGCTTCTGAAGGCGGCATTATCCTGTTTATCGACGAAATGCATACCCTGGTCGGCGCGGGCAAGACCGATGGAGCCATGGACGCTTCCAACCTGCTGAAGCCAGCGCTGGCGCGTGGAGCCCTGCACTGCATCGGTGCGACGACGCTCGATGAATATCGCAAGCACGTCGAGAAGGACGCGGCTCTTGCCCGTCGTTTCCAGACGGTGATTGTCGAGGAACCGACCGTTGAAGATACGATTTCGATCCTTCGCGGCCTGAAAGAACGTTACGAGCAGCACCACAAGGTTCGCATTTCGGACTCCGCCATCGTGGTCGCCGCGACGCTTTCCAACCGCTACATCACGGATCGTTTTCTGCCGGACAAGGCTATCGACCTGATCGACGAGGCTTCCTCGCGTCTTCGCATGCAGATCGACTCCAAGCCGGAAGAACTGGACGAGATCGACCGTCGGCTTCTGCAGATGAAGATCGAACGCGAAGCGCTTCGCAAGGAAACGGACCGGGCTTCCGTCGTTCGTCTTGAGAAGATCGAGCAGGATATCGCCAATCTCCAGGAGCAGGCTGACACCCTGACCCTTCGCTGGGAGTCGGAAAAGAACCAGCTGGGCCTGGCCGCCAACCTGAAGAAGGAAATCGAAACCGCACGCAATGAACTTGCCTCGGCACAGCGCGGCGGCAACTTCCAGCGTGCTGGCGAGCTGACCTACGGCGTCATTCCGGAACTGGAGCGCAAGCTTGCGGAAGCGGAAAAGCAGGCATCGGGCTCGGGCGTCCTGCAGCAGGAAGCCGTTTCCCCGGATCAGGTCGCTGCTGTCGTATCGCGCTGGACCGGTATTCCGGTCGACAAGATGATGGAAGGCGAACGCGACAGGCTCCTGCGTATGGAAGATGAGTTGGCAAAGCGGGTTGCTGGCCAAGGCGTCGCAATCCAGGCGGTGTCGCGTGCGATCCGCCGTTCCCGCGCAGGCCTCCAGGACCCGAACCGTCCGATTGGCTCGTTCATCTTCCTTGGTCCGACTGGTGTCGGAAAGACCGAGCTGACGAAAGCGCTGGCAGAGTTCCTGTTCGATGACGAAACCGCCATGGTGCGTGTCGACATGTCGGAATATATGGAAAAGCACTCCATTGCCCGTTTGATCGGCGCACCTCCCGGCTATGTCGGTTACGAGGAAGGCGGCGTCCTGACGGAAGCCATCCGTCGCCGTCCCTATCAGATCGTCCTGTTCGACGAGATCGAGAAGGCGCATCCGGATGTGTTCAACATCTTGCTGCAGGTTCTCGATGACGGTCGGTTGACGGACAGTCAGGGCCGCACGGTCGACTTCCGCAACACGCTGATCGTCATGACGTCCAATCTGGGCGCTGAATATCTCGTCAACCTGAAGGACGGCGAGAAGGCTGAAAGCGTTCGCGAGCAGGTCATGGACGAAGTGAAGGCTGCTTTCCGTCCGGAATTCCTTAACCGCGTTGACGACATCCTTCTCTTCGACCGGCTGCAACGGTCGGATATGGCGAAGATTGTCGATGTCCAGCTTGGCAGGATCAGGAAGCTGCTCGATGAGCGGAAGATCGTTCTCGACGTCACTGAGGGTGCGGCTACCTGGCTGGCAAAGCACGGCTACGATCCTGCTTATGGAGCGCGTCCCCTGAAGCGAACGATCCAGAGGTATCTGCAAGACCCGCTGGCTGAAGTCATCTTGTCTGGCGAGGTGATGGACGATTCAACGGTTCGGGTCGATGATGCTTCTGACAGGCTGATCATCCGTCCGGTCAAGGCGAAACCGGAGCTGGTAGCGGCTATCGCGGCAGAGTAGGCAGAAGGTGGCCGTTGGCGGTTAATTCACTTGCTGCTGACGGCCTGCTCTCCCATCATATTCTCAGGTCCACTTTGGAGTGACTAATGCGTTTTTGGCTTTTCGTCTTTTTCTTGATGATCGGCATCTGGCTCTACTATTTGGCAAAGCCGTATTTATTCTCTTCCGCAAACAGGATTTCGGGGCTTGTGCACAAGAATTTGCGTAAGGAGTTGAAGGACACCGAATGGCAGATGGAAGACGGCCGCATCGGGAAGTTTCACGATGTGGAAGATGGTGGCAAAACCTTCATTCTGATCCTCGCAGATGGATCGAACGTGAAGGCTTCCTACTTGAAGCTCAACCGCTATGAGAAGAGGAAAAAGTACACCGGCGCAGACGATAGCGTCACCGAAATCCGTTAAGTCCGGTTCTACATTGCGTTCTCTGGAACTACATTCCAGGGAGATTGATCCGGAAACTCGATATGCTCGATCTGCTAGAACTCGCCCGGCAGGGCTACACGATATCTCCTGAAATCCTGGCTGGCCTTGGCGGTGATCGGGGTGTCGAAACATATGTTCAACGTCTCAAAACCCTTGCCTACCGCCCGGCGGACCAGGTTCGTTTGAGGCAAGACCTGATTTCCCAATGGATCGATCAGTTCACCTCGAAGCCGCAGATGGCAGAGTATGTATCCGTACTGCATGCTCTTAAAAACGTGGGCGACAATCGGCTGACCGTCGAGCGCGTCTATGTCGATGCGGTGGGTGACATTCTTTACACCTTCGTCGGCAGTGATCTGAAGGTCGAAGCCACTTTCTGCACGAATGCTCTGCCCTTTATCCACGAATACGGCGTGCTGACACTGCATGAGGATCGGCTCTGGTTCGTTCATGTTGACGACGAGACTTCCGAGGCAAGGCAGGTATTCGAGATCACGCAGGAACCAGGGCGCGCTGCCCAACATCAGCTGGGTATCGATAGCCTGACGAGCCTTGCCGAATTGCTGAGAAGCGAAGATCGCCAGGCGATGGCGGGTGAATTCGCTGTCGAGGATCATGGAGCCGAGACCTGGGGGCTTCTCTACACGCCATGGAGCAGTTCCGCGCCAGAGAAAGCATTGGCAAGCGCAATGCAGGCGATCCAGGAAACGATGAGCGTTGCACCGGCCCTCAACTGAATTCTCTCTTGAGATCATTGTCCTGTTGGGATAAGTGACGAACCGGACGTTGTTACATGCGTTTGACGGCACCCGTTGCGCATTGGAGACAGCACCATTGGATCGTAAAATTGTCATCAAATGTGCGGATTGGCCAAGGCGTTTACCTTGTCGGCCGAAACCCGTTTTCCGGGATTTCCTCGGCTGACCGTTTGTCCTAGAACGTGACATCGTCATAACCGACGAGCGAATATATTGAGAACCCCTGTTATGAATGCTGCCCAGACCTTTGTGATCAACTCAACAGCGCCATTGATCGATGGAACGTGTTTTCAGGATCGTTCAACAATTGTGCGGTATTTTAATTATCTTCTCAAGGAAATCGGCCGCGCCGGAAGGGTTTTCATATTCCGAGGCAAGATGATGTATGTCTCGCCTTCGCTGCGTGTCGAGACTACGATGGATGCAATCCTCGCCGAATTCGCGCCTCATGTGACCACTCAAGACGAAGTGATCCAGGTTCTGGATAATGCTGGCGCTCGGTTCTTGAAGGAAATTGAGCCTCCACAAGGTTTCGTAAACGAAGATTTCGATCCGACAAAGGTTTCGCTGGCGCTGATGGATCATCTGCAGGTGAAATTGATGGAAGAGGGCATGAAGCTGCGTGACGGAGAGTTGCGGCCTTCTTTCGAGATGCCGATTACCTTCCGGCAATTTGGTGAACTCTACCTTTCACCGGTAATCGAGGTCCCCGCAGGTACTGTGCCAGTGACCGAAATCATGTGCGCGGCGATGGATGTGCAGCCGAACGATCTCTACGATATCGGGCTCAGCAATCTGAAACATCACGTCGATGCAGGCGATATTCGTGTTGAAACATCTCCAAACGGGGTGCGTTCGATTGATAGCGAAAACCCGCCAGCGTCAGCTCTTTTCCTGCTGAAAGAGTTTTGGGAAGATCAGGAACGCGAACTCGGCTCGCCGCCAGCAATCCGGATTGTCACCGGCGACGTGATCATGTTCGCGCCATCGCAGGATGAAAAGGCAATGGCGGCTCTCGGTCCCAAATGGGATTACGGGTCGAGGATCGGAGTGTTCCCGAAGCCGATCTCGAAGGAAACATTCATCTGGTCAGACGGCACATTCAAGGTCGCCTGACCGAACATCACATCCCGAGAGCGCGGGGCTCGTCGCGTTCGGCAAATTCATGCGGATGGTCAGTCTTGTACTTTTCCCATGACAGCTTGGCCTGATAGACCTCGATGTCGCTCTTGCGCGAGAGCCAGGACGTGTGCATGGCAATCATGCTTTCCTTCTGACCCTTGTTGCTTTCCTCGATAACCGACCTGGCGGTCGCGCCGCGATCAAAGCCATCGATAATGTAGAGCGTTCCCATCTTTTCGTCGACGATCCAGTCCTCAATCGGTCTGGTCGCGATCTCTTCGACGGTGATATGCTTCGGGGTGACTTCCCAACGCCGCGCGTTGATCTTGTCCAGGTTCCATTCGAGATCGCGCAGAAAGTCGTCCTGCCAATCGGGATTATCGATGGCATGACTGTCGGTGTAAAAGTTCCATTTGCCGGAATGCTCGTTGAATGGATTGACCTTGCCGACAGCAGCTTTCGGCAAGTCGAAACACATGTGGACCCAGTCATGAACGCTGATCGTTATCCGGCCAGCATCAGTCATGGCCTCGCCTTCCGCCCCAAAGCGGCTACCGACTTCATTCTTGTTGAAGGGCGTCGTGATCTCCAGATTGATGCCACGCGCTGCATAGGCTGCCAGGACCCGGTCGAAAAATTTCTCGACGCCCTTCCAGCTTTTTTTTGAGTGTCTGCGCTCTTTCATCTTCGGTCCTTCACTGCGTCATTCGCCAAACCATGAGCGCAAATAGCGCAAGGATCAACGCGTCAGTCGGAGATGATTGTCATATTCGACGGTCGGGAACCGGTAGATGCGCACCGCCCGCCCCTTCGCCGTGGAAATTTCCACGCTCTCCATTTCGGATACGAATTCGTCCCTGTTTCTGCTCGTGTTGTTCAAATCGATCACCAGCTTGGTCATCATCGACATGTTACGAGTAGCGAAATCGATGATCTTCTCTGCCGGGAGATCAGCCAGATTGTCCGCGTCCTCGTCCATCATGAATTTCAGCGTCTCCTGGTCGATGAAAACGTAAGCGTCAAGGTCGGAATCGTCTCGAATGGAGATGAACAGGCCCTTCTCTTCTCTTGCTCCTAAAAGATTGGTGGAGAAGATCGGGTAATCGAACTGAAAAAGACGTCCATGAAGCGTCTTCTGGTAAGAATGTGCCCTGAGTTCAAAGAAGGGTACGAACCTCTTGCTGCTTGGCAGATCACGATTATTCACTTCACTCTCCCTGGTTGATAAAACTTGCATGTTTGCGGGCGCGCGCTGCAGGTTCCCAGCAACACCAGCGGCTTCATGGTCTTTCTTGGTCTAGCGTAAGAGGAATACATATCGGCCAATCTGTCCTACGCAGTTTGAGGTTCGGCCGTGACAGGGTCAAAATCTTCGGCAATGGCCTCCACAAAGGAATTAATCCGATACGTCGAGTAGATAGCCACCGCTTTTGCGGTTCGCAACCATAAGCCCGAGCAGGTCTTTGATTTCGCCCGGGCTTTCGGTTGCGATTAGTAATAAAGACGATAAAGAGTGTTGCGATAACAGTAACCGCTACCCACGCATTCAGCGTACCAATCTCTCCCCGTCACTAAGACCCGTTCCCAATTTTGACCGTCGTTGGAACGCTCCATTTTCACGTTAGGAAGTGCCGTATAGGTAGTGAGGCCTGCGACCTGAGGGGCCATAAGACGTTGGCCATCATTCATCCACCCACCGCCAGATTCCCAGACATTGAAGGCTGCAAGGTTTGCTCCAGCTGGGCCAAAATCCATTTGCCAGGCAAAGGTGGAGCCCGCAACCGATTGATTGCACGCAGCGGATTTACAAAGCGTGATGAGTGCATTGTACCCGCCTCCGCTGGCGAACCCCGCCGGATCACTGATATAGGTGTCACCTACGTTCGTTATGGTGGGAGTTGCAGGCGCATTGCCGAAGTAGCTGAACAGTTGGGCGTTGGTGCGGATGGTCAGTCCGGTATTCAGCGTCGTCACGGACATTCTCCAGAACCGATACCGTGAACCGGCAGAATCTCGAATAAAGATCGTGAACGATCCGGTTGCTGTAGCGCCAGTTTTTTGGTCTGTCGCTGTAACAGTCACCTGGTTCGCACCTTGCGCCGCCGTCGGCGTTCCCGAAACAACTCCGGTATCACCATTGACGCTTAGTCCCGATGGCAGTCCCGACATTGCGACCGTAACGGCCCCGGAAGCGCCCTTTATGGTGACGGGCGTCGCCGAATAGGACGTGCCGACCTCGACAGTGATCTCCCCAGGAGTAACGACTTCGAATTTCGCTACGGTCACGCCGACCGACAAGATTGATTGACGGTTAAGCTCGTCTGTCGCAACGACCTGGACGACACCGTTCGTCACGGCCGTTGTCGATGGGCCGATCTTAAGGGTTTTGTTTGCCGTGTCGAGCGTGACCGGAACGGAGTTCGAAGCAATGCTGTAGGTTACGTTACCGACGGCATTCTTTACCGAAAGCGGCAAAGGCTCCGTAGCGACCCCAGTTTGAAGACTATAGGAACTGCCTGGTACGGGTGACGTAAATGCCATGGCGTCCTTCGGCACAACATTGATTCTGAATTCGGCCGTCTGGTTGCCGTCCCCGTTAATGTCTCGAATGCGCATGACCAGTTTGAAGATGCCGGTCTCTGTCGGAGTGCCTGAAATCCTTCCTGTGGCGCTGTTGAAGTTCAGTCCGGCTGGGAGTGCCCCAACGAGACCATAGACATCACCCGACGCGCCATTTGTGACCGACGGCGCGATGTCCGTCATAACTGTGTCAACCGTTACCGTCCGATTTGCGATGTTGGCTATAGACGGCGTCGTCAGCTTTTTTGTGATGTTGATGGCGAAAAGGTTTGAGGATTGCTCGTCACCTGCCTCGTCACGACCGACAACTGTTAGACCGGCGTAGGTGCCGGTAGGCGCTGCCGCGCTGCCGACAATTTTTCCGGTCGTGCTGTTTACGTCGAGACCAGCAGGCCAGGTTCCCAAGCCCTTTCGATATGTGACCTTACCGATATTGTAACTTGTGTCAGTCGCAACATTGGCGGCTTCGGCTTGAGCCAGGCTGATCTGGGTTGGCAACACTAGTCTCAGGTTCGGGATTACCGAGATGTTAACGGGCTTCGATGTTATGCGATTGGTCTCATCTGAAACACGTAGATTGATCGTGAACGCCTGAGTGGCGGACAGTTGTCCTGTGACTGCGCCGGTCGTTGGGTTGAGCGTCAGACCAGCATGCTGACCAATATCAGGCGAGCTAAATGTAAGCTTTCCAAACGTGTTGGAAGTGCTCAAAGATGCTGTTGCAAACGGCAATTCCATTTTTACAGCATAGCCGACCTTGGTAACGATATCGGCCACATTCAAGACAATTGGATCGGTAGCGAACAGAACCTTGAATGTTTGATTAATGGAAGCGGTGCGGCCAAGCGTGTCAGTAGCCGTGAACTGGATCGAATAGGTGCCGATGTTTGTCCAGTATCCAGAGAAACGCACCTCTCCGTCTTCGATCTTATAGGTAATGCCAGACGGAAGCGTGCTTGCTCCGGCAGTCCAGGTCACACCTTTTCCATAGGCGTCCCCGACAGCGCTCAGAACAACATCCGCATTGCCATCAGGCACGACGATACCCTTTGGATTCTGACTGGACGCGATACTCAGCGGAGTTGAAGCCACATTGATGCTGAACGGTCCGGCCATCGCGGTATTGAACGATTCCCGCGTTGGATCGTCTTCAAGGTATTGAAGCTGATGATCGTCACTTGCAAAAAGGTAGAGATTGCCGAAGGTCCCAGACTTAGATGGGACTCCGGTCAAAGTCATCGACTCTGAATCGAAAACGAGAGCGTCATCGGGCAAATCGGCGGCCGACTGCACAACCTCCGAGCCCGCATCGGTGTAGTGCACAAACGCGGAACCAATCCGATAGTAGGGCTTCCCAGGAAGGGTGCCATTGATTGCATAGGTCACTTCCCCGATGGCATTGTCCGCCCGTTCAAAGTGGATTTTGATCGGATCATCGGCAGAATATTGGGTAGCTGTGTAACTGGTGGTGGATAGCGAAAGTGCCAACGGAGGAATAACGGTCGCGCTAAATTGCGCAGGTGGAACAGAGAGCCGTCCATCTGTATCTGTAGCGCCGACCACCCACTCATAGAGGTCGGGGGTTTCCAGTTTTCCTTGCAGGAGACCCGTGGATGAATTCAACGAAAGAGAAGCTGGAACGCTGACGCTGGTATAGGTCGGATAGCCCACGGAATTGGTGACTCGAAGAGGAGCAGTTTTGAATGTCTCTCCCTGGCGAACCAAGAATGTCTGGCTTGCTGGAGTGACTTTCGGGCTTCCGTTGTAAGTCGCTTTAATCTTGAGCTGTAGGGCATTCGAGGTCATCCCCTCGCTATCAGACGCGATAACAATTACTGGCCAGTCTCCTAGTGTGTTCGGAACTCCCGCGAGTTGGCCGGTGGCAGTGTTAATTGTGACGCCCGGAGGTGGTGACGACAGAGTATAAGTCACTTTACCGGCGACAGAGCCTCCGACGCTCAGAGAGAAATTCGCTGGAGTTTTTCCGGCACTGTTGAGAGTGTTTTCCTCCAGGAGATAGGTCAGGGTATTCGATGAAGCCGTAAGCGTCATAGGGACACGGTCAACAATGTTCAGAACAAAGGGCGGTCCATCGATCTCCAGGCCAGTCACTTTGTCACGAGCTTGAATAACTATGTTTTTGAAGACTCCCTTTGCGTCGGTCGTCGAGCCCTGGATGACGCCGGTGTCAGGATTGACCTTCATGCCTGTCGGCAACCGGCCAGACTTTGTCGAGAGACTCCAGGTAATGCCTCCGTAAAAGCCGTTGTTCGCGACGACTTTGGGTCCGAATTGTTTTGCATCGGCAAGCCGTGGAACGTTATAGGTTGATTGGTCGGTCGTTAGCGCTGGATACGGCAGTACCGTGAGAGGGAGCTTGGCTGCACCAGCTCGTCCCGCGCCATCGCGGAAGCGCAACAGAACTGTCCCGGAGAATTCTTCAAGCGGCTGCCCCGACAAAATGCCTTGCGAGAACGTAAGCCCATCGATCTTCGGTTCATAGTCATCGTAGACGACGGCATCAACGCCACCGACCAGAGTGATCTCATTGAACTGAATGGAGGGAGACGCAACATCCCTGCCGACATTAACGGTGATCGGGGCCAGATCAGCGGCTGCGGGCAACGGAGGGTCAACAACCGTGATGCTGAACTCATCAGAGGTCGCAGCGCCTCCTGCAGTGTCGCTAGCCTGAACGCGGTATCCAGCGGTTTCGGACTTTTCGACGGGCTTTCCGGAAACGGACCCGGTTGCGGCATCGAACACTAGACCGGCTGGCAATTGTGGACCGCTTAACGCATATGCAACAGGAAGACCTTGGGCGAGCGGCGGTTGTTTGACCGAGAAAGGCTGCTGATCCTTGTTGTCGTAGTTCACGACGAGCGTCAAATCGTTCGTCGAAAGGGACTCCATCGCATCACGTGGAAGGACATCGATATAAAACGGATTGCTTACGACAGACCCTTGGTGATCGTCGGTCAGCTTGATCTGGAAGGGCCCATAAGGACCGTTCTCTGGAGGAAGCGTTGTGCCCCCAGAGATGATGCCGCGTGACGGATCGATCTGAAGACCTTGCCCATTAGTGCCGTCGGGGAGCGGCCCGCCAATGATCTCGAAATGAGGATTGCCGATGACAGGGGTGACAGGCTCTGTCGGGAAAGCGGCTTGGTACAGATTATCAACCAGATCGTACTGCCTGATCGAAAGAGGTGACGGTACGGAGGCAAGAGACAAAGGATCATGGATGCCAATTGTTACTGTCCTGCGGGCAATCTGTCCGTCTCCGTTCGTGAGCGTGAAGCTTGGCTGATGGATACCGGCAACGAGAGACGATCCAGTCAGTGAAAGCGTTGCGGGATCAAATGAAATGCCCGGTGGAAGCTTGCCCTGATCGTCAATTTCAACTTTCCAGGGATCAACGAGTTTGCCAGTCGTAACGAGCCTGCCGTTGAATGCTTCGCCCACACGGATGTCGGCCTGTGCGAGCGAATAGGTCAAGCCGACCGCTTGCGCCATCGGAGGGTTGATGCTGAAGGAATATGGGCCGCAGGTTATCTGATCGTCATGCTCCCCATTGATCGTGTGGACCTCGACCATGACGTCGGACAGCTTTCCAGCTGCCGTCGGCGTACCAATGAAGTAACCCGTGTTCTGATCAAGGGTAACACCATCGGGCAGCGTTCCGGCAGTAACGACATACTGTTTCTTTCCCTGTCCTTTCGTCGGAATGAAGTAGCTGAGAGGAGTATCAACCCAGCCAATGATGTCCGCTGGCGGCGGATCGCCATTGTAGGGCCCACAGACAGGAACCGGACCTGCGGTGCCAATCTTGAACCAATTGGAGGTGGCCCCCTTCCCGTCAATGTCGATGGCGCGGTAACGGATTGTTTGCTGGTCCCAATTATCGGGTACCACGCCTTTGATGTGTCGGTCATAGGGATTTGAGGTGACCTGCAGCGATCCGGGGAGCGGTCCATCATCTTTGACGTCTACGTAATACCGCACGTCTGCATCAGTTTTCAAAGCGTAATTGAGTTTGCCGACTTTAATGTCCGTTTCCTGAAGCCAGACATATTTATCGACTGCCCAAACTTTATCCGCGATAAAGGGGAATGACGGCGCATCTTCAACGATGAAGTTGCCATAGTATGCGATCAAAGGATTTCCTAAATAATCGAAACCTTCGATTAAATAGCGAGCGTTCGTCGCCTCCGTCGGAGTGCCATCGAAATTGCGCCCGATAATATTTATTCCCTTGGGAGCAGCGTAAAACTGCTTCCAGTGGTCGATGACCACGCCTGAGGGAGCGGCAAATTGCTTGAAGAAATAGGTGCCGGTATGGGCATAGAGATCAAGTTTTGTTGTAGAGTTGGGCAGATTGAGTATATCAAACGAGGCAACGGCCGACGCGATTTTGTCTCCGTTAGCACTGTATCCCGTCAACTCCACTTCGACGTCGGTCGCGTTATCAGAAGGTGTTCCTTCGAACGCCAGAGTGCTGCTGTTGAAGTTAATACCGTTTGGAAGCCGACCTTTCGATAGCACCCAGGTATCGTGTTCCCATTCAGATTTCATTGGGAGTTTCTCAGAGAAGTCTACTCCGACTGCTCCAACATAGAACGCCCGGATATCTTTATTGTGCTCCGCATTTTCTTCGGAAGTCGCATAGTCTGCCTTATAGCGGAACCAATATTGGTTGCCGCTGAAATCTGCTGCAGCTGCATTCACACAAAACAGGGTCGCGAATGCAACCGTCAGAAACTTCCTGAACATTGTAGAAATCTTAAAGGAGCTATCTTGGTCAAAATCATATGATCCGTGAGACAGGCCAGCAAGCAGCCGGTGGGCGAAATAGATACTATCGTAATACAATTATTTTGAGGCATGACCCGTCAAAACACCGGGAACATCAGCGAAACTGAAAGTGAGGGATCGTCATGTTTAATTCCCTACACGGAAATCTCCAGATTTGTTTGACACAAGGAAAAGGGATACAGCCTGGCTCATTACGTTCGGGAAGGAAACGCCCAGTAAATCCTTCATTTAAAGGATTTGGTAAGTTCTGCACCATATGTGTCAACATATGATTTTTTTCTGGCGGTTGGGCGACGTGAAGGTATTTGAGCGCGTTTTTAGAAAGTTGGCGAAAGACGAACACGGAAATTTCGGCATCATGTCGGCGTTGCTTGCACCCGTTTTGATCGGTGCTGGCGGGGTCGCTATTGACGTCGCTTCCATGCTTCATACAAAGACCGGATTCCAGGCGGCTGCGGATGCTGCATCTCTCGCAGCGTCCGCAGCCCTTGGTACAGGAAAAGTCTCGAAGCAGGAAGCGGAACAACTGGCGTCGCAATTCCTTTCGACGCACATGCACAATATGGGATACCAAACCTACGAGAGCGACATAGCCATCACGTCGAAGCAAAGTCTCAATGGCTCCACAGAGTGGACGGTCGACGTTGGTGCTACGGCGATACACAAGAACAGTGGTCTGAGTAAAGTTCTTGGTGTCACCGACAAACCCGTCGGTGTCGCGGCCACGAGCGTGAGCGTTTCCGGATTAAAAAACGCCTTCTCGATGTATTTCGTGCTAGATAAGTCCGGCTCCATGCTGGCGAGTACGAGTCAGGTGAAACACCAGGGCAGATGCACGTACTATTGGCTCAACTCGACCGCTACCGCGCTTTACAGCCAGCAGAAAAGCCCCTGCTACTACACACAGATCGAGGCCCTCAAGAATGCGACGAACGCCATGTTCGACAAGTTCGAAAAAGCGGACCCCAAGAAGATGTACATGCGCTTTGGGTCCGTGGCCTATTCCGATGTGCAGGAGTCCAACTCCGCCCTGGCGTGGGGCGTCGACAACTCGCGGTCCAATATTGATAATCTCGAAGCAGTCGGCGGCACCAATTCAGCCGACGCGTTCAAGACAGCATACCGGGCGCTCGGTACCTTGTCGGAGGTCACCACCCACACATTGAAAAATGGTGTCGTGCTGCCCAAGAAATACCTGGTCTTCATGACAGACGGCGAGAACAACTCGAACAGCGCGGATAAGAAGACCCTGCAGCATTGCGCGGCTGCCAAGACCCTCGGCATCACAATCTACTCGATTGCCTTCAATGCGCCAAAGGGCGGCAAGGAATTGTTGAGCGCTTGCGCTTCCAGTGCGGAGACGTACTTTGACGCCAAGGATGCAGACGAGCTTCTGAAGGCGTTTGAATCCATCGCTGCTGATGCGGCTGGAGATGCCCCAAGACTCACCCAGTAATCCGCTCGACACCCAAAATCCAAAAGTTGCCGTCTGTCCGCGCAATCGTCCTGGCGAAGCTTGATCTCAAGCTGCGGAGCCAGTTTCGACATGGCTTCAAAGACTTCGTGGCTGAAACCTTGCTGCAGTCCGGGACCGTGAAGTTCTAATCGACGGTGGTCCGCTTTCTCGTGTCGATAAATGAACGCAGCAGTGCCTGCCGTTCCTGATGGAGGGACTGGATTGACTGGAGCGCCCGGTCGCAATCTTTCAGGTGCTGCTCAAACTCTTCGATGCTTGTGCCAAGGTAGATTGCCTTGAGGCCCTTGCAGAATTTTCCGGTTGAAAGCTCCTTTGCCTGGGAGCGATGCAGTTTGACGATCAACTGTGTCAGTCTCTGGACCTGGGCGGCCTTTTCCTGATCCATAACGGTAGCGTTCCCCTGTTACGATTCGCATGACGATTTACCGGATTTCATCGGACAATCAAACTTACCAGTAGTAGAGCCCTTCCAGGACTCTATCTTGTGGGTAACAGCAAGGAGAGACGGAATGATCGGTGCCATTTGTGGGGACGTTATTGGAAGGCCTTTTGAGTTCAAGGATTTCGTGTTGACGAAAGACTTCGAGCTGTTCTCTGACCGAAGCCGGTTCTCTGACGATACCGTCATGACCATTGCCGTCGCTGACGCCGTGCTCAATGGTCGATCATTCGAAGAGTGTTACGTCGAATATGGCCGTCGGCATATCGAAGGCGGGTTCGGCGGCATGTTCAAGAAGTGGCTGCTGGACGACAATCGCGTTCAGGGCAACTCCTGGGGCAACGGCTCGGCAATGCGGGTCAGTGCCATTGCCTGGCTTGCAGGTTCTCTGGATAAAGTGATCGAGATCGCCCGGCAGAGCGCCCTGCCCTCTCACAACTCCCCTGAAGGCATCCAGGGTGCGGTTGCTGCCGCAGCTGCGGTAAAGCTCGCTCTCGACGGGGTGTCGTTCGCCGATATCCGCAGGGAAATCGTTCGCCTCACCGGCTATAGCCTCGACCGATCCGTGGACGAAATCCGGGCGAACTACCCACGTTTTGCCGTTTCCTGCCAGGACAGCGTTCCTGAGGCCATCACCTGCGCGCTGGAAGCGATTTCCTTCGAAGACGCAGTCCGCAATGCGGTCTCGCTCGGGAACGACAGTGATACCCAAGCTGCGATTGCAGGTTCGATTGCTGAAGCTCGGTTCGGGGTCCCGGCCGAAATTGTAGACAGGTGTGTGCCGACACTGACGCCGGACCTGAAGGCGATCCTCAACCAGTTCAATGCAAGGGTTGCCGCACGGGCATAACCGTCGGTCCCGAATGTCTAATCGATGCCGCCGGTCAAAAGCTGGCGGCATTATTTTTCGTAATTGTTGACATTTTTTCTGAGTTGCGCCAATCTGCTCCGACAGAAGGAATTCTTTATGAAAAAGCCGAAGCAATTCAAAGCCGAGAGTCACGTCGTCGACGGTCGCACCGTTCGGTTTCAGGAAATCCCATTCAAGGTTCGCGATTACAGCTTCAGGAATGACAAGGACGGCAATCCGATCCCGCATCCCGATGAGCGTGCTCGTTACGAGGTATTTATCGATGAGGCGCATGTCGCCAATCTCTCGATGCCTTTGGGGGTCGGCAAGCAGCACTTCAAGATCGAGCGGCTCGGGAAAGATTACGAGGGTCGTTACGGAGACGTCGTAATCTGGGGCTTCCGTTTCCATCCACTGGCGGAGCGGCTGTATACGCTGGAGCAGGCCGCGCATAAGATCATTGAATTCAGAGATACGGTCCGGTGGGGTGGTTACTCGGTGATCCCGACGCTGGACGAGCTTGCGAACCATGTGCGCGAAGAGAAGGAGCAAGCCGCTCGGGACCAAGAGCAGATGGAAAAATATCGGGCGGAACGGCGGGCGGAACAAAAGCGCTTCGAGGAAGAAGCAGAACGCATCCGAACCGAGACCCTGGAAGGGCTTTTGTCGATCCGTGCTCGGTTTGGGTCACAGTTGTCGAACCTCGAATTGAATGCGCTGGTCAAGATGATCGAGCAGCACACGGCCTGAGCCGAAAGAGGAAGACTGATAAGTACAGCGGTAGTGCAAACGATAAGGGGCTTCCATTTCGGAAGCCCTTTTTGCGCTATTGGACCGGCATCGGAGAGGTGCTGTCCTGGAGAGACGGCTCATATCCCTCGCGAAGATAACGAAGAGCCAGGATCGAATAGGGTTCGAGATAGGCCTCGTTGGCGGTCATCACCAGGTGCTGGCTGACCTGAAGGCGGCTGAAGCCGTGATTAGGCAGTTTTGCGAAGACCTCATGCAGGAAAGAGCCAGAGCATGAGACGTCGATGACGACCGTAAGTGTGCGACCGGCAGAGATGGCCTGTTCAAGGGCCGGAACCACCCGTTCCTCTCGAAACGATTCGCCGCTCTCCACCCCATCCTTTCGGTAGCGGGTATGCGCAAGCCTGCTGAAATCACGTCCGATGTAGAGTTCCATTGAATTGAATGCCTCGGTTCTGTCGGGCCTCGGGCCGAATGTTAGGGTGCAGGTAACCATAAGATAATGAAATAGCCTCGCAACTGAGACAATCTCGTTCCTGATTACATTATCTAGTACAGACTTGCTGTACTCGACTTTTTCCGGCGACATTGTCGCTGGTGGACGGAGGCCATGATGGCTGAGGAAGCGGACGAGCAAATGACCCGAAGCATGCGTATAATGTCTAGATTGATAGACAAGGCTTTGAAAGATCGTCAACAGGCCGCCGAAGAGCGGTCCGTGAACTGTTTACGCTGCTTTGACAGCGGGATGGACTGTGGCCGGTTCTGCGGTTGCGAGGCTGGTGCCCGGTTGCACTACGGTCACGGATGACCTCCCCTTACAGGTGCCGCAAGCCGAACTGACGTCGCCGCTCGCGCCGTTCCCTGATGGCGGTCAGGGTCCTGTTTTGTTTGCGGGCCTGACGCTTGGCGTGGGCGGACTTCGCCGATGATGCAGTCTTTTGTTCAGGGTTCGACGCTTCCTCGCTAGCTGAAGCGGTTGTCGATTTGTACTTGGTCGTCTTCGGCTTGCTGAAGTTGTGCGTCTCCACGGCTGAAATTACATCCTTCAGAGGGGCTAAACTCCCCTCGACAACGTTCTTGGCAATGATCTCACGCCGGGTCGGGGCGGCTTTTGCGCCCTGGGATCGAGAATACTCGACCCATTCCGTATTCCACCGTTCGGTCAGACCGAGTTTCTGGAAAGCTATTACCAGTTGATCCAGCACACCCTTTTCGGTCCAGCGAGTGAAGCGAACATAGACTGAATTCCACTTCCCGAATGCCGGGTCGAGATCACGCCATGGCAGGTCGTGCTGCATCAGAAACAGGATGCCATCAACGTGATCGCGCGTGTTGCGGGATAAATTTCCCCCAGCCGCTTTCAAGGCTTTGACAATGACATCCCATTGCTTGTCGTCGAGACGACTGAATTTTTCCAGCATGAACTTCTTCCAAAAAGGAAATCCGTTCGACCTATTTAGGGGATCATGAAGGAATTATAAGGGCTCACCTGAAACGGGACAGTAGGAGTTTTACCTGCGCAACAATGCCGGTAGGTTGTTGCGGGAGTTTTTTATGACGAATAATTCCGTCGAGCCGATCACTCTCAGCATTTAGCCTATCGATTTCGCCTTTGCGCGCCGAGATTTCGTCGGCATTGGCCTCTTCCTCGGCAGCCTTCAGCGCAGCATTCCAGTCCTCGACCACCTGTGGGTCCCAGGCGACAACAGCATCTGCCTCTTCACGCGTCAGTGGTGAGCGAACTGTCGCAGCCATTTTATCCTGAATATCCTGAATTCTTTTTCGAAGCGGCCCGGGTATATGCGTCCAGAATGCCTCCATGACATCTTCCGGCACATTCGACCAGGTTTCCGCGATAGAACCGGCAATCGCACCCTCGGTGTCGCAGTCTCCGCCAAGATAGACGGCGTTGCGGATCGCATCTTCTACGGTTTCGGCATGGAAAGCACACATCAGCGCTTTCGGGACTGAGATTTCGGATTTCAACTCAAACCTGGATTCGAGCATGACGTCGTCAAGATTGCGGGACAGATCGTAGCCGAAAGCGCGCTCGATGAATGGCTTGATATCGTCCCGGTGCCAGCCGGAGAGGCCTGCATAGATCGCTGCTGCGACGGCTCTCGCGCCCCGGATGCCTTCTGGATGATTATGCGTGATCGCCGCTGACTTCTCCGCCAATTCCATACATTCCGCAAACGAAGTCGCGAGCCAGGCAGTCGTGGATACGCGCATGGCCGCACCATTGCCCCATGAACCGTAGGGCTCGTAACTGCCAAGGCGTCCATTGAACCATTCGCGGAAATGCATACCGTAGGAGGTCGGGAATGATTGCGCGAACATGCGCAGCGTTTCGCCCATGTCACGGCCGGTCACCAAGGCGTCTCCGACGGCAATTGTCAGGATCGTGTCGTCTGTTGGCCTGCAGCTTTCTGAGACCATTTCGAAGTCGCGGGACTTGATCGGAAAGAATTCGAACCTGGAACCGACAAAATCACCTGCAAAAGCACCGAGCATGAAAAATCTCCGCTGAAACCATAGGCTCGATTATGGGCGCGGATATCCAGTGGCGGAAGCAATTTCTGCCTCTGTCCCAGAATCTCAATTCTGGTGGGACGAAATCAGTTGGTTCACGGTTTAGGAGACGGTTTCTCCAGCAACTCTGGATGGCTGTTAGCACCACCACTGCGCGATAACGGGACGCAATTCATTGACGCCAGCCTCGTCGAGGAATCCGAATTTCGTCAGATACCAGCGGATTTCATGAGGGACGGCACCACGGATGCCACTCTCCGGGTTCTGGTAGTCCATGCAGTAATCGTCATACGACAGAGGCTGACCGTCTTTGTCGACCAGGAATTTATTGTAGGGGTAGACGCCGTGCCGAATGTATTTGGTAAAGTCCGGAGACTCGTGGACATCAGCATCTTTGCCGAAGCATTCAAACATGTAGTCGACGGTGTTGTCGGAGCGATACCACGAATTGGCATACATCATGTTCGGGAAGAAGATGATGTCAGTGATGTAGTCCGGGTTCATGACCAGCTGGTACAAGTCCTCAGCCCGGCCGAATTCGGGGGTATAGCGCCCGCCCATCGTGAGGCTTTCAGCCAGAAGGTGTGGCTCCAGCGCATAGGGAGAATGCTCGGGGCGAAGCTTTCGCTCCTCCTTCGTCATGAACAGGTCTTCTTTGGTCAGGGCGTCGAACTTTTGCCGGAACACTTCGTAGAAATCACCTTTGGCATCCGCCTCGGACGAAAACTTAGCGACCTTCTTAAAGGTTTTCCAGGGCATTCCATAGCCGGTTGCCCTGTGAATTTTAATGCCCATGAGAGACTCCTTGTCGAGTGGACTTTAAAGGAAATCTCTCTGCAGCGTCAACGTTACATGGAAGGAGTTCTAGTGGTTTTCAACTCCAGCGAACGACGCATTGAGTTGGAGATCGCGTCGATAAGCGCATCTGTCATCTCGTCCCAATCATGAGTGGCGCTTGAGTAAATGCCATCATACGCAGCAGTCACAACGTCGTCGCTAACGCCACCACGGTCGTTGAACAGGGTGGTCGAGCCGTATCTGTCCAAAATCACCGCAGAGAGCTGCACATCGCCTTCAGCCTTGATGGCGTTTACCGTATTGAGCAGGTGCCGGTGAAGAAGGCTGATGTCGGAGCCGTTGTAGAGTTCGGTCGCCTGGCTGATAGGATCGAGACCGCCGCTTTTCACCGTGAACAGGAGTTTATTGGGCTCCGAGCGTGCTGCGATCCTGCTATATGCCCATTCGACTGCCTCGCCGTCGACGTTGTCCTTCAGGATGCCGGTGTGACCCAGGCTGAGGAATTGCAATGCGATGTCTGGTGCAGTGCCGTCTACTTCTTTCCAGATGACATGTAAAAGGCTGCCTACGCGTCCAGGTGAGGCGTGAGTTCCCGTCGCTTATCTTTCATCGCGAATACGCGCTGCATGCTCCGGGGAAGCCTTCCACTCATTCGTGGTGTGGCTGAGGATTTCGTGCTTGATCCCGAGCGCGTCAAGCTCCTTCGTAAGCCAGCCGGTAACGCCCGCGAACGCCACGAGCGGCCATCCCCTCATTCCCCCGCGACTATCGAGAAGAAACGAAAGGACTGTATCGTCCTTGGCACTGGGGAAGTCTTCGACGACCGCGCCCAAACGCTCCTGGAGCTGTTTCGTCGCGCGCGCTACGTCGAAGCCATCAAAGTAATGCGCAGGATTTGGAGATTGATGAGCCTCTCGTTCTTCTTTGAGCGCGGCTGAAGTGACGACGACGTCCTTTTTGGTGCTGCTGATTTTGTATCCTGCGCGTTCTCGAACTTCAGCGAAATTAATCATGGTCAGGTCTCGATTTTTCTTAGCCAGTTTTGTAGCGGATTTTGTTGCTTCTGTCCAAAAGGAATTGATAGCGCAGAGCGCTCAAACAAGGAATTTTTCACGCCTTTCGTGAGCGAGCGTTGAGGCTTCCGAATTAACTGGCTGCCAAATATATACCCACAAAAATTCACTCCGGATGTGACCGAAAATCACATTGACACGCCCCGCCTGATTTGGGAAAAAGCGCCGCAACACAGGGGGTGCTTCTCATGAAAACTTTTCGTCTCGACGATGACGAAATGGCGAAACTTGCGTCTAAGGTAATCGACTACGCCGAAAGCCCGGATTATCGGCTGCTCTGCGATCCGGGAAATGCGCGCTCCTTCAATGGCAAAATTTCCCAGCTTGTAATTGTGACGATTCAGCAAAAGCCCATCAGTCAGATGCGGCATCGCCTCCCCCCTGCCCCGACATTCCATTTCCGCTTCAAGGTCGATCATTTCAGCGACAGGATTTCGATGAACTGGGACAAGGTGGAGACAACTGTTTACCATCTCGACGGCAAGAACGGGATGATCATCGGCGAAATGGACGATTCCTTGAAAGAATTTCTTTCGTCTCATATATTGATCGCGATACAGCAGCCGAAATACGCTCCAGCGCAGCGTCGTGCTGCAGAAATGAGCGGCTAACAGGACATTTCCTTGAAGATCAACGAGCATCACGAATTTCTCGGCCATTACATAAAGAACGCCGCTCTCGGCAATTTTGGTATCGCCGCCTTCCAACGTCCTTTCGTATGGGAGAAGAAAGATGTCGAAGACTTCATGATCTCGATCCAGAAGGGTTTCCCCGTCGGAACCTTCCTTCTCTGGACGCCGGACGAGCGCTCTGGCGCAACGCCGCCTTCCAAGGGTCGTATTGGCCCTGTCGAACATGGGGTCGAGACCAAGACCGTCATCCTGGATGGCCAAAACCGGCTTTCTACGCTGGTGTGGGCGGCACGCGTCGATGAGGCCCCCGCAAATCCCCGTCATCCCTACTCCCAGCAGGAAGTGGCCGTCTTCTTGTCGGGTGAAACGCTCGTCATCGATGCGGATGAGAAGCGTATCCATTTCGTTCCGACGGCCGACGCCTGGGGACGGAACCGGATGCCGTTGGGCGAAGCACTCTCCTATGGCGTCATGACCCTGCAGTCGAGCCGCACCCTCTTCCAGCGTATGGCAGAAAAAGGCGTCGGTGACGAATACATGAACTGGATGCTGGACGAGGTGCCTCATTGGTTCCAGTCCAAGCGCACCGTTGTGACTGAGATCGCCCAGGCGACCACGGCCGAAGCGCTTGAGGCTTTCCTGGTTATCGCGAAAGCTGGTCAGCCCATTTCGAAGGATGACTACACGCGAGCTGTGGAATGGATCGGCTCGATGGATGAACCGAATACGCTGGCCCTTTGAGCCGCGATTGGTTGTCGTTGGCGACGTCTTGCAGCACCATGTCTGCAGCGTCACCCGGTGTCTCTTCTTCTGATTGCCGCCCATGGGTCTTTCGTTCACCATCGAAGAGTGAATGGAGGGCCGCGCATGTTCGATGATGTTCTTTTCGGGTGGGATGGGAAACGTTCACGTGCGGTCGAGAATGCCTATCTGGCAGGTGCCGCTTTCGCAGAAGGCTCGGTTTCCTTTACGCTTATCCATGCAGCGCTATTCGAAGAGATGCGTCGCGAGATCGCGGATGTGGGTGTCGTTGCCCGGCAAGTTCCCAGCATCGTTGAACTTAAGGAAGCCTATGCGGCTGGCTATATCGACCATCTTGATCATGATGAGGACGACAATCGACTGAAATACCTCATGCGGGACGTGGACGAGACCGCTGTCAGTACGATGTCGCAGGCCTCGGCGTCACTTCATGAGCTTTCCTTCTACGGGCTGGACAGCGCCGAAATCATGGAGGCAGTCCTTCGCCAGTTGATGATCATGAGAGACGCCGCTGTAGAAACTGCGCGGCTCAGGAAGCGTGGCCTGTTCTCTTGGTTTTCGAGGAAGAAGAAAGCTCGCCACCTCCGCGAACTGGGGTGCAACTATCTCCATGCCGTACCCGATGCCGATCTGTCCCACGCAATGGCCCTCGCCGCTCTTGAATTCTGCCGCAAGTCCAAGGAGACCTCTCCCGATGAAGCGAGCGATTGGATTATAGCGGCAGATTACCTGAGAACGGCTTCCATCAACGTCTGTCACATCGACCGCGCCGAAACCTTGGCCGCATTGGAAAAGGTCGAGCAGGTTGCCGACGACTTCAACGAGCAGCAAGCCTCCCTAGTGTAAAATGACTCGTCTGTTGCACGGTTTCGATGCATTCTAACGGGACCAAGCACCGAGGGCTGTATTATGACCGCTGCAGCATCTGTCATAGACCGCACTGAAAGTCTCGATAATGCGATTTATCGCCTTTCGAAAGCCTTGTCGGATGGTCATAAGGACCTCTTCGAGACTGGCTTTTCGCAATTCGCCCAGGCCTACAGGGACGAATTGCTCAAGCCGAGGCAGGCTGGTCACCCCGAGTTTCCTTCCTTGATCTCCCTTCAGCTCAGTGCGGTCATGGGGTTTCAGGATGGCCGGAATGAAGCGGCTCCTGCGCAGATGAATGCCGTGACGGACCGGCTGGATGAAATGGTCGGACTGACGGCTCTGGACGTCGCTCCAGCCCTGCGCCGGGTGGCTGCCGCGTTCAATCAGGACTCTCATGAACTCGATTCCGTCTTGCTTCAGCTCATCAAGATCAGGGATGAGAAGGCAGCGGATATCCAGAAACAGACGACCAGGAAGTTCAACGGAATTTTCGGAGACTTTACCAAACGCCGGTCGGATGCTTTCTGTCGAAACTTCTTCAAAAGCCTTGAGACTAGCGATGTCGTCGACGCAATGGCAATTTCCGCATCAAAATACCGAGATGCTGCGTTCGAGGTCTCCAGCAAAGAAGAAGCTAGGAGGATGGCTGGTGTTGCGGAAAAACTCGTCAGGGTCGCCCGCGAGCTTGGCGGCTCCAGCAAGCCGGACACAATGAAGCTGCTGTCAGACGTTCAGATGTCACTTGAAGAAAAGGCCTCTACCAGACTGGCAGTGTGAGCTTTTCTGTCATTTTGTGAGAGCCGCCAGGAATAGAACCGGCGGCTCTCATTAATCGGGTTACTGGACAGTGGCGTGCGCTGGCTGTGCCTTTTCCAGACCGATGAGCTTGAACTCCAGCCCCATCTCTTCCGGCAGCGGTCCACCGCCCAATTCCATCATCAGGTCGAACAGAGCGTCCGCTTCGCCATACGGCTCTTCGGTCTCGAAGCCACGCATCAGACGATGGCAAATCGCACTTTCGACCAACAGGCCAGCATGGCGGATACGCACCGGTATGTCGATGTCGTAGGTGTGTTCATAGTCGGTTGGATAGACGGCGGGCTCGGCAAGAACCTCGTATCCCTGGGATTCCGGGTGCTCGACCGGATAACAGGCGATGGTTGAGATCATGCGCCGCAGTTCGTTCTTGTCCTTGATATTCCGGATACCTCTCTGCACCGTGACAGAGGCTTTGAAGATGTGGTGGCTGGCTTTCGGCATGTTGATTTCCTTCGTGGTCTGGTGAGGTTTCATTGGAACATGCCGATCCCAGGAAACTGGGGTGGCGACTTCCAATATTTGACCGCTCCATCAGACCATCACCCGAAACGTTTGCTGGCCTAATAACCGCCAATCTCCGGAAGCTCGCAAAGAAAAGGGGCCGCAACTTTCGCTGCGACCCCTTTCGAGACCTGGCTAGGTCAGCCATCGGCTCGTGTCGGAACCAGATTCCTTGCGCTGGAGCCATTGCCGATGACCGGCCCACCATCAACCAGCATTCAGCCGTAAACGGTTGCCCGTCTGATCAGGTCCAAACGGACGCCAAGTTCCGGCCGCTTCGTGATCTCCGCATACTTTCTGACCATGTCATGAATATCCTCGGATACGTAGTTGGCGAGTTCCGGGTCTGTGGTGCAGGCGTAGATGATTTGTCTTGGAGGATAATCCGGGTGTGCGAACACGTAGAGCCCGTCATGCCGCCCTACTTCCATATCTTTCCAGCCGTTTTCTTCCAGAAAAGCCTTGAAGACAGGAGGAGCAAACCGGCGCGTCATCGCTTCCACGATCATTGCATCCGTCGCGTCCGATAATTCCTTGCGTGTTGCGTCCAGCGCCAGTTCGACTGCATATTCCGGGCTGACCGGCAGTCGGACATGCTGCTCGTAGACCGGTTCTTGACCCCGAGTATCCGGTTCCACATGCGAGATCGTTACCTGGCTGTCACCGTCTTCATAGAAGAAGGAGCCACTTTCAGAGGCGAAGACGTTCCTGTAGCTGCTGATGGTGTAATCAGGAATGCGCTTGTTCGCCACAAAGAAGTGGGTGTGAACAAGCGCGATCTCGACGAAGCCAGGCTTACTCACTGTGCTTTACCTTCCGAACTCTCGCCAGATGCACCGGAAATGCGGTCTGCAAAGCCCTTGATGGCATTCGCACCAAACTTGCCTGCGGTAGTACCGAGCTTCTCGGTCTGCTCGCTGCTCGGGAGAGCAGCTTTCAGGCTTTCAACGGTCGGCAAAGCTGCCTTCAGCTCGACGGTTGCTGCCCGGCCGCTGTCGATGGTTTTCTGGGCCTTATCCATCACGACCGGAGCTTGGTCGATGACGTAGCGAGCATCCTTGACGGTATCTGGGATAACTGCTGTCGCATAGGTGATGGCTCCGGCCAGCGCGAAGACGGAAGCGCCGAGGAAATAGAGACCGTAGTTCATGTGATACTCCAGATTTTGGTATGGCTTTCAGGACTTCTGTTCCGTGAATTCGGCCGGTGGTTTGCTCACTTCGAGGTCATCAAGACAATGCAGAGAATGCTGACCACGAACCAACCAAGGACATGGGCGATAGGCGCAATAGCTGCGCGGTCGGTCTCTGGCAGTTTTGAGAGATAGAACGGAGTTGCACAGATGCTCGCAATAATGGAGGCAACTGCTAATACGGCCGCTTGCGTCGGCGTCATCAACGGGACGGCGAAGAATTCTGGCGACGAAAACGTGGTCGAGTACCAGGTTGAGGCCGTAATGGCGACGATCACACATCGCGTAGCCCAGATGACGCTGATCCGTTGTTTGGTGTAGAAGCTACAGATCGCGTGGCCGGTGCGTGCAGCAAAGTTGGAGTTAAAGAAGTCGCCAAGTGCGATGAGAAGTCCGCCGAATAATCCTGCTCCCACGCCACCTATGGCCACGATATAGCCGATCTCAACCAGAATGTCGGTGCCTCTGGCATAGAGCATCGCCGCCAAGAGCGCAGATGCGGAAATTGCGCCGCACATGCCGCGCCGGTTGAACACATGTAAAATCATCAGAAATTCCCAAGCTAATGCACAAGGAATTCTGTGCTTTGAAAATTCCTTGTGTCAACTGTTTTGTCTGAATTGGCCCGCGTTAAATTGAGAGGGCGGCTCTAATGCTCGACGTAAGGTCCACTGCACCCGGCCCGGCTTTCCAGCTTTCCCAGGTGATGTGTGCCAGTCCGGAGCCCTGTTTTCTGGCCGCGTGGAGCGTAGATGCCGCACTCTTCGGGAGCATCCAGGCTTCGTGGAACTGGAAGTCTCTGGTCCAGCGAATGCCGACGAACCAATCGGCCTTTTCGATATTGTGCGGCTTGAGCGAAACCCTGGGGAACGGCCCGTCAGTGCCGAGAATGCGCGATTTGACTTCGATCTTCCCGTATTTCGGCGAAAGCACGTCGCTGCCCCGATTGTTGCCCCCGACGACCTCGCCTTCCGTGGCGATAGCGACCAGCAGTTCGCTTAGCAGCTGATGGCTGATGGAATCATAGCGCTTGATGCAGGACGCGGAACGCAGGATCGAGTGCATTTCAGCGGCGTCGTCATTGATGAAGTCGTTCTTCAAGTTGCCCTCCAGGTTATCGGAGTCTGGTATCGTTAGCGCTTCCAAATGTCAACATTATTTGCTTGAAGGATTTCTTGTTTATTGGCGTAAGTTGAAATCAAGAAATTAAGAAGATATCGCTCGGATCATGGTGAGAAGATTGTGATCAAGGGTGTGCGGCTGGTTGAACCGGCCTCAAAACCTGCGTGATTGGGGCGGCATAAACGAGGAAGCGCCCTTCGTGTTTAGAGGTTTCATCATCAGCGCTAACTTCTAATGATTAAGCCGCCGATCTCGCGGCGGTGTCATTTTAGTTTTCTTTGACAACACAGTCCATCAGGCGCGGTGCGAACCTTCCGGAGAAAGTGGGGGCACGCTTAGCGTTCGCACCCGACAACGTGCTGGGCTAAGCCGGTGCTGCCCCGTGGTGGCATGCATTTAATGACGCCAACGTCATGTAGATGCTCCCATTGGACTATGCCAAATGTCGATAAAAAGCCACACAGACCTCGTCGTTCTCGACACCATCGTTCACCTGATCAAAGCGGTGCCACGACATCTTAATCGCGACCAGCTTGAGCGTATTGCGTCAGATAATTCCGCTCAGAGTGAAATCCCGCTATGGGCTGGAGCTTCGGAGCATTTCAACATGCTCGCTTGGGAGGCGAAGGTGCATTTACTCGCGGCTCAAGGACGCTTTCCTCGCCCGGACGATAAAGCTCCAGCCGCCATGGTCGAGCAAATCATCGAGCAGATCAGGGATATGCAAGCAGGAAAACAAATCGGCTATCCCTTTCCTGGCGACATTGCGATGCGGGAAGGTGTCCAGCTTTCGTTGGCGAGAAATGGCTTCGATCTCCATACCCTGCCCCTTCCGCCAACCCTACATGAACTGATCGACCGTGGTGAAGAGCGTCCTGACCATGTCAGTCAGGAACGTTGGGATCGAGCAATTGCATCCTATAACCATGCTATGACTATCGAAAATTCTCCCGGGGCCGTCGATCCCGAGGATTACGAGCCGTATGAGTTTGAATGGACCGAGGAGCACGAACGGCAGAGCAAGGAGTGGCTGGCCGAGTCAGGCCCAGATGCCGCCGAAGAAGATGCGACATATCGCATGTAACCGTCCTGACAAAAGTTGGTCATACGTTCTTCTTGCAATCTCGACATCCGTTGTTAACCTGCGGCGTGTTTGATGACAAAGAAAGATTCGATCAGACAACCGACAAGGGCGTGCGATGAAGTTTTCGAAAGCCGCAATGAGGGTCAGGCATATCCAGGTCGCCCATCTAACTGCGCTTGGTGACAAGCATCTTCGGGAAACGCCGCCTGCTGCACCGGCAAGGCGATATTCAACAGCTTGGTACGATCCCGCTCCAACGAACGCTGGCATCGAAATCCCGCAGCAACTCCGCGATCAAATCGAAGCCTCAATGAAGCCCGCTGCTTCGGAAACCAAAAAGGCCCCGGAACCGGAGCCTTTGGAGGCGGTCGCGAAGCCCACGTTCCATGGATGGGGCTTCTTCGGATGATAATCAGCTGATCCTTAAAGCGATGGTGCTGGGCGTTGGAGGAGGTCTTTTGCCCTGGATATCGCTGCGTTGAAATCATCGGTCTCGATGATGAAGTCATTGCCATGGAGGAGCGACCAACGTGGGCTGGTTTCACCGGCAGTGAGCACAAAATCATCATTCGTCAATGACGTGATAACTGGAAGCCCGTGAACGATCTCCAGCTTCCATTCGTCCTTTGATAGGTCGAGGT
Organism: Rhizobium sp. MHM7A; assembly: GCF_005862215.1. NCBI lineage: Bacteria > Pseudomonadati > Pseudomonadota > Alphaproteobacteria > Hyphomicrobiales > Rhizobiaceae > Rhizobium > Rhizobium sp. MHM7A. Next base: position 552,155 of record NZ_VCHT01000001.1, read on the forward strand.
TGGCCAGCATCGTATCGGTCATCTCGTTGTCGCTCTTGTCGACGACAGCGTCACCTGCAGCTTTCGCGGCTTCCAGCGTTTCATACGGGTCTTCACCGACAACACCATCGATTTTCACCCACCATTTGCCATGGTCGCGGCTGATGAATACGTCATCGACTTCGCCCGAGAAATACTGATCGACGGTCTTTGGTGACAGCGGCCTGTAGTAGGACGTTGCGCCAAGCTGCTCCCAAAAATCGGGGTTCTGTTTCTTATCAAATGACATGGTGGCTCCTAGCGGCTGAAGGTACGGTTTCTGGCACCAACGATGCCGTCTACGACCGCATCGAACAATGGCCGGTGCCGAGGATGAACCTTGAAGCTGCCATAGATCGCCTTCTTTGCCTCATCACCTGTCTCGTCCATTACAAGGAATTGTTCGGCGGCTTTTTCGACCAACTCGCGGACATTGTGCGAAATCTCATCGTTTACGACAGTGCTTTCGTCTGCATCGTTCCAGGCTTGGTAGAAGTCGCGGAAGCAAGACCGATCATTGAGACGCTCCTTTTCCAGGCTCACCGCGTCAAAGAATTCCCTGGAGCAAGGATTCGTTGCGAACACGTCCGTTAGAGCAAATACCTTCCATCGCGCGTCCTCGAAACGTTGCTCGCTCCCTTCGGTGTCGTCGTGCATGGCGTCTTGCAATTCCCGCTCAGCTTCCGCGCGCCGGATGGTCAGATCGAGAGGCAAATGGACTTGAGTGCTTGGGAACGAATGCTCGGAGCCTCTCGGTTCCGACCGAGAGTGAAATGGCATTTCTGCGGAATCGTGCACCGCGCGAGCAACTTCATCGAAAGCCTTCGATGGTGCGATCACATGGGTCGTCATGCCATCGGTCAGCTCGATTGTGATGATCTCTGGTTCGTAATAGTCCAGGATACCTTTCGAGTACGCCTTCTGCATCTCAACCGTTGCCTTGATCGTAAAGTCCTTGGCCTCAAGGCTATTTGAAACGAGATAATTTCGAAGGCTATTCATTGCGCTCATTACGGAATTCCTTTTGATGTCACGGGCATTGTTGACGTGGATTTCGCCTACTTCAAGAGTTTTGAACCGAAACCTCATCTGTGGTAAAATCGAGCGATATTGTACACACGGACCAAATGGCAGAGCTGCGCGTTTGTCGGTGTTTCGCCGTCCGCGCCGCCGTCAGTAAGCTGCAAGATTGGCCTGGGCTTGCTGTTTAGCTCAATAAAGACTATCTAACTGGCAAGGACTCGCGAATCCCGTAGAATCTTCGTCAGCTTGGTAACAAGAGGAAGAGCCGACTATGGCTGCCGCCGACACAACTAAAGCGATTGTTATCGACACCGAGCAAGACGCCAAAAACTTCTATCTTCAACTCTTTGCGTTCTTGACCGGCGAGACAGCGTGCACCGCGATTGGCACGAGAGTGGCTGATAAGGTGGCAATGGAGATTGTTCACGCATCCTGGTGGGAAAAGAATACGATCCCCGTCACCACGGAAGCCGATCACAAGAAGGCTGTCAGGCCTTGGCGCACTCCAGGGTGGTTCGCTGACGCGTCGGGCAACCATTTCCTCGACACGGAAGAGAACTTCGAGATTGCGCAGAAAGCTGCAATAAAGGCCGTTCGGAGCAGTCAGGAAGCCTTCCTGGAGCCCATATTGAGGCGGCTTCAAGAGCAAGATTTCGCTACCGATCCGACTGGATGGACACGGGACAATTGCGAGAAGGCCGTCCAGTTGGCCAACGAGAACATCGCCGCAGCCAGGTCCGCCGATCCCAGACGTCCTTCCTATATGAGCGTAGCCATCTTCGTGAAAACTTTCCCACCACAGGAAGTCGTTGACGAGATGGTAGACCGGATTTCAGATTTCATAGAGCGTCGGGGCCGGATCGGACAAATGACCAATACGAAGATCAAGGAACTGACGATTACCGGCATTCGCAAGATCGATAAAGCGGACGGAACCGACAGTCCGCTTTATGCCGCCAATATGGCAATGACCGCGTAGCCATCGCCTTACAGCAATCCCCACCCTTCTGCAATCAGCAACTCCGCGACATAGGCGTGGAAGAGGTTGTAGTGAAGTGGGTGGAGATGTAGTGACCGGATAACTTCAGCAGCGATCTCGCCCGTCCATTTTCCCGCAATCCCAGCTTTGACGCAGCGTTTGGAAACCGCAATCGCAAAGTCGCTCGGCTGCTCGCCGTCGAGGTTGGCCTGCTTTGACTGCCAGTAATGGCGGTAGGTTTCCAGGAAAGGATGCGGGTGTTTCAGGCTTGCGTTTTCAGAGAAGATGGCGCGGAACGTCGCTTCATCACATGGCAAAGCGGCAAACGCCTCTTCGAGCTGGAAACGTGCCCATTCGGCAGACAGTCGCGCCTGCCAGTTCGCCTCAGACCTGTCACGATCATAGGCCCGCGCCGCCAGTTCGGCACGTTCGAATGCCTGATACCGATTGATAAGGTGCTTGGCCGGAACGATGAGTAGCGCATTGTCTCGGTCGACGATGACGGGCGCATGCGCACGATCCACGGGCTCAGGAAGGCGGAAATAAGCTTCGAGGCACGAGCCTACGGCGTGCATCACAGGCGTATCTTCACTGAGCGGCAGGACAGCATTGCCGTGGAGCAGGGAAATCACCGGCGGGCTGGTCGAGATTGATGTGCTGGTGCTGCCCTCGAATTCAGACGTAGTCATGACCACGGTGGGAATGACTGCGATCTCAACATTGTCGAGATTCCAGCCCCTGTCGCTGATCGTGAGCGCCAGCGCCGTGACATCCGGTTTCCCAAAAAAGTAGCTCATAAGCTTCTTCCAGTTTCGTCAAAAGTGAGAAGATAAGATTAGGCTGCGACAGGGAACCAGTAATCGAGGTCAACATCGACGGCAGATTTCTCGTTGGCAACCCCAACTTGCGCCAGGTTGTTGTCGCGAATGGCCTGCAGTTCGACAATTACCGGCTCGCCGTCTCCATCGTTGCCCTCGTTCAGTGCCAGACGCCAGAAACTGACATTGCCCAGGCCTTCGATCTTGCCGTACCAGTCAATTTCACGGTCGAGGCACATGGCGTCGAGAATACGGGAGACCTTGCTGACGGGGACCTGAGGATAGAGGTAGCCAGCGATATCGGTCGTGGAGCGCAGACCGGCACTGATGACGTCGGTTCCGTCTTTTTCGATATCACGGCGCACCGCGTTCTCCAGACGGTCCAGGATTTCAGCGCGGATTGCGGAATTGGTCATTTGTTCAGTCATAGTTATTTCTCCTTAATTTTTTGGGCCTGGGCATCACGAGCGTCGCGATACGCCTGGGTCGTAAGTTTGTTGTCGGGCGATTGGACTACTGCATAAGCGAAGTTCTGAGCGTGTTCGTTCGAGCAGAAAAAGTCGTCTTTGTAGCTGACACCGTCCCAAACACTCGCGTTGGAGACGAAACGGTCCTCGCCTTCCCCGAGATAGCGGACAGAAACGATTGGGTGGTTCACAAAGCGTTGAGCTTCAGCGCGCGTGCGCGGTTTCTCCCTACGTGTGGCAAACCATCCGTGATCAGCGGGTTCCTGGTCCGAAGAACCAAACATGATTGTCTTCGTACGTTTACCAATCGGCTTTCCGCAGTAGCGGCACAACGGTGGCAATACATTCGACATACAGCGACCTTCACCCGAGTAATGGAGCATTTTCTTGCTCATGGTTGAAGTTGTAAGGAGTTCTCAGAAAATGTCAACATTATAAAAGCGACGATAAGGACTGCCACCGCAATCCACGTGTCCGGTGAGTTTCCATAAAGGAATTCTTTACTCTGCCTTGTGGCTTGTTGCCAGTGATAGGATCATGCCTCATCGCCAGGAGAATATTGATGACCTACGTTCCGCCATATCTTGAAAATTGGAAGACAATCGCACAGGAGTGCCCTTATCGTGCGAGTGTCAGCGGCAACGTTTCCTGGAAGTTTCACCCCTCGCCCGATCTCATCGATGCCGAGAAGGTGTCGCCGGGCGGGCGATTGCTCTTGGCATTCCGCTCAAAGGAGGTTCGTGATTACTTCGTTGAAGGGTATCTGGATCAGGGCGTTAAAGTAGAGGAAGACTGGTGCGTGCGCGCTACCAAACCAGAGCCTGCGGTAAAGGTGGTGGATGCTGTTCCGAACTTCGAAGAGGCCAGCGCCGCAATCGTCCGAGCCCGTGCAGCATACCAGGCAGCAGACGACGTCATCAGCGAGCTATTTTTGAAGGATATTAAAAGCCTGATTGCCCAAGGCAAAACGACCGACGCTTTGAAGATCGTCGTTTCCATTCACGGTGATTGCGTCTCCAGAACCCTTGGTATTTCCGCTTTGATGGATGCAGGGCATGATTTCGATGCCAATTCGGTAGGGCAAACTGAGGCGCTACCATTGACGGCTGAGCGCGCCGTGGCGTTGACGGACTGGCTGAAAGCCCGCAAAGCCAATCGAAAAGCTGAAGATGTCTTAGGCAAAATCGTCAATACCAAGCTCTCTGAGATCATGGAAACCAAAGGGCGTGCGCCTGCCATTGAGTTTGCAGAGGCGTTGCCGCCATCCATGGTCAAAGTCTTTGCGATTGATCGAGCAAGGCATGGAAAGGCTATCGAGCCGGTTGAACTGGACGAGGATGACGCGCCATCCGGCCCGCGCATATAGCCGTTCGGGAAAAGACGGGGTACGCTATGGTGTGTCAGGGCTCGCAGGGAATATCGAGGCGAAATGAGCAGTGAAGGAAAATTTGCGAAAGCACTCTTCGACGGCTTCGCCAATCCTGCGGTTCGTAAGCGTATCGCCGATCTGAATCGGCCGAGTTACGAAATCGGCGACGGCACGGATGTCGTTCTTGGAGATTATGTGATCATTCCGCTTGCGTTTGGCGGAAGGCGAGCGGGTCAGTGGGCGGAAGTCATCAAGCTGTCGGATGACGGCCTGGGGTTGCGGTTCGACCAAAAGGTCGGAGGCATAACCCGGGAATTCTTCGAATGGCAGGATTTGATGGGTGCACGAGCCACTGCAGCACCGCGAGATCGCAAGAGAGCCTCGGTAACGCCTCCGACAACCAATCGGCCGTCTATCTGAAATCACTCTGCCGTCAGATGGTAGGGCCAGCGCCATACGCAACCGTATAGGCCTCGTCCCCCGCTTCAATGCGTTCAGCTATATGCTGATCCCGGTCGAAAACTGGGATGATTTGGCCCCGAACGCAGTCGCGGTGTCCTGGTACAGCGTCTCGATAGCCTGGTATGTCGGAAGCAGTTCAGGCATCTCCCTGGCATTGTCGAATGCCACTTGCCGCGCTGTCCTCAAAGCATCGAGGACGCCAACCGCCAGCAGCTTCTGATCGATCTCAAGTTCGTGGATGTTCATGCTCACATGCCTGGCGTTGGTAGTGGGTTTGCTTCCGGCTTTCCCGCTTCGATCCATCTTCCGATGATGCGCTGGAAAAATGGTAGGTCAAAGGGAGTGGCTACACCTTCAGGTGCTTCGGCATCGTAGTGCTTTCCGTCGCAGTAAATCCAGATGTGCGTGCCGGAAAAGAAGTTGCCAAATGCGGATATGTGGTCGAGATCATCCCAATCCAGTCCAGCAGGCGGGACGACTGATGGCCACTTTGACTGAAGATGGTCCCGATTAAGAGGATAACCCCAGTTGTCCTCGTCACCCTCTGCTGGAGCCTGAAGGAAGTAGGCCGGATCGATCATTTGATAGTCGGCGTCTTCCCTCGGGCTACCGACAAGTTCGTGGATGTCCGAGGCAAAATCCTCACAACCGCCCGCGTTGATGGCCTGGTAGCTGTCATAGTCGCCATTCGCGACGTAGTCAGCGCGAAGCTTATAGATCGCGGCTGTGATGCTCTCTAGCGAAAACGTTGGCTCATCATCGTCAAGACCATCGGCGTCGATGGTCAGCGCCTTGTCGGCGGCCCCGGCATCATAACCTGCTCGATATTCATCAGGGTGCCAGTTCCGCTCATTGCCCGCCCACATAGGCGCACCATGAAAGGCATCGCTATATCCCGCCCGAAAGGCGACCCGCTGATTTTGATGATAATAATCCTGCTCAGTCAGGCGGGCGTCGCAATTCCAGCTCATATCTCTTCCTTCCGATGTCAGGTAAATATCCTGCTATCCGAAGCAAGAATCCTGCGCCAAACGAGCGCCACCAGGTTATGCAGGCTGCCAGATGATCGATCCGAAATACCAGTCGACATTATGATGGTCGAGCAGTTGACGGCGCTTCGCCAGATCGTCGAAATCTGCATTCTCGACAGGGGTCGCCCTCTCGGCATCCGAATGGAAGCGCGCGTTGCTCGGGATCAATTCGAGGTACTTGCCGGACTTCGTCTCGAAGAGACGGCCTTTAACGATAGCGTCTGTCACTGCCCTGCCCTCACATGCTGAAACTTTGAGTGATACCGCGCGCCGCGAGGTCGTCGACAATTGCCTCACGGATCGGGGTGTCGATGCGTGGATGATCCCATGCCCCGATGCAGCTGAGATCGGTCTTGTCATCAGGTGACTCCCAGCGCCAACCTTCGACACCTTCCTCGTCATAGAGGCTGGCGGTGTCAGCAGACCATCCGTTGGCGAGCGCTAGGACGATAAGCTGTTCATCTGACAGGTCGTTCAAGATCGAAGTAAGCGCGGACATGTTGGGCTCCTTTGAATGGCAGAGTCCAACATGCGGCTGAAAATGTCAACATTATATTTCCTTGTTCGCTTGAGAATTCCTTATTCGGCGTCACCGGTCCATTCTGTCAGAGCAGCGTCAGAGGACAGTACGTCACGGAACTTCAGCAACGCATCGGGATTTGCGGGGCCGAGGGTCTTCAGAAGTTCGAGCCCCTGGCCAAGCATGGTGTCGAGGAGCCTGATTTGCGTGGCACGCCCGGCCGGGATTCTGTGAGCCCATGGCTGATCGGTGCAGGGGATGTATTCCCAAGGATAATTAGCAGAATTGGAGTCCTCGGGGCGAACCTGAACAGAACCGCCAAACAGAGAAACCACTGCGCTGACGAGCTGGTCGGCGTCGTGGGACGTATCGGCGTAGAGCCTGATTGATGGCGCTCCGTAACGTTCCCCATCGCAGGAACTCTCGCCGCGCTCCACGGTCAGATGAAGCCGGATCAGATGGTTGTCAGTCGTCCGCTTGAACGTGATGCCGTGCATTTCCCACTGGACGGGGCTCGAACCAGTGAAGTGAACTCCGGCTTCGACGATCTTTCCTTTCACCACCGACTGCAGGTCGAAAGCAGCATAAACGCGCATGGCATTCGTGAGATTGGGTATGGCCCCGTGCACTTTGTTCATAGTGTTTATTCCTTGTTCTGGTAGTGCTCTGGATGGGCTGGCAGCTCGGTCCAAAATTCAATCGGGATGTGGTTGCGTGCCTTGTCCCAGTGTCGCCATTCTGGCCCGTCGACGGTCAGCGTCAGGCTGGCGAAGGCCCAATGAAACGATCTGAGCGAGCCGTTGGTGATATAACCTCCGACGACATAGGGTCCACCTGCGGTAGGTGGCCGCTTGACCGGTGTCCATACGGGTTCTTTCACCGTCCAGTCGTCAAGGAGCCGGACAATGGTGGCGATATGCCCCTTGATCGTGTGCAAGCAGAACTCGGCATCCTTTTGGTCCCAGTTCACATCATGGTGGGTTGATTTCTCGCCGTCGCATATGAGCTGGATTTCATTCAGATGAGTCATGACATCGCCCAGCGAGGCCGGGACGTGACGGTTACGGGCCCGTCCGGGAGTTGCGAAGTTCCATTCGACTGTCTTGGGCGGCACAGGCGCGGGCCAAACCTTGCCATCCGTTGTTCTGAATTGAGTGAGGTCGTGGGGTATGGCAGTCGGCGGCGTGGAAGCGGTGGGCTCGTCATTCCAGTCCGCTCCGGATTTCAGAGTGTTCTGGTAAGTGTTCCAGTTGCGCATGCCGCATGCGACAGCCAGGACTTCGAACACGTGGCTCAAGCCCACGGTATGTCCGAGTTCGCCCAAGCGCTCCTTGATCGAATAAGCGCGTTTCTTAGCCTGCTCCAGATTACGCGGCAGGTGCGCGTTGGTGTTTTCCGTCATGACTTCCCGTTCGGCGACGTTGGCATTCTCAAAAGGACCCCCGTTGCTTCTGCGTCCTGTCGCACTGGAAAGTGGTGACGTGGTAGCAATCTTGCCGATTCTCCGTTCCTTGTGAGGTGGGGATGGAAGGCCCGGCGGCCTGTCCACAAGAAATTCCTTTTCCGTCAGAAAGTCAACCGTGTTCAATTCTTCCGAGGGTTGAGGCCTCATATAAATGTCAACACTAATTGAATTCCTTTTACGTTTGCTGTATATCCTGCAGCAGACAACGATGGAGATAGATATGAAATCGGCGATCCTTGCAGCACTCGTCCCCTTCGAATGGGAAGATTGCGACGACATGGGCCACTGTGTCGATACGATTGTCGGTCGTTATTGGGTGACGCGCGAAGAGGGAAAATATCGCACGGAATTCGTGTTCATGGAGCATGAGCGCTCCGAGCAGAAGTTCCTCACCGAAAAGACAGATGAGGCCACAGCCCGCAAGGCTGCCTGGGATCATTATGTCGCAACGATCTCCAAGGCGTTCACCGAAGACGGAAAGCCTGCCCAGAAGCCAGTTGAAAAGCAGGAACGAGATGGCTCAGTCGTTGCCTGGCTGGCGATCTGGGCCAATGGTGAGCCGGAGGTGGCGACTTCTGAAAAACATCTCGTGCGCGGCTCCGAAACACCGAAGCTGACCGGTTTGACGTTGAAGAAGAACGGCGACGTTGCCGCCTGGCGCTGGACGGATGGCGGCGGATACAATGCCGGTTACCGCTATTCGTTCGTCGATCCTCGTGAAAACGAGGATGAAGTCGAGGAACAGGGCGCAGAGTCAGTAGGAAGCTGCGAAGAACTTTACCGCGCCGAATAAATGCATCCTCATAAGAAATTTTGTAAAATGTTGAATTCCGTGCCCCGCTCAGGTCGTAGTGGCAAAGACAAATCTCACCCTCGGAGAAAGAGTATGCGCTTGGCTAGTGTCTACGTTCTGGCGTCAATTGGAATCCTATCTCTTACTATTGGATCATTCGCATTCGCTTACAATGTTTGTGGTTCGAAAGGCGTATTAATGGGGAAGTCCTTCCTTGGGTTCTGGTACATGGGCTCCTGCAATTAGGACCATAAGAAGTCGTATCCACAGCGACGTCAGACTCCGGGGAGTTTGCCGCACCGGATAACAAGCTGCCACAAGGAATTCTTTCGGAAATAGGTTGAATTCCTTGTGTATGCCAGATATATCGAAACGACGATAAATCTGATGAGTGAACCTGTGATCAACAATTTCGAGCACATTGTCGCCGCCGTTAAGGCTTTTCATGAGCATGAAGGCAGCGGCCACGACTGGCAGCATATCCGGCGCGTGTGCGCGACCGCAGGACGACTTGCTCGCGAAGAAAACGCGGACCTCGATGTCGTCATGCTGATCGCCCTTCTCCACGACGTGGATGATCGAAAGCTCACAGGTGACGTCAACACAGAGAAGACGCTTCCAGCCGCCCGCCGCATCATGACGGAGGCAGGCATCGACGCTGCAGTTATCGAGACGGTGCTCAAAGGGATCGGTTCCATCGGCTTCCACAAGACCTTGTCCGGCAATGTCGAGCGCAGCCTTGAAGCCAAGATCGTCTCCGACGCGGATCAACTGGATGCCATCGGTGCCATCGGTATCGCCAGGACCTTTGTTTACGGGGCTTTCAAGAGCCGTCAGATGTTCGATCCCGACGAAATCCCCATGGAAACATTCACCAAGGAACAGTATGCCGCCAACAACGGCTCGACGGTCGCCCATTTCTTCGAGAAGCTTCTGAAGCTGCATACGATGATGCACACGAATGCTGGTCGCCGCGAAGGCCAGACCAGGCACAACATGATGGTTGACTACCTCGATGCGTTCTTCCGCGAAGTTGACGCTTCCGAAGAATGGAAGCTCCGCCTGGAAAAGTATCGTATGCCACGCGACGAGCCCTCCTATGTCTTCGAGGATTTTTCAGAAGCCCGGTCGATGGCCATCTGATCAGGAGAGCGATTATGGATGGACATGAAATCAGAACTGCTATGTGCAACGAAGCCCGCGCCGCATTCAAGGATGTTGGTCTTGCCTATAACGACCTTACGTTGCCGCGCGTGAGCCTGCTGCGGGATATCGTAGACCGTCATCTGCGTGAAAGCATGCTGATGAAGGGGACGTATAAGGCCGACAAGAAGGTGGTGCTCAAGTTCATGCCGAATGGCGTGTATGGCGCGGTCACATGTAGCGCTCATTATTTCGATAAGCGCGAGGCAGTGACCTTCAACCCTGAAGGTTTCATCGGCTTTGCGGGATGGGCTGATCACATTAATGTTGTGCCTGTCGTCTCCGCATTCAGGGAATGGATTACCCTCGTCGTGGCAGACAAAGAAGCCGTTGATCCGAAGGTTCTCCTTGATCTTCCCTGGAGGCGAGAGCCCTTGAAGGTTCATGTATTGGGGAGGTGAACGAATGGTGCCTGACGAATTTCTGCCGAGTACAAAACTGGTAGATATGTGGCGTGCAGGCCTCTCGGAGTCGATCAGACTTTCCAGGGGGCGAATTGCTGCCAGCGCGGTCGCTTATATTCCTTCTCAAGTCCTGTTGGAAGAAATTGCAAGCACGATCTACAGCATTATCATTGCCGAATTCCGGTTCATGAGGACGAGCACACCGAACGTTCTGCCGCTCTTTGATGACGATGGCCTTTGGAGCGCTATGGCCAAGCGTATCGATCACTGCTTGCCAATGTGCGACCACGAAGCTGCAAAATTCTTGAAAATTCTGGAGCGTGAACTCCAGTCCTTCTTCGTGGCAGGCAAAACCTGGGAAGCAAGTTGGGGCAAGGTTTGTGTCGACGACGGAACCGTCAACGTCCATCTGACGGCGAATGTCCCAGAGCACTATGAACCCAGCCGCAAGCGAACACTGGACATCGATCTTTAACTCAGTTTGTGGGAAGCCTTGAAATGTCCGCGATTATCACTGTTGCCGACTTGGTCGAAGCCAATGGCAAGACTGTCCGGGAGAACAATCAGGGAATCCCGCACGAATTGCCACTCGGCGCATTGGTCGAGATTACCACAGACTGTCCCATTGGGGAGTTTGGCAGCGTGTACAAAGGAGTTCGACTGTTTGTCGTCGCCCATGATCGCGATTGCGACGGGTCGCCACTTTATTCTCTGTCATTTGACCAGAACGTATTCAGAGAAATTGAAGGGGCTCAGACCACGTTTGACGATAACAGGGAGTCGAAATTCCATTCCTTGTTCGCGATGAGCCTTGGTAAGGCCAAAGGAAGTATTTCGGATGGGTGGGGCTCAGATAGCCTCCTTCTGATCGATCCGCAGCCTGCGACCAGGAGAATGGCTGCTACAGCTTGAAGCCCGTGTCCGGATCGTCGTCCTCGAAACTCGTCTTGATCCCTTGAGAGCGTTCTGCAATCCGAGCTTTCAGGTGGTCATGAATGTTCGTGAACATCCGAAGCGGTGGCGGCGATTTGGGTAGGTCAGCGACAGCATCGAAAAAGGCGGGTAAATCGCCGATATCCATGATTCTGCCGTTGTAGAAGCCTGCAAAGCGGTCGTTGTTCCTGCGTGTCAGAGACAGATCAATCGCAGCGCCGGTCTCCTTATTCGTGATCTGGACAGTCAGGTCGATCACGCGCTTGAGTTCAGGATCGGCATAGTGATGGATCACATCCATGCGGTAGATGTCGATCTTCTCGCTGGCAGGTGCGTCCGGATATCCCCACTGAAAGAATTCGAACGCCGGTCCGTTCGACACGATTTCGTCGAGTGTTCCAGGCAACTTCGATGCCTGGACGACCTTGATAGTGTTCGGGGGAGTGTTGCTCATAATTTTCTCCATATCAGGAGAAAATATCAGCGCTCCTTGCAAACTCGGAATCTTGGCCGAAAACAAGAGCTAAGCCGGTTATACCGTTTTGGCGAAAATGTTACAACGGATTGGGCGGGGTGGCTGCTTCCGGCTCTTTGGCCTTGCCTTCATGAAAGGCCTGCAAGGTTTTGATACCGGATTCAGTGACCTCGTATCGGGTTTTGCCGGGCACTGAGAAGCCCTCGACCTTCGCCGCGTAACCAAGCGCTACAAGCTCTTTCCAGGTGTCGTCATTGGCCAAGCCGTCAGTCGCTTCGAACCCGTTGCGATTCAACTTCGGAAAAGCCAGCGCATGGTCCATCACATTGGCTTGCCGTCCTGTCAGAAGCGTCGTTTTGATCTCGGAACTGGTCATTTCTCAAACCTTTCAGGTGATGTCGTCTGGCTGGCAATGTTCAGGCTAGTATTTACCTGAACTTCGATCTGAGAGAAAGCGCAAAGGAGTTCAGCTTGCAGATCGGAATGATCTTTGGCATGCTGTCCTCAATGAATAAATACGAAAATTTGAAAGCTGCGCTGGAGCGTGGCGAAACACCTTCCATGAAATGCGCCGGTAATTCGATGTTGCCGATCCTTTCAAATCCCTCGACTTGCACCTACCGTAAACAAGAAACCTATGCGATAGGTGATATCGTCTTCTGCAGAGTGAAGGGGCGCTACATCGACGCCCACAAGATCACGGCAATACAGGGCGAGCGGTATCTGATCTCCAACAATCATGGGCATGACAACGGCTGGACGAAGACGATTTATGGTCGCGTTATCTCGGCCTCGTCATCCGATGGTCGGCAGAAGACTTTCTAGCGCTTGCGGACCCGTACCAGGGCAAGGCTCCAGTCGGTTGACCAGTTTCGCGCCTCCAAAAAGCACCATCCCTACTCCGATTGCCATTGTGGCAAGAGCTGGAAAATGTCAACATTATAAATCGGAAAAGAAAACCCTGGAACCGGCGGACCTGTTCCAGGGCGAGTTTGCAGTCCTTGCGGACCGCTCATAGAGAAGAACGAACTGGACGGCCAGCTGGAGAACCACCGCACCGAAGCTTCAGCACTGCCGACCCTGAATATGACGGTGATCTTAAACACCCGTCGGCGCAAGAGACTTAGATAGTCGGCGTTGCAATTTTTTCGACTTCTTTGATTTCAGGCGTTTTTGTCAGAGCGTCGTAGGATATATGAAAGCCCTGGTAAGCCGCATCGAAATAATTGGGTGCTTGGCTGAAGATATGATCGTACTGTGCCCAGCCCTTTTCTGTGAATTTGTACCAGCCCATCACGCGCGGGGTCTCTTTGGCGAGTGGAACCATAAATCCCTTCTCCACAGCCTGCCTCATCTCTCGCGGATAGTTCATTCCCGTCCACATCCGGCTCCGATCTTCCTCGTTACGCTGTTTGGCGATGCAGACACGGCGGTGCGCGTCATCGAAAATGTCTCTTAGGCTGCTCATTGGAAACTCCATGTATTAAACTGATGGAGATTTTCCAGTTAAACCGCGCATCAAACAAACCCGCCCAGCGGAAGGTGTTTCCTGCATCGTCAATCGATATGGTGGGAGAAACCTTGATTGGAACATCCAGCATGAAAGTCAGATTGCCCTTCCCCGTATCCTGCTCCCGCGTGTTGCCCGGCAAGCGATCATATTCCAATGGCTATGTCGTCTTCGAAGAGACCTTTGAGGTGCGAGAAGCTGAAGAAAAGGACACTGTTCTCGCGGCCAAGGTCATGTTCGGAGGAGTCGCGGAGGAGGCTTATCGTGTCTTTGAAGGTCACTTCTATCGACCTGCATCGATAGGCTGGTATGACACCGAAGAGCTGAACAAACGGCATTTCCCGGAAGACGTCGACAACAGGGAGCTGGCAGCGGTGCTGGTGAATGGCGGCAATCCGCTAACGCCGGGCGAATTCATCTACGAATACTCCCGTCTTACATCAATGCTCAGGGAAGTCAGGTCACACGAGGTCCTGAGGTTTGACAATGCGGACCAGGAAATTGAACGCCGCCGGAACCTGGCGCGCGTTGCCTATGAGGAGATGGCGCTGGTTATTGATGGCATGGTCTGGATGCGCATAGACGAGCCGCACCTGATCGTAAAACGACCTGAGCGCGGTTTTTTTGATGGTCAGACTGACATCGAGATCACTGTATCTGAGCGCAGACCGGTCCCCGGTCAGCTTGGAGGCGTACTAAGGCAAACCCCCTACGAGCCACCGCAACTCTGCCCCACGTTCCGACTGGATCGTATGGAGGAAATGATCGATTCCATCGGTGAATGTCGACGCGAGGACGGTGTGGAAACGCGTTTCGTCCTGCCGGAACTTCAAATCTTGCGGCCAGAGTTCTTCGTTTACGACGATGAAGTCGACAATCTGGTGAGGTCTGCCGACGAGGTCCTCAGCATGACGCAACCGGAGCTGCGCGGTGCGAGCAAGTCGTTTATTGAAGCCTGGCATGACGCGGATGTTGCCGTTGCCAAAGGTCTGAAGTCGCTGGAAGCTTGCTCGGGTGAGGAAATTGAAGCTGCCCTTGACCTCATTGCTTCCGCTTCGCGCAATGAAAAGGCTCGGAAAGTCGCCTCCCGAGCCCTTGAGCGTTTTTCATTGAGAGCCATCGGGCCCACCTTCCGATAGAACGTGGGCCGTTGAACTTTTAATCCGGATCAGAGCGATGGCGCAGCGGCCGGACGGCGTTCCTCCCAGAGCGCCTCGGCGCGACCGTAGCCGAAAGCCTCGGTGGCAAGCGCATAGGCGGCGGCAGATTGCGGCGTCGTGCGAACCTGCATATCCCATTCGGCGCTGCTGCGCATGATATTGACGAGTTCTGGATGCTTTTCGAAGATCGGAACGAACAGGTCCTCGGCAACGATCAGTGCGTGACCATCGGGGCCATCTTCATGAACGGCAGTTTTAAAGTCTTCTGCATTGGGCGCAATGTCGAGTGCTGCATCGACAATCGCCGCTGCCATTTTCTCGACCAGATGAAATTTGATGGTGACGGCGTTCTTTTCGTAGCTCGCAAACGCTTCTTTGAACTCGGGGCCGAAGTCGATCATGATTGTCCTTCCACTAATGTCTGGTGATATCCTGGCCCGCTTCCGGACCACACTGCACCGATGGTCAATCGTCGAGCTGCATGGTACCAGAGCCAACTGTCATTTGCATCGAGGCCGGTTAGTCTTCGAGCTTAGAACGAGAAGGCGTAAGGGATAGCAGCGGTGAAGGAATATTCGTGGGGA
Organism: Rhizobium sp. MHM7A; assembly: GCF_005862215.1. Classification (NCBI taxonomy): domain Bacteria; kingdom Pseudomonadati; phylum Pseudomonadota; class Alphaproteobacteria; order Hyphomicrobiales; family Rhizobiaceae; genus Rhizobium; species Rhizobium sp. MHM7A. The sequence continues at coordinate 567,369 of NZ_VCHT01000001.1, forward strand.
AATTTCGAGGATCAGTTCCTTGATGAATTGGTCCAATGGATCGATGGAAGACGTGTACTGGAGGTCTTTTCAGGCAATGGTCTTCTTGCGAAGAAGTTGCGTGAACGCGGCGTCGACATCATTCCAACGACCACGTTTCAGGGGCACGATTTTCACGAACACGGGATGCACTGCGATGTCGAGGAACTTCCTGCATCCAATGCGGTCAAGAAGTATGGCGATGATTGCGACGTTCTTCTGATGTCATGGCCAGTTGCAACTGAAGACGCCTCGGTTGCCAGCATCTTATGGGGAGAGGAAAAGCCGATGATCTACATCGGAGAGGTGACGGACCTGGCAAAGCACCAGTTGGGTGGCTGCGCAAGCGACAGCTTTTTCGAAATGACGAAGGTATCGCACACTTTCCAGTCTTATCGACGAGGAAGAAGTGGGATCGAGCATGCATCAGTCCGCCGGGTTTTACCTGGGGCGCGGGAGATATTGAAAAGGGCCGTGGATGAGTGGAACAACACGCTCAGAACGTTCAGGTAAGCGTATTTGTGTCCCCGAAGCGCGGGCCCTGGCTCGGATTTTTTGTTTAGCCGGGAATTCCTTTGGTGAAGCGGGACGAAATTCTCACGGCTAATGTTGACATTATAGTTTTACATGCTAAAATCATCGCATGAAAAAAGAAAGACAACCCTCCAGTTTCAATATCACCGAAGTCGAAGCCTACGCCCACCGTGTGCATGAAGGCCAGATCGACGATGGCGGTGATCCCCATTTCGATCACCTCGTTCGCGTTGCGGAAGCCGCTCGCCTCACGGCGCAGGACATGCCCTACGGCATGTTGACGTTCCATCGTCAGCAGATCGTAGAAATCTACTGCCTGGCCCTGCTGCACGACGTCCTCGAAGACACCGCCGAGAACGAGGCCGAGCGCGAAATCCGCCGAAACGAAATCCGGGCGCTGGGTGCGTCCGAGGACTTTATCGCCGACCTCAACATGCTGTCTCGCGTCGATCCGAAGCCGGTCTACATGGTCTGGATCAGGGATATTGCCGATCATGGCAGCGTGTTCGCGCTGATCGTCAAGATTGCGGATAACCGCGACAACGGCTCCGAGAAGCGCATTTCGCAGTTGCCAGAAGAGAAGCGTTCAATCAAAAATCGATACGAGCGAGCCTATGCGATCCTCTGGCCAGCGCTGGAAGGCCGCAAGGAAGACTATAACCGGCAGTTCAAATACGGCTGAGGGCCTGACCTGAATGGATAAGGCACCGATCATCCTTTTCCTGCTCCTGGCGATCTCCCCGCTGCCGGTGATCACGTTCCGCAAAATGCTGTGGGCCATGAAACGTCGGCACGAATATGCTCTGAACCAGCACTGGAGCGCCGAGTATTCCTGATGGCTGGAGCCTTTGGCCTGACGGGCACGCCCTATCTGATCTACGCCTATTACATTCTGTCGCGTTAGCGGAGACGTTCAGCGGCGCATCGCTGGCGCGTTCACCAGCAGACCGTAGTCCGCCAGACGCTCGGCCGCCTCTTCCATAGAGCTTGTACCCGCCAGCTCGAATTGGCGTGCCCAATGGACGGCCACGATGTCGCCGACCGTCACCTGCCCCGGAAACAGAGCAAACTCGTCCTCGCCGTTCATGGCGGTCGCCCCGTGCTCGCGTGAATAGTGGAGCCCCGGCCCTACTGGCTTCGTCTCCAGGACGGCATGGGTGTGCGGTAGCGGGTCGATAATGGCGCTGAGAGCATCGATCTCCGCTCGCACCAGCGTCTTGAACGCCTCGTTCGCCAGTCTGTCGTTTTCATATGTCGCCACATCGAAATGCTGCAGGACCCGATGGATGGCGGTACGTTCCCGCACCCAGCCCTGGCCTATGCACTGCTCGGTCGGTTCGGATGAGAAGAATACGAATGGGCGCTTTTCCAATTCGTTGAACCGACTGCTTCCGCCCCTCACCTCTCCTGTTTCAATGATGTCGACAAGCTCATGAAGCGAAACGGAGCGATAGAGTTTTCGCGGCGAGCTGAAGGCCACCGGCCACATCGGATCATCATAGTCCTGCGGCAGGCATCCACGTTCGATCACCGCCCGCGCCCACCCGGCGAGCTGTGTTGGAGCCTGATCCCAAATCAGCTCTCTTCCACACGCAACGTTGTGCCGAAACTCGGCTGAGCCGTTCAGCACGCAATAGCTCACATCGTCTTCGATGAAGACAGAGAACGTGGGTTGCGGTTCGCTCATGTGATCGCCCTTAATTTCCTTGTGCACTTTCAAAAATCCTGCTGTTTTTTGCAAGAGGCAATTTCGAGACGCGACAACCTGCAAACAAGGGAATTCCTTCTGAAGGCCACCAAGGAATTCCTTTGCAAAATGGGCTTGATTAGTTTTTTCCAAGGAATTCTCAGAAAAATGATTGACCGGAGATTATAACTCCTTTAACAGTCCGTGGTGACGGAAGCGACGCGGCTCGCGGGAAAGGATTTCTAAGTTAATTTCTGCGGCATTATCGATAGTTTCGTCACTCACCATAATTTTCGTAGACCAACGACAGACAGGAATTTCGCATGTATTTTCAGAGACTCGCCAAGGACGAATGGGACGGTTTCGCATACGAGGACATGGGTCTAGAGGGATTTGAGGTTGCCCCTACTGACGGCAGTGTTTTGACTGACGAAGAACGCAAGAAAAAGGCTATTTCGTACCGCGATGCCGAACGTCGCCGCACCCGTACGCATGTTGCTGCTGCCTTCCTGGAAAATGATCTGACTGCCAAGCGCGTTACGCTGACGACGGATCGTAGTGAATTCGTTGACGCCCTGGTTGTCGGTTCGTCCGCAGACGTTGCAGAAATCCCGGAAAACTGGTCCGTCACCATGGAGCGCCTGCCTCTCGGTGAGCGCTATGAGACCGTCTATGCTTGGATGACCCTCAAGAACGAAGCACCCCTCTTCATTCTGCGCTCTTCCGACGAGAAGGCCGCCGAGCGTCTCAACGCCTTCCTCGCAGATGCCATTCGCTTCATCAAGCGCAAGGAAGAATCCGAAGCTGCCTGAATAACGTCTGTCCGATGACGGTGAAGCCGCGCTTCCTTCACTTCAATGTCTCCTATGACGGTCTCCCCCGGTATCAAAGCATTTCGATATCGACCGTCAAGGAGAACATTGCGGAGTTCTCTAGCGGTGCGCCGATGACCGACTGGAAAGGCGATGTGTGAATTCATCATCGCAAATCCAGGAGCCTACATGAGCACATCCAGCTTCGAGGAATTCGCCTGGGAGGTGCCGGGGTATCAATTCATCTTGGATGATGCCGACAAAGGAAGTCCTGGTGCCCGTTCCTGAAATTTTCGAGGAACGCGGAAATGTTGTCGACGACGACGTTCGCTTTTAGGCCGGTCGCTTTGTCTCTGATTTCCCGACAGGTTCGTGGAGAGACGAATGATGTTCTATCCGTGCCAATGGCCAGACCCGCCCACATCGACGGAGCTAGGTCCGGCAGGTAGAGAGCGAGATGACGACTAACGCAGACTCTAGCAAAGCGATGGGGGCGTGATCGTTCGGCTGGTGCTGGGTGACCGTGATTTCTCTGGCTGTTTCTTCCCAGGATGAGATCAGAACTTCCCTACACGCAGCCAAGGTCGACTAATGAGATTCTTTGAGGGCTCTCAAAGAAAAAGTCCCCAACGCGAGAGCATCGGGGACTTTTCGCTAACGGCCTACTCGAAAGTCGAGTGGCGTGATCAGGCGACCTGTTCGGCGGGGGGTTCGACAGGTGTTTCCACCGTTTCCACTACAGGTTCAGCGGCCTTAGCAGGTGCTGCCTTGGCCGGTGTTGCTTTACCTTTCTTCTGGAAGAAGTAGTGGGTAAGGCTCTCGCCCTCCGGCTTGCCCTTCCCAACGACCCCCTTCTTCATCAGGTGGGAAATGTTGGAGGAGATGCGGTTCTTGAGGATCATCAGGACTTCGTTTCGAGCATCTTCGAGAGGATGAGTCTTGACGAAGGCTTCAGCAATCGCTTCGACGGTCAGCCCGCGTTTTGGACCCTTCTTCAGGATCGCTTCAATCTCGTCTGCGGGTTTGATGTCTGTCATGTAGCCGTTGATGACCTGACGGGCGCGAAGCTCTTTTTCGTTGGTACTGCGAGAGCGAGTGCCGCTGATCGCCTCGGCGGCGTCGACAGCTGTCTGCGGAACCGGTTCGCTCTTGGCTTTGCGGGTCGTTGCTGCTTTCTTGGCTGTTACCGGCTTGGCGGCTGCAGTCTTCTTGACTTTGCCCTTAGTCGTAGCCTTGGCCCGGCGCTTGGGCGTCGCCACTTCCTCGACGACAGCAGTCGTTCCTTGGCTTGCTGAAGCCTCTACCGGCTGCGGCTCTTCGATCTGATGCGGCTGGGCGTCGATCAGGAGTCGGCCACTGGTGCTGGACTTTGCGTCCATCGGTACGTGATTTGGGTTCAGAACTGTCAGTGCGAAGTCGAGCTTCTCGATATCCGACTGAAGATGCGCGACGCTGTCTCTGAGATGCTGCATCTGATCCGCGATCTGAGAAAGCTGATCGATCTTGCCATTGCGAACTTCTAGAAGCTTCGCTGTTTCTGTGTTGGGTTTGCGGGCCATAGCGTTTTCCCTAGCCTGGTTGTTCCAGTTCTCAGGCCGATCTCTAAGGAAGCAGCCTGACCGAGATGTCGCCGAGTACCATCATGGAGTTCATTCAAATCGGCGAAGCATTCGAACATTGCGGAAAATGGTCAACTTCGACCCGAAAGTCAAACATTTATCTAAAGTACGACTTAGTCGAGGTCGGACGCTTCCGAAATCATCCCCACAACACGCGCAGAAGTTAACGTGTCGTTACTCTTCTCGGCGGTTGATTTGAGGTAAGCCGGTGATAGGCCGAGTGAGTTGTGCCGCTTGATCGGCAATCCAATCGCTCGAAAACTCCGGTGACGGTGCTATTAAGCCAAAGAATTCGTCCAGTTTTCCTACATTGTTGACATTTTTCCTTTGTATTATTTCGCGCAATCTGTATTGTGATTTCAACCAAGGAGATATTGGATGACACTCCCAAAAAGGCTTGAAATCGGCCAGCTTTACCAGACGCCGCTGTTCCAGCTGCATCACACCTTTGAGATGTCTGTGAACGGGGTCGATCCTCATGCTCACATGACGGACAAAGGTCCCCGTATCTGCGGCTACGTCATCCCTCCATTCCAGCGGGAGTTCGTCTGGACGGACAGCCAGATGGTGCGGTTCGTAGAGTCTGCCTTCTACGGTCTTCCCCTCGGCACCTTCACTTTCAACACGACCGTCGGGATGGACAGTAACAAACGCATCGACGACAACGGCGAAGAGTATTACGCCGGGAACCGCTGGCTTCTCGACGGCCAGCAGCGTCTGACCACCCTGCACAAATATTTCAGCAACGAGTTTGCTGTTTTCAATTACTACTGGTCTGATCTCAGCAAGAACGAGAAAATGGGTCTGCTGATGCATTCACCGTTCCCGTCCTATGAGACAAAAATCGCCGACGAACTCGAATGCCGGAAGCTCTATGACATCCTCGCCTTCGGCGGGACGCCTCATGAGCCGCACCAGCGCGCAGTTCCGAGCCTCTGAAACAAAGGAAAATACAATGAGCGGTTGGTTTGAACGTAATCAGTTTGGCAGCCCGGTTTCGGGTAAAATCTACACTTTGCATTTCAGTATGCTGCAGGCCCGTCGGGACCCGAAGGATCACTTTTCCTACAAGAAGCAGGAAGAGCGTTCGAGCATGGGCTTCATCATTCCGCCTTTCCAGCGTGAGCTTGTATGGACCGAAGAGCAGAAGGTCAGGTTCATCGACTCTGCACGTCGCTGCGTTCCGCTCGGCACCTATACCGTCAATCTCACCTTCCAGATCGCCGAGTGCAAGCGGGTCGACGAGGACGGTCGTGAATATTACATGGGCGAAGGCTGGCTGCTCGATGGGCAGCAGCGATTGAACGCGCTGGAAGAATTTTTCGATGACAAATTTCCCGTTCACGGTGAATTCTGGAGCAATCTCGACAAGGATCAGCAGCAGCAATTCCTGATGACGCCAAATTTCGCCTTTTACGAAACCCACTTCACGACTGAACTTGCCTGCCGCGAATATTATGACCTCATGAACTTCGCCGGAACGCCTCACCAGGAATACGAAAGGGCGATGAAGCTGTGAGCATGCAGAAGCGTCAGAACACCGAAGATCGGAAGATTGCGTCTGCCGGTCGCCTGAGGACTTTGCAGGGCGCAAGTTACGGCGACAACAAGAAAACGTTGGTCGAATTGCCGGTTGACGACCAGCAATTCGTCATCATTCACGCTGCCAAGCCCGAACACACGTACGTCCAGGAATTCACACTCCAATATGACCTTGCGGTGCGTATCCTCGATGCAGGGGGCCTGGTTTCGATTGGTAATGGCCGTTTCACGGAAGAGGTAGAAGAAAATCGCCATGGAATGCTGCCAATCTCCTACGATGGAGCCGGGATGTTCTGGTGGCTGAAAGCAAGCCCCGTGGCTGACGTCGCGACCGCAATCAAGGACGATGCATTAAGCTTCGTAGATCAGGCGCTCGCCCGGAAAACCTGGAACGATGAGGAAGAGGCTCTGGTAGAGGCTCGCGGCGTCCTGTCCGCAGTCAGTGGCCAGTATGCTGTCTTACCTGACAACACCATCCTGACAGGTTCCGCAGCTCCAGGAATGCGCCTCGTTGACAATGGTCAATGGCTCTTCCTTGAGATGTTCGACAAGCGCTCCGATAGGCTTCGGTCGAATGTTTCGGTTGATTTCGCTTCCAGGCACGATGTACCACTCTCCTTCGGCATCCTGGAATATGCAGCGGCCGACGAGTTTCTGAAGCTTCTTGCTGAACGAAATCCGGATCGAAAAGTAGCTCGTGATTCACTCGTCGAGCGTCGAGATACCGCTTGGGCCAAGGATTTCACCCATAATCGGGAGCGTTGGGCAGATGGTGGATTCTTCACCGATTTCGTCTCGGCGCTCAATCACCACATTGGAGCCTTGCGACCGGTAGGCAACAAGGCTCTGGATGCCGCTTTCAATGCCCTGCAATTCCATACGAAAATGTGGTTGCATGATCATGATGCGGCGAACTCGAAGCTGGATGAAATCCTCAGCCTGCGAGACCTGCTTCTTGAGAGCGAGCCAAAATTCGACGACCTTTTGGCAGAACGGCTGAAATGGCCATACAAGGTGAAGCCGCTCGAAGTGCTGGAAATCCGTGCACGCGGCCTCAAGGAACTTATCGCAGAGCCTGCGTTCTCGCCCTCTCCCTGATCGGCTTTTGCTCAAGGCTTCGAACCGCGCGACACTGACTTCGTAGCAATCGGGTCGCGCGATTTGAAGATCATTGAGAGATACTGTCACGGAAAAGGAAATCAGGAAGCCAATGAGGATTTCCTGATCACGACAGATCACTTCGTCCTCGTTGTCGATGGCGCGACCGACAAGACCGGATACGTCGTTGAAGGCATGAAAGGCGGGCGTTTCGTCGCCAAGGCCGTTGCCGAACTTCATCAATCAGAAGAACTATCAGCCGAGATCGACATGGCAGGTTGGATCGAGGCCGTCACCAAGAAGGTTGATGCCGAACTGAACCGGGTATCTTGGCCAGACGATCTCCAGCGCCCGGCCGCGAGCGTCCTGACCTATTCTGTTCAGCGCAGAGAGATGTTCCGTGTCGGCGATTGCCACTATCGCATCGATGGCAGAGACTTCCCTGGCGGAAAAGAGATCGACGACTACCATGGAAACACCCGGGCGGGAAAACTGAAGGCCTGCCTTCTTGCCGGTGCGAGCGTGTCGGACCTTCTGAAAAATGATCCCGGCCGAGACCTTATCCTGCAGAGCCTGGCAAACCAGTACAAGTTCGCAAATGCGGCGAAGGGCCAGTTTGCTTATCCGGTGGTGAACGGAGAGGAGGTTCCGGCCCACCTGATGGAAAAGCCTGTGCCGGTCCCTCCTGGGAGCTTTGTCGTCATGACCAGCGATGGCTTCGATTTCCCGAAGGCGACGGTTGCAGACACTCGGGCAGCCCAGGAAAAATCCTATATTATTGACCCGTTGAGGATCGGCCTGGATGGTGCGAGGGCGTCCACGAAAGGCCTGGTTGCGGGAATGTCCCAGCATGATGACCAGACCTTTGTGAGTTTCCGGACCTGATCAGTCGGCAGGTGAAAGGAGAGCAGCTGCCTGCCTTTCGAGACCTTCGGCTTTCTCGATCACCAGCGCCCGCGCCTCGGCAGGCAAAGTTCTCGCGGTATCACGGAGGTTCTCAGCGGCAATTTTAAGGGCCCTTGCCTCAGCCTGCGGGTCAAAGCCGTTGTTGCTCTCGACAACCACGACCTTGGCAACCGCCTTCACCGGCTTCGCCTTCTTTCTCGGCTTGCGAGGACCAAGGACCTTTGCCTTGGTCTGATATCGGAATGTATAACTGGTTTCGCCGGTGTCATAGGCATGAAGACCAATTGGGAACTCCGGTTCCTCAATCCGCTGATAACTGCTCAGATCACAGAACGGCTCATAAGTCTGTGGCCCACCCAATGCCGGGGACTCTCGTCCGATCCGGTCTCCATTGTAGTTGTAGAGCCACAGATCGCCGTAAAGCTTCACTTCGCCGTCCGAATTGCGATACCAGTAGGCTTCCCGAACACGCGCGATCTGCAACTGGCTTTCGCCAGTCGTCTCCAGCCAGTCGCCTTTTGAATAGGGAACGTGAAGTTCGCGAAGATCAACCGCAGGGTTCTCGTTGCTGTTGTCAGTCATCCTTCACTCCAGGCCCGCTTCAAGTGCGTCGATATCATTAAACAGGGCGATAATGCCAGCAAGGCGGATCAGGATGACTTCCAGCGGAGAGATTTTCAGTTCCCACTTCGAACGCAGCAAAGTGAATTCGAAGTCTTCATTAAAGTCCGTATCGACGAAGGCTTTGAGCTTCGCTACGTGATGGTGCAGGCTCGCGGCGGCACGACGATGGATCGGGCTGAAGCCTTCCCAATTCTTGATGGACTTGATCACATCGGCGCGCTCCGGATCATCGTAGATGCCTTTGTATTGTTCGATATGGCCGACCAACTCCATCAAAGCAGTTTCCAGGAACGCGTAAGGGTTCTCCGAGGTATCCTGCTTCATGAGCAGGGCTCGCGCTTCGAGGGACACGAAATCGTGGTGGTTGCAGACCGTGCGCGTTTCGGTTGCCGACATTGCTTCGATCAGCTTGACGACGCCTTCGAACTCGTAGAGCGGCAGCGTCAGGCAATTTCGGACCCATTCGTCTCGACAAAACCTGTCGACTTCGAGCGTTTGGATGCCATGTGCATCCTTATCGTGGCAGAGTGCCTCGATGTAGGCTTCGGAGATAAAAAATTCATAGACGGGCGAAGCGACCGCCCTGTGAGAGGTTTCCGGTCCTGAGAGGGCGAGCTTGCCGGAATAATATTGCACGATGCTCTGGGCGAAGTCTCTCGCAAAATTTGCGGCCGTTTCAGCTGACCGCGAGGCGCGATCTTTCTTGTCCTCGTCCTTGAGCCAAGGCTGGTTCTTCAGGACCACATTGGCGTCGCATAATGCGTCGTCAGCCAAGTGTGCAAAGCTGAGTTCGATGTTGCTGTTGCTCCGATAGGCCCAGGTGCGACCTGTTGGGTCGACTTCCAGAGTTTCATTATAATGACGCCTGTTGCCGAGATTGTTCAGCTCCCAGTCCATGCGCGCAAAGGTCACGCGACCGACGGACGTGGTATACCCGATAGGCAGGATGATGACATCGAGTGCTTCGTTGATGTCCACCGCAAGCATGGTCGGCCCATCAGGAAGCTTCAGCACGGAGTAAAGGGTCTCCTGTACCGGGAGTGAAACCTTGGTTTCCTGCTTGGGCTCCAGGAAGACGATTTCGAGTGCGGCCTCAACGAGGCGCTGTTCGCGAGACTTCATCTTAAACGCTGTCATATCGGTATCCCTGATTGATGGAGCCACGCGTTAAAGCTTCGGTGAGGCGGGAAAATACCCGCCGGGCAACCCGCGCTCGTTCGCGTAATATTCCAGGCCGTAATGCTCGACATCGTCCGTCAGACCGCGAGCATCGATATCCCAGCGGATCGCCGTATCACGGTCGATGCCGTGGTCAGCCATCGTTTTTTCGATCTCAGCCTCGAAGTCGGTGACGGTCTGCGCCTGCTCCGCATGATATTGCGTCATATATGCCTCGTTGGAGGCGCTGTATTCCTGATAAACCTTGCGCAGCTCTCCGATGGGCAGATCGCGATACATGCCAGAAGGCGGCTTTACGTTGTGCATGTTCTTGTGGAGCATGCCGATCACGTCGAGGAGTTCGCTGCGTTCGTCGGCCTCATCCTTGAAGCCAGGCACGCGCTCAAGATCACGACCAAAATCCGAAATATTCTCTTCCGAGAACCGCGCATTCATCTCGTCAGCGCGCTGCTCGACAGTGGTTCCGGTCTTGGTCGACATGATAGCCTCAATGTTCCAAAGAATATCTTTTGCCAAAACTACGGCATTCCGGCAAAATGTCAACATTTCTTTGCAAGGAATTCCCTATTCAGATTACATAGGATTTGAGCGGCTGAAAGCCGTTGAATGCCACTGCCGAATAGGTGGTCGTATATGCGCCCGTCCCTTCGATGAAGACGAAATCCCCGCTGTCGACTGGCGGCAATGCGTATGGGGTCTTCTCGTAAAGAACGTCGGCACTGTCACAGGTCGGCCCGGCAAGAACGCTTAAGATAGCCCCTTCCCCATCCCGGCTGGTGCGGATCGGGTAGCGGATCGCTTCATCCATGGTTTCTGCAAGCCCGCCGAATTTGCCGATATCGAGGAAGACCCAGCGGAGATGATCGCTGGCGCTCTTGAAGGAGGCCATGACCACTTCAGACTTGATGATACCTGCGTTGCCAACCATTCCACGGCCGGGCTCGATGATCAGCGCTGGGCGCTTTTCCGGGAAGACTGCGTCAACGTCAGCCAGGATCGCAGCCCCGTAGGCTTCCGTTGTCGGGATATCCTTCAGGTAACGGATCGGAAAACCGCCGCCGAGGTTGACGAGGTCGAGATGGACGCCTTCCTTTGCGCAAGCGTCAAACACAAGCCTTGCTTCTTCAAGGGCCGAACGCCAACCCGAAGTAACAGTCATCTGCGAACCGACGTGAAACGAGACCCCGCGCGGGTTGAGGCCGATGGCATATGCCTCGCACAGGATATCGACCGCCATCTGCCAGTCGCAACCGAACTTGCGCGAAAGCGGCCATTCCGCACCCTCACCCGTGGTTAGGATACGGCAAAACACATCGGAACCAGGTGCGTGGCGTGCGATGTTGACCATGTCAGCCATGCTGTCGGTCGCAAACAGGCGAACACCGACATCGAAAGCGCGCGCGATATCGCTTGCCTTCTTGATCGTGTTGCCGAAGGAAATGCGCTTTGCATCCTCGCCTGCAGACAGCGCCATTTCGATCTCTGCGACAGAAGCACAGTCGAAATTCGAACCTTCGGAGGCGAGCACGGAAAGGATTTTGTGCTCCGGATTCGCCTTGATTGCGTAGTAGACCTTCATGTCAGGCATGGCGGATGTGAACCGCTGATAGTTTTCGCGGATGATGTCGAGGTCAACCACCAAGCACGGCGAAGCAGGATTTGCGGAACGGAAAAAGTCGTAGATTCGGTCGGACATGGTGTCTCCAAAACAAAAACGAATACCGGTCGTGCCACTCAGGCAATCGTCCCGGATGGGTTAAAGTTCAGGGCCTTGATGAACTCGTGGAAAGCTCATCACAGCTTTTTGCGCCTTGGATTGGAGGAGTATTCCCAACCTTCCGGCAATGATGGTGTGCCTCTTTAGTAACATCAGCTTTTGGAGGGCCGAACGAGACCAGAAAGGCCCGCACCGTCGTTGCTTTGGGAAGCTTCCAGAGTTTCTGGAAGTGCCCTCCTGCTGTCTCGTCTGACAGGCCTGGAGGATTTGCATCTTCTGCACGTGCGAATTTGGGCTGATCAAACGGTAGGGGCATTTTCGGCGTGGCGCAAACGGATTTTGAAGAATTCCTATGATTTCGATTGCGGCAAATAAATTGAGAATTCCTGTTGACGGTCAAAAAATGCCGTGGTTTCATTTTTGTATTCAAGGCAACAGCCTCCGATCAACGACATCCCCAACCTAAAAAATCAGCTCGCGGCATCCCCTCAAAACGAGGCGTTTTGCGCGGTTTTGTCCTCAATTGAAAGGTTTCGCTATGAAGTTTACCGTCACCAAAGCTCTTCGTCTTCGCTCGGCTATCGAGGAGAAGCTCAAGTCCTACGACCTTAAGGCCACCGTCGAACTCGACGTGGATTCCAAGCGTGTCCAGAGCGGTCCGGCTGACGTCATTGCTGAAGCCGCTGCCGGTCTATCCGCACGCCTGGAGACTTTCGCGCGTCTCAGCGCCTTGCTCGCCAAGGTTCGTATCGCTATCGCCAAGGCAAACGTCGAAAGCGGCGTCGAGGAAATCCTCGCGCAGCAGGGAAATATCGACCGCCAGATCGCAAAGCTGAAGCAGCTGGTTGCGGCTCCCCGTGTCGATCTCGACAGCATCGACAACAAGATCACGCGTCGGCTGCAGAGCCTCAAGACGCCTTCTCCTTCCGCTGGCTATTACGGCCATAGCGCCGAAACGGCTTCGCTTTCGATCAACACGGTAACCGAGACCGTTGCCGCTGATCTGGAGAAACAACTCATTGGCTTGCGCCGCACCAAGGCCGAGCTGGAAGACAGCCGGGCCGTGGCCAACGCGCGCGCCGAAATCGAGATCGGTGACGATGATCATCGCCTGCTCATCGAGCAGGGGATCGTCTGATCCGTACTGAGAAGAGACTGCGGAGCACCTCAGGATGATTCCAATCATCTCGCAAAAGAAAGCGCTCGTCCTGGGTCCATTTTAACATGTAGCCTTGCGGCGTTGTCCTTTGTTACCCGGTAGTCGCTTTTTGTCTGTTGTGCTTTGTTGGTCGTAAGATTGTGTACTACAGGTCACAATCCTTCGTCTTTCGTCGTTCCGCTGAAAGTTTCTTCTCGCCCCGTCCTGCTGGAAACGGCAGGACGGGGTTTTTCTTTGTCGTGCGTCGGAAAACATTTCCAAGGAATTCTTGATTTTCGGCGTAAACCTGACCGATAAAAATTACGCTCCGTAATTGTTGACATTTTTTCTTTGGGGTATATTCTTGCCTTCATGTTCAACGGTTGCATGTAGGGTGTTTCCCATGAAAGTGATCAAGGCCTGGCTCAACGCTCTTTCCCCGCGTGCACCGGTTGCGGCTGAAATGCCGGAGATGTCTGCCGAAGACCGCAGCGTCATCGTCGCCTTCGCCAAGGGTGCAGACGAATTGCGTTCCAAGGCAATCGAAATTCACAGGGCGAACATCGCAAAGCTTGGTTTGCGCGGGAATGTCTTCCAGTGCTTCATGGCCGAGGTCGACAATCCCGTTCCGGACTACGCCCAGCGCCAGGCTTATCGTCAAGCTGTTCTTTCCGTCGCGGCGTAAAGGCTGCGTCCTTCCAATTCGGAGTTTTCCATGTACGACCAAAAACTGAACCGTCAGCTGACGGATGCTGACCTGCCGCTGGGCATCACTGTCGATGAAATGAAGGCTGTTCTGGCCGAAAACCACTACAGCTTCTTTGCGCTCGGCACCATTCCTGCTGAAGGGTCCTCGATGTGGACGAACGATCCGACGGTTTTCCGCGTTAGCACGCATGACTATCCTGCGCGCGGCGCGACCATTTCCTTCGAGGCGTTGCGCAAGGCAATCGACGATGCCAACGCACAGCGCAATATCAATGAAGCGGATGTCATCACCGCAGTGGAAGAGGCGTCCCAGACGGCCGTCGAGGTCCTGTCGAACGCTATTCCGTTCGGCAACACCAAGATCAGTGATGGTTTCGTTCAGCAGCTCTCCGGCGTCATGAAGTCCCTGCTGAAGGGCGAAGCACCGGCTATCGACAACCGTAGCCTAACCAGGATCGTCAAGGACTGGCCTGTGGACGTGGTCGCGAAGCCGGTGACCGGAGAGCGGTGGGAAATGCGTGCCAATATGCATGGCAACGTTATGGCCACCCGCGACGGCAAGCCGAGCGAGGCAGACGAGGTCTACGCCGCCAAGTGCAATGCCACCTGGCAGAAGGTCGATCCGACGGTTGATGTTCCGGTGATGACGAAGGCTATGTTGCAGCGTTGCCCGTATTGTCAGTCTGTTCCGGTCGTCTCCGAAAATAACGTCCCAGGCAACTGGTACGGCCTCATCCTGTGTGACAATGGCGACTGCGAGGAAAGGCCCAGCGTTCTTTATGGTGGCACCTTTGCCGATGCCGTCGACGAGGTCGCCGAATGGAACATGCTGCCGTTGCAGCCCTCCGCCGTCGTCTCTGCTCAAGGTGCCGCAGACGAACAGGAAAAGGCGAACCGCGAGCGGGAAATCCTTGCGATGGCTGCCGTCCTGGAAGAATGTCGCTGGTTCGATTCCTCGGACCCGGCCATGGAAGTGAGGTCTCTGGTGTTTGCGCAGCGCCTTTGGGAAGCTGCTCATCAGAAGAAGTCACCCGTGGAATACGGAAGCAAGTTTGATTGCCCGCTCGCCGAGCAGTTCAAAACGAAGAAAGACTGAGATATGAGCGCCGATACACAATTCTGGCACTACACGAAAGCGGAGAACCTCGGTGAGGTGCCGTACGCCCGTGGCGTTTCCCTCGAATTCTGGAAGTACGACAACCTCGTCTTGCCGGGCGTCGAAGGCGTGCGGGATGTTTATGCCGTTTTCGAGAGTGCCCCGGCGGGCGTGCAGAATGCTCAATGGTTCCCGGCTGACGACCCGAACAAGCCTTTCGACGAATTCCGCCGTCGCGCGGATGCCGTTTCCGGTGCAGCTACAGCTTCCTATCCGCTCGAAAAGATCGAGCAGAAGTGGGGTGAGGACGAGGTTGTCGCCGATTGCCGTCGCAAGGGCAAGGACCTCAAAGTCAGCCGAGCTGGCGGTCTCTTCTATGTCGACTTCGACGGTCGGCGCACGCAGGTTCGCCTCGATGAATGCGCTGTCGTGCGTTATCTTGCAAACGCGCTCGAAGACGGAAGCTGAGGATACACCATGGAGAACAACGTCGAACTCCTGAACACACGTCTGCTCGATCTCTTCACAATCGACGAGCTTGCGAAGGTCACCATGCTCGAATGGAAGCATGAGGGAAGGCAGATCGAGGATGATCTTGCCCCGTTCTTTAGTGATGAAGAGATCGGTGAAGTTCGGGGTGGCTACGATCCCGGGACGCTCTGGAATAGCATCGTCAGCCACGAATGCCATGGCGACGTGATTGTTGAGCTGTATGATCCGGCCGGAAACCAGATTTACGACGCACACGAGCGGCTGAAGCGCGAACTCGAAGCGTTCGAAGAGATGGTAGAGGGATACGGACCATGATCGACTGGAAGTCGGTCTCCGAAGAAGCTCCGCCCCGCGACAGGGTCATCCTGGTGACTTCGGGCCTGTCCTGGCATCGGAAGGACCGCATCGAGCCTGCCCGGACCACTCGCCGTGAGGTTATCCCGGAGAAACACGTGAAGACCCTCGTGGGTCTTGGTGGCGTTGCTCTCGTCTATTGGCGAGACGCAGTCTTCGGCATGTCGGATGGACGCTGGGCTACGTTGGACAACAGCCTGGGTCCGCAGGATTTCCGCTACTGGTCGGAATTCAACAATCCTGTCGATCTGGCGGCTCTTCCGGCCGGATATAGCGCCGATGTCGTGCTGCCGGATGTGGAGTCTCTGCCGCCGATCACCTGACCACGATGGCTGACACCACTGACGTCAAAGAAAAAGCCGACGGTCTCGTGACCGTCGGCTTTTTGCATTTTCAAGCTTGTTCTCAGGCTGCAAGAGCCAGAGGAACGGGCAGCTCTTCCCCATTCCTGATGCGCTGGAACTTGCGATAGACGTGGTAGTGGTCGGCAAAGGTCTTCTTCGCCTTGAACCGCGCGCGGTCGATGAACTGGGCCTTCCTGGCGTCGTCGTCACCGCGCACCACCGGGCGTTCGATCTCATCCGGAATGATGATGTGATAGACATGGCTTTTGTAGTGGCCCCTGCCATCGCGGCGTGGATCGGCAAACAGTTCGTGGTAGACGATCCAGCTCCGGAACATCTCCCGCGTCAGCCATGGATTGAGTTTGAACATGCCAACCTCTTCATCCAGTTCCCGCAGCATGCACTCATCCGGCTCCTCGCCGTCATTGATGCCGCCCGGAAAGGCCAGGAGACCGTTTCCAAAGGCCCCGCCCCGCACAATGGCGAGAACCTTGCCACGGTGTTCGATGATGGCGTCCGAGGTCCAGAACGGGCCCTTGCCGTATGTTGCGGCAACGTGTTCGATATTGTTGATCTCGACAATCAGGCGACGATAGGCTTTGGTGCGTTTCCAGCGCTTGAGGATACGGACGACCTCGTCGCTCAGGTGCTCGGTCAAGATCACGCCGTCCTTCAGGTACGGCATGCGAATATCGCTGGCGTTGAGGATGCCGAAAGGTTCGGTAACCACGAGTGAGGTCCAGCCCGGGAACCAGTCCAGGTAATCCGAGGTTTCATCCTTGTGGAAACCAAGGAGACCGACCGTCGGGTTCTCGACGCCTTGAGCGGCGGCAGTAGCCGCGACCTTCTCGATGACCTCCTTGTGCCAGGCACCGTTGTGATAGGTGTGGTCATCGACGTGGCAGATAATGAGGCGACCCTCACGGAACTCCTTGCGGAAAACGGCAATCAGCATTTTCCGGCGAATTGCGTAGCTCAAAGGGTTGCGCGTGTCGCTCGGGCAATTTGCCGATCCCAAGAAGGCAATAACCTTTTTCGCTTTCTTGAGAGCGTCACGGATTACCTTCTCGTGCCCTTTATGCAAAGGCTGGAACCGGCCGATGTAGACTGCGAAATCTACAAGCGCATTGTTGGCGACGGTGCCGATTTCCTTGAGAGCTTCGATGGATAGTGGCATGGTGGATTGCCTTGATCAGGTGCGGAACGACCGCTTTCGTTTCATTGAAATCAGTTTGCCCCTGTCGGTCGAGAATGTAAAGTGCAAAGTGCAACTTGCATTTTGCTTTTCGCAATGTTATTGATTTTGCAGGTTATTGAGGCATGGAACTGCCGATGACTGCTTGAGGAATGTGAGCTAGACCTGTCGGGAGATCGGAAGCAATGGTTGATTTCAAGAATCTGATGACCCCCCTACAGCGGGCCTACTACGAACGTGTCGACGTCGAGATCGCGCGGCTGTTCAACCTTCCGACACGATTTCTTGCGCGCGCACTGATGAGGCATGCGAGGAATGCGCGTGCGCGTCATCCTGATTTCCTTGCCCTCAATCCGCGTGAAGGAAATAAAACCATCTCCACGCTGGTTTGGGACATAATTCCAGAGATTTCCTATCGCATGGGAGAGCGATCCGAAATTCCTGGGGAGCGACAGCGTCATATAAGGGCAATGACAGATGCCCAGTTCCGGATTCATGCCGGTTACGTCATCATGAGCTGCGCCAACATTATCCTCAATGACGAGAAGCGCATCCGCGACCCAAACGACGTCGATCCGATTGAGGTCCTGACGCACGATGTGGCCAACGGCAACCCAGTGGCCTTCGCGCTGGACCGGGTGGTACCGGCGCATTCCTTCAACAAGGAAGATGTCTTGAGCCGGTACACACAGGAAGTCTCTGAGAACCGTGGATTCCAGCCGCCATATCTGATGTGGGAGCCAGACATGCAGAACTATCGCCACCTGCAGGGCGGTTTGGCCTTTGGCCTGTAAGGGTAACAGGGGTCGGAAAGCAATCCGTCCCCAGCCGCTTATCTCCCGGGCAGTCAAGTCTTAGAGGCCGGGGCCTTTGGCGATTTCTTCGTTTTCAGCCGTCGCGCTGACACTACGCAAGTGCGCGATATGACGCCTCAGCACATTTACGGCTTCATCGCCCCAGGCCGGGTAATTCTGCTTTTCATGCGCCTTGTCAAAATACCGCGCGAGATAGTCGAATACGCGCTCACTGTTTTGCACGATCCATGACTTTCCGTTGTAGGTTCGGCGGTCAAGAGGCAGAGAACGCAGGCCATCGACCCATATCTCGACATATTGCGACATTGTCACTGCGACTTTCTCTCCGTTCGCTTGGGGTTCAAGCGATATCGTCGGGAAGTAACCACGATTGCGTGCGGCGACCGGATCGGCAGCTTCCAATGCTAGAAGAGCATCTCGCATCTTCTCCGCTGGCTCCTTTAAACCGATAGCCCCGGGCATTCTCTCGCTGGCGTGGATAAGCCTCACAAAGGAAGAGGAATGCGCCGGGACCGACCACGCTCCATCCACATACTTCCTGTCCTCGATCTCCTTTATCGCCGCGACCATGGCTTTGTCGGCGCGGCTGAGCCGAATGTGTATCCGGCCATCGACCTCTGTCATCGCGACCGAGGGGGCTTCCGGCTCAACATATACCGGTGCCACCGTGCGGGCAGCTTCAATGGCTTCCATCGCGTCCTGCGTGGCCTTGCCGCCGTAACGATTGAACACGACATCGACAAACTCGACGCCTGCCGAATTAAGACGAGCGGTGTAGGTGATTGCCTGCCAGCTCTTCCCCTTCACCAACCAGGCGTTTTCCATTCCACGCAGCACTTCGCGCAGTTCGTGGTCATAAGGAGCAATGAAGCTGACGGTTCTCTTGTTTTCGTCCAGCATGAAGAGTGGGCCTTGGTGGGCGAGGAGCCGGTCTTCTGGAGTAGCCTTGGCTTCGCTTTCCGCGATGAAAGCGTCCACTAACGGAGACATGCGATCATATTCGTCCGTGGAACCACTGACAGCGAAAGCGAAACGGGCGCTAATTCTCCAGAGACGGCCACTGCCTGCCGGACGATAGGCCTCACTGTCAGGCAATCGCTTCAAGACCTCGACGAGATTCCGGTTGCCATTGATGCTCGCGATAAGCATCTGCTGGCCTTCAATGACGTCGACATCAAGCCAGTCAGTCTTGATGACCGGCGAAGCATGGCCTCGATTGGCGAAGGCTTGCAGGCGAGCAACGTCTTGTTCTTCAAGGACACCGGCCTTTTCGAGCTGACGCCCATGGTGGGCACTCAGACGGCCTGCGTAGTCCCACAGAGCCTCAGTCCATCGAACCGGCCCGAGCGCTGCGATTTCGTGTCCTGGACCTGCCGTCGCCTTGGAGAAACCGGCCCGATCTCGGGCCTGCGCATGGTCGCAGACGCTGGCAAGAGCTTCGATTGCTTTAGTGATCGTGGGCTGAAGGGTCGGATCGATGTTCATGAAAACTTCCTCCCGGCTGAAGCATCGAGAGTGTCGAAGTAGCCGTCTGGCATCGAGCCAAAGAACGTTCGCTTGTCCGATCTCGCGTAAGCCTTGGTGGGGATCGCACTGTGGGGCTCGAATTCAACAATGAACTGCGCCAGGATCGGGTTCTCTCGGGACCTGTCCTTGAATATCGTGATCGTTCGGAACATAACCGGAGCATCTTTTTCGCCGAAGGCAAATGTCCAGTTAGACTGGCCGCGCAATTCGACCAGCAAGTTGTCAAATTCGTAGACCTCGTAAGCTTCCTGGGCAGCGTTCGCACGCTCTGTCTTCAGGTTTATCGCATGCAAATGGGGCGTTGATTCAACATACTGCTTCGACATGCCGATGTACTCCGGCTTCACTGTCCGGAGCCTGCGCTTTTCCAACGCAATGAGCAATCGTTTTTAGAGCCGGACCTGATCGAGGATAAGGCCTTTGGTGAGCCTGACATCCTGCCAGACGGCTTCCTCGGCTTCTTCTCGAAATTCGAAGCCATTGCAGCGCGTGTAGAGCCGGTAACGTGAGGCAAGGACATTTCGGTCAACAACGAAGACAGTCCCCTGCCCTTCGTCGTCCTCCCGTTCAAGGGCAGCCATATAAATGGCGACAGCAGGATTGCGGGAAAAGGAAACGCACTTGTCGCCAAGGGTTGGCGCAAGCAACCAGCCGCTGCTGACAATGGCGTTCGCATAGCGCGTACCATGGAACAGCACCGGCGCTTTCCCCAGAAAATCTTTCAGAATTGAAAAAGCCTGATGCCGTCGAAAATCAGCTATAGTCTTCACGAGAATTCCTTTCGTCGCTCTGGATAATAGCCAATGCTGCTTGTCACGCAAGGATTGTTTGCCTATTTTCATATTCAAGAATTCCCGACCACGGACAGGTGATCCCATGATGCTCGAACACTTCGATGGCCCGTATTTCATCGACGGGGACGCGCTCTATTTCAGAAATCAGAGCGGTGCCATCAAGGTCTGCGACACGACCGAACTGTTCGGGGTCGGGTATGATGCGCAGGAAGCCATGCTGCTGAAGCACGGGCAGGCCTCGCTTGTGGCGGAATACATGGAGACGCTGGCGGCGGCTTTTTCAGGTTCTCACATGCCAGGCCTGGCGGAAGGCTTGACCTTCGTAACCTTCAAGATCGGGCCGGAAACCATTGAGGAGGTCAATGCGTGCATCCAGGTCACCAATCGCGTCGGCAGATTGCCTGAGCGCCTGGAAATGATTGCGAATGGAGAAGACCTTGGCCCAACGCTTCACTGAGCTGCGCAAGAACGTCACGGTAGAGGAACTGCAGGAGCAGCTTGACGAGATCGTCGATGATCTCGATGCGAACCCTGGCACAGTCTATCACGTCGTGGATGAACAGGGACGCCGCTTCGTGCTCATCTCCAAACAGCACTATGACGCCTTGGCCAGCGTGGAAAAGGGCTCTCCGGAAACCGAAGTGGAGAGCGCCATTACGCTCTCCGACCCTTCCGAAATGTCTCAAACGTAACGAGCTTGGACGGGGTTGGCGGGGGGTCGCCGTCCGTCAGCCGCTCGATTATGTCCTCGGACGTCTGCGGTCGGGAATAGATAAAGCCCTGAATTCGGTCAACCTCGCCGGTTGCCGTGACCGCGTGGAGCTGTTCTTGTGTCTCGACGCCTTCCACCACCACGTCGAACTTCATGGACTTCGACAGGGCGACAATGCCGTTGAAGAGCAACTGTGACTGCAGATCGTGCGCCACGTTGATAATGAAACTTCGGTCGATCTTCACCTTGTCGAAATTCAGTTTGGTCAGGTAGCTGAGTGCGGAATAGCCGGTGCCGAAATCGTCCAGTGCGATCCGCACACCAAGTTGCTGAAGGCTCTTAAGCGTCCGCGACATGTTGTGGAAATCATTGACGAAGACGGTTTCGGTGACTTCGATCTGTAGCCGCCTCGGGTCCAGGCCGCTTTCTGTGAGGCAGGACCGGACCATGCCAAGGACCTCAGGATGAGCGACATCTAGCGTCGAGAAGTTGACGGATACCGTCGCGTTGGCTGGCCAGGTTGCGCAGTCCTTGCAGGCTTTCATCAGAATGGCCCTTGTCACCATCTGGATTACGCCGATCTCTTCCGCGATCTCGATGAATTCGGCAGGTCCCACTTCTCCAAGTTCGGGGTGAACCCACCGGGCCAATGCTTCGCAGCAATCAAATGCCGAGCCGTCTGGCAGGAACATTGGCTGGTACATCATCTTCAACGAATTCTCGGAGATTTCTTCTCTCAGAGCGGCCTTGATCTGGAGAGTGCGCTGGTACTCCATTTCCATGCTGCGTGTGAACTCGGTCCAGGCCCGCGTCGGCATGCCTTTCACCTTACGCAGAGCGTGGTCTGCGCGGGAGAAAGCCTCCGTCAGAACAAATCGACCCGACTTGTGCACGTAAACGCCGCCAGAGACCTTGATGTCGATGGAATGGCCGTGAACGATATAGTTGGTGTTGATCTTGTTGAAGATCGTGTCCAGCTTGACGGCAATGTCGTCAGTCGACTTGATACCCGGAATTGCGATGACGAACTCGTCTCCGCCGTAGCGGCCGATGATCGTCTCGAATTCTATTTCGTTCAGCTTGTCGGCGATCTGCTTGATAGCGGCATCGCCTGCCATCTGGCTCATTGTGTCATTGATCAACTTCAGCTGATTGATGTCGAGGACACAAATCGCAATGCGCTCGCCCAAACGGATTTTCGAGGATGAAGCTTCGACCAGACTATTCCAGTGACGACGATTGGGCGTCTGGGTCAGCGTGTCCATGTTCGCCAGACGTGCCATGACACTTGCGTTCTCAACCTGGCTGGTGATGTCCGTGAACACGATGACCGCGCCCTGCAACGGGTTTCCCTGGTCAACGTCGCTCAGGTGATTGACGCGAAACTCAAAGTGCCGCCCTTCCGGCGTCCGGATCGTCGTTTTGTCTTCAAGACCGCCAAGCAGTCCCCGCAGTTTGATACGGAGCGGTTCAAAATCCTCGACGGTGACCCCATAACGTTTTCGGACAGTGTCGAACAAAAATTCAAAGGGAGCACCAACCAGCTCGTCCTCGTCACCAGCAAGTGGCAACTTGAGCATGTGGCGACCCGTTTGGTTCAAAAGAGCAACTCTGCCTTCGCCATCCAGCATCATCATGCCGGTTGGCTGGTAGTTGAGGGCAAGATTGAGCGCGACCGACAGGTCCTCCGCCTCAAGGCGGTTATGATAGTTTGTTTCCACCAGATCGGTGACTTCTTGAGCCGCTGTTTTCGCGACCATGCCGAATGGGAGGAACACGACCGCAACCGAGCAGTACCAGTAATTTTCCTCAATCACCCCCACTGCGAAAATGGCAATCGCTAAAGGTATCACACCCAAGATGAGGAAGGTCCAGGTGAGCTTCTTTGCTCCCAGGTTACGACCGATTGTTGATGTCAGCGTGCCGAATGCCACGCCGATTGCCAGATAAACAGGAACCTGAAAGCCGTGGAAGAGGACGGAGTATAACTCAAAGGCTCCTATCCAGAGGGCGATCCCGCTGACGCCGACCATGTAACGGAACTCCCAGCGCCTTGAAAAGGCGAGGTCGTTTTCTGCCTCTGGAGTGTAGGCCTGGCGATATCTCTTGAAATCCCAGGTCCGGCCTATGAAGACGGCGATCACGATGAAGAAGAACACCAGGAACATGACATCTCCGGTCGCGCCGTAAGATATCAAGCTCACAATCATATGGCAGATCGCGCCCAACACGGACTGTTTGAGGCTTCCATAAAGCTCTCGCACCAGCCGGTGCCGGATAATCGCGTTATTGTCTCGGCCAGTCTGCAAAGAAAGCGGCATGCATTCGCCTCACTGTGCGCTGGCGGGCGCTTTGGAAAGGTCTGGTTTAGGCCGTTTTTCGAAAAGCACGACCTCCCCCTGCCTGGCGCTTGCGAAGAGTGCAATCTTCTCGCGGATTTGTTCTCGATCCATCGGATATCCAAGATGGTAGCCCTGGATATGATCGATTTGCTGGTCACGCATGACGGCGTTGAGCTGTGCGTCCGTTTCGACACCTTCAACAACGACTTCAGCGTTCATGCCTGCGGACAGTGCCACAAGAGCATGGAGTGGCTGCCGCATTTTCTCATCAGGCTGCAGCGAGGAGATGAAGGAACGGTCGATCTTCACCTTGCTGAGTGGCAGTTGCCGGACATAGTTCAGGACTTGATAACCGCTACCGAAGTCATCGACAGCGATATTGACCCCCATGTTTGCGATCTGCTCCAGGACCGACTTTACATGGGACAGATTCTTGATCACCGCGTTTTCATGAATTTCGATGTGAAGACGGCTCGGATCGAGGCCGGTCTTGGCCAGGGCTTCTTCGATCATGTCCAGGCAATCGCTCTGGTAGAGGTCATGGGTGGAGAAGTTGACGGCTACGCCAACATCGCTGTTCCAACTGGAGCATTCCGCACAGGCAATATTCAGGACATGCCGCGTGATCGCCTGCACAAGACCGAGTTCCTCGGCGACCTTGATCAATTCCTTTGGCGAAACTTCACCCAGAACCGGGTCAGTCCATCGAACCAGAGCCTCGCAATAGGAGATCGCTTTGTCCGGCGTCTTGAAGATCGGCTGGAAAACGACTGTGAGGTTGTCATTGTAGATAGCCTGCTTCAGAGCATCGCGGACGTCGATCTGGAGCATGAATTCATTTTCCAGCTCGCCCGAGAAAAGACCCCAGAAGTGATTGGGGGCACGCTTGGGATTGTGCTTGACACGGTAAAGCACGTAGTCGGACTTCCGCATCAATTCGTCGAGACTGAAATTGGCCGCATCGGTCAGGGCGACACCACCCGAGCAACGAAGTTTCGTCGGCTTGCCCTTGATTTCATAGGTGGTGCAGATGGACGAGAAGACATGATTATAGAGTGCGGCCACGTCTTCATGAGGCAGGAGGTTGCGATAGGCGACCACGAACTCGTCACCGCCGAGGCGCGTGAGGATGATGCGATCATCTTCACGTTGCAGCTCAAGCATCTTGGCGGCAACCTTTTCGATCACCTCGTCACCAGCGTCGTGTCCCTGGGTGTCATTGATGGTCTTGAAGCCATCAACGTCAAACTGGCAGAAGGCAATCAGGCGATCTTCACCTAGATTATCGGCCGCTTCCTGCATCAGTTCGTGCATGTAGCGCCGGTTCGGCAGATGCGAGAGCGCATCGTAGCGGGCCTGACGCCAGTTTGTCTGGAGAGCGAAACGCTGTTCCGTAACGTCTTCGCACAGGACGACGGCTCCGGTGAACTGGGCGTCGCGATTGGATCGGCGGTCGGTCGAAGGGTTGATGACGTGTGCTGTAAAACGGATGCATCGACCGGACTTGGCGTCGATTTCAACCGTAGTCTTCGACCCGTTGAGCAGCGAGTAAATGGTCTCGCTGATGCTGGCCAGCTCTTCCTTGGTGTGTCCGGCCATCTGACCAACCATCTTCAGAAGCTCATCCACATGCATCCGTTCCCGGTTCAGCGTCTCAGGGAGACCTATTGCCTTGATCGCGGTGCCGTTCATCTCAACGATGTAGTTGTTCTGATCGAGCATGATCATGCCGTTAGGCATATTAGCGATAGCGGCTTCAAGCCGTGCATTGGCTGAAGCTGCTTCCTTCTCCTGTCGAATACTGGCAACGAGCATGCCGCGAATAAAGCTTGAGAAACTGTCCGTCACGAGAACTGATGGGATCAGCAGAAGCCCCGCTGCCGCCAGGGTGTACTCGCCGGTATAGAAGCCGGTGGCCACATAGGCGATGCAGGGCGGGAAGCCGTTGATTACCGTCAGGAAGCGTACGTTCCTCTGAGAACCGAAGTTTCGACCCACCACTGATAGAAGGGAGCCGAACTGCAAGGCGAGGCAGATCGTCGACGCGGTCGAATGAGGTGTCTGCCAGAACGAATAGGAAGTAATCGACGTCAATGCGAGGCTGACGGCCATAGAACCGATAATGTAACGGTTTTCCCATTCACGAATGATAACGATGTCGTCGGTGGTGCGCTCGTGGAAGCGTTCGGTGAAGATCGACATGTCCTTCTGGCGTGCCAGGAAGATGAGGACAATGACTGCTGCTGCGATTACATAGGCGGTGTCGAACGATGTGGAGACCCAGGCGACACCAAGGCTGAGAAGGTGAATGAGACACCCCGCAACCAGAACCTGCTTATGCTCATAAAGAGAGCGTACCAACGCAAATTGGACATCGTTTGGAATATACGTTTTTGGTGACGACACGTTACGCGAACTTTCCAGTGGTCACCCTGAAGGTTAACCGAGACCATACCAATCATCGCCTGCCCCCCAAATGGAGCCAGGTGTGCTTTCCTACCCATGTTAGACTTACTCGGTGGGTTGTTGATGGACGCTTATCGAGTTCGTTAAACCTTAAGCGATTTCAACAATTCCACACGGCTTATCCGCATGGCGATCCTTTTAACGAATATTTAGGTTTTGGCAAGGTTTCTCTCAGGAGGCGAGTAAAAACGTCGCACGCACGCTGGAATGACGGCAAAATAAGGGAAATCACCTTAAAAACGCCTCCCGAGGGCCCAAGAACCAAGGAAAAAAGGTGGTCTAATCGCTGTTAGGGTTAACGACCAGACCTGTCACAAAACCTTGGATTTTAGGAAAACCCAAGGTTAACGTTCTTCATTATGGCTCCCTGATGCACAAACGCCACAGGTGTCAGTTTTGATAGTTTATCTTTGTGGCCGATGTGGTGTCAGCCAAAGGTCTGGGCAGGCGCTTCCGCTTCGAAAGCTTCGATGACAACCCCACGATTGCTGGCCTTCTCGATGTACGTCTCCTGCAGAGCAAGAGCGTCATCCACAGTGAGTGTCCCGCCCTGATTAATGCCGGTGATCTGCAGGCCGTCACGCGACAGCATCAGCTTGGCGAAGCCGACAATCCTGGCCTCGGCATCTGAGCCCATCGCTGCGATAGGCGATAACGTCCTTGCCGTGATCGCATAGGCTCCGAATTGCCGCCTGCACCATTCGTCGGTCAGAGTGCATCGCGCTCGACGGCAAAGCTCATTGATTGCCGCAACCTCGTCGGCATTCTCGCCCGCCGGGTCCCATTCATAGCATAAACTGCGGAGTACGAAGCCCCGGATTGCCGCATAGACCACCGCCTCGTCCTCTTCATGAGGGATGTAGGTCTGCAGCTTGAATGCCACGTCGCTGACCAGGCGGTCCTTTTCGTAGTCATTTTCGGCCAGGATGGCGTCGATTTCCTCCTGATCGAAGCCGCCCTCCTCCTTTTCCAGCCCATATGTGCGCAGCACTCGGTCCTGAATTGCGGACCAGACTTTATCCTCGTCTGCGATCAGGTCATGATGGGTGATCTCAATCTCGAAGATGCATGGGTCCATACCAAGCGATTGTTCGCTCTGAGTGGCCATTTCCGCGTAGAAACCGGCCACCTTCGGATCGTTGGTCACATAGACGCCGCCAAGGGACACCAGCCGATTGTCTTCAGAAAAGTCGGTCTCGATCCCGCTGCCCGGGATAAGGCCGTCTTTCATGATGCTGTCAAACTGTGCGGAGCCGTGAAAAAATCTCATGCCGATGACCTTGCTACGATGGGCGTGCAAACACAATCCCTGAAGGCGAGGAAAGATACCAGCATACCACCATCGTCTATTGCACGATTACGGATGACCGCTGAATTTTACGCAAGGAGATATGTTGACATTATTTTGGGAAAGCGGGTTCAAGCATTGAAATTTTTCCTTGATCTGATATTTAAATGGCGAAGTTACAAGGAAATCTGAGATGACACTTTTCGTCCGCGATGCAGCCTACGAGACAAATAGCAGCTCAACGCACGCTGTGGTTGTAGCTGAAGGCGATATCAACGATCTTTCTTTTTCCCAGCAGGCTCTGCGTCGCGGCGTCATCACAATCAATCCGGATCGCTCATACGGTCGTGGATGGAAGCGTCATCGTACCCCTGAAGGCAAGCTTGGCTACCTACTGACGGTTGCGGCCGGAGGTTATGTCGCCGCTCCACGCGGCAAGGACGTGCTGCCTTCCATCATGGACAAGCCCAAGGTGCAGCAGATCGTCAAGGCGGTCCGCAAGCTCACCAAGTGCGATATCGAGTTGATCTTCAATCCTGGCCCGGACATTGAGCCTTACAGCAGCGACTACCTGTTCGCGGAGGTTCGCCAAGGTTTCGATCTCGATATTAATGACCAAGACCTCCTCAAAAGGCTCTTGTTCAGCAGCAAGTCCTACATCGAGACCGGCGACGACGAACAAAGTCCGCCCTTGCGTATTCTGACCGATATCGGCGACGGACAGGGCGACGGCAAGGAATATTACGATCCAACACTCTTTGAAGCCGTAGATCGCCCTGCTCGCTGGTTCAAGCTGCAGTTCATGCCGGACGACGTCGTCAATTATGTCGATGACGAAGGCTATGAGCATGCGCCGACCATCGCAACGTATCTTGCGTCCAATCTCTTTGGCGAGGGTAAGTTCTTTGGGGTTGTGACTGAATGCGAACTCGATATCAAGGAGTATATTTCTTGGGATTACGAGAAGCGAAGGGCTGCCGATCCGGATTTCGAGAACACGCGCGCGTCTGGCCGCAAATGGTTTGCGGGCAACGAGCTGCATTGGCTCCTGAACGTTGCTCGTGACGGCTTTGGTAATACCGGTGATCGCCGCATGTATATTGCCCCGGAGCTTGATATCAAAGTCACTGTCACAGGGACAAGCAGCAAGGCCAACATGAGCATCGCCGATGTCGACAGGTTCGAGGTCAAGTTCCTGACCGACGATTCCTCACTTGAAGTTATTCGCGCCGAGATGATCAACGCGTATAGTCATTGGCATAACGTGGATTAAGCCATGGGTGCGCAATGGGAAAGACATACATTAGAGCTTCCGCATATGAGTCCAACAGTTCGAGCAGCCATGCCTTGTCGGTAGCAGCAAGCGAAAATATGGATCGTTTCTTCGATGAAGCAGCGGTTCGAAGCGGCGTGGTAAACATTCGAATGGAAGAGCGCGGGGATTATCAGAATGACTTCCGGTACTACCTGCCGGAGAACATTCTGGGGTTCCTGATAGCTGGCGAAATCGAGGGTGACGATGATCCCATCGAACCCCCGAATTGGCAAGAACTCGGTTTTTCCGGCTATGGCAAATATGTTGTCGCAAGCCAGGAGATCGATGTCTTGCCAGTTCTACGCCAGCATTATTCTGCAATCGATGCCGGGATCGTATTCCTTGAGGAATTCACCCGGCTGAAATTCTCACTGGTGATCAGCCCAGGCCGCCCGCTCATCGTGGATACCGGAAACCTTGGTTACGTCACCGGGTACTTGACCGATCCGGATACGCTGAAGAAATTGTTGTTCAACAAGGAGTCCTACGTCGAAACGACGATGGAGAATGGCTGGAGCGACTTGCCGATTGACTCAGATATCGGCCGCATTGCCGCGTAACACGCGCCGTCGATTTCATCTTCGATGATCTTGACGTCTCTGCAAAATGCGTTGACGATTACGAGAAAAATGAGAGATGAAATGCTGCAAATCCGCGACGGTGCCTTCGAAAGCAATAGTTCGAGTAGCCACAGTCTGGTGCTCGGACGTGATGATATTCTAACGAAATCCTTTTCGCAGGAAGTATTGCGGGCGGGAGTTCTTGAATTGTCAATTGGGAACACAGATTTTCAAGACTGGTTCCGGTATTACCGTCCGGAAAGCATCGTGAAATACATCATCGGTTCTTATGTGGATGTCTTTTATATCGAGGGACTCAATTGGGATGACGACGAAATCAACATGATACCGCACCTGGTCAAAGGAATTCCTCAGATCGGGAAACTGGCCGAATTTGTGAAGTCGGAATATGGTGTTGAAATCAGGCTTGAGTGCAAGCCACGAGACGTCGAGTTGTTGGAAACCTACGACAGCCTGAGCTTCGACAAAATTTTGGATCACCGAAAAAGTTTGCGCAGTCTGTTCGGTTCTGAGTTCTCTTACATTGAGACCAATCCGGAAAACAGTTTGCATGACGACTGGATCAACACCGATATGGGACGTGCGATGTCCTATAGTGAAAAGAGAATGCCTCAGGAGAGAACCCGATGACATATTCCATTCGAGATGCGTGTTTTGAAAGCAACTCGTCGAGCAGTCATTCATTAGTAATTGCTAATGGTGATATTTTCGAGCTTTCGTTCTCCTTGAACGAGACCCGGCAAGGAAAAGTAATCCTGTCGGGACAGGAGCAGGGATATACGCGCTGGTTCCGGTTTTATCGGCCGGAGAACATTTTGGCCTACCTGATCATCGCCGAAGTCGAGAACCAGGCGACGGCTCGCCTTGAGGCATTCAGGAAGGACATCGCAGACATGGTCTCTGACATCCGGCCAGCTGACATCCTGCCGGTGATGCGCTGGAACTTTCCGGTGATCGACAGTGCGATCTCCTACCTGGAGGGCGAATACGGCGTGGAGTTTGAGTTCCTGCTCGGTCGCGATGACACGGTTTCCATGCTCGGAACGGGCAACCTGCAACCACTCACTGGCTATCTGAACAAGAAGGATCGTCTGAAGGCGCTGCTATTCCATCGCGGCTCGTATCTGGAGACCAATCCCCAGAATGGCTACGGCGTGCAGCCGAAGTTCATCCCGACGGATTTGGGCGAGGATGACTTCGTTGCCGACCACGATGAACAGGTCGTGCGCGAACTCCAGGCGCTGGAGGACACCAACCGGATGCTGGAAGCGATGATTGAAGGCCCGGAAAATAATGACAATTAACGTTAGAAATCAAGTATTTGAAACAAATAGTTCGAGCAGTCATTCAATTACGGTTGCCGCCGATGACATGCTCGATCTCTCGTTCGACAAAGAGGGTCTTCGCAATCGCGTGATCACTATTACGCCGCGCGCGAATGGCTATGGCTCCGAGCAGTTTCGCTATGTTACCCCTGAAGGCAAAATGGGCTACCTGCTGGTTATGGCGGCTGGGGGTGAAATCGATATCCATCACTCCGTTTTCGACGGCAAGGAAATCGATATCCTTCCCCACATGATCAGACGCCCGGACTACGCTGACAATTTTCGGGCGTTGTATGACTTTGTTCGCGAAGAGTGCCGTTGCGAACTCCGTTTCGTCATGGATCACAAGCTTGCTTCATCGATCTATGTATCTGCGCAATCAATCGACCTTGCCAGCCTGGTGCAGGACAAAGCGAAACTCCGTCGCCTCCTGTTTTCCAGCAAATCTTGGATCGACACCCGCCACGGTGAGGACGTGTTCCACTTCGACCGTTACCTCGAAAGCGACATCGGTCAGATTTTCGCAAGCCCGCACGCCTATGTGTCACGGTCTCTTCCGTCGCATTTTGAGCTAACATTCCGAGGCGAAATGGCGTCATACAGTGATGGCATTGGCGACATGGTAAGCGGAGTGCTTACTCCGCCGAGTGCATGGGAGGAAGCGACCAATTCCTTCATTTT
Source organism: Rhizobium sp. MHM7A (assembly GCF_005862215.1). Lineage (NCBI taxonomy): Bacteria > Pseudomonadati > Pseudomonadota > Alphaproteobacteria > Hyphomicrobiales > Rhizobiaceae > Rhizobium > Rhizobium sp. MHM7A. The sequence goes on from NZ_VCHT01000001.1 coordinate 598,278, forward strand.
CCTCCGCTCTCAGACGGCAGATGCTCATATCGTGGATTTACAGATTGGCCGGGATGAAGAGCCGCGTGTCGATCTGGAGCCGGAAAGTGATAGCCCGTTTGCAGATGCCTTCCATAACCTGGTGCACTACCTCTATCTCCGAAACGCGAGCGACCAGGCGCAGGGATACGGCTTCAAGTTGACCGTGGAGCCTGGGATCAAGGCCCACGTGCGCGGTCGGCGGCAGATGAAGGATTTCTGGCCACACTTTGTCGCAGAAACCGGCGTCAAGATTGCTGTTGCCTGCGATGAAGCAACACGGGTGGACGTCAGGCGATATTTCGAAGACGCAATTCGGGCAAAAGCATAGTAAGTTCAAAGCCTGATCGCTTTTGTATGTTGTAATTCCTTCGAATGTCTGCAATGAAGTGGCAACCAAAGGAGTTCTTCATGCAAATTCAGGTCCGGGACGCGGTATTCGAGACAAACAGCAGCTCCAGCCATGCCGCTGTGATCTCGGAACAAGATATTCTTGACCAGGATTTCGATCAGTTGGAGCTGCGTGCGGGCAAAATCGTGGTGGAACCGCGCTATTTTGGATATGGCTCTCGCCCCTACCGATACAACAGTCCAGATGGCAAACTTGCCTATTTGCTGATCCTGGCAATGGGCGGTCGAATCCACGTCGATGAATTCGATTTCAAAGACGAAAAGATCGACGTCCTTCCCTTCCTGCTGAACCACGAGCGCGTCGACTATGCCGAACTGCGCGGATTGGTGGAATTCGTACGCGCAGAAACCGGCTGCGTGCTGGAATTTGTCATGGACTTTGAAACGGCCGACTCCATCCGCATGAATGACGAGGTCTTGAACCTCACGCCTATGCTGGAAGAGAAAGCTACGCTTCGTCGTCTGTTGAAATCCAGCAAATCCTGGATCGACGTTGGGAGCGACCAGAGCAATGCGTTTTCGCGCTTCATCGACAGTGACCTCGGCGAAGTCCTGCGTAATCCGCAGGCCTACGTAGGGCGTCAGCTGGATCAGAGCTTCGAAATCTATTTCGTCGACAAGCGGATCACCTATTCCGACAGTGCGGGCACTGTCATCAACGGCGTGATCTCGCTTCCTGATGCTGTCCATTTCCTCCAGGCTCAGCTCTACATTGACGCGCATATTGTTAGCCTGCAGGTCGGTCGCGATGAGGAGGCAGTATCGAGCTTGCCGAAAGAAACCGAGGCAGAGATCAAGGAGGCGTTCCACAACCTGGTTCACTTTATCTTCGAGGAAAATGCGCGTCCGGATATTCGGGAAGATGTCTTCAATCTGACGATTTCCAATGTCATCGCGCCCAACCTTCGGGGAATTCGCCGGGCCATGAGCTTTGAGGACCCATTCTTTGGCGAAGTGGGTTTTCGCTTGAAGGTGGAATGCGACAATAAAACATTGGAGAGTGTCGGGACGCGCTACGAGAAGAAGATCGTTCGACACTCGTGATTTCCTGACTTTCCGCTTGCGGAAATGTCAACAATATGGGAAAAGCAATCAACGAAAGGAATTCCTATGGATATTCAAGTCCGCGATTGCTGCTACGAGACGAACTCAAGTTCCAGCCACTCGCTGTCGATTTCGGCTGACAATATCTTCGATATGAACTTCTCGCAGGAGACGCTTCGTTCGGGAGTAATTAAGCTCGTCGTGCCTGTCGATGAATATGGTGATGCGGTCCATTTCGAGAACGAATGGCGTCGCTTTTACACGCCTGAAAACATCCTGCTCTATATGCTGATTGTCGCGGTGGACGGAAAGATCACGGCCCACTTCCCCGACGTCGATATCCTGCCGACACTGGCTTACAACTATAAGCGTGCTCGCGACTTAGCCGACGCTCCTGCTTCGCGTTACCGCAAGCGTCTGCGTGACCTGATGGACTGGGTCAAGCGTGAGACCGGGTGTCGCGTGGAGCTGTCGTTCCCGACCGTTCCGGAACCCTCCCCTGTTCCCCGTTCTATCTGCATTGGCAGTGATCAGGCGAAGTCTGCGCAGTGGCTCCTCAAGGATCATGGTGCGCTCAAGTCCCTGATCTTCAGCAGAAAGTCCTATGTCGAAACCGGCTACGACAATGAGCTGGCCCCATATTTCATTCCGACCGATGATCGCGGCATCGAGACCTACTTTGCCGAGCGGGTTGTGGAGCGGACAGACCTTCCCTCTTGGTTCACCCTGACTGCCGCTGATGGAAAGTCGCTGTCCTATGAAGATGCGGATGGTGAAATCATCAGCCGCGACGGGTCGCGTGTCTACGATCTCTACGACCTGGTCCGGGTCGCGGGGCCTGTGAACTTCCACCTGGTCGGCTGCGATATCGTCCTTCCCGTCTACGTTTCCTCCTGGCCAGCGGGAATGGAAGAGCTGGACGTTGATCTGCAGATCGCAAACAAGGATCGATTGCTCGACCTGATGAACGCCTTCGTGAGCTACGCTGTGTCAGCAAACGCCCCAGCCGGTGAGGCCGCTCGCATTACTATGAAGCCTGGATTCGAGCCGGGTCTGGTTGAGGACGGTACATCCAGTCAAGTGGCGCGTATGCCGCATGACTGCAAGGAGTTCAAGGTCCGGATTGCATGCGACGAGGAGACCCGTCTCAAGGTTCGTGCGAAGTCAGCCAGCGTTCTGATGGATAAGGCCGCATGATCGAACTTCGCCACGATAACCTGCTGAAGTGCGACGCTGAGGCGCTGGTGAACACAGTCAACTGTGTCGGCGTCATGGGAAAAGGCATCGCTCTGGCTTTCAAGGACGCTTATCCGACGAATTTCAAGGCGTATGCAGCAGCGTGCAAACGCAACGAAGTCCGTCCGGGCACCATGTTCGTGTCGGATATCGGTGACATGTTCGCTCGCAAATGGATCGTGAACTTTCCGACAAAGCAGCATTGGAACGCCCCGTCCAAGATGATCTGGATCGAGGAAGGTCTGAGGGACCTGGTCCGGTTCATCGAAAGCAACAAAGTGGCGTCCATCGCCATCCCTGCCCTTGGTTGCTCAAACGGCGGGCTTCCCTGGAATGACGTTCGTCCACGGATCGAACGCGCCATGGAGCCGCTGACCGGAACCCGGGTTTACCTCTATCCTCCGCAAGGAAACTGACATGACCATCGTAATCGCCAAGGAAGAACCCACGATCATCGGAACGACGGCTGCCGAAATCGGCGCACCGTTGCTTCACGCCTACCGCAATGGTGGTTATGACGTTTCGATCTATGCCAACGGCACCAAGGTTCGTCACGCCTTCGATCCATCTATCGCGCCGGAGCATCCGGAGCAAATGGACCTGAAGATCACCGACTGGTGCGATGCCGGTTGCGCCTGGTGTCATGAGAAGAGCACCACTCGCGGCCAGCATGGCGACGTTGATGCGATGCTCAACCTGCTGAAGGACCTTCCGCCCGGCGTCGAGATCGCCATTGGTGGTGGTGATCCCCTCTCCCATCCCGGCTTTGCCGATCTGGTTGCGGGCCTTCGTGGCTTTGGGCTGATCCCGAGTGTCACGGTGAATGGTCGCCACATCGCGCGTCACCGGGCCCTGCTCGAAACCTTGATTGGCCGTGGTCATCTGTTCGGCGTCGGCGTCTCGTTCTTTGAGCAGATGCCCGACTGGGACTATGAGCACATGGTCGTTCACATGATCGCTGGCGTCGACAAGCCGGAAGCGCTCGACGACGTCAAACGCTCGAAGCTACTGATCCTGGGCTACAAGAACTTCGGGCGCGGCGAAAAATACCGTCACGCATTCTCGGAGAAGGTTCAGGCAAACATCGATCAGTGGTTCCGTGAACTGCCGATCCTCGCCCGCAATCACCATCTGTCGTTCGACACCCTTGCCATCTCGCTGCTGCGGCCGGACCGCCTGTTCAAGGACCGTTCGACCTATGAGAAGCGCTACATGGGCGACGAGGGTCAGTTCTCGATGTATGTCGACGGCGTTCTCCAGCAGGCCGCTATCAGCTCCTATTCGAAGGATCGCTATGAGTGGACGGATATCCGCTCGATGTATGGCGTCGTTCGCCGTGAGAGCGGACATACTGCAGCAAAGGCGGCGTAAGTCATGCTCGGAGACCGCTACACGTCATTTCACGCCTTGGAACGGCAGCTGCAGCGCGAGGGCTATTACTGCTCGTTCTCGTGCACCTATGACGCCGGGGCTCCGGACGACCTGAAATGGTCGAACGACGATGACGGCTGGGAGATGCGGCGCAAGCTCAAGGCCTGGGCCAAGAAGCACAATATCACGGACTACAGGATCGTCAGGAATACGTCCTGGGTCCGTGACCTGCATGGCATCGTCTATGAGCTGTGGGTCCCTCACAAGAAGAAAGAGCAGGACCAGCAACCCACGTGAGCGTCAGAGCCTTGGGGCGTTGTCCGCTTCAAGCTCTGGTTCAGCGTCAAAAGCCAGGTATAGAGCCTGTGCGTTACGGGCCACATCATTGTAGGCCGTATCCATTTCGCCCAGCTTGGCGAGATCAGGGAACCATTTGATGACCCTTCGCTCATCGCCGCGAGAAAGCCGAATTCAAAATTTTATTGTTTACTTCTTCGTTATCTCATAAGCCGCCGATTCCTTCTCCAAAGCCCGCAGGCCCTTTGTTCTTTTGCAAAATAAGTTGCCCATAACGATCAGCAATTACGCTTCCATTTTCGTTCGTCGCCTCTGCTACAAAAAGCGTTACAGAGGCGACGGTCAGAACAAGAGCCAACAGACCGAAGATTTTGAGCTTACGCCTTTTCGATTTTCTAATCTGTTTTTGCATCACAATCTCCGGCGCTGAAGCGCGATTGACGCACGGTGGCCCTATCGGCGCAACTATAGTTCCGATAAATAATGGTCTGGGCCCCCTGCTGAATGTCGCGTTCACTTAGCCAGTAGTGGCAAATACTGCTGGATCGTTTCTGGGTTCTGCTGCGTCCAGTAGACAAATGCACCAACGAGGATCGACAGCAACAGGCCGGTGAAGGCGAGCGTCGTCAAGCTGCGCTGCTTGATTTCCAATGGCTTCTCCAGCACATAGAGGATCATGAAGCCGGTGCCGACATTCAGCATGGCCTCGATCTGCAGGTTCGCACCGGCCGACATCAGCATGAAGAATGCGCCGAACGCCATCAGCTGCATGCCAAGCCAGCTCTGCTTCTCAGTGATCATCCAGCGGTTCGCGCGGATCAGCATGGAGAGCGCGAAAACGAACGGACCAAGCCAGAGCATCCCGGTGCGGAAGATGTCGAGCTGTGGAATGCCGGGCGTAAACAGGCGCTCAAAAACGAGCAGAGCGCTGATCAGGAGGCCAGCGCCACCGGCACGGCTCATGGTCTTTTCATCTTCAAAGCCGATGAAATACGCGAGCGGCGTGATGATGATGCTGAAACCCATGAAGGCCATAAAAGCGGCGACTGTCGCGAAACCAAGAATTGGCTCCTGGTGATAGTAGGCCATTGCGCCCCAAAGGATTGTCAGCGTCAGGAAATAGCGCGGCGGGTTTTCCTTGAGCTTATGGAGTTTTGCCGTCAGCAGCAGAAGTCCAGCAAGCAGTAATGCGCCGGGGACAAGGAACCAGGTTTTCGAGTCCGAGATGTCGAAAATCGAGGGTGCTGCGAGCAATGCGGCCGAAAGCGCGTAACCACCTGCTTCGTAGACCGCGACCGGGATGACTTTGAAAATAGCCAGCAGCCGCAGGACGGCACGACCGAAGAGGAAAACAAAGCTCACGGTGCCGACGATCAGCGCGAAAACCATAAGCACGTTGGTCCAGGTGACCAAACCTGCCGCGACCTGAAGTCCCGTAAGCTGTTCGCACTGACCAACCGAGGCCGGAATATCGGCCAATTGCCTGATAGATGTCATTGGGCAAATCTCGAAGGAGGAATGATGCTAAAAAATATAGCTGCGTCTGGAAACCTCGCAAGAGGTGTTTTGAATTTCGAAATTATTTCCTTCTATACAGCTGTCATTTCTCGTGCATGAGTTTGTCTGGAACCTAATTTGTGGCGGGAAGTTGAAAACTGTAACGAATTCCTTGAACATGGAGGCGCAACACGGGAAAGCAGATGACTCGCAAGAACAAGACATCCCATTACGGAATTCCAGATTTCTCGATGACGGTCCAGAAAACCGGCGGGGACGTTGCCATTCGCTTGAGTGTTGGGATGACCGATTTCGGCATGCGGCGGATTTCTCTCTTCGGAGAGGACCTCGCAAGAATGGTTCCGGGTGACGCACTCCTCTTTCTCACCGCGCACTGGCCTGCGATTTCCGGTCCCTACTCCAGTAGCTCTTCAGAGGATGTCGAGATCGATCTCGCCAATCTCCTGGCTGAGAAGTCGGCTCCCGTGATCATGCGCCGGTCTGGCGTCTTCGTTGGTTTCGACGCGATCAGGCCTCGCATCGATCTTGGGTCGCACTCTGTTGTGGTACTCGAATGTCTGCTGCGTCTCGGCGACCTGCTCCATGATGTCGTCGACAATGAGAACCTGAAGGTGTCGTGGCAGAAGGCCAAAGCACGTACGCAGCTCTTCCCCATGGCAGAGGAGCGGCTGGGCATTGACGATGACCTCGTCCCTACTACTCCAGTTTTGCCATCCGACAACGATCTGGCAGACGCTACGATGAGTATAGCTTCCAGAGAATTTTGGGAGGAGACAAAATGGCTCGCCAAGCAGCTCAGCCAATCCTTCGTTGAATACTGTAGCATTGCCTACTGGCTCACCGCCCGGAACCTTCTGGCCGCGACTGACAAGACGGAAGTGGCTCCAACCGGTGAGGAATGGGCCTGGGAAACAATGGAACGGCCTCCGGAGCTGCCGCCCTTCGAAGTCATCACTGACATGCTGCATCGGGCAGCCAAGGCAATCGGTACCGACGTCAACTCGGTCGCGCGGGATGCCTTGTTCGACAGGAACAGCTGGGCTCGCCAGATCGTGGTTTATAAGCGCTGGTTTGGTGGCGGGGAAAGCCGATCTGCCCATCGTGCAGGGCTCGTAACCGGGTCATTCCATATCGAGCTGACGCAGTTCGATGCCAAGACCGGTGCCGGTAAGGCAAAAGCGGGTTATCGCGAAGGGGAAACAACGCTGAAAGCGATCAACCCGGATGTTAACCTGGCTTTGCAGGGTCTTGTGGGGCGCTGTGTCACTGTTGAGGGCACAGCCACCTTCACGGCCGAAAACAAAACTCCGCTCTCGATCAATGTCTCGAAAGCGGAGTTGGATAAGCATGCAGAAGGGAGCAAGGCCCGGCTAAAGAAGCTCTTGCGCGACTAGGCGAACTTCGGAGCCGGAACGTCCAGCGTCGCCATGTAGGCTTCCCGGACGCGGGCTCCTACGGCTTCGTCTCGGAACTTGTGCAGGTGATAGGTCTTGTCCTCGACCAATGGTTCGAAATGGTTGTTGATCGACAAGACAACATCGGCATCGCCAGCCTGCAATGCCGTTATCGCTTCATCGCGGGTAAATGCTCTGGTTTTGCTCGCTTCATTGACGATGCTTTCTGCATGACCAAGCCAGGTGTAGAACTGTGCCTCCTCCTCGGCGTTGTCGAAGTCGACGGCATTCCCTGCATAATAGGCATGAACCATGCCCCGCTTGACCAGCTTCATTTCGTCGGCGGAGACCTCCGACTGGAGTGAGCCTTCAGTGCTTCGTACCGTGAATGGGCGTCTTATGCCGTCATCTGCCTCACCGTTCTGCTTATTCCAGAAGGCGAGGTAGTCGATGTTGACGATCTTGCAATAGCGACCGCCAAGGGCAATGACAGTATCGCCTTCGCAGAATGGAACCTCTGGCAGGTCGGCAATTTTTGCGCGCTCGCGGCGAAGTCGCGGCAGGTTGGTGTCGTCGAGATAGTGTTGCGGGACCGTCTCTTTTTGTCCATCTGCAGTTTCGACATTCATCCAGCGGAAATTCTCGTAGATGCCCGGCAACATTCCATTGTTATTGGCGAGGCCACTGGAGGTGGCGGTGAAACTTCGGATGGTGACCATCGTCCCGGGAGCAAGTTTCAGATAGGACCCACGAACGTCATCGCTCAGGGGAACGGTCATCCCGATCTCAAACGGTGTCATAGCAAAATGGATGTCAGGCAGTTTCATGGGCGGCCCCGTTAATGGCAATGGCTTGTAGCGGTAGAATGGTCTGAAACCCGGCAAGCCACAAAGATTGATCAGGCCGGAGACGCCTGAAGGTCGCGCGCCAGGTGACCGCCGTCGGTCGGAACGGGCGGCTCAGCGTGACGGACGTAGACTTCCAGCGGGACGACGAGGCAAAGCATGGCCAGATAAAGGATGAAGTCCGGCGCAGGCCAATGGAGGTTCGCCGCAAAAAGCATGCTGAACACTGCAAGGCAACGTAGGAGGCCACCCATACGGCGCTTCCAAAGGGTCCGAGTGGCCAGATGGTATGCCATCGCGGGCTTGTAGGTGGAAAGCGTCCACTCCCGCCTGACGGCTCTGGCCAGACCAAGGGCGGACTTCACAGTGGGCCAAAGGAAAACAGAGAGCGCAATCAGGAAAAGCAGCATCGCTTCGACATCTTCTGATCCAGCAGAAACGATGATCGAAGCCGACACAACAAGGCTTCCGACGGTAACGGCGAGCAAGAGAAGAAGAGGATGGATGCCTGCTGCCCGATAAACACGCCGGTTCAAGGCAGCAATACCATCAAGAATGCTTGCGTCGATCTGGCATAGGGCATCTTGCGCCCGTTCGCGATCCCATTTCATCCGATCTACTCCTTTGCCGCTAAGAACATCATACGGAAGTTCATGCAGGCGAAAACCATTGAACCAGTATTTAGAGTATGGGAACTGGATTTGAAGAGCAGAAAATCTGCGCGGTTTCTGGCCTCAAAAGTCAAGAGAATGCTAACGTTTCCTCGTGTACACAGGAAATGTGGAAGTTGAGTTTATTGACCAAAGCAGAACAAAACGTCAATTTTCCATTCAGACAGCATGGCAATGGCCATGAATAAAGCCCGGAGAAACCATGCTTTTGACCATCGACCAGTTCATTGCCAAAGCTAAACTGGCTTTGCCTGACGTGCTTTATGGCCTTCCTGGCGCGCACAGGATGCATTTCCTGCCGGTGATGGCATATCCGAAGGGCGTTTTCGTTTCGTCGTCAATATTTGTCGAAGATCGCATTTCCCGGGATGGCAAAGAGAAGACACCTCCTGCCCCGACTGCGTATGCTGAAGAACGCAAGATTATGAACGTCGATTTCGCCTGCAGTCAGTCGGGCGGGACCGGAGCTACGATGAATTCTCTGTTCTGGGCCCTTGCACAGGAAAACGGCGGTTACACGCTCCTTTCCCGATCATCGGAATGGGAATACAGCCACGACGAGGCAGAGACCACCATCAGCGCCTATGCGTTATATCTGCGCCGGATGGGCGTGGACCAGACCGACACGTCTCCCATCGTCGACACCTTCCTGAAGCTGAAGAATTACCCTGCCCTCGATTTTATCCGCGCCTCTGCGATGAAATTTTCCAAGGTTGGTGATCAAGTCGCGGTTGATGGCATGGAAGACCTGATTGAACGTCTCAAGGCGTTCTGTGAAGCCCCTCGCTGGTCGGAGCGCGGCACACGCCCATACGCAGACCTTGAACGCCTGTCTGGCTCGTTCACTCGGTTCCTTCGCAGGTATGTCGACGAACCCGTTCTTGAGAACATTGACGAGGCAATCGCGACGGGTATGCCAGCGGTGGAGGCTCTGGAGCGAGCCGGACAGGCGCTGAAGACCCATGCTTTCCGTGTGGACGACAAATTCAGTGCGATTGAATGCATGGCAAACGAGTATTCCGGTCAGTCATTGATCGATGCCGATGTGCCTCCGTCCCCGGAACAACTGGCCATCTTCCTCGCCGCCATCGAACGGGCAGCCGAAACCGGCTTCTCTGTGGTGCGAACCAATATCAACCTCGCCAATCGCCGGATAGCGAAGCTGAAGCAGTATGAAAAGCTGATCGAGAGCAAGGCGAGCCGACTTCAGGATGGCGAGATCACGTTTGCGGAAGCGATGGAAACGCTGCGCCAGGTCGTAAACCTCGAACGTGCCGCCAATGACAATCCAGAAGGGCAGGATGCGGCCGAGCTGATCGATGCAGCAACATCGTTTAAAGTTGCGCTCGCCCTCGCCCGGCGATTTGCGCAAGAGGTCCATGAAGAGATCGTCGCCGACTTCGAGGCCTCGCTTCCAGACATTCACGCCTTGCTGGCCGCGATCCGTTCGTCCGATTTCCCGGCGGACCTGGAGGTCGAACAGCGAATCGAGAATGACGGTGCCGCCCACGGCATAAAATAACGAAGGAATTCCTTTCGAGGATGGGCTTCACACGAATTCCTTGGAATCTTCAAAAATAATTAACCTCCTTGCCGCTGAGAAAAATCAAGGAGTTAGGTCGCACAACGGAAAGAATTCCTTGTTCCAGGGAGCCGACGCACAAGGAATTCCTCGAAAATTTCGTTGACGACATTAAGGAATTGTTGTTTCCTCCGGCCAATCAAAACTTCCGGCTAGAGGCTAGCAACGATGAATTCTATGCACTTCAAGTTCCAGACCGACACCGCTGTTCCGGCTCCGACGGAGTTGAACAAGAAGCGGATGAAGTCCGAAATCGCTCGGGACATTCTAAAGCGCTGCAATGAGTTTCACAGCAACGTCGATGCTGCCCACGAGTATTTCTCCAACGCCTACGAATCCTACAACCGTGACAATGTTCCGCTCGTTTTGGTCAATATTTCCAAGGATCAGCTGACTGTCACCGACCATGGCTGCGGCATGGATTCCAATGGCTTTGATCGCTTCTGGTGTATGCATGCCGAAACCCAGCGTCGCCCGAACGGTCTCAACCGTCGTGGTTACAACGGAACCGGCAAGATTGCCGCTCTTCGCTTCGCTGAACGAATCCATGTTTCTACCGTTCGCGACGGTCTACGTCAGACCGCCTATCTAGACCTGGCAGAAGTGCGCCAGGCCGCTGCGGACAGGCGAGACCCGGAGCTGGTGACCGTCGAGCAGGACGTACCGACTGCCGCACGCAACGGCACGGTCATCACGATTTCCAAGCCTCTCAAGGAGCAGTTCCCCGAAGGTTTCGACGCCGGTTTCATTCGCGGCGTCCATGCGAAGATCGCCGAGGAACGCATGATGTGGATGTTTATGGGCCACGTCATGGTAAACCAGGTGGAAGTCGAAGCGCTTTCGGTTCCGCGTGACGAGGAGCGGACCGAACGCTCAGAATGCGGCCACTTCACGGCCCAGTTGTACTACCTTGAAAAGGGTTATGAACACGAGCTTCAGGACGTGCACGTTCTTATCAACGGCACGTTTGTGGCCGCTGAAAAGTGGGGCAAGGACGGCCATCGTCTTGCCAACCGCGTTTACGTGAAGTGCGACACAAGCGTCGAATGGGCTCAAGCGCATTTTGAACATCAGCGCGAACGCTTCACCTCTGAAAGCCGCAATCTTCGCATGAAGACCATCGTTCCGGCAGCTCAGGAATACAAGAACTTCGTCACCAAGATCGTTTCCGACTTCATGAAGGAATTGGACCAGAAGGACGCCGAGCGTCGCAAGGAGTTCTTGGATCAGCAGACGCGCGATCTGGAGAGCCGCATCGGGAAAAACATTTCGGCTTTCTGCACGCGCGCCCGTCGCCATCTCCGCCTTGGCACCGGTAAGCCTCGTGGACCGTACGAAAAACGCGAAATGGTCGAGCGCGCAGAGCGCAAACCGTCCCGTTCTCCGGTCGATTTCCGCCTCGAAGAATTCGGAAACGATCAGGAACGTTACCGCTTCAATGCCGAAGCCATGGAAATCACCGTAAATACGCGGTACGCGCACCTCAAGGCTATCGCGGCCAACGGCAAGAAGACCTATGCAACCGAGCAGGCTGTGCTTGAAACAGGTATCGCGGCCTTTATCGATATGGAAATCGGTCTACGGCTCGACGAAATGTTTGGTGAAGCAGGCCCGAAGTCTGTCGGCGAGTACACCCAGGCTGCACGCAACATTCGCCAGGAGCTGGAGCAGACCGCTTACAATCTCGTCAAGGGTCAGTTTGAAGCGTTCCGCAAGCTGTCTTGTGCCATGGCGGAAACCGAAGAACAGGCAATCAGCGACCTCACGGTTGGAGAATGATCATGGAAGACGTTGTAATTCCCATCGTAGCTGATGCCGCACCGGTCATCGATCTCGCCGCGACCCTAACCGACTTCATCAGCATCGGGGTGTTCCACACCTCGGTTCTGCGACAGGTCGCAAATGAGGAGGAGGTTTTCGACGATCTGCGCAATCTGCGCCAGGATATCGATCAGGTGGTGCAGATTGGTAATGGTTGGGGTGTCATTCTAGACAACCAAACCGTTGCCGTCCGGACCATGCTTCGTATCGCTGCGGTGACAGATAATCGTGTAATTCCTTTCACGGATGTGGCACAAGCCATCGTAAAAATGGCTGAGTGGGGTCCAGATGTAACCGACGCTGGCATTCGCAAGGAATTCGGGAAGCGGTGGGGCAATACCCTGGAAATCTATCCGTCCGAGAATGTCATTCGTAAGCTTGCGGAGTTCATCGGTGCGACATCGAGCAACAAGGGTGTCGATTTCTCGACGACCAAATACGTCATCGAGCCGACCGACCTGGAGTATGCCGTTCTGGAAACTCTGGAGCTGCAGTATGATCGCTGTGCGCCGACCAGCCGTCTTTGCCGTATGCTGCCCGGCACACCGAGCCGCACAAAGGCCGACTATTCCATCCTGAAGGGTATCCCATTCGTCCTCAAGCCGTCACGCGATGTCAATCGCCTCATCGGTTACGAGCCGAACCCGTTCCTCACCAGCTCCGAAGACAAGTCGAGCTACGTTTCGATGTACAAGTCGGTCAACGGCGAGCGCATCGTGCTTCAGTACGTGGTCTCTGAGCAGAATGTCGAAGGCAACAGCTTCAACATTCCGTCCAGCGCCCGTGAGGCTATCCATGGCGTCTATGCGAACAAGCGCGCCAAGGGCAGCATCAGGTACAACATCGACGGCAAGGACGCGCGCAAGGTCACTGGGATCGGCAAGTACATTCGCACTATCTACCCTGATTACGTGGAAGGCCAGTCGTGCTTCATCCTGCTGGATCGCCGGGATCGTTCGGCCGATGTCATTCTATGCAGCCAGGACGGCGGCAAGACTGAACTCGAAATCCATGCCTGGGTTGCCGAGGCTGACGCTAAAGCGGCGTAATCGGCCGAAACCAACCAGAAAGCCCCGGTTTCAAGGCCGGGGCTTTTGAAATTTGACTGGACTTCGCTCCCTGCCATCCAGTGAGGAAGCCGGATCAACAGTATGGTTTCGCGACTGCCTAATTTCCTATTAGGAAAATAGGCAGTCGCTCAATAAAGCGCGTTCCCTGCCCTGCAGGTCGAGCATTTTGGTCGCTGGATATCAGCCGACCGCATGAACACGTCCGTTTCTCAATGATCAGCGCGTTAACCTGAGAAGGCTGAGAGCGTCACTTTTGCCAGATAGATGTAAAGCAAGCTGGTCGCGACGGCGCTCGACATCATGAAGGTCATGCCAGCTAAGCGCCAAGGAGCATTGGCATGCCATTCACGCAGATATTCAGCCTCGTTAGTGTCTGGAAGCGGCATATAGACTCGATGCATGGAAATCTCCGAGGCGAATGTGCTCATCTTGAATAAAGAAATTAACTAGCTGTTAACCCTCAGAGCAAAGGTGTCAAGGATTTCTTTTCGAAGGCACAAAACCAGATTTCCTTCCGGGACGAAAAGTCGAAGTTTTTCTATTGTCGTGTCCACATTTTTGTGGGTAGCATTGACGTCAAATCGCAGGGAATTCCTTCATGACCAATACGCATCCGAAAATCGATATCGAAGCTCCCGCTGGCCCTGACGTTAGCGTTGATCTGGAAGTCGCTCAGGACGACGTCCTTGCAATACACGGCACCAAACATCGCCCCGAACCGGAGGTCGAACTTGATCGTGATGACCCGCTCATCGCAGCATTGATCCAATGGCTCGGGCTCGAAAAAGTCGGGGAAATGACATCGCAGGAAATTGAAGCCCTGCGCCAGATGCTGTCGAGGCTCCCGGAGCCTGTGGCGGCGTCATCCTTTGCCTGGGACGTGATCACTAAGCCCAACGATGTGCGCCGTCTCGCGGAATCTGTCGATCTGTATCGACGCTTCAATCAGACTGCGGTACGGCTTTCGGATGCCATGGGCAATAACGCCGAAATACGACAGATTATCAAAGCCGAAACCACTGATCTTGGTCGAACCCTGGCATCTTTTATCGCGGCCAAGCGCGATAACATGTCGAGAGTGACCATCCTCGCGGACCGCGTCGACACTGTGATGGTCAAATTCGACCCCTTGTTCGGTCGACGAGACCTCTCGATTGCCGCGACGATTGTTGCCGTGACAGCCGGTCAGACGTTGCAAGACAGCATGAAACACCTCGCGACGGGGTTTGCGCTTCCGGTCAAGCTCTCGGATGAGACCCTTGGAGAGATCGACAAACTGCGCCGTCACATCGTTTCGGCTGCAGACAAAATTCGTCGCATCACCGGCGTCAACGCGATGCAATATTCGAACGCTGCCCTGTCCGGCGTGAAACGATCCCTGGGTGAAGATGCATCGGGGGACTTCCGATTTGCCGTTGAAGGTCTGGGAGGCACCGTCGAAAGTCACGATGACCTGGTTGTCGCCAGCCAGGCATTCCTTTCCCTGTTCCAGCAGATGTCCGCATTCGATCATATTCTAGCCGAGTTCAGCCTCACGCCGAATGATGTGCCGCAACTTCTCGCCCATGTTCTGATGCGTCGACATTTCATGACGGCCGCTCGCTATGCAGAAATCGACTGGAGTGAAATCGCTGACGAGCTATCGATCTCACCAAACGCTGTGATCGAGGACATTGAGGCCTTTGCGGAGGCCGTGAGTGCTCCGGGCTTGACGGGGCAGCTTGGGGCCGTTGCTTCAGGCAAATTGAACCGCCCTCTGGACGAGGTGGTCAAAGCAGCGCGGAAGCATATCGTCACCCAGGAATATTGGCTTGTTGCCGGTGACCAGTTGACCGCTATTGACGAAGGAATTCGCTTTATCGATCTGCAAGAGGTTCTGCGGATGGAACCAGAAATCGATGCGGCAAGGGAAGCGCTCAAGGCAGTTGGCGCAAATACACGAAGCGATGTCGATGCGCTTGAACGGCATCTCGAATGGATGACGAGAGCATTTGCCTTGCCGATCTCTGATGAAGCTGTTCAAGCCGTTATTGATACCAAGGCGGAGATTATCCCCTTGCGCCTCTGCGCAGCAGAAGCGTGATTGGCTGGGGGTGATGGTGGTAACGGTCAGCTCGGCAATGGGACACAAACCCCCAGCCTTGTCCCGACACTGGTAGAGTGAAAAACAAATGGCCTCAAAATCATCCCGGGGTCAGTTCACTATGTTGACATTTTCTCGAAATCTCTTACTCTCATTTCGCAAATGAGGTGGCAAGAAGTTGGGCGACGTTATTTCCTTTGAACGCGGTAAAAGCATGAGGACGGGGAACCCTTCCCGGCAGTCACTCTGCCCCTTGTGTGATCAGCAGGTCGGCGAAGCAAGGGTGACACCAGGGGGCTTCACATTCGTCTGCGAAAATACTGAGCATAAATCCTTCACCTGGACAGAGCCCGCTCACGATGCGCTTGGAATGATCCAGGAGTGACAAAGACACAACCTTCGGAGAGCGACGATGCAGGAACAGCAAATCACATTGACCAAGCCGCAGCAAAACTTTCTCGAAGGTTATTTCGAAGATATCCTTGCCGGTGAGTTCGAATTTGAAGGCATGGAGAAGGCGGAGTTCGTTGAGCGTCTGTCGAAAATGGACTTCGACGACGGTATGGCTTCGGGCAAGTCGCATGTCCCGTGTCGGCCGCAATCTGAACCGTCTGGGCCTGTTCGACGATTTCGATGTTCATGGAATACTCCGTGATGAGAGCCAGGAGCACATCTATCTCAGCTTCAATGCTAAAGGTGCTGAGATCATGTGGGACCTGATGACCAAGGCCGCAGCAGAGGGGCGTCTCCCGATTCTTGATAAATCGTAAAGCAGTAAGGCCGAATTCGGGAGCATCAGAGTTCAACGGGCGGAGCATTCACTCCGCCCGTTTTTGCGTCATTTCACCAATCGATACTTTCCGACGATGCGCTTGGCATCTTTCCTGCTCACGGGACCAACACCGAGGGCAGTCAGGATTTTCGATCCATCGAAATGTGGCGGCATCACATGGCCTTCATCGTAGAAGAGGGCATGAGCAATCCCTGCCTCCTCGCATTGACGGGCGACCTTCAACAGGGTCTCGGCATCATTAGCCACCAGGGTAGCTTTTGAGCCTGCGTTGATTTTGTGCTTGTACCGGTGAAAGAGTTCAGGATGCATATCCTGACAGGCGAACAGGCTCTCAGTGTAGCCATGGCCTGCTTGTGACGACATCTTGCCTTCCGGCATGTCGAGATCAGCGCGGATGATAGAATAGATGAACAGGTGCTCGTCGCGCTCTGTCGAGCCTGTGGTGTCAGTTGCTTTCGCAATGTCTGCGATACGGCCGTCCCGTACGCAAGAGCTACAACATCATATCAGACATGGAGATTTCCTTTTAGTTGAGCCAAACCCACCATGGGCCCGCTCATTCTAAGATGAAATGTGGCTCGGAAGTTTTCAAGTGCTTCGGTGGTCGATTGCGGGTAAAGCCGCCTTCTCCCGATCCCAGCATTGCGAAAACTTCGCAGCCACGGGCTTACTGGTTCAACGCGCGATCTTGCGCTTGAGAGCGATCACATTGCTCTGGACACGGTTCTCAGGCTTCGTGCGGGCATCGATAGCCAAGTGCACATCGGTTCGGTTCATTGGCTTGCCGAACAGATAACCCTGAATGAGATCGATATTGGACCGCTTAATGACGGCGAGCTGGTCATGTGTTTCCACACCCTCGACGACCACATCGAAGCCCAGGGCCTTGGAGAAGGTGACCATGGTGTCAAAGAAGTGGGCCGCATTCGGCTGGACTGCGACTTCATTGACGAAATGCTTGTCGATCTTCAGCTTGTCGAGGGGCAAATCCTTGAGATAGGCCAGACTGGAGTAGCCCGTGCCGAAATCGTCGATTGCCACCTTGATGCCGAGGCTGCGCAGATGCTGGAGGACCGAGGCTGCCTCTTCCCGGTCTTTGAGGAACACGCTTTCGGTCACCTCGATCTGCAGGCGCTTCGGGTCCAGCTTGGCCGCTCGCAGGGCACCCTCGACATCCTTGATGATCTCCCGGTTCGCAAGGTCGATGGCCGAGAGATTCACAGAGACCGAAACCGTGTGATCCGGCCAGCTTGCGCAATCCAGGCAGGACTGTCGCAGGATATGGCGGGTCAGGTCATTGATGTAGCCGTTCTGCTCAGCCAAGGGCACGAATTTGGCCGGAGATACGAAGCCAAGTTCCTTATGGTTCCAGCGGGCCAGTGCCTCACAGGCGACAATCTGCTGGCCATCCGGCGTGAACATCGGCTGGTAGGCGACCGAAATCTCCCCGTTCGTCAGTGACGCGCGGAAGTCTTCACGCAGGCGCTCGTAACTATGGTGCTCGGCTTCCATCTTCTCATCGAACAGATACCAGCCAGTGCCGCGTTCCTTCTTGGAGGTACGCAGGGCGATGTCTGCTTTGTTAAGGGCGTCTTCGAGATTGAATGTTGCTTTTGAGCGCACGATGACGCCGCCAGAGCAATGGATGTCGATGCTCTTGCGCGAGAGCCCGAGACCGTCGTTTCGGCCATTCTCGACGTCGACCGTGATCTGATACGACTTGCCGAGGCTCCTGAAGATCATGTCCATCAATTCATCGATGCGACGATCATCTTGCAGACCGTGGAAGGCGATAACGAACTCGTCGCCGCCCAGGCGTGCGCAGAAGACATTCTCGTGCTTGAACGACTGCAGTTCGCGAGCGACAGCCCTGATCGCCTCGTCTCCCATCTTGTGGCCGTGGTTGTCATTGATGGACTTGAATTTGTCGATGTCCAGAACCGCAAGTGCAATGAGTTCGTGATCGGCCATTCTGGCGACAGAGTTGTTCAGGCTCTCGTACATGAACCGTCGGTTCGGCAAGCCGGACAAAAGATCGTAATTGGCATTATGCGTGGATTCGATTTCGCTTTCGACCCGCTTGGTCACGTCTTCGCAGGTCAACACGGAACCGGTGATGGAGTGCAGGTCACCCTTGTGCCGCCTGGGAAGGTTGTTGATCGTCATCTGGATATAATGCTTGCCCATGCGCACGACGTGGCTTGGCTGGTCGGAAAGCATCATTTCATGAAGCTGCGAGCGGATCGCGCGTGCATCAGCACGCGGAAGAAGACCGGCATAGACGGCCATAGTGATCATCCGCGAGAGAGACACTCGCGCCTCGATCAGCTTATCGACGTCCTCACTGCGAATGCCGAACATCCTGGCAGCTTTCTGGTTCATCAGCGTGATCTGATTGTCGTCGTTCACCATCATCATGCCGCTGGGCATATAATAGAGAGCAGCCTGAAGGAGCTTCCGCACGTTCTCCGCCTCGTGCAGGTTCGTGATCTTGTCCAGCAGGATTTGCCGGACTTCTCCAGCCATCTCGCGAGTGATCAGTATCGCAAAGATCATCATGAGGCCGGTAACACCCAGCAATGCGTTATGCATCGTCAAACCTTCCCTCCACATGGAGAGTCCGGAGTTGAACGTCAGGCCCGCAAAGATCGGGATGCAGAGAGCGGTGACCAGATAGTCGATGTTGTGTTTCAGGGGAAAATTCTTGCCGACGACCGACGGCAGATGTCCCATGACGACGCCAAGGCCCAGCAGCGATGTGATCGACAGCGGATTGGTCACCATCGTGAAGGCGGTGATCACGGCGAGGCCGAGCCCCGTAGAGCACGATCCGATGACATAACGGCGTTCCCAGTAGTCGAGCGTTTCGAGCGAGAGGTCATTTACATCCTTGCCGCCCACGCGACGTGTGAAGATGTGCGCATCGAGGTGTCGCGCCGCGAGAATGACCGTCATCAATCCGATGAGGTACAGGTAGGCGTTACTGCCGAATTCCAGATAACCAACGACGCAGCAGACGACCTGGGCGAACCAACCCATCGTCAACGTGCCAGTCTGCGTATAAAGCGTCTCGACAAACGTCTTATGAACACTGGTGTCTTTTGCTTCGAGCAGAGGATGCCTTGTCATCTACACTAAGTCCTTGCGGGGTATCTGCATGCACACATTTTCGTTCACTGCACACTTACGCAATCCTCGACGTAGACGCAAAAGGAAAACGCTCTTATTAATCAGGGCTTGATCGCGTCCTTAACAAATCCTTTCACAAACATGGAAAATCGGAAAATCTCGATCCATTTCCTTCGCGAATCCAAAAGCACCACAGGAAAACCTGTCGCAAATTTACGCGATCTCTGCAGCACCAAATGTTGACACGGCGGCTTATTCACAGGCGCGAGCTAAGAATTCTCGTTGGCCGCTTATTTTGAGGCTTTTAATTTCTTTGCAAATTGCTTAGGCATGCGCCAATGTGTGAAAGGAATTCCGAAGGTTCATCCTTCGGTAGGAAGGGGGTACTAAATGTCAGATTTCGTTCAGAGAACAGCTGCCATCATCCAGATGATGCCGCGTCGTGCGAAAGCCGTGGAGCAAGCTTCCGTTGCTCACTTCGGAGGAAATCTTTCCTGCCCCCGGTCTGCGCCAACGCTTGGTTATATCGAGACCTTGACCTTTCTCGACAATCATAAGGAATTGAGACCTGGCGATACAATGGTCAGCGCTCTTCAACGGTGCGGTATTGTTCGTGTGAACCAGGATGGGCTTGATTTCCGTGTCTTGCCACATGGTCTCTTTGCAGGCGGTGTCGTTTCCGACAAAGGAAAAGAACTGCTGGACGTCCTGGCGAAGGAAGGTTTCGAGGGTGACGTAAAGTACCTTGCCGATGGGGTGGATCACACTATCGTTCTGACGAACGATGGTGTTCGCTCCTCTGAGGACCTTGTCGCCTACAAGGCAGGCTGAGCCGTTCGACTTAAATATCGCCCAAAAATGGACGGGACATATACCTCAAATGGGTGATTTCATCTTGATGAAAATCGGATACGAATATCCTCGGGGTAAAATTGCTCGCGCGGTCTTGGCTGGGCGTGCGGGTCTTGTTCGGGGTGTTGCATGACGTTCGATTTAGCGGAAGTCTTGGAAAAGACGCGTAAACTGAAACGCAGACTTTGTGACCCTCCATACAGCCTCGGCACGGACGTAGTCTTCTCCGAGAATTTTCTGGACCCTGACCACATCGAAGGCTTACGGCAGAAGGTTTCGTCCGTCTTCGCCAATGTCCCGGGTGTGGTTCAGTGCTTGGGCGATATGGACGATATCATCGAGAGTCTGAAAGCCGGTCTCGAAAGGCCCAGCGACAACGAACTTTGCCGTAGATACGTTGAAAGCGAAATCGAGGCGCGAACCGTTCGGCACATTACCGGCTGGTCGCCAGTGGAACTCTATAATAAATGCCTCGAATTCGGTTATAAGGCTCCAGCATTCGGGGACTAGGGGTGAATTCACCCCTGCCCTAGCAGCAGGCCCTCATCGCCATCTTCTTTGTCTTCATCGTCGTCTTTAAGAATATCATGAAATTCTTGATTCCTCGCGTTGACGGCGTTGTTTAGAGAGACCCTGTTGGCGCTTTCTATTCCTTGCTTGTAGGCTTCAGGATCAACACCCCGCTCGCGGAAAGGTATCAGCTTCACCTTGATACCCAGGTCTTCGATGGTTTTCGTAATGATATCTTCCTTGGCAACCACGACAGCATTGGACATTGCTGAACGCCGTGCCCAAGCAAGCTCGCGGATACGTTCGCTCAACCTGTGAGCCATGCCCTGCAAGATGGATTCCACGTGACGGCGGCGCACATTCAGTCGCATAAGCGCAAATTCCCGAGTGGCCTTTTCCGCCTGCTCTTCGATAGCGCGGAGACAAATAGCCGAGAGATAGCGGCCAAAATCGACATCGACCGGCGATCCAATGATTTTGATCATGCCTTTCCCCGGGCCGTAGATGAGCACCTCGACCGCGCACAATTCGCCAATTGCTTCCGCCAGGGCGTGCATGAACCGGGCGAGATCGTCGCGGAACGTAAAGGTATCGGCCTTGCCGGTGGTCTCCATGGTTTCGGTGAGATCAGCGAACGTTAGGTCGTATTCAGCGAGCAACGCTGCGGCATGCTTCGCCGCTTTCAGGGCTTCGTTTTCACTTGCCCCGCGCTCTACGGTCATGTTCAGGAAGGCGTTTATCTTATCGATAACGTCTTTGCGGCTGAGTTTTTTTGCCATGCAATTACCTGGGAATCGATTTTCAGGGCGTCAGTCCAAAAGAATTGCCGCTAAACCAGGTGGTGTCAACGCGGTGGCTTGTTACGGCTCGCCTCTGCAGCCACTGAGAAAAACTTCAGCGGGAGATTTGCAGCAGCGTTGAGCTTCGCTGTCATTGGCCGCGTCGTTCCGCACATCGGTGCTCGTTGTGACCCACCGTATCGCTCCCTCGACCCCGTCAGGATTTGAGTAGCCCCTTAACGTGATCGTACCCTGGGTTTTGGTCTCTATTTTAACGACGCGCGACAGGCCAGAGCGCCGGGTGAAGACCTTGGTGATCGTGTTTTTTGAGATCATCGTGCGATCCGTCGATGACTCGATCACGATTTCGTCCTCATTGATCGAGATTTGTTTCTCGACGAAAAGGACGTAGCAAATGATGAGATATAAGCTCGGCGCGATCAAGCCAGTCACCCCCAGGCTCGATGCCGTGATAGGCGCAGTCTGGAAGGTGAGCAGTAGAAGAAGAATGACCGGCGAGACCAGAAGAGAAGGCAGGATCGCAGCCAAGGGAAGAGTCAGCAGATAGGCCGTGAAGTCGTTCGTCAGTTCGAGACTATTTGTTTCCGAGCCATACTTTTTGCGACCGACCATCTCATGCAGTTTTAGGTGCGAGTGTTTGGTGACAAGGGAAAATGCCGCTTCCCGTCCATTTCTCCGACGGTTGGAGCCTGCAGACGAAGCATTGGTGACAATGGCGTTGAGAAACTCATCGGGCTCCCGCAGGTTTTCAAGCGAGAACCCGCGATCACCGATTGCCTTCAGCACGATCTCGTCCATAAGCCAACTGCGAGACCTCTGGATTTCGATGAGATCGACCAGGCGAATAATCATCTGTTCATCGCCATTGTCGATCCGGATCGCGTGGGATGTGACCGTGACTTTGATCGGATCGTGGTTGAAGTAGTTAATGATCGCGATGAAAAGTGCGCAGCCTGAGATGGACAGCACCACCAGCGCAGAGACCGAAATCAATTCCGCAGGTGCTTTGCCGATTGCAAACCGCCAGGAAACCACTGCGAGCGCCGCCGAGAATACGATCCATAACGGGATGCAGGAGCCCTTATACGGCCGAGTGTCCGTTTTGAACGGACTAATTTGTGAGGCTTCGCGCAAAACCTGACGTCCCTGTTCAGAGATTGATGCAACCGTATTTAGAACATCGTGGACCAAGCTTCAATATTTGACCGGAGCAATTTCTCAGATCACGATCAATGCAGAAATTTACAGGAGCAGTTATGCAAAAAATCGTCGAACCGCTGATAATCCGTCGTCTGGCACAGGAAATAGGTTGCCAGGAAGGTCAGGTCAGATCGGTAGTGGAACTGATGCAGGAAGGAGCCACAATTCCCTTCATTGCGCGCTACAGAAAGGAAGTCACTGGCGGTCTGGACGACATCCAGTTGCGAAAACTCGACGAACGCTTCTCGTACTTGTCGGAATTGTCGGACCGGTGTCAGCAGATTGTCAAATTGGTCGAAGGTCAGGGGAAGATGACGTCAGTTCTTCTTGCGAAACTGGCTGCAGCTGCCACCAAGACCGAACTCGAAGACCTCTACGCTCCTTATAAGGTCAAGACAAAAACCCGGGCTCAGACCGCTATAGAGAATGGCCTTGAGCCTCTCGTAGATCAGGTGATCGCCTCTCCGAATATGAGTGCTGAAGAACTTGCCGTAGCCTTTGTGACAGACAAGGTTCCCACGGTCGCTGACGCAATAGCGGGTGCTCGTGATATCATAGCCGAAAGAATTGCTGACAATGCCGATACGGCCCGCAAGGTCCGCGAAAAGAGCCGTGCCAAGGCGAAGGTCGCTACGCGCGTCGTTGAAGGAAAAGAAAAGGAAGCGGAGAAATACGCGGCCTACTTCGATCACATTGAATCCTGGTCAACGATCCCGAGCCACCGGGCACTGGCAATCCTCAGAGCCTCCAAACAAGGCCTTATAACCTTGGATATGGCTCAGACAGAGCAGGATGTGACCGATATCAAGGTGGGGATGGCAGCGGACAATAAGCTATCGTTGGTCAATCCCCTCCTTTCAAAGGCCGTCGATTGGGCCTGGAGGGTCAAGCTTTCGAACCGCATCCATACTGATCTCGTCAGCGAGATGCGTGAAAGAGCGGAGAAGTCGGCAATTGAAGTCTTCGTGCGAAACCTGAAGGACTTGCTGCTCGCTGCTCCGGCCGGACCCAAGGTGACAATGGGTCTTGATCCAGGCATTCGCACGGGCGTCAAGGTTGCCGTCGTCGACAAGACCGGCAAGCTCGTCGAAACCGCCACTGTCTACCCATTCCAGCCCCATAACGACATATCCGGAGCCATCATGAAGCTCCGTCGAATGGTTGAGACGCATAAGGTCGAGCTGATCGCGATTGGTAACGGCACGGCAAGCCGCGAAACCGACAAACTTGCCGCAGAACTGATCGCTCGGGTCGATGGTAAGAAACCATCCAGGATTATCGTCTCTGAAGCCGGAGCCTCCGTTTATTCCGCATCCGAGCTGGCATCGAAGGAAATGCCGAACATCGACGTTTCCCTTCGCGGTGCGGTTTCGATTGCCAGACGTCTTCAAGACCCCTTGGCGGAACTCGTGAAGATCGAGCCAAAGGCAATTGGTGTCGGTCAATACCAGCATGATGTCGACGAGATGAAACTCGCTCGGGCCTTGGAAGGTGCGGTGGAAGACGCGGTGAATGCCGTCGGCGTTGACGTGAACACGGCTTCGGCTCCCCTCCTATCTCATATAGCAGGACTTGGACCGGCGTTGGCTCAAGCTATCGTCGAGTATCGGGATGCGAATGGCGCGTTCTCCAGTCGCAAGGACTTGTTAAAGGTCCCAAGACTGGGTGAGAAAGCATTCAAGCAGTGCGCTGGGTTCTTGCGTATTCTCAATGGAAACGAGCCGCTGGATGCCTCCGCAGTTCACCCGGAAGCCTATGAAGTCGCGCGAAACATCGTGAAGGCCTGTGGTCGAGACCTTCGATCCGTCATGAGCGATCCCAAGGCACTTGGCAAACTGAAGCCTGAAACTTTCGTGACCTCCGAATTCGGCCTTCCAACCGTGAGGGACATCTTCGAAGAATTGAAGAAGCCTGGCCGCGATCCACGTCCGGAGTTCAAGGCTGCCAAGTTGTCTGATGCCGTACATGAGATAACCGATCTCAAGGTAGGAATGAAACTTGAGGGCACAGTCACCAACGTTGCAGCCTTCGGTGCCTTCGTCGATATCGGCGTCCACCAAGACGGCCTCGTTCACGTCTCGCAGCTGTCCGACCGTTTTGTGAAGGATACCTCGGAGATTGTGAGCACGGGCAAGATTGTCTCGGTCACCGTCATCTCGGTTGACGTGAAGGCCAAGAAGATCGGTCTCTCCATGAAATCGCACCCAGATTATCCCGGAGCAGACAAATCCGCGCCAAAAACGCAGACAAGGACAACATCGGCTTCACCACCGAAGGAAAACAAGGGCAACACTGCGTTTGCCGATGCATTCAAACGGGCGCTACGTTAGCGCCCGACCCAAGCTTTACCAAGCAGAATTGCGATTGAGGGTCCTAGGTTACCAGGAAATGGATGCAGGGGCTCTCAATCCTCCACACAAGCGACATCACATTGTCAAACTTTCGATGTCCCGAACTTCAGGCGCGAAGTGGCTCATCAGGTTTTTAATACCCATCTTTAGGGTAGCGGTCGATGACGGGCAACCTGAGCATGCGCCTCTCATCGACAGGCGCAGAAGCCCGGTATTTTCGTCAAATGATCCGAACACGATGTCACCACCATCGTTCGCCACAGAAGGGCGAACGTAGGTCTCGATCACGTCTTTGATCCGCGTGACGATCTCCGTATCCTGTTCTGAAGCGTTGTTAGCGTTCATTTCTTCGCGATATTTGCTTGCGTTGAAGCCTGAGAAGCCCACTTCCAGAGCACTGGTCACTGCTTTTCTCACGTCGGGCCACATTGATGGCTCTTCAACTGTGACGGCAATAAAGACATCACCGATATGGACGCCGGTCACCCCGTAGATGTCGAAGATTTCCTGTAGGAGCGCGTCATCGGCTGGCGCGGTCACAAAATCCAGGGGAACGGTCGAAATGCTTTCGCCTGGGAGGAATTTCATGGTGCGAGGATTTGGTGTCGGCTCTGTGAAAATCGTCATTCGAAAGAACTCCTTTGAAGGAGTATTAAAGCGCGCGTTGTTTTGCCGGACAAGCCTTGCTACGTCTCTCCTGGAGAAAGTTGCAACGGCAAAGATATGTAGAGCAGCACGTAACGGCTTGTTAACCAGCCCGATCTAAATTCCCACTGCTCCACGAGTTTCGCGTACGAGCATCCGGTGTTGTGGGGCTTTAAGATTGAGACCCTGGAGCCCCACAACACCCTCACGGCAAAAGCGCCGCCATCGAACTGAATGGGGCGCTGCAACTCAAGACGATTATGAGCAGATGCTTAGTGGAAGACCCGGCCGCCGAGACGTTCGACTTCGATCTCGGTTAGTCGAAGTTCAAGCTCGTTGAAGATCATCTCCTCGGCTAAGGTCCGATGATGATCGTCGTCCTTGCGCCCTTCAACGGACTTTATGTGCCGATGTGCCTGTCGAAGCCGCTCGGCAAAGTCCAATGAACAGTTCAAAGCTGACAGCTCTGACACGACATATTTCGCGGCTTCAGGTGCCGACATTTCGCTTGGACGAGTGCTGGCCAAGATAAGAAACTCCTTGTGACACTCTACCTTATGCCCCTGCCTCTCTAAATTTTTCCTAATGAGATTGTTAAAATGCTGGATAAGCTTGCATTTTCGGTTGAGGCAAAAGACATGTACCGTCATCGCGTGCGTAGATGCGGTAAGCCTCCTCCCAGTCTGAACGGGACATGGCGAAAACTTTTGCTGGCACACAGTCCTTGTAGGCCTCCATCAAGGATTTCCGCATCGTGTCGCACAGAGGAACCACCATGTGCGGCGGTTGCCCGGCAGCCGTGCCACCTTTAGCAGTGAGTTTTTCCTTGCGATGCTTCTTGAGATACGCTGCCAGGACCTGCTCGCACTTGTCGGCAGGATTACCGTTCTTGTATGAGCGATGTTGAACAACGTACTGCTTCCCCGTTTTGGAATCGGCTCCGTCAAGACGTATTTCAGCGGTAGAGAAATTACCATCCTTGCTACAGATCGTTGCTATGTTTGTGATCCCTTGCACACACCGGTCGATATAGGAGCCCACGCAATGCCGCATCCGCAAGCCTTCGGAAATAAGTTCTCCTTCGTTGGTAAGCCAGGTCAGGGTTCCATGCTCGCATTCGAAGTTTTCTGTAAGAGGTTCCCATATGGCGAGCGGAATATTATGCACCTTTCGGAGCATCAAGCGGATTGCACCGGTCCTTAAGGGCGCGAGGCGATGCCAGTCCTCGCTCAACGATTTTAGGCGCTTACTTCCAAAGTTTCCGCCAACGATTGCTCCGACAAACGCGGCCCGATCCCGAGCGCTGGGCGTGAAATGTGGAGAATACTGCCCTGTCGATAATGGAAACAAGGCTTTAGCGATGTCGTTCATCACGCTATCGATGTCGAGCTGCTCTGGAAGCTTGTCGAAATTATCAAATACGTTGCGGTTGAGGCGGGCTATCATGGCGTCCGACAAGGCCGAGACGGTGTCTCCCCCGTACAGGTCCACTAGATTTGCCGCCTGTTTCCACTCCTTCTTTGTCTTTGGTATTTTCTCCGGCGGCACACCGGCAAACATTCGATTGCCCTTCTTAAAGAAATCCTCGTACTGATGGATTGAAGAGCCGAGGCGCTGCCAGTGCAGCCCTCTCAGCTGCCGCGCCTGGGGAACGCTGAGCCCGAACTGATCGGCGATAACCGGCAACAGAGGTAGACCAAGCGTGATCGTCGAGTCGAGAGGTTCGGTCATGAACTCACCCGTGAACAAGGGGAACGCGTCACTCGCTTGTAATTTGCGTTCCTTGATCTCCTGAGAACCTTTGAAAAACCAATTATAGTGTTCGTAGGTCGCTTTCCGAGCCCTCCCCGCGCGCTTTCTCACGTCCACATCGAGGATTGAAAAGACAACGCCTCGAATGGATGCAAAGAACGGTCGCACCTTGTAAAAACTTTGGACAAAACCAAGCCATTTCGTGGTCTCAATGTCTTCACCTACGATTCCGGACACAAGCTCTCGTTTTCCGGCAAGGCACTTCACGCTCGAACTCATTTGTTTAGAAACATCATTGATCGTTTTGCTGAAGTCTGATTTTCCGGCATGAGGCAGCAGCACTGTCGTTTGAAAGTCCGAGGTTTTGGCGTCGTCGCGTGCGGCACCATCGAGCGAGACCCGAAACTTTGGTCTGCCCTCCTCCAGAAAAACCTGAAAAGACTTATCGTCAGAAATACCCCAAATTTCCAATCCACGCTGGGTGCTGATTAAAGCAGTGGCCGCACTCAGGCGAAAGCCCTTTTCATCAAATGCGAAGCTGCTTGGGAACATCACCGCCCTTCCCTCGGTGGTTTCAATGAAATGGAAGCCATATAGATTTCGTGCATCTATAAGAAATTGCAGCAGTTTCTGCTGAGCTTCCGGCGTTTTCACCGTCTTTTCTGCAAGCTTCTTCAAAGCTCCCGAGAAGTTGGCTGCTCTGGCTTCGGCTGTGTCAGGAGCCTGACGGTTCCCGACGAATCTGAAATTGCCCTCATTTCCATCTGCAACAAGGGTGCCCGCTTCGATCAGGCCATCGACCAGACGTTTCCCGACACTCATCCTCCATTTGAAATCAGTCTTTTCCGCTTCGTCTTTCGGAAGGTGCCGCTGGATCATGTTTGCGAATGAGAATTCCCATGAGCTGCGCTCTGCGGCTTGAATGCTATGATTTCTTAAGGAATTATCCTGCCACACAAAGTACACAACGCGTCGCAAAAATGCGTCTGCAGGATAGCCGTTGTCCCTGAAACTTATCGTCTCGCACTTTTCTAGAATGTTCATGGCAGGAAAAGGAATTTACGGGGATTTGATTAACGGCCCGATCAAATCAGTTGTCAAGAATTCCTTTTCCTGCCTTACATCCCGAAGCGGCGCTCAGCTTCCGCTTTCTCAAAGACGCTTTGAGCAGCCGCTTGCTTGGCAATGGCGGCCTTTGCAATCCGGTCCTTTAGATGCTTTTTGAACTGATTAGAGGACGTGTTCACCGTCAATGTGCTGCCAAACCAGCCTGGGACCCAATTGCTTGAATCCGATCCCTTTTCGTTTTTCGGCTTGCCCATAACCAACCCCTCAATCATCGACAATCAAAGGATTTATCAAGTTCGAGCAAGCGACAATTCAAAGGTCGGAAAAAATGTCAAAAACAGCGAGGAAACACGCCAAACAATGTTGACATTTTCAGCGTGAATTTCTAGGGTGCAATCAGCAAACGGAGAAATGACATAATGACCGCCGCCATCAAAATCCTCAACAGCGTTTTCGGGCACGAGAGCTTCCGGCCCATGCAGGAAAACGCGTGTGAGGCAGCAATTGATGGCAAGGACGTCATCGCCCTGATGGGCACGTCGGCGGGTAAAACGATGTGCTACGCAATCCCGATCTTGGCTCGTAAGGGCGTTGGTATCGTGGTCAGCCCGCTCAAGGCCCTGATGTTTGACCAGATCACGAAGCTGCAGGAACTGAACCTGACGGCCGAGACGATCAATTCGGATATCACCGGATATGATCGCCAGAACATCCTGAATGCGGTTCGTCGTGGTGAGGTCAAGTTCCTTTACGTTACCCCGGAACTGGTCGCTCAGCCTTGGTTCCAGAAATTCGTCAAGGAAGTCGATGTCGCAGCGGTGGGGATCGATGAGGCCCACTGTGCTAGCCAGTATGGCCACGACACCCGCCCCGATTACAAGAAGCTGGGCGTTTTGAAGTTCCTGCTGCCGAACGTGCCGCGTATCGCTGTGACTGCTACTGCGGACGAAGCTACCCTTGAGGACATGAAGGCCATCCTGAATATGGATGATGCCGTTGTTGTAAAGGGTGATCTGGATCGCAAGAACATCGCCATGCACATGGCACCCCGCCAGGCCCAGAAGCAGCACCGCAAGGTTATTGAACAGATTCTGGCGAAGCATGCTGGCGAGTGCGGTATCTATTACTGCCTGGGCAAGGCTACGGTGGACAACACGACCGACTGGTTGATTGAGCAGGGTTATAACGCGCTGCCTTACCATGCTGGCATGGACATCATGGACCGTGAAATCAACCAGGATCGCTTCACCAACAATGAGGTCGATATTCTGGTCTCGACCGTGGCATTCGGAATGGGCGTCGATAAAGACAATGTCCGCTTCGTTATTCACGACACCATCCCGGGAACCCCTGAATCGTACGTTCAGGAAATTGGCCGTGCCGGTCGCGATGGACTGCCAGCAGCCGCTTACCTCTTCTACAGCAACCAGGCTGTGGTGCAGCGTCAGAAAATGATCGCGAAGTCGAACGGATCGGCTCCGCGTAAGCGCACCGAACGCGCCAAATTCGACGCGATGATCGGCCTGTGCGAAACGACAGGCTGCCGTCGCCGTGCAGTCATGACCTATTTCGGCCAGACCATGGACCACGATTGCGGCGAATGCGATAACTGCGCTCGCGGTTTTGAGGCTGGCGACCTGAGTGAAGAAGCTCGCGATATCCTGCACGTCGTGCAGACTGCCACTCGCCGTATCAACGCCTATGATGTGGTGAACGGCAGCAGTCTGCCGAGCGTCCAGACATCTTCGATCATTCGCCAGCTCGTCATCACCGGCCACATGAAGGTCGACCATGCTGAGTATGGGGCACTGTCCGTAACTGCCCTTGGCTCGGCTATTGTCGACGGTGACCGTCGCTTTACGGGTAACAAGGACTACTTCCTGGCCTCGGCATCCATTCTGCCTGTCACGAAGAAAGCTCCTACCGAAAAACCGGTGGCTAAGCAGTCGAAGTCGAAATCGAAGACGAAACGTCCTGTCTCCTCGGAACGCCGTCCTATGAAAAGCCGCCGGAGTAAAGGATCGCCGCTTCTGGAGGCCTTGCGCCGCGAACGCAACTCGATTGCCCGCGAACGCCGTGTGAAAAAATTCATGATCGTCCACGATGCGGCGCTTCAGCAGATGTCCGTTGACCTGCCGCGCAGCTTGACTGATCTCTTGAACATCAGGGGCATTGGTCCGGACAAGGCGGAGCGATATGGTGTGACCTTCCTGAATATCATCCGCGACTACGCGTGAGGAACGACAATGCTTTTCAATAGGTTGATGGCTTGCCTTCATCAGATAGATGCGAGTCTGATTGCGGGCTCCACGCACGCGAGGCTCTATCTCTACAAGATGCTTGGCGTGTCGCCGAAGCTGCATAGAGTCGTGCCATTCTCGCTGGCGTGGGCGGCGACGCTAGTGCTTGCGGTGTTCACGGGGGCTGAGGTCTGGGGCTGGCGGCCGGAGTTTCTGATCGTTATCGGTCAGATTGCTGTCCTGGCTGCCTCTGGCTGGATTATGTACCGGCTCTACAAGAGCACCGCTCCACATCGCTGGGAGAAGCATGACTATCAGGATGAAATGGCAAAAGCCGTCTTTTACCGGACTAAGCAAGACATCCGAACAGCGTCGGTCGTGGTCTTGACCTCGACGTCGATCAACGTTCTCATCATAAAATCGATGGGTCTCATGACACTGATAACCGCCCTGACCTTCGCTACGCTCCTTGTTTGGGCTCTGGCGATGGTCATGGTGCTTCATATCGTCAGCGCTGATCCACCGCCGCCGGAAAGCGGTGACATGAAAATGGTGCCGCAGGGCGCTTGAGAGGACAGAAAATGTGGAATTTGATCTCAGCCTTGGACGACAAGTTGATCGAAATCGCCGGTACGTTGCAGGCGAAAGCGTGTGAAACCCTTTCTCTGACACCGCCAGAGTTCCGTTCCAAGGTCAGCGTTTTCACACTGATACTCTCGTCAATCTGTGGGGTCATCGGTGGTTATCAACTTTATGGAACGCCGGATTTCAGTATCTGGATCATCCCATACGCGATGTGGTTGTCGATCAACCTTGCGGCGTTGTGGTCGATCATCTTAACTGTCCGCAACGCCCCTATCTGGTCGGCAGCAGAGCATCACAAGCTTTTGGTTGGTGCAGTGTTTGCGCGATCAAACGATGCGAACAAACGGTTTATCATCTTCATCGTCACCTGCTTCATGTGCATCCTGGTCGCCGAGGGATTTCTCATTGGCGGCGGCCACGGCATCTTTTTCTTCTCGATGGTGACGCTCTACTTCGCGAACCACGCAATGCGCGGTTTTCTGGCCGCGACAGACTTGCCGCCCCTGCAAGGTCGGTTGAGAGATGATTCAAGTTTCTAACTTAACTATCTGATTTTGTTTCAGCTATACAAAGTTTTTGAATCTTGTATAGCTTCGGTGTAGACTGGTGTTCTTGTTGGTGTGGAAGCCTTTCATGAACACTGTCGACCTGATGTTTCAAACCGTCTACAGCGAGCTTACGCAGCGTGCGCTGGATGCACATTTCGTTTCGGACTTTTCGCCGAACGGTTCTTTTGTTTCGGTATCCGACAAGGGACGAGATTACTGGTATTTCGACGAACCGACTGCCGCAGGCGGTCGCAAACGCAAGTACGTTGGCCCGAATTCCGATCCCGATGTCGCACGAAGGGTTGCAGCCTTCAAAGACCTGAAGAGCGATTTGGCTGGCCGTCGTAAACTTGTCCAGACACTTCGAAACCAGGCAGGATTGCTCGGGCCGGACAGGTTCACTGGCGACATCATTCAGGCCATGGCCTTGTCAGGGTTCTTTCGTCTGCGCGGCGTAATGGTCGGGGCCGTTGCCTATCAAGTCTATGCCGGGCTTCTGGGGGTCAAGTTGCCCGCTGCGACCATCAAGACTGACGACGCTGACTTCGCCCAGTTTCATTCGATTTCCGCCGAAGTCGAGGACAGGATGACGCCGGGAGTGGCTGAGACCCTTCGCCAGGTTGATCCGTCTTTCGCCGAAATCATGAACCAGATCGATGGACGGAAACACACGAAGTTCAAAAATGCCACCGGTTATATGGTTGAATTCCTGACGCCTAATCGTGGCAGCGACGATCATCAGGGCAGGCCCTCTCCAATGCCAGCACTAGGAGATACCCATGCTCAGCCGCTGCGCTATCTGGATTTCCTGATCCACGATCCCGTTAAGGCAGTCCTGTTGCATCGAGGTGGCGTGCCGGTGACGGTTCCCGCGCCCGAACGCTTTGCTGTCCACAAGCTCATTATCTCGACCAAGCGTCGAAATCAGGGTGGCCCGACGGACAAGCGGCTAAAGGACGTGTTCCAGGCAACGGTTCTGATGGAAGCTCTGATCGCCAGTCGCCGCCAGGATGATCTGGCTGAGGTCTATGCTGAAGCATGGGATCGCGGACCATCATGGCAGGAAGCCTTGACGGTCGGGCTGCGAGGTATTCTCAAAGAAGACAGCAGGAATCGGATCATAGAAGGCCTGCAACAAGGCATGGAACAGATAGAGCGCGATCCTGCGGCATATGGACTAGGCCAGGCGTGACGCTGCGCTTCAGCCAAACAGCCAATACGTGCCTACGACCACCACGCCAATGATGACGAAAGCGAGAAAAACAGTGCGCCAACGGCAGCCGGGCTTGCCTCGGCTGGCCTCACTCACACCGCCCGCAAGCACCTCGCCTGCGAGTTCTACCACGGCTTCCACGATTTCTTCGGCCATTTTTGTAATCCAGAATTCCTGATGATTCTATTCTCAAAGTGAATTCGCTCAGGTGTCAATGAAGTGATGATTCGGAAATCGAAGGTTCGGAAATTCTGTCTCGAAGGAATTCCTCCTTAATTGTTGACATTTTCCTTGTAGAGATCGGGATTGGCTGCTATGGTTTCATTCGAAATTTGAAATAATAGACACCTCTTAAAGAGCATCTACGGGCAA
The DNA here is from genome assembly GCF_005862215.1 of Rhizobium sp. MHM7A. Classification (NCBI taxonomy): domain Bacteria; kingdom Pseudomonadati; phylum Pseudomonadota; class Alphaproteobacteria; order Hyphomicrobiales; family Rhizobiaceae; genus Rhizobium; species Rhizobium sp. MHM7A. Next base: position 631,697 of record NZ_VCHT01000001.1, read on the forward strand.
CATTCGAATGAATAAGGTTCTGGGCTGCAGACCCGCAAAAACCAGATGATTGCCAATACAAATTCAGACTGCAGTAGCCCAGGCTGTTTAAATGTCACAGAACGGTCTTGAATAGCGCGGCAAATCACCTCACGATTGGGAACGACAAGGTCACAAACAATGCATCTTCAAATGGCTTCATCCTCACCGAAAAGCGTCCCGACAGGTCATCACGCCACATCGCTGGTCATCAAGACGTTTCGTGGTCCGGTCAATATCGAGGCTGTCCTTTCGAAGCCAGGCCGTCCGAGCCGTCAGGATGCACGCGCTGAGAGCGAAGTCCTGGAGCTGCTGAGTTCCATCGCACCACAGGCCGATATCGACACTCTGTCGCGAACGATGTCGAGCATTGACGATCTCGTTTTGTCGGGAAATCTCGTAGGCTTGAACCGCGTGATCCGTAAGGCTGATGTCAAGGAACTGGAGCCGATTGCTCTTCTCACGCTTCTGCGCACGACTTTCGCAATGCGCGAGCTTCTTCCTGACTGGAGCCATTTGCGCGACAAGGCGTACCGCGCGATCAAGCGCAAGCGCCTGGCTGTCGACAAGCTCATGAACGGACTGCTCGATCCGTAATCGCTTCGGCGGCGTGTCGATGCTGATATGCCGAAAATTGTCATTTTTAGTTCACATAAATCAAAGACTTGAGGCTTCGCGACAGTGAATTTGTCACGAAGCGATTGACGCCCATAGAATATTTCGTGACAATTTTACCGTCACGAAAGGAGGCGGCCGTGGATCGCCGAGAACTGGAAGAGAAGTCGGGGCTGGATGGCAGAACCATCCGTTTCCTCATCGCTGAAAAGATCGTACCGGAGCCGAATGGCTCGGGTCGTGGTGCGTCATATGACACCAACCATCTACAAGCCTTGGCGAATTATCGCGCATGGAAGGATGAAGGGCTAAAGCTGGACGCAATCCGTAAACGGGTCGCCGAGGGCAACAAGGTCACAAACATCCTGGAAATCGTGCCCGGCCTGGAGATGCACTTTTCCACCACTTCTCAAAAATATCAGCAGTTCATGCTCGATCCACACGTGCTGAACGCTCTCGAAACATTAAAAATCGCTGCAGAAAGGAATTCATAATGTTCGGTACTCGTATCAAAAGCTTAGACGAATTTATTCGGGAGAAGGCGCGCGGAAGACGCGCTGAGCAGGCCGTCCTCACTGCCACAAGCTACTCTGTCGAAGTGCGCTCTGGTCTAGCCTTCGTGCAAATGACACGGAAGTTCGAAAACAAGGAAGCGAAGCCGATTGAGGCTATCTTGACCTTCCCGGTTCCATACGAAGCCGCTGTGACCCGCATTTCAACCGTGATCGATGGGCGCAAGCTTGTAGGCCAGGCCCAACCGAAGGCGAAAGCCCGGGAGACATATGAAACTGCCATCGACGATGGAAAGGCGGCAATTCTCCATGAACAGTTGCTCAAGGGCCTTCATATGGTCTCCGTGGCCAACGTAAAGCCAGGTTCGCACATCGAAGTCGTTGCTAATTTTGCCGCCCCGGTGGCGATGGTCGGTTCTATGGGTAAAGTCCGGCTTCCGCTGACTGTTGGACAGATTTACGGCAATCTGCCGATGCAGGACTCCGACCGACTTCTCACTGGCGGACCCGCACAGTTCGCGGATGTCACCATCAAGGTGCCGACCAAAGCTCGTCTGAATGGCCGCGCCATTGATGAAACGGCCCAGCGTGTTTCGCTGGGAGCCGTGATCGACATCGAAATCGAGAACCATCAGCTCAAGCCGTTGACGACCGCTACCAAGGATGGCCGGGTGGTTACTGTAGCCTTCGAAATGCTGGCCGAGCGCCAGGAGAGCATGGAGATCGACCTGTTGCTCGACGCCTCCGGTTCCATGTCGGAGATCGATAACGCGCGGAACGTTAAGTGGAATGCGATGATCGACGCGCTCACGAAGGTCGAGGCACTTGGCCTGCGTGATGACGATAAGGTGCATCTGTGGGTTTTCGCAACCACGCTGCGCTATGAGGGGGCCACGACCAGGAAAGACCTTAGCGAGCGCGTTCGTCGCATTACATTCGATAGAGGATCGACAGAACTCGATAGCGCCCTGCAGCAGGTCGCCAAGTCCCGTGAAGGTGCCAACATCCTGGTTATCACGGACGGTCGGGCGGGAGAGCTGAATGTCGAACGTATGCTTTCCAGAGGGTGCCGTGTCACGGCTGTCCTCCTGGGTGGTGACGCCCTCGAAGCAAACATCAGCCACCTGGCTGCTGTATCTGGCGGTCAGACCTTCATCAGTTTTGGCCTAGAAACCGAACGCGATATCGCCGCAGCGATCAATGCAATGGCCTATCTTGCGCCAGCACTGCCCGTTTCGCCCTCGCGGCCTGGGGCTGTCACCAAGAACATGGGTGGGGTAGCCGTCACTGCAAAATGGAATGCATCCAAGAAGCCCTATGAAGAAATCAACGGCCTGTCTGCATTTGCGGCATATCTCGCCCTGTCTGGAATGACAGAAGACAGTGCAGCCATCTTCTCTGCTGAAGAGGGGCTCGTTTCGCACCTGACCTCGATTGTCCTCGTCGACGAAGCCGGAGAAGCCGTTGACGGCATTCCAGCACAGCGCAAGATCGCCCTTGAGGAATCCGCCTCCGCAATGCGGTCGTACATGGCAGCCGGTCCAGCACCAATGGCAGCAGCGTCGATGTCATTTGCAGCATCTGCCAAGGGTGGCCCTCTCCTTATGGCTGCTCCAGGCGGCGCACGCAGAGGCCGGGGTGCGATGATCGTGGGCAGCGGTTTCCGTCCTGAAGCTGCAGACCCTAGTGACGACCTGACCTTTATCGACCGTTCATCCGATAACGACCGCATCATGGGAGGCTCCTTCGGCGGAGGTTGGGTGAGTGACAGTAAGACTGGTGATGTTGCTGGTCACGTGCCGTCACCATCAGACATCGGCGACCTTTCCGATTATCTGAAGTCGGTCGAGTTCGAGCAGGTCAATGTCCCGGTCACTTGGACCTTGAAGTCATCGCTTGCAACACGGCCGATTGATTGGGACGCGCATAGCAACGATCTGCTGGCAGGTGACGTCGATAAACTGCCGTTGTCGATCCGAGCCCGCATCAAGGCATTGACCGTGAACGCAGCAGTTCTGTCCCTGGCAACCAAATACGCTCTCAAGGTCGAGACCGTCGCCATCGCCCTGCTCGCATATTGCGTAAAGGACACGGTGCGAACTGCCGACCGTATCCAGCGGCGTCATCTCAAGGGTGTTCAAGCGGCCGACGTGGAATCGGTTCTGGCAGTAGTCTGATAAAGAAGAGGGGCAGGCCCGCCCTGCCCCTCTAACCTTGAATACAACACTCACTTTCCGATCCATATTCAAAGTTATATCCGTAACCTCAAATATGGGCTTAGTAGACGCCTGTTCGCCTACCCGGCGGCGAGATGCCGCGCGAGCGGATCGCCACCTTCCAGTTCAAATCTCCGGTTCGAAATCACGCCCCACGCCGGATTATTGGCTTCCGACGGATCGTCCAGTCGGAACGACTTGCTTGGTCGATCTCTCAGTTCATTGTAAATCATTTCGAACCCAGCCATTCCGAGCTGATGAAATCGCCAGGCCGTTACCCAATCCGCTTTGCCAGGCACCCCGGCAAAGCGTGGAGAGAACCGAGACGCCTTGTCCACAAACTGCTCATAGGAGAGGCGCTCGAAGGGGACTTGGGAAACACCGTGCTCCAGGAGGTGCGCCTGCGCTGGATTAGGATCGACCAGGCTCCAAACATTGCCGTCAACCGACGACTTTATCCGGGAAGCTTCAAGTGCGCTGAACTTCATGGCGCATCCTTTCGTTCGATACTGCCCTCAACGGGCGCGTCACATCTCACCCAAAATCCTTGGATTGTCAACGAAAGGCTTCGTGCGAGGGCGCGGGTGCGCAATGTTGACATTTTATACGCAACGTGCAAAAGTTTTCCTACAGTTCGTGAGGATAAATCTTGTCGGAAAAACTTGATGCATTGAGGCTGGAGTATCCCCACGCGGAGGCGATCATGTCGCTTCCCTCAATTCCTTCGCCTATCTGGTTCAGCTGGTCATATGACCATTCAAACATGAAGACAGTCGTCGATGACACCGGCCAGATCGTCATGTATGGAGATGTCCTCGTGCTTCGGGCAGGCGCTATCCCGCCAGCAGGAACAGAAGTGAGGCTGACCAAAATTGGCGGCGGCTTCATTCTCGCTGAAGAACAGGAAACCCAGGCGTTAAGGTTTGAGGCAACGCGCCAAAAGGAGTTGGCGAAGATCGAGAAAGACAAGGAAGCTCAACGTCAAAGGCTTCGGGATCGGCAAATTCGCGCCGAACAGGAAAATGCGAAACTCCATATTCCTGTCCGATGGACTTCCGGTCAAAAACGTGTCCTTTCAGGGCTTCTCCGTAATAGCAGCGGTACCGGCGAAAACGCCAGGACGGTAAACCACGTTTTGCTTCTGGAGCGGCTCGCCGACGGAAAGTTCGAACGATCTAGCGGTTCATTCCTCTGCACATCCGCGTCGGGCTCGAATGGTCAGGATTGGACCGGCTACAGGCATTCCAGCGATCATGGAGTCGATGGACGGTATGTGAGCCAAATCACATGCAAACAATGCCTGAAGCTTGCTGGTCGCTGGACAGATGCTCCCGAATGGCGTGAAGCAGAGTTGGGCAATGACGAAGGCCGCGATTACGACGTCGCCTTTTAGAAATTTTAGAAATGGGTATCAAGATGACATTGGTCGTTCTTCAGACGCTGCAGGCACTTGCCGTTAATGAACTTCTCAACGAGCTGGATGACGATACCTTTCCGGGTGACGTCGACAGCGCCATGATTTCCATGACGGCTCAGCTCGGCGGCACGGGTGATATTTCGAGGCTGTCGATGGACGTTCGCCTCCTCTGGCTCCAGCACGAAAAGGCTGTTTTGGCCGAGGGGAAAGGAGAGCCCGTTACACGGAACATGATCGAGTTCCTGTTTGACCGAGCATGTGAGAACTTCTCGTCGAACCTAAAAACAGAAATCGACCTGGCTGGCTTCATTGCTCGAAATCCCGAAATCCTGCATTTCTCGTTTGCGGGACAGGAAGCGAAGAAGACGATCATTGACCAGGCAAGAAGTGGTTTGGTCGCCAGTTATCTCGGCTATTCGGATTATGGTGTGGTTGACCTACACAATGTCCGATCTTTTGGTGCGAGTGACAAATGTCACTCGGCCCGGGTATAGCCCCACCCCGGAACTTCGCAGTTTCACCTGGGAACATCCCGGACAAAACCAGCAGGCGAAGGACCATTGGTCCGTCGCAACGGAAGTTCCTCGGGGTTTGGACCACCCGAGGCCATTCCAGAGGATCGAGACTTGCGTCTCGTCCGCCTGTGCGCTGCAAGCGCCGCTTTGTATCTGACGTTCAGCGTCCGCCACTGTGACCACACATGTCTTCCCGCGATCCTTGCAGGCCGAGGCAGAGTGACATGATCACCGTTGTCGAGGGGAAGGATGATCTTCCCCTCGATGGGCTTTGGCATTCTTTCAGAAAACCCCATCGCCCGGCGGGCAATAGAGAGCGCAGCGGCCGTATGGACGCTCAAGCCGTAACGGCGAGCGAATTTCGTGCGGCCAATCAGGGACGTGAAGGCAGGGTTGACCTGCCTCGGGTAAACGGCGTTGCGTGCACAGGCTGATGCCAGCGCTCGCTGGAAAGACGAATAGCCAAAGGACGACAGCATACGCGCATAGCGAGGGCTACTGTCGGATGTCAGCTGCGCCTTCTTGGTGGCGAAGTCCAGGTCTTCAGCGGCAATAGTAACATCGTACTCTCTGGCTAGGTCGATGATCTGTTTTGCGACTTTTCGTGTGAGGTCCAATGCCTGATCTGACGATAGGCCGTGGGTGACCATCGGGATGGTCCAGCTACGGATGGGATTGCCAAACCGGTCGACCAAGGTCAGCGCCACGCTGTCCGCGTTCAGGTCGATGCCCAAGCAGCCGCGACTATCGTCGAATTTCCCCGGTGTTGTCGGTTGATCGATTGTGACGTGTATCTTCCAGCTGATCTCGTCCCGAACGAACCTCACTGTCAACGGCTGCTGGCGTGCCAATGCCGCGATGATTTTGTCATGTCCCTGGTTGAAGCTGATCTTGCGGAAGGTGATGTAGGACTGGCTCGACGTTCGTATTCCCGGCGGAAGCCTTAGCTCAAGGTTGAACAATCCATCCTTGCGCAGCTTCAGTCGGGCGACCTCGTTGCCGCCCGCCATATTCGCCACTCCTACAAAGGCAAAGCTGGATGTTCGAGCTTTTCTCCAGGTTTCTTTCCATTCGGCGTGGGATTTAAAGCCGTTTGCTTCGAGATCGAACTGTTGGCGAAATAGATTTTTCGCTCCGAAACAAATGCGCGGCTTCTCTGTGCGCTCTTCCGCTCGACGCAGCTGGCACTTCAGGCTCGAAAGTTTACGGCGGTGTTGATGAAGGTTAAAGGGCATCTGATCGACGTCGTTCGCAAGTCCCTTGAGCTTCTGAACGACGATAGCTCGCTTATCAAGCAGCAACTTCAGCTTTGCCACTGCCTTGGCCTTCACAGATGGTTTCGACGCAGCTTCGATCTTCTCCTGAAGTTCACTGATCCTGCCGGACAGATCGTCAAACTTGACCTGATGCCTTGCTAGGCTGACGCGCGCCTTGGCGAGATTGTCTTCCTTGTCCTCGATTTGTTTCTTCTTCTGGTCGACACGCAGCTTAAGGTCTGCTGCTTGGACCTTCGCTAGCTCCGAAATTGAGCGTAATCGGCCGTCAAGAGAATCTTTGGCACTCCGGAACATTACTGACGAAAGGCCAAGCTCGGTGTAAATGTGCCGATATTCATCGGCTTTCCATTCTTTTCCCGACGCCAGGAAAGCATGGATTTTGCGCTCTGCGACGCACATCTTCTCAGCGATCTTGCCGAGTATGTCAGCGTGCCTGTCGTCAACTGCTGCTATGCGTGTTTCGAATGTGCGGATCATAAAAAACTATCTAATGCTTCAGGTAGATCAAAACATGAACATCGAAATCATGTCAACATTTGCTCGGGACAATCAGGGACTTATGGTTAATGCGGATGATCCACACGGTATTCCGAATAGCCGTTATCTCAAGGCCACACAGGCACGAGGGATTAATGAACGGTTCATACGTCAATTCCCTGCTGGGTTCGACCCACTGGGCAACTATCAGCAAGCAGCACTGGACCTGGTGAACTGGCTGCAGGAGAACGACATCGAACTCGCTGATGGATACACGTTCGAAAATCTTCGGTCCGGTGTCAGCCATATCAAGGATGCAGAGAACGAACTGCTTTATTTCTTCAATACGATGGCGCTGGGCAATGCGGAGTCAAATCCTGCCTATCCTATCTTTGCCAGATGTATATTGCTTGCCGAGCAGGCGCTCGCTTTGAAGGATATGTTTCCTTAATAATGGAAAAGGACATTAGGCGCTTATTGCGCGGCGTCCGAACAGACATATCGAACATTTAAAATCTGATCGGCCCAGGTGTCGTGCCCGGTCGCGTCCGCATGGCGAGCTGCTACCGCCATGGCATTGGCAGTCGTCCAAATAGCTTCAGAACCGTTGCAGACGAAGCAACCAGCGATCACAGTCACGCTCGAAAATTTGCGACGGTTATTCATGCGTGCGCTCCATATGTCAATTTGGTCGCTGTAAGGAAAACTCACAACTTGTTTTCCGGCTACAGCGGAGTTGGAAAGGAAATCTCGGATTAACGCATCGCCTGCAAGCGCTCCGCCCGTTCCTCCGAAATCTCCGCCATGAGAGCTTCCCGAGCCTCATCCTGGTCAAAGACGCCCCGGATGTCGCCGATCATCTGAGCGCATGTGTTGATGAGCAGCATCCGATCAATTCCCCAATATTGGGCGATCTCTTCTGCAACTTCACGTACCCTCACTCCCCGACGACGGGCGTCGATGACGTTTACGCCGTCCGGAATGCGGGTGTAGACGGGGTCATCGCGCAGACGGCGCACCAGTTCCGGAACTGCTGAATACAAACGATCTTCATCAGAAATAGGAGAAACTTGCGTCATTTTCACTCTCGCGTGCGACTGTTCCAATGCAATTTAGGCAGGAATTCCTTCGAAGAATTGCAGCTTATTTGCTTGCCAAGACTGTGTCCTAGTGCTATCAAAATGTCAACATTAGAAAATGAATGCACCTCGGAACCGTGACGTGACCAACGTATACGACAATCAGATCGGCTTCTTTTCCGATCCGCATGGCGACTTTGGCTCTGTGAAGCAGGTGCTTCGTTCAGGGGAAGTACCGGCGCATTCGCTTTTTCTCGGAGATTTTGATCTTGATCGCCCGCTCGAACTGGAGCTTGCTGCTCTGATCGACGCTGGTTCCGAAGTCTCCTGGATTCCGGGCAATCACGACGCCGACCGCGTCGAGTGGCATGACTTCGCATTCGCAAGCGCTCTGGCTGATCGCAACATTTCCGGTCGCGTGATCGATATCGGCGGCGTGAAAGTCGCCGGGCTCGGTGGCGTATTTCAAGCTGACGTTTGGCATCCGAAAGATGGCAACGGCAAGCCGAAGTTTGCGACGCGTGCAGACTACATGGCGGCAAACCAGAAAAAGGCGTGGCGAGACGGTTTACCATTGCGCCACCGCGCAACGATCTTTGCCGAGGATTTCAACGCCTTGGCCGGTCTTGAAGCCGATGTGCTCATCAGTCACGAGGCCCCCTCCTCTCACAAGTACGGGCATCAGGAGATTGACGACCTGGCTGAAGTAATGGGCGTTAAAATGATCGTTCATGGCCACATTCACCAGCGATACGTCGCCACGCTTGCGAACGGCATCAAGGTCGCGGGTCTGGAGAAGGCTGGTTATTTGATGAAGACATTTGAGGAACTTCTTGCATGACGGAGTTCATGACGACAGCGCTCGATCCCTACGCCTTTCAGCCGGTGCAGCATCGGGCGGGCCTTCAAGCCGTGGCGGAGGGTTTCGCAGCCGCTCCGATCACCATGCCGCTCGACGTGCATGAGCTTTTCCGCAAGTATCTCGCGGCAAGCGATACCATCGTGGTTCCGCGTATGCTCTTCCTGCAGATGTTCTATGACCTCAAACGAGCCTGGGAGGCGACAGGCCGCGATGTAGCCGCTGGGAGTCATGGAGAGTTCTACAAGACGTTCATGGATGTCGTCGGGCGCGCTGTCGATATGCCCGTGCCGTTCCCTGGCGTAGAGCCCACGGGCGATAAGCGCGCTACTAATCCCTTAGACAACGGTCCAGCGGGCGGTTAATGGCGCTTACGGTCGACCATATCCAAACGATTGTTGCTGCGGTTGATGCAGGCTGGTCGCCTGCAGAGCTGATTGCTGACATGAATTCGGGTCTGGATCATTTCGGCCTTGCCAGCATAAACGCCCTTGCCCTTCCAGCTCCAGTGCCCGTTGACACGTTTCAATTGCCTGCTTTGATCGAAGAGAAGGTCGCCGTCGTCGTTCCGACCTGCGGCTTCTACAATGCTATGGGTATGTTTGAGCCAGACTATGACGATGAGGCACCGGCAGTGATGGTGATCTAGGATTCTTTGAAAGAATTCCTTTGTTCGTCAGTTCGGTTTAGGCGCTGAACACATCATGGTCTCGACGTAGCTCGTCGCGACCTCGACTTCCTGCGGAGAAGCGCCGGTGAACCAGGCTTTAGCACTTAGGCACCAAGTCTCCATACCCTCGTCAGAAATATAGAATTCGCCGCACAGCCGATTCTTCCAGTCAGCGTCGTTCTGAAGGAAATGCTTGAATTCCTCGCGATTACTCACACCAAGTACGCCGCCAAAACCAAGCTCGACTTCGCCCTGAATTTCATAACCGTCCAGCACTTTGGCAGGCTCATTGCCATCCAGTCGCACGGCAAAGATACGATCATCAACCAGCAAGATAACGCCATACATGTTCAGGGTCGGACGACTGTCGATGAAATACTCTGAGCTGAAAAGAATATCACTGGATGTGAGCTTGAAGCAGATGTCCCGTTCGTGCTTGAAATAGACCTTTTCAATCTCTAAAATCTTTTGGTCTGCCGCTTTCAGCGAATCAAGTACGCGGGTATCGCCGTTGTGTCGTCGCACCAGGGCGATGGCCCTGTCGACCGTATCCCGGCAAATTCGTACCTTCTCACCCGGGCGGAAGAATTCTGACTTCAAGTAATTCAGGAAATTTGCCTGTTCTTCCGGTGCGAGATTTGTGATGAATTCCTTATTGACGACGTAACCCTCGCTTTGCAGCTGTTCCAAATCAACCATGACGCTATTTCCTAACCGCTTCAGGAAAGGATGCCGCGCGAGAACACCTTGAACAAGTCCTTCTTTGCGAATTGACCCGCGACAAGCCCTGTCACATCATGGCTTATGAGCGAAAAACTACGCAAAGACGACCCGTTTCAGGAACACCTTCTCATGCTCGCGCACTCTCTTGGTGCTGGCGGTATAGCCTTTGCCTGCTTGGCGGCAATTGCCCGAGACAGTTTCAGCCTTGGGTATTCAGCCGCCTGGGATTTCGGGTGGGCGACCGGCGGCTTCCTGATCTGCTGGACTTTCCTGCTTCATGTCCGATACCGTGGGAAGAGCAAGTTCTCCGGCTCAACGTCCAGGTGACATTGAACTTGTGAGATTTCTGGCCGTAATTACGCCTTCGACCAGTTCGGGATTTGCCTCCGGCCAAGACCGGGCGCTTTCAAGCAAGTTGTCAGCATCGAACGGATAATTGTCCAGCGCAGCCGAGACTGTCGAGATGATCTGGATGGGCTGGTGAGGGTATTGATCCCACAGTGGCGCAATGGTCCATAGCGCTTCATCAAGCGTCTTTGGCTTGATACCACGTGCTTTGCACCATGCGGTTATAGCTGGTCCACTGAGGCCGTTTTTATCCAGGTGGGACACTTGGCGCTTTGCATTAACAAGCCAGAAGTCAATCTTGACGCCATCAAGCCGCTCAGAACGGAAGGAAGAAAGCTCCATCAGGTCTGAGCGCAGCCGGACAACCGGATCATCGGTCACGCCACCTTTCGCTCCAATCTCCCTCATCTCAGCCACAAGGCTTTCAATCAGGGCGTTGCGCCGAGCAGGGGAATTGCTTCGCAACTCTTGGAGTTGCGCACTGCTGGCATTGATCAGCTCGACAGAGTTCGTGATGTCAGGAAAATTCTCGCGAACATAGGGCTCACCAAAATCAGAGGCTAGGTCAAAGTAGCGATTATACGCATCCGCGTGGGTGGAGAAGAGCGCAGAATGGGCCTCTTGTGCGGCGGTCTCTGCCTTAACTACTTCCAGGTAGAAGCGTTCGTTTCCGGTTGTCGAAGTCTGCATCGGTCGTGTCTCGGGGTACTTTAAGGGGAGTCTAAGCACGACCGATGCAATTGTCGATCAAGCCAAGGACTTGGCAGCGTTTTCGAGGCTTTCCTTTGCCTTGGCCGCGAAAGCCAGGCTGCGGAGCCCTGCATTTGACCAGTACGAGATAGCTGCGTTTGCGATTTCGTCGCCCGTCTTGAGGGATGTCAGCGAACCGATGAAGCTTGTAAAATGCTCGATTTCTGCGGTAGCGGACTTGGTCGCTTCTTCGGCGAGTTTCAGCTGATCGGAGACCAATGATTTACCGGCCGCAGCGATCTTTTCATGGTCAAAGAAGTTCTTGAAATTAGTGGTCATGGGATGATTTCCTCCACGGATTGCCATGAAGGAAATCATAGGGCGAATTTATGCTGCGCTGCAACATAAATCGTCAGCCGTTAAGCACGCCGTTTTCTATGGCTCGTGCTTAGTTCATCCAGACCTTCCGCATAGGCGTCGCTGGCTTGAGGATGAGCCTCAATGGAATTGAGCGCACGCTTGTGGTCAGGGTTTTCAGGGTCCCAGGCCTGTCCTACTACGTTGATTGCGTAGTCTGCCGACAATTCTCCGTTCAAGGAAATCTGCCGTGCAACGCCGTCAACTGGGCCTCTCTTGACGTCGGTCGCATAGTTGTAGGCGGCCTTCTGGCTGACGACGTTTCTCGTCAATGGGGCTTCCAACATCGCGGCTTCAAAGGCTGGCCATGCATCCTTGAGCACATATTTAGAATAGAGGAATGCGACTTCCCACTTCTGGAGAATAACCTGCTCGGCGGCTGGATCACGGATGAAGGCCTCGCCCTCATTTTGTTTCCGATCCAGCTGTTCTCGATAGACGCCAGCGGGGAATGTAGCCGTTTTCTTCTGAATACGGCTTTTGAGATGGTCAGTTAGTTTCATCTATGGCACTCATTACATTGACTAACACAATGTTAACGTAACGGCCAAGAATGAGACAATGGGATAACGAATCAGAGGGTTAGAGCTGGTTCGCTTTGATAGGAGGGCGCTAGCTCCATCCAGGCATTTGCACACTCCAGCGCCTCGCCACGCACGTCATGTCCGTTATCTCGCATATATTCGAGAATGGTCTCTCCTAATTCGCCCAGGGAAATTTCAAGTTGTTCGAGATGTTCGCGCGTGGCAGGAACAAAGGAACCGTTTAATTCCTGACTCCACTCCGGACCGATGTCTGTATCGTAGGAACCAGCCCAGAATTCGGGGTCTACGAATGCCCAAACGCCCTGTGGCGGACAAGGTGTCTTGAGCAAATCTTCCACACCATAAAGGTTATGACCAAACAATTGAATTCCTGTTCCTGTCAGAAATGCAGGGTAACAGTTCCCTTTTTTGTCGGGGATCGAGATAAAGAGTCCTAAATCTGGCTCTGTTCGTGCTCGCGCAGCGTCTTCTTGGTAGCGAACATCCCCGGCACTCATGATGTCGAAGCTCTGGAATGTGAAGCCGAGCTGCTCGTATTCGCTCGCGCGGGTTTCAGACGTACTATCAGGAACGAGCGCAAGGAGTTCGTTTGGGTTTCCGGCATTCCCCAGGATGGCCACGTGTTCGAGGGTGACCGTATAGGTTAGTGACTTGTCTTCATTAACGGTCGCCTGGCAGGAAAAATCGCTGCTGACCAGCACGTCACCTCGGCGCGCGCCTTCTGGAATTCCAACGGTCGAAATGTTTAGTTCGCCTACGCCGACGACAATGTGGCCTAAGGTGACACTGTTGTTCTCATCCTCGTCTCTACCGTGACGTGGCCGTGAATTGAGTCCTTCGACGATTTTGCCGCGAACGGTCCCGTCTGACACCTCGGTCAGGTGGATGAGGAGAGAGGGGTCTGAACTGTTTCGACGGTGACGCTGAACTTCCGCAAGGGAATGGTAGTAGGTAATGATCGATTCATCTGACAGCGCAGGGAAAGGACCAGCCCAAGCGACCGCTATGCCTTCTTCTGGTTTATCGCTATGTCGGAACGAACCGTACCCCTGATTGAGATAGATGCTGCCGTCTGGCGTGACCAGGTTCCGTTTCCCATCTAGATCGACCTTGATCTCTGCGAAGCTGGTTGCTGACAATTTCCGTGGGTCATGGACGAGTACGCGGGTGCCCTGGGAAAGGTAACTGATGGTTCGATTGATCATGGAGGTCTCTCTCAAGATAGCGACCAATGATGCTCGCAGGTCTCGCTAACATCAACGGAAGAATTTCCAGCCGAAATGGATTATTGGACACCAGAAGGGTGTGGGTTTTCACTCGTTTCAATATCGTGCGAATGAGGGTCGATTAGCCGGAAATCGGCCTTTGCGGAGAAGGAAATCTCCAGATCGACCGCTGCCGCGTACTTGAAGATGATGATGGCCGATGTCTTCGACGAACCGCTTTCAAATTCTGACAGTGCGCTCCGGCTGCAACCGATCACCCGGCTAAGCTCGCGAAGGCTCATACGACGGGATTGACGTTCATAAATCAATGCATCGCGCAATAGGTCAAGCGTCGTATTTTTGTAGCGCGAAGTAGGCTCATCGGCGCTATGCGAATGCGAATTTTGAGGCATGGTCGTTTTAGGCGACAAATTCAACTTGTTTTAAGGTATGCTGATCTCGTTTGCACGTAAATCAAATTATGAAAAAACCTCGGCGCGACCCGTTAACGGGATGAAATTCCACCTCACAGAAATTTAATGCGCGCCTTGACGAAAACATGTGGTCTTCGGGAAATTCTTTGAGATAGAATTTTTGTGGATCATTAAAGGAATTCACATGGGCCTTCTCCGTCATACCAGCTTTTCAGATTTCGATTTCAACATCGGCAGTGGCACCGAATACGTTCTTGTCGGTGGCGACTATCTGGTTTTTTCGGCGGCTGGCATTATCCAGCGGGTATCCCTGGCCGCGCCTGAGAAGGGGTCGCCAGCCAACTGGCGTATTGAGAGCCTGATCGAGGGCGAGGTGAACGTCCTTTATGAAGGTAGCTTCACCCAGGTCGAAGAGCGTTTCCGCCTGATCAAGGACCGTGCCCGTCGTGACGCGCCTGGCAATCAGCGAACTTCGTTCAAATCTCTCCTTTTTGTGAGCCTTCTGGCCGCTGTATCGGTCTGTGCACTCCTCGGGCCATCTCATCGCTACGAGCCGAGATCGCCGGTCTCTGGACAGGACCAGATCGATTTCAGCGAACTTGTTGACGCGATGAAGATGACTGGCATGGATTACACCCACCTATTGCCGTCACTCGCGGAGCGCTCCGAGATGTCCCCTGAGGCTCTCCGCCAAGGCGGCAAGGAGCCGATTACACAGGTAGTCCCAGACTTGAAGCCGCAAGGCGAAGGTAAGCAAGGCGCGGAAGCAGCATCTCCGACAACCGGCCTTCCGAAGTATTCTCCGGACCTCTACAAGGAAGATCAGACGCTGCCGGTCGAGAAGCCGACCGAGAAAGCGTCAGTCGGTATCAACCAGGGAGCAGCTTCGAAACCAGCAGACCTCAATGCCGAAATCGAAGCTGAACTGAAGAATCTGACACCTGCACAGGCATCGGAGGTGCTGCGAAAGATCAGCATGTTGACCCCTGGTCAAATGAAGGGTGAAGCTCTCGCATCGCTACCGGCGAACCTTCGCAGCCTTATCGAAAGAACCAATGCGGAAGCGTCCCAGGCCCAGGCGGAGCCAACCGGGATCGAGACCACAGATGAAAAAGGGGTTCCTACGAAGCTGATTATCTTGCCGCCAAAGGTCATCGACAATTACCGGACACATGACGGAATATCCAGCATTCCCGAAAACTCGTCCTGGCAGGCAAGAGGTAACCCTACGGTGCACATCCCGTTGCCCGGCGGTGGTGATATTCAGAGCGTGTCAGACTTGGAAAAGTTCGGTCTCAAGCCCTAATTTCCGTCATCCGCTTTCGGTGGGTTCACGTCTTTGATCTTATGGCCGCCCTTTGTTCGGCGTCCGTCATCAGTTTTGTTCATCGTGAGCAAAAAAGCACAAAGACATAAAACCAAGATCGCGAATACGGCTAACGCGAGAACCTTAAAAACGTCAGATGATAATATGTCAGTTGTCATAACGATAGCCTGCAGAGTAGCTAACATTTGTGTGTACAACGCATTTCACAACTTACTAAAACAACAATAACATCGCCCACGTTACTTTGTGAGCCATTATTTGGCCATACATTCGCAGCCCCCAAGCGGTCAAGGCGAACTCACTGAAATCCCTAGTTTTTTGGGGGATACCAAAATGATGGTAAACGGAAGGCGACATTTTGAGCGGAATCAGGGACATTTCGCGGCTCATTTGTTAACGTGTGTGATTCCCTGCGCTTCGCCCGTTGAACGAGAGTAGCAACGTATGCCTGCAATCTTACCTGGGCTGGCGTCCCATCGTGTCGGCAAGCCCAGTTGTTGGGTTGCAGGGTCGCAGTTTCTATGCGCTCAATGGTGATACGGAAACAGGAACTTCTTCAATGATCTCCATTTGCACGTTTACTGGAATTGACGCCAAGACCGACTTGGACAGAGTGTTGGCGCTGTCGGAGGAGTTTCCATTCCTGGAGTTCGGGGTGCTCCTGTCGCTTACTCCAGGGGACAAGGATGCGCGATACATGGCTCCGTCGGTTGTCGAGCTTGTTCTGAAAAAGTTGGCATCGCATGACGTCAATCTCGCACTGCATGTCTGCGGTAGCGCTGTGAATGCCTATGTGGCGGGTGATCAGGTGGTGAAACGCCCTGCCCTTTACGCTGACCGGGTCCAGCTTAACTTCAGCGCAAACCGCGTACCATTCACCATGGAAGAACTTGATAAAGCAATTTCTACGGCACCATATAAGATCATCACGCAGCATTTCCCGCCCAATGCTGAGCTGGTTTCCGCATTGAAGGCGAAAAACCATCAGGTCCTTTTCGATCTTTCAGGAGGGCGCGGCATCGAAGCTGACGCGTGGCCGGACGCGTTCGAGAACAAGGCTACGGGTTTCGCCGGGGGGCTTGGTCCCGAAACGATTGACGCCGCTCTTCCAAAGATTTTGAAGTCCTCAGACGTTGGGAACTCGTGGATCGATATGGAGAACCGGGTCCGCACTAATGGCTATCTCGATCTCGATCTTTGTGAGGCAGTCGCGAAGAAAGTTGCGCCGTTCATCACTTACGATGAGAGTGCCCGCGCTCAGATCATTGGATAGAACTGGTCGGCTTCAGTCTACACGGGCCTTGTACGCTTCATCGATCAGTTCGTCGATCAACGACACGTCACCCAGGTTTGTGGGGTATTCGATGAACATAGCGCCGCCCGGATATCCGGCGTCATAGCCGACGCCTACTGCTGCACTCAGTGCCAGGACAGCTGAAATGCCGCCGTGGATACGGTACGGACTGATTGCGATGCCCGGCCGTCCGCTGGGCATCCAACCATGATGTCTGCTGCGGTTTTCAAGAATGTCAGCGCTGGCCATTTTGATGTCCTTGTTGGAAGTCCTACCTATGTGCCAGGTCGCCTTAAATGTCAACATTGAAGTCGGAATCCTTCTATCAGTTAAGGTCGATCAGCCTTGCCAGTCATCTTTTTATCGGGAACACTTTCAATTAACTCCTTAGCTCCAATATCCATGGCGCAGAACTGAATGGGTGATTCCTGTGAATGCTTTTTCATTCGAACTGAACGGAAAACACGATCCAGGCGGCAAGGTGCGGCTTGCCCTGGCAGACGACATCGAGAGCCACGCCGTGTTCTCGGATTGTGAGCGTTACCGTGTGCTTCTATCTCGTCGGTGGCGTTCTGAGACCGCGCGCCCGGGCTATGTCCTTTGGATAGGCATGAATCCGAGCACAGCAGACGCCAAGTTCGATGATCCGACAGTCAAGAAAGAGCGGAAATACACCAATCGCTGGGGCTACTCGCACTATGTGAAGTGCAACGTGATGGATTACCGCGCAACGAAACCGAAAATGTTGCTGGAGCCAGGGGTAATCCCGTGCAGCGAAGAAAACCTGAAGGCGATCATCGAGGCCGCGAAAGGGGCATCTCTCGTCATGTTGGCATTCGGAGCCCCGCACAAGAAACTCCGCATATATGGAGAGCGTGTGGTTGATGAGCTGACAAAGCTAGGAATACCGTTGTATTGCCTTGCCCACACGAAGGATGGTTTGCCCGCGCATCCGCTGTATCAGCTGGATTCATCTGAGCCAATTCCGTTCAGGCAGGCTGCTTGATCGGAAAATGCTCGGCGATCTTCACGGGGCCGTTAAAGAGACTTTGGTTTTGGTAGCCCAGCTGGGGTCCTCACCAGGTTGAGGAGCATCGAAAGAGAGGATTGTGCGCTGTCCTTGATTTGCGCTTGGAATATAGGTTAAAGTGTTGTTCCTGATCGATATTCAACGGTTAGCTTTTTATATTTATGATGCTTGCTCACAAAATCGCGCTCGACCCGAACAATAAGCAGCGAACCTATTTCGCGAAAGCCGCCGGAACGGCTCGATTCGCTTATAACTGGGCATTGACCGAGTGGCAGAAGCAATACGCCGCCTGGAAGGCGGACAACAGTCTGGCTCGACCATCGCAGATGTCACTCCGACGGCATCTGAACAGAATTAAGCGCACGGACTTTCCTTGGATGATGGAAGTCACCAAGAACGCCCCGCAGATGGCTATTATTCAGCTCGGGGAAGCGTACAAAAATTTTTGGGCCGGACGCGCTAAATATCCAGCTTTCAAGAAGAAAGGCGTTGATGACCGCTTCACCCTAACTAATGACAAGTTCACCTTGAACGGCTCTCGCATCCGCATCCCGAATCTCGGTTGGGTGCGGATGCGAGAGCCGTTGCGCTTTGAAGGAAAAGTCCAGTCCGCAACGGTCTCCCGCAAGGGAGACCGTTGGTTCGTTTCCTTCAACGTCAAACTCGACAATCTTAAGCACCTGCCAAAAGCCGAAAACCAAGGCGCAACAGGTGTGGACGTCGGTCTGACGACCCACGCAACGCTCTCGAATGGGGAGAAGGTCGCAGGACCGAAACCCCACAAGAAGCTGCTCAATCGAGTGAAGAAGCTGTCCCGCAGCCTGAGCCGCAAAGTGAAAGGTTCGAAGAACCGGACCAAGGCGAGGGTGAAGCTTGCAAAGCTTCATATGCGGATTGCCAACATCCGTAACGATGCGATGCATAAGCTGACGACAGACGTCACGAGGCGTTTCCATACCATCGGCATGGAAGGGTTGAACGTCAAAGGTATGTTGAAAAACCGGAGACGTGCCAGGGCGACGGCCGACATGGGTTTCTTCGAGACCCGTCGACAGATGACCTACAAGGCCGACATGCGTGGCGGGATTGTCGTTGCTGCGGATCAGTGGTTTCCAAGTTCAAAGCTCTGCCACTGCTGCGGGTGGAAGCACGACAAGCTGACGCTGAAGGAGCGTCAGTGGACGTGCGAAGAGTGCGGAGCGTTCCATGACCGGGATGTCAACGCCTCGATCAATCTTGAGAATTATGCTGTAAGGCATATCGCCGTGAGTTCCACGGTGGCTGCCTGTGGAGGGGAAGGCGCTGGCCGTCGTCGCAAGTCGGTGAAGGTGAAACCGTCCCCAGCGAAACAGGAAATCAACAGCAAACCGGAGAATGTCTATACATGATCAGGTTGGTGTAAGTTTGGTGGAACGGTATAAATCCCTCTTGCAGCCAGCGCTAATCCCCGAAGCTGTCTGGCTCATCAGGTTTACAGTGTTACAATGCTTTCCTGGGCGTTAGCTGTTGACCCGCATAAGGAGTTAGCGCCCACGGGGAGCCTGCATTTGAAGAATGTAGAAGCTCGGCGTTACCGCTATACCGGCTCACACAAAAATGGTTTGCCTGCGCATCCGCGTAAAGAAGATGTTAGCTCGTCGCCTTGCCCGGATTAGGACTTTTCGTTTTGAAATGAGTTTGGTAGGCCGCCTGGGACTCGAACCCAGCGTGGGCGCTAATCAAGCGCCAAAGGGGGTATAAGGCCCTCATGCACACCCGTGCGCAGCCCTGAGATACAGTGTCTGGTTCACTTTCGTGACCGGCTTACCGTATTCGCAGAGCATTCGTGGGTGTGCAATTTTTCGTCATGCTTCAAACCTAGTAGATCAATTCGGCCTCGTCAAGCCTAATGTTGACAGAATTGTTTTGAACCGAAATTGCACCTTTCCGATGACCAGGATAGGCTGAAGCTCAGAACTCCTCAGAGACCGCTACAATGTCCGAAAAAGACCTTTCGATTGACACTTCTGACTTTACCAATATCCGCCCTTCCGACTTTCCCTTGCTGACCGCATACATTGTCGGCCGTGGCCTGCAATCGGAAGAGCGGTACGTCAAAGCCCTTCGTTACATCGATACCGGTCTGCGTCGAGGCGAAATCAGAAACATTGCGTGGAAGGAATCGAAGGACGCGTTGAGCCGGTTCGTCGATCACGCATGGGAAAAGCTGATCGATGAGCCCTACTTCTGGGGCAAGCGCGCGCAATCGGAAGACTTGTATCAATTCGGCTGGGATGTTCGCGTCAGCGGGCTACATGGCGTTACCGCAGCGAAGAAGCGTGCTGATAAGACCAAGCTTGAAGGTCCGGCCGTTGAAGCGGCGCGAAACCTGCTAAATGAGCTGCAGCCACTTACCGACGCGGTCAACAGCCTCAAGGCTCATATTGTCAAAGGAAGAGAGCCGAACCCCGATCCCAAGCCCGAAAATCCAAACAAAGTGGTTCGCACCTGTCCGTGCTGCTTCCGTGGTATCGCTGTGCAATCCAACAGAATGGTCCACCATGGGTACGAACGCCCATGGGAGGGCATGCAGACTGCAAGCTGCATGGGCATTCACTATAAGCCGCTGGAGCGCTCTGACGAAGGGCTGCGGGCGGCTATCACCGGAATGGAGAACCATATCACCCGCCGCGAGAACGACCTGGCGGAAAAGGATACAAAGACAACGCTCTCGGTGAAGAATAGCAGGGGTCAAGTGATCGAAATTACCCCAGAGCACAAGGGATGGGCATCGGCCCTCCAGGATTGGGAATATCGCGTGAAATCCAACATCCGGATATCCAAAGAGACGCTGGTTGCGTTAAAGGATAAGCTTTCAGTGTGGAAGCAGACCGAATTCGATCCGGAACGGCCCGACGCTGAGTTCGATGTATCAGGTGATGCGTCAAGGGGGCCTAAGGTGATCTAAGCCCGGAAATGATAAAGGCCCCGACTGGGGCCTTTTCCTTGATTACATCTCTGTAGCAGCTGTCAAACGATCTCTTCGTGTGTGAAGAACTGCTTCAGCGACATGATGCCCTGATCATTGAGGTATCGCTCCAGGCCAAGCACGGCTTCTTCCACACGTGGCTCTCGAAGGGCGTTCAGATGTGTCATTTCTGCCTTCCAGTGGTTGACGACACCTGCTCCCTCGATGAGGAAGGCGTGGCGGCCATTGTTGTTGAGCGTGTACCACAAAGATCGGTCGAAGCGCTTGACGTAGCCCATGTCCGCATCTTTGAGAATCCCGGACTTCTTCTTCGTGATCGACATGAAGCCGAAGACCGCTGTGTTCTCAAAGCCGAAGTTTTTGCAGAAATGGTCGATGACTTTGATAACTTCTTCGGTGTCCTTGTATCGATTGACCAGGTCCTGCGATGCCTTTTCACCGTTGTTGTCTCCCGCCCATGCAATGTTCAGGATTTCGCGCTCTTTGACAGCGAGCGCCTGATACTTCTTGTAATATTTTTCCATCGAACCGAGGTAGTGGAGACTGCCCAGAATAAGGATCGCCTGGACGTGGAGGCTTGCACGCTTAAAACCGTGCCAAGGCGCGCCGAGCTGAGCCTTGAACGCGTCGAATACCTTGGCTTTGTTTTCCACATCAAAGCGTCCATTTTCCCAGGAAATGCCGTGCGCCTTTAGCCAATCGGTCGGACGATCAGAAGGGCGTACATCTTTGTCCCGGCCATCTGGATCGAACTGAGCGGAATATGTCGCGACCTTCCACTCTTCTGACTGGTATTTGCCAAAGCTTGGCCGGTCCTGCTTTTTCTTCTGTAGATTGTCAGCCAAGCCGAAGCGACGGCTGAAACCTTTGCCCTTCATCTTGAGCATCAACCAGGCACCAAGGCCTATGATGATGGCAGCTAGAACAATGTTCACCTGGCCACCGACGGTGGACCGAATCTGAAGGAATACTGGCCACGAGATGTCTGTCCAGGCGCTATATGTCCCGTCAAAGAAATAGCCGATGTACTCCTTGTACTTCTGACCATTTTCTCCGATGCCAATGGTGTATTCCAGCAGCAGGATGAAAACGTAGTCGATAGCGAGCAAGGGGAGCACGATAACCGCCCTCGCCTTGAACCAGATCAGAAGGCAAACCATGGCGATGAACGCCAGGATTACGAAAAGATAGGCCTCTGTATTGCTATCGTTGTCATTTGGTTTTTTGGGGCCTGCCATCTTAAATCCTTCTTGCTCACATTAGATCGAGGAAGGACTTCGTGTCGGAGCCCTTCGTTTCGCCATTCCCATTGTTCATCGGAGTTTCGTCGGCGGCTACCTCACCAGAAATCGGACGCTTATCTTCTCTGGCGATCTGGGGTGGCCTCTCGTTCGTTCTCGCGGGCGCTGGGTGCGGTTCTGCGATCTTTTGAGGGGTATGGTCGTGAACGCGAGGTGCAGCCTCGTACGGGCCCTCCTGCGGATGCTGCGAGAATGGGGCAACCTGCGGGGGATAGTAGGGTTGGGCCGGATACGGCTGAGGCACAAATTGCGGCGGATAAGGCTGCGGGTAGCCGAAGCCTGCAGGCGGGTGCCCCTGCGCTGCTGACTGAGGGTTCCTCGCCTCCTCGATGCGTCGCTTACGCCTGATTTTCTTGTCGACGAGCATGTCGAGATTTAGCGACTCGACGATCTCCTCAGGCATTTGACCGTTTTCGGTAAGGGCCATGAGACCTGCAGTGAGCATCGCGCGAAATAGGTTCTGCCCGCGAGCCTTACCCTTTTGCTGCGCCAGGTTCCACACGCGAAGCAACAAGTCCTCGTCCGCAATACCTTCTTTCAGGTACAGCTGGATCGCGACAGACCTTTTGAGTGAGATGTCCACCTTAGGCATTCTGAGTCTCGCCTGAAACTTCGGTCGCCCACGTCGGGTCAGCCGTCAGCCCGAAGGTGGCAGCTGTTACCCAGTGGTTTTCCGAAGTGAAAACGACCATGTTCTCACTTCCCGGCCAAGGACTTGAGTTTGGCGAACTTGAACAGGCCGCGAGCGTTCGAGAATTCCGGATCATCAATGATCTTGCCATTGCGGAACTCATTAGCGATTTTCGAGAATAGAGCCGAACCGCCACCTACGAATACGATAGCCGACATGGTCGCGCCACTGTTGATACGGCGCTCAACTTCACGGGCGATCTTGTCCTGGTACTCGGCAATGACGCGATCCACGATGCTGGACACGTCGTGTTCCTCATTCCAGAGCGTGATTTTGCCGGTGCGAACGGCCTCATCAATGACCTTGATCTTAAGCTCGTCTGTGAGCTTGAAATGAGCAAGGATGCCCTTGGAGACATCGTTGTAGACGTTGAGGACGCCCATATTGGTGCTACGCGAGCGCTGATGATCCACAGAATGACCGCCAATAACGACAGCGATATCCGTGGTCCGCCCGCCGATGTCGATGATGGCAACTTCGCCCGAAACGTCGCCGCGCTTTTCAAGCTTGTCATCGAGGGCATAGTCGAACCATGCAGCAACGGCCTGACAGCCAACGGTGACAGACTGGATGGACGGTGCGACGCCACCAGAGAGAAGTTCCACTGGTTTCATGAGGTTCGAGGTCTTCGCCTGAATCTTTTCGTCGTTCTTGAAGCCTGTCGGAAGGAAATAGTCACTCACCGGAAGACCGGTAACTAGATTGATTTCCTGACCTGCATAGATTCCCTTCTCAGAAGAGAGAATGCTGTGGTTCACCAGCACACGGTTCATTGGGGAGGTGTGGAAACCGTCGAACTGCGTGTTTTCGGACTCAATCTCGTCAGAGACAGTGAATGGACCGACTTCAGTGCCATAGAGTCCGATCATACCTTCGCCGGAAACGGACCCAATGCCGTAGCGACCTGAACGGACTGAGGAGCGAATTCGGGTCTTGATGATCCGGCCATCTGGAGTTTCGCTGTACTGCTTGATCTGGGCGTAGCCGTCATCGACAGCGACGATGAGCGGCGCGTTTTCCTTTAAGGACATAAGGATTTCCTTTCAAAAGCCTATTGGCTCGTGTGCTTAGATTTTATTGTGAGCGGCTTTTTGGAATGGTCAAAGCAAAACGATAATTACGATTCATTTTTCTTTGTTTCCGATTCCGCTTTCAGCCGAAATGTTGCGGAAAAGCGACGTCGCCGCCGTTATCGCGCTTACCTCTGTTTTCCCGGAACAATTTCTGCTTTGCTGCTCACCATCCGGTCGTTTTCCGTCTTGGTGACGACAACCGCCTTTAGGTCAATCATGCCGTTGTAAGCTTCCTGCTGCCAAGGGAGCCGAATATACTGGAAGTCAACTTTCCTCCTGATCTTATGGTTCGGAAGCCCCGGTCGGTATGGCCCGGCAAGCCACGCCCGGAAAGCTCTGAGGCCTCCTGGTAGTCCCATGCCGAGACGTTCGATGTACCAGGCCAGCGCCACGGCTAGAAGATCGATGGCAATTGTGTAACCACGGATATGAAGCATTGAGGCCATAAGGACCACGCCGACCCGCACGTCCATAAAAAAGAACCGTGCTGGTTTATATGTGTTTCTAAAGTGTGGCACGAACCTTCTCCTTTAAGTTTTTGATGGCCGTTATTAAACGTCAATCCCTGTAGCCGCTGCCTTCTCGTACTCTTCTTCAGTAATCTGTCCGGCCATCAGTGCTCGCAGCGCCGCCTCGTTCATGGATTGCCCAATCACCGATTTTTCTGCGAATAGGCGTCTGGTCAGGCTCGGCCATTTTCTTGTTTCTTCGCGGAGGAATTTCTCCCGAACTTCTTCGCCAAACACCATGAATTCCCTGATCGCTATCCGACCTCCGCCGATCTTTGGGATAAGCTGCTGGACGCAAATCAGACGGAGCTGTTCCATGATGTCGATTGCCATTTGCTGGCGAACGTTCTCCGGAAACATGTTGACAGCACGTCTGATCGTATTGGCGACGCTGGTCGAGTGCATTGTCGAGAGTACCAGATGGCCTGATTGAGATGCTGCCAGCGTGTTTTGCATTGTGTCCGTATCGCGCGACTCGCCGATAATGATCCAATGAGGCTTACGACGCATAGCGTTCTTCACGGCATAAGCGAAATCGGAGCCTCCATCCGGGTCACGAAGCTCCTGACCGACAGTTGTCTGGAACACAAACGACGATGGCATGACTAGGGCGTCATAAACGTGTTCAATCGGCTGGGAGAATTCCAGGACCTTGATGTTCCCGTCTGGCAGTTCCACCTTGTAGCGAACCAGTGAAGACATGGTTGTCGATTTACCCGATCCTGTTGGACCGCAGAATAGAACGAGCCCCATCTTGGGGTTGGTAGCGGCGTGGATCAGCTCCGGCTCTAGATTCAGAAGTTTGATATCAACGGGCGTCGTCGGAAGACTTCGAATACTGATCTGAGCGCTCGATCCCCCGTAGCTCCTGCCGCCGGTCACATTCACGCGGAACCGTATACGCCCCTTCTTTTTGATAAAAACTTCATGGGCTGGGTCGAGAGCAGCGCCGCCCAAAACTTCAGCTGGCCCCGACTGGCTTGAGACATGGCGCACAATTCGATCAATCTCATCAGTGTTGATCGGGATGCGGGTAATCGGGACAATATCGCTGCCAATCTGAGCCATCACCGGAATGTTTGGCTGGAGGCTGATGTCGGACGCTTTTTGCTCGGTAGCCCACCGAAGCATGTCGTCGAATTTCTTCTCATTCAGGTAGTTGTCATACTCGAAGAATGTGCCGTTGTGTCGTCCCGCAAACGGATCGTCGGACAGGCGTTGCTCGGCATATGTTTCTGCATGGGTCGTGATCCCATCCAGCCTGACGTAAAAAATCCTGCCTAGCGCATTTTCTTCGCTGTAGACGCGTTTGAAAGGAATTTCTACGTTATCTTGCGTAACAACTAGATCATCGACTTCAAATCTGCCGGTTGCCGCTATTGCCGCATCGCGGTCATCAGCGCTGATCGTTGTAAAAATATCGTCTGCCTCGAACTCCATGACTGGTCGACTGCTAATCGCAACGACTTGCTCTTCATGGATTGCGAGAACTTTGCGGTCCTTAACCAGAACTGCAGCTGAGAGTTTATTAAGCTTGCAGAACTCGACCAGGCTCTCGATGAAGGAATCATCGAGAGTTCGTTTCATGTCGATTTCAAAGGAAAAGGGGATGATTTCGCCTGGATCAGTTCCGTGGATAATGCTTGGTAATTCGTCCAGGTTCATTTCGAAACTCGTAAGATTTGATTCCAAATTAGAAGTAATAGATTCGAGAAATGCGGAGTTTGATTCGAATTTCGATGTGTTCGATTCAAACTCCGCACCATGCGATTCAGGTTAGAAGCGGTCGCCACCACTTGTCGTGGGCTTGTCAACGGCTTTCTTGGCAGGAGGCACAACCTTCTTCGGCTGTGGCTTCCTCTCTGTATTTGTCGACCTTCGGGTCGGCTTGGGTTTCGGCTTTTCTTCCGTCACCACATTTGTCTGGTTGGCCGGGATGCCAACCTGCTCACCGGTAGACGTGCTGGTCGTCACAGGCGCTTCCCATTTACGGTTCTGCACCTGCAGTGACGGGTCCTGGGTGATGCGCATAAGGCGATCATTTTCACGCATATCCTGACCTGTCCCAGTCGTACCCATATTGGTGTCGCCAACGGTCGGGCCGGAAACCTTGCCCTCTTCAAGAAGTGCGCGATAGCGGACCATACCGGTGAAATCCCGGTTCAGGCGGTCGAGATTCGCCTGAAAGATTTCCTCGGCCTGCTCTTCGCCCTTCTTCCAGCCTTCTGTAGTCCAACGTTCCCAGGCTTTCTTCTCGTCTTCATCCCTCGGAAGAAGCTGTTCCGGTGGCTTCGGGGGCTCTTCGTAATTGACGATCAGGTAGGTTTGCCAGAGCGGCGCGACCGGAGTAAATCGGGTCTGGTCAACAATTTCGTAGACCTTGTCGGCCACACGGAGCGTTTTCGAGGCGTCGGAGGTCTCCCATGCATCAACCGCTTCGACGATGACCGGCGGCAACAGCATACTGTTGTTTGGGCCCTGGATCATAAGACGCTTGAAATCATATGTCTGGGTCAGCTGGCGAGAATCGTTCTCAAGCTTCTTGTTGATCTGGCGGGTGGCGTAAGCAAGGCCAGCCTGTGCTCCGTAAGCCGTTGCAGCTTCCTGCATGGCCGGGAGGCGCAGCCGGTCCTCGTTTTCCTTGGCGTCTGGCTTTTTCGGGGCCTTGTCAGTTTCAGCGAGTATCTGGCTGAGGGAAGCCGTCTCCGCAGTCGGGATGCTGACGCGACCAGCTGCATAATCGGTGTTCACATCAGCCCTCAAAGGCGCTTCCGAAGCGGTTTTGACAGCATCGACCGGTGGAGAAGTGGTCGTGGTCGTGCAGCCAGATACTACGAGAGCAACGAGAGAAACCGCACTGAGAAATCGAATGCGCATATTGAGGAACTCCTTGCTTACTTGCCCCAGCTCGGCGAGGTGCCGCGCGGAGTGATCGGTTGCGTCTGTTCCTGCAGATACCGGAATTCAACGCGCTTCTGGTTCGGATCAACAGCAACTTCGCCGAACGGGAACGCTTGCAAGCCGATCTGTTCCAGGGCCTTTGCAGCTGGTACGTCCTGGAGAGACACGTGAATAACGGGTGGGATCGAAGGCGGATTGCCTACGACGCTGAACTGATAACCGACAAGCGCTGAAATACGCTTTGCGGCTTCATGGGCGGGGCCTGACCATTCCAGGGTCGCCGGTCGCTTCAGTTCCTCGGGTAGCTTCATGCCGATTTCGTCGAGCGGGAGCGGCGAGGGTTTCGTACGAGCCTTCTGGATGCGTGCAAGGTCTGTCTGCGCTTTTGCTGCCTGCTCAGCGGCCTTATCCAGGCGGTTCTCGACGCTCACCATGTAGGAGCTATCAACCCGCGCTTCCTGGGGTGTTGTGCCACAAGAGGAAAGCAAAACAGCCGCTGACAAGGCCGTCACTCCCCAAACAATTCGAACTGACTTCATCAGACATTCTCCTGATACAATTTCACGCCAAAACACCTTGTGCAGGCATCATCTCAATTGATGCTGGACGCGAAATCCAATGGGCGCAAGTCCAAAACTCCTTGTTAAAATGCCGTGGCAAGGTTTTTTGCCGGTGTCATAAGTTGCCCGCAATTTAAAACAGGTTCCACACATTCGATTCGAAAGTCGATGCAAACGATTCGGAAATGGTCCTGTACGATTCAAAAAGTGAACAAAATCGATTCGAACTTCGAAACAACCGTCCAAGGATTTATTGAGGTCGGACAACAGAGATGATTCGAAAGTTCGAATAATTTGCCTGTTGGTAGGATAGAGGTCTTTTTCGGAATAGATTCGAATTACGAAGTGATGTGTCGCAGAATTTTTCGACTTTCGATTTGGTGGCCCGAGCGTGGACCTTCCCGCCTCGGTGTTGTGAAAAGGTGTGATCCGGTGCGTTGATAAATTCGATTCCCGAATCCCGAAAGACAGCAAAAAAGCTGCTGCTGGGGCAGCTAAAAATCACAAATCCGCCGATAGAGCCCGATTTTTTGAATCGGAAATATTTTATTTTGAATCGGAGTTTTTGCGAGGATGTTGAGGAACACCTTGTAGTGCGGATTCTCTTCCTTCGAAATTCGAAGCGTTTCGATATTTTCGATTCAAAGTTGGATAACTTCGATTAAAAAATATGAAGTAATGGGGGGAAACGAGTAAACTCTTATTAGGAGGCCTTTTGGCCGTCCGTAACCGTCCTCGCCTAAAAGGGCCCTCTAAAGGCCCATAAATGGAGCCCGTAAATGCAAGATCAGCCCGCTGACCGCCAAGGCGCTCACGGATCAGCTTCCCAAATGGGAGGCCCCGCCCCCCAGCCAACCGGCTTCGCCTCCAAGGCTACCGGCCCCGCCGCTCACCAGCCCGTCGCCGCCCCTGGCAGCCACGCAGGCGTCGTCATCCGCCGAAGCCCGCCCTCCCCCGGCCAAGGCCAAGCCACCTGGCCCGTCTCACGGCCCCTCCCTTCCAATGTTGACATCATGGACAAGTCCACCATGCCCGGCTCCGGCCAAAGCTCGGCTGAAACCGCCCCTTCTTCCAATGTTGACATTATGGACAATACCAGGTCCCGAGCGACGCGCCCCCCGCCGTCTCCTCCAAAGAGGCCAGTGCCGAAACCGCCATCATCATACAGTGTTGACATCATGGACAATAGACCGCAGCCAGCCCGAATTGGCGCAGGGGCCTCCACCCGCTCAGTCAGCATTCCGCCTATTCCTGTCCCTCCGAGACCGGACAGACCTGCGGAGAGAACGGGGCCTGATGAAGCCCGATTCCTGGCCGTCGTTGAGAGCAGAAAACAAATGCTTGTCGACAGGGCAGCTGCGCGCGGTCGCGATCCGAATGCAGGGGCTCTCATGTCTCCGGTCGCCCAAGGAAAGACCCGGTCGCGGAAGACGCACGAAGATTACCTGCGCCGGGGCGAAAGCCTGATGGAACGCTACAAGCGCTTTGCCAGCTTGACCCACCTTCCTGCGGAAGCCATCGACCCCGTCGACTTCGTGAACTACTGCTTTTCGATAAAGCCGACCATCAAGGCGAGCGCGTGGCGACCGTACAAGCAAGGCATTCGCACAGTTCTGGATACGCTGCCTCATGAACGGACGTCCGAAGCCATCAACCTTCTCGATGCCGATATCAATGAAGATACCGGTGAGAAGAAAAAGAAACCGATCAATCCAGATGCCGATCCCAGACAGGCTATCCGCAAAACGTCAGCAGACAAGGAGAAGCGGTTCCCGAAGAAACACTTCGACCAGGTCCTCTCCTATCTAAAGATGTTTGCGAGGTCGAAGCACTCAGCGGCTATGGTCGATTGGATGGTCGCGACCCTTGCGACCGGCCTCCGACCTATTGAGTGGGCTTCAACTGATTTCGAAGTGCGAGACGATCCGACCATGCCCAATGGAAAGGCTGTCTGGCTCTACGTTCTCAATGCCAAGGCGACCAACGGCCGGGCCCTGGGGCTCGTTCGTACTCTGGACCTGAGTTATTGCTCCGAGGAAACGATATCGGCCGTCCGTCGGATGTCCGAGCGGGGTTTCGAATGGCTTAGAGATGGGGAGTTCGATGCCATGCAGCGTCAGTGCTCTCAGGTGCTATATAAGGCGTGTGATGCGATTTCCTCCCTCAAGGGGAAAACCTACTCCCTCTATTCGCTTCGGCACCAATTCGTCGCCAACTCGAAATCCTTGTACAAGAACGAGGAGGTCTCGGCGATGTGCGGGCATCTCGTTGTCGACACGGCGGTCGCGAACTATGGAAAGAAAACTTCTGCCTGGGCTCCCGAGGAAATCAGAGACCGGGCTCGTCCGGTCGAGAACGAAGTCGCAATGGTTCAGCCTCGTATCACGTACTTCAAGCAAAAGATTGCTCACCAGATCGAAGCGGGTCTGATAAAAGGATCGCCGGGCTTCGACGTGGAAACCTAATAAGCGAGACCTTATGAAGACCCGACCTGGCTTTGTGCTGGACGTGATACTCGAACGAGGTGTTCGGGCAGAGCTTCAACTTTCGCCACCAACTTTTCCCTGGCCTCTTCTTGATTGAAGAAGTCGGGGAATTTCCCATAGAATTCCATGCGACCGCTGAAGCCCCACTGGTAGGACTTCATATGCTCGAAGAGCTTTTCTGCTTCGACCATCTGAGCATCGAATTTCTTGAGGATCAATTCTGCAATCTGCCGATCCTCATTATTCCTTTTGCCAATGGAGATTTCTTCTGCTGCCCCTGAGGCCTGCGGAGGAATTTCAAGCCAGTGGCTTGGGTAGCTTGACTGCAAAAGCAAGAAAAGCTCTCTGCCGATCTCATTGAAAAGGCTGTCGTCTCCGACCTTTAGATGCGATACCCGAATCAATTGGTCACTCAGAATGAAGGTCAGTTCGGCGACCAGCTCTCCTTCGCGTAGCACATGCCAGGAACGTTGGTTCTTTCCAGACCACTGCTCGTGAACAGTTTCGGAAATGGAGAAGGTGTTGAATTGGGTAGTAATCGAATTCATATTCATGCCTGAGGTCTAGATTGACGAAACCTTGTTCCGGTATTTCGGGGCCGCCCGAAGCAGCCTGAGTGATTCTTTGGCTTCCTTACTCGTTCCGTAGGACCATGTACACTGTCGGTTGCCCCTCTTGAAAATGATTTTTTTCCCGCTGACCGAAAGCACTCCTTCTCCTTGATGCTCAAGCAGGGCAGCGTCGATAGCAGTAATGGCCTTTTGCTCCGTCATCCGTACATCCTTGCTCGTCCCGCGAAGCATTCGTTCCTGCACCAACTTCCCTGCCAGTCCGCCCGTCGCCCGTATTTGCGGTGTAGCGATGTCATCTCGGCCAGGTTGTCGGAGCAAATAGAATCCCAGATGTCGTGCCAGACAGCGTTGTAGCGAACGCCTTTCGGGGGTTTATAATCGAAGGCGCTGGCGTGAACGATCTCGACGCGGGGATCACGGAGGTAATGGGGGCCAACCAGATCGATGACATCGCGATCTATTTCAACCACCGTAACCTTTTCGACCTTCGACGCTTGATTTTCGTTCTTCAGGATCGCGTTCAGCGACATTCCAATTCCGAGGCCGTTGATCAGGACATTGCCCTTCGCCTGACGGATGAAGTCATAGTGGTCTTTCATCTCGGCCGGGGTGTCGCTCATCACGCAACCGCGTTTCTCATGAACCAGCTGTGTGTACTCACCTGGAGGGAGGGCTCGCCCTTTCAAAGAGAGATAGAGGAGACCAGGAGCGTTCGGCACAATCGTGAAACGCTGGACTGACCAGGGACCGGATTTTCCCTCGGGGAGGTCGACCTTCGGAATAAACATCAGCACACTCCTAAATGAGTGGCCACATTACAGTCTCGTCTTTAGATGTCAACATTTGCGATTCGAATTTCGAAGCGAAACTTCTTGTATTTAGATTCAAAAAGGGCAGAGCCTTGTTGGCTCCGCCCTTCGTAAATGATTCGAACTTCGATCTAGTTCTTGGTTGCCGACGTCTCGATTTTCTGAATAAGCGTGCTTCCAAGGATCGCTGCTGCGCCAGAGAGACCGCCGCCATTATCGCCGGTGACCATGATGTTCGGAACGAACTTGTTCACCATTGCCGCCAGTTCAGGCTTGTCATGGAGGGTTTCGAGGATTTTGTCGAGAGCCTGCAGCATGGCAACGCGGTCTTCACCGAGGACGACTGCCTGTGCCTTCTGACCTGCCGAGAGGTTTTCAAGGTACTTGCGTTCGGCACGACCAAGAGCTTCCCGTTCCTTTTCCTTCTGATCAGCAACCTGCACGTTGATCTGAGCGGTCACGAGCGTGTCCTGCTGATCGGCCGTAGCGCGAGCCTGTTCGATGTTGATGCGCTCGTCCTGGGCTTCCTTTTCACGCTGGTACGTGACCTTGAGCTGCTGAGCAAGCTGTTCACGGAGACGCGATACAAGGAGTTCAGGCGGTATAGCAATTCGCCTAGACGGATTTCCTTGATTTCGATACCGGCCTTACGACTTCGATCTTGATGGCCTTTCGATGCTGGCTTCGATTGCCTCGCGGTTTTCGATAAGGTCGAGAACCTTGGACGGACGAGTTTCGAATTCGCCTTCAATCGCCGTGCCATCCGGCTTGCGCTTAGGAACGGGGAGGGTTTGTGCCTGCAATGTTGCGCACGATAGAACGGATCGTCGGGGTTAGAATACGGGTTTCGATGTCGTCTAGACCGCCCACAACGACGATAGGAGCCGTCTTGCTGTCGGTCTGCACGAGGATACGGAGTTCGACAGGGATGTCCAAACCTTCGATCTTAACCAGAACCGCACTGTCGGCTGCACCATCAGGGACAGGCTGTTCAACGCTACGCGTGGGTTTGAGTGATCTTGCGGTCTGGTCAACTGCAAGATCGATAAAACGGTTGACGTAAGGTGTCTACCGGGGTCACCTGATACGCCGAGCGGTTCCTAGAACAACCCAACCCAAGGAATTATGTACCGATGGGAATTCCTAGTGAGTGAGCGTGGCTTGCTCGATTTTATCTTTCAAACGGAGTTTGCGCTTTTTTAGCGTAACGATTTCGGACTGATCGGCGCTTGGATGGTTCGCGAGTCGGGAAATCTGATCCTCAAGATCGGAATGTTTCCGCTTGAGAGTGGTAACATGTGCTTCGAGCGACATTGGCGTTCTCCTAAAACTAAGGATTAAAATTCACCCCACGAAGGAATTGTAACGTTTCGATGACGGCGGCTCAACCTAAGCCGTAAGGATTGTCATTTTATTTTGTTACCAAATTCCCCGAAGGTCATAAGGGTGGTGCATAGTAACATTCGGAGGCATTTTTTGTTACGATTATCCCCATTAATTGGAATTGGGGTGATTGGTAACATACTTGCGGGTGCGGCAAGGCTATGTTACGATTATCCCCAGGATTGAATAAATGGGGATATTGGTAACAATGGCGCACGTCCTGGACATCCTGACCGATATCGCGCTCGCGCATAAGCCTTTCACAACGGCGGAACTTGTCGGCCTCGGGATGAGTAAGATGACAATCAGTCGGCTGGTTTCCGAAGATCGTTTGCAAAGGCCGATGCGCGGCATTTATCGCATTCCCACGGAAGCGGAGGACCCGAACTTCATTTGGGCATGTATCGCGAGGGCGTACCCACAGGCCGTAGTCTGCTTGCTGAGCGCTGCTGTTCATCATGGGCTGACGGAATCGATGGGCGGAACCAATGTCGTCATGATCCCGCACGCCTTCAAAGGTTATGACAAATGGCAAATCGAAGGTGGAGCCCAGTTCATTCGTACCAGGAACCAGCGCGACCTTCAGGAAGGGGTCGATAAGATTGTTGTCGAGAACACGCCCGTGTCGATCACGTCTCCGGAGCGGACGATTGTCGATCTCTTCCGCTTTTCCACCTATGTAAACAAGACGGGACGGGGATTCGCCATTGATCCTGAAGGCATCCAGGACGCCATTGGCCGTTACCTTGATCATCCTGACCTGACACCTGATACCAAAGCGCTGAGAGCCATCGCAAACGGGTATGGTGTCTGGGATACCTTGTCCATTGTGATCGAAACAACGCAGTCTGCCAAGGCGCGGCTGTCAGCTACCTAACTTCACTTGTCAGTATCATGGCCATGCAGGAGCCTTGCAAAAAGGCAGGAGAATGGCATGGCAAAAAATGTAGGTGAAAGCGCACTGGCGCGATTGAAGGCTCTGAGTAAAGAGACCGGAATTGCGATGCCTGCGATCTTGCGACGCTATGCTCAAGAGCGCTTGCTCTATCGTCTATCTGTCTCCCCAGAAGCTGGAAACTTTTGCGTAAAGGGCGGAGTTTTGTTGAGTGCCTATTACAAGGGCCGCCTTCTACGTCCGTCAGACGACATCGACTTCAATGGCTTCCTTACCGATGGGACGATTGAAAAGGTCGGTGACGTCATGCGCCAGGTCGTCACGAATTGCAATGTAGACGATGGTGTAGAAATCCTCCTCGATTCGATGAAGATTAAAGCCGTAAGGGAAGGACGTATCCCTGGAGGCAAGATCACGCTGATCGCGAAGATCGGAACAGCAAGAGTCGATCTGAGTGTCGACGTTGGTTTTGGAAATAAGATCACTCCCGAAGTGAGAACGCTTGTGATGCCGACGATGCTTGGAAGCATGGTCCCCGCGCCAACTGTACTCGCCTATCCAATTGAGACAGTAGTTGCGGAAAAATCGGCCATCATCGAAGAGCACGGAATGATTAACACCAGGCTGAAAGATTATTTTGACCTTCTGATGATTTCAAAAACGCAAGAGTTTTCCGGACCAGTTCTTTCTCAGGCTATTCGCAATACGTTCGATTTCCGCGAGACAACCGTTCCGCTTCTTGAGATGGTTGGATTGTCAACGGAGTTCATCGAAGACCACAACGTCGCCTGGAACGCGTTTCTGAAGAAGATCGATTATCGGGAACCTCTTCCATTCGCAAATGTGGTTGCCGAGATCAAAACATTCATCGAACCGGTCGTAAAAGCCACGGCCGAACGAAATGAGTTCGAGATGGACTGGAGACCTGGTGAAGGATGGTCCCCAGTGCTTTCACCGTCGCTCGGCATGTAGGGCCGCAAAGGACTCCTGCTGCCACTATGTTTTCCTTTGAGAGGCAGGTTACGTTTTAAAAAATGACACCTTGTGTCAATTTAGGACCGGCCTAAATTCCATAACGAAACCTTCTGGAACATCCGCGTGGCCCAGATCAACCTCGTGATCTGTCATGGAGCCCCAGCCATTCGCCATGATGATCCTATCGAGTTCATCATTGGCGATACCTGCCATGGTCTGTAGGTCGGCCTCCGACAAAGCGTCAATATCGTCGCTTAGGAGCCGGGAAACCACGCATTCACCAAAATGTTCGCACTTGAACACGGCGATGGCAGCCTTTGGCTCCTGGGACATGAGGCATTCGACGGCGTCAACGAACGCGGGTTCGGACATCGTTTCCAGAATACCTTGGATTTTAATTAATTCGTTCAATGCAAATTGCACTTACGCCAGCCCCACAGCGATCAGATTTCCTGCTTCATAAAGGGAAACTTTTCAAAAAGAAAGAGGCCGCAAGCGATCTTGCGGCCTCTCCTTTAAATTTTCCTGGAAAGATGATTACCAGGAACGCACCAGCGAGAGCTTGGTGTTGTAGGTGTCGAGACCAGAACCGATGTCGGTGTAGATCACTTCGCCCTTCACGTCGAGACCGGCGACCGGCGTCCAGACGGCACCAGCATTGGCGGATACGCCGTCGAAGTCGTTCTCTTCGCCATAACCTACGCCAGCGAAGCCGAGGATCGACTGCGTGAAGTTGTACTTGCCAGCGCCAGCAACGAACCAAGCGTCGTCAGACGAGTCCTTGCCAGCATCGCCGTAGCCTGCCGTCAGGCGGAAGCCAGCGTTCTCGACGACATCGAGATCGGCAGTTGCCTTGACGAACCAGTTTTCGTTTTCAGTGCCGTAGAGGCCCGAAACGTCGAAGGTGCCCCAAGCCTGCTTGACACCTACACGGCCAGCCAGGTCAGGCTTGTCGTTTTCGCCGAAGCGAGCGAAGTCTGCACCGCCACCACGGCGAGCGTCTTCAACAGCGAAGCCAGCGTAAACACCACCGCCCAGGTCGCCCGACAGGTAACCGATTGCGGTCGAGTTCAGATCGCCGAACGTTTCCAGGTCGAGCATGTCGCCGTAAAGAACGTCGGTGTTGATCAGCGTCTCGGCGTAGCCGACGTAGAAGCCGCCAACGGAGATCGTTGCGATTTCGAGCTGGGTGTCACGGTCGACGCCAGCACCCCAGGCGCTCGGGATCGTGTAGCCGTCGAGATTGACGTCGCTGGAAATGCGAAGCTTGGTCTTGATGGCACCGAACTCGCTGTCCTGAGCGGTTTCGATGTCGATGCGAGCTTCGGTCGCCGTGTAGCCTTCGTCCTGGAAGCTGTCGTAGCCAGCGGAGAATTCGATCTGGCCGCCGACGCGCAGGCAGGCTTCAGAACCCGGGATATAGAAGTAGCCGGTTCCGAACGCGTCGCAAACGCGAACGTACGAACTGCCTTCAGCGGCAACTGCAGCTTCCGGCGTCGGGACGGCGTCAGCAGCAGAAGCAACTGCACCAGAAGCCAGCAGAGCAAGTGCACTGGTAGCGAGTAGAATCGATTTACGCATGTTTTTTCCTTCAGTTTTGGCGTTTGAATTGCCGCATCGCGGCGTCACCTGAATAATTGGGACATGAATTCCTTGGCGGCGAAACCCTAATCAGAGGCGTTTTTGCCATGCGAAAGGATTTAGTGATAAATTCGCAACAGGGTTTTAATGTCAAAAATGGTGACACCGGCAAAGAACTCCTTGATGTCCTGGCCGGTTTTCGCGCATCATCGTGGAACAGGAAAAAGGTAATAACTTTTATGGCGTCGGATAAAATTCTAGCGGTCGACATTGATGGAGTTGTTTTGAATCACGCTGCAGGAATGCATGCGTGGGCAATCAACAAAGGAATCCAGGTCGGCTGCGAACCTGACGCTTGTGACTGTTATACGATGAGCCCGATGTTTCCTGGCAGGTCGTATGACGAAATCATGCAATTGATGGTGGACTTCAGCCAGGACGATGGTTTTGCTTCGATGCCGATTATGTCTGGCTTCGAGAGTGCGTTAGCGCGCCTTCGTGATCTACACCCTGAAATGAAGCTGATCGCAATCACAGCGCCTGGCAATTCCGAAAGGACAAAGGCCTTACGTGAGAGAAATCTACGGAATTTGCGGTTTGACGAAATCCACATCCTGGATATGCATGCATCGAAGCGGAGTCACCTGGACCGCTTGCCGAAGTCGGCAATATTCTTCGATGATCTAGCTAGTCACGCGATCACAGCTGAGGAAGTAGGTCTGACTAGCGTCCTGTTCCGGCAACCCCATAATCTAGGGGACGATCACACTTTGGTCGCTCGTGATTGGGAAGCAGGTTTCGAAATCGTCAGGACGAAATTTGCGGGCTCCCCTCACCCGGGAGCGGAATGAACCGAAGCTTGAATGCGAACGTGATCGCCTGTTCGTTGTTACGTGTGCCGAGCGCCTCGCGTGCGGTCTTGAGGTGATTTTTGACACTGCGCGTAGAGATGCGTAGCGTGCGCGCTATCTGCTCTTCATTCATCCCGCATCCCTTGAGCTTGAGGCAGGCAATGCTTCGTTCGGACAAATCGATTGAGGGCGGTCGCACGCCAATCCTGGTGAGCAGTGCCGCGTGGAGTATCTTGCCGATATCGACCAAGTCTCCTTTGAGGACAGACACTTTTTTCCGCCAATCCTCGGCCGAGATGTCATTTTGCGTAGCCGACAAAAAGGACATGTGACCGTCTGAACTACGAAACGGAATGGTGAACCCATTGGGTCCAATGCCGAGCCGATAGCTGTTCTTCATAAGCTCCTTTTCCTCTGGGCTCATGTCAGTCATGTCAGCCCACAAGAAAGGTTTGTGACGTTTGAGATGTCTTAGGACGGGATCGACTTTTTCCCTATTTTCAACCGATCTATAGAAGTCGATCCACTCTTTCGGATAGGTTCCAGAAACTCGTATGTACGTATCTGCGCTCTCATCGTAGGTGGCGAAAGACACGTGATCAAAGCCGTATGCCTCTTTCATCAAAGAAACAAACCTGAAGCTCTTCTCGGGCGTGTCGAGTTGACGGGCCTGTTGTAGAAGCTCCAGATACTTTTTCTCCTCGATCAGAATCATAAGTTCGCTCCCACATCTACTCGATCAGGATCAGGCCTAGAAAATGTGCCATTACGATGGCATGGGTTTGGTTATTGGCATTCAGGCGAGACATTGCTTCGGCGACATGCCTCGAAACCGTTGCTTGCCGCTTTCCAGTGAGTGTCGCAACGTCATCCAAATCTTTACCTGCCGCAAGAAGCGATAAGCATTCAGTCTGTATTTTATCGAGCTTAATCTCTGGTGTTTCCGTGGGCCTGGTTCTCAACACTCTTTGAAAGAGTTGCTTCGCCACCATCGTTCCAAACCAGATAACATCTGCGATGTGATGTCTCCATGTCGCTTCCGGAAGATTAGAGGCAATATGAAGTGCAGCGGTGAAATCCTTATTCCCTGCGGGAATGGACAGACAGTGAATTCCCGCAGTCAACAACTCACTGCAAAACTTCTCCTTATCCTGGCCTGAAGAAATGACGTCTTGCCAATCGAACGGAGTTCTTTGGGTTCGCGCCGCCTGCATTACAGGGTCCGCGTGAAAAGCATCCGAGGCCACGTAGCCGTCGTAGAACTCATGGAACCCCGAAGTAAAAACGACCTGCCGGTCTTGCGCGTGATTATAGACGTGAAATGCGATGAACGATGCCTGAATGTCGCGAGCGAACGATTTCAGCGTCGCTGCAATCTGTGCGTCCTTCTCGTGGATTGAATAAGCCACGCCCGCACTGATTTCGACAACTGTCCCGACCACGATTAACTCCGCAGAGAACCACCAGACTTTGAAGCATTTAGGCTTGACGGACTCTGCCGTCAAGCAATTGACGCAAAATTGTCCCCATGTGGGCGGTTAAGGCTGATTGTATGCCTTAATTTCTTCAACCGCCTTCTGTTTCTGCTTGATTGTGCTCGAACAAAAGTAGCGGATAGCAGGCTTGCTATTGCCGGAAGCTTCGACGACGGAAGCGATGTAGTAGTCAAGGTTGTTGCCGACGAATTTCTTCATCATAGATTCAACCTCTGCGTTAGTGAAGCCGTAGCTTTGCAAAATCGGCCCCGACGTCGACTTGGCTGTCCGTCCCGCATCAGTGCCAACCATCTGATCGCACGCTGCAGAGACAAGAAGATACAGCCCGATTTTCGAGCTTACATCGGCAGGAAGTGACATATTTGCTGCCGGTTCAGCACCAGAGACACCTACGGCAGCCACCACAAAGAGGTTAGTCAACACGACATTATCCTCACTTGCACCAGGGCTCTGGCTGCTTGCTCCACTTTTTCGTCCACTTGCGAGCGAGGCCCTGTTTGATCAATCGGTCGCCGACGTTTTCGCCATTCACCACAACGTCCGCCAACACGCGGCGGTAGCGATCATACCCGTCGCGGTAAATATGCACATCCCCCGACGAAAGTAGCATGGTCAGATAATCCTTGGCTTGGAACGCCAGGTCGATCTCATGCTCCTTGTTGTTTTCGCACTTTCCGCTGATTTCGGGGGTATTGATTCCCTTCAATCGATACGCGACCTGATTGACAACAATCGTGTCGCCGTCGCGGATGATTACGGGAGTCGGACTGCAGACGGTCGAGATACAAACAACGGCTTGGATAATGCTCATTTTCACACCCCAAATTGTTGACATGACCTTACGGAGCGCCGATTAAAATGTCAACAATTAGCGGTCGGTTTTACAGCTTAGGTCCTGCATTATCTTCGAGCTGAAGGTCCGTATCCAGGACGCGATAAGACGCTGCGACGTTGTCACTCTGGAGTACAGCCAGTTTCCTGCTCGCAATTCGGGCCTTCATGGCTGAAACGAAAGAGTCCTTACTGATGCTCGGTTTGGCGACGGGGACGGGGATGCTTCCTGTCGAGATGAAATCCAGGCTATTTTTCTGAGCCACCTGCTCAACGTTGTGGTACTTCGCACTACGGCTCAGTATGACATTCTGCGCGCGCTTGATGAAGTCAGCCACGTCGATTGGAACTCGTCGACGTCCTTTGCCGTCGTAAAACATGCCAGGGTTAGCTCTTGCTTCGCGATGGAAAATCTTACTGGCTGATGCGTTTGGTTGTTTTTTATATGCGGCCAAAGCAGCTTCTGCGCGATCTTCTCCCATGAAATGAGGGAGGTATAGGTTATCGTCGTTGAATCTTGCCGACAGGTTTTTCTCTATTTTGGATTTAGCTGACTTGAGGTCCGTAACAGCTAATGCCGCCGCATAGTAGGCATCATATCGCAAATCGAGGATACGCCGCGCCTCTTCCCTGTCATTGACCTTGTAGACTGGCTGTTTGCGCTTGTTGTAGGTGAGTTCAACCAACTCCGCCTCTTCCGCAAGCCCATATTTCGCTCCATATTCCTTTACGAGGCGAAGCCATGTTTGGTCGATCACTTGCATGCATCCACGAGCTGATCCCGACGGTGGTTCGGCATGACAGTCAAAGCCGCTTTCCTTCTCCACGATCCCGAACAAGTAATCCGTCGGGAAGTCCGCGTCTTTCGCCGCTCTGGCGAGGTCCCTGAGAACGTTATGGGGAACCTTGTAGTCGCCATATTGATGATAAACGCTCCCGGCGTTCAGGTCGCTGGTCACCGCGTCTATGATCGCGTTTACGTCGCCATTGGACACAGGAGGCGACTTCTTAGCGACTGTCGTCGTGGGAAGCTCGACTTTTAGTCCGTCAACTTTGAGTGTTTCGGTCAAAGGTTTGAACGTCACGATCCTGTTAATCTCGTCGATTGCGGCAATGTCAGCAGTGATCGTGTTGGAGGGCGAAACGTCCCCAGTGCCGCTCGGCGCGACTGTGGTAACAACAGCAGCCAGGCCAGCGATTCTAGCGAAGCTCGCAAGAGCAGAATTTTGCTTGTTCGAAAAAATCGTCGCACCGTTTGCGAAGAACTTCGTTGTTTCAGGGGCCTCAGCCATCAATTTCTCCGGTTAACCGCGCGAAATTGGCACGCGCCTTTCAGCAAGAATTGCCCCGCCCCTCAACGACACAATTAAATATTCGCTGCGGCGACAATTGAAACAAGGATTTCGTCCGGAATATCGACCCTTAGAACCTCAGCTTTTCGAAATCACGTAACCGGCGCTTCCCTTGGCAAAATGAAAGCTGTTGGGGACAACCGTGCGCTCTGAAGTGTCCAGCCCTAGAAGGATTTCTCTTTCTCTATTAATAGCCCATTCAATGCCTTCGAGAGAAATCATGAATTTTTCCTCATTTTCTTTTTTTGTGCCCCTTGAAATTGCGCAATGGAATGCAGATTTCCTTTACAGGTGCCTATCGGACCTCTTTTATCGGCCATCCCGGCGATAACTGAAACCAGTTGCTCAAGGAGAACTGTTATGTCGCATGCCAAGTCCATCAATCCCGCAATTCTACAAGCCGTAACCCGCATTTTCGATAATGTGTTGCCCTTGACCGAAACGCCTTCCTCATTGTCTTCCTTCCCTCCCTACGACATCGTTAAGACCGGTGAGAACGAAACCTCGATCATTTTTGCGCTTGCAGGATATGCCCCTGAGAACATCGAGGTCACCGTCGAGGATCGTGTGTTGTCAGTTGTAGGCAACCCGAAAAAGGATGAAGAGGTCGAGTATCTACATCGTGGGATCGCCAATCGCGCCTTTGGTAAGCGTTTCAAGCTAGGCGAATATGTAGAAGTGAAAGACGCGAGCCACCGGCTGGGCCTGCTCGAAATCAAGCTGGAACGAATTGTGCCGGTAGAACGCCAGCTCCGTAAGGTCGAAATTAACGCTGCGCTAGCCTCTGAACCAACGGCATAAGCGTCGATTGGGCGACGCCATTAAGGATCACTGAGGTCCGATGAATGGCGTCGTTCCCATTAATGGCATCTGAAGCCACCAAATCAGTTTGCAAAGATAATGTAGCGATTGATCCTGAAGAAAAGAAATCTTTCCCTCATTTTTCGTTTTGTCGATTTTGAAGTGGAGCAGGAACTCTGCAATGCAGAGGGTGGCGCTTCCTGTGAAAAGAAGGACAAAACCTGCATGAATTCCGGCATGGACGCCGAGAACGTACCACCAGGGATAATGCTTGTATTTCTCAACCGTCTTTTCGTCCCGGTATTTATTTTTGCCAAGAGCAAGGAAACTGTTCTGAGCAGGGTAATCGGCCACCAGGTGGCCGAAAACCAGAAGAAGTAGGACGGCCACCGGCTCCATTTAGATCGCGGTCGCTGGAGCGTTTTCGGTGTTGAACGCGTGGAGATCAAAGTCGTCGGAGAGGCTGACCACCTGTTCAAATGTCGGAGAATCCGGATCAGCCTGGGCGTTGCTGGAGGCGATGCGCTCGATCACATGCTCTTCTTCAGAGCCATTCCAGCTCGAAGGCATGAGATGGAAAAGGTCGGGGACGCCGAGTTTGCGCGGTACGAACGAAACGCCGTTCTTGAGATTTTCCCGAAGAGCTTGAATGTCGTCATCGGTGAATTTTCCCTCAACTACGACCGAGCCCTTGACGCTTTTGGATGGCGTGATGAGACGGTAATCGATACGGGTGTTAACACCGCTAGTGTTAGCGTCGACGGTGAACGGCGCGACGGACGAAGGCATTAAGAACTCCTGTTGGCGGGACAATTCCCGATAAATCCTTTGCAAACTCTACATTTGCGGAATTCCTTGTCAAGAGTTTTGTTAGAATTCCTTTGGGGTCATTCCTCCGACTTAAGAAAAAAAAGCCTGGCATCGCTGCCAGGCTGAGATAGTTTTAAGTGGGAGGCGTCGTGGAGTATCATTTTGTTGCCCTGCTTCCCCAACTTTTTGCCCTGTTTTTAGGCTAAGCGCACTTCTTGTCGGCGAAAACCCCTAAAATTGTAGGGATAGAGAAATCCTCTTAGGCGAGGCGAAGTGTCACGTTCACCGGCTTGACACGGACTTTCTGATCGAGGGATACCGGTGTGATTTTCTCGCCATGCATCATCATGAGGCAGTCATAGCCCAGGTTAATTCCTGCTGCCGACGAGTAGGAAAAGCCTCCAGCCGCCCTCGTGTTGACTTCGAGTACCTTGTGCGCGCCGTGATCATCCGCCTTGAACTGGATGTTCACAAGACCGTCGAGCTTGCAAAGACGCGCCACGGAAGCAGCAAGGTCATACACCTCGCCACCGGTCGAAATGAACTGGTGGCTGTCAAACTTGGTCCTGCAAGCGTGCGAACGAATTTCCCCATCTTCGCAAACTGCGTCAACGCTAGTTTCAATCCCTGGCAGGGTCTCCATAACAATGTGAGGCTGTGGGTTCTTTCTGGCGTCGAAGGCGCGGAGATAAGTTTCCGGGTGAATCGAGAGTGTTTCACGGTCGCTCAAGAGCGAGAAGTCGTCGGCGTTGCGGTCAAATATCCAGAAGCCAGCGCCATAAACGCCAATAGAAGGCTTTATGCACGCCGTATGCCCGAGGCTCTCGATTTCTTTGATCGCCTTGGCAACCTCATTGCCTGTATTCACTTCTATTGTCTTCGGCACAGGCAATCCGGCTTCAACCAGCTTGTTTGTGAATAGGGTCTTGTTTTCACAAATGTCGAGCCAGTTGGCATCTGTCGATCCCGTACATATGCGGATGCCCCTGCCCGCGAACAGTTCGATGTTCTTTTGAATGGTGCGACGATAACGAGTTGCCAGGATGGCGGACAACGGCACGTTGCGATGGCGACATAGGTCAATGTAGTTCACGACATATGCGAGATATTCATCGGCATCACTCGACCGCGATTCCAGATCGAGCGGGAAATCGGAAAGGGCCGTGATCTCCGGCCGGTCATCCTTATGTGTGACGCTCAGAAGCGATGTGGGAGCGTGCTCCCTGATCTGAAGCGCGATATCTCGCATGGACGAGAAACCCTGATTGATCCAAATATGTTTACGCATGATTGAGGCTCGTCTCGGTGGCTGCAGTTTCGGGGTTGATCATGATCGGTGCCTCTGGTGGGCGTAGTCGAGAGGTTGTTCGAACGACTTCTTGGCGTAGCGCGTCCATCATGGCCTTGAACATCTCGTAAGCGTCTGTGCGGAATTCAGCGACCGGCTCACGCTGTGCGTAGGTTCTAAAGGAGACAGCGCCCTTAAGTTCTTCCAAGGCCTGCAAATGTTCTCGCCATGCCTTGTCGACCGACATCAGCAGGCATTCCTTTCGGGCAAGCTCGTACCTGCCTTCCGGGAAACCATCCCGAAGCATTCCGACAACGAGGTCCGATTTCTCGGTTACCTTTTTAATGATTGTGTTCTCGTCAGTGCCATCTCGCTGTACGAGGTCGGTCATGTCAAATAGGATTGTCGTAAGCTCCAGCAATTCCTGTTCAAGAGCCTTGATGTCCCAGCTGTCCATATAGCTATTTTCGGGCACGTGCTTAATCACGGTTTCCTCAATAACGATATGGCGCATTTCGTCGATAACGGCAGTGCAGTCGTTGCTTCCCATGATTTCGTTGCGGAACTCGTGCATCGCCTTGCGCTGTTGATTGATGACATCGTCATATTTGACGACGTCTTTTCGAATCTCCAGATGGGTCCCTTCGACGCGCATCTGTGCTTTATCCAGAAGCTTGCTGATCATCGGGTGGCTGATCGCGTCCCCTTCTCCCAGCCCGAGGCGGCTAACCAGCGTCTGGATTTTCTCCGATCCGAACGCCTGGATGACATCATCATCAAGGGCGACGAAAAATTGCGATTGCCCTGGATCGCCCTGACGGCCAGAACGACCACGCAACTGGTTATCAATACGACGGCTGTCATGTCGTTCAGAACCGATAACAAGCAGTCCACCGGCTTTGATCACAGCCTCACGATCACTGGCAATTTGCGCCAGAGCTTCAACCTTTGCTTTTTCGAGGTCGTAATCTTCCGGCATATCGGCGTATCCCGCCTCAAGCCGTTCGATCTCGGCCTCCTCGTGTCCTCCCAGCTTGATGTCTGTTCCACGGCCAGCCATGTTCGTCGCCACGGTGATCGCACCAGGACGGCCTGCCTGAGCCACGATCTCGGCTTCGACTTCGTGGTTTCTGGCATTCAACAGTCTGAAAGGCTTCGCAGCTTTCTCATT
This sequence comes from Rhizobium sp. MHM7A, assembly GCF_005862215.1. Classification (NCBI taxonomy): domain Bacteria; kingdom Pseudomonadati; phylum Pseudomonadota; class Alphaproteobacteria; order Hyphomicrobiales; family Rhizobiaceae; genus Rhizobium; species Rhizobium sp. MHM7A. Next base: position 676,669 of record NZ_VCHT01000001.1, read on the forward strand.
GTCGGAATATCCAGCCTTTCGCAAGAATGCCGCCAGGCGTTCAGACTTCTCGACCGAAGGGGTTCCGACCAGGATCGGCTGTCCCTTGGCGTTGGCTTCATCGATCAGGCGAATGATCGCCGCGTATTTGGAGTTTTGGTTGAAATGGACTTCGTCGGTCAAATCCACGCGTTGGATCGGCCGATGGGTCGGGATGGAAACGACATCCAGGTTATAGATATGACCGAATTCTTCTTCTTCCGTTTTGACCGTGCCGCTCATGCCGGAGAGCTTGGTGTAGAGACGGAACAGGTTTTGGTAGGTGATCGACGTCAGAGTCTGGCTCTCGTTTTTGATCTCGACGTTTTCCTTAGCCTCGATAGCCTGATGGATACCATCGTTGTAACGACGTCCATCCATGATGCGTCCGGTCCCCTCGTCGATCAGCACAACTTCACCCTTACGAACAAGGTAGTCGCGATCACGTCGGAACAGAGCATTAGCTTTCAGACCAGCGTTCACGTGGTGAACGACCAAGCTATTCTCAGGGGTATATAAATGGGCCGCAGTGGTCAGGAAGCCATTGTCGCGCAGAAGCATCTCAATTTTGTCGAGACCTTCTTCCGTTAAGGAGACCGTACGGGACTTCAGATCAACCTTATAATGGAGGTCCGCCTTGAGGAGTTTGATAAGGGCGTCGATGCTCCGATAGGTCTCAGACTGGTCAGCAAGCTGGCCCGAAATAATCAGCGGAGTCCTTGCTTCATCGATCAGCACCGAGTCGATTTCGTCGATGATTGCATAATTATGGCCGCGTTGAACCATCTGGGAATGATCGAAGCGCAGGTTATCTCTAAGGAAATCAAAGCCAGCCTGCGTATTCGTGACGTATGTCACATCACACGCATAAGCCCTCTTCCTTAGGTGATCGGGCATGTCATCTAGAATGACACCGATACTCAGGCCAAGAAATTCATGAACCTTCCCGATCATTGCCGCATCTCGTTTTGCCAGGTAATCGTTCACCGTGATCACGTGAACACCTTTACCTTTGAGAGCGTTCAAAAAGGTAGGAAGTGCCGCAACGAGCGTTTTTCCTTCGCCCGTCTTCATTTCGGCTACTTTTCCCTTATGCAGAACTAGGCCGCCATAAAGCTGAACGTCGTAGGGGCGTTGACCCAGAACGCGTTTAGAAGCTTCTCGAACAAGAGCAAAGGAGCGGGTAACTAGGTGATGATCAAATTCTTGATCTGGAAGCGAAGCTGCGTAGACCCGAAGCTCTGCAGCCTTTTCCTTTAGCTGTTCGTCCGAGAGCGGTGTGAACTCCTGTTCCAAGGAGTTTATATCAGCGATCTCTTGCATAATTGACGGCGAACGGCTAACAGCTGATGAGATCAGCTTTCGTATAAAGGAAATGGGCATGTGGAAACCTTATACACGGACGATGGTCCAGGAGTTCATCACCGAGGCTAGGGCCAATTCGGAAGGTGATCAAGAATTTAAAGAGGGCATCACGATGAGAAGGAGTCTACAAATCCATGCTGATACATTGAGTTTTGAGAACGTAACAGGAACAAACGAGGTTTTTCAAGGAAAACCACACTTTCGTCAACTTTTTTTGAAACCTTTTCCCGCGACGCTACATTATGTGTTGTAAGCAAAGAAGATCAGCCTGACGAATTAACCGATAGGTAAGAAAGTTCGCAGGAATTGATAGGAGAGTTGTAATGGTCAAGAACAACGTGCAGAAAATAGCCGAGACGGACCTTCACAATGCAGTGGTCCTCACAGCAGTCGACATCGCTGCAACGATGGTCAAGAGCCACCGAGCAGAAATCAATCAGATTCCCGGCCTGGTCGACCAGATCGTACAGGCTTTCACCAACAGTGCAGCCGTAAGCGGTATCGCCATCCCGTCTGCAGTGCCAGCGACGGCTTCGGCTGAGGCGGCGGAAGTCAAGACTGACGCTCGCAAGAAGCGCGATCTGTCTGGTCCGGCGCGCGAGGCCATGCTTGCCCGTATGGCCAGGATGCGTGCTGCCAAGGGTACGAAGGTCGAGGCTCCGGTCGAGACACCGGTCGAGGTCGATCAGGAGGTGCCTGCTGAGGAGCCGGTGCTCCGCCGTGGCCCGGGTCGTCCGCGCAAGGTGCCGCAGGCTAAGCCGGAGCCACTCGCCCATGCGACCGATGACGCCGATCAGGCCGAACTGGACAGCGCGTTCCGCCGTCGTAATCCGGCCAAGTGCACGATCAAGCAGTCCCTGAAGGATACGGGCGACGGCAAGATGACCTGCCTCATCGACGGAAAGCGGGTCAGCTTCCTGAACAGTTACCTGCAGAAGAACTACGGTATGTCGTTCGAGGATTACAGCCGTATCTACGGCCTGCCCGCTGACTATCCGACGACTCCGCCGAAGTTCAAGGCTGGCAAGAAGGAAGACGCCAAGCGGCTGGGTCTCGGAACGATCCAGATGCGCCAGGCGCATAAGGCAAAGCTCGCCTTGGCCTCCGAAGCCGGTGTTGAAGACACCGAAGGCAATCGGGCGACGGCTGAAACGCCCGTGGTTGTTGCCCGGCCCAGCGGTCGCGCCCGCAGGACCAAGATCGTTGATGTGACTGCGGTAACAGCTGCGGCTTGACATCAACCGTCTGTATGAGCGCAAAAGCCCGGGTTTCCCCGGGCTTTTTTTGTGAGCGAATTCCTGTTGGATCGATGCCCTCTTCAGGGTAGTACGATAACTTCTGCTCCAGGTGATACCATCTCAAAGAGTTCCTCGACGTCGTCATTGTACATTCGGTAGCAACCGCTCGAAGCGTCTTTGCCGATTGACCTAGGCGAATTAGTGCCATGAATGCGCAGATATCCCTCTGCAAGGTAGATGGCTCTGGTACCCAAAGGATTGTGAGGCCCCGCCTTGACGATGCTAGGCAAGGACGGGTCCTTTGCCCTCATGTTAGGTGTCGGCCGCCAATCAGGGTTTTTCCGCTTGTGAGTAACTGTTGTGACACCAGTCCATTGTGCGCCTTCTCTTCCTACTGCGATAGGATAGGAAATCCTCGTGCCGTAGTCGTCGATGTAATGGAGTGTGTGGTCGCTGGTAATGATGACGACAGTACCAGGTGCCTCGTCGCCATCCCAGGGGCCGAACTTTGCAGCTTCAGCTTTGAACGCGACGGCCAACAACGGAAGGAGAAGAAATGCACGGCGTTTCATGGGGGTATCCTTTTGGTTTTATTCAAGGATACCCCCATAGTCGTCGGCCACAATCCTTCAAAAAGTCGCGCGGACAATCGCTTTGACGGCTGTTGCCAAATTGCCAATCAAGGGTGAGTGATGCCAGCCATCGCTGGCTGGAGGAAACCATGAACTTCTTCCATGATTCCGTAATGATCCTTCCGCATCTTGATACGCTCTGCCCATTTTGAATGGGTTGCCGGTTCAAGCATCGAGCCCGCAAATTTGAAGACAGCCTTCGCATCCTTTTCGAGGATTTTTTCTGCGGCTTCGAAGTCCTGCTGTGGGACGGCGAAGGATTTCTGGATGATGTCGATCTGGCAAGGATGGATCGCGGTCTTCCCGACAAAGCCAAAGTGAACGTCGCGTTCAAGTTCGCGCTGAAGCCCAGCCAAGTCGGAGATGTCGTCGAAGACGGGCGACGTCAAGGCAAAGCCCTTGCTGCCAAAGACGCTCATAAGCAAGGAAATCACATAGTTTAGAGGCCCCTCATACAGCGTAATGCCGCGCTTGCGGCGAACGCCAAGGCAACTCATCAGGTCGTTACCTCCGAATCTGACGGCCAAAATTCTGCTCGGATTGTTGGTGAGCATTTCCTCGCAAAGTGCCCGCATTGCTTCCGCATCGAAGGCTTCTGCCGTTTCGAGCGTAGGCATGAGGTAGAGGTTTGTCCCGTTCAACACACTCATCCACTCGGCGATCTGTCCAGGGCGGACCTTCGGAGCGACAAAACCGTCGATTTCCTTGAGCCCGCGCATTTTGACGATCTGCCGCGCCATATCGAGGTCTCGTGGACGCACGAACAGGAGCGGAGCTTCTTCCGTCCGTTTATGATGGCGTAGTTCCGCCGTGATTTCTTCGAGGCGTGCCAGACCGCGTTCGATGTCTTGTTCAAGAAGCGCATCTTCGAGACACAGGACCATCGATTTCAGGTTTGGCATCTTCTCGCCCAGAATGATTTTGATCGCGTCGTCCTGGATTACCGGCATGTACATGGTTGCGCCAAGCGCAAAGGGGCTGATGATCTTCATATCAGGAAACCTTTTCGATCAGGGTGATTGCCCGATAAGGAGCAATCGCTTCCGGCCGCACCTCGAACGGAATGTTCTTCTCCTTGAGCAGATGGATCATTGCCGCCAGATCGGGGTCTTCGAGGCTGGAGATGTAAACACAATTCGGCATGCGACGTAGAATGGCTCGCGTTGCCTCTGCGATCCCTGGCTTGATGCGGTTCCGGTTGGTGACACCATGGGTGTCCGCGACGAACTGTACGGCGGCCTGGGACTTTTCCCAGTGATATGCGCGGTCGCTGTCAGACCATTCAGCAAAGTCTTCAACAGCCGACGTGAAAAGCTTCTTCTGGACGTACTCCCAGATTTCATCGACGAACGAACGGGTCACGTCATGATCGGCAAGATGGTGCCAGCTCTTGCAGCCATGGAAGCCGCCAGATGCCGCGATCTCATCATTGAGAACGGTGCGGCTGATCAGGCCAGACACCGTCGAGCCGAGAATACCGGAGGGGATCAGCCAGTCGTCGCCGGAAGCGGCCAGCCATGCTCGTCCACAAGGGTCAGCGAGAACGACAAGGCGTGGCGGTAGATCGGAATAGGCCTTGAAGCTTTCTTCGAGCTGCGAAGAGATGGCACCCTTGCCCGTCCAACCGTCTACGAAGACAAGCCCTTCGACCGGCCGTTCCGAGAGAATGTGCTTCATGGCCGCGTCGTCCAGACCACGGTCGCGAATGATCGAGATGCCGTAGTGATGGACATCGCGACCCAGTGCCTTGAGCGCGCGGTGAAGGAGTACACCCATAGGGGCACCGGCTCGAACGAGGCTGGCCAGGGTGATCGGCCCATCAATGGTGCGGTCAAGGGTAAGAGCGAGGCGAGCCACGTCTTCTCCGAACCGGACAGCGCCAGCGTCCATCGCTTTCGCAAAGATCGCCTTGTAAGCGGCCGACGGAGCCTTTTCTTCCGAAATCATCTCAGAATAGTGCCTCGTGCCGGACTGGATTGCCTTTTCCTTCTCGGCAACATCTGTGGATTCGATGGCAACGTCCTGCAGAAGGAACGTGATGTCTGCGGCGTCGTAACTACCTGAAAAACCGGCAGCCGAAATCTTGGTCACTGCGTTCATTGACGCCTCCTTAGTGATTGATTTGCGTGGAAATGAGCTTTTCGGCGACCTGGCCGCGCATCGGCGTGGCAAAGAAATCGCAAAGGCCCATGAAAGGCATATCGGTGAAGCTGTCACCGAGGCCGAATGTAATCCTCTGGTCGATGTCCGGAATCTGCGACATCACATATTCCGTCGCACGTTTCTTAGACACGGAAGGAACTGTGAACGCGAGATTGTTACTGTTGAGGTGGGACGTCCACCCGGCAGGAACGGAAACGCCAGCAAGGATTTCGTTGAGCCGAATCTTCACATCCGGGTCATCCTGCTTGACGATCACAGAGTGGCGAATGCCATTTTCGATGCTCTGCGGGCAACGCACAGCAATGCCAAGTTCCGCTGCCACGGCGAGGCAGGCCGCTTCCAGTGCGTGGATCGATTCCAGTTCCTTGGCCGTCTCTGATACAAGGATTTCGTGCCACTGCTGGTCGACTTCGCCGTCTGGCTTGATAACAACAGCACCATTGCCGACGATTTTGAACGTTGCACCGAAATCGAGCTGAACGTTCGCGAAAGAACGTGAGCTGCGAGCGGTAACCGGAACAATATCAGTCGTTGCGGCAAGCCACGCAAAAAGGTTTTGCTGCTTGATCGTCTGATACGAGTGATTACCGCTGATGGCTTCCGACACCAGCACTTTTCCTTCGTGCTGGGTCTCAGGAACCTTGCGAAGACTCTGGAAAAAGGTGTCATCAAGATCGGCAAACATGATCGGGCGAAGCATGGTCATGCGGCAATTTCCTCATTGTTTTCTAGTTTTGCGGTCCCATCGACGGAAGAGATCAGGATGACGTTCCGGCAGATGGATTTCAGACGTGCGTAGAGGATCGGGTCCACGTAGGACAGTGGCGACTCCACGCATAGAATGACGGTTCCGTAGTTCTTGTGATCGAGGTTGTAGCAATAGTTTGCCACCCCTAGACCGTAGTTGTCGGAGAACGATGTCTTGTCGCCGATCACATGACCGACCGAGATCGGAGAGCGGGTGATCGACGCATAAGACACCTGGTGGCCAGCCTGTTCGAGTGCAAAGGCCAAGCGGTAAGGCTGCCAAACGTGTTCGCCAGTACCCAGGACAAGCACGTGCCCCTTGAGATCGAGCGCGTCCGGCAAAGGAAGCGTGTTCTGATGGTCGATGACGCCAAGCCTGCCCCAATCGAGATCGGAGACTGGTTTGAATTCCGGCTTCGTATTGGTGGCTCCAGCCTTCGGCACGCTCGGGAACTGAACTGCCTCATCCCGAAGCCAGGTGTAGCGTCCACGGATCAGCGAAATGCTTTCCACGTCACCTTGAAGCTTTTGTTCGGCCGCACCGTTGGACCAATCGGTCAGGGTCACAAGCTTGATCTTTTCGACGTTGCCAGTGATTTCCTTGGGAAGCGCCGCAAATAGATTCGCGAACGTATTGCCCGTGGATGCCTCGTCGTCGACCAGGACGAGAGAGCGAACGCGGGAGAGCATTTCGCGGGTCTTTTCATCCTGCGGCATGTGGATCAGGTGCTGGGTCGCATGGCTGTGATCTTCAGAAAACTCGCAAAGCTTCTCCGATCCCAGATCATGGCGGGTGGTGCATAGAAAAACAGCGTCAGCACGATTGGCCTGGCGGCTGTATTCCATGTGAACACCAGCGCCTAGACCGATTGCCGTTTCAGCCATACCAATGAACAGGACCGGGCCAGGGAGTTCGGCGTCGATCTGCTCGGCGAGCATGGTGAAACTCTGATGCATCTTCTCTGGGGCGACTGGAATATGCCGCCCCAAGACTTTCGATACGAATAGAAATGCGCGCTTCGGGTTGATGCGCTCGGCAAAGCCGAACATTTCATCGGCCGGGACCATAGCCTGGTCGATGTCAACACTGATCACTCCGGTTGAGAGCTGAGCCTGATGTCGCATTAGGCAGCATTCTTCTTGAAGAGGCGGGAAAAGAGGCCGCGAAGCTTCCAATAAACCAACCCGAGGACGGAGAATAGAATGGCGAGGATAAGCGTGCGCGCAACCGGGAACGTGCTGTCACCAAGTTCCGCGCGTTCGATTTTGACGACATTCGGCCACATGCTGAGCAACTGAATGCGGAAACCGTAGTATGTGATCTTCACAATTGCTTTTTCGGCTCCGAACTTCTGGGCAACTGCATTGATGTCGGAATCGTTAAACTTAAAATAGAGGGGCCAGCCCCAACCGGTATCTTCATTCCTGAAGACTACGACTTCGTCACTTCCAGGAACGGAAGTATTAATCAGGAATACATCGCGGTTTGCGCCAGGCTTTACATCGGTCTGGCCGACACGGTTGATGTCCTGATCTAGGCGCTTTACGTCCGTACCGTCTGCTTGGACGATTACCGAACGAGGCAAATAGAAATGTAGAAAGAGCGCTGGAGGAGCGAGCAGGACGAGGGCTAGAACAGCACGTAGAATGTACTTCTTCATCGGAATTCCTTTCAGATTGCGCTTCAGGCGTACTGAGCGATTAGAATGATGGCCATAAAGGCAACGCTCGGGATGCCCACGAAATTGAACCAGAGGCTGCGACCGGCCTTCTTGCGCCAGTCGGCAACGAGTGACTCAAGCGTTTTGTCGGTTCCTTCGCCAAGTCGCTTCTTCAGGGAACGGCGTTGAATGGGCTCTGCAACCAATAGAATGATGAACCGCAGCACTGTGAGCACGGCAGACAGCACCAGAAAATATAGAAACAATCTCCACATGACGGGAACGCTCCGGTTTGTCCCATCACATGGAGATCGAGGACCATTCCATGGGGGCGGCGTAGTTAAGGATTTCTCGGTCATATATGGACAAGGAATTATCGTCAATACAGGAATTCTCAAAAAAATCCTTGCGCCTAAAAAAAGGAAATTCCGACCTGGAAAAGGAATTCTTTGAAAAAATCCGTTGACAAAGAAAAATAATAGCCCGCCAATAATACCCATCACCGAGAAAGAAAGGAATTCTCATGGGTATTAATCTGCAAAAGGGTCAGCGCATTGACCTCACCAAGGGCAACGCCGGTCTATCTGAAGTGCTGATGGGTCTAGGCTGGGAGGGCGTTTCCGGCTGGCTTGGCGGCAGCAAGAATATCGACTTGGACGCTTCAGTCATTCTATTCGACGAAAACAAGAATGTTGTCGACCTGGTATCCTTCCGAAAGCTGCGTTCCAATGATGGCTCGGTCATCCACTCTGGTGACAATCTCACCGGCGCTGGCGCTGGTGACGACGAAAAGATTACTGTGTCCCTGGCTCGGGTGCCCTCGAACGTCAAGTCCCTGATCTTCGTCGTCAACTCGTTCAGTGGCCAAACGTTCAAGGACGTCAAGGAGGCCTATTGCCGCCTGGTTGACGCGCGCAATGGCTCGGAACTGGCTCGTATTACGCTGTCCGAGAAGGGTGCTCAGCGCTCGGCCATTCTAGCGTCGGTCTACCGTAATGGTTCCGAATGGAAGATGGCAGGTATCAGTGAGCTTGCCGAGGGTGGTCGCACTGCCGAAGACCTCATCCCGGCCGCCAAGAACTACGCCGCCTAATCGAACCCAGTCGAGGTGCGGCAATGGTGTCGGACCTCGTTCTCTTCCCGTGTGCCCGGTTCCGGCATGATTTCGCGTTTTACGCAAACACAGAGGCAAACATGAGCTTCCTCAATAAACTTCGCGCTGTCGGCGATCAGGTCGCATCGCAGCTGAAATCCACCACTTCCGAACTTTCGCTGCGTCTTTCCGAGGAAGTGAAGAAGTACAAGAACAAGGAATTCCTTGTCGCCATCGTCACCGCGACTGCGCTTGTTGCGCTTGCGGATGGTAACATCGACCAGGCCGAGCGCACGACGCTTGCCAACTATCTACGCGTCTCCGAAGAGCTGTCGGTTTTTGATGGTCAGGAAGTCGTCGAAGAGTTCAACAAGGCTGTCGCTCTGTTCGATTTCGACCGTGGAATGGGTGAAGTCGAAGCGCTGAAGCGCATCTCGAAGATCAAGAAGAACGTTGAAGCGTCCCGTACGCTTGTTCGCGTCTGTATCTCGCTCGCCAATTCCGACGGCACCTTCGACCAGAAGGAGAAGGACGTAATCACTCTTATCGTGAAGGAACTCGGGCTCAACCCGAGCGACTTTCCCGTTTGAGCCGTCCTCGCCCACGCAATCGAGCGTGGGCACCGCCTCACTCCAATCCAACGTGAACAGAAAGGACAGTCACATGTCTATTTCCATCAATCTATCCAAGGGGCAGAACATCAACCTGTCCAAGGATAACCCGGGTCTGAAGAAGGTCCTGGTTGGTCTCCAGTGGGACCCGAGAACCACTGATGGCGAGGACTTCGATCTTGATGCCTCCGCTTTCATCTGCGGTCCTGGTCCGAAGGTAATGAAGGATTCGAATTTCGTTTTCTTCAACAACACCCAGAACAAAAATAACTCCGTAAAGCATTTCGGCGACAACAAGAACGGCAGGGGTGATGGCGACGATGAAATCATCGTTATCGATCTTGTTACTCTTCCGGCCGAAAATAATCGCGTCGTCTTTTCGGTAACGATCCACGATGCGCAAAACCGTGGTCAGAGTTTCGGGCAGGTTCCCGCATCTGCCATCCGTATCTGTGACGGCGAGAAAATCGACGCCTACAAGAGCCAGAACCCTTCGGCAACGATGATCGATATCGAACGCCTGAAGATCGGGGAAATCGCTCGCTTTGATCTCCAGGAAGACTACTCGACTGAGACTGCAATGGTGATGGGCGAATTGTATTCGCACAACGGCGACTGGAAGTTCCGCGCCATTGGTTCGGGATTTACGAGCGGTCTTCAGGGCCTGCTCAACGACTACGTCGATCCGAATTCCGAGCAGGACGTTGCCGGTCTGCGTTCCTAAAAGCTGGTTCTGCCGGAGCTAGTTTCGGCAGAATTCCTTCCATCAAGTCCAACATGTCACTTCATTAGAAAGGAAATCCGACATGATTAATCTAACCAAGGGTCAGAAGATCGACCTCACCAAGACCAACCCGTCGCTCAAGAAAATCCTTGCTGGCCTCCAGTGGGACCAGCGCACCACCGACGGCGAAGAGTGGGACCTGGACGGCTCCATTTTCCTTCTGAACGATGAAGGGAAGCTGATCTCTGACAAGCATTTCGTCTTCTACAACGAGCCGGTATCGCCGGATGGTGCCGTCAAGCACGGCGGCGACAACAAGAACGGCGCTGGTGAAGGCGACGACGAAACCGTGCGCATTGACCTGGCCTCGCTCGACGCCGCAGTCAAGAAGATCGCCATCGCGATCACGATCCACGACGCCGCCGCCCGTGGCCAGAACTTCGGCCAGGTGAAGAACCCGAAGATCATCGTTCGCAACGAGGAAACTGGCGAAGAAATCGCTCAGTTCGACCTTGCTGAAGACGCTTCGACCGAAACTGCCGTCATCATGGGCGAGTTCTACCTGCACAACGGCGAATGGAAGTTCACCGCTGTTGGCCAGGGCTTCGCAGGCGGTCTGCAGCCGCTTATCCAGCATTATGGCGGCAACGCTTAATCAGCTCTATTCGACGCTCAAACGCAAACGAAACGGCGGCCTCGGTCGCCGTTTCTCGTCTAAACAAGGAGGCGACCAATGGAAATGTCACTCGATCCCGAAACCTCGTTGGCGCAAACGCTTTGTGCGGCAAGTGGTGTGCCCTTTGACAGCTTAATCAGCGGTGTCATTGACAGCGAAGGTTGTTTCGCCCCGCCGGACCGTGAAGGATTTGCAGATCAACGCATCGCTGGTCATCCTCGGGTATTCGCCTGGAGACGTTTTGCGAATGCTGCTCGGCGTGCTCGCGACACCATGGCTAGGAACAGCCAGGTCATTGTGTATCGTCGCCCTCATTTCTTCCATGGCGACCATGAACCGCTAAGGAACTTGTGGGTCAGCTTCTTCTGCGGCAAAGATCAGGGATTCGAACTTAGTTTCCCGTGGTACCGATCCGGATACTACGACGGCGGACAAACCAACTGTGCAGCAATTCAGGCTCGCTCTGAACGCGAAGCAATTGATATCATCTTCCGGTCATTCGACGTGACGCCAGAATTCCTTCAAGTCTACTTTATTCACTGCAAGCCGAATGAATGGGTGCCGTTCTCCGACAGTTTCAAACGTGCCGACTGGATGCGCTGGAACGACCTCACTGTCTGCTCCAATTAGTGTTGACATTTAATCCCGAGCACCTATTGTGGTCCTCTTGAATGACAAGAGGACTTACCATGGCGCAGCGGATTAAAATTGCAGACCTCGCAAAAGAATTTGGCGCGGAAAATCTGCGCATCTTCTTTCCGGCACGCAAACGTGACGGTTTCCTCGGCCTCGTGACGGTCGACACCAGCAACCCGCCACAGGTCGTGGAAGCTCGTGCGCATGAACGACCGTATCGCGAGGTAGCACGTGATTTCAAATTCATCGCTGAGCCTCTGGACAGGACTTTCGCCTACGAGGACTTCTACAACTCCGATTTTGAAAGCCTGAGTGAGACGTCCCCTGATTGCTATTACGTGATGGTGGGTGAACAGAGATTCGTTCTCGGTTTTCAGCGGAAAACGGCAGCAGCAGCCTGATTAATTCGAAGATTAGCAAGGTCCAGCAAAATGACAATTTCTCTTTCACTGAATAAGCGCGATCCTTCGAAGGGCGTGAAGCTGGAGTTTTGGGCAAAGGACGAATTGCCGGAATCTGCCTGGGTTGAGCTGTCGAAGCAGTTCGTCGAGCACGTCTATGCTCTTATGCCTCGGGAAACGGGGTGGTTTCATCAGTCCGGCACCAACCCGGACAATCGCCCATCGAACTATCACATGTTCGAGTTCTGGCAGTTCGATAAGAACCCGGACCTCGTTCGCTCGAAATCGAAGGAAATTGCGGCCCTGATCGGTCTCCCTCTCGAAATTGCAGTATAATCACGGCCAGCCTTGTCATTCGGTTTCGATTTTACGAGAATGACAAGGCACCCTCCATCGGACATCAAGATGACCATTGCTCTTATCGACAGTGCAGCGCTGCCGCAGGACCTCCTGGACGCGCTGGACGTTATCAAACGCTACATCGATCCTGCTGTTCTATCCGACGGCGCGATTGATGGTTTCAAACACCGGGTACCGGACCCTGCTGTCCCTGAAAAGAAAATGTGGGTTCTCGTCCGCACGGATATCAAGATGCCCATCGAGAAGGGCATGCCACAGGCAGGACATGGGGTTCTGGTCAGCTGGCTTCGCGGACTATTTCAGAATCCTGTTGTCGCGCTGGGCTATCTCAATGAAGCGCAGCCTAAGATCAGTGTTCGCATCAAGAAGGAATCCGATCTGCACAAGGCATATCGCCTTTGCCAGGAAGCCAACTTGCCGTCGGTCATCATCAAGGACGCAGCCAGGACTTGGTTCCCTGAACCAACTTACACCGTCGTTTGCGTTGGCCCTTGTTTACGATCAGATTTGCCCAAGTTCGTCAAAGACCTTCAACTCCTGGTGACCGAGAAGCCGAAAGCCGCTGAAGCGGAAGCTGATGAAAAGGGTGGCAACTGATGGAAACGCTTTGGCCACGCTACGGAATGTATTCGGCTGAGGAGATCAAACGCGGCTTGGGTAGGTCGCAGTTTGTGTTCCTCTCACTCGCCGCCTTGATGACGGTCGCTTTGGTCTTCGCGCTTTTCAAAGGGTCGGTTCCTCTGATTGTTGCTAGCACGCTCGGCGTAATCCAGAATTTGTTCGCTTTGGTTTTCGTATCCAAGAAGCATTTGCGGACCGCAGCAGCACTTCTGGTCATCACCAATGTCCTGGTGGCAGCCCTGCATGTCATATTCTTGCAGCCTGACAGTGCGATCTCGATTGCTCTTTCAATCTACTCGATCAACATGCTGCGGGCGTGCATTGCTTTAAAGAAAATTTCTCTTTGATAGGAAGAATTCCTTATTCGGTTTGAAATTCGCGACTTTCCGTGTCAGAAGAACATATCGATTAAAGGAATTCCGGTATGTCCAGGAAAGATAACGGCGTGAACGAAGTCAACATCCCATACTCGATTGCAGAGCTTGGCTTGATCGCGGCGGCAATGCATTCATCCGCTTGCGAGGCGATGGTGCGTACTGGTGGCAAGAAGGCTAAGGAGCGTTACCTTCAGATGGCGGATCGAGCCAGGAAGATTTGCCCTTTGCCGCTTCGCGGTGGCCGCGAATACAGCTGGTTCAACGGTTTCTCCGCGCTTGAAAGCGGCAAGTCCTACTCGGTCTATTGGGACCGTCAGCCTCAAACGAATTTCGACGGCCGAGATGACGAAAGCATCCAGTTGGCATTGATCGTCGATGGCGTGCGTTACAATCTGACAGAACGCTTAGAGTTCGACGTGAAGAACACGCCGATTTCCGACGAATATATGGAGATGCTTCAAGCGACAGATGAACTGGCGAAACGCGCCGCTCCGATGGACGCCGAGCGCAATTCATCTGTTGAGTTCAGCCTGGAAAGCGAGGAGCCTAAGAGAGGCTTCAAGACATCGGAATCTGAAGATCGTAGAGAACTGGTTTCGCAGGCAATTGCCGAGAGGATCGGCATCGATGCAAAGGACCGCGATTTCTATATCACTAACCTGCAGCGTGACTACTACGCCAAAGGCTGGAAAACCTTCAAGATCAACGTGGTTGGTCCCCAGGAGCGCGTCGATCAGATCAAGGCCGCTTACGATCTGGAGCCCGCCCCATCGATGTCGATTTGACCGACTGGTTCATCAGCAGAATAACAAAAGGGCTCCGACATGTCTGTTCGGAGCCCTTTTGTTTGGTGATAACTTAAATGCCAGGTCGTCTGGCTGTGTCGAGATCGTAGTCCGCAGAGACGATATCGCCCTTGGCATTGAGGATGGTTTCGAGGTTTATTGGCTCGAAATTGTTTTCCGCGTTGCGGCGCTCGTGCACAAACGCGGTCCCATCGATGCTCCGACCCTCGTCGTTGACCAGAACTGGAATGCTGCCGCTTTTGCCGTGGACGAAAACGTCGGCAACTGATGGAAGGCTTTCCAGGTGCTCGATAAACGAGGGCATGAATTTTGAGAGGGCGCTCGCGCTATGCTTCGCCGACTGCACATTCGCGCGCAGGCTCACGTCCATGTAGACGAGTTTCCGTTCAACAAGATCGATGTACGCCACGAACTTGCTCATCTCGTTGCCAGTCAACGGGAACACCATTTGTGCGCGACCCGGCTCATAAAGTTTGCCCTTCTGCGGCTCTTCGCCCCACTGCAAAGTGGCGAGGACTTCTTCCGCTTTGGAGAACGGGATGCGGCTGAAGCAGAGGACGTTCCACACGGCGTAACGCACTCCGTCAGCCAGAAGGCGCTCTGGGTACAGATCGATCATCTGGGTTGCGCGGCCCTTCAAGTCTTTGGAATTCGTTGGGTCTCCGCTGAATACCGCGCCCTTTTTACGAAACGGTTCCGTAGAATCCCAGCAGATGGTTCCGACGCTCTTCCAATTGTGGTCGAACATGTTCCAGCCCACGTCAAACCACACGTTGCCAACGGCTTTCTTGGACCAGAAGCTGGCCGTTCGAAGGAACTTCGCATTTTCCGGGATGTCGAAGGTCGTCCCGCGCCCATATGCGGCCAACTTCTGCGACGATCCCTGAAGTTTTACATTTTCGAGGCCGATATCAAGGTCGAAACCGTCCGGATAGAGGGCGTCGAGGCGCTGATAGATTGCGGAAGAGATGTGGGTCCGCAGGCGTGCCAGGTGCTTTCGGTCGATCTTTCGCTTACCGTTCTCCACGACCTGAGCTTTGCTCCAAATCCCCTTTGGCGTGATCAGAAGGTTGCTGCGCGTGTTGATGGTCTTCAGATACGAATCCAGCTTCACAAGCTGCTCAACAGCCAGCTTGTCGGTGACCTCCTGGAACGCATCAAATGCGGCCTCGCCAAAGAGGTCATAAGCCTGGTGGAGCTGGCGCATGAACCGACCTGGCTGCTGTTTCAGCAGACCGAGCGCGGCTGCATCTTTCTGTGCCAGCGCAGGCTCTACGCGAGCGGCCAGCGTCTTGGCTTCTCTTCGATAGAGTTTGTCATAAGCGTCGACCGTGCGCGTCGCTTTGAACTCAGAAGGGTGCAAACGCGACAAAAGCCGCTTCCATTGTTCCGGTCGCGTGGCGAAATCATCGGCAAGGTTCTTGCTGCCTTCAATTAGGCCGACAAGTAACCGGCGCTCCGGCCGCGACAAGTTGCGAAGCTTCGTTGGCGTCCGCAGCGAAATGTCGCCATCCGAAAGCGCCGCAGAAAGCCTGAGAACGTCGGTAGCGTTCGACACGGCAACTTTTCTGCGACCGGCCAGGATCAGTTCGAGGCTCTGGGCGATAACATTGACGCCATTCTCCTTGAAGGCGAACTCATCCATGTCCAACGTCAGCTGAGAATATGTATTCAGCAGATAGCTGATTTGGGCTTCCTGGTTGTCCGTCCACTTTACGCGAACCTTGCACAGCTTTTCGAAAACCTTGAATGCCGTGTCCTCGGTCGCGAGGTTGAGCACTTTCAGCTTGAGCCGTTCCTTGAGTTCTTCGCGTGCCTTTGGCGACTCCGTGAACAATTCGTTTGGCAAGCCCCAGTACATAAGGATTTGATTGGTCCAGTATTCGGCCTGAGACATCTCAAGAACTTCTTTCGGGAAATTCTTGTAGACAACGAAGTCGTCCATGTTGCGGTCGGCACCGGTCACATGTTTGAGTGCTGGTTCAAGGTTTTTCCAGAATTCATAGATACCCGCGTCGCTCAGGAGCATGATCTCCTGCGTCGCATTGAGCGACGGGATAAACCCGTAAGATGCCATGTTGGAAAAAATGGTTCCCAAGCTCTGCAGCCGCATCTCTGTCGGCTTGCCAATGTTACTCGGCTTCAGGTCCGGAACCGCGACGTAACCGTTCTGAACGAGGAGAATGTCATCATTCATTTTGAGCGATTTGTGCGGCTTCGGCATGGGGATGCTCCTGGCTTGAAATAGAAATGGCACCGTCAAGGTGCCATTTGGTATGTGCGGAAAGCGGGGCGGTAGTTTTTTTATCCGAAAAAAGAGAAGGAACCACGTCCATGGCCGCACGAGTATTTTTATGCAGGAATTCGCTTGAATGGTCAAGCGGGATTTCCTGCATTTTTACGTTCCAACCGCATAATCTGGCGAATTCACCACAACAGACATGTTTTCCCATATCTGCGCTACCACTTCCTTGTGCATTCCGCTTTCATGGAAAGCCTGACGAACAGGAACATTGGTGCAATTACGGGCCTTTGTCGTTCTGGCCTTGATGTCGTCAAAGGCTCCTGTCTGATTGTGATAGAGAATCCCGGTGACTTCCTTATCCTCGATGTTCTCGTAGACCGAGGTTGTGGCCGCAGCGCTAGGCAAGGAAATCTTTTCGCACTCCTGGAAGAACAGGGAAAGCATGGCGTCAGCGTCCTGCCTAGTAGGAGCTGCGAACGCAACATCCACGAAGTCATCGACATGCCAAGCGAAGAAATCGTCATACTCTGCAGCGCCGACGGACGCGCCAATGACTTGGCCCTGGTAGCTTTGAATGAGATTTAGGAGATCAGTGTAATTATCCGGAATGCGGAAACACACGCGTACAGTCTCGGACATAGGAATTCCTCACATGGAGATGAAAAAACTATCTGTCCATTTTTAGCGTCTGACAACGGAAAATGGGCGGAGACACATGATTTCCGCCGAATTCCTTTTTCAGATCGACATAGCCTGGGAGAAGTTCGCTTTCATGTCCTCGTAGCGCCGTGCAACGGTCCCATCCGTCATCAGTGCCCCCTTTTCGAGCATCAGTTCCGTGGATCGCATGAACGCCTGAACAAGATAGTTATCCTCACTAAGTTCGTTCCATGTGCCGTTGATCAGGGCATTGATTTCCACGACTGCGCCGAGCGGGTCGAGCTTCCCGAAGTTGTCGAGAACCTCGTCTCTGAAGAGTGGTTTCAGGTCTTGTCGCGCTTGGCCGAGAGGGTTTCCCAACGTCCCTTGATGTCTCAAGAGCGTTCCGGTTGCCACCATGAACGCGCGAATAACGTAGTTCTCGGAGGATTTGGCTTCCCAAGCTCCTTCGAGAAGCTCGGCGATTTCAGTCAAGGTGGCGAATGTATCGGTATGCTGCGTTGCGGTCATTCTCAGGCCTCTCGTGCGTTCACTGCGGCGACTTTACGGTATCGCAAGGCAAGAGACGAAGAGGCGGTTTGTAGCAGAAACGGCCTAGAGGCTCATTTGGTGCCAGTGCGCGGGCATCTCAATCGACCACTTCAGCCGCCAGGTATCGCGTGCCGCCGTTGGCGAGATCGAGAAGAATGTCGCCGTGGCAGCGCAGTGGCGCGCACCAGCAGATAAGGTCCCTACCCCGCAGTTCATGGAGATCGTCCATCAGCGTCGATTTGAGAAGCCATTGCCGATACTTTTCGATCACCTCGTCTCTCGTGCCGTCCGCACCAATAACGAAGGGATTTCCCCATTTCGATGGTCGGCCTATCAGGACGCTGTTGGGCGTCGGCTTGTCCAACTTCTTGTTAAGCACCCTAGGAACCACCGGAACGACAGGTTTTGCCCGGACCTGCGGCCTGGTCGGGGGCGACCGCCTAGATATCGATGTTTTCTGCAAAGGCAGCCCTCTCCTGGATAAAGCGGAACCTGCTTTCCGCCTTGGTCCCCATCAGGTTCTCGACCGTTTCCCGCGTGCCCTCTGCATCCTCGTTGTCTATCATGACCTTGAGAAGGGTTCGTTTCTTCGGGTCCATAGTGGTCTCCTTCAACTGCTCGGCCATCATCTCGCCAAGGCCTTTGAAGCGGCCGATCTCGACCTTCTTGCCCTTGAACTCTTTCTTCATCAACTGCTCTCGATGGGCATCGTCGCGCGCGTACAGGGTCTTGCCGCCTGCGGTTAGGCGATAGAGGGGAGGCACAGCCAGGTACAGGTGACCGCCCTGTATGAGTTTTGGCATCTCCTGGTAGAAGAAGGTGATCAGTAGCGACGCGATATGGGCTCCGTCCACGTCAGCGTCTGTCATGATGATGATCCGCTCGTAGCGGAGATCGTCATCGTGGTATTTCGATCTTGTCCCGCACCCAAGCGCCTGGATAAGGTCG
Source organism: Rhizobium sp. MHM7A (assembly GCF_005862215.1). Taxonomy (NCBI): domain Bacteria; kingdom Pseudomonadati; phylum Pseudomonadota; class Alphaproteobacteria; order Hyphomicrobiales; family Rhizobiaceae; genus Rhizobium; species Rhizobium sp. MHM7A. The sequence goes on from NZ_VCHT01000001.1 coordinate 695,182, forward strand.
GCAATCTGCTGGTTCGCCTGGAGCTTGTCCCGACTTGCGCTGCCCACGTTCAGAATTTTACCACGCAATGGCAGGATCGCCTGATTGACACGATTGCGCGCCTGTTTAGCTGATCCTCCGGCTGAATCGCCTTCGACGATGAAGAGTTCGGCTCCTGCCGCGCCAGATTGGGAACAATCAGCAAGCTTCCCCGGCAAGCGCAGTTTTTTGACTGCTGTTTTGCGGTTGACCTCCTTCTCCTTGCGACGGTTCAGGCGTTCGTCAAGCCGCTCAATGACCCATCCGAGAAGCGCACTCGCTTGGGCAGGGTTGTCGTGCAGATAGTGCTCGAACGCGTCGCCGATAGCCTTCTCCACGATGCGCTGAGCTTCCGTCGTAGCCAGTTTATCTTTCGTCTGACCGACGAATTCAGGCTCTCTTATATAAACGGCTAACATCCCGGCAGCAGAAACCATCACGTCATCAGCTGTGATCTGGTTTGCGCGCTTGACGTTGGTTCTTTCCCCAAACGCTCTCAACCCCTTCGTCAGAGCATTACGCAGCCCAGCCTCGTGCGTGCCTCCCTCCGGCGTCGGAATCGTGTTGCAGTAGGAGTTGACGTAACCGTCACCTCCATACCAGGAGACTGCGAACTCAACGCTGCCATGCTTGCCAGCGGCACCGGACTTACCGGCGAATGTCGTCTTGACGACGCGGTGCTCTTTGCCGAGGGCCTCTTCCAGGTAGTCCTGAAGTCCTCCAGGAAAATGCAGTACGGCTTCTTCAGGGATGGACGCACTCGGATCGAGTCTAGATGGGTCGCAACTCCACCTGATTTCCACTCCGCCGAAGAGATAGGCTTTAGAGCGCGCCATTCGAAACAGGCGGCCGGGATCAAATTTCGCCCCTCGCCCGAAAATGATTTCGTCAGGGTGGAACGTAACCCGGGTGCCGCGCCGGTTATTGATAGGGCCTACGTGAATAAGGTCTGTCTGCGGCAAGCCTCTGGAGAAGGTCTGGCGATAAAGCTGCCGGTTACGGGCCACTTCGACCTCAAGGGAGTCCGACAGGGCGTTCACGACAGAGATACCGACACCATGGAGACCGCCCGATGTCTCATAGGCTCCGCTGTTGAACTTACCACCCGCATGCAGCTTGGTCATGATGACTTCAAGTGTGGATTTCCCTGGCACTTGGGGGTGAAGATCGACCGGAATACCGCGCCCATTGTCCTCAACAGTGAGCTTTCCGTCTTCGCTAAGGCTGACTTCGATCCAATTGGCGTGTCCCGCGACGGCTTCGTCCATCGAGTTGTCAATGACTTCTGCGAACAGATGATGGAGTGCCTTTTCGTCGGTTCCGCCTATATACATGCCTGGTCGCATCCGGACCGGCTCAAGGCCTTCCAAGACGCGGATCGAGTCCGCACCGTAGTTGTCGGAGGCCGCTGTCGAGGCCTTCAACTTTTCTTCGGTGACGGCAATCGGATTTGCTTCTGATTTCTTTCGCGACTTGGTTGCTGGAGCCTTCGGCTCGGTATCAAAAAGGTCTGCCATGTGTCCCGATCTGTTTGAAAAGGTCTACGATGAGCGAGGAACTGGTTTATCAGATTCTCTCTTCGTATGCCAAACTGAGTAAAGCCCACCGCTTTTAGGGGTTATTCAAATTCATCCATGGCGGTCATGAAGTCCGTCAGTTGGAAGACACTGCCAGAACTCAACGCGGTGCGCAACTCGCAATGTTGACATTTTTCTCAAATCGCATAGCTTAGCGCTCGAATTCCTTGTAAGGTTTTACAGGTCATCCAGTGTACGCAACTCCACGGAAGTCGATTAGCGCAAAGCAGCGCAGGTCGTTGCTGGCCAGAGCCAAGACTCTCCAAAAGAAAGCCGACGAGCTGATGAGCGAATTGGTCGATCTTGTCGGAGAAGAACACGCATCTACGGATTATGCTGACAACATCGTGGTAGCGACCGATGAAATGGTGGATGTGATCGCGAATGCGGGTTATGACATGTGGAACCCTGTCGACGCTCCAAAGTATGGCCCAAAGGCCTAAGATCGGCGATTGTCATCACCTCGGAGGCTTCGGTATGCTTTCGTCAGAAGCGAGAGCACCATGCGTCATCACGATATATCCGACTCGATAGACGTCATCAATTTCAAGGCCGCCTGGTATCGGCATCTTGCCAGTCACCTGGTTGATACGAGTGATGCGCATAACTTACTGCTTCTCGTAGCCGACCTTCGTGTGAAACCTTGCGAAATTTCCAACATCGCAACTAAATACATTCCCATGCTGCGAGCAGAACACCCGCTGTACAGTGGGCTTGTCGGAAATTTCATTTGCCGGGCAGCACTAGAAAAGCTCAACCTCCACGATCCGGTACTGCGCCCTGCCCCGGCCAGACTGGAAATGGGTCGCATAGAGGACGTCTCTATATTCTATCATCCTGACACGAATGAATACGAAGTTTCGGACCCGCATATAGGCGTGAGATTTCCAGCGCGGTACGTTCCCGTCTTCGGCCCGGATATCGCAGATAAGGAATACGCAGCAGAAATTGCTCTAGCAATTTCGGGTTCGGCGAAAAAAGCGCCGTCACCTTATTCGATTACGGACAGATTTCCTTTTATCAAGCTCGGATTGTCTCTGCCACCGGAGAATAGATCGCGGAAAATTCCGCAAAATCCGAAAAGAAATCGTCTCCATTAATATCTTGTTAAATCCTCACGATCTAACAAATGTCAACATTTGTGTTTTGGAGACAGGTATGCGTTTTTCCTTCTTTCAGCCCGAGGCGCGCTCGATTTTGAACGCCATTGGCGCGACACATCCGATAATTGAGTTCGACCTGAATGGAAAAGTCATCGACGCCAATCCTTTGTTTCTCCGATTCGTCGGCTACGGGTTTAACGAAATCAAAGGTGAGGATCACGCGATTTTCGTAAGCTCAGAGGAGAAGCAATCGCCGGACTACCGGCAGTTTTGGCAGAAGCTCCGCGAGGGGCATGCACAACGCAAGCGTTTCAAACGCGTCACCAAAGCCGGTCGCGAAGTCTGGATGGACGCCACCTACTGCCCGGTTGGGCAAGATGGTAAACCCCACAAGATCGTCGTAATCGCTACCGACGTCACGCAGAGGACTGCTGCTTCCTACGAAGAGCGTGCGACTTTGACCGCCATCTCTCAGTCGCAGGCCGTTATCGAGTTCCTGCCTGACGGAACGGTCATCCGCGCGAATGCGAATTTTTGCGCGACGATGGGCTATGAAGCTTCTGAGATCGTCGGCAAGCATCATAACATGTTTTGTAAGCCGGAATACGTCGCCAGCCCGGAATAAGGCAACAGTCGCTCGGACGAGTTCTTCCGTGTGGGCAAAGGCGGGAAACCGGTCTGGATACAAGCCACTTACAACCCTGTCGTCAATCTTGAAGGCAAGGTATCTAAAATCGTGAAGGTGGCCACCGATGTCACAGTCAGGATGGAGGCAATCGCGACGATCTCCGAAGGTCTTCGCCGCCTCGCAGAGGGCGACCTCTCGGTCTCCTTGGATCAGGCGTTTGTCCCGACCATGGAAGCCGTTCGCTCCGACTTCAATTCGTCCATCTTGCGCCTGCGCGATGCGATGTCGTCTATCCGCGTCAGTTCGCTCTCTATCGACCAGGCATCCGGCGAAATCGCCACCGCCGCCGCTGATCTTTCCCGTCGCACCGAGCAGCAATCCGCGAGCGTTGAAGGGGCGGCTGCAGCCCTCGAAGAGATCGGCACCACCGTCGCAGAAACGTCTCGCATGGCTGAAAACGCGGCTGTACTGGCAAATGACACCAAGAAGGAGGCTGATGCCTCTGCTAGCGTCGTATCCAGTGCTGTCGATGCCATGGACGCGATTGCGGCGACCTCTAAGAAAGTGGCCGACATCATCTCCGTGATCGACGAAATCGCTTTCCAGACGAACCTCCTGGCCCTGAACGCAGGGATCGAGGCAGCTCGTGCGGGTGATGCAGGCCGTGGCTTTGCGGTTGTCGCTCAGGAAGTCAGAAGCCTGGCGCAAAAGACCGCTTCCTCCGCCAAAGAGATCGAAGCCTTGATCAGCCTGTCGGCAAAGGAAGTCGATGTCGGTGTTTCACGGGTCCGGCAGACGGGTGAAGTGCTCTCTTCCATGGCGCGTAAGATCGTTGATATCGATAAGAATATCGGTGTCATCTTCGAAAGCGCTAAGGAACAGACGTCAGGCATCCGCGAGATCAGCCAGGCAATCAACGGCATCGACCATTCAACACAGCAGAATGCCGCGATGGCTGAACAAACGACGGCGGCAAGTCACAACCTCGCTGCGGAGGCTCACGATCTCGCAGGCTTGACGGATCGGTTTTCTCTTGGAAAAGCCGAAACTCAATCGACACTGCGGCGTGCCGCATGATCAGGTAGCTGCCGGTCCATCCAAAAAACATTCGCCCGGAAGAGTATCCCGACGGGCGTTTTTCGTTTGAGGCGAAAAGAAGCGGGTGATCCCGTCGAATGATGACGTTGGCCACGTCCCTTGCGTCAACGCGAACTATGCTTTCCTCATAGCAATGAGGGCTTAGTTCCATGTCACAAATTCATTCGAATGTCGGCCCGGACATCGAGATCACTTTCCATGAAGAGATGTTTCCGGAACGCGTAACTGTTGCAGCGGACGGATACTCATACACCGTCTTTCCATCGGAAAAGTCGTTCATGTATGGCGAGAGCATGCAATTGGCGAATTTGGCTCGACCAGCGGCTGAAACGGATGGTGCGGTTTTCAGAATGGCTGGTGTCAATGATAAGACTCTTGCTCAGAACTATGGTTTTGAGGGCTCATGGTCATATTTCCTCCGTCTGCTGTCGAAGAGCGACCAGTCTATGCTTGAAGTCGGTAGCTATCATGAACTCAAGACGGCTGGCTGGGCTGTCCCGGTAGACACCCAGGAGCCAGCTGATCCCGAATTCTACGTTGTCTGGTATGACGCGAACACGCTGGGTGAGGCGCGTCTGCCAGTTGGCGATGTCTTTGTGAAGGGGCTTGTAGAGGTGAGCGGTGCGGATGCGGATCGCGATGCTGACCAGATCATTTTTTGCGGCAACGAACTTGCTGACAGGGGCGCAATTGCTGTTCTGCTGGACAGGACCTGGGCCAAGACGGGAGCGCTGGTGCAGGAGGCGTTTTGCAAGCAGAAGCTGGAAAATGCAGAGTTGCCCGATTTCGATGCCAAGACCCATAAGCTGAAGGCCAATTTTGCCGAGCGTGTGGTCCCGGCATACAATGAGATTTTGGATGCTTTTCGCCTCCATTACACGGCATCTATTCGTCAGGATTGTTACCTGGAGCTTCTGGATGCGGCTCGGGACATGGCTCGTGACCGTCACGTGCCCTCATTCGTATGTGACGAATTGAAGAACAAGGCCGCATTTGAGCAGCCTGTCGCAGTCCGAGCTATGGTCGGGGCATAAGGCATGTTGTTCAAGCTTCCCTACATTGTTCAAGGCCACTTTCAGCGCGGCAGAAGAACGGAACACGAAGAGGGATACATCACTTATCTGATCGATGTAGATATCCCTGAATTGAGTGGCGAGGCCGCACCGGCTGTTGCTGAGGTGAAGCAGTTCGGCGCAACCATTCCCGTCCGACGATATGGTGATCAATTCTATGTTCCGCTGATCGATTATTCGGGGGGAAAGCAAGAGGTTCTCGGGCTCGACCATCTGAAAAGAGCCAACTGGCCCGATTACGCCGGGGCTCTCGTTCAAATGCTACGCCCCGTCTTGAATGACGAAGGGGCGGTCGACATGACGACGCACTATGGTTATTGGGCCTACCAGAACATGTTCACGACCCTCAAAGGGAGTGATGGTGGCGGGCACGCGGCCTACGTACCCGAAGCAGGGATGAGATGGTCCACAGTGACGGAGGAAGAGCGTTATACCATGCAGCGCGCTGCCGTCCATGCCTACCAGTCTTGCCGTATCATTGACGGGATTCCTTACAGGCCGTGCGCGGAACCGCGATATGTGGCCAGGTTTCGCTTCAGTTACGTCCAGATCGATATTCGTTTCGATGAAATCGCACATGGCAAGGCACTGGGTCTCAAAAAAGAAGAAGAGTATGAGCCGCCGATGGAGTTGGCCAGTTTTCGATTGGATCGTCACGACGATCTCGTGGACTACGTGGATTCCCGTGTCGCCAAAAACTTCGAGCGGAGTGTTATCGGAGACCTGGAAGTTATCCTGAATGACATGGGTGCCTTCCAATACGATGATGAGGCCAATGATCTCATCCGATCAGCAAGCTGGATTATCGAAGAGGATTATCAATACCTGTTGACTGCATCGGACAAAGCTACTCTTGCCTGGGCTGAACTTAAGAGAGACATCGGTCAATTGAGACGATCAGGCGAAGCTGATTTGGGGGACGATCTCACACAGGCTTTGCGTGACTACCACCCTTTTGCAATGTCAGAAGACAGTAAAACCGCCATCGTCGATGCCACAAATCGCTTCGACATGCGGCCGGTCGGGATGACACGAAAATTCTGAGGTCTTGAAAGACCTGTCGTTACCTTTATCTGTGGGGAAATGGATCGCCGCCCCAGAGGACCGAATGGAATGCATTCTCCCATGTATCGAGTATCGATCATACAAGCGTTCCAGCCGTCGGAGACTTGAATCTGGGTGGGTACTTTCCCGCATGCAGGTTTCGATACAGGAGGTCGAAGCGATAGATGCGCCGGTCGCTGTCAGGTTTACTGACCGGCATCAACAGACCTGGGATGTCCGTTACTTCGATGGTCGTTTTTTTATCCCGACAGGATACGATGGCCTGGCAGAGGCAGTCCGCGTGACGCCTGATGACCTGGTAACAGGAAATCCGGCTAAGGCCCGTGGACTTGCGATGCTGCTGCGCTCCCTGATGCGGGCAAGTGGCTCCAGTCTCGACTACCCAGACTGCGTGGCATTATTTAATTCCTGGCAGGACATTCCACTGGAGAACGGAGAGCTTGGGGGAAATCAGATCGTCGATGTTGATCAGGTCCCTACCCTTCAGATCAGCGGCCCCACCTCAAGGTTCGAGCCACGCGTAAAAGAAGCCTATGAGACGGCGATCATCGTCGGTAACGAGGTCTACCGCCACTGCGAGGAGCCTCGTTTCGTCTTGAGCTTCGAGGATGAATATGATCCTGAACGGCTGATCGTCCGGGTCGACGTGGAAGTGGAGCCGCAGCTGCCTGCCACGTTTTCAGGTGTCAGGGGCGATGTCTATCCTCATGAAGCGTGGGAGCGTCCTGCGCTAAGGATTGACCGGCATGACGATCTCGGCGACCTAATTGAGGTATACGCCCGCAAACATGCCGACCTGAGGCTGGAACTGCCGTCGGTCCCAGAGATCATCATTGATCCCCTGCTCGTCTACAACGATGAGGCGGATATGCTTCAGCGAACAGCTGCGGGCTTGATGTCTGATGGTCACTGTGAGTTGATGTGGGTCGATACCGAAGTTATCCATCGCTGGGCTCACCTCAAAGAGTCAATAAGCGCTGCCCATGACGATCCTTCAGAGGAGAATTTGGAAGCACTCAACGCCTCTATGAAGGCGTATAGAAACGTGCTCGGCGATGAAGCCAGAACCGAAATCATCGAAAAGGCCACTGCGCGTTTCGATATTCGTCCGGTCATGAGAAGCGTGGTGGCTCCTTGATGCTCACGCAAGGAGTTCTCGAAAATAATTCGAGATTCCAACCAAAATAGGTTGACGACGCATTAAATCGAGGAAATCCTTGTTCTCAACGAACTAACAAGGAAATCATCACCCCGATGCAGATCAATCTACAAAAGTCAGCCCAGAACCTCCGCATTTCACTGGAAAAGCGCGGCATTGTGAAAATGCCGGAAATGGAAATGGCTGCACTGCTCGACGTGAGCGGTTCCTTCGACGATGAACATCGCGACGGCCTGACGAACGACCTTCTGACCCGTCTCATCCCGTGGGGAATGACGTTCGACCCCGATAAAAAAGCCGATCTATTCACCTTCTCCAGCGGCGAGCGCAGCGCCTATCTGGTTGGTTCTGTGGATGAAAAGAACTACATCAACTACATCCCGAACCACGTCATCGACAAGGTGCCCGGCTACAACGGCGGAACCCATTACTCGCACGTCATTCGCAAGGCACTTCAGCATTTTGGCTGGATTGCTGGCGGTGAAGCGCCGAAGTCCGGCGGCTTCTTTGGCAAGCTGTTCGGTGGCAATAAGGGTGCATCTGAAGCGTCGTCCGGCGCACCGCGTCGCGCCATTCTATTCTTCATCACGGATGGCGAAATCCAGCCGGAAGACAAGGCTGCTACGTCCACCATCGTCGCCCAGGCTGACAATGAAGGCTACGAAGTCTTCATCATCATGATTGGCGCTTCCAATCAGCGTGTGGACTTCAGCTTCCCAGATGGGCTCGCCCGTAACCATCGCAATGTGGCCTTCCACACGATCACGGACATCAAGGGCTTCACCCGTATGTCCGACGACCAGATCAATGACTTCTTCCTGTCCGACAAGCTGACGGCCTGGCTGAAGAAGTAATTCCAGTTACTGGCGCGAACCTCCCTAGTGCGCCGGTGCCCTTCTCCGATGTCTTCCTTTCCATCGGAGAAGGGCCGAAGTTTCCAGTCTCCTCCCGCGACGGGTTTTGGTCATTGGCCTGTCGCCACCTCTCCCCTCCGGCCGAAAGGCTGTCGAGGGGATTTTTTTACAAGGAATTCTGTATACAGGGAGATACCTGCTTTAGTGTAATGTTGACATTTTCTGGAATCGGGATAGTGTTCAGACAATCAATTACCGCAAGGAAATCTTATGTCAAAGATGATGGAAGCCGAAATTCAGGTCGCAGCGGGCACGGTTGCCTGGATGTTCTACAAACATCCGAAAGCGGGCGCTCATATCACCGACGATCCTGAGACGCGCGACCGCTGGGTCGGGGACTATGGCGCATCTTCCGTCTTTGCTCTCTTCGTCGGGAAAGAAGATGAAAAGCCATTCGCGTGGCGGTATCGCCTGAAAGGCAATTCGTTGTGGCATTTCTATGAGGGCGAGACATTCGACCTTGCCAAACCGGACGCATATGAGTTCGCGCCACTCTACCTGTCGGCAGCCTGGTACACTTTCAAGCTCGAAAAGAGCTTTGATGCATTGGTGCGGGCGGCCGAGAGCATCATTGACGGTGCATCTTCGAGTGAAAAGACCGTTTCTCCTGAAGTTGAGGAACTGAAGGAGGCGCTCGACGTATTCGAGGCAACGCGCCAGTTGATGCAGACAGCTGCCTGACGATTATCTGAACGAAATAGGTGGGGATCATGCAGGCAGAAGAAGCTTTCGACATTACAGACGGTCGGAATCGTTACGAGCCCTGCCCCGCCTGTGGGATCATCTGGTCTATGGGGCTTTCAGGAAACATGACCCACCTCTACGTGGTATGCGGGACATGTTCTCATAAAGGGCCTCGGATCGAGTATCACGCAATGGACGCCAATGCGAGAAGATTGCGGACGATGGACCGCCTCGCCTTCAAAGCATGGAATGAGGAAAGTCGGCAGGCTCACGGGCCGGTCGAGAAGCCGGAGGCAAGCCATTTGAAAGGCTGAACATGACTGAAAGACTGGAACTGGCACAGAAGATTCACGATTTCCTGGACGCGCACGCGAAGATCGCTGCGGCATATGACCCGGAATACGATGATCCGGGTGAACGCTTCAACGGCCCGGACAGCTCGATGCTTTATGCAGCGGCTGAACGATTGAAGGCAGACGTGCCTTTTCAGATGCCATTTTCGTCCTGGGGCAGTGGCTGTTACAAGCCGGTTCACGACCAGGAAGCCAAGGCGAAGCATGACGAAATCCTGGCTGAGCTGAGGGTGTACCTCGACAATGCGCCGACGGCACCGGCCCGCTAAAACGTGAACGGGTTCCTGAAAGAAGCCGCCTCTTCTCCCGGAACCCGTAAGCGACCTCGCGTCGCGTGGGGCCCTTCTATGACCCGCAATCCGCTTCGTCCACCCCCAAATCAGATTGAATTTCGGGTTCGGGTCAGACTGTTGCAAATTTGAATCAATCGCTGTGAGCCGCCCCATATCTTGTCAAATTCAAGCCTGGGATGTGATCTCGGAACATACTTTTTAGGAGACACTGATGAGCGATACTGATTTCGACCCTACCTTAGAGATGGTCTCATTCGAGGCTCACCGCATGGCTCATGAGAAGGGCTTCAAACTGGAGCTGGTCGAGCCGAACAAGCTTGAATTCACGAGGGCGGAAAAGACCCCAGACGGCACCGTGTTCACGGTCCTGGACTGTGCAGGCAATGGAGCTGTCGGCGATCCGAATGAGGAAGGTTGGACTGCGTTCAAAAAGCGATATGGGCCTGAGCGCGCCTGTACCAGCACTGTTCATGATCAGACCACGCTCGCCAAGGTGCTGGAAAAGGTCCACTTGCTGCCGAATCCGACCAAGCGCGAAGCAGGCATGGACGTTTATCAGTCCTGGGATGACTTCCCTGTCATTCTCAACAACGCACTGACGGACCTGGAGACAAAGTTCGCCCAGGGGCCGCACAAGATCGCCTTCGAAGACGACTACACTATCCATCATACAGGCGGCGGCATATTCGCATTCCACAAAAACCATCCAGACCTGGCAGAAGCCTACTACCTCATCACCGCTGATGATGACGGGGTCCTTGATCGACCGGTTGATGAGCCCGTCTGGACGGTCGGTCTTTATCAATTCGGGGAGGGTCATGACCGCTGGGTATTCGTCGCTGAGGGCGTGACCCTTCGTGAGGCCATCGACAACGCTTACACCTTGCCACTTCCGGATACGTTCGGCCCGTCAGAGCCGGAGAAAACGTTTGAAACCTGGGCTGAAGTCGAAGCGCTGAGCGCAAAACCAGTCTTCTAAGCAGGAGTATGGTGCGACAACATCAACTAAAAAGGCTGCGGGACCAAACAGGTGCCGCAGCCTTTTTAGTTTTCAGATGACTTGCGTTGCGCAACGCAACTGACTTTTGGGTCAGGCCTGGTAATGCTCGATCTGCCAGTCACGGCGCGGGAGACCGCCGACGCCGTTATAGGTGCGGAAGCCCACGATGAGGTCGAGGCCTGCATGGCTGCCGTCGACTTCATCGATGATCTTCTTCATGGACAGGCGGAGCTTGTCGGCCAATTCACGGACCGTCCGGGTCTCACCCTCCGGGATCGACGCCTTGATACGGGTGATGAGATCGGGTTTGGTCTTCATTCTGCTTCTCCGTCCTTGACGCTGTCGGGAATGTCGAGGGTCTTGCCCCGGTCCTCATGCCACTTGATCCATTCCTTCAGGTGGCGACGGTAGATCGTAAGATTGAAGCGGCGATTGCGAATGTCACCTTCCAACTCACCCTTCCTGTAATCATACGCTTTCTTCCAGCCTTTATCCTCAGGCGTGTAGGTCTCAAGCTTCAGCCGGGGATTCTGCACCAGAATCGAAATCTTGGTCGCGTTGGGCAGGTTCTTCAGCTCAAGCTTATCTTCCTTCAGCTTCTGATCGTGAAAGCCGATAAGCCATTCCAGGCCTTCCGTGGACACTTCCAAAGGAGCATAGCGGATACCCCAGCAACTGTCCGTCTGGTGCCCGTCACCCGGGCGGTCGTAACCATGATGGACCATCTTGCCACCGCGAACCGCAATCGAACGGAAGCAGCATGGGCAAGTTTTGACATCTTTGTTCGGATTGACCGGCGCAGGCGGCCTGGTGTTGGGAGCCCTGCCCTTCACCAGGCGGGTCTTCAGGTACTCGACAGCGTCGATCAGGGGGCGAAGTTCATCGACAAATCCCTGGAGGGCGTCCTTGTGCGAACCAGGCTGTTTAAGCTTTTGCAGCTTGTTGCCAAGGGCGCGAATGTCGTTGATGCCGGAGAACGGGAAGTAGTTCATCGCTTCTTTCGTATCGTAGTTCCATTCTGACTCGTTCGCGTGAACGGCCCGGCGCATTTCCAGGCTCCAGACATGATGGATTACGGTCCCGAGAGTATGCTTCGAGTCCTGGAAAATTACATTGCGGACGGCACCGGCTTCGACACCTTCGGCCAGGTTTGCGACACAGTTCAACAAGTGCTGATGGTAACGTGTGCGGCCCATTTTGGCGTCGTAATCTTTGGCTGCCCGTTCGAGCGTCGGAAAGTCGCCGATCTTGAAGTCTGACCGGGGCTTTTCGATTTTCGCTGTCTTTGCCATGGGTTCGAAGACTCCGCATCCGATCTGGAATTATTTTGATCCAATTTGATGGTGACAGAATAAGCCGCCGCGAGAAAATGTCAACAATTTAAAGTCTTCAGCTGAATTCTCGTCAGACCTTAAATACCAGTTCATTGCTGTAGAACAAAGAGAGCGGATTTATTCGCCTCATCATCAATAATCTGTCCAACAAATTCAGCTGGCTAACTCCCCGGAGCGGGAGGAAATCGTTGCCCGCAAAAGTCAGCAGCGCAAGGTTTTAAGATGAAAATTATCCGAGCATTTACGCATCCAGGCCATTCCGAAATCCTGTATCGTGAGGCAAAAAGCGAAATTCGTAACCCCGACGGTTCTGTGGTTTTCTCTCTCGATAATATCGAGGTTCCAGAGAACTTCTCTCAGGTCGCGGTCGACATTATCGCCCAGAAATATTTTCGCAGACAGGGCGTTCCGGCAGCCACAAAAGCGGTCGCGGAAGATGGAGTTCCATCCTGGCTGCAACGGCGCATTCCTGACGAAGAGGCTCTCGCCGGAATGCCGGAAAAAGACCGGTTTGGCAGCGAGAAGAGTGCACGGCAGGTTTTTCATCGCCTTGCTGGTACGTGGTGCTATTGGGGATGGAAGGTCGGTTATTTCGCTGAAGAGGAAGATGCCAGGGCCTTCTATGACGAGATCGTCTATATGCTCGCCAACCAGATGGTCGCGCCGAACTCGCCGCAATGGTTCAACACCGGCCTTCATTGGGCCTACGGCATCGACGGAACCGGCCAGGGGCACTTTTATGTCGACCCCTTCACCGGCAAACTGACAAAATCGACATCGTCCCATGAACACCCACAGCCCCATGCCTGCTTTATCCAGTCAGTGAATGACGACCTGGTCGGGACGGGTGGCATCATGGACCTTTGGACCCGGGAAGCGCGACTGTTCAAATACGGCTCCGGCACCGGCTCTAACTTCTCCTCGTTGCGGGGAAAGAACGAGGCCTTGTCCAGCGGCGGCAAGTCGTCGGGGCTTCTTTCATTCCTGCGGATCGGCGACCGTGCGGCTGGCGCAATCAAATCAGGCGGCACGACGCGCCGCGCGGCGAAGATGGTCATCGTCGACATCGATCATCCAGATGTCGAAGAGTTCATCGAATGGAAGGTCGCTGAAGAGCAAAAGGTGGCGGCTATCGTCGCTGGCTCGAAGATTGCCGAAAAGCACCTGAGAACCCTCCTGAAGGCCGCCGTTGCAACAGAGCAACTGGAACACCCATTCGAGCCCAAGGCGCATCCTGAGCTTCGCAATGCGGTTTCAAAGGCACGCGCCAGCATGATCCCGGAAAGCTATATTGGGCGCGTCCTGCAGTTGGCCCGTCAAGGCGTCCACGACATCAAGTTCCAGACCTACACAATCGACTGGGATTCGGAAGCCTATGAAACTGTCTCTGGCCAGAATTCAAATAATACGGTGCGTGTCCCCGATGCCTTCATGCACGCCGTCGAGGCTGATGCGGATTGGAACCTGATCCGCCGCACTGATGGAAAAGTCTCCAAGACCCTCCCCGCACGCACCTTATGGGACAAGATCGCAGAGGCCGCCTGGCAGTCGGCCGACCCGGGTCTTCAGTTCGATACGACGATCAACGAATGGCATACATGTCCCGCGTCCGGCACGATCAGGGCATCCAATCCTTGCTCTGAGTACATGTTCCTCGATAACACCGCCTGCAATCTTGCCTCGGTCAATCTGATGCGGTTCCGACAGGCTGATGGGCTTCTGGATGTCGAGAGCTTCATGACCGCCTGCAGTCTTTGGACTATCGTTCTGGAAATCTCCGTCGCCATGGCACAGTTCCCCTCCCGGGAGATCGCGCAACTGTCCTATGAGTTTCGAACCCTGGGTCTAGGGTTTGCGAATCTCGGTGGCTTCCTGATGGCAAACGGCATTGCCTACGACAGCGACGAAGGCAGGGCCTATTCGGCAGCAGTTTCCAGCATTTTGACGGCCACCGCCTATTCTACGTCTGCCCTGCTCGCGAAGAAGCTCGGCCCATTCCCGGGCTATAGGAAAAACGCCGCCGACATGCTGCGCGTCATTCGCAACCACCGACGGGCTGCTTACGGTATTTCTGGTGCGCATAATGCGGGAGAATTGGGCGACTACGAGCAATTGAGCGTACGGCCAACTCCATTCAAGCCTGCCGACCTACGGCAGAGCAGCGTTGCTGACATGGTGTCAGCCGCCTGGGATCGCGCCCTTGAACTTGGACAGCTTCACGGCTACCGCAACGCTCAAGTCTCGGTCATCGCTCCGACGGGCACCATCGGTCTTCTCATGGATTGCGACACGACCGGCATCGAACCGGACTTCGCGCTCGTCAAGTTCAAGAAACTGGCCGGTGGTGGCTATTTCAAGATCATCAACCAGTCGGTTCCGGAAGCTTTGCAGCGCCTGGGATACGGCAAGGGCGAGATCAGACGCATTGCCAGCTACGCGACCGGTCACGGCTCTCTCAAGGGCGCGCCCTACCTGGACCCGTTCGCCAAGGCGAACAGCGAAATGTTCACCCCGGACGAAGCCAAGCGTCTTGAGGAGGCGGCAAAGAATGCCTTCGATATCAGATTCATCTTCAACCGGTATACGCTCGGCGATGCCTTTTTTGAACGGATGAACGTTCCTGCCGAAGCTTCGGAGCGCAGCGATTTCGACCTTTTGGCATTCCTCGGCTTCAACAAGGATCAGATCGATGCTGCCAACCTCTATGTGACGGGTGCGGGCACGATTGAAGGGGCTCCCGGTCTGAAGGAAGAGCACCTCCCCATCTTCGATTGCGCGAACAAGTGCGGAAAGAACGGAAAACGGTATCTCTCGGCAGAAAGCCACATCAAGATGATGACCGCTGCCCAGTCGTTCATTTCCGGTGCGATCTCGAAGACGATTAACCTGCCCGCAGATGCCAGCATTGAAGAGGTGAAGGCCGCCTACTGGATGTCCTGGAAACTCGGTCTCAAGGCTAACGCTCTCTACCGGGACGGGTCAAAGCTATCTCAGCCACTGTCAGCATCACTTGGACTGGATGATATGGCCGGAGACGAGCCGGAAGTCACAGGCGAAAGGCGTGTCGTCCAGATCGTCGAAAAAGTGGTCGAAAAGATCGTGGAGCGGCTGCCAGCACGGCGAAAGCTGCCGAATAGGCGAAAGGGATACACCCAAAAGGCAAAGGTCGGCGGCCATAACGTCTATCTGCGCACCGGGGAATATGAAGACGGCGCGCTCGGGGAAATCTTCATCGATATGCATAAGGAAGGGGCCTCCTTCCGGGCAATGATGAACAATTTCGCCATGGCGATCTCGCTCGGCCTGCAGCATGGCGTCCCGTTGGAGGAGTTCGTCGAAGCCTTCACCTTCACGAAATTCGAGCCTGGCGGGCTGGTCATCGGCAATGACGTCATCAAGAACGCGACATCAATCATTGACTATATCTTCCGGGAGCTGGCCGTATCCTATCTCGACAGGGACGATCTCGCTCATGTGAAGCCGGAAAAGCCGTCGCTGACAGACCTGGTCCCAGAAGAGGGCAGCGAAGCCAGCTATATCGAACAGCTGTTCAAGACCTCTGCATCATCAGGCTTCAGTCGTGGTCCAGTGCAGTTCCCTGCCCTGCCAGAGCATCTGTTTGCAGATCGCGGTCATGAACTGAGCAGCGTGAGTACGCAGGAGGTTGGCGATAAGACGGTCGATAACAAACGGGCCGTTTACCGGGCTCAAGGCTTTACGGGTGATTGCTGCACAAATTGTCAGAGCTACCAAATGAGGCGAAATGGGTCTTGTTTGCTCTGCGATGCGTGCGGGCAAACGACTGGATGCTCATAACGCGAGAAGCCGCAGCAGCAGCAGCAGCAGTGTTGAATCCACGAAAAAACACGCCCGACCAGGGTTCCGTGGACAAATCCAAAAAACCTCGACGCAGGTAGCGCCCGGGTCGAGAAACCAATTTAAGCGTCGGCAACCGCGCAATCGATGCCGCTGTTGTCGGTTGCCAACGCACTACTGAAGCTGGCTGAAACCTTGAATATGGCAGGCCGACGCAGTATCTTATTCAAGGTTAGCGCCATAACTTTGAATATGGAGCCTCACCGACAGTATGTCTTAAAGGATGATGGGATGAACAGGAACAATCTTTCCGAGGCGGTGCGCCAGACGCTCCAGCGTTTTGGTGAGCCGCATGACGCCCATTACGGCGTCGTTCCTGCAGCACCCTCCGAAGACAGCATACCGCTCCAGGGTGTCGCTGTTGCCGTCAGCGACGCGCACGCTGCGCTAAAAGAGGCCGCTGTCATCGCCAGTACCCTCCCGGACAATTATCTGCTCACCCGCATCCCGGTCCGCAAGGAAGCCCTCAGCAGTTCGTCCATCGAAGGCACCAACAGTACGCTCGATGAACTTCTTCTCGTAGAGGAGGAAGACAGCTCAAAGAACGATGCGACGCATCAGGTCCGAGACTACGCTATCGCCCTGGAGACTGTTGTGCCCAGAGCCCGAGAACTCGGCTCGGCTATCTTCGATCTCGACCTAATCCGTGACCTCCACGCCGCGACCATGAAATCTGACGCGGACTATCGCGATCCGAAAGGTCAATTCCGTAACAGGCCTGTCTGGATTGGCGGCGGAGACATCAGCCAGTCGACCTACAATCCGCCACCTCCACAATTCGTAAAGGGGTGCATGGAGGACCATATCCGCTATCTTCAAGGGGACGGCATGCAGATGATGAACCAGGACTTCATCACCCGGATGGCGGTTGCTCACGCGCATTTCGAGGGGGTGCATCCGTTCCGCGATGGCAACGGTCGTGTAGGCCGCCTGCTGCTTCCTGTCATGATGGCTGCCGAAGGTCACGAGCCCGTCTATTTGTCCTCCTTCATCGAGGAGAACAAACAGCGATACTACGATGGACTGAAGGCCGCGCAGCAGCGCATGGATTATTCGCCTCTCGTCGTGTTCATGGCCAACGCGATCAAGGAATCGGTCTACGAACTGAAGAGGCTTAGGAGCGATCTCGCTGAACTACGTGACGACTGGCTGCGCCGCGACAAGTGGCGCGCAGGATCAACGGCTCTCCGCGCCTTGGACATACTGCACGAATATCCCGTTCTGACGGCCGGACGCTTGGCTTCGCTTCTCGACGTCTCTTTCCAATCGGCCTCTACCGCCATGAAGAACCTGGTCGAGATCGGGATTCTGACGGAGAAGACTGGATACTCGCGCAACCGCGTCTTCACAGCGCCTGAGGCTGTGGCCCTTCTCAACAGACCGTTCGGAGAGTACGAGCCCAGCGGCTATCGTATGTAGGCGTCAGGAATTGGCGACCTTACTTGTTCGAATATCGATTACCGGCCAATCGGCGTAAGCCGGGTTTCCTGCTCTTCCTTGGCGATATGCTCGGCGATCATCGCCCGAACCTTTTCGCCGAACCAAACCGGCACCAAGGCGCTTTCTGGACGCTCGCGATGGTCGTCGCGGTAGCTGGTGTAGAACCGGCTGAACAGGCCCGCTCCCTGCAACATATCGTTCTCATCGATATGAAGTTGCTTCGGATGCGCTGTGATCAGCCGTTGATGATGCTCGCCCCTTACTGCCGAAACGCGAAGATCACGGCTCAGAAACTCGATAAGAACAGAGCCTTCTCCATGTCGAGCAGAAAGATTGTTGTCTGGTGTCTGGTGAAAACCATGCGCCAGCGCCCAATCTTCAATCGCTTTGAAATCCAGTGTTTTCCGATCAGACATTCTCTAACTCCATATTCGAGTCCATTTGCACTTTTGACAGGAAACGCTTCTGCTTGCCAAAGAAAGTCTTTATGTAGCGGTCAACTTTCTCCTTTGCCACCTCGATTGGCAACTGAGCCCAGGAATAGATACGCATGACCTGGTCAGGGTCTTCGCAATCTGGGTGGAGGAACCGCAGCAGCCGCTCGCCCTTGGAAGAGATGACAAGTGAATGTTTTCCCGCACGATCCAGCAATCCTTGGGCCTTCAGGTTGCCCATGATATCCGAACGCGAGGCGCTGTTTCCGATCCCATAATAGCTGTCCCAGCCTTTGGTGTCGTACCTGCCAGTGCCTTTCCAGCGTTTCATCACGTCAAAAAGATCGCTTTCGGTCAAAGAATTTCCGTGTCTCATGAAATACAAGACCTGCAGTTCGTGCTTTGAGAGCGGCCATGCAAGCCTTTTGCCGAAAGCTTTTTCGAATGTCATACCCATAATCGGATAGGCGTTGAGCAGGTAATTGTAGTCGAAATGCCTACGGACAAGGCTCAGTTGCGCGTGTTCAGCGAGATTGTCGATCTCCCTGGCATTGACGAGGCCATGATAAAGGTCAGACGAAACCAACGACATGACGGGAAAATGCTTAATGACGAAATTGGCATCAAGGGACTTGAGCCAGTCGAGAACCCGCATTTGCACATGATATCCCGACGGACTAGCGTCGCATGCAATATAAACGACGTCCGCTCGTTTTACGCTGGAAAGGAAGTCGTCATTGTCAATCTTGCTATTGTACCTCGCAGAAATCCCTCTGCGGGCAGACATCAGGGTCTCGCTGTCGAAATATCTCCCGTCGAACGTGATGGGTTTGTAGACTGCTTCACGGGTCATCGGGAAGCTTTGATAGGTCTGCCCCCTCGGAATGGCAAAGGCCGAGTTAAGATGATAAAATTCGTTGGCCCAGCCCACGACAAAGGCAGAGCGATCCATATCAGGCTCGATGAAAAGCAGTTCGTCGATCACACGCTTTGCCAGCGACGGTTTTTCGCAGATAAGGGCGATTCTCATCTTACGCTCCTTTCCTGCAGAAAAATTCTTCGGAAGAGTTATCGCCGGTGACGGATTGGTGAAACGCAAAGAAGTTCATGAGATACGAATTAATCTCACTGATAGCTTCTGCGAGTGGCAGGCGCTTCCACGCCTCGACCCTAAAAGGGAGATCGTCATCGTGGCAAATGGATGGAAACGCGTCAGCGACGAAGCGGCCCGTCGATGACAGGCGCAGTCGTTCCGACTCATCATCGAGGAGCCTCATTCCGCTAAGCTCGTCCACAGGGTCATTGTAATGGAAGCCCGGCTGGAGCGAAACTCTGCGTCCAAAGCTATCGACACGCGCGAACTTCCCTGAGCCTTCCCAAAGCTTCACCTTGATTGCCAGCTCCTTCGAAGAAAACGAACGACGTCCCTTGCCTTTCTCCCGGGATCGGAACCAAAGCAGCAGTTGGAGCGCGCCAGCACTCATGTTGCACCAGGCTTTTGATCCTGCGCGCTCGAAGAGCTTAGTGACGAGGGGATAACTGTTGAGGCGGAAATTGAAGTCGAAGTGTTCACCAATGGCGACAGCATCGAGGACAGGCTGATAATCTTCAATCAATGCTGCAGTTTCGATTGCGCGGATTGTGACGCTCGGATGCAACGGGTGATCCTCGATTACACGAATCTTGGCGTCCTTATTCCAGGACCGGACCATCAGTGTTGCATGATAATGAGACCGAAAACCTTCTGGTTCGGGATTGAACAGGTAAACTGCCGACGCCTGGCAAAGTTCTTCAATAACCTCGTCACTGGAAATCGGCGTTGTTTTGCGGCGCGGTGCGAAACCGTGGCCAGTCAAAAAGGGTTCGCGTTCAACATCTCGAATGATCGGAAATTCGCTGTAGGCCGTTTTCTCAGGAAAAGCGAAAGCTGTGTGAGTAGCGACGATAGTGATGACAGGCCCCGCATTGGGATGCAATTCAGCAATTGCAGGAATAATGAGGGCAGCAGAATGCGGCGTGTTCGCCACGAGAACGATAGACATGGTCCGGGCTCCTTAAAGGACGGTTGGTAAAGCGCGGCTTAGCCACGGACTGTGGATAGAGATATAAGGAGTTCAGAGAACCGTCAAGGAATTAAAATCAAGTTCCTCATCAGATGCGATTGCCCGATTTACTCCCAGACAACCACTGGAGAAACCCATATTTCCTCGAAATGAGAATGCCGCCAAGGAAATCTCCTGGCGGCAAAACTCCTCATATTACGATTGCTCTTTCAGTATGACGTATGCAGCGTGTGCTCGACATCATCGACAAGATACCATTCGTCACCGCCTCGACGTTCGATGTCGACGGCTCGAATAAAGACCTCCTCCGCATCCCGCGTGTAGATGCCACTGCCACGCTGATTAAGGAAATTGATTTCCGCCATGCCGAACTGCCCTCCTCCGGCCGTTCCCATGAAGCGGATTTCATAGGAGGGCTGCACGTGATTTCCACGCAGTTTGCCAAAAAGCAACTTCTTCCCGTACGGCAGCGAGTTCAGGACATCAATGAAATCGGCTTCTCTATCAACAGAGATTATCATGCGGTCTATTTCTCTCCAGAGTCTGCATCCCGGCCAGGAAGCGCGTAGAGGGGCAAATATTCGAAATTGACGCCCGGCACCGTATCCTTGAGGTCAGGCTTCTTGCTGTCCCAGATAACGCCTTCCTTGATGACTTCTCCCCGCAGCATCAGCTGCCAGGACCAGCCAATCGGTTTGTTGGCACCGACCTCTTTCAGGTAGGTCTTCACAATGGAGCCAACCTGCTTTGCTGTCAGGTTGAGCTTCATGTTCTCCCGGCATTTGTCGACTGTTGCCGCAATCGCCTTATCGTGCGCTTCACCCATCAGGAACTCCGTTACGCTGCGGTCGGGAAGTGATCGAGATCGAACCCCTTGATCGTCTCCTGCCGCACGCGTTCGCCAAGTTCGCGATCCGTGAAGCGAAACGCCCGGATGCTTTGGGTCGACGTGAACGGAATAAAACTGTTCGTCATTCCGTCGGCGAGATCAGCTTTCACCGCCTCAGAAAATTCGTCGAGCGTCCACTTGTAAAGATCAGATGCCGGGTTCACCAACTGATGGCACTTGCCAAGTCCTTTTGCGAATGTGGCCTCCTCGTTCAGATCGGAAAACACGAGGGGTTCGTTATGCTCGGACTTCCAGAGGTTCCCGCGAACGATCTCCTTGATATCCTCGTCACGGAAAGCAGTTGAGAAGCAGCTGCGTCCCTCATGATTAAAGGCCATGACGTCATAGTGCAGCACGTCGGCGTGGTAGGCCACACTGGTCACGACGAAACGGAGATCGCTGTCTTCATCGCGCAATCCGTCAAGCGGGATCAGGGTGTCGAGCTGCCAGGCTTTCGTCTCCGGAAGGTCCCCAGTACGAACGCGATTGTCGAGAATTGCCTCCTGATCGAACGAGCTGATCGTCTTCAGGAGATTTACCGGTTCATTCCACAGCTCATCGCGTCGACGCTGATATTCCGCACGAGAACTTTCATGCACATCGAAATCGCTGCCAGCGAGGATCAATGGGGTTTCGAAGCCGTCGATCACGTCGCCCAGCGTCGGATCATCCATGACAGCAAGCCAGGCTCCGTCCCGCTCATAAATGCCGGGCTCTGAAACCGAGCGATCATGGCCATAACGCTGACGATACTCGATATAACGAGTGCGCTTGAGGAGCATGCCGGTCGCGCCGTCTGGAGGTCCTTTGCGGCCCTGGCCACGCGCTTCCTCATCCATTTTCATGACGACTTTCATACCCTGAAACGCAACCTGGTTCAGAAAGGACATTCGGATTTCCTTGATCGCTATTTTTGACCTGTCCCCGCAAAATACAGGCGCAGGTCAAAATGTCAACAATCATAAGGCTGACAGCAAGGAGTTGCGCGTAAAACTGAAATGTTGACATTTTGCGGAATTTGTTTAGTTTTGTCGTAGTTGTTCATTGAAAGAATGCGCTTATGCCCGGCGACATCAAATGCGAAGAAATCACGCGAGCCGATATCGAGAAGATGGGTGAATACCTTGTGGGTACTTGCACATCTATCCTCATGGCTTGTGATGCTCTGGACCTTCCCGAGGACCCTGACTGGGATGACAAGCTGCTCGACGTCAATGTTGAGCGTTGCAAGCGCTGCGAACACTGGTTTGAAAGCTGCATGCTGGAATTCATCGAGGCAGACAACGGCGGCTCCTGCGACGATTGCCTGACCGAAGAGGAAAAAGATGAGTTCGGGAAAACGTAAGGTTCGCGATCCGGGTACCGGGCAATTCGCCTTCGACAACAACTTTGAACGCATATGCAAATGCGGGCATCCGCTTGGCGCTCACCTGCATGGCGGCTTCGATTGCGGAGTAACGCCCGACGATTATCCGGAGAGCAAGGGCTGCAAATGCGAGAAGTTCCGGCCTAAGCGCACGAAGTAGCTGTCAGCGCACACAAAGACGTCGAGCCGTCGCTTCTTTCTCTGGGCTGGACCATATCAATCCGGAAACGGGCTGTGTCCTTGATACCCTGCCTTCATCGAGTATCCGAAAGAAATCGCGCCAAATCATCGTTTCAGCTGATCTAATATTCGCTCTGCAAAGTGTCTCTGAGCAAATTGCAGTGCGTCTTCAATCATCGAGCCAACGACCTGACTACGAATGGCCCCAGGGACGAAAACGTGCGCTTCTTCCTTCTTTATCCAGGCCGCATATCTTCCGATGATTGTCTCCACGAAGTGGGTCTCTTCGTCACCCTCACCGCCTACTGACCAGGACAGGTCGGCAACGGTCGGCGAGACTGCGTCGGACATCATCGCGGTGATGGGGGCGGCGAAAAGCGGGACATCATCTGGGACCTCGTGTCTGATACCAAACTGCGCCAGCATGGATCGAGTGGTGCTCATGTCTCGGCGCGGCCAGAACTGAGCAGAAACATCACTTTCACCGGACTGAACCCGCTCGATTTCCCCAGGCTGTGTCCAACCGATGGGTTTTGTCCCGGCGACAGAAAGCACAGAGGCCCAAAGACGAGTGGCCAGATCGGTATCGCTGACGACAGCGTCCAGGGCTTTTATGAAGGTTTCGGATGTGCTGGTAAGCAACCGGGCGTCGTCGACGACACGCCGGTCCCATTGGAGCCAGGCCTCGCCAACTGCCCATTCTTCATCGTCCCCATGCTCTCGAATTACCCCCGGAGATCGGGCATCACATTCTTTGCATTCAACATAGGTATCCCAGCAGTCTGCCGGGCCATCATAGCTCGGATCACAGAGACGAGGTTTGCCGCCACAGAATGGGCATTCGCGATGCCCCGATGAAAGGGGATCGGCATCAATAGCTGAACTGCTCTCAACTAAGCGCAGGATTGCCTCTGCCTTATCCTTGGCGGCTTTCCAGCGCTTATCGGACGTGGACCCTGGATCGAGGTTGCCCGCCTCCCAAATATCGTAGGCGCGAGGGTCGATGATCCTCACCAGCGCA
The DNA here is from genome assembly GCF_005862215.1 of Rhizobium sp. MHM7A. Lineage (NCBI taxonomy): Bacteria > Pseudomonadati > Pseudomonadota > Alphaproteobacteria > Hyphomicrobiales > Rhizobiaceae > Rhizobium > Rhizobium sp. MHM7A. The sequence goes on from NZ_VCHT01000001.1 coordinate 718,750, forward strand.
GCAAACACTTCGTTCTCTTGATCAATCATTCATTCTCCTGTGACCCAAAATTGGGTAAAACCGAAACTGACCCAAAAACGGGTCAGTTTCGGAATGTCACCTGCGTCCAGGTAACGGCTTCAGCCGGAGGTCCGCGTGCTTACAGCGCGCTTAAGGTGGTCGAAGAGTGTCCTCGACTGCCTGGATTATCTCGCGGTCTCACAAAGCTATTCAATTATGGCGACGTTCCGAACGGAGTTGCAAGACTGCCTGTCGATCATCCGTAAGGAATTCTTGCTCGTGGCAATGTTCTCAGTAAGACTGACCAAGTTCTGGATGCCATCATCGATGCGACGCCTCAGGACACCTCGTCCTCCTCATCGTCGTCGTCTATCAGCGACCACTACTCCTTCTCCGACATTCGACTAGGCCCCTTGCAACATGCAGGTTTTGTGATCATTCATATTGAGTGGCCGTCGTCATTGGAGAGCAAATGACTACCGTACAGCACCATCAGAATAACGTCGTTACCCTACGCACTCCGGCCGCCATTGCGAGAGAGAAGGCGCGTGCGGAGACGATGGCCGTAGAACGAGCACTCCAGGACAATGCTGAGCAATTTCATAGCCTGATCAATCGTGCTGCACGGACAGCTTTGTCGAGTGGTTCACATATATTTGTTGCCTATAATGATGCTGTGGCTGCAGCAGAACGAGCCGTAAAAGATGCGCAGGAGCGTTTGCGGCTAGCGACAACCCTTTTCGGCAAACAGCTTGGCGCTCTTGATCAAGCCAAGTCAGAGCACGATGCTTTCGTGAAGACGGTGCAGGCTCAGACTGACACCGACACTGATCATCAACGTGATCTCAGACAGGCAAAGCAGATAGGGAACGAAATCCTTGCGGTGAAGAGACAACTCCGCCTGCTGCGAGACAGACACCAGGTCCGCATGAGTATCATGAAAATCGAGAATCCTTTCGTATGGGCTCTCTATCAAAACAAGATCGACGAGAAGGAAGCATCTTCCAGGAACCTCTTCGGCAAGGTGATCGGCAACGTATCCGCCTGGTTAGAAGGAACCAGAACCTTCAAAAGTGGCACCATCGCTGTCGGAAAGATCGATGACCAGATTGAGGGAACAAACCGAACCCTGGTTAATCTCAACGCTGACCTGAACGAGGTGCATGACGGAATTTTCCGAGTGCGAAACGAGAACCTTGAGAAAATTTCGAAGAGCCACCTGTCCGTCGAGAATGCTCAAAGGGGCTTTTCTGCGGCTGAATTGCTGAAAGAGACCGTTGCACTTGAACTTGCTGTCTGCAAGCAGACACTTGTCTCCTTGCAGACCTGGGATCATCCAGTCGCCAAAAGCGCGCTAGAGCAATTCACCGACATCGTCATGACCGCTTCCAGAACAGGCGGCAATGAAACCGCTGTCGTCTTTCTAATGGGGTCCAAGCAACTTGCGGATGACCTGATTTCCAAAATCAAGGATTCAGACCTGCAGGAATACGACCTCATCGCTGAACTGCACTATAGCACGGAAGCTGAGGCGCTCATCGAGCGAACCTCAACTGATGTCGAGGAATATGCTGTCGCATCCCTGCGGTAACCATTTGTTAGGCATACTTCCGACCGTTTTCCGGAAGAACTCCTTTGTCAATTGAAATGTCAACATAGTGGTGGTTAACTCCTCTCATGTTCAACACAGGGAGTTACCCAATGCGCATTTCCAAAATCCTTGCACTCGGCCTGGTGGCGGCTTGCGCCATTGCATCCCCGGCTAACGCTGGCTCGCGTGATCGCAATCCGAATAACGGTGACGAACTGATCGGATACGTCGACGGCGGCAATGGCGGCGGCGCGGAACTCATGACGGGCGTGGCATCTATCGCTGCCAACATGTTCGGTGTTCGCATCCCGGGCATGTCTACGCAGTCGGCACAGCGTTACCAGCCTCAATATCAGGAATACGGCGGATATCAGCGCGATCCGGGCGCACCGGCCTATGACCTCTATGCAGATTGCCGCTACCGTGGACAGGTCGACGGCAATTGCGTGCGCCGCGTGAACGCCAAGCTTTCGCAGGCCGCGCGGGCTTCCGGCGAAACCTTTATCTGCAAGGATCGCTACGGCGACCTCGTCCGCACACAGAATTACAGCTACGGCTGCCGTCTTGAATCGAAGATGACCAACTTCTGATTCAGCACCGCGTTTGGTTCTCCTACTGCAAACGCACCAACTCAGCATATTGCTGACCCCCATTCGGAACATCCGGGTGGGGGATTTTTGTTATATGGTCTGCCTGGAGAGGTAGCCGCCGACGAATCCTACCGCACCGGCAGCCAGGACATTGCTGAGAGCCGTTGGCGACAGCAGCGTCTCGTTTTTCATCGGGCCTTGTAACTCCTTTGTTGAGTACATTGCTCTCCTATTCGAAAACCCTTCTTGACCACTCACTTCTCGCTTTCAATAGTCGCCGTACGGGCTACCATCTGCAGCGTAATCATTGGGAAAGAGTTTGTGCTTGTCCTCCTTGGACAGCTTTTTCACCTTCTCGTCGTCCACATTTTCATCCCAAATCGAGCGGGACTTCGATCTCTTAACTTCCTCGAACCTAGCCATGGATTTCCTTGCGGGTAGCTCTTGGACATAAGCTAGCGTGATCCGAAAAACAGAAGCCTGCAAGCCTATTAGTCAATGATACAAGTTATCATCAGCTATGGCATCGTGTCCGGCAGTCTCCCGTATTCAGTCTGTTCCTCCTCAAAAAGCCCTTCTTCTGCGTCACACGAAGTGTCCGCCGAAAATGGCGCATCGAGCTTTGCTGAAAGTCCACCACGAATTGCCCATTGTCGCTTGAGGTCGTTGAGCATTGGCAAGGCGTTTTCGAGCGCTTTCTGGTAGATATCGCGAAACTCTGTGTAAGAAGATGCCAACAGGCCCTTCAACATTCTCAGCTGCTCTTCCGAGAATGGCGTTGTTCCCGAGCTTTGTTGAACAGCTTCCAGCAAAGACTGGAGGGACGGCCTAACACCGTTATAAAAACTGGCTTCTGCGTCATCCTGGGCAGCCGCCAGAAAAGTAGTGTTTTTCAAAATTGCGTCTTGAAGAAGTCCTTCAACAAGCGCCCGCTCATCCACGTCGAAGGAAATACTACCATATGTCATCGCAAAACCCCTTGAAGCAGCAAAACTGAACACTGAAAATCTGACAGCCGCAAGTTAATTCTTCTCGACATATCAATATTTTGATCCTTTGTTCCGAATCTCGGAGATGAATAAAGTTCTCTGCGAGAGGACGCTCGAAAACAGCGAGCTACAACTCAAAATCTCCGAGATTTGGATCGAATCTCATCCAGAGGTTGACTTGACGATGATGATGTTTATGTTGCCCGGGATATACACATTTTGAGGATTTTTGCAGTGTCCGCATCGTGGTCTGAGAATATTTGGCAGAGCATCACTCAGGCTGTGCCGGACATTAAAGTTAGAGAACGTTTCAAGTTATCTGTCCAAAGCCTGCTGCTGGTCATGCAGAACGTGAGTCTTGACGTAGCTGACGATCCCGAAGGCAGATATCCACCTAATTCGCTGCAGGCCACGGTGCGCAGATGGAACCAGGATGAAACGCTGCGTCGGCTCATCAGTGCTTTTGAAGAACTCGGGCTGTCAAAGGATTGGCCATCGACACTGCCACTTGATGCTGTAACGCACAGCCATATGGGTTTGCGGAGCCTGATCATTCGCACCTTGCTCGAAATTCGCAATCTTCGGGTCCCGAAAGAGCGAGCGAGTTTGATCGTAAGAAGCGAGGAAGATTGGCAACGTATTTTCAGCGAGCTTCCAGAGTTAGGGGATAGTGAACGTTCAAGGCTCATTCTGAGCAATCTGGACGCCTTCATGCGTAACCCTGAATGCCGTTGGAGTGATCTGGAAGAGGCAAATAGTAGCCGGATCAACTCCGCGATCAACGATTGGGAACGACGCAAGCTCCTGGTCACAATTGTCCGAAAATTAACGTACCAGGGCCTGACATCTTCATGGGTTGAGGCTGTAAATACGGATGATAGGACAGCAAAGCGTTCATCGCTCAGAAACACGATTGTCCAGCACCTTCGAAAGGCCCGTAAGCTTGCTACGGCACGCGCCCAGCGGGAGCAGGAGAACAAATCTAAGAAGCCGTTCACCTGGAAATCGAAAACAAAAACGGTGAAGAGTAAGTCATCTAAACAAGCAGCGACGTCGACAAAAGCGGCAATCGCTCACGCCATAGTCAATCATGCTTCCTTGCCAGAAGGGCAAGCCAGATTCATTCCGCCACGGCTCACAGCAGAAGAGGTGGAGGTGTGGAGGGCGCGCAAAGCATTGCGCAAGTCCAAGTCCACCAGCTCCTTGCCGATATCCAGGCGCGAGAGGGAACGATTGAAACAGATGCAGCGACCGACGCGATAAACTGTTCAGGCGTTCGTACTGAAGTCTACTATCTCGGGTATTCGTCACGACCGGTTGAAAGACCAATCCACGAATTCATGAATGTCAGCGTTTAACCGTTGACACCATCGCACCAGGTCCAACCCGTGGGCCTGATGGCTCGGAAGAGCTTTCGAGAACGTCCCGTCTGCTCCTGCAGACCATGGAATGAAGGTCATTCCGTCCCATCACAGGGATGGATCGACGACGTTCCCGCCTCGACGGTCTGCGCGCTGCATGCGCACGTCTGAGCGTCTTGTTCACCTCATTCCAATCCGACCATACATGCCTCGTTCCGACGCCTTGCTTGCCGGGGTTCTTCCTTGCAGGTAGTTCGAGGGTGACATGGTGGGCGTCGTTCAGAGGAAGGGTGACAACCCTTTCTTTGAACGACAGAGGGAGCCTTTCGCTCAGGTTCACTGCCCTGCGGGCAATGACAAGTGCTGCGGCGGCATGGATGCTCAAGCCATAACGTGAGGCGAACTTCGTGCGGCCGATGATGGATGTGTAGGCAGGGTTTACCCTGCGATGGAAGACAGTGTGACGAGCACAGGCGGATGCCAGTGCAGCGTCGAAGGCGCTGTAGACAAACGAGGTGAGCATGCGCGCGTAGCGCGGACTTTCATCCTTGAGAGCACGTTTCTTCTTTGAGAAGTCCAGGTTCTCGCTGACGATGGGCAGTCCGTGCCTCTTCGCATACTCGATGATCTGGACTACGACCTGCTTGACGATTGAGGCAGATTGACCTTGGCTCTTTCCGTAGGTGTCCATCGGGATGTCGAACGTCTCGACGACATTGCCGAACCGGTCGGTTCGTGCGACAGAGACGAACCCAGCGTTGAGGTCTACACCGATGGCTCCGCAGGAATAATCCTCGACGGCCCGTTCATGCTCAACTTTGAACGAAGCACAAACCCGCCAACCCTTATCGTCATGCTTGAAGCGGACGGCCACGGACGTTTCGCCGGTCAGCGCTTCGCGTAAAAGCTCCGCGTTGTGGCTGACGACAGGCCATTGATTGTCGCAAGATATACGCCCTTCTTCCGGACTACTTTGACCTTGGTGGCACGCTGTCTCAGCGCCTCTGGCAGTCTCAGTTCCAGATTGAACAGTCCGTCTTCGCGAGGCTTCAGCCTTGCGAACTGGTTTCCGAACTCAGCCGACGCCAGGCCTTCGATGATGAACGTCGAGTTGCGAGCTTCGACCCATGCAGCACGCCATTCCGCATGCGAGGCAAAGCCGTTCTTTTCCAGATTGAATTGCGCCTTGAACAGCGCTTTCGATCCGAAACAGATTGAGGGATTTTTGATCCTGGCGAACCTTTTTTCAGCTTCTGGCGCAGCGTCTCCAGACGCCGCTTATGCTGATGAAGATCGTGGCTTAGGCGCTTTATGCCGTAACGAAGCTCGGAGACCTTCTTCTTCAAACCATGCAGTTTGCCAAGTTCGGACTTATACCGCTGTAAAGCTTTGGCCCTTTTGTCAGCCTTCGCGCCGTCCAGTTTACCTTTCAAGATGCTGGACTTCACCGTGCAGGCGTAGAGTTTCCGGAGGGCAATTAACAAGTTTTCGCGACACTTTTTGCGCTTTTTGGTCTTCTGCGTGATCTGGCTTTCACCTCGATCTTATCACCTAACTCCGTCGCATGGAGTTTCGCTAGTTCGGACGCTGACTGCACCTTCCCTTGCAGTGAGAAATAGGCACTTTCGATGAGTTTCGCAGAAATCCCGAACTCTTTATACAGGGAAACAGCGAGGTCCCCTCGCCATTCCCGACCTGACGTAAGCTTGGCATGGATCGTGCGCTCGACCTTGTTCATCAACGCGGCGTAATCGTGGAAAAGATCATCGAACTGATGATTCCTTGCCGATAAATCCAGCCTAGTCTGAACCGAAACCTGCAAACGCAAATACTCAAAACGTTCCTGATACGTTCATCATATCTCGTTGACTTTTAATGTCAACACTGAATCGGTTTCAACCGTTCGTGACGAAAAGCCACTATCTCGAATGCGGTATAAGCGCGTTCAGCAACATGGTTTATAACCTCGCCCGTGGCCTCCAGGGTATAGGGATACTCACCATCGAGGCATGCCTTTGGAATGCTGGCCACGTCATGCATGGTGCCGTCAGACGCCTTCACCCGGAAATATGGCCTCATGACAGGCATCGCGCCGCCCGTCAAAATCACGGTCGCGCTAAGGACTCGCATAGGGTCATCGGTCCTTAGCGCCAGCATCAAGTCGCCATAGGCCACTTTCGTGTTCGGCTTGTCCTGGATGTAGGTGAGTAGCGCTTGAACGTCCGGCCATTGCGGGACAGATGAAAAAACGTCAGAAACGTAGGCTTTGTATTCGCTAAACGGCTTCATGGTCGGCCTGGCCAGATATCAATTCGATGGTTTTCATCTCCATGGCTTTCTCGATCAGTTTGATTTCCCCTTTCAAGGTCTCCCTCATCGCCGACAGCTGTTCTGGAGACCCAGGATGCTTCGCCGCAAAGGTTTCAAGAAGCGCAATTTTCTTTGCAGAAAGCAGGTCACGGAAAAACAAATCGCCGAGATTCTGACGGACTTCGGCGAATGTGCCCAAATCATCGGGCACAGAAAGCGGAAATTTAATAAGGATATCCATCTGAACCTCCTTTCTCCTCCAAAGCCTAAAGGAGTTAAGTGCCTCTGTCCATAAAACGTTGCTGCCAGCAGGTGTTCCTGCATGGCCCCGCAATTCCGGCCCTAGAGAACGCCGAACGCCGCTGAGAACAAAGGAAGGCCCGCTTCCGGGCCGTCCAGTTTACTGGTTTGCGTTGCTGGTGTCGATTTGGGTGTGATGGACCCATCGATCATAGAGTGCAGGAACAGTGTGCATAGCTCCTGGCGAGAACATCTGACCCTTCGGCGCAAACGTTGTGGTTGTTGGAGAGCAATAGGAATGCAATCCGCTTCCCCAGCCGTCATTAGGTCCGTGGCAGACAAAGACGGAACGCAGATCGTTGACCGTATTCCCGACCATGGTCACTTCGGCATGGGAGAAGGCCACGTTTACACCAAAGTCGAACCAGATCGCACTACCGAGACCGTCAATAAACGTGGTCGTCGGATCGCCATCTGACGCAGCCTGAGCAGCAAGATAGGTGCCTTGGCTATAGTAAGTCTTGATTTGACTTGGGATGTAGCAATCGCCATTGCTGTCATAGAAGCGGATGTCCGCAAGTTTTAGGTCCATTCGCGCGGTATGACTTATGCTGCCCTGCACGTTGCTCCAGAAGCCCACCATCCAATACCGAGAGGTGTTGTTGTAACGATTGTCCACTTTCGGTGCGATGCATGTCCTCGCTGTGAATATACGGATGATAAAGCTTTTCGTGATTGAACTGCCGTCCTGACCATCCGTCACCGTTACCGAAATATTGTATGCGTTTCCGACAGCCTCCGCCGGTACGGTTCCAGAGATAGTCTGCGTAGCGCTATCAAGAACGACGAATGAAGGTACGCCAGAGACCGCTATATCGAGTGCTCCAATACCGTTTACAGTAAACAGCTTTCGGGTTGCGATCTCGCCCACTCCCAGCGAAATGTCGGGCGCATCAAGGGTGAGAGCTTCGTAGGCCGTGAGCACGATGGCTGCATCGGCGTAACGTCCGAACTCGTCTGTCGCACGGATGGTGATCGGATAATCTCCGGCAGTCCAAGTGCTCGTTGGCTGACCAGACACCAGCGAGCCTGTCGTTGCATTAACACCAATCGCCGAATTACCTGATACATAGCCATAAGTTAGTTTCCCGATGGCGTTTTCGAACTTCGGTGCATCTGTTTGCAGGGTCTGACCCTTGCGGACCGAGAACCGTTGACCAGAAACCGCCACCATGTCCTTCTCTGGTGCGATACCGAACCAGAAAGGAGCCGTACTATCGCTGTCGCCACGTTCAGAAGTCACTGTCATGACCAGATCGTTGATGACAACTTCTTTCGTCGGTGTTCCGGAGATTTTACCGGTGGTGCTGTCAAAAGAGAGACCATAAGCCGAGAGGTCGTGGTTGAGGGTGTAAACCGTGCCCGCATAGTTCCAGGGTCTGTTGTACCTGCTGTCGCGGACTGTCGGAGTAAACGACCCAGCAATACCAACTTTTCCATAAACGAGCTTGTTGCCCGAAATGTCGGAAATCACGGGATCGGCATCGATAGCACTGATATTGATCGCAAACACATTCGACACTTGGGTGTCTGTGTGAACGCCAAATGTGTCTGTGCCGATGATCGTAAGACCAGGATACGTTCCAACAGCAGCCGAGACCGTTCCAGTCAGGGCACCGGTTTGGGGATTGACGTCGACACCATCAGGCCAGACTCCCGCCCCCTTACGATACGAAACCTGGCCGATGGCGTAGTCTGTCGTAATCGTAGCGTTGATTATTTCACCCTGAGCCAACGTAGATTGCGCAGGCGCAATCAGTCGCAGGTTTGGAATGACGTCGATCTGAACAGGCTTTGACGTTACGCGGTCAGTTTCGTCCGTGACGTAAAGATCGAACTGCAGTTTCTGCACCGTCTCGAACTCGCCGTCGACAAAGCCGGTGGCGCTGTTCACCTCAATACCTTCGATGCTCGGTAGGTCATATGAGTAGAAGCGAAGCTTACCATAGGTGTTCGCCGTAGAGAGTGCGGCCGAAGCGAATGGAGGCTCCATCCTTACCGGATACCCAACCTTTGTCTTGACATTGAAGACGTTCAGTTCAATCGGAGCAGGGTTCGCAATAACCTCGAACCGGAGATCGATGCTAGCCTGTGCACCCTGGGCATCACGCCCCGTTGCTCGGACACCTGAGTAGCTGCCTATGACAGTCGAGGTGCCCGTGAGACGAACACCCTCAGGCGTAATGTAGTGGGTCATTCCCGGAGGCAGATTTTCCAATCCGCTAATGCTCCAGTCACCCGGCAAAATCGGCTCTCCCATAGCCGTGTTCTTTCCGGAGAGCAGAATATCTGCCTCTGTGCTGTACACGATCATAGTTCTTGGATTTGCTTTACTGGAAGCAATTTCCAGCGGGAGGCGGTCACCAACAGTCAGGGTCGTCGAAGGCGTGTTTATCTCACGACCAGCGGCATCCTTCGCCTGCCAGACAATTCCGGCAAAAGTGCCAGTTGCGCTTGGAAATCCAAGGTAGCTGAGCTGTGTCGCACCGGTGGCGGCAGTCACGTTGGCAGGAAGATCGCCAGAGACCTTTGTCCACGTCACTGGGAGACCATAGGCCGCGTTGCTGACAGTGCTAGTGATCTTTGCCTGAGACGTAAATTGGTGGAGGGTTTCCGAAGAAGCAGCCTGTCCATCGATGGTAGTCGCCATCTTAAAGGACTCCGCAGGCAACACTTCGATCTCGAAGCTAACCTCGGCCTTGTTCCGGGGGCTGCCATCAAGTCCAACAATTCCATGTTTGTCTTCAGCATGCAGTGTCAGCTGGAACTTTCCGGCACGAGAACCGACGCCGACAAGGCGCAGGATACCTGAATCGAATACAAACCGGTCCGGAGCCAATCTGGATTCCGCCTGTGCAACGGTTTCATCTGGCCCCTGGGCCGAGACGACAGCGCCATTCTCCGTCTGGCGATATTCAGCCACGCCTTGGCTCGTGACCGTCTTGTAATAGAGGGTTCCAGGAATGTCACCGGTCAACGTGTATTCGACCGGGCCAATGCTATTTTCAGCTCCATTAAAGAAGACAACAACCGCTTCCGAGGTGTCGTACTGCTTGCCCACGGTAGGAGTGTATGGCGAGGAAAGGATCAGAGGTGCCCTGTCCTCGACGGTCAACGTCAGCTCTTGCGAAGCCATGTTGTAGGCTTCACGTGTCACATCGCTTGGGTTGGCGGAGTATCCCGTATCCATGTGATTGTCATAGGCGACAAGCTCAACTGGGAATACACCGGCCTTTGATGGGACGCCAAAAAGCGTCAAGCGATAAGTGTCGAAAATCAGTCGATCAGTTGGGAGACTGGCCTCGACGTCCGCAACCGTTTGGTTCTCCTCCTGGACAACTTCGACAACACCACCGGTCTCTGGATAATGTCGATAAACATAGCGACCATTCGTCAGCGTCTGTTTGTAGAACAGCGTGCCAGGGACCTCGCCAACGATGCTGTAGCTTACAGTGCCGATGATGTTTACAGCCGGACGGAATTGAACCGTAACCGGATGATCCGGGGTCAAGAGCTTGCTTGGAAGGTTGACCATTGGCGTATCAAGTTTCAGCGGCTTAATGACGTTGATCTTGAATGGTTTGTCTTCCCGGATGGCCGTTCGGTCATGGTCATCGACTATCGAAAGGAAATGCGTCTTCATACCGTCGGTATCGTACCGACCGGAAATGACACCCGTGACAGGATCAATAGCCAATGTCGACGGAAGATCGTCAACTTCGAAGCGATACGGAGATACCGCATTCGATGCAGTCTGGATGCCGGTTTCTATCGTCTCACTAAGGCGAACCGCTAGCGCTTCGCCGCCAGGTTGGATGCCAATATTCCCGTTCAAAGTTGCACGCACCTTGAAATCAGGTGCACCGACACCGGTTGCGACCGTGCCTTCGGCATCGCGGACTGTCAGTTCAACAGGCCAGGTGCCAATCTGCGGAGGATTACCGACGATCTGACCTGTCGTCTTATCAATCGACATCCAGCCTGGGTTTTTACCCAGCATCCAGCTCAACGGAGTGACATACGAACCATTCAGCCATTCCGCAGGCTCGAAAACATCCCGTGTAACGGCAGCGCCTGTCGGCCCATTCAGATAGATGCGCGTCATCGCCTCGTCCGGGATTTCGAGTTCCAGAGGCAGTGGCGCAATGGTTTTCAGGGTCAATTCGTGCAGAACACGAAGGCCGTTGCCAATGCTAGTGCCAGCGATTTTCACATGACGTTCGGAATTGACTGCCTCCTTGGTCGACAGGATGACCTGAACTTCATCGTCCTTGGCCAGCAGCTTCATACCAAGAGGAAGCGGATCACCAGAAGGATCGACGGTCCAGGTGACGCCCTTGTAGAAGCCGTCATTGAGCGACTTCACAATGACATTTTGGTTTTTCGCGTCAGAAAGGCGTGGGATTTCGTAGACCGAAGCCGACGACCCGAGCTGAGGATAAGGATGAATTTCCATCGGAATGATCAATTTACCCTCTCGATCACCACCATCCTTATAGAAGATCGATACCTCACCATCGAAAAGTTCGAGTGGGCGACCCTGAATTTGTCCGGTCGTCGTATTGAGGCTCAAGCCAGAGATACTTGGCTCCATGCGGTCAAAAACGACACTGTCTTCGAAACCGACGAGGCTATTGCGGATCGAGATCAGCAAAGGAAGCGGGTGTTCTGATGACAGCATTGGGCCGTTGACGTTGCCTTCCGTTTTCACGGCTACGACATCCGGGATTGGCGGCGGGTCGTTAACCGTGATCGTGAAGGCGTCAGACGTGGCAGACAGACCGTCGGGGCTCAGTTCGGTGGCGGTCAGCCTGAAGCCAGTCCACGTGCCCTTCCGCTTCGCGATGCCTTTGATCTCACCGGTTGCCGGGTCGAGGGTCAGGCCGTCAGGCAGAGCGTTGGGCCCAGACAACGAGAACTCCAGCGGCAAGAAATTCTTTGCAAGGACCGCTTGCTCGACTTCCATAGCCAGTTGACCGGGATCATTCAGATTGACCGAATAGGTGAGGTCCTTCGTATCGCTCGTCAAAAGCGGTGACCGCTCCTGGACAATAATGCGGAAAGGATTTGAATCGACGTGCTCACCGGAACCGTCAGTCAGGCGAAGTGTGAATGGCCCAAACCCGCCCGGAAGAGGAGGTAGTCTCGTTCCGCCGTAAATCAGGTTATAATTGTCGAAAACGAAGCCATTTGGCAGCGGCCCACCAAGCAATTCAATAGTCGCATCGCCAATGATCGTCTCGTCGTCCCAAACGGCCTTTACCAGTTCATCCGACCAATCGTATTGCGGTATCTGCCCATCGGGAATTTCCTCAAGCTTCAAAGGATTGTGCACGGAAAACGCAACACTGCGGGTTCTTTCGAGGCCATCACCATTCTTCAGACGGAACGTGCCTGAGAACTTGCCAGCCTGATTGAGCGGACCGGACAATTCCCCTGTTGCGGTGTTATAAGTGACACCTGCAGGGAAATTCGCACCTTCGTCCAGGGAGACCGAATAAGGCTCGATTAGGCCGCCGGTCGGGGTCAGCTTGATGTCGAGATCGGAGCCGATACGAATCTGTGGTGCATAGCGTGATGCCTGCAGCGAAAATTCGGCAGGAGAGATGTGGAACTGATATGGGCCGCAGTGAACGGTAGCAGCGCTGTCATTTCCAGGGAAGGTGATATCAACGTAAACATTGCTCTGGATTTCCTCCTTCACAGGAGTTCCAGAAATGACACCTGTATCCTCGTCAAGGATAAGTCCTTCAGGGAACTTACCAGAAACGAGTTCATACTTTTTGACAGCACTATCGAAGCCGCTTGGGATTCTATAGTCATTGAACACGGTGTCAGCTACGCCGGGAACACCGATTGCGGCCGTATTTATCGGCTGGCACATCGTCTCGCCGCTTCCGCTACCCAGTCTGAACCAGTTCGAAAAGCCGACGGTGCCATCTGTGTCCACTGCACGATAGCGAACATCAACCTGATCATAATAGTTTCCAACAGCACCATGAAGCTGACGGAAGTAGACATTGCTCGTGTAAAACAGGGATTTTGGAAGAGGGTCGTTGTTACGGGTCTCAATGTAATAGCGAACCTTCGATTTATCTCCGGAAATCGCGTTGTTAACCTGAGGAACCGCGTCGCCGAACCACTGGGCTACTCCCTTGTTCCAAGGGATATCGCGCACATCATCCGCGATTTTCGGAAAAGTAGGGCCGTCCTCAACAAGATAATTCCCGATGAACGCGACTGTTGGCTTGCCAAGATAGTCCGAGCCGATAGCCAGGACAGGATATGGTCCTGACTTTGTCGGCGTACCTTCGAAGTATGCAGCATTGTAAGTGATGCCGGGCGGCGTGGGAGAAATCAAATCAGGATCACCGTGGATCACGACACCTGTCGGCAGTTTCAAGGCATTAGAGCCGAACTTGCCAGTGTGGCCGTAAAAATTAACCTTCACCACCTGATCTGGAAGATTGTAGATATCGAACGTCGCGGTAGCGGTGGCGATCTCGTTTCCATTGTTATCGCGTCCTGTCAGCTCGACAAACCGCTTGGTAACAACCGATGTCGGCCTTCCTTCGAACGTCAAGGTCCGGGAATTGAAAGAAATGCCGTCTGGCAGGACACCCGATGAAACTGACCAGGCATCATCCTCCCATTCCGGTTTCATCGGCAGGCGCTCAGCAAAATCGACACCGACCCCGCCGATATAGAAAGCCGTTATGTTCTTTTCCGTACCGGGATTGGGGGACACTACTGAAAGTGGGCCATCCTTATAGCGGAAGAAATAGGTGCCCTCCTCTGCCACAATGGCTGCAGCTGGGGCTGTGCTACCAACCGTCAAGGCGAGGGATAGGAGAACAGAAAGGAGTTTGCGCAACATGACCGATACTCTACTGATTTTTGATAATAGTGAGCATAGGCAATGAGGGGGTCAATTACGAAAAGTCACACCATTCGCTTTTATCAATTTTTTCTTAGGATAGCGGGAAACTTGTCCTACAGGTTTGTAGGACAAGTTGGCGTTGAGATCACATCACCGCCGGATAAGACTTCACTTATCCTCATAGAGACGGCAATTACGGCGACTGAATTGCACAATCAACATGAAGGAATACATGCGAGATATTAAGGAAAGGATTGGATTGGTAGACTGACGTGTGAAAACATACTTGAAAACGATAAATAAAGGATGCCTTTGAGTTAGCGTCCAGACAGCTGTCTTGGCAAGCGTTACTGCCAACTGCTTTTTGTTGTTGCGTAGGTCATTCGCATTGACGGTGCCATCCAGCACCGAGGCTCTGCCGCCGTCCGCACGGCCTTGAGGAGTTCTTTCATAATTCAGTTCCAGATTTAGAAGCTGTGAAAATGAGACCTGCCGTGGACAACCAAATTGAAGAAGAAATCCTTGCGTAGGAGCCACCAGATGCCCCTGGATAATTTGCGCATAATCATTGCTCCTCATAATGTTGACATTTTCTACGACCTCTCCTAGTATGCCTGCAACGAGAAGGAGAGAGCGGCCTATGAACGCGTACCTGGCACAATATCCGCAAGTCGAAGGCACCGAGGACTTCACCCCGGAACGTCTTCGCGCGATTGCCGCCAAATGGGATGCCGTGATGGAACAGATCGAAGAGGGCAATGATCCGGTCCCAGGCGCGAATATGAGCCTGGCCCATCATCGCGCAGAACAAGCTCGCGGCATCGCGGACTATATGGAGCGTGAAGGCATCAGCTCCTGCCGAAACATCGGCTGCTTCCAACTCGACTCCGTAAACAAGGGCGACGTTGTCCGCCTCAGGAAGGGTATCGTTCTCGGTAGTCTGCATCCAAAAGATCGTAAGAACAATTATAAGAAAGTGAATGGTGTCACCCGCAACATCAGCGTCCACCGTTGCGAGCACGGATACACGGACAACCTCCATAAGCCTCACAAGGCTGTCGTGGCCATGCCGAGGGTCGTATGGGCCGGGACTGATGGCTACTGGATGGACGCCAAACTCGACGATATCGAAATCATATCGCGTGCAGCGTAAGGGGAAGATCGGTGACAGAAATTCAAGAAAAGGCTCTAACAAAGGTATCCGCCAAACGCGAGCACGAAGGCACGGACCCTAACGGCAATCCGTTCAATGGTCTTTGGGTCGTACGCGATGCTGATGGAAACTTCATCGAATTCACCCAGTGGTCAAACGACATCATCAATCGCTACAGCGAAGCCAAAGGCTTTGCCTTGACGATCAACGAATAAGCGCCAGGAGCAGCCATAATGGCAAACTCAAACCAGAAAGCTATTGAGACGTCACTTGCGCTCGGCGCGGACGGCTACCGGTCAGTAAAGCCGGTCGAGGGCATTCTGCGCTTCGATCATTCGAGCGCCAACTCGTTCGACCGTGACGCGGTTCCCGCGCTGGCCGAACTGCTGAAAGCCCCCAAACAAACCCCGCTCCTGCTCACGCCTGATGGAACGCTGTGGCAACCTGCGGAGCTGGGCAATCGCATTGTTACCCACCTGCGAGCCATTGCGGAGCTTTTCGGTATTTCACATGACGCGCCGCTCGATGGAATTTACCAGCAGATCGCGGAAACGGTCGACAAACGGGAGCAACCGGCAGCCTAATCGCATTCGAAGAAAACAAAAACGGCCAGAGGGATAAACCTTCTGGCCGTTTTTGTTTTTCATTGTTCTCAGTGCGGGTCTGCCCCCTCCAGGCGGAAGATCACTTCCTGGCACAGGTGGTGGCGGTTGACGCTGAAAACTGGAATGGCTCACCAGCCGCCTCCGCTGCTGCTTGCGCGAGCTTTTCGAAGACAACAGCGCCTTCCTCGGGAATGATCGTCATCGGCGGGGAATGAACAGACGAATTGATCGACATGCGTGTGCCACGTTCAGTCATGTCAAACGTGACCATGTAGTCGCCGAAATCCTCGTCAGTGATCGTCACGACGCCAGTCTCACGGGAGGTATGCATGACGACAAGCTCGACCGTCTCCTTGACATCGCCATCGTCGAGGCGCGAGACGTAAGTTGTTCGGTCAGCCCGGCGACGACGGTTTTCGTCCTGAGCGAACAGCAGGTCGACTGAGGAGAGCCGTTCGACGATAGCCCGCCAGTCTGTTCGCGCCGCAACCTTTGCCTTGTCCCGTCCACTCATCCGAATTTCCCCTTTAACGCTGCTATAGCGCCGTCTTGACCACCCTATAGCAAGACACGAGGTTCCTATCCAGAACCTCGCTTCCCACTACGAACAAGCGCTTGTGAGCGACTGGCCTACCAGGGCATCCGATTTTCGTGGATAGCCTTTGCCTGGATCGACGGAATACCCGCCGCCTCCATTTCAGCGATTGCTGCCGAAATCGCAGCCGGGTCGATCCCACGGCTTGCATCTTCGAAAAAGCGGACGTTGACGCCCGGGAGCATTTCCTTCGCGTCAAGGGCTGAGAACTTGACGCAGTATTCCGTCGCGATCCCGCAGACGTCCAGATCGGTGATCCCCTGGGCGATCAACCAGTCAGCCAGACCGGTGACGGCCGCCTGATCGTTGTCGCGGAAGGCTGAATAGCTGTCTACGAGAGGGTTGAGACCCTTCTGCTGGATATAGTGGACCTTCGCAATGTCGAGGTCTGGATGAAACTCGGCATCTGGCGTGCCCTGAACACAGTGATCGGGCCACATGACCTGGGGCTTACCCGACAGTTCGCCCATGTCGAAAACATTCTTGCCAGGGTGCTGGGATGCGAAACTGCCGTGGTCGGCCGGATGCCAGTCTTGGGATGCAACGATAACGTCATACTCGCCGTTTCGGATCAGACCATTGATCAGTGGAACGATCTCATGACCACCTTCGACCGCGAGATTGCCACCGGGGCAAAATCCGTTCTGGACATCGACGATAAGAAGTGCACGTTTTTGTTTTGCAGTCATAGGCTTTGATCCTGTCTCAGAGATTTACGGAACCGGAATTTCTAATGTGGCATACATCCGCGCAAGGAATTGCCCCCCTTCCTCTTGATATGGAGAAGATGACTCCACATCGCAAGAGAAATTAGAGGAATTGTGAAACAAGCCTTTGGATATTTTTCTACCGGACATGGAATTCGCTTGAGACGATTGTTAAGTTGGCCCGGCGCTCTCGCCGAAGGCTCCTGCTGGCATCTGCCAATCACCGGAAGCCACGATGATAGGTCCGGTCCATTCCTGGCTTTGAGCAAGCGCCACCAAATCAGGCTTATTCAAAGCAGCCGGATAGACTTTTCCTTTTGCTGCCGCTTGGCGGATGGTGCCGCTGCGACGAATGGTGACGCCGAACTTCACTTCATAGGCTTCGATCTGCTCGAAACGATCTTTGAAGATGTGAAGGATCGTAGCCCACTGGTTCGGGCTGCCAAAGATGCAGGCGAGGCACGACAGCCGGGACCAACCCAGCTGATAAGCTACATGCGGAACCACACCGAACTCGCGAATGATGGCCCAGACCTGAGCCTCAGACCAACGATGGATAGGACGCCAATGATCCGCGAGACGGGAACGAGCGGTCTTCCCATTACGGCGGTCAGTCCGATGCGGTTCAAAGGTCTTGTATTTCTCGCGAGCGGTCGATTCCTGCGCCCGCTCGCCGGTCACGACCAGCAGACGCTTTTTGCGGAATCGGGCCTGATTGCAGATCGCGGCCGACATGACGTCGATCTTCAGATAGGCGCTGCACCAACGAACGCTCAGGTTTGCAGCAAGCTGAGGGAACTTCAGGCGGGTGCTGGTCTGACCTTTACCGCCAACCTGAGAAACTTTGACACCACCCTGGCCGTCGGGTTCTTCAAATTTGATCGGAGCGGTGCGAGCATTATCACGGTTCATCTCACGCTCGAAACCACCCTCCTTGTAGGAGAAGTAGATCGGCAAGCCAAAAGCATGGGCGACTTTCCGGCAGTAATCTGGGGTAACCGCCCAATCCATGAAAATGTTGCCATTGCCATCCACATCGTGGTGGTGCAGCTCGATCTTGCGTGGGTCGACACCAGATTTCAGAAGATGCAGAAGACAGGCAAGCGAATCCTTGCCGCCAGAGAATGCGACGATGATGTGATCGTAGGAATTAAGGTCAGGAGTGACGTCGCCATCAATGTTCAATTCCGTCGGATTAACATGCAGCATCGCTCGATCTCCTTTGATGGGTCCTTCTAGCAAGGATTTCTAAGACTGTCAAATTGTTGACATTTATTCTCACTGAAAAATCAGGCGGAGACGAAAGAAGAGAATCGCTGAAGGCGTGCTAGACAGGAGTCAGAAAACACCCGGTGAGTTTGCCATGCGCGGCGTCACAAAAATCGCCGCATAACCAAGCCAAAGGAATTCTGAGGGAAATCATTCCTCTCATGCGTTGACACCAAGGAATTATTGCGCAAAAGTCTCGCCACTCCGATTTCCTTATGGAATAAATCCTTGGCTCTGTTCAATCAGCTCGATGATCGCTTCTTTGCGCCGTTAGCGCGTGGCAACACGCGCCTTCATGAGAGATGCTTGCTGGCCATTCTGAAGAAATTTTATCTCGATAATGTCGAATTCCCTACCAAGGACGGCATGCTGCGAACCTTGGCTGACGTCATTCATGACAATCCCGATCTATGGGTGGAGGAAATCGATGAACTGCAAGATGAGAACCCGACGGCCAGGCCAAGGCGTGGCAACAGATATCGTGAGGACGAGAATCTATCCAAGCATCCAGCCATCGCCCGGGCCCGCAGGGTTTATCGGTATCTGTGCGAAACAGGCTGGTTCACCGAGATGGTTCATGGCCTTCAGGTTCACACGGAACTGACGCCCGCCGCACAGTCCTTGATGGAGACCCTGCACCGTATCAACGAGGGCATTTCTGAAGAAATGGACGGAACCCTGCAGACCTTGAATGCCGTGCTGGCGCAGCTGGCCAATGGCGAAGACAAGTTCGCAAGCGGGCTCGCAAGTTGCCTCAAGCAGCTACGGGAATTCCAGACATCTCTTCGTGCAACCCGTTCCGACATGGCGCGCATCCGTGACGAAGTTTTGCGTGGCAAAACCATCGGTGACCGCATCGATACCCTGATGGAGAAGTTCGTTAACGAGATTCTCATCAAGGATTTGAAACGGATGATGTCTGATAGACACCCGTATCTCATGCGGACGGGTACTGTCGCGATCATTCGTGGTTTCATGTCTGATCGCGGGAAAATGCGTAAGATCGGGGAAGAACTGGCTTCCAAGAAGATCAGCAAACCCTTTGAACAGCTGTCATACAGCGAACGGGAAGAGGCAATCGACGCCGGGGTGCTCCTGGCTGAGCAGCAGTTCGCCGCTATCGAAGAATGCCTCGATCAGATCGAGGTCTATACTGATGCGATTATGGATGCGAAGTCCAAGCTGGAAGAGCAACTGCGCGTCCAGGCGAGGCACCAGCACCGCGTGCGCCCTGAGCACGAACGGAAAGTTGAAGACATGATAGGTCATTTCGGCCGCCTTCTTGCGAGCGTAGAGGCTCCTGAAGAGCTGCCTGACGTACCATCACTGCTCGTCGAGCGTCCAATGTCCATTCACCCGAAGGCATTTTGGGAACCGTCGGCACCCCGCAAGAAGGTCGAAACCGTTACAAGCCGCAACGACCGCATCGACCATCTGGCGAACTTCCGGGCGAAACTTGATGACGCATTCCTCAAGCGGATCATGCCGACCGACCAGGTATTGCGGGCGTTCATCGAGAAATCCCTGGGAGCGGACGAGACTGTGGAACTCGGTGATCACATTCTCACGGATATCGACGATTTCATTGCTTCGTCCGTCATTCTGACCCTTTCCAGGGGTGATGAAATTCCGCCGTCGATCCGGAAGGACTACGTGATCGAACCCATCAGTCAAATGATATCGACCCGGTATGCCGTATCGCCCGGGTATCGCATTACGCGGAAAACGCCGCAGAAGAGCAAAGCGAATGTATAAGGACCTGGACGATTACATCGATCAGACTTTCACGCCGGAACAGCAAGAAGGCATGAGAGAGGCGATTGCCTATTTGCAGAAAAGGCAGCTGTTCATAGGCGGTCAGCGGTCGCGCGTGTCCATCAGAAACGCTCTCAACAACAACAAGACCCGAGAGTTCATCAAACAGCACCTCGCTTTCAGCGGATGGGAACTTGTGTTCGAGATGGGTGAAGGCTGGTTTGGAGTGCTGCCGAAGGACGACGCTGTCGCAGCCAAGTCGATGACCGCCCTCGACACCTTCATCATCCTCGTTCTAGCCAACACTTACGAACAGCGGTTCGCTTCAGCTGACGTGGACGGTCAGGCTAATGCCATTACAAGCTTCAACGCCTTTCACGATGATCTTACCTTCCAGTCCGCTCAATGCGGCATGGCAGATATCAAGACCTCCAGTCTCCTCGCGACGCTTGAGAAGCTGCGTCAGAGCAATGTGATCGATCTGAAGGCCATGGATGAACAGGCGCAGGATCGAGCGATGACAATCCATCCCTTCATTCGGCGACTGGCGGGTATCGACGCTATGAAGAAACTGAGCGAGTACGTCGCTCGGGTGCAGAATCCCGACAAAGTAACGGTACCCCTCGCTATTCAGGACGAGGAAGAAATCATCCTCGACGAAGTCGAAAACGGGTCCGAAGACGTGGTCAATCCATCTTTGAACTTCGACGGCGAGAGCGAAGTGGAAGACCCTGAGGCTGCCCTGCCAGACCTCGAAGCTGCTGATCCGGCCCCTACCCCGGCCGTCATTGAAAAACCTCGCACGACCCCGTTCGGCCGTCCCAGCTTTTTAACAAGGAATAATTCATGATCCTCTCCAATATCGGCCTTGTTAATTGGCATCTATATCCGCTGACAGACGTAAAGCTTGCGGGGAATGTGATTGGCCTCGTCGGCAGAAACGGCGTGGGCAAGAGCACCGTGCTTGACGCCGTGCAGGTCGTTTTCACAGGCGGCAGCGAAAGTGTGCAGTTGAACAAACGCGCGTCCGTCGACAAGGCATCTGCCAAGCGGTCGATCAACGATTATTGCCTCGGCCGCATTGATGAGAAGCAGACGATCCGTGAACAATGCGCGACCTATATTCTACTTGCGTTCGAAGACCCTCAGGGCATCAAGCCTCCTATCACGGTCATGCTGGCGTTCGAAGCGAGCCGCAGCGAAACCAGGCCGACGCTAACCACTCGTCTAATCGTCAAGGGAGCCGTCCTGACCGCTGAGGATATCGCCATCGTCGAGGGCGACCAGATGACGGTCGAATCCTGGTACGATTGCAAAGATCGCATCTTCGACCTGATCAAGCAGCGCGGCGGCACCTGGCAGGAATGCCGGGATTCCGCCAAGGAATTCATCAAGGAATACATGCATGTCCTGATGTTCAAAAACCGTTCGAGCAACTGGAAACAGTTCCAGAAGAACTTTCTGAACTGCATCGGCTTCGACCGAATGGGCACCGTGAACGATTTTGTGCAGAAGCATGTTCTTGGCGAAGATGAGATCGACATCTTCAAACTGCGCCAGTCATACACCCTGTATCGCGAACTCCTTGACGTGGTCAAAACCGTCCGGGAAAACCTCGCACGCCTGGACCTTCTGGATTGCAAACTAAAAGCCTATCAGGCAGCGAATGAAAAACGCGAGACTGAACAAATGGTCGCGGTGCTCACCCGCGCTGTTAATGCTCGCCGGGAAAATCGGGCTATCCGCCGAAACATATCCAGCCTCGAAAGGCGGGCCGCGACTGCCAATGACCGCGTTACCGCTGCTAAAAACACGGTGAAAGGCTTGGAACATGAGCTGATCCAAACTCGGGAAAAGCGTACCCTGCTCAGCCAATCCGCTCAGAAATCGGCTCTGGAAACCACGCGAGCAAAGCTAACCTCCGACCGGGAGCGGTTGCTCCGACCATTGCTTGGCGATATCGGCATTGGTCGTAAGATCGCGATGTTGGCCAAGGTCATGCCCATTGATGAAAATCTGGGCGACCTCCCCAGCATCATATCGGGATTGGCTGATCGAGTCAGCGGACGTGGTCTGCCTTTGATCGAGGATTTGCCAGTGTATCCAGAGGAAGCTGACGATCTCATGGATCAGCTTCGTCCCCTGCTCGCACCCGCTCAAACCTACCTGAAGGCTAACCTTGAGGGTGTGATCGGAAAGCAGCAGAAGCTCAAGGATGAACTCAAAACCGTCAACGATCAGCTGAAAGCACTGGAAAGCAGCCAGGTTCAGCGGAGCCCGGCGACCATGCGTCTCCTGAGAGCGCTTGATGGCGCAAATATTCGTGCCGATCTGCTCTGCGACATCGCGGACATCAGCGAAGAGGAATGGCGAGATGCAGCGGAGTCCTTCCTCGGCAAACGGCGCGAGACCATTTTCGTTGCGCCATCAGACTGGCCCCTTGTCTACGGGCTTCTGGTCAAGAACCGCAGGGAATACGCAGGCGCAAGCGTTGCGAACACGGGAACGCTGGACATCAGTTCCGAGAACCCTCCGGAACCCGGTACCCTCAATGCTGTGTTCGAGACCGAGAACCCATACGCCAGGGCTTACCTGACCCGTTTCGCGGGCGGCATTAAGCTGGCTGAGAAGCGGGAGGATTTCGATAAAGGTGGTCGCTGGCTCTCAAAGGACGGCCTTTTCTACGACGGTCTGTCCGCTAGCCCTCGTTATGAAGCCGAACATCGGTTCGGCCGCGCCGCGCTGCTACGAAATCGGCAGACATTCGAAGAACGCAAATTCGACATCGAGGATGCTCTGACCGAATTGCAACCCGCCAAGGATCAGTCTGAAGTCGCATCCAAGATATTGGCTGCTGTATCGGACAGTTTTGAGATGCTGGACCGAGATGGCGCTTCATTTGCCCATGCCGTGAGCCAGGCTGAAGCCATTCGGAAGGAAATGGCCGACGTAAACCAGCAACTGGAAGCGATTGAGCAGGTCGACACCACCCTCTACGATGACGAAATCAACGGGCTCGTCGAGGAAATCAGAGAGATCAACGCAAAGATCGAGGTCGATCAATCTGAAGCCTCCCGTGCGAAATATCAGCTCGAAGACGCAGTCAAGAAGCGTGATGGAGACGTGCGCACATCTGGGTCGACATACCAGGTGAACCAAACCAGACAGGAGTACAAAAAGGTTGCCGTCAACACCAGTTCGGAAGCGCATCGACGTGCCTTCCTGGAGCTTGCCCGTCGCGCCTATAATTCCGGAAAGCCGCTCGACAGTATCGCCGCTGAGGCTGCCGCTGCGCGTCAACGTAGCGAGAATGAGGCAAATACCCTGAGGACCGAGTGCACGGTTCAGGCCAAACAGTGCTTGGAATCTCTCGAAGCCACCTCTCAGGTGCCGGAAGAATTCGATCTGACGACGCACATTGTCCCGTGGGTGAATGAAACCATCACCCTCCTGAGAGATGTCACTCTATTGGGCCACGAAGAAAACCTGCGTGTTGCGGAAGCGGAAAGCATGGAAATCTTCAAGACTAGCTACATCCAGGACCTGACCGGCCGGTTCATGAAACTCGATCAGGAGATTGGCGCGATCAACAATCTGCTGAAGACGACGCCATTCCTCGGCGAAATCTACCAGATCAAGAAGATCGTCGCTCCGGGTTACGAGGCCTTCCACAAGGTGATCAAGGAATCCAGAACTGTCGGCGACATCGTTGGCGGCGGGCTTCTTGCTTGGGGTGCAACCAACCGCGACGAAGTCGACGATGCCATGGAGACCGTCAAGAAGACGATCTTCAACGAAGACCCGTCAACAAACCTCGACGATTACACCGACTACCGGCGTTATTGGGTCTTCGACATCGAGATTACGAACACGGCGACCGGCGCGAAGAACACGTTCATGTCGCGGAAGGGAACCGGCTCCGGCGGCGAGCAACAGACCCCCTATTACATCGCCTTGATGACAGCGTTGTCGAACGTCTACTATGGCGGTCCCTTCAGTCACCTCAAGAAGGATGAAGGCGGGCTCTGCCTGGCGATCTTCGACGAGGCCTTCAACAACATGGACGAACGTGTTGCGAGCCAGATCGTCAGCTTCGGGCGCGAACTGGGGCTGCAGCTCATCGCGTGCGGACCTCTCGACAAGAAGGCCACCATGCAACGCAACTGCGACACTCTCCTGACCGTCGTAAAATCGACGAATGGTCGGCAAACGTCGGTGACCCCGGAATATTTGACCGATCTGACGCGTCGGGAGATGGCCGAGATCGATCCCTCGCGCAAGACTGACGAGGAACTGCAGCAAATGCTGGAGAGCAGCAATGCTGCGTGATCACTACGCCACGGCTCACGACTTGATGGAAGCAATGGCAGATGCCGTAGAAGGCGGTCGCAGCCGCATCTCTTTCAAGATCGACCATGGCCAGTTTGAGAGTGCCCGCCAAGCAGAGGCGTTCGAAAAGTCGATCCTGGGGCATATCAAGAGCGATATCCTGATTGGACATTACGACGGGAAAGGCTTCAGTCGACGGTTGGCCAGGGTAACACTCAAGGACCAAGACAGGCTCTTTTCGTCACTGGGAAGAATGGCCCTTCAAGACGTCCTCGCTGGTACCCTCGCGAGGCTCGATAGCGAACATGAACCTTGGGAACAGGGCGCGATTACCGCGATCAAGGAAGCTTGGTTGACGAAAAAGCGGTGGCAGCGACTTGGTCCTGAGGATATCGGCATTGTGAACGCCATCCAGGTATTGGCCCGCGCCATCAAATCCGGAGAGTGGAAAGGCCACGATCATCGCACAGTTTGTTCCCGGCTTGTCGGTGACAGCAAGTTCATCGAAAACCGAGCAGCGGCAGTGTTCGCCTACGCATTCCACGGTGATGAGAAACCTGCCGAAACCACCAGGGGCATCATTGAAGCTCTTGGACTACAGAAAGGCGGACAGCCTGTCCTTATTTCAGGTCCATTCGGGAAAGGGAGCTTTCCTGCTGGAGAACACTTTGAGTATCTCGGAATTGCAGAGAATGATCTTTCGCAAATCAAACTAATCAGAAACCCGGAATATGTGCTCACCATTGAAAACCAGGTCAGCTTTAACCGGCATATGGCAGAGATCAATCAAGACAAGCACGGTCTGATCATCTTTACCGGCGGGCAACCTTCCCACAATGTTCAGACGCTGTACTCGCACCTGCTGTTGCAACTCGATGAAAGCACGCCGGTATTCCATTGGTCGGATATCGACCTGGGGGGCCTGGAGATATTTTCAACCTTACACCGTCTCTGTCCTCGGGTTCGACCTCATCTGATGACCGTCGATATTCTTCTCAAATCCGGCAAGATATCATCAGTGCCTCAGTCCATCCCATCGAAGGCGTGGCCTCCTCAGGTGCAAGATATTGCTAACGCCTTGCGAGACGACGTCACAAGGACGCTTGAACAGGAAGTTCTGGACCCAAGACGGCCGGAATAGAAAGGGCTCCTCTGAAGCGTGTCCAGGGGAGCCCAATGACCGTTTAAGCCGATGATCAGCTCACTCGGGTGATTTCAGCGTAAATAACCGTGTTATGGACACCGAAATAAGCCTTCCAGGAATAGGTGCCATCCTCTCCCTCAACACTCTTTTCCAGAATGCGCTCGACATCACCCATTTCGCGTAGGATCAGAGCCCAGTTCATGAACATGTCCATATACGCACCTTCGACGAGGCCCGTCGCATATTGAGCGAAGACGAATTTGCCACCGGGATTGAGCATCGATAGGCATTTCTTCGTCAGCTTGATAGCCACCTTGTCGATTAGATAGTCATACAAGCCCGTGGCATAGACTAGATCAAACGTCCCGAAGGTGTGCCCCTTCTGAAGGACTGTTCGCACGGACCCTTCACGCGGTTCAATCACCGTGTCTTCATAGTTTTCAGCAATTCCCTCGACACAGATCGGGTCCTGATCCAGAGCCAACCATCGGCCGATGCCGTCGTTATGAAATGCATCGGAAACAGCTGCTTCACGGAGGTTTCCGCAAGCAACGGTCATAACATCAATCGGGCGTTCATGATCCTTCGCCGATTTGTCGATGATCTTCGCCAAGAACTCCTTCCGTTCGCGACAGGCAACACCCGGGGCAGTGGCGGTGGTGTACTCATAAAGCGTCCGGCCGAAATCGGTGCCAGCAGCAACATGCGCCGCGACCGAGGGATGGTAATAAATGAAGTCGATCAAGCCCGCATCACCGGAATAACCGCGCGGCTTTTCAATGGACCATCGCGTGAACATATCCTCCAGCAGGTATTCCATGACGGGATGTTCTCTACCCTTTACGGAAAGAGCCTGCCAGGCAGTGAGAGACAACGTCTTTTTCAGTTCAGAAATGTCCGTAATCAGATGGTGGAGCACCTTACGCGGATCGACACCGTCTTTAAAATGCACCACGGTTCGGTCCAAGATGATCTGAAGCTCTTCTTCGCCCGTGCTGCATGAACGATTTTCCTCGCGCTTAGCCGCTTCCGATACGAGGCTATGGATCATTTGAGGTGTGATGGCGCTGTGACCGTCTAGCGCAACGGATGAAATAGACAAAGAAAAACTCCGATTGGAAGTGATGACCATATCAGCATGATGTTCGGCCAATTCTCAGGCAACCGTCTGCTCGAAATCTCTCAGAAATTCCTTTCGCTCCGTCTCAAGCAAGGAATTCCTTTTGCGGCAGTTGAAAACCTCAAATAACCGTAGTATGAAATGTCAACATTATGGAGATGTCCATGCACGACGACCGTTTTGACATTCCAACGCGCGACGAGCTGATCGCTGCGCTTGATAAGTTGCTGGAAACGCCGCGAGCAGAAAGCAGTGGCGGTTGGGCGGAGGTGTCATTCGAGCGGATGCATGAGCTTGACGACTTCTTTCGAACCGTCCGGAAGGCCGTTCTTGCCCCCGATCCTGATGGTGCATCTGTGATCACATGGGAAATGCTGCATCGTGCGCATTACTTCAACCCGGCACCAGGAGTGCATGTCCCACATCGGCTCGATACGCCTGACAAGGTTCGCGACGCACTTCACGTCGCCGCAAGTCTCAGTCGCGCTGCCGCGAATGTCTCGGAACGCATCAACGCTGAAATGCGCTTGAACGCAGAAAAGGCATAAGGATGTCTGCAGCAGCAAACGACATCATCGCCAGATTGAAGGCGCATGGTGTGACGTTCGATATCGAACCTCTGCAATTTCACAGCCAAGCGCATGGGCAATGCAGAAGTACGTTTCTCGTCGGCAACGTGAGGGACAGGCTCACGACGATGATCGATGCGAAGATTGACTTCAAGAGATATCCAGAGGTGATCCTGGACACTGATACGCCACCCCGGAAACTCGTGGGAAAAACGCTCTATGTGAACGAAGACAACAATCTGTCGGGCTATGGCTGGTGTCTTACGATCAGTGACCACGACATGACCGCAGTCCAGTCGTATCGACTGTTCACGATGCCGCCTTTGAAAAACACAGAAAATCACCAGAAGGAACGTTCATGACCGGCTACCTCACCATCGATGCTGACGATGCTAAGAAGCTCTGCGGCCGACTGGAATTCGATGCAGCCTGGGACAAAGCTGGCCCAGGCTATTATGACCTGAACAAGCAGATGAAGCCCAGCCTTTCGGTCGGTGTCGGCAGCTTCATCGCGTATAGCTACTCGTCCATTCTGAGCGCGATGGCTGCCAGGCTGGGGTCAGAGGACGACGAGGTCCCGGTTAGCGACTGTGCCACGGCAATTGAAAAAAGAGATGAACTGCTTGGTGAACTGACCGTCGCCTTGAAGGATGCCGATGTGCTCGTTCGCCTGATCGCCAGCGAACCAGCGCTTGTTTCCGGCAAGCTGGACCGCGCACCGACTGACTGGGATGTCGCGACGATCCTTAAAGGCAAAGTCTTGGGCAACATCACGGACGCCTTGAACGATGTCATCGCAGGGCATCTGATCAGGCACAACAAGCGCGTAAACCCGGCGCTCGAATACGCGAAGTGCGTCACCGAGATCATCGAGAAATGGCAAGGCAAAAACAAGAAGGATATTGGATCGTTTGCCTATAATCACGCTGAACAGTTAAAGACCAATCTCGCTTTGCTGGCGAAGGGCAAGCATATCCTTTATACGAAGAGCGAAATCGCGAAGTTTGTATGGAGGGAAATTCGAGATAAATCTGACCTGAGAGCGTTTTTTGTAGCCGACGACGTGCTGACGCTGGTTGGTGCCTTTAGCAGAGCCCGGAAGGCAAACAAACGAGCAGAAAAGTCATCAATGACGGGTGACGGTTGACATCCCATGGGTCAAACTCGCGTCCAGATAGGAGCGGATGACCGGATCAACTGCAATGATTAAATCGCTGAACGCGAAAATTTCCTTCGAAAAGCGTGCCCGCGCCTCTGCTCGGGAAAGCAGCGTGGCGAAGTCGCTTTCACCCCAGCCAGCATCTGAAGGCTCGATGATCATCGTTCCGTAGCCAGCCGATTGGCTCACGATCTGGAAGGCCATCGCAAATCGCTCCGCTGGCGATGCGTCATCGTCAAGGCGGCCCATCGTAAGAAGGACCACAACAGGAAAACCTGCGTGAGCAGGCAGCGTCACCAGGTAAACAGCGAGAGCGTTTTCACCATCATGAATCGTGCGAAAAAGGCTGAGGTTTTCGTGGCCACAACAGGAACAGATGCGGACCTCGGGGTCTTCGCAATCAATTTCCAAAGGCATAGTTGCTCCATCGCGTAAAATCTGTGCGGACACTTCTTACTTAGCAGCGCTCGAATTGCTGTTCAAGCGGTCAGAATTCCTTTTGTCCACGTTGAAAGCACAGCTCAAATCCTCTAATTATCGTTGAAACAGGAGACTGCGATGCAAAGCGTTCAAGAGATCAAGGACCGGATCGTTGAAGAGGTAAACAATCTCGCGACATCTGTCCTCAACGCACGTTCCACATTTCCGGACTTCGGTAAGACCTGGGGTCCTTGGAAAGAATGGGATGGCTCTGATCCAGCCGGTCCGGCCGACCTCGAAGAGGAAAAGGTTCACGTTTACCGCTCGTCGCCCTTGTCCAAACTCTACCTCGTCGACGAAGCGCATCATATCGACTGGACCCATAACGGTTCTGGTGACGACGTCCGAGCCTATCGTGTCGAGATTGTCGCCGACTACCCACCAACATCCAGATTCGAAAATGGAGATACCGATGACTGAACAGAGCCCGTCCTGGAGCCTGGAAGAGACTGTTGTGCTGTTGCCGTGGTCGGACATGAATGAGCGCCAGGATGCCATTCGTGTCGATTTCGAACGCCTTGGGGCAGACGTTTGCGGACCTGAAGACAAGGAAGAAGCGACACACGAATACGTCGAAGACGGTGTGAAGCGGATGACCGATCTGCCAGAGATCACAGCTGCCGAACTCTCCGCCAAGGTGGAAGAGGCGAAGAACGCCTATAAAGCGTTCATGGAACCTCACATCCGTGACGCGCACATCCCGATTGTCGCCGTTTGCCCAGCGGACGAAGAAGGTACCCAAAGCCGATACTTCGGCCGTCCCTGGTTGAACGAAGACATTGAATGGCCGGAACGCAACGGCAAGCCGATGAACTTCGTCATGCAGATGGACGTCGCAGCGATCCCAGGCAAGCCGCTGGGCGATGACGGCCTCCTCGTATTCTTCCATGCAGATGAGTACAGCGATGACATGAGCGAGATTTTCATTGTCGACACATTAATGCCTGGCGGGCTTCGGGAAACACCGGAGGGCGTCCACATTAACCCGGCATTGAAGCTGGTCGACTGGAAGACCATGCCCGACGTCCTCTGGGGTGATGATACCTGGGACCTGGAGGGTGCGGATCGGTTTGACGCGTTTGGCGACTATTTCGGCGACACCATCGGTGAATACGTCGGGAACGACGGCAAGACTTATAACGAGCATGAAGGCGTGAGGCTCGGCGTCTTGCCCGCCCTTCATACGTTCGAGTGCGACAAAGTGGGTGGGCAGCCGCGTTGGGAACAGGGCAACGAGACACCTGCCGACGACGAAGGAAACGAAATGCAGTACATTCTGCAGGTAGGGCACGAAGGCATCGTCGGAGACTACGACAAGAATGCAATTAAGTGGCCTACCTGGGGCCGTGGTCACCTGTTCTTCTCCGAAGAGACCGGCGTATTCAAGTACGTTTGGGCATGCGGCTGATGAAGCGAACGTGGTCTGCCTGATCCGCGAAATGTGCTCATACTCGAAGCGGATCAGGCAGATGGGCTAGGCGCATCAGGACGCTGAGTCACCCCGAAAAATTTCGCTCGGAGGCGGAGGACGCGAGAATATTTGTTGTCGATCTCCATCAAGCAGGTCTCGTACCATTCCACTGGCTTTCGCCAACTGCCCAGCTTCACAATTGGCTTCACTTCATTGCACCGGAAGGCGCGGCAGTGTCGGCACAGCTGACCGCTATTCGTATAATGCTCGCGTCCCCATAAGTGATTGCAAGACGTTTCTTTCTTAAATCGAGCGAACGCGTCATCCTCGGCCTCCGCTATTGTCTTACCTTCGCCGCGAATGAACCCTCCAGCGGCCGTGACATCCTTATCGGGAAAGGCCTCAAAAAAGGCGGTCGTATATGGGTTCTTGCCAAGGACAACTCCGCTGCCTCCCCACTGGACCAGCGTGTCACCCGGCCAATCGTGACGAGGCGTGTAGTCCTTGTCCTTCCATGCATGTTGAGAGGCAATTTTCACTGTGGGCTCTCCGAAGCTGCCGATAACTGTCTTGATTGATATCTATTTGAAGTTATTACGGATTTGGTACGAATTTCCAAACTTGGTCTATTTGTTTCTTGGAAACATACGCCGAATTGAACCGATAGCCGCCGCCATCCTTCTGATAAGACAACGTCCCCATAGTGGTGCCGATACGGCCGAAGAAGATCAGATGTTTCCGGAATGGATTTGTGTTGGTTTTCTCCCACTCAGCTATTTCAGCTGGCACGGATTCAACATCGATCTCTACCAACGTGCCATCGGAGCCGACCGCGTACTGCTTGAATGCATCATAGATCATGACTGCTTCTTCAGGCGTGCAGCCGTGCCAAAGGGTCTGAATCTGTTCCAGGGCCTTTTTTCGCTCGCCTCTCCTGATTTTCCCAGTGAGCGACTCGTACTCATGAGTTCGGGGACTGGAACGATAAAGAGTTCGCTCAAGCGGCGACATTTCATCAGAAAACTTGGGCATTGTTTAACTCCTTGACCAAGAAAGTGTCCAAGGAGAAAAGGCAGCTGTCAACGTATTGAAGTGATACTGAGCGGGAAAATCCTGACCCTGCGCGTTGACAACTCCTTGCATCTGGCGGCAGCATGATTGAATGAAGATATTTTCCAGAACCAAGAAAACCGCTGGCGAAATAGCCCGTGCCAAAGAAGATCGGGCGTTTTTCGCATCAGTCATGCTTTTGTTCGTGATCGACCTTGCGTCGTCGGCAATGGCTAAATTCTCCTTCCGGGCGCAAAGAGGCTAAATGCGATGACCGATCTTCCACATCGAGACCTCGAACATCCGCTCAATTCTTCGAAGTACCACACCGGGAAGCGCTGCGTTGAAGAGGGTTGCGATAAACCGGCCGGAACGCACTGGTCCCCATTCTGGTGCGCTGAGCACAATGCTGAACGCCTGGACCGGATTACCAACACGCTGGAAACGGAACTCAAACGGTTGGAGGAGGCACTGAGCCAGCCCCGGAAGGAAAACACGCAATGACTGAACAAGACATTGAAGCCCTTGGCCAGGAAGCGTTTGAGCTGGTGTGCGACATCGTATTCGACGTGTCTGGAGTTGCGATAGAAAACTGCGAGTCTTCCGACGCCTTGGAAAGCGATATCGGCATTGAAGAGTATCATATCGACAATATCGAGATCGCCCTGATTGAGGAGACCGGTCGAAAGATCGATCTCAGTAGCCGACCCTTATTCCTGGACGGCGTCGTACAAGAGGTGTTTCAGGCTTTGAAGGCTAACAAGGCATCTGTCCCGGCCGTATGAACCGCCCCTGAAACTCAGTTAGCGAGCAGGTGCGCGGGCAATGTGGCAATCGAGACCGTCAAAGTGCTCGAACGTTCCCAGTCATCTATGCTGGCACGCGTCACGAGATAAGTATCGTGGTGCAGGAAGATTGTCGCTGTTGCGAGGTGCGTGTAGCCCACAACTACTCGTCATCTGCATGATGCTGCAAAAGGAAATTGCCGCCACCCATCAAAGTGCGAAGCGTCTGTTCGATGAACTTTGGGCCGACCCGCTCGACAAGTACACGCCTCAGCTCATCGATCTGGTCCCGCGCAAGCTCAAGAGCAGCTCGATTTTCTGGCGTAGCTTCAATGGCAGCCAACATCTTGTTCTTCTCGATGAAGTTTTTCGGCCAGGTACTGACTTTCCAGTGACTGGAATGAAGCTGCGCGTAGCGATCCCATCGACGCATGAGCACCGAGCCGTCATAGGCCTCACCTCGTTCGATATCTTCCCAGGAAATTGTCAGTCCACTACCACTACCTTCGTAAATTCGAGCAGGATCGATTTTCACGAGGAACCAAGGCTTCCACGTGATCCTGAAGCGTTTGTCGAGCCGCGAACGCATGTCTTTCAGCATGACGGAAACATCAGAGCCAAATACCTCGTCCTTTGTTTCTTCGCAGAAAAGACGAAAAGAAACGTCCGTAACTGCAGCTGGAGGAGGCAGATCAGTGCTTTCATCGAACCTCTTCACCATAAACAGGTCAAATGAAACTTTGCGCTGGAGAATGCGGTCCTTGCTATTACCTTCGCCGTCGGACACTTCTCCAATGACCTGTTGAACGTCAAAATGGAACGTGTCTATCTTGCTGCCTTGCCCCGGGCTTTGACGAATTTTAGCTTTTGCCACCTTGAAATCCTTTGCGACCACAGAATGTCAACATATACAATTTTCGGCCACGCGCAAGGAATTCCTTGGTTCCCAACTCAGAAGCTTGGTTCCAGCCTCGCATTCAGTTCGCGAAACTCCGCCGCCGTGATCGTTCCATGCTCGCAGTCGATCAGTTGGCTCGGCCTCATCGTGTCCGGCAACGTTTTGATCTTCGTTCCTCGAATGTAGATCACCCCGGTGACATTGATGTCGTCAGGTAGTTCATCGATATCGAGCCCGGACAGCAGGAGGTTCCCACGCACAACGAGCCTCCTCGGCAACCTTGTGACGTTGGTTCCGCTGATGCACATGAACCCGTCAACCGAAAGACCGTCCGACAGGTGACGAAGGTTGCTGTTACCGGCGTCGAGCAGTCCCTTGATGATCATGTCGCCGGAAAGAACCTCAATCCCGGTGCCTCCCAGGAACAAGTTATCAGGAACAACCAACCCATCAGGCAGATCACTGAAGGGATGCCACTTTCCTTTGTCATCCCTGATGTAGCCGAATGCCTCGGCCGATATCGATGTCTTGAACTGGCATGCCGCCACGAAAGGTCCGAGCACGATAAGGTGCTCTTGTGGCACGCTCTTGCCTTCCCTGCTCCAAGCCTTGAAGCGGCCATTGTGGGTGGCCATGATCGCAACGGGTTCGTTATTGGCATTCCTAAGACTGAAATACTGATGCCCCTGATCCAATTTGCGGGCATATGCGGTACCTGCCACTGGATGCCCTATGCGGCCACCTTCAAAATCGACCGCGAGAGGAGACAGCAGTCGGACCAAGCTCATGCCGTGTGAATACTCGGCGACAGTGAGGAAATTGTCGGTATCGTAACGCAGCCGCGCGCGCCGATTGTCTTCCCTGTAGCGGGTCTTCTCCGACAGGCCGACCAAAGCGTCGAGTGTGTAGGCCCTGCGAAGCAGCTTCGGGTATCCGTCTCGGTCTCGCCGCTGTAACCAGGTATCTCGATTATTGACCGCGTCTGCGATCCAAGATGAGACCTGACGCATTTTCCGATCAATCTCCTGATCGTATGATTCCTCACCCGCAGTTACGGCCCGAGCTAGAACGCGTTTGATCAGACGATCCGCCTGCGAATTCCCAGTCAGAAGGGCGGCGATCTCCGAAGACACTGGAGCAAGGGGAGTAGAGTTTTTCATGCGAATGGTCCTGATCAAGGTGTAAATGAACGCGACGGCATCTCAATTGTCCAGGGACCTTCTCCCTCATATTGAAGATCGAGAACCGGGAAGGATGGAGCGGAGGTCATTTCGCCAGCGATCAGCATCGGGCAGGCGGGAGTGTACTTGCGCTCCAAAGAGATGTTCGATCTCGGCCAGAGATAGATTTCGACGTCATCACCCCAGGCATTGGTGATCGTTTTCGGGCGAACCACGTCCTCGAAGCCGACTTTCAGGTGAAGCTCGTCCCCTTCTAGGCGCACGGCATCGACCAGTGAAGGTGTGTGCTTTGCCAAGCTGTTCACGTTGTCGATCAAAACCAGCAGCGCTTCCTTCGTGAGACCAAATTGATTGGGCTGAAACGTCACCGAGAATAAATATTGATCCCGGATAACTCTGTCTGAAATCTGATACATCGGGAGAGCGGTGAATGATTTCACCGCAGTGTTCCGGGTCTCGATCAGCCGTGCACAGACCAAGCGAGGCTGCGTTATCTTTGGAACAGGGTTACTGGGAGCGTAGGCTTCTAGCCAATCGGGATGATTGGTCCTGATATTGTAATTGACGTCATCATCCCACATCGTTTGGTGGCCGGTGTATTCGACCTGATGGACGACGATGCCCAAGCTCTCGAAAACCTTCTTGATCCGATCATAGAGGCGCTCCGGGTTCACGGGATCGTTTGAGGTCATGACCTCGTCGCCGTCAAGATACTTGCTTTCCTCGTACCGCAGATGAGGTTTCCCGGAGACGACAACGCTCCAATCAAGTTCACCGGGCCGCTTGTCCAGTTTTACGCCGAACCCGTGTGAGCGATAGTATTGAGGTTCGATCCAGCCATTGATTTCGCCACCGTTCAAGGTCGACGTTCTCTTTAAACCAGCTTGATCCATCGCATGCTGGACTGCCAGCGTTGCTCGTACACCTGAAATCTTCGACATCATTGTTCCCCGGGTTTTCGAGCCCGATTATGGGAGCAACCGACTGCAGGGCACAAACCCAGACGATGAATCACGTGGCAGTAAGAATGGCGGCCTTCACACCACCGACCAATCCAGCGGCCGACGTGGAAGCAGAACCGACCGACTGCATCTCCCCTTTAATGAACATCAGCCATTCCTCCCGGCTGAGATCGCTGTTGATGCCTCTGCGCTCCGGACTATCCGGGCTGACCAGGAAATCAGCTAGTTCTTCCGGCGTCGCAAACACCGGCGAGTTTGGCGTCCCCTCGGTAACTGTCGACCAGAGCTGATACCCGTCACCACTCGGCGGTTCTGGTCTCTCCCATTCATCATGAAGCTTACGATCAGCCTCAGAGGGCCAAATCTCAATATCGCCCTCGCAGGTATCGCAGAGGTAGCGCGCGCCTTCACGCTCGCAGATACCGTTGATCAGATGATATTCGATCCGCGAGTTCGAGAAACGGCTCATCATCAAAAGCTGCAACTCTTCCACCGTCGGCCGAACGGGAGGGTCATTTTCGATCCAGTTGCCGTCCGCATCCTTGTGATGGGTATTCCCGAGCGCTTCCGGCCGCTTGACCAGGATGTCGATATCGGACTCGTTCAGATGGAATTCCCACATACTGTTATAGTGTCTGGTGAGCCGTAAGGCTTCGATCATGTACTCAGCCGACACGTCACAGGTCGCGGTTTCAGGATCAACGTCAGCGTCGAAAAATGCCTGAACCTCTTCACGAGAAAGATCAAAATGCTCCGCACTGTGCAGCAAATTCCGTTTGGCAAGCATCGCAATATGGGGATGTTGATGGCTTATCGGGGTCGAACCATTCATCTCCGGTGCAAACCGGCTATAACCCCACCAACGCTCGGTAAGCTCATGAGCGCGAGGTGAGAGACCGTTCCGACCCTCTGCAAAGCAAGCGCACTTGCGCGCCCGGGATCGATAGGGGTTTAGATAGCCTTCCCACACCTGGCCAACAGGGGCTTTAAAATCGAGGGCAATACGGCGAACTTCTCGGCTCATGAAACAACACTCATTTCGATTACGGATTAATAGGGATTTGCGGGTTCAGCAGCCAATGGGAAATGGCGATCTCGGTAGCTCGTGAGCCAGGTCAACGCCCTTTGCGCCTCGGCCTTCCAGCGGGGCACGTGCTGGTTAAAAGCTTCTTCAGGCATATTGAGCCATGCGCCAGAGCGGACAGGCTCATAATCGCTGAGACGCTCAATGACATCATGAATGGTGGTGGCGTCATCCCGTGAAAATGAGCCGTAAATCTTATGGGCAGAGTGCTTGCCCAGACCATCGATTGTGTCGATGCCCAAAATGGATTCAGCGTGGCATTTCACACAGGAGGCCGGAAAACAGGTGCAGTCACCCATATGGGAACCGCTCTCCAGTTCTGAGAGGTATAGATTGTACTCCCGATCCCCGACATCTGCCTCAACAGCATACCCTAGATACTGGAAAGCTTCCTCGGGATCAAAGTATGTTTTGTTTCGCTCAGTCGTATCAAGATGAAACGCAGCCGTTCCAATATTCTCTTCCAGTTCGGCTACGATAACTTGCAGGCGGAAAAGCTCTTTTTCCTGCTCGGTCAGACAGACCGTCGTTCGCAAAGGATTTTGATGCCAGGAGATTTCCATATGGGGTCCGTGAAACGAATATCCCATTTCAAGGTCTACAGGAGTTCTCTGTCAACCAAGATGTTTTTGCGTCACCGATTTTGTTGAGAACCATTGCTCAGGACCCTTTTGACAGTAGCCGCCCTTGCACCATTTCATCCTGTCAATGCAACTGATCAGGCACCTGAATATGCATGTGATGACTGAGGGGCCGCGAAAAACGACCCCCGCCTTCTACCACTTCGATATCTGCTTGAAACCGAGCTTTTCGAACGCCGTCTGAGGGCCAAAGGCACACCAAGCCCCTTTCCAGTCCCAGATCGCCGCTTTCTCACCATCAACCGAAAAATACCATTTGACTTTGGACTTACTGTCGCCGCCTTCAACTCCTTTTAGGCCACCCAGCATTTTCTTGATGTCGGACGCCTTCAAATCGTCTTTCAGGTGCCATTGCGCATCGATGTCAAATCGCTTGGCCTTTTTGATGT
Organism: Rhizobium sp. MHM7A; assembly: GCF_005862215.1. NCBI lineage: Bacteria > Pseudomonadati > Pseudomonadota > Alphaproteobacteria > Hyphomicrobiales > Rhizobiaceae > Rhizobium > Rhizobium sp. MHM7A. Next base: position 756,057 of record NZ_VCHT01000001.1, read on the forward strand.
CTGGTCCCGTTTTGGGGCCGACCAGTTCAAGGCGGAGGTCCTTGAGCAGATTGTCGACAACGTCCACCAAAGGACCGAAATCAGTCTGGTCAGACTTCCGATAAGACTCAATGCACGAAAGAGTAACGTCAAGTCTACGTACTATCTTGGCAATTGGCCGGTCATCCGGTTCGCGGCGCTTCATCGAGGCGACCAGCGTGTCACGGTGTCCCGTCGTCTGTGAGACAAACCACCATACCAACGAGCTAAGGTCTCGGTGGACATGATAGCAGGCAAGATGAGGAGTGCGCTCGACAGCTTCTCCAAGAATGCCAGCTGCCTTCAGTTCCCGGAGAGCGGCCTCGTAAACAGGGCCAAAAAAGCCATCCGGACTAGAGAGCACTGGAACCGGCGACGCACCTCGGAAAAGCCAAAAAGCAAGGATTTTTGCTTCATCAGAAAGCGAGATAAGATTTTCATCAATGACAGACATCAAGGTTTCCTTTTGGATATACGTCAGCAGCCTATTTATGCGAGAGAAAAACGCAACCGATATTTCCTTGCGGCACGCCCCTGCGGGGAACATAACGACCGTAAGGAATTCCTTTTCAGATGCGCTGCCGTTGGAAATTCGCGTGTTTTTCTTAAGGCAGCGCTTGCTTTTCCTTACTTCGATGATAGGTTTCGGAATGTCAACAAATTGGTATCGAAAATCTAGCCAGAGGTTTTGTTATGGCTCATCTCCAGCGCATGATTGCCGACGAGAAGATCGGATTCAACTACGACTACATGGGTTACGCCGAATTCGAATGCGGCGCGACCACACGTGCACGTGGCGAACTGGCCGGGTTCATGCTGGATGGCAAAAATGACCGCTCGGCGTGTGAACTTCAAAGGCACTTGGGGCGTAACGAAGGTCAAATTTCCCGCTATCGTGATCGGAGAGAAGCAGTTCGTCGACCAAATGAAGCCCGAACTCTCCGTAACGATGGAAAAAGGGTTCATGCGGAACCAGGATGAAGAAATTCTGGGGTGGATGATCGTTGACAAGGATTACAACAAGCTTTTCATCCTCCGCGATGATGAGAACTATCCGGCGAACATCGACCGCCTTGAAAAATTCCTGAAGCCGTTTGCGGATCAGATTGCGGAAACACGAAAAGAAGCTGCCTAGGAGAGGAACATGAAGCCCACCATCCCAGAGGTTGTGCCACTGTTTGCCGCCTACTACCAAATGCCAGAAAACGGCGTGTGGGGCTCGCTTCACTGCGTGCTCGATGACAAGAATGTTCGCAATTGCGACGTTGAAGGTGCCAAGGCATGGGCTGCCGAACGGGGCGATGTCGAGGGTGAAAAGCTCGCGGATATCCTGGCCCAAATGTCCCGTACCCAGCGGCTCAAATTGCCCGACGCCGTTGACGCCTACATTGAAAACCAGAATGGAAACCAGCAATGACCTTCAACCGCGATACGGTCATCCCGCCAAACGAGCACGTGCGCCTTTGCGGGATGCATTGGCTCCGGGCCCATCGGTATGGCAGCGCAGACAACGGCACGGAGCTGGTGGCGCTGCAGTGGAACCCGGGCTCTAAGACGTGGACCCATTCGAACTCGCACGACACCAACGCAGAGACGATTGACACCTCGGGGTGGGAATACGTAAGCGCGATCCCGTGGCCGGAAATCTGAGCTATCGGGTAAAGGCGGTTTCCACCACGCCATATCCGCGCGCGGCTTTCTTATGAAGGCGTCGAGCGTCTATGATTGCTTCAATCTTGTCGTTTACGGCGTCCAGGGCCTCAAACCATGGCGTGTAAACTTCTGGCAACTGACTTCTTTGTTCGCCCTCTACGCGAACGAGCATGTCAAAGTTTTCCTGTTCAGTCATGATCGCTGAATGAACCCGGCCTAACGCATTCAGGCTAAGCTCGGCGAGTTCCGGGTGATCCAGCAACTCCATAGGCGTCGACCACTTGATCGTATCCCAGTCCGGCGACGGAACATGACCTCGCGCAATTGCTTGGTCGATGCGGTTGGCCATGACCTGGCCAGCATTGGTGCCCTTGTTGTTATATCCGTAGTCGTGATGATCACCGATCATCGACAGGAACATCGTGTTCTCAGCCATACGGTAGAAAAGTATGACGTCCGGATTGCGGCTGAGTTTGCAGTGCCAGATGCCTTTCAATGTGGGGTCGGCGTTGAACGGCTTATCGCTCGCACTCGTAAAGCTTCGGTTCTGGGACTTGTGTCGAATGCACATGGCGATACTGTTGCGAAAATCGCGATAACGGGAGTGCTTGCGATGATCGGACAATGTTTCCCAAAACAGATCGGTGAAAACAACCTTAGTGATATGAGACATGACAATCCCCCGTTTATATGAGGGTGCCAATAGATTTTGCATAGATCACCGCCCCGGGGTTGCTTGTCGCTTTCCAGGAGAACACAGATAGTGACCGGGGATTGATGCCGGGTAATGAAGATGTCACCAGACGAACTTGAAATGGAAGTTTTCCAACGTATTGATGCCGCTATCCGCGATGGCGTCGCACCCTTAGGGTTGCTCTTTCATGGCACCGGCGAGCCGATTAACGGGCAACTAAAGCCTGGAGGATATGACAACGTCCTGTGGACGTCAGATAGTCCGGTGATCGCTCAAAGCTACATTCCTAACTCTGGCATAACCATGTACATGCATCGCCCTAGTAGCTATCGCATGACTGAGCGGGTACGGCCGCAAGAGCATTCAGGCTGGAACGAACTGGCCAAGCAGATCAGCGGTCAAGAATGTTTCGACATCACGTTTCAACACGGCGAAGTGTCTTCGTGGCGCATCCCCTCTGACTGGCCCACCTATGGAGACTGCTGGGCATTCCTCACGAGCAAGAACGGCCTCGGATATCCCGATGAGGAAACCATCGAGGTCAGTCAGGCCGGTAGCGACGAAGGCTGGAAATTTATGGCTGCCTCATATCAGTTGCCGGGGCACCTTTTCATTACGCTGGGCGAACCGAAAAACTTCAGCGATTTGAGGACCTCAGACGAACCGGACCTGACATCAGTCGATTATCACCAGACGAAAGCCTTCGAGAGCGCCTGGAACGAGCGAAAGTTCGGTGTGATGATCAACGATTTCGCGCAAATGAAACGATGGGGTAACGTCGGACATCGTTCTTACGGCTTCTCGCCAGAGACAGCAGCGGTGACACAATGGATTGCGATACCCGCTACCCATTACGAACCGACCGACTGGGACGGGTTCTCGAAGCTGACGCCGGAACTGAAAGCCTGGCATGCAGAGATGCAGGAAAAGTACGCTGTCCCAGGGCTAACGCGGTAATAGGAAAAAGATCAAGGGCGGCTTGGCTGCAGCCCTTGATCTTAAATGCTAGTCGCCGAGATTTGCTAAGCCAGTATGCAGTGCCTTAATCTTCACGTTCAAGACGTTGCAACGCCTCTTCCACGCTTACCTCCTGGCCGGAGGCGTCGTTCACGATCTCAGCCAAATCTTCTTTGATCGCCTGATCGAGCGCAGCCGCAGTGCGCTTCGAACGCTCCAGAGAAGCATTCTGACGTTCACGAAATGCGGCGTTGGTATGAACGGACATATCTCATCTCCTGTTGTTGATCAGATAATGTAGGCGAATTCGGAAAATGTCAACATTTTAATTCCAAGGATTTCTTGGCGACTTGCAGCCCATCATAAACTCCTCCACGATATTGTTCTCCTGTAAAAGGAAATCGTCGTGAAAACAATCCCGCCGTAGCTCCCCTTTCGCTAGCGAAAGGAGGGCTAAAAATGCCCAAAACTGAGTTTCCTCACTTCATGACAATCGAGCATGAAGGAATTTTCTACGACCGGAATGCCATTGGCTGCGTCGATCACTCTTTCAATGAAGGAGCGATCTGGACGCTGATGCGTCCATCTATATTCCTGGCAATAGCGACACCTCTCCCCGTCCCGAGAGCGTCACTTGATTGGCTTACGGGCCAGATCAACGCCGGGCAGGCTATCGCCCCAGCTGAGCTTCGTTTCCGCATCTGCGGCGGCGATCCTCTTGCACTTTCGCATGAAGGTCGCCATCGGATGACCGCACTCACGTCGATTGTCAAAGACAGACATGTGCCGGTTCGCCTTGCGCTCCAGGACCACTATGAAGAGGACATTACCTCCCTGGTCATCGAGAAGTTGAGACGCCGGGTCCGGTCGCAGCGGGGTCGGTCTGTTGTGGAAGGGCCGCTGTTCGGTGATGCTGAAATCGATTTGGGTGGTTTGCCGCCGTCGGGGGTGCCTCCCCCAGGTCATTCAATGCCGAGCACAGACTTTGCTTCCTCGTCCGTCATCGCATCAGGCGGAACGATATCGTCGACAGAAAGAACAGGCAAACCGGTGACATCGATGATGCCGCGATAGAGATGCGTCAGGTCTCGCCGCTCGATATTCGGGTCGCTGTCGAGCATGGCAACGTTCACACGGCTATCGTCGATGACAAGGACGCACATGGCTGCCAAGGCTTCTGGCGGGGTTAGGCCGAGTTCATCACCTGTCTCGATATACGCTTCCAAAAGGATCGAGATGGCCACAATGGGCTCATTCGCCAGGTACACACCTGCCTCGACCGGGAAATTTTGCCGATCCGGTGCAGCGCCTCCCAACCCGTACTTCTGGATGGACGGCAAATGCTTTCGCCAGGTCGCGTGATAGAATGGCATCGGGGTCCTATGCTCCAAACGGGGCGATCATGATGGGAACAGCGATGGCCGGGCCCGTAAACGAACCATCATCATTCAGCCAGTCCGCATGTTGTTCAGCAAGGCGTTTTGCTTCGTCAAAGCCCCACTGGGACACCCACCACACTTTCCGGTTACCGATGATCCTGCGATCCTTGCTATCGATCTGCGAAGACACGGTCCAGCCCTGGATACCATCATCGCGAACAGAGTAATCGTCGAACTCGTCGTCAGGTACGGGGGAAACGTCTTGTGTCGCAGACCCAGGCGAGACATCCTCAAGAAACTCACCTTCCTCATAAGGGTCGGTCACCTTCGCGAAAGGATGGCGCTGAACACGCTTGCCGGTACGAGTGAAATACCACTCACGCCCTGCCCGGGTCATTCGAAACAAGGTCGTGGACTGACGGTGAAGGACGATCTCCCGCTCTTCGACATAACCGCGCGCTACAAGGGTTCGATATACTTGGGTGTCTTGGCGGGGCGAGTACCAATGCCTGCCACAGCCCGAGTACCACTCACCACCAGACTGACCAAGGTTGACCAGCATGTCAGTCTGAAGGCTGCCCAAGGGGCGCGAACGGTTAGATGGCATAGAACATCTCCAAATGAAGTATGGAAATTAAAAGGTTTCACCGAAATGTCAACATTCGACTGTTGCGTTGTTGTACGAATTCCTTGACGCTAAACACATTGGAGTTCGCAGAAAAACAAAAAAATGCGCAAAATAGTAGTCGCCGGTCTTTTGGCATTGCTCACCACTTCAGCAGGCGCTCAAGTTTCAAATGAAAAATGGAACGAGGAATCGTGCGCCCAAGCGATGTTGGGTTTCAAGAACCCCGACGATCTAAGCCAAAAAGTGGCAGAGTACAGGGCTAAGATTGCGGGTGGCGACAAGTCCCAGGAAACAGAGGACGTGCTCATTTTCTACCGCGATTTAGAGTGGTACTGCCTCAAGCTGTGAACATTGTCAGTGAACTGTTCCGGCGTTAAGCCCTCTGTCTGCCTCAACCAACGCATCCAGCCACCGCCGCACTGCAGCCTCACCCTGGTTCGCCGCTTTCTGACCGACAGCCATAACTGATGGAACCAGCAGCTTCCTTGTGGCCTCCCCCTTCATCATGTCAGAGAACATTGACGAAACAGCCATGATCGGATTTGGCGAGTCGCCATCTAGATATTCGAGTGCTCGCGCCCGGCACGTTAAAAGATCGAAGCCATCATCCATTATCGCCTCCCCTTCAATGCGACATGCATATCGCAGGTTAGGTCGACGATCAACAAGCAGGGCGAGACGGTTCCTTAGTTACCCGCGAAATGTTGACATTTTACGCTGCCACGAATAATCTGTCGCTGACAAAAACAACACAACACCACACGGGCGTAAGGTTTAACTGTCATGACTGTAAAGCTGCGGGAATATGGTGAAAACTCTTTCGAGGTTACAGGCCTTCTCCATGGCCGTGAAATTGTTTGCATCGATTTTAGCGGCGGGAAATGGACAATCGGTATGTCGCGAAACCTTCCGCTGGAGCTTTCGACTGCGCGAGAACATATCGCTGTTCTGAACGATGCCCTGGCAGAAGTGGACCGGATCGAAGCAAGCGGAAAGACGGCAACTACGGCCCTGATCTCTGGCTCTTAAAACAAAAAAAGCCGCTAGTGATAGCGGCTCCTTCTGAATATCGACATGAGATCACATCGACGTCTTGGCTTCCAGTTCCTCGATCTTGGATCGGATGCAAGCTGGCGTTACCGCAAACTTGTCGTCCCCTCGATCAATGCCGATCTGACGCTTGTCCGCGTAAATCGCCCCACCTTGTGGGAGTTTGATGTGGACGCCGCTGCGACCGACGGAATACTGGTACCGCTTATTGTTGACTGTAATATTTCTGTAGCCCACTTTATGACCTTTCCTGATTGCTCTAAAACTGAATTCAAGATCGTTGAAACTTGAGTGCAGCGGCCCTCAATACTGATCTAGGCCGAAGAAAGATTACGCCTTTGCCTTTTCGATGTGCTTGACAGCGTCGCCGACCGTGATGATCTGCTCAGCAACGTCGTCACCGATTTCGATTTCGAATTCTTCTTCGAAGGCCATGATCAGCTCGACCGTGTCGAGAGAGTCCGCACCAAGATCGTCGATGAAGCTTGCACCTTCGACAATCTTTTCCGGGTCTACACCCAGGTGGTCCTCAACGATCTTTTTGACCTTTGTAGCAGTGTCAGACATCCAATAATTCCTCAGTTGGACAAAATCTTAATTCTATTTGGAGCCAAAACTCCTTACCGTCAAGCGGACATTTTCATTTTCTAAGAGGAAACGTGTCAGAACAAAGGAATTGTTCCGTTGGCCTCCAGCCACTCACCATAAAGCGTCAGTACGCGATCTTTTTCTTCCGCGCTCATTGAGTGAACATCTCCTGGCAGGATTCCTGCCGCTTCAAAGAAATCCATCTGTCGGGATTTGGCGGCAGCTATGCGATCATTCAGGATCGACGTTGCCGCCGCACCGAATTTATCCGGTCGCAACGCGCGGTCGAAATCGGAAGCCACTTTGTTAATCTGGGATGCGCATGACCTCCACTCTCGAAGACTGCGCTCACCGGATAAAATTTTTCCATCATGCGTCGGCATACAGCCGACATATGCACCGCCATTGAACCTCAAAACACCGTAGTGGCGCTCGTTCACAAAGACGTTCATCGCTATAGGCTGACGATCATCAGGCAGAACGTATTCAGGACGCGAGACCGTCACCTGGTGGGTCATCGGCCAGGACCTTTTGGTTCATTCGAAAGCTTCGAGGACCAATGCTCCAAACGGTCCCTCAAGATTTCAAGGTCTGCGGTCATGTCTTGGACATCTCGCTTCAGTTTAACGACATAGGCATCCAGCGCCTTGTCGAACCCTGCCTCCCCGCGATTTAGCTTTCCTACGCCTTCCTTGGTCTTCAAAGGCACAGTCTGAATTGCTTCGGGGTCAGCGATCTCTGCGATGAGCTGCTCCCGGCCGCGCTCATAACGACCGATGAATTCTTCAAGCCCTTGTGTCGAGATTTCGAGAGGTGGGTACGCAACGCCGTAACAGGTTGGGGACCACATGTAGTCCTGGATTTTGCGCTGGCCGTGGCGAACCATTTTCTCGTTACGAACGTGGAATTCGCCAAAACAACAGGAGCAGGTGCCGAGCCCTCTGGACAGGAGGTCAGGCGGAGTGCCCTTTTTAGCAGATTCACTGGCACTGAAGACGCTCCAATGGATGCCTTCGATTTCCTTCAACACCTCCCAGGCAGCGCTAATGACTTTCCCGTGTTTCCCGCTGTCGGCGAGCAAGGTCAACGAACGTTCGATTTGCTCTACTGAGCCGTGCTTCAGCCGGAGGAACAGTTTCTTGATGTCTGGATCAACGGCATCGTCCCCTGCGTATGGGTCTTTGATGAGACGTTGCCAGGCAATGTCTGTCAGTTCCTTGAGGCTGTTGTCGGCAGCTTTAACCTCGACCTTATACGGTTTCTCTTCACCAAAGCCAGATACGGTGTTCATTGCCGATTCAAACTGGTCGCGAAAATCCTCGTCTTCAGCGGACTGAAACGCTTTCTGAAGGCGAGGAAATGACTTGAGGATTTTCGATTTGCCCATGTTGCCTAGAGTCCGATGAATCTGCACCAACTGTCGAACCAGTAACTGCTTAGCACAAAAGGTTGAACTGCGCAGTGCCATCTTCTATCTTTTTGAGGGTCAGCTCAACACTCCAGAATCCCGGGGTAGAATGCTTGATGTGGCCATATTCATTTCCCGGGGAGACAACCGATGAGAGCTGAAATTTTCTTTTTTGACGACAAGCAGGATGAAAACTACCACCCATCCGAAAGCTTGCAGGTGATCGCGAGCATCCGAGCCCAGAGCCTCGATTTCTTCGAAGGACTGACCGGCGAGGTCGAGCGCGATCCGGCGCTGGTTCATCGCCACTTCTTCGGTGTCGATACGCCTATGACTGAAGACACAAGGTCCAAGACCGAGCGCATTGCCAAAGCCTTGAGGGCCAGTCGACTTGCCGGGACGGGCGGCGAAAAGTTGTCCGTGGATGAGATCATTGCCTGGGACGAGCTTGTCCACTCCTACATCCTGCCGTTTCACAAGGCGATGATTGAGAAGCTCGCCGCCGAAAGGGCCCCCCGCGATGTGGATCGCGCTGCTTATGACCTGATCATCGGAAGCATTTCAGACAAGATCGAACACATCACAACCATCCATGACCGGTTCATGGAACATGTCGAATCATCGACGCTCGTGACCGTCCGCAGGTTGCCGCACGGCGTTAAGCCATTGCTCTTGTTCCTTGCAGGTAAGTGTGTAATTATGGCCTATAGAACATATTTCACGGATAATATGGCTTATAGGACATAATATGAGGTTGCAATGAGATTCCTCCAGGCAATCAGGCGGCTACGGAAGGCCAGAGGACTGACTCAAGGTCAGTTGGCTGAAATCGCTGGTATCGATCAGGCCCGTATTTCAAAAATCGAGGCAGGGACTGTGAACGCCGAAGCGTCCACCCTCACCTCCATTGCATCCGCGCTCGACCTGGAGATCGTTCTGGTGCCGCGTCGCGTTTTGGGTCCTGTTCAAAACCTGATCGAAAATCACTTGAAGCAGTCGACCCGCGCAGAACCTTCGCGCCCTGTCACGAGCGTGCGCGACGATCTGCTGATCCCCGATGACATTGACGACGACGAACCGAATATGGGGCCGAGAATATGAGTAAGTTTGAAATCCTTGGCGTCTACATCGAATCCGCCGGTGAAAAGGTTCGTGTCGGTTCGTTGTTGCGTGATACAGGCGGCCTGGTTCGTTTCGATATCGACGAGTCCTATATCGAGCTGGGTGAGTACCGGCCGATCCTGAGTTCGTCCCTGCTGCGCATAGGAGACGAAGAGTACACGCGCACCCTTCTGCGCAGCGCGCCGATGCTAAAGGGTGGCCGTGATGTGCATCCATGGTTCACCAATCTGCTGCCGGAAGGCGCTTTGAAGGAACTCGTGCTTCGTGGAATGCCGACTGGCTCCACGACAGATTTCGACGTCTTGAAGTGGGTAGGACACGATCTGCCAGGCGCGGTCTCGGTCGTTGCCGAAGATGGCAGCCGGACAGCCCCTCCGATCACCGATGAAACCACTGAACAGCATGGGATTAGGTTCAGCCTTGCAGGCGTGCAGTTGAAGTTCAGCATGCAGAAGGCAAAGGACGAACGCCTGACGCTGCCTGCGACAGGCGTGAACGGCGACATCATTGCAAAACTCCCCAGCGTCAAATACCGGAACCTGCCTGAGGTCGAATATTCCTCGATGACCCTCGCTGCTGCAGTTGGCGTGACCGTTCCAGAATTTAATCTGGTCCCCACCTCGTCGGTATCGGGTCTTTCGGAAGAAGTGCTGGAAGGTGGCGATCAGGTATTGGCCGTAACCAGGTTCGACAGACGTCCAGATGGCACCCGTGTCCACATGGAAGACTTCTTGCAAATCCTGGGCGATCCTACTGACCGGAAATACACGGCCGCCAACGAAGAGACTGTCTTGAAGATCGCCACCCGCCTGGGCGGCGGCGGGACCGCTCCTTTCCTTCAGGCTGCACGCAGGATAGCCGCCAACATCCTCATGGGGAACACCGACGCCCATCTGAAAAATTGGTCGCTCTGGTATCCAAAGCCGCACGAAGGGCAGCTGAGCCCTGCTTACGACATCGTCGCAAGCTACGTCTATGACCATCGACACGACATGGCTTTGCGCTTCCGTGGAACACACAACAGCAGGATCATGGACCTGGCACGTTTTCAGCGGGCTGCCGAATTCTGCGACGTGCCTACCGCGAGAGTGAAGAAAGAGATCAAGCTCGTCGTCGAGAAAGCGGCCGATGAATGGCAATCTTTGCTGCAAGACTTGCCGATGCCAGAAGATTTTGCTGAAACGCTGGTCGAGCGGACGAAGTCGCTGGCGCTCGTCGACGAACTTGGCGCTGACTTCGATCACTCTCAGGGCCTCGTCAGAAATATGCGTTAAAATACATATTTCAGCAGTTTTATGCATTATACGTCATATTTCATCGGTGAAAATGTTTCGTTGCCGTTGTATCAGCCTCCAGGAGCAGCGGCAACGAACGTGTCAGAGTCGGACGCGACCAAGTCAGTTCATGGTGAGCGAACTGATAGAACTGACATGGTGCCGGGCCGCGTTATCAGGATGAAAAAGCACAACACATGCATGGATGGCCTCGACCCGATAGACCTTGTCATCGGGCGCAATCACAACGTAATCCAAGCCAATCGCATCCCTTTTGACGACGTACTCAGCAGGATCACCATCGCTATCATCGCGGGCCCACATCACAGGCTGCCTGGCAGCGCTGTCGTCTTTCACCGCTTGAAGCGTAAAAAAGATATCGCTTTCTGCTGGCTTAAAACTGTCAACATACCATTTTTAGAATGCTGGCAACCTCGAAATCACAGATGTCCTCAGTAGGAGTCTCTGTGAAATACAGTTGATCGATGCGGTTGACGACAAGGCTCCGAACGTCCGCGCCTTTGTCGACCGCAACCGCCGCTACGAAATGATCCAACAGACTGTCATCGCCAAGGATGTTATAGAACAAATCTGCAGCGCGCCAAGCCGGTATCGGAGCGTCCATCAAACGTTGAAAGTCTGCGACGTCCTCCCGGACTTAATCATCTTGGGTACCGGGCCGTCGTGTGTTTAATTGATTTTCTATGTTGACACTACCCCTTCGTCCCCGTTACGATATGTTGACATGGTTCAGCGTAGAGCAGTCGATTGGTGAAGCGGAAGAAAGGTGAGGAGGGCAAAGCCCCGTCGATATTCCGTTGTGACAAGTTGCCAACGCATATGAATGCTGGAAAAATCCAGACCTTGAAAGTCATGCTTAAGGCGTGGCGCAGGTCGGCGAAGGTGATCGCCGATCTACAATGGAATTGCTTTTTCCAGGATGGTGCGTCTGATTCCTTCTTCGATCCTTCGACGGTTCACCGGAAGCAAGGCGCTGACGCTCGTCGGGGTATTCTACGGCAAATAAGTCTTCATTTTGGCGTCGAACCGACGGTGTTCAAGAAAAAGCGTCTGCCGAAAATGATTCCGGGTCTGGTCGATGCCCTCGAACCGCTCAAAGCGGTCCTGGGGGCGGCCGAGGTCCAGATGGTTCGGGAACAGGTTCTTGAAACCCTGAATAGTTACATCTCCAATCGTCAAAACGATTTTCGCCAAGCTGTTTTCGGTTCGTGCCTCTCAAATGAGGAATATGAAGCAAAGCGTCACGCGTTGCTGGTCATCAACAAGGCGAAGGCATGGTTCAATCTGAAGCGAGAGCTTCAGATTGATGGCACCCCCATCGACATGAGAACGCGCAGACTGGCGCGGAACATCATGTCGCAAATCATGAACAGGCACAGGAAACCACGGTTTACCCGGATAGGCATGGTTGTCGACCAGCGCATTGCGACATTGTCGACCAGTACCAGCGGCACGTCATTCGACATGTGGATAAAACTGCGTATCGCAGGTTTGAGGGAAACCCGGAAAGCTGCAGGACAGAAGAGCCGGATGGCTTTATCCACATTCCGATCAGAAGCTATGACCGATTCAACGCTCGGCGAGGCGAGCGCAAACAGTCGTTCCAGATCATCGAGGATCGCCATACAGGGGCAATCTCCATCGGTTTGATCACCGACGTCGGCGAAGCATTCCAGGCGGCGAGAGATGCTTACGCCGCCAATGCCAATGGTCCATTGGCATTGGACTTCGGCCTGAAGACCTTGTTTGCAACGAACGAAGGAGACCTGCTGGGCAGAGACTTCCTGCGCAAGCTGAAAGCCCTGGACGAGACGTTGTCGGGGATTGCGCGGCACGTACAACGCTCAGGAAGAAAGCCACGGACATCGAAGCGATACGTCCGACACGCCGAGCGCACGCGAGGCTATATCAGGACCGAGCTGAACCGGATCATCAACCGGCTCATCGCCACGAGACGGCCGTCGCGGCTGTTCCTGGAGCGACTAAACTTCCGATCATCGCGGTTCTCTCGGCAAATGAACCGCCTGCTGCAGAACTGCGGTCGCTCCGTCTTGCAGACGAAGCTCCAGGCGCTGAGCGATGAATTTGGCATCGAGACGACGGAAGTCGTCTCTGCCTATACCAGTCAAACCTGTTCTTGCTGTGGCTATGTCGACAAGCGGAACAGACCGAGCCAGGAGCAATTCAGCTGCAAATGGTGCGGAAACAAGATGCATGCGGATGTCAATGCAAGTCGTAACATCGGATCGGAACGTTTCCGGTCATTCACGGTGCTACGGCCCGGTATCCGCAAGGCTGTCCTCGATGTGCTCGTCAGCGAGCACATCGAGCGAAACAAACGGAGACGAGGGTCGCCGTCTGATCCAAGGGAGACCAATCCTTATTTCGAGGATTGGAAACCGGAGGTGAGGTTCCTTCCGCTTGCAGCCAGCTGCGAGTGGCAAAAAGGTGTATAAACACACAATTGGCCCGTTACCCATCATCTTCCAGATACCCATGCGCCCTCTCCGGATAAAATCCGTATATGAGGCGTCTCAGACGGCGGAGATTAGAGCAAACGAATTTCGACCTAAAGCGCTGACAAGTCTCTGAATAATAAAAACTGCAAGTTGTGAAGAGCGACGCGATTAGACCCGGTCCATATTTCGAGTCTCAGGCAAATGAAGACGAAGGCGACTTGGGGCGCGATCATCACTGCTCACGCGTTTTAGATTTTCTGCACGCCCGGCGAAGCTTCGGTCGAAACTGTGAAAATCTGCCCATGTCGCTCATTCATGAGACGCTTCGATTGAGATTGGCTCGCCAACAGCCATTCATCGACGGTTTGAATGGTAGGAGGGAAGCTATCATACGTTTCCCGAACCCGACGCTTGGTGATCTGCTCTTCGCTCCAATGGATGAAGTGGCGATATTCAAACGTCTGTCCGAATATCGAAAAATACTCATTCCCGTGAGGTTCATAAGCCGCCATGGCTGTGTCAAAGGCATCCAAAAAAGCTTCTTTGGATTCTGCCATAACCGGCACAACGATCTCGGCCGTAAACGTGTATCCATCACCGACCGAGTACGAAATGACCAAAGGCGTGTTCGACATTTCTTGCAACCTTTTTAAAGAAGCCGCTTACTTTACTATCGGACCAGGTCCTTGGGATGATCCTGCTCGTCCAAGCGATAGCGCCCGGTTTTTTCCCACACCAGGTACGGTTTCTCCCCCTCAATACTGACGTTGAGGAAGGTCTTGGACAAGGGACCGGGACCGAGGACGGTACAGGGCTTTCCATCACGAGTTTGCATTATCAAAACTCCTACTCAGTAATTAGTCTTCCGGAGACAGCTTCCACAGTTCTTTGCCGTAGCCGACAATCTTCGACCTCGCCTCCTCGCGCAAAGGCTTGGTGCCCATCGCATTGACACCGATATCGACGATGCCTCGCAGGAATTTCCGACGCTGCATGTCAGCTTCCGCCGGTTCTTCTTCAGATGTTATGTGATCGAACCGATGAATGGCCGTCAGCAAAGGAGCAAGATCGTCAACGTCACGGCTGCCAAGACCAGAAAATTGCTCTTTCAGATCGAGCAGCAGGCCCAGGCGAATTGCATTCAAAGACATTTTCAATCCTTACGCAAACGAACCAGAATAATGACCTCAAATTACACTCCGACCACTAAATGTCAACATTATTGTGTTGCAATCAATACAGAAAAAGGGCCGCTGTTTCCAGCGACCCTCCGCGAAACGTATGCCTGCCAGCAGACGCTTACCACTTGATGCCGAAATCCTTCCGGCGCAGCTTGGCCATTCGACCATCTTCATGGTGAAAGACGAGACCTTCGTGCTCGTTTGCTTCGAGCCATCCGATCAGACCTTCCCTCGTCCGAGGAACATCGACTACGACAGAACCATGCCTGATCAGCTCGTGCCTGGCTTTGCCGTATTTGTTCTTCTGGACCTTCGGACCAACAAGTTCGTAGGTTCCGTCTTCAAAAGGACCCGCAGAGAATGCTTCGCGATGCCATTTGTCCTCAGGAGCGGTTTCCGAAACAGCAACCCAGCCAGGCCAATGACCCGTATGGATGTCCGGAGCCGCCTCAGCAGGCATGAAACCCTCGGGAGGGGTTTTGCCGTGCTTGGCATCGAACCTTTTGTAGAGGACCCCGTTCAGGATCATTGAAGACGTTCCATCAAACTTGATGGTGGCCTTCCCTTCACCGTTCAGAACCCATTCTTCCTGAACAACCTCCGTTGCGCGCCGCAGTTCACGGTCGATAACGAAAACCGTCTTGATCTTCTTCATCAGTGTATTCCTTTTCGATTGATGAGTGAGGATTTCGATCCCGCTCAGCTCACCAATTCCAAAGGAATGTCCGCAGATAATCAGACGCGAAGGAGAATGTCAACATTCATTGCAAGGAATTCTTTGCTGCCTGTCGGCGTTGCCATGACGCAAAGTCCAACGATCAACAGGAAATCCTTCACGAACACCAGGAGCGGAGAATGCAAAAGCCACATCACTAAGCCTTACCGAACGCAACGAGCTTCAGGAACCCTGGATCGTTGACGCGACGCCCGAGGCGGCCGGTGATCTGCTAAACTTATGTCGGAGACTGGATCGAGTTTGGCGACAGAATAGCCGATGAACCCGCCGAGTGCGGGTTGCTCCTGGAAAAATCCATCAAGGAGGCTTTCGAAGCGACACCTGCCACAAAGGAAGGAAAGTCCAGGCTCTATATGATTGGCCTTGCGGTAACCAGGGCAGGTGCTGGCACCAGAAAGGTGCGATTTTTTCGGCTTGGTCAATCGCTCAATGAACAGGACTCTGCAAACATCGACTGCTTTCTCGTGGGCTTACCTGATGTGGATGAAAGCAACGTTCGCGTCGACATTCTGAGGGCACACCAGTACGCGAAGGGCGTCTAGCGGCGTCTCAATTACGGCTGGCGATAAGGAGGGTTGGTCAGGCAACTCAACACGGTGGTCGTTAATTGCCTGCGAAAAGTTCTTCATAGCTCATGGGAGCCTGGACCTGGGTAATGAGGTCGCTGCCATTGATGACAAGACGGGGATTATATTCGGGATTAGGCGCTCCCGCAGTACCAAGCGGATTGCAGATGATCCTTGTCTGGAAGACCTTGTAGTCGAACGAATGGTGGGTGTGACCGTGAACCCAAAGGGCTGGAGCCCCCTTGAAGATGATCTCTGTGAGGTCTGACGCATAGGCGGCATTGTGTGCGTCGTTGCGATACCAGTGAAAAATCGATTCCGGATGCGGCGCATGATGCGTCACGACAACGGTCGGGCCATCGAAGGGCACGCCGAGCGCGCTGGAAATGAACTGTCGGGATCGTGAGTGCATCGCCTCGAAAAATTCGGGCGTGACCAGTTTGCCTTCACGTTCGTAGATATGCCGGTAATCATGGACGGACTTCTGAGCCGCGATTTTACCGAGACCAACATTGCCGTTGATTGCGTAGTCGGTCCAGAGGGTCGCACCAATGAACCGGATGCCTTTGATCGTTGCTACCTCATTCTCAAGGAAGTGAACGTTCGGACATTCGTCAGCAGCTCGATACCCTTCGATGATGTTGTCGCGGTAGATGCGACCATAATGCTCATGATTTCCCGCGACGTATATGATCTCGACCTCACCTTTTGAGGCCTCCTGAAGATTGTAGATCGATTTCGCAATAGGTTCGTTGAAGTCACCGGCAACAATACAGACGTCCACGTCCGTTGTGTCGGGAAGGATGATGCCGTCGGGGCGGCCTTCATTGTGTGCATCGGATGCAATCAGAATACGCGGGAGCATGTTCAATCCCTCAACGACACCTTTCCAAAGGCTACCACGGGACAAGGAGATGTCAACGAAATGGACATCGTAATTAATCGAATTTTTCTGTTTTTCCTTGCCAAGCAGGAATTCCTCTCAAATCATGGGGGAACCTTTTGCGGCGGATGCCGAATTCCTGAGGAACTTGAACCTTGTCGAAACGCATCGGATTGGTCGTCGCCACAGCTATCTTGTTGTCTGGAACCGCGCACGCGGATCAGCTCCTGGTCACGGGCAACAATCGCATAGCAAAGGATTTCGTGCTTGCTCAGTTCCCTAAAGACGGAACCAGCCGTGCAGATGATATCGACGCCGGTGTGAAAGCTCTTTACGAGACCGGCCAGTTCACCGACGTAAAGGTGTCCCGCCTGAAAGGTGGTGTATCGGTTATCACGGTCACGGAAGCCGATATCGTCGGAGTTGTCGACTTTGCCGGTAACAAGAGACTGAAAGACGAACAGGTTGAACATCTCATCGGCTTGAAGGCCGGTGCACCAATCACACAGAAGGCAATTGAGGATGACCGAAAGGCGATCCTCGACGCTTATGCGAAGACGGGTCGCAATGATGCACGCGTTACGGTGAAAACAGCCGAGAACAACGGTCGCACAAATATCCAGTTCATTGTCAACGAAGGCAAAAAGTCGAAAATCAGCAAGATTTATTTTACCGGCAACGATCATGTAAGCGCCACTCAGCTTCACGGGGTTATCTTCACGAAAGAGAGCGGTCTGCTCACAACAGCTTTGAACAAGGACGTCTATGACGTCGATCAGGTGGACCGGGATCGCGAACAAATCATTCAGTATTACCAATCCAAGGGCTATGCGGACGTTCAGGTTAGCAACGCCGACGTAACCTTCGATGCGGATACCCTGGAAACGATGATCGGGTTCGACATTAAAGAAGGTCAGCTCTACCAGGTAAAGAACGTGTCCGTCGAGAGCACGATCCCATCCTACAATGGTGGTGATCGAAAGAAGGATTACGGGGCCAGCGGCTATTACGATCCCTCTGAAGTCACCCGCCTAGGACAGGTCATTGAGCGTGAAGTTGCCGACCAGGTGTCAGGTTCCACCGATCTAAAGGTGAGGACCAACCGTAATTTCGACGGCACCATGGATGTCGTGTACACGGTAGACAAGGCGAAGAACGTTTATATCGACCGCATCGATATAAACGGAAACACGCAGACAAAGGATTACGTTATCCGCCGCGAGCTTGATTTCTCGGAAGGGGACCGGGTCGATTCTCGGCAAATCCGGGAAGCTGAGCGACGTCTGAAGGCGCTTGGCTTCTTCCAGTCCATTCAGATCAAGACCGTTCAGGCGAGCAGCGATGATCGCGCCACCATGGTCATTGATGTCGTCGAACAGAAGACCGGCGAATTCTCTATCGGCGCTGGGTATTCCTCGTCGGAAGGCGTCTTGGCCACTGCTGGCATATCGCAATCGAATTTCATGGGTACCGGCCGTGGGCTGGCATTTGAGGTCGGCCGTGGCGAAGACAGTGATAACTACTTCTTCTCGTACAGCGAGCCCCACCTTCTCGGATATCGCGCCACCGGTTTCGTCGAACTTTATCATCGGAACACCGGCTTTGATAACGACCGTTTCCACCCGTATGACGAAACACGCACAGGCGGTCGGATAGGCGTGCGCGCGCCGATCACTGACGATCTCACAGGTTCGCTGTACTACGGCCTCTATGACCGTGAGATTACAGACGTTCCCGCAGCCTACCAGGGCATTCAAACGGCCAGCTCACCATTCCTCATTGAGGATGGAATTAAGGTCGTATCGTTCCTGGGCTACGACCTTACCTATAACACGTTGGACGATCTAACAGCGCCGAGTGACGGCATCTATGCGAATTTTACTCAGGAATTCGCGGGGATCGGCGGTGATAGAGCTTGGGTGAAATCGGAAGCCAAATTCAACGTCTATTCCGAACTCTTCCCAAGAGAAAATGTCGTCGGCTCGCTTGGCCTGAAGGGCGGGAACATAACAGCTATTGGGCAGGACCTGGCCTTCGTGGATCACTTCCGCACCGACGGCAATCTCGTGCGCGGCTTCCAACGCGGCGGTTTCGGCCCACGGGACGCGGCGACCGGCTACAGCTTGGGCGGCCAGTTCTACCTTGGTGGCACAGCCGAGACCTCCATGCCCCTGCCCTTCATCCCAGAAAGCTTCGGTCTGAATGGTGTTCTCTTCGTAGATGCGGGCTCGGTCTTCAATCCCGACAAGTCAAGCGTCCGCCACTCCGGGTCCAATGTCCTTTCAGACGACTTCTCGATCCGCGCCGCTACAGGTGCCGGGATTGCATGGAATTCTCCTGTCGGCTTGATCAAGGCGAACGTTGCGATGCCGATTGCCAAGGAAGACGGCGATAAATTGCAGTGGTTCTCCTTCTCTGCAGGATCACGATTCTAATTCTCATTGGCGGTTTGCGTGAGCGAACGCCAAATTCAAACAATTCCTTTTGGGACCTGAACCATGTCGCTGATGCCTGAACAGATGGATTTTGAGCGCCTGAATTCCGCTTTGGATAAAAGCGTGAACTTCTTTGTCGGCACGCCGGACGGTGGGAAAATCGAGACGCGTTTCGTCCAAAGGTATTCGGACCGTTTCATTGTCTATATTTCCTCTATGACGGGGTGCGATAAAGCGTGCCGCTTTTGTCATCTCACGCAAAATGGAGAGACGATGGCGACGCTCCTGAGCAGGGAGCAGATGATTGCGCAAGCCGAGCAGGTCTTGAATGAAAGCAATTTCGGGGGCGCGAAGCTCGTTCACTTCAACTTCATGGCAAGAGGTGAGCCCCTGTCAAACCCGGCGGTTGACGCCACTTTGTTCAAGCAGTTGAACGCTCTGGCTCAAGAGCGTGGTTTGGACTGCAGGATCAAGATATCCACCATCCTGCCGCTGGACACAATCACCGATGACGGACGAAACCTCTGGGACGAAGACACTCCTCCGGTTGACCTCTATTACTCGCTGTACAGCATTGGCGCGTCCTGGCGTAGGCGTTGGATACCAAAGGCCAAGGCTCCCACCGAGGCGCTCGCATGGCTGCGGCGCTATCAACAGGCATCACATAACCGCGTCATCCTCCACTGGGCTCTGATCGAAGGCGAAAACGATGATCCAGAGGGTGCCAAGGCAGCTTTCGATATGGCGAAGGCTGCGGGCGTCAGCTTTGACTTCAATCTCGTCCGCTATAATCCGGCGAACGATAAGTCCAGAGAGGCATCGGAGATGGATATCGAACGTTTCATGGTCGTGGCGACAAACGCGCTGTCAGACGGCCAACGCGCTCGAATGGTTAATCGCGTTGGCTTCGATGTCGCCGCGAGCTGCGGCATGTTCCTGGTTGGAAATAACAGTGTCGAATGAGACAGGAGCAGCGACAGATAACCGGGCATCGCAACATTGCTGCGCGAACGTCAGCGGCAATGCCTGATTATCAATGCAGACGAAGTACGGCTCACGCCACTGTGTCAGTGTCGCCCGGGTTAGGTCGTTGGGGACGCGACTTGTGCCGTGTTCATATCTTCTTCCTCACGACAATCTCGAACTGGCCATGCTCGAAGGTGTCGATGGTCACGACGTTAAAGTCGCACGTCACCGCCTTGGTCGGGAGGCGCATCACGTGCTCGTAGACGTGGTCTGTAACTGCGACCTGGGCCACGCGAGCGATCTCACAGAGGAGCAGGCGCTCGTGGTCGTTGGCGCATTCGCGCAGGCTATTGTCCTTCACCGGGTCGCTCCCAGGTCAATGGCGCGAGCGGTTCCGCGAGCGGAAGCAGAAATCTCAGCCTGCAGCTCACGCTCCTGCTCGGCATTCTCCACAATAGCGGCAATCGCCTGCTCTTCCGTTTCAAACCGGGCGAAGTCGCCGTCATCACCGCAAAGGTAGGTGTTTTCCTTCGGGTCGTGGACCCACCAGTCTTTCCCATCCTTGTAGTGCGAAACCTTGTGCACCGGACGATAGGCAGGTGGTGGAAAAGCGTCGACACCGGCCGCACTAAGCGCGCCAAGGACCTTGCGAAAGGTATCTTCAGTCATGCCGTGCCTATCGGCTACAACTGCTTGCAATGCCGCTACCATTTGGAGCGCAGCTGACTGCGGGTTTCTCAAAGCGTTCAATGACTTAGCCTTCATCTTTCGTAGTCTGAGTTCATCGGTTCGTCGAAGTCGCACTGGCAAACGCTCCGAACCTCGTGAACATGGAAAGCGCCCTCAACATCAATTTCGAATGATCCTGCCAACACGCATGCCGCTTAGCGCACCGACCGAGTAGCCGTTCGCTCGCATCAAGGCCTCAATCCCTTCAAGCGGTTTCTCGACCATCAAGCCAAAGCTCCTGTGCTGAAAGAGGCTTTGGCATCTTTTTGATCGCACCATTCCTTGGCCAGGAGGAATGGCCGCAACGCGACATCGCAACTCCCAAGCGCAGGATAGCTGTCGATCACCGTACGGCGTTTCGGTGTGCTTACCTTATAGCCGTAGGTGACAAAGGCGTTGTTCTGGTTGTCGTATTCGGTCTCGACACCATAACCACGGGACCGGATGTAGTCGCGGAATTCGAGTGAGGCAACCATACCGTCGGCGTCAACGGTGCTTTCAGCGGATTCGCAGATGATCTTACGAACCCGTCCCCAAGGGCAACCCTCGTGGCGTTCATAGTCCCTATAGGACCCTGAACCCCAACTATCCTCCCCACACCAGACGCAGCCACCCTGCTCGTCTTGCTGCATAGGTTGCTCCGGAGCAATTGCTTTCAGAAGCTCTCGATCAACGCCGATCTGGTTTATCGTCCGCATGTGCAAGGCCTGTAGCTTTTGGGCAAAATCAGCCAGTCCCGGTCACCAGGAACGTTGCCAGCTTCATTGCGATTGATTTCCGTGATCCAATAGGGATTGTCGACGTGAAAATGATGACCGTCGCCATCACCATCATCCCGATATTCAATGTTCCACTCGTAATTGAGCCGGAAATATCGGGTTTCACCTTCTGGAGATACGATTGCAAAGGTCGCCGTGTCCTCTCCACCATTATCGGCGTCATAGGTCCACAGATGTTCACGATGGTATTTCTTGATCAGTTGTTCAAAGGATTCGGCCTCAGCCGATTTCCAATTAAGCTTATCCGACCAGTCTGAACACCAAAAACGGAACATCGAAGTCTCCTTTTCTCAAGGAATTATCGCTGTTCCGGCAAAATGTCAACAATTAAAGTTGCGGATTGGTTGGCTCTCGATTTCAGTAGGGAATTCCTTAAATCAGAATCCCAGAGCCTCACTCGTATTCGAGGCATTCCCGACATCGAGCAGATATTCACGGTGTCTTTCGAGCCAACACTCAAGTTCGTCGCTTACGCCCAGATGTGAGGCAACACGACAAAGACGGTCCATGTCGAGTTGATGCATGTCGCAGTCAAGCGGTGGCTCGGCTCCGAGAGCTTTAACGTCGTTTTTCGCGAGATAAAGCCAGTCACAGAAAGCTCGTTCCGGAGTTGCCCTGGGATAGCTGAACTTGCCGTCGATATGATCGTCAAGTTTATCGCCATTGGGGATATTCGGCTTGAGCGCGTAGACGTGGAAGAGCGGGGCAGGATTGTTCGTCGCAAAGCGACGGCCAACCAGCAAAATCTCACCCTCGGGAGCGGACGAGGTCGAAGGGCGAACGCATGTATAGAGGTTTGAAGGATTATTGAGGACGCCGCACTGTCCGAGCACCATATGCAAAGACAGATAGGCTCCAGGAACAACAAGACGCAATGCTTCTGCCGGGGACGGCAACGGCTTAACGAGATAGTTTAGAAAAACATCGTCGGCGACTTTGTGAAGCGCTTTCACACCGACAAGGCTTTCGGCAATCGTGTTCGTGGCTCTCCCATCCATAGGATTCACTCGCTCGATCACGCGACGCAAGGTGTTACGTGTCAGAACGCGAGGAGCGCCCCCGGACGAGAGGGCGCGCATGATATTATTTGTGCTCATTTTCTAATTCACATTGTCAGAGCCGGTTCTTCTGTCGGCTCTTTTGCTTCGTTTTTCATTTCCAGGGCCAACCTGACCCATTCTTCCATCATGAGATAGGTATTGATGCGCATTGTCTCCCACTGAGCCGGGCCGAAATTGTTCTGAACCTCGGGAGCCAATGATGGGAGCAAGGTGTCCTTGACCGTGTCGAAGTCCATCTTTTCGAGCTTGTCCGTGATAATCATCAACTTTTCAGCGAGAACATCTGCGGTGTACTTTTCCGCGAAAATCGACGACGGCGGTTCGATGCGCATTTCGCGCAGAACATCCAGATCGAAAACATCCCTCGGAGATTCGCGGGTCACCGACGACAAAGCGTCGAATTTAGCAGCTCCGATGGCCGTCGGATTCAGCGTTTCGACGATAGCTGGAGGAGCACCAAAAATCGGGCTCGGCTCAAACCGGACCGGCGCAATCAGCTCTGTCGGGATGTTACCGCGACGCGAAACTTCGATCACCAAGTGAACGGGCGTCTCCCCTCCGGCGATACGGCCATTGATCTTCCACCGCTGCGTGGTGTCGGTCTGCTTAGGCTCTGAGACCTTGAAGTCATCCAGCAATTTGGACTTCTCAAGCTCCTTGATCGCTGCTCGTGTGATCGACTGAACACGTTCAAGAGACGCGCCATTTGCATGAAGATCGATATCCTTCGTAAGACGCTGGCTGTTGGCGATCACCTTCATCGCGAAACCGCCTTTTAGAACAATTTCACGATCCACAACTCGATTGAACAACGCCGAAAGAACACGGGTTTGCATCAACTCGATTGCCGCCTGGTCACCTTCTAGACCAAACGCTTTTGCTACTGCCTCAACCGACATGCCACTTCTCCCATTACAAGTCAAAGTCAGTGTAGTGGTGGGCAATGCAACAAAGACGCTGGGTCGGCCAAAAATGTTGTGCTATTCGAAGACCGCCCCGATCCTTAACCGGAAGAAATGAGGTTTATTATGCGCGTCATCATCGATTTCCCGGTCAGAGCTAAAGGGCGGCCTAAAGGCCACTCCGGAACAAAGGTAATCGTCGGCCATCTATCCGAAGAATTTAACCTAGACGCAAATGATGACCCCATGGCCAAGGCCATAGAGTTGAAATCTCAGTACGCGACAATCGAATATCTGCAGAACGGAGATGGCCACTTTTACAAGAAAGTTGGCCACGGACGAGGTCAGCAGGACGCTGTGCGCGACGGACACCATTTTTCCGCCCTTTACAACAGCGAAGGCAACCCATTCATCGACACGATGATGCGAGACATTCGCCAGGAGTTTCGGAATAGGAACGAAGCAGAAATTAACAAGGATTACTTCCCCAAGGCACTGTGCGAACGTAACCGCTATTCACATGACCGGCTCTTGAACCTTGCGACCGCAGTCATCGAACACCTGGAACTAAGGAACGACGAGTTCGCCCGGGCCACAACCCGCGAAGCCGTGTCACAATACATCGTATCACAGGGATCACTCTATCAACGCCTGCCAGAACCAAGTTTCGGTGTATCTCTCAATGACAAAAAGATTGAGATCAAACAGTGGGCATACGGCACCAAAGCAGAATTCGAAAAAGTGTTGCTAAGCGACAAGACTACACTCGCGTTCTTCAACATGTCCGACCTGGAACGCGCACAGGACTTTGCACGGGAACTAGCCGACGAGGTAGGTGGTACTTATGACGGCAACGACAATTTGCCATATACCGTAGAACACTACTCGCCTATCACAAGCTATGCTGATGAACTTACCCTCTATCGATTGGGAAAACAGATCGAGGAAAGCGTGGCAGATAATATGAAGCGCGGAACCACTTCGAGCGTTATCGACAAATTGCTCGACTGGAACAACGAAGCACTTGGCATGCTAAGGGACCTGAGCATTGTGATGAACAGGGGTGACTGGATGACCGAAAGCCCGGCACTAGAGCGGATCATCGGTAACTGTCTTGAATATGATCGTGTAAGCCGGTCCCAAACATTTACGAAGCCAGTTCGAAATAACGAGGGCGTCAGCTTTGACTTTACCCTCGCCTATTCTCAGTGGCAAATGCGCGAATTCAACGCACCGTCATTGCGGAGATAGCAGACGCGGCCTGGACTGACTGGTAATGGGTCATTTCCAGGCTGTTCGCGTACTGCCAGCAACGGAATACCGGCAACGTGACCATCGCGACTTCATTCTTGCGGAACGTCAGTTCGTCGAGGGCGTGATTGACCAGAAAGTCAGCGCTATTACCCGATAACGTGGCGTCGAGTGCCACAAGGTCGATATGGTCGACATTGTAGGACTCGATCTCCGACCTGTTGAACAACAGATCGATGGTATCGGCCGGGCGAAGGTCCTCATTTTGTTCGGCGATCTCGGCCAGGTTATCGCTCATGTCCCCAACAATCCGATGCACTGATTTCAGGAGCGGATTTGCCAGCAACGGGGCAGCAGCCGAGAACTCAAGATGAGAGAACATGTCGAGGATTTCGAAATAGTCGTGGAAAGCCTCGACAAGACCTTCGGGCATCGCCTTACATTCAACCGAGGCAGTTAACGGATCGTGGAAAAGCACATGCTTGACGCGGGCTCGATTGATGAACACAAGCCGACTATCAAGCGTGAAGAATGCGAGATAATCCTCATAGAATTCAGATAGGCCATACCGGTCACGTCGCGCGAAAAGACTGGACGAAACGGCATTGTGGTTGGTTTTCGACAGCGGAAACAGGTGGACGCCGCCATCGCCGTTCAAACGGACCTCCATAAAGCAGGAAAGAGAATCCACGTCGGGATCAACGTTTGACGGATCAAGCAGTTTCGTCGTCTGAACAGGGAGATATTCTTCCTGGTGACGCAAGCGTAGCAAACGCATGTTTGCGCCTGCTGCAACCGCGATCAGATCGAGAACTTGAGGGGCGCAGGCAATCAAAGGATCATAGGATTCGCCATTTGCAGCAGCGATAGCATGAACCTCTTCACGCGAAATCAGCTTCTTCGTGATGAGCGTCTCGACGATGTTGAGTTCTTTTTTCGCCTCCACCGTAACATGGTCGAGGAGCGAAACGAGCCGCCTGGATACGGCGCTGTGATCGACGTGGGCCACCTCCTTTTTTGCGGCGGATTTGTTCGAAGTCATCAGCGTTTTTCCTTTATCGCATTTCCTGTCACCCAAATTTAGGGAACCGGCAAAGGAATACCAGTGAGATCAGCAAAATCATATAATGTTGACATTTTCTCCTGCTCGCGATATTCCAGTCGGCTAACAGAGGAGCAAGGATGAATGAGTGCTGAGATCATCGAGTTTGCCGCCGCCAAGTCTGGAAAACGGGTGTTCGTCTTCCACGAAGCTTGTCCGGTATGCGCAATAATGGTCAAGCCATTCGTCGTGGCCGGTCGAGCAACCAACCGATTTCGTTGCGACGGGACGGGATCGTACATGGAAGTGCATGAGCCATATCACTGGAAATCCGGTGACCATGACGTCGAGATGGGGCCTGTTAAACCGGGATACGATATCCCGCCCGCAATCGAGCGGACGGTAGCGATCTCGGTTCCTGACGTCAGCTAACCCAGATGCCCGCCTCGGGCCATGAAGTGAAGAGGGCCGCCATATTAGCGGCCCTTTTTGCTTTCCAGGAATTTCGCCTTGGCGATTGTGAACCGTGGCTCGGCGAGACCTGTTCCACACGTCCAACGGAAACCGTTGTACTCGCGGGAACTGTATGAACCGATTTCGATCCCGCCAAGGGTAAGGTCCAGACCTTCTTCGGTTGGCACGATTTTGGTCTGAGCAGGTGCCTGCCCCCAAGCCTTGATGAAGTTCTGGGCTGCCAGAGCGAAGGCCATGGCCTTTCCATTCTGGTCATCCTCCGTCGAGTACAGCTCCACCTTCATGAAATATTTCTGATGCAGTTCGTCAACGACAGTTTCGTTACGGAAGCACGGGGTGCAGGCAACGTACTTGTCGGGTGGAAGCTGGCCGAGAAACTGCATTTGCATGAATGATTGCTCAGCCGAGCCGACCAGAACCTGATCGGCAAAGGGATACATCCTGGAACTGTCGGGGCATGTCACCGCAGCAACATCACCCGGCACCGACCACGGAACCTCAATCTGCTTGAAGCCTGCGCATTCGTAATGGAAAACGGCCTTACCGAGGAGCTGCCAATCAACGCCGACCATTGCGAAACGCCCTCTGGGTAATCTGGGAAAACAGTTCAAGATCGGAGCTGGACAAGGGCCGCTGTACAGTCAGATACGATTGCACGGCAGCGAGCAGGTTCGGCAGCTGCCAAAGTGCCGGGAGACGTTCCATATCCGAGAGAGTGAACCCTGGATGATGGTTCTGGATGTAGCCATCAATCGCGCCGCGCATATCCGAAAGCTCGATCAGGGCCATAAGCTTACTCCCCTG
This sequence comes from Rhizobium sp. MHM7A, assembly GCF_005862215.1. Classification (NCBI taxonomy): domain Bacteria; kingdom Pseudomonadati; phylum Pseudomonadota; class Alphaproteobacteria; order Hyphomicrobiales; family Rhizobiaceae; genus Rhizobium; species Rhizobium sp. MHM7A. Next base: position 783,117 of record NZ_VCHT01000001.1, read on the forward strand.
CTCCAGCGCTTCACCGAATTCGGCTGCTTCTTCCAGGATTTTGCTGGCCTCACCAAAGACACCCTTAGGAATTTCGCGCAGATGATAGCCAGGCTGCTCGACGGCCAGCAGGTCCGCAATGATGTCCCACAGCCGATCTTCCTCGATCTTAGTCTCGAACGGGCAGAAGTCAGGCGCATTCAGCGGCTTGATGATCCTGGCCACATCTTTAACGATCTCGCCCCGGGTCAAGAAGGTTACGCAGCGCTCCGTGTGGATGCGGTGATAGCGGTCATGCGGGAAATGGTAGACCGAACCAGCAACCATGCTGTAAGTCCCGCCCTTGCGAACGTCACCCACTGCAATTCGACGAGGCGCGATCTCATTACCGGGCTGACACGACTTTTCTATAATTTCGAAAGTGCCGTTTGCGTCTTCGACGAAGGACCACTCTTCATGCGTTGTGGAGCCTACAAGCACGCGGCTTTCGAAGTCATAACGGTGGTCATGCAACTCTTCTTCTGCGCCATAAGCAGGCAAATCTGGGTGCCAGAAATGCATTCGCTCGCGGTCGTTCAGCTTCAGCTGAATAAAGTCGAGGAAGAAGTGCGGTTTAGCACCCGTCGCCCTGAGATAATCGATATCGAGGAATTTCTTGTAATCGCTGTTGAGATTTACCATGCGACAAAAGCCTTTTCATTGGACTTTCAATAACAAAGTTTTCCTTTCCCATGCGCAGCTGTCAACGGCGGTACCGGACCTTGAAACAAGGAATTTCCTATCGCGCTGATTCAGAATAAGGATTTGTCTCAGACGGTATGGACAAGATTCCAGCGGAACCCGTTTCCGCTTTCATGCGCATACCCACCCGGATTACAGGCGACCCTCGTTCCGTGGATGTCGTACTCGTAGCAATCGTGAACATGGCCGTGTAGCCAGAGTGTCGGAGAAAATTGTGCGATCAACCGATCCTGGTCGGACAGGTAACAGTGAGACGTTGGCGTGTACCGATAAAGCGGGTTGGCAGATTTCTCATGAATGGCGAAATGCGTGGCAACGACCGTGGGGCCATCATGTGTACGAGCGAGCATTCGACCTATGTACCGCTTCTGCTCGAAATGGAGCGCCCTTGTGACTTCGGGCGTAACAAAACGGCTGTTGCGCCGGTCGGAATAGATTTTCTTGTAGTCGCTACCCATTCGGGCTCTATGGAGATTATCACCCATCTTCACAGGGCATAATCTGCCATTCTCAACGGCATCGAGTTCAAGGTCCGACCAGAATGTCGCCCCGATGAAGCGAACTCCATCAACAAGAACCGTATCGCCGTCCAGGTAATAGATACCGAGCTTCGCCGCCAGCTTCCTCGCCCGCGCCGAGGTCTCAGTCAGGTCGACGAAATAGAAGTCGTGGTTGCCAGGGACATAGATGACCGGCATGTGTGGTCTGATGACCTTTGCACACCAGGCGAGGCTATCCTCCATCCTATCACTGACATCGCCAACAACGACGGCAATGTCGGCCTTGGGGATAACGCCGTGAGAAAATGCGTCTGCGATTTGCTGTTCACTGAAATGTAGGTCTGAGATATGCCAAATTTCCATGTGAACCGATAGTTCGAGGTCTATGCAGACCAGCAGACCATCGGCAAACGCCAGCAACAAACCAAACGTCAGCGGGCAATCGGCACCTCGGCGACGCATTTGAGCAAATGCACGCCGATGATTTTTCTGTTTGGCCCATCGCTCTGATAATCGGTGCGCAGTTCGTACCGGTGAAGCGACATAACAGCTGGAGAATATTGGCTTCCATACGCACGGCCGAGATAGGCCGTGTACCCTTCGTGATGAAGCGCTACGAGGTTCTTGGAACGATCAACGCCCACGACACGGATCGGACCTTCATCCAGACCGCGACGGTAAACCTTCATCCCGACCTGGAGGACGTCTTCGTGGAAAAGATGGTTCTTGCGCTCACCAGACTTTGGGTCTTCTGTAATGCCAACCAGAAACGTATTCATTATCTGGACTCCTTCCCGGCACCTGCAGAGGGAACGTCGGAGATCGCCACAGGGATAACCATTGACGGCTCGTCTTCAAGTATCAGCTGCGGATCGGCATCTGTCCCCTGGATTTTGAATTCATAAATCAGAAATTCGTCGCCAGCCGTCGATACTTTCTTGATGTTGCCCACCTGAACGGGAAAATACCGGCGAAGCACGATAATGGCCTCGTCCCTGTTGAACTGACCAACGACAAATCTTTCCGAATGATCGCCATCTGGAAAAGCGACAACCTGATCGACAACAAGGACATCGTCGACATGTGTCTCGAACTGCCGATCAATTATTGCTGCCAGAATAGCCATGTTCTCTCCAATGAAGCTCCAAAGGAGAAAATACCCTACCGGCAGTAAATGTCAACATTTAAGGGCTATACCTCGAAGGTGAAATCCCACCGGAAATTACTTGGATTTCTCTGCCCCGAATGCCCCTTGGCATTACAGATGACTCGGGTGTCATCTTCCATGTAATCAAGAAAATGATGCACGTGCCCATGAACCCATGCGGCGGGTTTGCGGCGAGCAATGAGATCGCTCAGGTCACTTGCGAAAGCTGCATTGGTGATTTCTCCTTCGAACGAGGGATGGATCGACCGGCCAAGCGGCGCATGATGCGTCAGAACAACAGTCTTCCCGTCGAACGGCGTCGACAGCACCTCGTCGATGTAAGCTCGGCTTTCCTCGTGGCGGCGAATAAGCTCCTGGATCGTGATAAACCCGGTCTCACCCTCTTGCCGTTCGTCCGACCGATAAATCTCACCGAAATCCGCCAACTCCCTGGGGACGATATGGAAAAGGTCCTTCATCCTTTCTTCAACGCTCTTCTTTGCGTACATGCCTCCGACAGGCAGCCGATAGTCAGTCCACAGGGTCGCGCCGACAAAGCGCACGCCATCGATCACGATCTCATCGTTTTCGAGAAAATGGATTTTGAACGCCCGAGCCAGCAATTTCGACTCCGAATTGGCACGGTCGATGCTCGAACGATAAACGTCGTGATTCCCATGCACCATGACGACGGGCATCTTCTGAGCGATGAGATTCCCGGCCCAATGCATTGCGTTTGCAAACCCCTCCGTAACATCGCCTCCAAGCAGGCACACGTCTGCTTCCGGAATCTGGAAAGGCATCCAAAGATGCATCGCGTCTGTCTGACGCAGGTGTAGGTCCGAGATCGGCCAAATTTTCAAGGTCGTTTCCTTTCAAACCTAAAATGCATTGTTCTCCAAAATATGCAAGAAATTCGGGTTGTGTGGCAGGAAAAAACCTCGCTTAATAATGGGGAATTCCATTCCTTATTGAGACATGAAAATGGCTGGACCCGACAGAGACAGGATTCTGAGAATCGCGGATTTTCTTCCGCATGCGGTTGCTCAAATGGCACCAGAACGCCTTGAAGGGAAGCCCTACGATCAAGATGCATCGCCGGTTCACCTAAGCTGGATGATCGGTAAAGTCCAAGACACGCAAGACATGCCAGACGATAAAGCAGGCCGCTGGTTAGGCTGCGTCTATGGCCTCACCGCCGCACAAAACGCTGTTCCGCGCCATGCTGAACAGGAAATCTGGAAAATCCTGAGCCATTCCCGGGTCGAGATGCCCATCAGTCTTAGCGATGCATACGCCAAGATAGTTCCGGAACTTTCCGTCAGGCTCAAAAGACTTCGTAACAGAGCCGACGTTCCGGCATCCATCCTCAACCTTATGCAATTCGATATCGAGTGGATTGCCGGTGAACATGCGGCCGAGGGACGGCCGTCAGTTCTATGGGCCTCTTTCCAGATCGGCTACATTCAAGGCTACCTCAAAGCCTTTGGCGAGATCGACTTCACGGAAGAAAGGAATCGGACCAGGCCGATCATGCATGCGGCCTACAATGCCGTCGGGATTGCCCCGCCCGCAACTGTCGAGAGGCTTCCATGAGCGTCTGGGATCGTATCGATCCGATCCGCTTCGCAAACCAGTGGAGCTTCAACGGTCGATACTATGTCTGGGTCAGCTTCTTCCACGGCTTGGCATTGTTGACCGGCAGAGATGTGGCCGCTCACGATGCGTTCCAGGGGCGCGTCTATCATACTAACATATTCGGGCCGCAAGGGGCGCTTTATCACGGCATTGCAAAGCTCGACCCTACCGAGGCCGAGGAAAGGCTCCGCTTCGGTGAAAAGGCGATGGCCCAGTTGCGCGTTAACGAAGTCCGGTACTTGTTCAAGGCTGCGACCTCCTGGAAGTCGGCCGGATTGCTTATCGGATACTGCATCATGGTCGGAACACTCGCTGCCATCACCTATGGGATCGGCACCGGCGAGACAGAGATCGCATACGGCAGCTTTCCCTGTCTGTTTCTGCCGTTCATCTCCGGCAGCCTTGGCAAAAGGCTCGTCCGGCGATTGTGGAATAATAAGCGCGCCACGATGGGTTCGTTCATTCACGCCCTGCCCTGGATGACAGTATCCACACCTCAGTCCCGCTAAAAACCGGACAGGCCTTCCTAAAATCGCAATCGGTGCTTATCTCTTGAAACAAGTGAGAAGCACCGGATCAGGCGTATGGAAGTCGAAACGAGCAAGAAAGAACCGGACAGCATTGCCGAACGATCAAGGCGGCACCGCGCACGCCGCAAGGTTGTCGAGAGCCAGATGGCCGTCGCCATCGCAAAACTCGTCTTAGGCCAGCATCTCGGTGACCATCAACTGGTCCTGAAAGAGTATCTCGGCAAGTTCACTGCCCCGGACGCCCTGCCCGACGATCTGCAGACAATGATCGACCGGGCAATTGACCGATTAGGCTCGGCGCGGGCCAGATTTTAGGGGACCCGGCTTAAGTTGTCGGTAGCGCCCGACGTGTTGCCGACATCATGGGCAAAAGTCTCAGCGATGTTCTGACACAGCGTTTTGTAGCGCGCTTCAAGCGCCGCCATCCCTTCAGTCTGGATAATCACGTTTTTTTCATTTAAAGCGAGAACAATCGCCTTCTGCCGCGCCTCTTCGTCCATCCCAATGTTTGCAGCTCTAACCTCGTATTCGTCTTTTATGAAAGCGAGACCAGCGGCTAGATCAGCTGGAATTTCTTTTTCACCGTCGAGCCCTGCCCGCACGTATGCGAACGTCAAGCAATGGCCGATATTCTCGACTTCCTGCTGATCGTTCCCGAAGACAGATGAGCCGAACGAGCATGCCATAAGGGCGATTGCGAAAAACTTCTTCATCGAGAATTCCCGTTTGTCCCAATATTTCCACTTGTTTCCAGCGATTGCTGATGCGACAAGGAAATATGGCCTAAATGATATTGCCATGCTTATCGTAGCTGATGCAGAATTGAAGGCAAGGATTGAAAGGACGAATTCCTATGACCACCACGAAGGAGATCATTTACGATTCGAAGGCGGACGCCGCATTGTTCGCTGAATCGCTTCGGTCGTGGGCCAAGCTAGGGTTTTGGCGTGGTTTTGCCGGAGTTAGAAGCGAGATCATTCCTGGCGGTAAAATAACATTGCCCTCGGTAGCATTTCATAAGAAAGCAACGGAAATCCTTGAACTCAATTCACCGGATGCCGAGGAACTGAAAAGGCGCGAATATTATATCGACGAAGTGATGGCTATGCTGTCCTTGCACCAGCAACATTATATCGACCAGCATTACAAACGCTCCATTCTCGGGCATATCGTCGATGTGATTGTCGGTCTGGTCATGGTCGCTTTGATGGGTGGATTGTTTTACACCTATGGGCCGTTTCATCCCGTGCCATTGTCACTGGTCGGATTGATGGGCGTAAAACTGATCTTCCTCTTCGTATCCGTTCGACGAATGATCAAAATCGCCCAGAACACCTTCACGTCGAAAGCGGCGATGATCCGCATCCCATGGGACGCGGAAACGCCAGATCAGGCAAAGGCCTGACGAAGAGCCTCAAGACTGTTGTGAACCATATTCTCGACCGGCACCGGCTCGATCTGCTGCTTGGTCAAGCCTTCATGAACCCAGAACAGTCGCGACCGAACACGGTTTGCAGCCTCGCATAGATCGACAAAACCTTTGGGCAATTCGGAAATAGCAGCGAGATTATTCTCGACGGACGCGCTAACCCGGGATTCGACAATCTTAGTCAGCGCCTCATCCAAATCCAGCTTGCGCTCGGCGACGTCACGCAAAACGAGCGCATGACCAGCAATCTGCATGAGCTGGGTGGTAAGCTGCATGGACGTCTTCGAATAGAGCATTTCCTGCGTGCGGTTCAGCACTCTGCGCTCGATCCGGCCCTGGGTATCGAGATAATTAGCCGTCGCTTCAACGACAGCCATAACTTCCCGATAGAGTTCCATGAATTTGTGGGTGTCGAGATAGCGGCGAGCAAGGGTGGTCGGAGCGAACTGCGCATGCATTGTCATGTGAGATTTCCTTTTGGTCTGATCCCACATTTACACCAGTAATTTGAGCTGACAATTCCTTAGTTAAAATAGAGTTAATTCGTGCAATTCCTTCCGAGCGAAAGGTTGTCAGATTGCAACCGCCAAGGAGATAGGATTGAGAATGGACTGTCGAATTTCTTCAGTCCAAGGGCCAAATTCCGGCGGATCACCTTCTGGAACCGCATACTGGCAGATCAGGTCGACCGGTACGACCGCCAGTTCCCTGACGCCAGCGGCTGTCACCTGGAGCACCGAACCCGGCTTGGGAATGAATGATTGCGCCCCGCAATCGTCGGCCAACGCCGCATGATCGGCAAGCTGCACAGGACCACCGTGAACCGGGATCGCATATGTCGGCTTGATGAGGTCATACATTTCGATCATCTCATCTGCCGAGCCATGACCGGTCGCATGAAGGGGAAGCCCACCGAATTCGCGCTCCAGCACGATGGCCCCCTGCTCTCGACATTTGTCGAGAATGTCACCGATCAAATGCTCATTACCAGGGATCGCGCGGGCGGAATGGACGATAACATCACCTGGGGCGAGCTTCGGGAACTTGTCCGCCTCTCCTCGCGCGATCTTGGAAAGCCCTGCGGAGGCCTCTCCCTGTGTTCCGGTGCACAAGATCACTCTCTGGTAGCCGTCAACGTGCTTCAGTTCCCAGAACCGTATGGGTGTATCACAGTCATCCAGCATACCGAGAGAACGGGCAATCCGCTCATTCTTCTCCATGGACCGACCGACCAGGCCCACGTACCGGCCGGTCATCTGTGCGGCTTTCATGATGGTGGCCATTCGAGCCACGTTGCTGGCAAAGCAGGAGATGACGATAGTGCCTCTGTGAGAAGCCATCACCGAGCGAAAGCCGTCTAGCAACGAGCCTTCGGACGTTGTCTTTCCGATTCGGGCAGCATTGGTACTGTCTGAAACCATGGCAAGCACGCCTTGACGGCCTATCTCTGCCAAACGTGTCTTGTCGGTGGGGTTGCCAAGCACCGGATCAGGATCAAACTTCCAATCACCAGTATGGAAAACGTTGCCAATGGTAGTGCGGAACAGGAGCCCCACGCACTGGACCGTTGAATGTGTAATCGGAACAGTCTCGACCTCGAACGGTCCTACGGAAATCGTGTCGCCAGGATCGAAGCGATGCAATCGGACCTGACCACGTGTGCCGACCTCTTTAAAACGTTCGGAGAGGACTTCCGCTGCATAGGGTGTCGCATAGATAGGGCAATTGATACGGGGCCAAACACGATGGACGGCCCCGATATGGTCTTCATGCGCGTGGGTGATAATGAGCCCATCAAGGTAGGGCATGATGGGATCGAGGATTTCCGGATTGGGGAAGATCGCCTCGACTGAAGCGATGCCGCCGGAGAAAGATATTCCGGCATCGACGAGAACCCATCGGCCTGCGTGACCGTAGAGCGTCCAGTTCATCCCGATTTCGGCAACGCCGCCTATCGGACAAACAAGAATTTCGTCATTTTGGGGGAAAGGAAAGCGATCTTTGTTATCGCCGGTTTTGTTTCTGATAATCGATGAAACATTCGAGGAAGCCGGATTGCTTCCATACCTAACTTCTTTGTTCATGCGCCAGTTGTCGCAAATTCTGACGGCTATGTCAAGGAATGCGACATTCAGTGCCGGATGGGCATAATTTTTAACTTCAAAAGCTCAGCATGCGGTCGGAAGCAGGAAGTGAAATTCGAGCAATCCGACTGCCTTTATCAAGGTATGCGGCCTGATCAAAAAGTGGCCCCTCGACATAGTCTCCTCGGCTGACCTCTGTCCGTTCACTGGTTACGCCAGATTGGATTAGTTCGAGCATCCAGGGTTCGATATGACGAGCCCTGAGCGTGAAATTGCTCTCCCGGATGAAAAGCGCCACCGGCACCGGCGCGTCCCCGGTCACTTCCCGGAAGAAGGACATCCGTGAGCGACCTTCGTGCCCTTTAACCTGTGCGGTACGCGTCTCCTCGTTGATGTTGATATCTAGGAAGGGTGTGCCAAACAGCGTTTCCTGCCCTGTCTTCAGGAAGTTGACTGTTTTTGTGAACCCGCCCAGGGATGGAACAAGGCTCAAATACTGCGAGGGCTTCATCAGGATAAGTGCGCCCATGTAACCGATGTTGTCAACATTCGGAACGCTCCCAAGTCCTTCACGATTGCAAAACTGCAGCCCGGCTATCTCATAACGTGACCGCTTGAGAAGCTGGGGATTGATCTCACCATCGATCAAGGCTGGGATGAATTGTTCGCTCATAGTCAACTCCTAATCGCATCGATGAGACAAAACAATAGCGCATCTCACAAATCTGAGAATGGCTCATGCAGCGGCAAAGATTTTTCAAAGAAATTCCTTGCCAGAAAAAACATCGCGGTCATCATATTCGTCAACAGAATAGGAGTTATAGATGCCGACCCTCCAAGACGTCCGTGAATATGTCGTGTCTGCCGCACAATGCCAGTACACTCCGTCGATGGGTAAAATCATACCATGGACGTGGAGAGATGAGACGCGTGGGACTTTCAGGTCCTTGAACGATCATGAATACGACATAGGAAGTGGGGGCTTCGCAGACTGGCACGGGAGCATTCTAAGGTTTCCAAATGAGATCGAGCGATCTTCTGAAGAAACCGAGACTCTTTTGCCTGCTCTTGAAGCTCTCAAGAGGAAATATCAAGCCCTGAAGGCATCGGACACCTATGTAGCTGCCGCACGCTTGGAAAACGAGCTGCTGTTGGTCAACAAGACAGGTGCCAGACATAAGGGCAGATTCAAGGAATTCCTTCAACCGGTCGGCGTTACTGATCTAAACGTCGGCAACAGCAGCCTAGCACTCCATGACAAAGAGATTCCGGCAGGCGCGATCACACTCGTCATGACGGTATCTTCCGACAAGTCCTTGAACTTGGCCCACGCATCCATCAACGCATCCGATTTCGCGACCCAAGCCGTTTTCAAAGAGGTTATGAATTTCTTTGAAAATTGCTTGCTGCGTAAGCCGCGATCAATCTTGTGGGACGAGAAACAGAGCCAAAATCTAATCCTATCTGTCAGCATTTGGGAAGGTTTCATCAAGTTCCATAACGCCGACCAGACCTTCAATCACATCATGATTGAAACCGACGATGCGACATTCGCCAACCATCTCAGGCTGAGTGCGCTTCTCGGTTCATCTGCTATCGAACGGGCTGTCCACCTGCAGGTCGATGATCTTCTTAGGAAGTTTGAACAGGCCGATATCATTGCTACGCCTGAACAAAGGAAGACTATCGCCGACCTTATAAGCAGAGGACGTCCAACCACAGGCCCACAGCGCCGTCCGGAACCAGCTGCAGCAAACAGCCTTTACGATGCGGAGGTCTTGCGACTTGCGCTCACGGATTTTGCGTTGCTTAACGGAATAGACGAACTGAAGCTTCCAGAAAACAATGACGAACCGCGCATAGCTGCATGGAAACCGAACACGAACATCACATTACCGCGCGAAGAAGCGAATGCCATGATCGATTCCCATACGGCTGAGCGTCCGTTCTGGTACGGCCGTTTTTGGAGCGAGCAGGATGTCGAGTTCAAACTTAAGCGCGAATCCATTGGCTGCGCCGCTGCATGCATCAAACGCATCAACAGCCTCCCCTATGACGAAGTCATCAACGCAACGATTGCGTTTCAGCCCAAGGCGGAGCCGCTCCTCAGGCGCTGGCGAGAAATCTGGGACCGCAGCTTCCCAGGGTGGCAATCTCTGCCGAAGTGGCACTTCGACAAGTCGGAAAAGCCAACGACCGAACACTTCGTTTATGACATCGACAGGGCGTTCAACTGGGCCTCGAATAAATCGGTCTCAATGGCAGAGGGTATCGCTGTCTTTGACAATTGGATCGAAGACGTATCCGATGACAAGCGAGACTACAGGCTTCACGTCATCGATGATGCAGATGCCGTTTGCGCGATGGTGCACCTTGCCCCTGGCGCAGGCTTCTTCAACGCATTGAGCGTTATCATCCAATACATCGGAACCGACGGCGAAGGTTACCCAATCTTCAAGGAGGCAGAGGAAGCAGGCAAGCGGGTCAGAGACCGCCTGGACAGCTGCCCTGACTACTGGAACTGGCCGTTCTACAAGAAATATCTCGGCAGACGCGGTGTAGTAACGAAAGAGGGCAAGCATACTGCAGCAGTCCTCGCAGACATGGCATTGCAGGGTTATAGCCATGCCTTCCTCAAGGGCGTCGCGCAAAAGTCAGGAACCTGGACAGTCAATCTCGGTGGCGTAACAAACCTAGAGACCGCACAGCAGCGCCTAGCCGGAACCCTCGAAAGAGATCACGTGAACGAACCGATGTATGTGCAGGAACACGTCCCGTTCACGCATGAGCAGCGATATTACATTCAGGGCGGCCGGATGTTCGCGTCCGCGTGCTCGGACCGCAACTTCTCTGCAATGAACTCTAATGGAAAGCGTCTCGACAGCCGGGTGGCAGTGCTCAAGCGGCCTTCGGTTGACGCTGGCTACTACGACCGAGGCCAAACCGAAAATCTGGAAGATCGCAAGACCTCAGCCATGTTCGCGCGTCAGGTTCGTAAGATCGTTGCCGAGTTGAGAGAGTACGGTTTGCAGGACTACAGCATTGATATGGGGCTGACCGAGCGCGGCATGATTTCGGTGGAAGTGAATACCTTGCACATGGCCGGGCCATACAACATGCGCCGGGAACTCTATACCAAGCAGTTCGAGCGAACCCGGAAGAGAGCGAACGATCTCCTTGCAAAGAAGGCATGCGAGATTATCAGGTCGAGCCAGCTTCCGGAGCACATCCAGCAGAAGGCTGTCGCAATTGCCATGGCGTCCGACAACCTGGTGCAGTTGTCGCTCACATTCGCGGACGCACCGAATAGTCGGCGCGCGAGCGAGGAGATGAAGATCGCGATGCTCATCCTGCTGCTTGCGATAATTAGCACAGCCAATCACGAAAATCAGACAATGACAGAGGCCGCTTAAATGTTAGTCGATGACGCACTCAAGAATACAGTTCGCCACCACCTTGCAAACTGGAAAACCCTGCGCGGGGTCACGCCGTTCTATTCAAAGATGTTCTGGCCTCCGGTAGATGCTGATCCTGCGCCAGAGGAGGTGAAAGAGGAAAAATTCACCGCTTTTCCTTCGGTCCAGCTTGATGTGGCTGATATGTTCACCGAAGAGGAATTAATGCGAGCGCAAGAAGAATACCCACAGTATTCAGCGATCATTGCTGCCACGAAGAGTCTTTACAGGCATGCCAAGCCGTTTCAAGCAAGGGAGGCAAGGGAGAGTTATGCGAGACCAAACGGCAACGCGACCTTCGACCTGCTCAAGAAGGCTTACGAACTGGAGGCCAAAACAGCAGCGCCGTCGTGGACGCCACTTGAGATCGCGAAAATCGCGCTCAAAATGAAGGAATTTTCAGACGTTCTTAGTGGCCAGCTTTTGATCCAAATCTCGCAAGGGATGACCTTAGCATACAAGGATGGGGAAATTGGTTCCTATCGGCATGGAAACCGCCTGATGCGCGGAAATCTCCAAAAGGCACTCCATGTCATCGCGAAGCATGCATTGCCTCCGGCCTGCATCCGGAAGGAGCATGACTTCGCAGCCATAGCGGCTGACATCGCGTCACAAGGATATGATGCCGTTTTCGTATATGATGAGCTGGAGAACGGCCATTGCGTGACTGGTCTAGAACCGATCAAGTCAATTCGGGAAATGGAAAAGCACCTGGGTAGTTCCCTGCCCGTCAAAGTGATGGAGGCTATCCAGGGAACGCGTAATCGTTGGTCTCAACGAAGCGTCATACGCCCGTTCGTACGAGTAGAACACGGGGTACGGGTATTTGTCGTGAGTGGCGTGATCGTTGCCGCGACGGCTCAAACGGCAATCGCCGAACCAGGACAGCAGACGCAACCCTTCGTCGAAGAGATTGGGAATTCGCTCTCGGAGGGGCACACAGGACCTTACAAAACACAATTCCAGGAATGTTCTATTCAACCGGTGCTGTTCAAGAAATTCATGGAGAAGGCGAACGAAGTGGCGGCCAATCTCAAGAAAATCGGCGAAAATCATTACGCCATGGATTTGCTGCTCGACGCCAAAGGCAACTACGTCATCGATATCTTTGATCTGGCAACTGCGGACTATTTCGCTCTTTCACCAGCAATCGTGGCTGATGCTATCCAGAAGTCGGCGATCCGGGATATGACTTCGGGGGTATCCGTCGCTCAAAAGTTCGATGCTCATGAACTCGCCGCGCTCGGTTCATTGTGCATGCGCATGCAGCATTGCCGCATTTTGAAGTATACGGAGGATACCGAACACAATAAGCAAAGACACGACATATTTGGCGACACTGAGGATTTCTCATCAATCGTTGAGAATACCGCGAAAATCCGCGAGTTGCTTCAGGCGGATGGGGAAACTACACAAAGCGAGCGGAATGCCGACGAAGACTGGCTGGCCGAACACCTTGGCATTTCGGAAAACAAGCGTAAGGAATACGACTTGAAGGGTTTTGCTGAAGCCGTTCGAAAAGATTTCTGTGAGCGCTTCCCCGGCACCGTCGATGACTTATGGAACAGCAAGGACCTCTTCCATCTCGTACCGATCTTGGATGCCGCGCTATGGTTCAAGAAAAAGCAACAGCAAACCTGGCGGTACTGCACGTCGAACGAATGTGACAAATACGTCACCGTCAGGCCGATTGACTCGGCACCGAGCCGATCCGAGCGACGTTCCGCTCCGAAAATGGTTGATCCGTTCGCGCGTAGCGTGACTGAGCGATATCGCGATAGTTCGCTTGGACTGTATAATGCGGATGCTCATTACAGCGGGTTCATGCAAATCCCGGATTATGACCCTCCTTCTGAAGCCGAGTCTGCCGATGTTGCCCCAGGTGAAGACGACGTCGCAGACTTTTTCCTCACGCTGCTCGAAGAAGACAAAAGCTAAGCAAAGAAAAAGGGGCCATTACGAAATGGCCCCTTTTCAATTCAGGTGATTACTGATCTTAGCCTTTTAGATCACGCAAGATTGCATCCGCAGTCTGTTTGGCAGACCAGAGAAGCAGACCGATGGTCATGCACAGAGCCACAACATTCCAGCCAGCCAGCGAAAGACCGCCAAAGACCAGCGCAGGCTTGGTGCAATCGATGACCGGGGTCGCCTTCAGTTGCGCAATATAGGCGTCAAGGCTGTTCGCCACTTCTGCTGTCGATCCGCAGGTCTGCGGACCCGCCCAGAAATGCCACTCGGCACCGGCATGAAAGACGGCGGTATCGAGCCCCCATGCGAAGAGAACAACAGAAACGACTGTCAGCAGAAGGGAGAGAGCCGTCGCCATGTTGTTCCGGAAGGCCTTGAGGGCAATCGCCAGGAAAACGAGCGGCAGAGCGATGTAATAAGGCGTCCTCTGCTCAAGACAGAGGACGCAAGGCTGATAGCCCCACACGTGTTGCAGAAGCAGGGCACCTGAAATCGCCGATACCGAAACGGCGAAGGCCGCATTGAGGGGTGAAAGAAGTCGTTTGATGGCCATGGATAATCTCATAGGCGTGGAATTCTCCATATGTTGACTGCTTTCAAAGGAGTTCGCAACGATATTGCCGTTGCTCCTTGCTGACTTATTTTTGACGATCATGAAGACCACGCAAGAGGAACACCTATGAGCATCAGTGCAGAGCAGCAGATTCTGGAGATCGTCCAGAAGTATGGTGATGACACACCTTACTGGAGGTTCGTCGAGAACTTCAAAAACACCGTCGGTTTCCAAGACTCGGGAAGCAATGAAGACAAGAACGCGGCACTCCTTCAGGAATGTGCAAGGCAGTACGAATATATCAGGACTGCTCATCCCGAATATTTCCGGGACCTGACAGAGCGTAAGGGAGACGAACTCAGCGTTCTAGCGGGCATCGTTGATTGGGCCGTGGTTAAGGACCTGCCGATGATGCACTTCGCTGGTTTCAGTTCGAAGAACTTCGCTGCTGCAGTTCAAACGAAACGCGATGAACGTAGCGGCGAATATCCCATCGACGTCACCAGCACCGAGGCCGCCACCCCCGTGTCACCAGTTGCCGAGGCTGAAGAGCCGGTCATTGGGGGCGAAAAGCATCCTGCAAGCGAACCGCCAAAAGCGACCTATACGCTCGAAGCTCTGATCGAACGTGCGACCAAAAACTACCAGAGTAAGCTCGGTCAGATCATCCGTGTCACGGAATACGCAAACGTATCCGGTTATTTCCAGGGCACACGGGACGCAAGCAATGGTCAAAGATATGACCTGGCTCTTGTCATCGAGACGCCAGAAAAGGAACTTGCCATAGGAGACCTGGATGAAAACAGTATGCCGTATGTTCGCGGCACATGGAGCCTCAAGTTTCTGACCGGACCACTTGCAGAACAAACCGGGTTCGTTCATTCACCGTTACTGCATTCAGACGGCTCTTTTTGTGGTGACATGATGCTTACAGGCAAAACCATCGAAGACATGGGATACGAAAGCCTGTCTCACCAGGACCTCGTCACGCTCGCATGGAGAGATGCCCAGGCGATCAGCCAGAAGCAGGTCTACATCAAATCGTGCTGCGGATATTTCGGTGATACCGACCAGCAACACTATATCCAATTGGACCCGCCCGCGCTCGTGACGGGCGATCCCATTTCCATCGACCAGTTCCGGATCGATTCTGACCGCGCGAAATATCAAATCAGAGATTTCGACAAGGGCAATGATGTCATCGACTGGGATTTCGATTTCACATCCGATGATCCGCGCCTGGAACCGTATCGCTCGCTTTGGGCGGGACCAGCGAGCTACTACCAGAGCGGAAAAATGGACGCAAATGAGATCGTCGTCGGATATGATCCAGAACAAGACCTGGATAAAGAACCCACCATTTCTACGATGAGATAACGAGCGCCCTCAAATAGCGCGCGCACCAAACTGCGGCGGAAGGAATTCCGCCGCAGTTTTTGTTTTCGTAGCTTTTGCAAAGGAATTCATCGCAAAATGCGTTGACAGAAAAAGAAATTTAAACCGATAATTCCTCACCGAAAACATGAACTGAGGAATATCGATGCTTTTCACCATCTTCGCGACCTTCGCGTTGGCGTTCATTGTTCTAGCAGCGTTCATCATCGTGATGACGGGCTGGATCGTTGTCGACGAAAAGAGCTACGTCACCACCACGCTTTTTGGCGGCCGATATCACAAGACCTACACCGCTGGCCTTCACCTGAAGAAGCCGTGGCCGATTGAATCGAAGGACCGCACAGTCTCTCTACAGATTCAGGAAATGGTCATCAGCGCCTCGTCCGTCACTGAAGACGGTGCCAAGATGGGCATCACGGTCAAAGCCCAGTATTCGCCTAAGGAAGGCAAATACTACGAGGCTGCCTACACCCTGAGCGATCCAGTTCGCCAGATTCAGTCCTACCTCGAAGCCAATCTACGTGGCGAAATCAACGGTCAGACCGTTGCGACCATCCTGAAGTCGAAGGACGAGATTTCGAAGCGCATCAAGGCAGAACTTCTTGAAGAGTTCGACAAGTATGGCTTCGACCTCGCAGCCCTTCTCGTTGACGAGCCACATCTTTCGGCTGAAATGACCGCAGCATGGGAACGCAAGCTCATTGCCGAGCGCAACCTGGATGCCGCGAAGGCGGAAGGTGAAGTCGAAAAGGTAAAACGTGTCATGCGCGCTGAGGCTGAAGGTGAGGCGCTGAAGAAGAAGACTGAGGCACTCGTCGCTGCCCGCGAAATAATGGCTCGTGGTAACGCAAGTAGCTTGAACGAGTTTGTTGAAGGAATTCACGACGGTACGATCACTTCGCGTGACGCCCTCGGCTTCTTCAACGCTCTCGACACCCGTGAAGCTCTGCGCGACGCCTCGGCAAATGGTGGCAAGACGGTCTTCATCAGCGGCGGTTCCGACGTCCTGATGAACAACATGGTCGCTGCTATCAACTCCGATCACGAAGGTCACCCGGTGAAGCCAGCAACTCCGGCACCGGCCAGACCTGTTGCGGAAAAGCACCAGGTCTCTGCTGAACTGAAGCCTGGCGCAATCACGCCCAATGGGAAGCCTGCCCCCGGCACTGATCCCTTCCAAGGCTGATCCGGGTTCGATATAGAAACAGGCAAACGCCGTCAGGGACCTCTTGGCGGCGTTTTCTGTTGGGGCAATGGTCACAAGCGTGATTGACCGTTAGGATTAGGGGCAGAACTCACAGGAGACTAAACAAATGGGCAAAACCCTCGACGAACTGTCGACGAGGCAATCGGATCTCAACTGGAGCACATCCACGATGAAATTCTAAGGGACAAAGAGGCGTCGGCCGTGGTGATGGGCGTAGCTCTGAAGCTGTCGCACCGTTTCGACAAGGATCAGGGCGTGGTTGCCTCTGACATTGACTCGGCGTTCAAGTACAAGCACGGTGAAGAACCATCCGATTGGGCCGACACCATGCGCGATAACGCAATGAGACGCTGACGGGTTCAAAGGGCGCTCATCCCGCCCTTTCCTCTTTTAAGGAAACCTGGCTTCTGAGACGAACTACCTTCAACAGAAGTGTGATTAACCAACCGAAATCGCCGCAGCGTAGGCCTGATCCACGTATTCCTGTGCGTTCAGGTCTCCACTGGTAACAATGCAGCGAACGTATTCACGATAAGACCAGGCCGCGAGCCAGGCATGAGGATGACCCGTAACACGCAGGACGAAGGCATCGATCTGGTCAATTTCCAGCACCAGTTCAGGGTCGGAGAGATCAAGGTGGACGAGACCGCCGTAGGCTTCACGATCCTTTGCCGCCTGACGACGATCTTCGCGGGTCTTCGCTTTTTCGAGGCCGCTGGCATAGTGGAAGCGCTGTTGCGCGAGAGCGAAATCTCCGGCGGCGTATGAAGGGTAATAGGAAATCCCGGCAGTGGGGATGTTCAGGGTTTTCGGAGTGGAGCTGTCGTCGATCTTCTTGGAGGAAGTCTTGTCTTTAGCACCTGCCTTAAACCCAACTATCACGCCCATGGTAAGGATACTCCGTTGCTCTTAAACGGAAATGTATCGCAAACACTGGCAATGTCAACAATTTGGAAGCAAGATAATTTCTGATTTTTAGGTTGACCGCTGTTTGAATAACCAAAAAACTTCAATACAGGCATCAGCAAACACAAAGGAATTCACATATGCCCTTAAGAGATCGGTTCGACGCCGCGATGAATGGATTGATGGCCGTGTTCTACCTGTGGCTTGGTATAGCAATTTTGGCAGCGCCTCAGATGGTCCAAACGATCCAGGCACTGGATGATGGTCGACGCAAATCGGTTTTTGTTTGCTGCCTGTTCTTTGCCGTCGTCTGCTTCGTCGGCCTGTCGACGAAAATCGGCCTTCTGCGGGCGAACAACTTCACCAGGGACGAGACCATTTTCCCACTTGCCGGTGTTTTCGCTGTCGCCCTTTACCTGCTGTAATCCGACCGTCCGGATCATCCAGTCAGATCGTTGAGGGGAAGCCTTTTTGATCGATGGGAGTGTTGGAAGCCAAAGCAAGCCGGACGCGTTCCGGCACGCCTTCATCCTCAAGAGCGGCGCGACCCGTGCCGTTCAGGCTGAAGCGATCCATCGAACTGCCCTCATCCTTCGTCGATGAAACGCAGCAATGAGACAGGAGGTTGGAGACCGTGCGATAGGAAAGCCGTTCCACGCCAAGATAGCAGATGAAGCCCTCGCACACGATTTCCGCGTCTTCATGGTTCCCGGCCTTCTCCTCGGCATTCATCTGCCGCAGAACTTCCCAGGCACGTTTTGTCAGCATCAGCGCGTCTCTCTTCACTTTTATCAGCCTGGGCCGGAACTTCCCGGAAACGGGATAACCTCTGCGGTCCTCGGCGAGATCAGCTCAGTGCCATAACCACTGACCGGCTCACCGATCTTGTTGTCGTGCTCATCAACCCGGTGCCACGTCCAGAAATTGGAAATGCCGGATACTGGGCCGCTATGTCCGAGATACTGCCCACTCTCGATCCGGACCCGGTAGCCATCCTTATGGTCAACGATCAGGCCTGGTTCAAATCCGGGATCAGGAAAGTACCGATCCCGGATTTCAGATGCGATCCTCAAGAGGTTTGGATCGTAATAATCGCCGAATGGTCCATAAGGCATGTCAGACTCTCCGTTTCGGAGCCGACCTTACTTCTCCACGAACTTGTTGACCAGCGGGTAACGCCAATCAAGCTTCGAGAACGACTTCATATGAATCTTTGGCTTCGGGCAGCTCTGATCACGCTTGAACTCGTTCTGGCGCAGTCTGGCCCGCACGAAGATGACCGTTTCGAGCGAATGTCCGGTTTCCTGGGCAATGCGCTCATTGGTCCAGCTCTCCCGGTTGTCGACCATCGCCTTGATGATGCTGTCGAGGATCGGATAGTCCGGCAAGCTGTCGGTATCCTTCTGGTCAGGACGAAGCTCGGCCGACGGCGCACGATTGAGGGTCTCGTAAAGAGCAAGCGCCGCGTCCTCGGTCAGCGTGACGGGTTTGCGACCAAAAGCTTCAACGAACCGGCTCTCGAAAACGGCATCACCTTCCACCGCGTGACGGTGACGCATCTTCAGCAAATCGATGACTTCAGTCGCGTAGAGGTCACCAATTGGATTGTACGCGCCCCTCATGTCGCCATATAAGGTTGCATAGCCCATGGCCACTTCGGACTTGTTGCCGGTCGAGGCAATCATCGCGCGGTACCGGTTCGAATAGAATGACAGATAGTCGCCCCGAATTTGCGGCTGCAGGTTTTCGTCTGCCAGGCCAGGAGCCTCTTGCCCGAAGACAGCATCGAGTTCTGCAAGGAAACGGTCGAACACGCCACCGATGGGAAGGGTATGGGTCCGAATGCCCTGACCTACGCCCGCCGCCAGACGGAAGGCATAGGTGTTGGAGATGTCAGCCGTGTGCTGGCTCGGCATCGTAATGGCGCGAAGCAGGTCCTCGCCAAGAACGTCCGACACCATCAAGGCGACCATGCAGGAGTCCTTGCCACCGGAAAGGCCAAGCACGACCGACTTCCAGACGCCGTTCTTGTAGAACCAGTCACGAAGGCCCATACATGCGGCGATATACTTTTCCACCGTGTCATGGGGCTTGAGCGGCTCCTTGGTCGCAACCAGCTTCAAGGGACCGGCGGCGTCACGCGCGAATTCCACGACCTCAACGCCTTCGCGAAACGGGGCCATTTCATAGATGCGGCCGTCGAAATCGACCGCGCTGGAGCCGCCGTCGACCACGAGATCGTCACTGCCACCGACCTGGTTGACATAGACCATCGGCATACGGGTTTCGAAAACGCGTTCCATGACGATCTTGCGGCGGCGGGTTGCCTTGCCGATGGCATAAGGACTCGAATTGATGACCAGAACGATATCGCCCTGCGCAAGCGGTGCCTTCTGCCAGATTTCCTCGCAAATGCCGGTGACGATATTGAAGCGACGGTCACCATCGATCCATTCGTAGAAATCAGCCTGTGCGCCACTGCCATGTTCGAAATAGCGCTTGTCGTCGAAAACGTCATAGTTCGGGCGGTTGCGCTTGCTGTGCGTCCAGACGATCTTCCCATCACGGGCGATCAGCAACATGTTGTAGGTACGATTGGAGTTCGTCCGTCCGCCATAGGGTGCACCGAAGACGATGGTCTTGCCGGTTTCACCGGACAGCGCGGCATATTTCTCGACCCAACGCGCGGTTTCCTGGATGAAAGCTTCGTTGAGGAAAAGGTCTCGCGCCATGTAGTTGGAGACATAGCACTCGGGCAGCACGTAAATGTCGGCATCAACAGAAGCAATGGCAACGGCAGCCTTGTTGAAGTTGCCTTCGAAATCGCCTGTCGTCGGATTCAGCTGGCACATGGCGATCTTAATGTTCTGCGTGGACATTTTATTTCCTTTGCGGGTTATTCACCCAGAGATTTATGGACAAATCAAAAGAACTTCAAGCCGGAAAACAGGAGAACAGGTCTCAGCGCTGACGAATATCAATTTTGGGTACGGGAAAATGGTTTCTGGTAAACGACATGTTGCCACAAAAGCGCTGAAAAACAGCTCAGAGGGCAGGCAAAAATTTTGTTGACGAAAATTCTTGAGACAGAGCTTGCGTAAAAGGAATTCGTCAACAAAACTATCCGCATCTGAATTCCTTTCGGAAATTCAAATCTGTCATATTTGCTGGAGAACCGATGCCAAACGCCGAGAGAACCATCCCTGATGAATTCGCTTCTGAGAGCGCCCCGCGCCGCCCAATGAGGTTTGCGGACCGGCCTCCGGGTAGCACGTTTGATCTCCGGGAACGCATTTCCTCCAACGACAGAGTGATGAAAGCGCTTAGCTCACTGGGGTTCGTAGACGGACCCTGGTCTCTCGACGCAGACTTGAAAAACGAAGCCAAAAAGGCAATGGAAGCGGTTCTAGCTGACGGTAATGATATTGGCATGTCGCTGAGTAATTTTTTCGCTCGGTTAAGGGATGATTCCCTTCTGGCCAAAGCTTCCGTACATACGAGAACCGTCGCGTATCCGAACGACTTGTGGAAACGAGAGCCGTTCTTTGGTGTTGTCACGCCGTTCCATACCACATCCGTTGCTGCAGCCATCCGGAAACGCCCAGACCTTGTGGGGCTTTTGGGCGAATGGTACCGGGTGTTTGACGAACTGCACATCGATGATTTTCCCGAGGTGGCTCCGGAGAACATCGACGAGACTGCCGACGAACTTATCCGTGACGCTCTCAAGTTTGCGACTTTCGAAAAAAGTAAGTTGGGAACGATGACCGTCATGGTCGGGCAGCACATGTACCAGATCAGGAAGCGTGGTTGTCACGAACGCAACGCCCTTGAAATGGTGCAAAGAATCGAACCGCACCCGGCCGGGGAGCGGAAGTTCAACTGTACAAACCAACCTGTGTTCTTGGAAAACCTTTGTTGCGAGGGACGAATGCTGTCAGCTTCGTTGCTAATCCAGGGAAATCGGGTTCTTGCCATGGGAACCGACGACACTACAGCGATAAACCAGATTTTCGCGCCCGAAAATCTAGGCAACCTGTTGATGACCGAACATATTTTCTTCCAGCAGGAGACGCAGGATCAAGTGACTAGAAAGACGGAGTCCGATGCGCTCGGTTTCGACACATCAGTTTTCGATTTCGACATTCCTGAAGAAAAATCCTCTCAGGAAACAAAACATGTTCCATTGACTGAGGAATTCTTTGACATCATTGCGGACGCTGTCGGTCAGACATGCGTCGGCACGCGAGCAATATTCACTGCAAGGGTGCTAATCACCGACACCAATGTACGTATTTTCGCGTATGAGGGCGACCGTCTATGGAGGCGCGGCGTCGAGCTGTCAATGCCGCCGAAGCTCGATAACGGGCTACTGGAAAGCTTGCATTTTGCCAATTTCGAGCAGGAGATCGCTGATATCGAAAAGCTAGCGGATCAGGCTTTGGAGAGCAAAGTTTTCGCCAGTTGCCTTGAATACCTTGATTTCGACGAGGGGGACATTCTTGACCTGGTCAAGAAAAAGATGGTCGAAATCCTTGTGGATACCGTTAAGGAGCGCAACGGCGTACGTCCAGAGAACCCAAATCATCGGGAACTCTGGCGCGAATTAGAAGCCGCAAAACAAGACGGGTGTTTCTACATGAACGCTGTCTTTGACCGGTATTGTGCGTCCAGTAAACCTTCGCCGAAAAGACCTTTCAGGAGCATGAAATGAGCAATACTGTACAGATTGAAAAAGGCTTACGAGACGTCTACGTCGAAAGAGCACGCGCAAAAAAGACAAGCCCTGATTTGAGGCCTGCCTGGGTTGGGCAATTCTGGAATGTCGAGAACATGCCACAGGAAATGTTTCGTCCGCCCCAGAGCGAACGACCCGCAAAATCAACGTGCCTGATCCAACTCGTGCGAAATGTCCCCTACAAGGAAGTGATCGAGCGAGCCGCCGAATTTCGTCCGGAAGCGCGCGAAATCCTTGAAAAATGGCGTCTTGCCTGGGAGCGAAGCTTTCCGGGATTCAATGACGATCCATCTTGGAACCATGAGAAAGTCGGCCAGAGCTATGTGGGATGGACCCTTTCGCAGTTGAAGTGGCACTTCGACAGAGGCGAAAAAGGTCTGACCGTAAAGCCGAGCGCCAAGAATTCCCTGCAGGCCGTCGGCTTATCGGAAAAGGCAAAGTTCTTTGCAGAAGTCGACCATGCTGCCGGTTACGCCAAGGACGATCCGCGAGATTCACGGCTTCACATTATCGACGATGCGGATACCGTGCTGAGCTGTGCGTCGATGTTGCCAGGGGGCGTTACCCTTGTTCATAGCGGCATGGCATTCCGATACATCGGCAAGCACGAAGACGGATTGCCGATGTTCAAAAATGTCGGGAACGTTGAGCCGTGGATGGAACACCGTCTGAATGACCACCCGGAATACTGGTTCTGGCCACCGTTCATGAAATACATGAAGCGCCGGTCCATTTTTGCCGCCAATCGAGAAACCGCTGCTGCCATCATTGCCGACATGGCGTGGCAAGGTGAGACCCATGCCTTTATCAAAGGCGCTTCATCGAAGTCCGGAACGTGGACGATTGATCTCACCGGCATTCGGACCGTCGAGGATGCGGATAGCAAGCTCACGATGCTCAAGGCAACTGATGCCAGC
Organism: Rhizobium sp. MHM7A; assembly: GCF_005862215.1. Classification (NCBI taxonomy): domain Bacteria; kingdom Pseudomonadati; phylum Pseudomonadota; class Alphaproteobacteria; order Hyphomicrobiales; family Rhizobiaceae; genus Rhizobium; species Rhizobium sp. MHM7A. The sequence continues at coordinate 806,307 of NZ_VCHT01000001.1, forward strand.
ATCGTCCAAGAACGCCTGCCGTTTACTCACGAGCAGCGGTTTTACATTCACAATGGACGGCTAATCACGTCCGCCTGCTCCGACCGGAACTTTTCCCGCATTGACTGCAGGGAAGGAAAGCGCCTGGATGACCGTCTCGCCGTTCTAAAGGTTCCCGCGATCAACCAAGGGGCATACGACCGAGGCATCACCTCCTATGTCGTTGATCGAAAGACTTCAGCCGCATTTGCCCGGGAAGTAAGGAAAATCGCAGCAGAGCTGAAGACATACGGCATCCTGAACTATGTCGTCGACATGGGGTTGACGGAGCGCGGCATCACAGCTGTCGAGATCAACACGCTGCACTATGCTGGTCCTTACTGCATGGATCATCGTTGGCAAGCAAGGTCTTATGCAAAGGCGCGAAAAGCCGAGATGGCACAACTGAAGACGCGCATTATCGACGAGGCTTCTCGCTTGATTAATTGTGATGCCGAAACGTCGAAGGCTGTGCCGTCTTTCGTGACAGAACGCGTCTGTCAGAAAACTCTCGATGAACAATCCAAGAGAAGCACTGCCGCCCGGGCCGACCTGAGCCATGCTGAAGCTTGCGAGAGTGAAGCTGCAGCACGCGTGGTGACAAAAGCGCTTTTGCACCGTCTGGCAACGGCTGCACTGCAGGATGCGGCGTAACCTGGTTTATCCCGTCGAGGGCTACTCGGAACACCCGGTAGCCCTCGAAAAACATTAAGCGTCCGGCGTGATACGGCGCGTTGTCTCGCGGACCATGCGCCGGTTCCTTTCAACAGCGGCCTGCAAGGTCTCATCCAGCGTGTCGAAACAGGGAACGTTGTATTTCTTGGCCAGTATTCTGAGATAGCTCATTTTCGGCCCATCGGCTGGTGCCCCTAAAATGACCTTGCCGCTCTTCACCCAATCGCCGAATTCCACATTCGTCGTGAATGCTGGCATCGCCGCAATCTCGCGCGGCACCCAGAACACGATGACGGACGCCTGCTTCAGAGCTTCCCATTCCGGCTATCCGGATTTCCAGGTTGAACCTCGAAATTTCCGTCAACGGTTTATTATCTATGACTGGCTATCGGTATGTTGACACGATAAGCCGTTCATGTTTTGGTTTATGTCAACATTAACCGCGAGCCGCTAAGGCAAAATTCCCGTCGAAACAGGACTGAATGATTAGAGTTTTCGAAACGCGTATTTCAAGAGATGAAGCATTCACAGGCAAGGGCCTGGAGGGATTTGCGCATCTCATGTCTATGGCGGAACGGAAAATCCATGCATTCTTGATGGCCGGAAACGAATGGACGGCGGAAAACTACGCATCGATCTACCAGAAACTCGGGCTATCCTCCACCGCGTTCCGATCTGCAAAGACCAGTTACGAGGGTAAGATCGATTCCGTTAAAGAACTGGTGAAACTCAACATCGCCACTCTGGAAGGCAAAATTAAAGCCAAGGAAAAACAGGCGAAGGAAAAGCTGAAGGAGAACGAGGCTCTCGCGGGAAAAGTCGAAAAATCCGTTCTCAAACTCAAAGGGCTGAAGGGGAAAATCGCAGAGCAAAAGGAGAAACTTGATGCTCTGCCGGTTGTGAAGGTAGTGCCACGCGAGAAAGCCCTGGCTCGACTGAAGAAGCTCCTGGATAAGGCAGATATCGAGCGGGCAAAAATCAAAGAGCTTCGTGTCGCCACCAAGAAAAACAGGAACGACATCCATGCGCATAATCGTCGGATCGGCAATCTGCAGGCAAAGTTGGACGTCGCGGAAGCACGTCTGCAAAACCCCTCCATCGCTTTCGGGTCGAAGACGCTGTTTCGCAAACAGAACAACCTCGCGAAAAACGGCTACAACAGCCACAAGGAATGGCTGAACGACTGGCGGCAGACACGCAAATCGTCCTTCTTCCTGGTCGGGGCACGATCCGCGCCGGGCGGAAATGAGCTGGTGAGGCTATCGCTTCTGCCAGACGGTAATTTTACCCTTGAACTTCGTCTACCGCCGAAGCTGGCATCGCAGGCAACAGCGGCGACCAAAGTCAACGGCCGGGTTATTCCCTCCATCGTTTTTAACGGCCTGAATTTCAATCATGGCCATGACGTCCTCGTCGATGCGCTTGCCGCTCAACAGCCACTATCGTTCCGCTTCATTCGAGACGAAAAGAGCTGGAAGGTGATGGTCACCGTTGATGAAGCTCTCCCAGATGCCGGAACCATCGATTGGTCGTTTGGTGCGCTGGGCGTCGACTTCAACGCCGATCATATCGCTGCATCTCTGGTTGATCGGTTCGGAAATCCCGTCGAAACGTGGCGTTTCGACTTTTGCCCTGAGGGAAAAACCTCGGACCAGAACCTCGATGCGATGCGCAAGATCGCCAAAGAGATTGCGCTCCTGGCAAAGCAACACGGCGTCCCCGTCGTTTCCGAATATCTGGATTTCGCCAAGAAGAAAGAGCAGCTCGGCGCTGCCTTCGGCAAGGCCTACGCCTACATGCTGTCGAACCTGGCTTACTCGGCTTTTGACAAAGCACTGACGTCAGCCTGTGCCCGCCATGCCGTGCATCTGCGGCGGGTAAACCCCGCCTATACCTCTTTGATCGGTCGCACCAAGTTCGCTCGCCGTTATGGCTTGAGCGTCCATGCGGCCGCCGCTGTCACTATCGCCCGCCGGGCGATTGGGTTGTCCGAACGTGTGCCATTCGTGGTCCAGAGGAACGTTCTCGTCCCTCTGGACACAGGCGATCATGTCACCCTGTGTCCCCCTGCAAGGACGAACATCAGGCATGTATGGTCGAGTTGGAGCGATTTGCAGCGTCAGTACAAAAAGGCGACAGCCAAGGCGTATGCCGAGGCTGGACGGGCGGAAGGATCAACCTCCCGATCCAAAGCAAGGAGGCCGACCCGAAAGGGGAGGCAAAGCCTGCGGGATAGATGGGCCAATGGCCCCTCGTCATTGTCCGGATCGGGAGTGGCTCCCGCTATGGAACGCAACACCCGGGCAAGGGCTTGCCTGGGTGGCATATCGTCCATCGAGACAATACGTTTACCTCTGGATGGCTTCGGTTGGTCTCAGCGATCAACCGAAGTTTCCGGATAGCCCCCATTCCCAATGGACCTGCGCGTCATATTCTCCATGAGGTCCCCAATGCCTGCCTCGGGGACATCGATGTCTCCCAGAAAAGCCAGTTCAGCCAGCTTCTCCAGCGCTTCCGGCCGCCAACTTTCGACATCTGACGAACGCGGGGCAGGACCTGCCAGAAAGATGGATGGGCGAAGAGGCTCAAGCGCGTAAACCAGCGCATTTCCGCATTTTTATTTTTCGGAACGCCAGCCCGAACGGCCTTGATGATGTCGACAATACCCACTGAGAACTCCCTGACGATTAAAAAGTAAAAAGCATGATTTGCAACTGCATCCAAAACAAGGGAATTTTCGACGCAACTCCTTACAGACCAGGAGTTCGTGAAATTTCTCAAAGGAATCCTGCCAAAAATCGTTGACCATCATCCGGAATTGCCGAACCATGATTGCGACCCCACCTCTGGGCCGCAACAGTGAACGCATCGCATAAAATCAAACTGGATTTTGTAAAGCTCTTTTCCGACAAGGCAGGACAGCCGTTTTCTACGTTCGCTAAGGTGAAGACGGCGATTGACGGTCTCCGATATCCAGAGCAGCGCGGAGCTGCCTTCGAGGCGTTCTCGACCGCAATTCTCGCGACCGATCCGAAGCTCCAGGTGGAACATATTTATCGAGTCGCAGATGCGCCCTCCACCCTCCTGCAAAGTCTCGGAATCGTTGACGAAGCCGACAACGGGATCGACCGGATCATCGTCGATAAGATCGGCCGCGTTATTGCAGTCCAGCAGAAGTTTCACCTGAAGCCGGAGCAGAACGTCGTATACAGCGACCTTCCCACGTTCTTCCAACAGGCCACGAACGTCTCGCATCACCTGATTGCCACAACGGCTGTCAGCGTGAACCTGGGCAACAAGGTCGTCAAAAACCTCTCGATGGCCGAGAAAAATACCATGACTGTCATGGGCCTCGATGCCCATATGGACCTAAGAAAGGACCATATTGCGAGGGCGGTAGAGTGGCTGGCGGGCAAGGTAAAAACACCGGGTTCCCGCTTCCAGCCAAAACCACACCAGCTGACCGCAATCAGCGACGTCACGAAGTGGCTGAAAAAGAACGACCGCGCTATCCATCACTCCGCTTGCGGCACCGGCAAAACGCTTTCTTCCATTCTCATGGCGGAAGAGGTGCTGAGCAAAGGCGGCACCGTCCTTGTGATGGAGCCCACCCTCACCCTCATCAAGCAGAACCTAGCAGTCTGGGCATCCGAGATCGCTGCCTCCGGTCGGCCAGTCAGTTTCCTTGTTGCCTGTTCTGACGAAACTGTTGCAAGCACAGGTATCGACGACATCTCGAAGTCCGAGGTCGGCTTTCCAGTCACGACCCATGACGCGGCGGTCAGCAACTTCTTGAAGCAGAAACGCCGTCCGGGAGAACTTCGGGTCGTATTTTCGACCTATCACTCCTCAGACGTCATCGAAAAAGCCCTCAAAAGCGCGAAATTCCGATTTGATCTCGGCATCTTCGATGAGGCGCACCGCATGGTCGTCAGCCAGGTCCAGAATGATGTCATCAGCAATTTTTCCCGACCCCTTTTCGATGAAAATATTCCGATCAGGAAACGCTTGTTTCAGACGGCGACGCTCAAGAACATTCAGCTCAAGGGCTATGTCCCGCCCGATAGGGACGTCGAATTCGTGTCAATGGACAATGAAGCACTGTTTGGCCAGGTGGCGCATAGCTATTCCTTCGGCCAGGCTGCCGATGCAGGCGTTATCAGGCGCGTGAAGCTGCTGGTGGTCCAGATTGACGTCAACGACCTCCCTGTAGACCTCAACAGCCTGCGAGTTCAGCTTGAGCGCGCGGAGGTCAACGGACACATGGCCGCGCATATTGCCAGCCTGAAAAAGGCGGTCGCGGAATGCGGCGCTCGGAAGATCATCTCATTCCATGGCTCGAAGAAGAGCGCAGAAGTCTTCGCGGACCTGAGCCGGGAAGCTTTGCAGGACTTCCAGACAGGTGTGGTTCACAGCGGACAACGGGCCACGACCCGAGCCAAGAACGTCAAGCTACTCGAAGGCACGAAACCGGCCCTCGTGACGAATGTTCGCTGCTTGACAGAAGGCATGGATGCCCCTGCAACAGACCTCGTTGCTCTACTGGCCGAAGTCAAATCGGAAATCGACATTACCCAGATCATCGGCCGCTGCGTCCGTATGCCAAAGAACCCTGTTTCGGATCATGGGCACGTCCTATTGCCATTAGTGATCTCTAACACTGAGGATATGAGCCGTGAACGGTTGGCCGACATCCCCGGCATGAAAACATACCGCGAAGTCTTCAAGGTACTGCTGGCGCTCGATCCTGAATTCCAGTCCGCTTACCTGACATTCCGAAAGGCGAAAGCAAGCAAAGACCCCAAGCCAACCGAGGACGCGCGAGCCGTTCTCGACCAGCATATCGGCTTCATTAATTTCTCAGGAGATGAACTGGCCGATCTGATCCGCGTCTCTTCAATCGACCCTATCGAGGGCAATTTCTGGGACCATTTCGCGCTTCTGGAAGCGGCTTCGCAAACCCATGGCCTGAACCAGGTGAACAAGTTATTCGTGACCGAATGTGGCGTCCGACTGGGTCTATGGCTTGCCAATCAGAAAACATTCATGCTTTCCGGTAAAATGGACGAGAAGCGTGAAAACGCTCTACGCAAGCTTGGCATCAATCCGACGTCGAACGAGTCCAGGTTCGGAGCCGGGCTGTCCTGGCTGCAGGCTTTCTCGGAGAAGCACGGTCATTGCAAGGTTCCGGCTCATGGCGAGTACCATAAGCTACGGGTCTGGCTCGATTCCCGGCGTCGCGATCTGAACAGAGGGTCCCTGTCAGAGGAGCGAAAGAATGCCATCGAAGCATGTGGCTTTTCCTTCGATGTGAAAAAGGATCAACGATTCGAGGAGGGATATCCGCATCTCCTCGCCTATTTCGCTGCCAACGGACATTCGAACGTACCTCACCGTTTCATCAATGAAGAGGGCTTCGAACTCGGGAGGTTTGTAACCGGCTATCTGCGAGACAAAGCCACCCAAGCCCGTCTGTCGGTAAAAGAGATGGCCAAACTTGAGGCCGTGAATTTCAAGAAGGACGGGCGGGAATACCGCCTGGTGGACGCGCTTGAAAACAAATACGCGCAGTTAAAGACGATCTACGATGAATTCGGCACCATTAAATTATCTAAATCAGATATGGCTCGTTTCAAACGATACAAGGGAAACCTTGCTGCGGTCAGATCGGCGCTGCGCGAGAACAGGGTCAATGATGATCTACGTGCGCGGCTTGCTTCCCTTGGCCTCGTGCAGCCCGTCGATCTGAAAGCGGTCCGGGCACGGATGTCTGCGCGAAGCAAGAGAAACAAGCCTAACAACACTGCGAGCTTCAACGAATTCATTCGCCTGCTGAAAAGCTACATCAAGAACGGTGGATCGCCCAACGTTCCTCAGAACGGTCCCTTGAGCATGTTCAAAGGCGTGCATCTTGGCGGGAGATTGAACTCCTGGCTGAAGGCGTGGCGCGACGACGAGCTATCGGACAAGCAGATCGCAACGCTTCAAGGCCTAGGGGTCGTCAAATACAGAAAGGCCCCTAAAGCGACAAAGCAATCTCGGAAGGCGGCGTGATCCCGAGCCGCTCGCGGATCATGGGCGCGGATACGTAACGTGAGTTTCCGACAGACTCGACGATCCCCTTTTCGTTGAGAGAAGCCCACAACGCCTGAGCTTTCTCGTTGCACACCTCGCTGCCCCGGAGAGCCATGCCCTGACGCTCCAGTTCGAAGGCAGCGGCGATGTACATGGCAGTCCCGATCCCCTTACCGGAATATGATGTCTCGTAGACCTGCTTGTTCGGGGATTCCGTGTTGGCATAGGCCACGAATGCCTGGTTGAGGCGGCGATTCACGAACTCGTCGTAGCGGTCGACCTGGGGTTTGAGCCACTTCTTCGAAAGAACGTTCTTGCGGTACCAAGGATCGAATTCGGCGGTGTTTTCGAGAATGATCCGAGGCGCATGTGATGTCCACCCGGTTGAAAAGTAATCGACGACATGCTGCAGCGTCGCGAGATCGGCAGTTTTAATGTCCGTCGAATCCATGCCATAGGGAAAGACCAGGTTGCCCGAGAAATGGCTCATGTAATTGAGCACGCCTGAAGGGAAGAATTTTGGTAAAGACGCTTCAGGCAGAAGCTCGATTTTGAGGTAACCGACCTTGACTTGCCCTATGAATGCGGTGACCTCATCAACGATGATCCCGCGATTTTCAGCTTCGACATTCGTTCCATAGGACATCCGGAGCCGCTCACCGGCTTTGGTCCTCAGATCGAGATCGATTTCCCATTCATGGTCTGGTGTCTTCGGTTGCATGCATGGCTCCTTAACTCATAGGAACCTATACCAGCCATCAGCAAATGACTATGAGACGGTCAGGCCGCTGCAGACTTCTTCTTGGCTTTCGCCGCCTGCTTGAAGGGAGCCATGCCCTGTCGGGCCAATGCGTCAGCACGCTCGTTGTCCGGATGCCCGGCATGCCCCTTGACCCAGTGCAGCTCCACCTTATGACGGCCTCGTTCCTCATCGAGCGCCTGCCACAACTCGGCGTTTTTGACCGGCTTCTTATCGGCAGTCACCCATCCGTTGCGTTTCCAGCCGAAAATCCATTTTGAAATGCCATCCTTCACGTAGGAGCTATCGGTATAGAGATTGACGACACAAGGCTCCTTCAGAAGACGAAGGGCTTCAATCGCGGCCAAAAGCTCCATGCGATTATTGGTCGTCTCCGCCTCGCCACCGCAAATCTCTTTCTCCTTTGCGCCAAAGCGAAGAATAGCGCCCCAGCCGCCCGGCCCCGGATTACCTGAGCACGCGCCGTCGCTGTAGATGTCGATGGATTTCATGGAAAACTCGTAGAAGAAATGCAATGCGTCAGTGTGGCCGGGGAAAGACATTGGCGTCAACAGAATTGCGACAAGCTATTTCAGTGCCAGGGCCTTAGGAGACATGTCGAACTGAATTTCGACAACGTCAGCACAAAACTGCACGTAACCAACAGTGAGCGGAACATTGATGCCCTGATGCCGGAAAAACGCAGCAAGGCCGTCGCTATCGATCTGCCGGTTTCCTGCTTCCACCCATAGGCCGTATTCAACCTCCTGCCCCCACCACCCAGTTGAAACAGGATTATGGATTGCTGCCATCTTCCTGGTGTCTTCCGGCGCTTCGACGGCGGGAAAGACAGGCCAGATATCGACATAGAGGTAGTCGGGACGCTTCCCAGCGAATGCAGATCGCACATCAGCAGCCGCGTTCGGAGATAACGCGTCGATGTTCAAGATCGTGATCTTGTCCCTATGCGGCCATTCCTCGAAGCCTGTAGAGCGCTTGAACAGCTCGATGACATCCGGATCGATCTCAAGAACAACGACGTTCTCCACCTCGTCTTTGGCCGCCACGGCGTGAAGGAACATGCCCATACCGAGACCGGCGATCAACACGTTGCCTTTCGAACAGTGAAGGTGCCAGGCGTGGCTCTCGATCTCCAGCATCGAGGTAGACATCCAGGCATCGCCATTATGACAGAGGACATCATGAGGCTTCTCGACACAGCATTCTGCCAGATAGCTTTCATAAATCCCGCCGGGCCGGGATCGTAGTGACCATGATCCGACGACGGTAGGCTGGTAATGAGGGATCGCCCAAGGCAAACCGAAGCCGTAGGACTGCTCGTATTCCTGGCTGAGACTCTTCAGATGATCTTGATATGTCACTTGGAAAACTCCGTTTCAGGAATGCTCCGTGATTTCTCTGAAACGATCAAATGCGGGCTTCCCATCCAAGGAGTTTTGCTGTCTATTTATTTCTCAATAAACGGTACAGGCATTATGAGCAAGATCGATTTTTCAAAGCTAAAACTTGTTTCCTCCAACGCAAGAAAGCTTGAGGAATACCGTCGTTTCGGTGTTGAAGATTTGCAGGTCGAGACCGGCGTTGACCTCAACGAAGTCGACGGTACTCCGCTCGAAGTCATCATTCACAAGGCAATCGCCGCAGGCCCCGGTCGCATCGTGGAAGACTCCGTTCTTGTCGTTGAAGGCGAAACCTTTGTCGACGCACGTTGGCGTCTGGATTCCGTGCATGAATGGTTCGGCAAACGCACGACCTGGGTCGTCAATCTTGGCGTCAACGAGGACGGCGTTGTCTCCGTCTATACCGGCACCGTAGACGGCGTCTTTCAGCCTGCACGCGGAAAAGGTTGGGATTATGACCCCTACTTCCTGATCGAGCACGAAGATATGACATTGGCCCAGCTCGAAAGCGTCGGCCGCAAAGACGAATACTCCGCAAGAAACCGCGCTGCTCGAAACATGATCGACAACGTTCCGACAGAACGTGCTGTTATCGAAGATGTTCAGGAATGGACAGGTAGTTTCCAGCATCCGTGATCAACACCCCTCGTTGACAGCGGGGGCTTGATTCCTTAGTCGCCGTCGTCGATCCAGTGGGAGCCATCAGATGTTTAGGAGTGCGGGGATTTACCGCATTGCGTCGTCGAACATGCTCAAGGGACGGTCACTCGTGCATCGCGGAAACCGCAGTTCTTCTTTGCGGGCCGACGACTTCCCGTGCGAAAAGCACGGAGAACGTCAAAATGCAAAATCAGAAAACACCAACCCAGATCGAAAAGCTCGGCCCGAAGTTCAAAGGACCTGATCGCCCGAAGTCTGGTCACAGGAGTTGCTATGATGACTATTGGGGCTCCAATGGCCGCTGTCACAGGCCCTTTGGCCGACTACCACACAGCAGATAGAACGGAAACGGCACAGCTGATTAAGGATGCGCGCGCGACCGACCAGCTTTTGGCGCAAATCATCAAGAATTCGGGAAATCAGAAAGCAACGGATTTCTTCATCTTGAAACAATCCGGTCTGAAGCTCTGAATCAGATTTTCGCGGCGTGGGCATTCAGCTTTTGCACGATGCCCGCGACCTTAGCGCTGACTATCCGCTCAGAGAATGGCCCCGGACGCTGATCAGCCAGGATTTTCTGAACATCGAGCATAGCATCAATGGTCCGCTCCTCCTGGCTGTTTGCTTCATGAAGTTTGTGAAGCCGGATCATAAGATCGACGATCTCGGCATCTGGCAGTCCGCGTGAACCATCGACGGCCAGGCCAATGTAAGCGGAAACAAGCTCTATAGCGTCGCTTTCACCCAAGTCGTGTCCGCGCTTCAAGGCATCTACAAGGGTAGTGCGGTCTTCATCTGATATGTCGCATCGATTGAGATGCCAAAGGACAAGAAATTCTGCTGCGGCGTTCATGAGGTCTCCTTTACATCAAGCCTGAACAACGGCCGGGTCGATGTAAAGGAACAAATCCAAAGAGTCACACTGGCCGGACGGTCCGGACTGGATGAACGTGGCAGCTCAAGCGATACGACCTCCAAACGTCATCTTAAAGAAGCCGATCAGACCAAAGCCCCATCCCAAGGTCCATTTCAGCGAGAACGAGCTTTTCCTCTGATGTAAGGTCCCGGATCACGTACAAGATTTGAAGCGCCCAAGGATCGACCGGCGAGGGAGGGGCCGTCTGGGAGGACAAGGAAATCCCTGCAATCATCCCGGACAAAATGTGACGTAATACAACACAATTCCTTCTGCACGAGCGGCGACTCGAAAGTTGCATGCGGAAGCAATACTGTTGATTGACGCGAAGGAGACTTGGCATGCGAGACCACACATTGGCGACTGAGTTAAAGAAGCTCGAACCTCGTTTTAGAGGCATTATTGGTAGAAGCCTCTTGGCGATAGCCATCGCAAGCTCCGTTATGACCGGTGGCGACCAAGTCTATGAATATCATAAAACGGAGCAAGCAGAGGCCAGGCAACTGTTTGTCGATGGCTTCGATACGCAGAACGCAGTAATCAGGATCATGGAACAATCCGGAGATCAAAAAGCGGCCGATCTCTTTGTTTTAAAATCGCTTCTCCAAGAGAAAAGAGACGTCATCGATGAGGCCATCGGGGAGACCAGCACACTGAAGAACCTGCTTGGTCTAACTGAGAACCGCGAGGCCCGTTCCGCAGCATATCAACGGCTGATGGATAGTGTTCAGATCAAAATAACTGAACTGGAGCAAAAGGGCATGAGACCGCTCGACAACCCTTCGGCACGGAAAAATAGCCAGGTGAAGTTTGACGATAATCATCTGGCACCCATTCTAATCAATAACCTTCGTCGAGTGGGCATTGAGCACTTGCGATATGATCCCAACCTTGGCTTTTACGATCCTATCGGAGAAGGGCCCCGGCCGCTGCGCGGCTAGCATTTCTGCACTTCAAGCATTGCGTCGATGATCCGCTCTTCCTGGCTGTTCGAAAACGAGAACATCAACACCGCTTATGCAGGGAAGTCCCCGAGATTGTTGGTCGCGATAACTCCAACGACGAGGAACATATCCTCACGGTAAACTTCCTTGCAAAATTGCAAGGAAGTCTCCGGTTCGCCTGTCAGACCTAAGAGAACCACATTCAACAATAATTCCCGCAGGAAATCTCAAAGGAGAACTTGCATACGAGGGCGCGATTATCTACGTTGAGTTTGTGCACATCGTAAGGTGCCAGCCGCCCACATCGGCAAAGTCACGCAGACACTTATTTGCAAAGAAATCCTTTGCTCCTTTCCGGAGCCAAGTGGGCAGGTTCCGTCAGGAAAAATATCATGCGTATTCACATGACAAACTTGGAACGGACGAAGGCCGTTTCCAAACGTATGAAACAATTGCTCGAACCATTCGAGCCCACGATCAAGCTTTCCAGGTGTCAGGCATTAGTCGCGAGGATGTTTGGCTATGCCGACTGGCATGAAATGAGTAAGTCTCACGCCTTGACACAGCCAACTCTGGACGATGAGTTCATTTCGCAAAGCCAGTGCGCGGAGCGGCGCGTGACATTCATCGCAAGATTGACCGAGTGCGGCATCGAAACGAGCATCGCCAGATATCTCGTCGAAGCTTTGCACCCGACATCTGAACGACCCGCCGAGCATCATACCCGTGTGAGCTTTCTCAACCATCTGTCGACTTTACTCGATCCTTTCAAAGCAGACAGCTTTTGGCTTGGATGCGAAGGCAAAACGCTAGGGAAAATCAGCTTTCGTCAAGGCGGTAAACTGCACGACTTCCCTTTGCGGCGTCCTGATCTGGCATCTGGTGCACGGGCCCTCTTCTCTGCTGAAGCCGGTCACCATCCGGCAGCGCGGACAGAGGTAAAAGGCGATTTTCCCGTGCTGGCTTGGCGAACGCAATGGAATGGCCAGGACACGGGATACGACATACCGGCGATCTTTATCGGTCAAGCCCTGTTCAGACAAATCACTGATTGGTCTGATGACGTCCCGAGAAGGGATTATTGGGATCGGAGAGTTGTTATTTAACTCGCAGCAGCGCGATGCGACACGAAAACGGCGTTGCCATAATCGTCGGGAACGCCGTTTCACACATGATGCCGTGAACCCAGCCAATCAGTAGTCGATCACAGGCTGGCGATCACCCGTGGCTTTCGACCAGGCGATTTCCTCTGCGTAGTCGAACGTGACCATCGTCTTCAGGATGTCTCTGAGGTACGTGTAACCAGCCTTGTTTTCATTACAGTCTTCGATCTTCCAGAAAGAAGAGGAAATGTGATAAACATTCGCGTCCTTGAAGTCCGGGTCAGCGATCAGTTCCTGGGGCGTGGCGAACGGCCCAACACCTATGAGTGCGTCCTCACTCCATCGCGACCGGATATGCTCCATTAGGCTTGAAACCGATTCTCGATCCTCATCGTTGCCGAGTTCAACGCCCACGTAGAAACTCGCACCCGTCTTCGCAGACAGATGGCCATAGGCCGAAACGGTGACAACCCGGCGGTCAACGTAGTCAACCAGCACATAGCCATACTGCGACGGAACATTCTTCGAGACACCGTACAGGCCGCGCGCATCGGTTTTGTGCTCGTCGAGATAGGCTTCAAGGCCCGACACGTCCCCAGACAGAAACTTTCCGTTCTGGATTGTCCTTGGCAACTGGTTGGTCCAGACCTCAATGGTCTCAAACTGACCTGGCTCTCGCCGAATCCCTACCGCAATAACTCCGCCCATTCGTACAAACCTTTCCAACTAGACGCCTTGGCCCCCGCCGAAGATCAATGGGTCCACCCATAGTGAATCTTGTCCCACTGGTAATCTGGATTTTTTCTTCCGCCTTCATACCAGTGATAGAAAACGCCCAACGGCACGACGCCGCTAAAACCCCAGAAGTCAGGTTCCACCAACCGGTAAACTCCTCCCGCGAAGGCATTCTGCTCATGTGCGTCGAGTAGCGGCACGGTCTGACCAGCCAACGGGCCACCCTGCACCTCATAACGGTGTGGAGGTCTGTTAGCGATGCGCTGACTTCTCAAAAATCCGAACATGTGTCCTCTTCTCAAAACGCACACTTTGCGTCATACGTGACCTTCTTAAGCATCTCTCCTCCCCGTGGGAAGCGGGAGAGTGGCCCTTAATTTAGGAGTCAATATAGATACGTTCGCAACTGACGCAACAAGGAATTCTGTTGTGAAGTGAGAATTTCCGGCCTTAAAATCCTTCCAACAGGAATTCCAACGCAATGAGGCGAATTTGTACCTTCTAAAATATGCCCTCTTAGGATTTATGGCGAACATCGTCGGCGGCCTCGTCTCCAGCTCACTCGGCGTGGATGAGTTCTCCTGGTTAGGATGGACCATTGACATAGTGATCCTAACAACGGCGTTGGCCATCACAATTGCATTGGAAAATATTGGAAAGAAACGCCCTCAGCAGAACAATCCACAGTCCTCGACTGATGATGAAGTTACAAGCAATCACTGTTACCCAACAGATGAACTAACTCCTTTTCAAACCGATCAAATTCGTCGAACCTTGATAGATGTTCACCGACAGGGGAAACCATGAGCGAATATCGAAACTTGATCGTCCTTCTTTTTGAAGACAACGGGAGGAAGATGGCAGCCGTCGTGGTGGACCAGCATCGAACACGCCTCGTAATGAGAGGTGAAGGACTGGAGGCAAATCCGGTTGATATCAGCGAGACCCTCCTGTGGCCTGTCCTGGAAATGCCGGAAGCGGACCTGCAGATGGACGACTGGTGTGAATCACCCCTATTCGATGACATCTTTCACGAATATCGTGCGTGCCTCAATCTGGTTGAACGCCGTGTCCTGACGGACGGAAAGTGGCAATGGAAGCAGGAATACTATTCCCTGGGCATTATGGGACCACCCAACGCCGACGGCTACCCGCTGCCATCCCTGAAGCTCTCCGAAAACGCGCTTGCCGTGGTCCTTGAGTACAATGCGCAGCGATACGGCGGAAAGGGAACGAGCGAATTCGGGCCGGATTTTGTCGACACTGAGCAATTGGCGATCTTGGATCGCGGACTACCTGTGCAGTATTGTAAGACCTGGGATGCTCCTAAGAGCGCGGAAGATGATGCCGTCGGTCGAGATGTAGTCGTTCTCCAAGGCGAAGGAGATTGGGTGACCATAATGTTGCGTGGCTATGCGCGGGTAGGCACAGGTCCCCTCTTCGAAATTTTTGTTCCGATTGCAGAAATGGCAGAAGCGGACCTCGGTCGAAACAGCCTGGAGAAGTATCGAGCGATAAAGAACCATAGCATCAGATACGGCGCACGTAGCGCCAAGTGGATTACGCGCTCACAATCCGGAGATTGGCTGTCGGGAACCGTCTTGATCGATAAGCCCACAAGTGGCTTTGACCGCAGCCCATCACCACCTGAGTTGGTCCACACAGCAGATGTCGTCAAGGAATATCTTGGCTGGCGCGCTCTCGCTTATGGTCAACCAGTCAGTCTCCTTACCGAGATCGAAAGCGAAAAGATCAAGACGGTGCCCTTCATTGGCTATCCGGATTTTCGTGTGTAAACACGTTTCACCGGACTATCTGCTTGCACCTGAATCGTCACAGGCCGGAACACAAGCCCCGGACGTCCGCGATGACCAAGGCGCAAGACCGCATGGCCGAGCGACGCGGAGCGTCTGCCTCGGTCATCAGGACCCGGAGAGAGAACCTCCGGGTGCGGGCGGCGATAGCCAATCTTCGCCGCTTTGATTGCCTGATGAGCGCCTTGCCAACTGGTGACGTCGTTGAAGTCTTCGAGACTTGGAAAATCCTTCTGTAGGTAATCCCAAATCTCTCCGTCAAAAACCGGCAAGGTCTCTTCAATCTTCGCCTGACGAGCCAAGGCTCGGCGGGCCATCTCTGCCCCTGCTGCAGCAGCATCAGGGGCCTTGAATGCGATATTTCCGATGGTGGTGGAATAACCACCCCATAGCTCGACGACTTCCATTCCTGCGAGACGCGCTTTGCGCATCAGCATGTGAACGAAGACCGTTCTGGTCCAGAAGTTGTTTTTCCGGTTGGTGTCCTTGCTGCGACCTGCGGATCGAAGTTTCCCCAGCCCCTTCTCGACGGCGATGACTCCAGCGCCCCATTTCCGACAAAGGCGAATGATGCGGTCGCATGTCTTCGCCAACATTTCACGAACGACTTCGTTCGTCGTCGAGCCTGGTGCTGACGTCTCGGTGATAAAATGATCGAGCAGCTTGGTAAGCTTTAGGTCTGAGGCGGCGGCCGTGTTCTCGACCGCGCTGACGCCAATCGATTCTGGATTCAGGTCAATGCCGACTGCCCGACCCTTCACCGCCCGAACCGAGGAACGACGCTCCGGATGTGCGGTCAGATCGACAGGATCGACGGTGATGTGAAGCTTCTTCTGATCGATGCGAAACATCACGTTGATCTTCTTCAGTGAGGCCAGCATGGCTGCCTGACATATAATCTCACCGGCGTTCCCGGTCATAATCGCCAGGTCTAGATGGACCTTGCGCCACTTCATGCCCTTCCTCGACGATGCGTCTCCCTGAGGCTCCATCATCGTGAAGGTGCAGTTCGTGCCGTCTAAACTTAACTTGAAATGCCGATTGCCGCCGAATGATTTATCGCCTCGCGAAGCGAATGGTCTGAGACGCAGTGCTTTCCATTCATCTCTGGTGATCAGCCGTTTGCGCCGACGTTCCAGATTCTTTCGACCGCCAAACACCATGTGTTGCGGCTGCCCGGACTTGTGTAAGTCCCTGGCTTCCAGCGTCGCGCAGTGTAACGACCATGCGTCGATCAGATCGCCAGCATGGCGATCCTTCACCAGCTCTCGCAAGGCTTTCTCCGGAACTAGATTGCCTTTACTATCCAGCGCATTGGCAAAGCCAGTCCGCACCGCTGCGGAATAGACCCGTTGAACCGCAGCGATAAACGTGCGGTCTTCAGAGCTGCAGCGGTATGGAATGGAAATGGTCTGCATGGAACTCGGAACAATCAATGTTGACAACAAATGAAAACACGAGTGATTACCCATGTCAACATTAGATTATAACTAAAATGTTGACACCTGATAGCCCTTCATTCCTGAACCTGAGTTGGCCTGATCCGCCGAGATCGAACCCAGCCTTCCTCGGCACGATCTCGGACTTGTCTCATCGTCCGTCTATGCCGCTCAACAACATCTCCTGCGTACCATCGGAGTGAGTGAGCAACGCAAGAAATGGGGCCCGGGGTGGGTCTTGATTGAAGCGTTCTTTGAGCAACGATTGCGCAGAGGAGCTGAGCTTTGCCTCACTCAGCTTCTTCCCGAGTGCTAGTACCTCCTGCGCAATATCCTCGATAACCTCATTCCGTAACTTATAAATGTTGACGTCGGGATCATGTGAACGGCGCTCCGCAACTCGGCGATTGAGTTCCGGTAAGGCGGAGCCATCAGGAAACATTGTCACCAGGGCCAAACGAGCCATGTTCCCGCCGAATGCCGCATAGGCTTTCGTGCGCAGAGCCACATCGGCATTCTCGGTGGTGAAAGCCCAACGTTGGGCGGCTGACATTACGTGATCGCGGGGCGCAAACGGATGCTTGCGATGCTCCCAGCCCGTCGGAGCGGGATGTCCGGAGCCTGCATCCTCATCGAGGTCTTCGGACTGTGCCAGAGTTTTGAAACCCTGCGCCTCCGCTGCCTTCTTAAGCTGATTGATGAACGTTCTCACATTCATTTTCTCGCCATAGGTCGGCCAACCACGATTAAGGAACCGATGCGTTACAACGCCGATAACGCGACTTTTAACTTCTGTATCGCACCACCCCCATTCCGCGATATCGGCGACAAGCCTGACTTCCTTTGCGAGAAGATCAGCGATCTGCTGCTGGTCAATATCGATCTCGGTCTGGTGTCTGATGAATTCAACCATCTCCGGCATTTGATCGGTGATGTCGATCTCTATTTTCATATTTAGAAAGCCTTTTCTCGACGAGTCATTGAAGCTGATACAGCCGTATGAACTTTACGGCATGAACAATCAGTCCTCCGGAAACCCGAAACCTGCGTAGCCATCACGGTCAATATTGTACTGAATTTCCTGTCGCAGTTTGTTTCCAAGAACGGAAAATTCAGCGACCATAAACCCCATCGGGAAAGCAAGGGCCGCATCCAGCAACAAAAATGCGGTAAGTGGCAACTTCATGATAGGATAAAAGGGGCCGAATCCCGTCAGAGGGCTGAGATCATTAACTGCTACCAGCAGCAAGAAAACTGCTAATAGCGCGACCGAGTTGGCGATAAACCCTACGAACCAGTAATTAAAGAGACTCAATGCTGCATTACCGTTAGAATCAACATTTTTAGTCAAACGCATGGTGTTCTCCTTTGGATTCTGACGGCAATCAAACAGAAAGCTGCCTCTGTGTCAACTTTCAAAGGAGCTATTTTAAGGGGTAAATCCTTGTCTAATGCCCCGGCAATCCACTGGACGTGGACCATCTCTTCGACCGGAAGGGCCCGTTGTCAGTCCTGCGTTCAACACTCACGACCGCGCTACCTCTCGGCATGTCATCCCATTCTGCCGCGATCAGCGTGAAGACACGCTGATCTGACATTCCCGGGCGAGTGTGCAACTCATTCGCGAACCTTGTAGAGCACGCGAAACTCCTTATGTACTGGAGATAACGACTTTTCCGGAGTAGGTACGATGTGGGAATACAAGTTTCAAACCATGGGCAGCGCGATTGAAGACGAGGTCATCGTGATCCTCAATGAATTGGCATATAATGGGTGGGAACTGGTCGCGTATGATTTTGCCAAAGGCAAGGGTCTCTTCAAACGCGTAAGGGGCGGCGTGAGAGTTTGACCGTGGTATCACGGCATCAATAGGCTTAACTGAAAAGACCTCGTAGACAAGATCGAAGCTTACGAATTTCGCTCTTTAACGGTTACCAAAAAATCTGCTCATTGATCACAACCGGCCGCCTTTCCCCGATGCGTTCCATCAGGGCTTCCATCTCACGTTTCACCCTCGGATTCTTCACGGTGAGGTCTACGATGAGGTCGGAATCGATTGGATCGAACACCTGGACCTCCGCCTGGATATCGGTTGGCTGATTTTTGCGTTTCCCATATGTATCGCGCTGCGAGCGCAGGTCTATTGCGCTGACCGGACGATCCTTGAACATCTCCTCGAAGCCCCAGGGGCCGCCGAGGAATGGCCTGTAGTTTGCGACCTCAGAAGATGCCGCGTTCGTCCAGCAGAAGCGGCAACTATGTGTCCATAGGATGCTTGCCTCGATTTCAAGAATGATCCAGTCTCCACCGTGCTCGGCTATCTTCTTCTTGAGCAGCGCCTCATTGATCGAATGGATCGACAGGGAAAGGGCGCTGAGACGATCATCAAACCGATACTGATCCGGCGCATAGAAATCAATGTCGTGCGCCTGCAAGAGCTGCTGCGAGGCCAAACCGTTTTTCAGGATGCTCGCTGCGTTTACAGCGGGAGTGAAGTGGTAGAGCTTCTCAATCCCTTTGGACCTTGCAAGTTTTTCGATCTCGCGCTGATAATCCTTCACGGTCACACCTCCATCCGGCCTGTCAGCCTTCCTGATCCGCTGCGCGTTGCCGCCCACATCGTAATAACTTCTGGTCCGGCCGATAATAGACGTTGTCGCATTATCGGAAGAAATTAGTCAAATTAAATAGGAGAGCTTGCCTTGATGTCGGCGAGCGCCTGCCGGGCTAGGATCGAATAAGGACGCTACTCACAAAAGACGGCGACTGAAGCGTCCTGTTTCGTATCGTTTTTCGCGCCCATTTTATTGTCGTAGCACATCTGAGCAGGCTTAATCCTGTTTCCAAACGCGTCTTTACCCCCGATGTTGACGAGCTTGTCGCCGCCATCGCCGCCGTTACCACCACCCTTGATGCCGTACCTGTAGTTAATTGATTCCCAACCAGTACCACTTGTCGGACGACGCTCGCCGGATGCGCAGGTTTTGCCGTTCCAGCTCGAAGCCTTCATCCCGTAAGACGCGCAAACCTTTGCCTGCGTTGGTGCAGGATTTGTCATGGGGAAGGTAGATGCAGGAATATTAACCCAACGACCTTTTGGTGGGCATGCTATAGGCACTTGAACCTGTTCGGGCCCGTAGCTGCATCCGCCCGTGAAATCTGCTGAGCCGCCACCGTATCCCCCAGTGCATTCCAACGGCTGATCCACGGTCACAGTCACATAGCAAACTTCGGCTGCTTGAGCGATGCCGGTCAAACATAAGAAGGCTATAGCAAAAGGAATTGTGCGCATCATCTCAATACTCTGTGGTTACATGAGCAAATGTTAGAAGGACGGAGAGAGGCACGCCAACCGCCGACGCAGCAAATACCAAAAAAAGTCCAGTTTAAAGAGCTGAACGAGCGCCCATATGTGCTCTGGCAACAGGCGCTTTGGCTTACGCGTTCTTCAGCACAGGTCGCTCGAAAATCTCGAAGGTGAACACTGAGTCGACGGTCTTCTGATCAATAATCAATAGCCTGATAATGGGCGTTATCGGCCCTATGCTTTATCGTACACCCGTTTTCTCAGTTAAACGGCGATTGATCTTCGTAAACCCAGATTGTTTGATTAGGTGGTTTCCCCGACGAAGCGTCGTTTGCCTCGATAGCCCGCCCTGTTCGGATAGCACCTCATAATCAACGAAGCTCACATCGCTGTCGCGACCTTGAAAGCACTCGTGCAGTGCTGACGCAAACTCCGTGTCATTCAAGGGCTGGCTCCGGCTGAGACCGTCTCGGGTGACAACCTTCGGGAACATGAAGATGCAAGGTGGAGGCACCTGGAATCTGCCGACTATCGTTATGGCTTCACCTTGCTGACCTAGTTTTGGACAAGGTCTCTGGGCTGTGCCGCAGATGCTGTCTAGAACGATCAACCCGTCAATTTGCTCATCCGCCGTCACGATGTTGACGCCTAGCCTGGAATGAAGTCCGGACCAGATGCCATGTCGCAAATCGGTACCTGCATTAGATGACATAGACCAGATGTAGAATTCATCGACACCCTCAGGGCGTTCGAAAATTGCTGCGCTATTGCCATCGAGGTTTCCTTTGGCCTCGATGGCGACTCGTCTGCCGCTTTTCATCACGATAAGGTAATCACAACGCCCCCTGCCCGTTGTATCGATCCAGGAAGCTATAAGTCCCAAAGCGAGCATGCGATCCAAAATCGAGGCAATGAAATTCTTCTTTGGAAGCGTCGCGGCAGCGTTCTGACCTCTCCCTCGTTCGACAGCGAGAAGATATGCTGGTGTTCTGCAGAACTCCTCAACAGTCAAACCCGGGGCGAATTCAGCAGCTGCCGCCTTCCGCATGAAAGCAAGAATTTTGTCCGCATCAGGCGAAACATTCGGGTCGCCTGAACATGGGACGACTTGGGCAGAGGACATAAGACATCGCAATTAATTCCTTGCATAAATTGTGATGTTTATCGCCAGTCCAGGTCAAACGCCGAAATTCGGCCAGCTGCTAGTTGCAAACCAAAGTCAGTAACCGGACTCGTATTCACAGACTGCCCGAATGATGGCCTCTGCGCCGGTGGGCATTCCTTCCCCACAATGATCGGCATTCCATTGAGGTTTGGCAAATGCACAACAGATCGACCCATCCTTATTGCGGATAAATGAGAAGTGATGTCCAGACCCTTCCTTCCGCATCAGGTGGTCTTTAGCCCACCTCCACGCCTTGAGAACGTGCTTCTTCGCCTCGTCCGGAACCACGTTATACTTTTCCAGGGTAGCTCTTTCGCATCGATCCCAATGCGCTCGCATGGCCGGATTTGTGACGTTCGCGTATCGTTTGTGCATCATCGGCTCTTCGTTTGCTCTCAATACAAGGTTCAGCAGGATGCCACCGACTAGGCCAGTCATTCCGAAGAAGGCACTCACCGACGTCCGCCGTCATGGGAAATATACGCAGAACTCAATTGGTGAGTTTAAGGAGCCTTAGAGCGCTTAACCGCTTTGTTGGGGACGATACGCCTCCCATAAGCCCGAAAGTAATACGGCCCCTCAACTGTGTAGCACCATCCAGAAGACTCCTTCCATTCACGGATCACCGCTTGTCCGTCAACAATCGCACGGACATGAAACTCACGGCCGGTGTAGGTGTTCTCAGCTCCGAAATTGTACTTAAAAGAAGCCCCAGGCTGGACCCACTTAGGTAGCTTAGGGCCCACACATACGGGCTCATCCCCGTTCGCATCAGCTTCAGTTTTCGCCTGAGACATCTCCGAATTCCTCTTCATCGATAGGTGATCAAGGAAATAACAACAAATTCCCAATTTGCAAACAGCTAAAGGCTCGATAAGTTGACTTATCGGCAAGCCCGCTGAAGTCTGACGTTGGAATCTCCCCGAATAGACGTCCTGCGTTCCAATAAATCCGCTTGAATTGCCTGTCTTAATAAGATAACTCCTTTAGCAAATTCGAGAAGGAATTAACTGCCTTGCCCCCCTCATCAAATGTCGACCGACGCAATCAAAATCCCCTTGCTGATCTGAATTGGATCGTTAATCGGGCGTACATCTCAAGGGATAGCTCAGAGAGCAAACTTCGCGAACTTTCTGAATACATCTGGCTCCGCACTGGACCAAGGGACTACGAACGCAGCCTCCTCGCACAAATCCATCGCGGCATCGACGAAGCTGCAGAAAACATCAAAAAAATCACGGATGTCAGAAAGTGGAACATACCAGCTCTCCTGGAGGGAAGCCCTGGGGTTGTTGACTCCGAGACCAAGCTGCGAAAACCCAAGCTTACACTCACCTACGAATATACCGGCAAAGGCAATTTGCGGCTCCGGTGGGGCGAAAAATACGGAGAAAAGTCTGATTTTTGCTTCGATTACTGGGATCAGCAGAGACGTTACTCAACGCCTGAATTGACGGAACTCATCTTCTTCAGAAAATTTGATACCTTATTGGCGTCGGCACATGAGATTGGGAGGGAAAAATCCACCTTCTGGGCTTATCATTTCCGGAACGCACTCCTCGATGTAGCACTCTCGTTTTTTGAAGAGCAAATCACCTATCTGAAGAGCGTTTTTGACGTGGAACTGCTCGACCGGATACTTGTCACCCGAGATGATCGGGACAGAATCGTCGGTTGGGAAGAAGTAAGCGCCTGGGAATACGCTGAGAGAAAAAAGCTTGCAGCAGAGACAGCGGCCATTGAAGAAGAAAAACGCCGCGCAATCGAGTCAGAACAATACCAGCGAGAACAGGAGGAGGCAGAGCGCTTGCGCCAACTGGAGCTGAAATCAGCCTATGACGGCATTGAGGCCACGTATTGTATCCCTGCCCCGCGCCTGGCGTCGCTGCTGACGATGATGTCTGACGCGCGCAGCACCATGCCGGAAACCATACGCGTGCTGGAAAGGCAATTCGGTCTGAAAAATGCGCCGTCACCGGAAGAGTTCGAACAGGTAGGTCGAAAGATCAAGAGAGTCCTCCGGACCATGGGCATTGAAGAAGATGCCCCTGTCATCGACCGAAGTGAGGCGCGCGCGCTTCGAAAAAACTTCGGAAAGACCGATCAGGAGGAAACCCAGCTCCAGGCAAAGATCACGAAAGATCAGAAGGCGCGAAGGACGCACTTTGAGAACCTCACAGGCTTAAAAACTGAACGGCTCCTCGGTGTGTATGCAGCCTATCGAGCAATGGGTGTGCCGTCAGACAAGATTGGTAGGATCGCACGCAACCATTTCGGTATGAAGCCATTCAGGCTTCCCCGATTTGTCCGCGTCATGGAGCAGGCAGAGCGTTTGCGCGACACTCAAGGGATCATTCCGGATGTTGTTGTGCTGACAGAAATTCAGAAAGAGTTCGCGCACCAACCTTCGACCAACAGGTGAAATACGTCATACCAGCACCTGCTCGCGAACAACAAAGAGCGGATCAATTCCAGAGCAGCCAAGCCTGTCAAAAGCATTGAGGAAGACGAGACGCCCAGCGAGTCAAAATTACGTTGATATTGGTTGACGATAGAGCAATCGAGACATTTCTTCGCTCAAAAGCTTGATAATGGGCCTTATCGACAGGTCGCCGACTTTGTGTTTTGCTCCAGCGCGACTTGTACCTCGTTCGACAATTCCTTAAGTAGGCCCCATCCAGACGTCGCAAACTTCTGCAAGGAGATGATCAGATGCATCAAGAATCGGACTACATCGTCAGTAATGACAAAACGAAAGGGCTTCGCCGTATTCTCGGAACAGTCATCCGCAATATGCCCTTCACACATCTGATCGAGCGGCTTCCTGTAAGCGAGCCTCTGATGGAGATCGCCAGCGGTCGCAACAAGGCATATCTTCCGCTTTCGATGGTGAAACGTCTTGTGGAGAGCGCGCCCTCGAAAGCATTTGCCCCCTCAGCTGGAAGCGTCCGGATGAATGGTGGCGACCTGATCAATTTGTTGGAGGTCATAGAGTGCGAACCTATGCCCCTACGCACGCGATACGCAGTTATTGATGCGCTTTGCGTCGGGTGGGCCGCTCAAGTTTTCACCATGCTGGGAGACGTTACACTTGAGGCCGACCAGGAAACTCTCGCACTTGCGAACGAGCGCGGACGCGAGGATGGCTTCAGGTTCGCTAAAGCCAGGCTGGAGACAGCAGAACTGGCTGTTTCGCTGACGGGACGGCCGCTTAGCAGGGCCGCCTGATCTCATCACAATTTTAATCTGCAAATTGAATTGACCCAGAGGTCACAACGCTTGATGCGCCTCTGGGAAGGTAGCTTGATAATGGGCATTATCGGTATAACGATTGCATTGGCCCCTGCGTCCACCGGACAGATTTTGGTGGACGCTTGTTCGGCCGATAGGCATCCTTAGGATAGACATGGAGGCCTCTCGCATGACCACACGACCGATCTTTCCGCCGCTTTCAACTCTGACCAAAAAGCCAACCATCATCGTGGTAATGCCGATGGAGGCATCGACTATCAACGAAACTCTCCTCTGAACAGGCTACAGCTCGGCAAGCCCTGGACGCTGTTACTCACGTGCCTTTCTGCTTCATCTTACGGAAAAACCGGAGCATCCATTCGTCGACGCGGTCACAGGAGGAATCCGGAATGCACCGAGAGATAGGATCGAGGAAACGCAAAAGGCTATCCGGGTCATCATTCGTTCGATGCATTACTTCCAAGAAGCGATGACCAGAGCCGGTAAGGCGAACGGTTTTCTCATCGAAGGAGACTTCGATCAAACCCAAACCCCAAAACTGGCCGAACAGAAATCCTAAGTTTCGGCCTTCCATTAAGAATGACGGGTATTTGCCGGAACCCCTCCACTCGTTGCCCCTCAACCGGCTTCCCGCCGAAAATTTAGAGTTACCGTCAAATTGGTCAAAACTTGAGTAGTTTTGCGTTCCGTCGGCATCAGTAGCGTCCCGCAAGGCAAAAAGAACTTGAAGCGCTACAGGAGCATCCAAAATGGTCGACGAAGCGTTGGTCCATTTATCCCGAGCATGGGATGCTATATCTGCCTGTCGGTGCCAGAATCGAGGAGCGGAATTAAATTGATCGAAACGATGATCGAAGCACTTCTCAAGGACCGAATTACCAATCACATTGAAGTTGCACGCGTAGTTGTGCTCAAGCCGCAAAGACCCCATAGCTGCGTCAGCGATCTCACTATCCATCACATCGACGAAAACCTTTTGGCGCGGGTGGCGCATTAGTATCGGTTTCTCAGGTGCCATAGATTTCCGAATGACCATGAAACGCGATATTGCCCGTGCCAGCGTGCAATGATCTTCCGGATGTACAAACCGCAGGTCGACGATGAAGTGACTCTGGTTAAGCAACGTGTCCCGTACCACTGCCGACGAGACATTCAGCTCGCAGTCCGCATCAACGGCCTTCGCGTTGATCTCTGCAACGACATCAAATGTGACGGGCCAATGGGTCCAGGGAAGGTTTCTGGGTCTCAGATGCCTGAAATGACTGTTGAGCGGAATACTCAAGACCTGAATGTCGCGGAATTGCGAGAGATCAGAAGCTCTTGGCTTTGGCACCCCTCGGCCAGGGTATAAGACAACGACAGGCTTGATGAAGTTGTTGTGATCGGAATCTAGGTATGCGGAAACGTCGACAGATTTCATGTCTACTCCATGCGATTTTTGCAAGATGAGGCTTGGTCGAAGGACAGAGGGTCTGCCGAGGGTTTAGATAGAGAATTCCTTGGATGCCGTCAACGGCCTGCGCTCGAAGAATTCGGTTGATCCAAAGGAATTCTCCTTGCGTCCACTCGGCGATGTGTTAATTCTCTGGCGAAAACCTTTTTTAAATTGAGAGAGACGCGGCCAGGAAACCCGCGTTCAAAGGACAATATGACAACGGAACAAACCGCTTCGGGTCCCTTTCGCATTATCTTAGACGAAATCGGATATTATGATCCGGCCATAGATGACCGGTTAAAGGAAACGCTTAGGGCGCTCGACGGCATCACAAATGCTACCTATGTCGTGACTGGAGACATGGTTTTCGTCTTCGATAAGCTGGTTTCGTTGGTCAAAAAACACCTGAAAGACCATCCAGATGCTGATCCGCGCGATTTTGCATCAGACATGGTCTCGGCCGCAACTATGCCTATCGCAGAAGCCGTCAAAGACTGGCGAGTTGTCCCTCTGGGTTTCAGGGTCGAGCCCGAGCATCCTGGCTTCCGCATCTGGCATACTGAATTGCACGCCCACCTCCCACAAGATTTTGCGACGAAGGATGATGCAAATGACGCATTCGTATCTCTGCTGAAGGGCGAGAACATTCCGGGAGACGGCAACTTCGCCTACAAGGGCCAAAACCTCATCTACACGCACAGCATGGACCCGGACTTGCTGCCCGAGAAGCCGAAAGTTTTGCGCAAATGTCCGGCGGTCCAGCAAACCATTACAGCACTTGGCGGGACAGAATTCCTTAAAGGCTTTTCTCCAGTGAGCAAGGCGCGGTTTGAACGTATCCAGGCTATCGAAAAACGTTGGGTACTTGATCGCGAGCGTATGAGGTCCGATGCGCTGCATAACATCGACGAACTCTGGCTGCAGCTGGAGAATTTCTCTTGGGCAGCATGCAACGGCGTTGACGATGAAATCTCAGATTATGCAAGCGAAGACCTGGTTAAGCTTCGCAATCTTTACCCTGGTCTCAAACAGCTTTCTGATAAATCGCTGTACCATCATTTCGATGGGTTCCAGTTGACTTGCAGGTCTTTGAGCAACTAGGAGCCGAGCTTTGACAAGGGTTTCCTGTTTTACCTCCTTGGGGAATTGTCGGGATGGTACACCGGTGGACCTGTCCAAGAAGAATTTGGTGAATTTGCCGGGCACGCAATCCTGAGCGGCCTTCAAATCGAAGAAGCCCTTGAATGGGCCGAGCGCGCGGAGTCGTACAACACATCCATTCGGAAACTCGTATGGCGAACAGACTGCGCGATGCGCTTCTTGAAGGCCGAGAAAGACAGGAAGTCAGGAACAGGCTCGGAAATCATCACGATGACAGACATGTACCTGTGGAGCAGGAGCGTGGGCGTCGCACCGATTGAGTTCGTGCAATAGGAGAACATCGTTATGCCGAATACAGTTACACAGGACGTTCCCCATCCTTCGCGACGCACGCGGGTCATTCCCTGGGCCGATCCCATCAACAAGGGCCAGATGGGCTACACGTTGGTAATGGAATGGTTCCGAGAAGACGGCACTATCGAAGAGGATATGCGCTATCAAATGGGACCCGAGGAATTTGCCGCTTTTCTGGAGTCCGCAAATGATGCCGCAACAATCACTCCTGAGGATGTCGCTTCGCCAAATTAATGGTCGCTCTACGCAGTTGACAGCGTCCCCGAAATTTCCGGCAATGGTTCCGAGCGTCCGATGTTTTCGTTCGAAACGTGCAGGTACAGCCCATTGCAATAAGCAAATTATGGGCTGACATCTGCGAACCCCTTTTTTTACTTGCAACGGTTGCAATGCTTTGAAGAATGCGCCAAGTATCGCGGCATGACCGCAAAAACAGATTTCCAGCCAATTTCAGATTTCATCACGGACTTCTCGAAAATGCTGCCTCGACTTGCAGCCATGCGGGAAGGCGTCGATCTCTACGGTGCGACGACGTTCTCGCCTTTCGCGATCTTCGACCCCGATGAAAACACGCTGAGCCGCGTCATCGCCGAGCTTTTCGATCCGGCTGCTTCGCACGGTCAGGGTCTACTATTTCTGAATGCACTGCTCACGGCTATCGGCATTCCTCGCATCAACAGCTTGGATGCAGTCAAAGTTCGTCGAGAGGCGTCCACACGGACGAAGCGCAGGATCGACGTTGTCATCGAGACATCGGCTTACGTGATTGGCATCGAGAACAAGCCTTGGGCGATCCAACAAAAGGATCAGCTCAAGGACTATCGGGAGGAGTTGAGGGCCGACCTTCGTGGCCGCAAACCCATCCTCATCTTCATTTCGGATCAGGACGCTGCGACAGCCGCTGAAGACACGATCAAAGTTCCCTACTATGCCGCGACGAACGGCGAGACGACTTTTCATGCTCTCCTCAGCAAGGTGGTTGAGGACATAAAGGCGACTGCGCCAAAGGCCTTTGTCGAGGACTTCTTGCGCTACATCGAAACGACATTTGGAGGCGTATACGTGGATAGCCCGGCTGACAAACTTTATACAGATGCCGTAAACGCGGAGTACGACAGCCCCCATCGGCGTAAGGCGATAGCCTCCGTTCTTTTGGCCCAAGATACGCTGCACTACCGCATCCTTGACGAGATCGGCGACTACCTTCTTGATCAGGTCAGGAAGAACGTTAGCCCTGACTTCGAGGCGGCCAGCGACAATGCGGAAGTAGACCCGTTGATCTCGGAGTGTCTCTGGGTACGCTGGACGCCATATGGCCTAAGAAGACCGACGTGGCCGGTCAATTGCCACGTTGCCATCGAGGCATCAGCTAATCGTTATCTCGATATCATCTTCGGCGTAAAAGCTCCTGATGGAACCGCGAAGAATACCGTGGAAAAGCATTACGCCTGCCCGGCCCGAAAAATCCTTGAGAACATGGCCAAAGATATAGCAGGGGGCAAGAATTCAGTTTGGTGGACCTGGTATAAGTCATTTCCGGAAAAGAACCTGGCCCTGCAAAACTGTGCCCGGCTCATTTTGGAGTCTCCAACTGGTGACGTGAAGGACCATCCGGAAATCCAAGACCTGGCAAGCCAATTCGTCGTGCTCGCCAAGGCAGTCAACGATCTGCTGGAAGCCGATTAGGGCTCGGATCGACGGCCGGGATCATCCAGGCTCTGGCCGCTGCCAGATCGGGACCGGTGATCGGCTGGCAGGGGCTGGAGGATACTCGGTGGCAGGTACTGCAATATCTACAATCACCAGGTTTCGCCAATTTCATTAAAATGCACGGAGCACGGTCAAGGAAATCCAAAGCGATATCAAGTAATGGGAAGGTGTCGACCGCTTTTATTCAGGATTGATCATGAAATCTAAGGCATTCCCCCTCGTTTTGATCGCTACGACCATTTCGACCGCCTATGCATTCGCAACCCAACTTTCCCAGGCGGAACTTGATGCAGCTGTCGCGTCGGTTTCGAAGATCGAAGAACCAGGTATCGGTGAATGCCTGCGAAATGCAGGCACGTCAGTTGGATACGAGACCGAACAGCGCGACCTCAACAACGACAGCCGCAACGAAGTGATCGTTCGTACTGGCCCGAAGGAATTCGGGAAAGGCGGCACCGGCTGCTTTGGGATGGTTGGCCAAAACATCTATGTTGCGATTGCCAACGACAGGGGCGAGTGGACCCCGAACCTTGGCTACGACACAGCCCAACTTAAGTACCACGAGCGCGGCGCTGGCAAGTTCCCGGACATCGAGCTGCTCGGGGCTGGCTTCTGCTTCCCGATCTGGCGTTACTATCAGGGCAGCTATGGCATCTGGAAGACCTGCGACGACAACAACAACCTGATTTTCGCAGACACGGCCAAATGGGTGAATGACGGCATTCCGCGTGATGCCGATGAAGGCACCCCTGCGGCGGCGGATGCCAGCCTCGCCGCCGCTTATACCCGCGAGACCGACCTCAAAGGTCCAGAATTCTGGCATAACGACAGCCTGATGGTTGCCGACCCGAAGCGTGGCCTGATCATTTACAAGAAGCCGAAAAAGTCGATTGCCAACAGCGTGAAGCCCGGAGACGTGCTGTTCCGTGGCAGGCCGTGGGACCTGTACGAAAGTGAACCGGGCATGCAGGGCACCGCCTACATCTTCAAGAAGGGCTGTGCACCTGAACCTTATGCGGTGTCCGGGGGTCAACGCCAGTCGTGGCATACGCTGGTTCTTCGCGGGGAAGCTCCCGTTCGTGCGAAGAAGGGATGCGATATCGTTTCAAAAACCCGGCAGGGCGGCAATGCCGAACTGGTTTTCGAAAGCGCAATCGACTAGCCGTAAAAAAGCCGTTGGGAGCGCCCTGATAAGGCATCCCGACGGCTTGTAAGATGAGGTGTTGAGCTTTACTAGCCTCGCGCACCGAAAATCAGGGCGTGAAGCCGTGCTCGTGAAGTTTGAATATAAGATCGTACAGCGGAATGGCAATTCCCTCATAATTCAGTTCGACCAACCGTGTTCAGTGAAAATTCAATTTTAACTCAGGGACAGTGTCCACAGGATACTTGCTCTCCTGGAGGATCGCTATCGCTTTAGAGTAATTGATAGTGGTCTGCTGGACGGTCGTGTTGAACTGAATGTTATAGGTATCAACCCTTTGCTTCGTGTCGTCGGCAAGCTTCTGAACCATGTCCCTGAGTTCGGTATTCGAAGACGCATTTGCGATATCTGCGGGCGTGTTGTCCCCGAGAACCAAATTGACCATTTCCTTTTGCGCGGCCAATGAGAGCGCCGTTGATATCCACGAAAACAACTGTGCGGTCTTTTCGGCCTTTCGTTGCCTTTCTAACTCCACTCCCAACTTTGCTTCTATTTCTCGGCGAGCGGCATTCGTCTTATCTTGGGTATCCCTCCACGCCGCGATACGACCTTTGATAGCCTCATCTTTGATAGTTTGCTCGACACGCTTCAAGGCTGTCTCAAGCGCTCTGATTTGTTCTTTTCGTCCTTCCGTCTCAAGGAGTTTTTCGTCCGCAAACCTGAATGCTACAGAACGATCAATGGAGGCCATGGTGTAGGCCACCGCTTGCACTTGAGTTCCGTCATGCGCGAACCAGATGTAATGGCTGCGATCCAAATCGATAACGGCTCCTTGCGAAGGGCCGCCGTACCGAGCCGTGAACGGCGTGTTTCTCCTCGCGGCTGCGACCGCAAAGGGAGAAGACCCGGCACCGACCAGCCTCACTCCACCCGGAGCGACTTGAAAAAAGTCAGTTTCCCCACGAGTTACTTCAATTTCGATCAAATACAGCATACCAGCTTGCTGCGTTGACTTGAGCGTTTTCTCGATAAAATTGTCTTCCGTTTTGAATATCTCACTTAGTTGCTTGGCCACGCCGAGATCGTTTAGCCACGTTACCGCACCCTGCAGGAGGTCAACGGCGTCGGACGCCGCTTTCGCTGCCCTCGTTTGGGAAGGAGGTACAGATGCATAATCCGTAACCGCCGCTCCTGCGCGGGAGGTTGACGAGTTAGCGGCGGGCGCGAGCAATAAAAAACTCGCGGCGCAAAAGACTGCATATGATAGATTTTTCATAGGAAATTTGATCATCTGTAGTATTCCATAAGCCTAATCAGGTTGTCGCGAGCGATCTCGCATCCGATTATTGTGCGTCCCCCATAGGCAATCCTACACCGTTCCATATTAATTTCGTCGATTATCTGTGCCAGTTCACGAGCGTATTGTTCATAATTCTTTCGGTTTGCCATATTTTGCATCGTTGCCCGCCGGATATCTTCATTCCACTGAGATTCCACAGCAATCTGGCAGCCCGAGTCAGTCGGGAAATTTGCGTCGCCTGCTAGACCGAACACCTCATTAGTTTGCACAATTTCAAAAATCATGATTCCGGTTGGTTGGCCATCATAGACGGCCTCGGTTTCCCGCAATTCGAATGCAATACCACTTCTGTCCTTCGGTCCAATTCTTGCCGGTTCCACCAGCTCGCACCTTCGGGCGACCTCTATGACATCGCTTTCCACGATGCTATGCGCATTGGAATGAGCGTTGAGAACATGATCGAATGAAAATTCTCCCGCCCTAGCCCCAATTTCTCCTGGACCTGCAGTGTCCTCTTTGGCCAGGGCGACAAGGATGGTATCGCGTCTTGTGGCTGGCCCGTTAAGTTCCGTTTTGTCTCTATGGGGTTCTGCGCAAGAATTGTCATACTCTCTAGTTTCAGGCTTGTAGTCGTTGAAGCCTGTGCAGCCAAGGAGTAAGCCTTCGCTCGGGGTCATCTTAAAGGCTGCCCCAACAGGGTTCGCCAATGCCTTCTTCCACAGTTCGTCCAGCCTAGCCTTCGCCGTCAACACGTAGTTCGCTGTAGACCCGACCCTGTCGGCATCCAAGATCGCGTCGATCCAAGAGATGTAGATGGTTCGTATTGTTTCGTGGATCGCCTGACGGCTATATCCAAGAATGTTCATCAGGTTCGCCTCAATGAAACCAAGGTCGGCTGCTATCAGCGCCGTTGCGGGGTCCAGTAGGTTCATCACCGTGACCTGTTCCCGCTGTTCTTTGAGGCGAAGCAAAAGCGCGTTCATGGTAGTTATAGTCTTCGGATCGCTACGCCATTCGTATTCCGGAACGCGTGCATCCCGTATCGACAATGCTTGTCGATAGCCCACACCGACGGACATGAGCTTGATCTGCAACAGGCGTGTATTCTCCCTCTTCAGAATTTCATCGAACTGAGAGGGCAGGTCCGCCAGCAATTTGTAAATCTCGGTCAACTTGGTTTGGATGTCGTTCAGCTTATCCAATGCCACCTTCAACAGCTCGTAATTCGCGACAGACATTGCACCAACGCCGCCATCAGACTTATGGTAGTCGGATATCATTTTTGCAATCATCGACGCACCCTGGAGAGCGACGGTCACCCACGCCCTTGCTTGCGTGGCTGAAAGCAATGAAACAGCCGTTGAGGCGAGAGATATCCGCCCCACCGCTTGGATGGTCATGGTTGAAGACGATCCAAGCAAAAACATCCGTCGTGTCAAAGAAGTCATGCAACCTCACCCCAAGTTACAGTTGGACGGGATACTATCTGGAATTTTGCCTTTGTCTATCAGTCCAACAAAGTCTCACGGGGACGTTGAACAGAAAACTGAGTACGCTTAGGTGCCGAACACTGTTTGACAATCTGGGTGTAGATTGGGGACGATATGAAAGAAGCCGATCTGCAGCTTGGCAAGCGTATTATCCACCTCAGATAGGAAATAGTTGGCAAAGGCGTCTAGCGCGTCAACCTTGACCTGATTGCCGAAACATTCAATGTGTTCCTCGTGTGGCTCACCACCGCTTCCGGCACGCCATTCATCAATTCAAAGAGCATTGATGCCCGGGTCAATCAGCTGCCGCCGGAGAAATGCGACATCCCTGCATGAACATTTCATGGCGATGATCGATAATCGAGGTTCTTGAAGGCTAAAGAATGCCCCGAGAGCAAGTTTTAAAACGTCCGGTTGGGTCTAGTTGGCGGGGTACAAACGGAGGGATGACTCTTCGCACCAACTGTTAACCTTGTTTCCATGCCACGTCTTTGGCGTTCGCAACCTCTTAACGTTCGAAGGCGCTAATCGAACCACAGCCCAGAATTAAGAGCATGCAAAAATGAAACAGCCAACGCCCAGAACCTACCTTCTCCTCCAGGTCGCCATCCCAGTTTTGCTTGCAGTTGGTCTCAGCCTCGTTCTCTATGCGACCCTGAGATGGTCTTCTCATCAATCCGATCTTGTCTCCTCGGCCAGACAAAAACAGCTGGTCGAACTTATCGTGTCGCGACTGCAGGCCAGAATCGCTCATGACCAGGAAAGCTCCACGGTTTGGGATGATGCCGTAAACGCTGTCCAAGGCGAAGTGGACACGGAATGGCTAGACAACAACCTTGGCAAATGGATGCACACGTATTTTGGACATAACGGTGCCTTCGTACTCAGTCCGAAGCGGGAAGTAAAATATGCATTCCTTTCCACTGAGTCGGACAACAAGTCAGCATACGACATCATCAAGCCGTCGACTGACCCGTTGGTAAGGAAACTCCAGACAAGATTAGCGGTCGGGGACACGACCGGTGTTGACGACAAGGTTTTGAGCATCGGAGAAAGCGATTTTGCATCGATTGCTGGACGCCCGGCAATCGTCAGCATCAAGCCGATTACTTCTGATACAGGCAATCTAACCCCGGTTCCGGGCCAAGAATTTTTGCACGTAGCGGTCCAGTTCCTCGACGACGACTTCCTCAAAGAACTTGCTGAGGATTACCAATTTGATGATCTCCGGTTTTCGAAGCGCGAGACGTCGGATGACACCAGGAGTTACGCAGCACTGAGGGCCGCATCAGAACAGGTAGTGGGTTACTTTTCCTGGAAGCCGTTCCAGCCTGGCTTGGCAGTGATGCAGGCTACGACCCCAGTCTTGGCCGGAGTTGGATGTGCGTTGCTAGCGCTCATGACCCTGCTCGGAGGACTGCTCTGGAAACGATCTGCACATCTAAGAGCCAGTCAGGTGCAGTTGGCACATTTGGCCCATAATGACGTCCTTACTGGTCTGCCGAACCGCGCTACCTTCGCCAGGCGTCTGGAGGAAATGTTGGCGGCTTCGGAGAAAAATCATTCGAACGCTGTCCTCTATCTCGACCTGGATCGCTTCAAAGAGGTTAACGACACTCTCGGTCATCCCGTCGGTGATCAGTTGATAATACAGGTGGCGGCGCGGCTTCGGGAAATTGCTGGCGCAGATACCATTGTCGCGCGGCTTGGTGGGGATGAATTTACAGCAGCCATTAGCAACGTCTCTCAACAGGATGTCGAGCGACTCTGCGACCACTTTATCGCGGCGATCAGGCTACCTTTCGCAGTGGAAGGGCAGCCAATCCTGATCGGGTTGAGTATCGGCGTAGCGATGGGAAGAGGCCAGGAAATCGCGGCAACGGAATTGACGCGAAAGGCCGACATTGCGCTCTATCACGCAAAGGCGGCCGGTCGAAACCGCTTCGCGATCTTTGGGTCACATATGGACGAAATGGTGAGGTCACGACGAGACCTTGAACGCGATCTCCGGGATGCAATCGAAAGCAATGAACAGATCGAGGTGCATTATCAGCCGGTCTTCACGGCCGCCGATCACAAGATCAAGGGCGTGGAGGCATTGGTACGTTGGCGGCATCCAACAAGGGGACTGGTTCCACCGGCAATGTTCGTACCTGTAGCGGAGGAGACGCGGTTGATCGAAAGTCTCGGAGAGAGGGTGCTCAATGAAGCTTGTACGGCAGCCCTGGAATGGAAGGGGCTCGAAGTGGCCGTGAATGCCTCGGCGATAGAACTTCGCAGTGAGACCTATGCACCGAGGGTTCTCAGTATTCTCAACAAGCTCGGGTTTGACCCAAAAAAGCTTGAGATCGAAATCACCGAGACCGCTCTCGCCGACGATACCGGGAATTGCGAGCGGAACATCACCGCCTTGCGGGCCATAGGCGTCAGATTCGCCCTCGATGATTTCGGCACGGGTTTTTCATCCTTCGGACGCTTGCAACGGCTCGATGTCGACCGGATCAAGATCGACAAATGTTTCGTTGATGGCTTCGGAAAACCGGGCGGAAACGAAGATATCGTGAAAGCAATGATCGGGCTCGCACATGCCAAAGGTCTTGCGACGACTGCTGAAGGCATAGAAACGCAAGAACAGAACGATATCCTGGCTACGCTAGGATGCGATGACCTGCAGGGCTACCTTCTCTCAAAACCACTCCAAAGAAAGCAGGTCGGCGAACTGTTGCAAAAATTGGCATCGACGCAGAACGATGCATACCCCCGACTGAAAGGCTCCAAAATGTGATACCTGGCTGAACTACGTCCCGTAGGTTGAGTCATGTTGCAAAGATCACCCGAATATGCTCCACATTTGTCCGGGGATAACCCCGAAGGTTATGAGTCTTCATTTCTGATTTCATGGCATTCGAAGTCAGCGAACAAAATCTATTTGAGGAGTTAAAGAGCATGCAAAAGGCTGGGGGCATTATTGGACTTATAGCGGGTATCTTTGGCGTCATCGCAGCGGGCATTACGCTGTTATTCGGCGGCGTCGCGAAAGCCGTCGAGGCAGACGGCGCAAACACAGTCGTGGGCCTTGGTTGGGGCGGGCTCCTCTTCTCATTTATCGCTATCATTCTCGGTGCAGTCGCGATGGGTGCCAAAAGCAAGGTTCCTGGCGCATTGCTGATGCTGTCCGCACTCGGCGGCGCGATCCTTGGCGGCACTTTGGTGGCAATCTTCATGGTTCTTGCGTTTGCGGGTGGCCTGTTGGCAACCATCGGCACGAAAAAACAAGTCGCCATTGCGAGCGCCTAATGTGAAGAAACTTGGAACCATAGCGTTCTGGCTGGTAATCGGGTTGGTCGGGGTTCCTGTTTTTGGCATCCTGATCAGCCTCGTCTTATCCAGCTTCACCGATATCGGTGGGCCGAACAACCGGCCAATCGACACATCCGAAATCAAGCAAAGCGAGCCAGCCAGCACACAACCACCGGCCGAATTGGTTGCCGCACTATCCTGGACCTCTGATTACACCTCGGTCGAGAAGGACCGAATCAAGGATGGGATGCGGGGCAAGGTCGTTCAGTGGACGATGCCTGTCTGGAACGTCTCGAAGGATGGAGACGAAAACTATGTCGTCCAGACCGACAGCAGCGCAGGTGTCGGCGCTTTCTGCAGAGTTGCAAGCGACGATCCTGAGCAGTCGTTCGTCAAAGACCTGAAGGCGGGTCAGTTCGTGACGTGCAAGGGGATTGTTGACGGCTATACGCTTGGCAATGTGAATATATCGCCCGCCGTTTTGCTGGTAAGGCCCTGAGCAGAGGCCCGGCAATCAATCCAACCAACTGAAAAGGCTCCGCAACGGAGCCTTTTCAGCGTCGACCGACCTGTTGAAAACAATGGTGTCCGGCTTTGCAGCAAAGACGCGTCGCCCCTCAATAGGTCCGTCGGAAAAGGCTTTGGTTAGGCTCCGACTACAAGAACGGAGCCGCCATCGATCTTACGGATTACGGTTTCTCACTTCGCTGGGAGGGTGTCCCATTGATTGATAATGAGGGCGAGCTTTATGGGAGCCTTCGCCCGAACATCTTAAAGACGTCGTTTCCGAATTGGCTCTCGATTTCCTCCCGGTCGATCACTTTACCGTCCAGTTTCTCCACCAAGTCGGCCAAGAAGTGCCTTTCCCCATAATTCGGCCCACTCAAAAATTGTTCAACCGAGCGCTGTTTGTCAAAGACCTGCACGTCTGAAACCAGTGTCCGGCCCTGATACTTCGGGCCCGCTACACCATCGGCCAACTTAGGAGCGATCTTCCGGACCAATTTCTGATGAATAATCGCCCGCGTAAGCTCCAACCGCTTAGCCGAGATACCAAGGTTCCGAAGCAGGGAAAGATCATCGAATGCCGAATGCCCCATCGATGCGAGGACAAGCATGCCTTTTTCAGCGAGCTGATAGGCCAAATACGCACGCTCTCGGGTACTGATATACCCAAAGGAAATAACATCTCCCGGTTTCCCATATTGCAGCAACAATTCATCATTTCCAGGCTGCAGTTTACGTCCCTGTTTAGCCAGGAATAGCGCCGTGGATGTCAGTGTCGTTGAACGACCTGACCCCGTAGCACCAGTCGCGATCAGCACACCACTATTTTGTTCCGCTGCCAGTTCCCACGCAAAGCACAGCCTGATGCCCAGCTTTCTGAGAGGGACACCCCTTCCCCAAGGCTGATCGTCGAATGGCGACGGCTCAATCGCGTCAACCACAGCCGGTGTCAAGGCCTTGCCTGTTTTCTTGAGGGAATGCATGAAGGCATCGGTTTTCCAGCCAAATGCGGACGCAATCAGGTCGAGACGATCTCCATGGCGCATGGATGTGGTGTTGGTATTTGAAAGGATCGCTGCAAGTTTACGCACTGCAGCCTGCGTGACGACAATCTGTGTCATTCCGTTCTCCAAACCCAGACATCGTCGAGCTG
Source organism: Rhizobium sp. MHM7A (assembly GCF_005862215.1). NCBI lineage: Bacteria > Pseudomonadati > Pseudomonadota > Alphaproteobacteria > Hyphomicrobiales > Rhizobiaceae > Rhizobium > Rhizobium sp. MHM7A. The sequence goes on from NZ_VCHT01000001.1 coordinate 844,064, forward strand.
CTTCCATCACTCGATATCCGGAAGGGAAAGGAAATCGAGGTTTCATATACCGACGTTCAGCAAACCCTTTCGAGCGGAAGCTGCCACGGTTGTCGGTGACCTAAACAAAGGATACGAGAACCGGCGGACTGGTCAAGCCTCCTTTCTTCGAATGGAGGCCAGGAGCCCAAATCCTGTCAGGCAATGGGACCTTAGGACGCCGACACTTCTTCACTTGGTCGTGACCTGTTTCCCACGCTTCAGCGGCCGGGCGTTACCTCAGTATTCGACGGTTCCAGATCGAAACTCGCTACGAGATCGGCAACCTTCTGTAGCTGGGCCCGATAATGCGCCGGATAATCGGTCACATCCGCGACAGACGAGGAAACAGCGATCCGAATGGCCTCGATCTGCTTCAGTAGAAGGGAAGCCGCGTGTTGTTCCTCCGTAGGCGATGGCGCAGAGAGGTCGATTTCCTCCATACCACGCGGATCGCCGCTAACTCGCTGGCCGGAACCCTGCTTGTATTCCCAAATGCAGCTTTCGTTCGGTTGGAACGTTGCGCCTTCCGCGATCTTTTTGACGTTGTATGATCCTTCGCGATACACACCCGCGTCCGTCCACATTGGCAAATCAAATTTAGCCCAGTTACCGACGAGCGCGGTCGGCAGGAGCACTTTCGCTGCTCTGCCGTCTTTATCGAAACCCTGGACCACGACTCCCCGGACCCAGCGATTTCTGGAATCTTCGTAGTGCAGCACATCTCCGATTTGACGAGATTGCCAGAAATCACGATTGCTGTTGCGGAGGTCATCCCACATCTTGCCGTGATTGACAGCAGCGATGATCTCTTCGCCCCCAAAGACCTTCTTTCTGCCAGCGTAATCAGGGTTATCTGCGTCGACCATGCAGTCCCACGTATTGTCACCACGAGGCGCTACCACACGCCACAAGGCATTACTGTCGGCGATAATCGAATGGAAGGTCGTTTTGCCTGGAATGATGCTCGTCATGGTGTCGTCCCGCATGTGTGCCAGGCATGACTCTAGTAGGCATCACCGCAAGCGACACGCCCACAATGATGCGATCTCCGAGAGGACCTGGTGAGACGCTTACATCCTGCTCTTATAGGCCTCGGACTCGTGATCCATATCGGATTCCACGTCACGAGCTGCTTCAATCGCCTCCTGTGGAATTTCGGCATCGCCCTGCCCAATCTCTTCGAGCACTTTTTTGAGATGTTTTATGCCATGTCGGAAGGCGATGGTTTTGAGAGACTCTCTCCAGCGGCCTAATCCGTCATCGGTCGTATGAGGCTTCCACAGGCGTTCATCGGCGAGTGCTCGGTCAAGTTTTTCCTGAGCCGTGCGTCTACCCCACTGTTCGGTACCACACTCAAGCGCCTGCTCTGGCGTGAGGTCGTAGTACGTGAAGTCGTCGACAACCGAGCTGAAGATCGCGATCAGCCCGTCAGGCTGCTTGAGCATGTAGGATGCCATTTTCATTCTCCAGGCATTAATGGACAAACCTTGATCACTTCTCCAGCAAATTTCAAGCGCTGGGCTTCGACGTTCGGAGATCACCCGATCTCCCGTTCAGCACAAAGTCTCACACGTCGGAGTAAATCAGTGCTCGCCCGCCTCACCACGAAGTCCAGCGATGTCATAGCCATCCATTCTGAGGTCGTGGCGCTCCATAACGGCGAGCAGGAGGCGTTTGGCAGAAGCCACCCCGAGTTCTTCTATTGCGCGCACGTACAGTGCGGCACCTTTGTGGGGTTCGGGCTCGCCATCATCGGCAAGGAATAACCTATCAGAGGTCAATTCCGTGTCAACATTAATGAGAAGCTATTCGCCCGCGAAATGCTCAACCACTTCAGCACATATCGACGATTTCCTTGAGTTTTCCACCACAAAATGGTTGACGAAATGAGGTTTAATGAAGTCCAATTTCAATATACGAATCCGCTCGTAAGGAGTTCACAGTGAATACCCTCAATCTTAAAATTAGCAGTGGCAAGCTGTGCGCGCTAATTGCTGCCACCTTCTTTCTCACCGTAATCATTCTAGCATTCCCGGGCATGATCCCCGCAATCCTCGCTACTGCTATCAAATATGCCGCGCCAATGCTCACGATTGGTGGAGCAGGCGTAGCTTTCATCTGCGGTCTAATGACACTGGAAAAACTCTTTCCCGGAATGATCGGAAAATTCCTCGAAAAAATCAGCGATAACTTCGCACTCGTATTCAATTGCGGCATGATCTTTGTGATGGTGGGCGGCGGCTTCGTTGCTTTTCTTGCCCTCGAATACCGGATTCTTGTGGCCAGTTTGGCTGTTATCCAGGGGGTTCCAATCGATTCCATTGGGACAATCATTCCGATCACCCCGACTACAGTTGTTGCTCTGCACATCGCTATGTTGATGGGAGCAGTATGCTTTGGTCGTCACTGCATATATGCGAATTTTGACACCGAAACCCAGTGGCTCAAGGTAACGATGTCTACCGTCGTGGCACTTGTAATGATGATCTTGGTCAGCGGATTTGTTGGAATGGCGATCCGAGAAGCCTACGTGGACCGTTCGGCTGAGAAAAGAACAGAACTCGTGGAAAGAATCAAGAAGGAGCAAGAAAATCTTGATAAACTGAAACAGGAATTATTGCTGGTGGAAACCGCAGGCAAATAATCCAAATCAAACAGTGAAGGTCCACTTGAGAAGGTTGGTGGCGACTGAATGTGCCGATGCCTTATCAAGTGGACCTCTATGAGCTACGGATTGAAATCAGAATTTCCCGCGTTAGATAACGGGCACTTGAAAAGCGAGAACATCAATGAATAGACGCGATTTCCTTGCTAGCGCCGCAGGTGCAGAACTGGCCACCGTAATGCCATTGGAGACGAACGCGAACGCCACGACTGGTGACGCCACGATTCCGGCGACCGCCAACTCGTTTTTGCCTAGTAATACGGTTTTCAAGAACCGTCTCGTGACGATCTTGGGGTCATCGAAGCCGGAAACCTGCGAAGAGTACGTAGGACGGTTCTTTAGCTCGCGGCCAGACGCCTCGATCTATCCGACTTTCTCTTTTGGTGACGCTTATTTCACCGACGTTTTAAGAGCCGCGCGGCCGGTGGACAACACTGTCTTGATCTCGTTTGTCGGGGATGCGGCAGATCGCTCCAAGCACGACGAAGACATGAAGCAGCATATGAAATCGGCACTTCGGTACGATCCGGACCTGTTTATCTTTGAACGGCTGGCGGGCACCAATCCAACGGTTTCGCCCTACGATCTTCAGGGCCTCGTTATGATGCATCGGTGTGTAGCAGGAAGCGTCAGAGCGGCAACACCAGAGGATTTGTTCACTCTCGTTTCAGATACATACGACGAGGAAATTCTGTATTTGACGAGGGGCCAGCCGAAAATTCAGGTCTTCCATGACATGGTCGACGTCACTGAGAGCTTCCTCAAGTGGTCGACCGATAGAAGTGTGACCGCCTAACTGAACCAGGCAAAGCCCAAGCCTGCCGTGACCTGACACAGCAGGCAATTCCGACGAAGCCGCGTAGCACGCTGGTAAACACCTGAATCAAGTTGGACCAGTGTCATAAGCATGGAAACAGTCGGTGAATTCGAAGCTTGTCATCGGCTACGAGTATCCGCTTCCGTCGTCTCATCCCAACCCTCGATCATCTACTGGTCTGACGAACTCGACGAACGACGTCTATCGTATGCGTTTTCGCACACATACTCCGCATATGAGTGACGGCCGTCATTGCAAGACGGCACGCCAGGTCAAAGCTGGAAACATTTACGGATGACATGCCAAAGCATTGTTGCAGGCATGCAGACGGACAAACATAGGTCGTCTGATCAAGGAAATTGAAGATGAGCGGTTTCGAAACGGATTTCATTACAGGACGGGCGATCAACAGCGAGGATCGTGCAGTCGGCATCGTCATAGTTCCAACGATGCATGGCTACCCAGACCCCGCAGAATTCCCAGCACAAGCTCCAGTGTACCCCAACGACCGTTTCGAACCACTCTCGATGCTTCTGTACGGTCGCCTGAACGACAATGGCTACTTCACCCCAGATGAGGGACAAGTCTCATTGGCTGTCTTCGAAAGCCTGGTAGGCATGCCATGGAAACAGTTTCGAAAAACCGTGCTGAACGAACACGAAGCCAAGATCACACTCGGCACAAGCAGGTTCAATCAGGAGGAAGTGGCACCGGGCCTCGCGATTATGCATGCCACGACCGCAGAGGCGCTGATCGCGATTGCAAAGACGGAATCGGACACTACTACCGACGCCAGAACTGCCGCCAAAATCACAATCGATGCCAAGAGACGGGTCGCAGCCGGAGACGATAAATACTGGACGATCTCGGAGATGGGCGCGCTGTCGGCAAAGGTCTATGTGACCATCTCAGGTGAAGAGATCACGGTACCTAAAGTCTCCAATGCGCTCATTGATCTGGAGCCTTATCTTCTCGGCCATCATGCGAAGAACGCCTTACACAGGCACCATCGAGGGGCAGAGGAAACCGACGGCAGCAAACTGGTCGCGATCTACGAAAACCTCGCTGATTTCCAGAAACTGAGCTATGGCTTGCGCATGATGCGTCGCTACCTGGAGCCATCCGCGCACGCGACAGGGGACAATCTCGTCATCGTGACGAAGTTCAACCTCAATACCGTCCAAGCTTCAATGGTTGGATTCTCGGACCGAAACGGTTTCGACGAGGAGAATGAGCGCTTTGACGACCAGCTCGAAATCATCGCTACATCCCTGCGGAACACACTGCAGACAGTCGAGGCCGAGATAGAGAGACGCGCAGCCTACAGAGCAGGCACCTTACGCCGATAATGGTGCTTATCGGAGATTGTCTCGTTTTCGCAGGCAAAATGCGTCAACTCGACATCAAAGGCGCAGTGGGATGATAATTCCTTTTTGAGCTGATCCCAGACCGTCTCTGCATGAATGCCAACGCCGAACAAGGCTCAACTGAAAACTCTCTTGCGGTTTCGCGCTTCGTCGCCCCATCATGATAACGGAAACAACACGTGGATCGACACAATGAAGGACGAAGTACGCCGCCCTAGCCCTGGTTTTATTTCCGATGCTGAAGACATACTTCACGACATCGAAGAAATCGACCGGAGGAACGAGGGCATCCTGACCCCGGCCAAAATCGCTTCCATCAAGCGATACGTCAAAAGGGGTGGGGAATTAGCTTCGCCAGAGTGGCTGGCGATAAATTTCAAGGTGTCGGTAGAAGACGTCAATCGTGTCATCGACGAGATGAAATGACCGCGTGAGCGGTAAAGTGTCAGCGCTCGAAAATTGCCGAGAATTCCTTGCTGTTGATCAGGTTCTTGTTTGAAACAGCAGTGTGGCCGCGTTATATGCATTCGAAATCAACGGAACCGAGATTTTCCATGTCCCTGATCAACGCAATTGCATTTGGCGCACGCCACGTCTTGATCTCAAAGCTCCACGAAGATGTGCTATCTGACGAGACAATTACTAATCACCTGCGCTATAAGGCAATTGAAGAGCTGAAAGCGTTTGTGCAACAGCAAATGGCAAGCATGAGCACGGCGGAGGCAGTGGCTTCTCTTGATGAAATCAAGGACTGGACCAGATGGTCCTATCAATGGAAATCTATGAAGACCTGCCCGCCGCCTTCTTTCTGAAGGAGATTGTGTCCACACAAGTCTACACAGTCTTGTCCCCGGTCATTGCCGCACTCAATAAGGACGATGCGACGCCAAGCTCCGTAAACGCAGCGGCCCTGGAGATCGAGGAGCAAAAGCTCCAGATCGGTCAACAGACGCAAACTACGCCTGCGGAACCTGAAAGTGGGCTCTGCCAAGAAGACCTGGATGCCATCGACCTGGGCGCGCTAAACGACCATGTTTATGAAATGTTTTTCGCGCAAAACAGCGTCATCAACATGGACCTCCGCTTCGACATGATCGACATGGTTTCGACCGCCGATGAAGGAAAACGCGGCGATCTCCAGAACTATGCGGCGAAGGTCGAAGAATTTCTGGCATATACGAAGGAAAATCCTGAAAAGGTTTCCAATGCTCTTTCCCTGTTAAAGGGTACAGGCGGCGCTTAATTCGCTACGCTCTATCGAAACGCAATGTTGACATTAATTGCGAATGATATAGATTCACGGCACTCGGTCCGTCCAAAAAGGCGCAAAAGGGCATCAGTGGTGGAATAGCGATGTATTCCATGTCCTAAAACGAAAAGGGTCGCACACTTTGCGGCACAAACTCTGCTGAATGGCTCACGATGGAAAAACGGGAACCGCAAGCCATCATTGATGACCACAATTGCTGCGACAGGTGCAGCAATAAGCTCCAGGGCACTTACAATCTGAAGAAAACGGAGAAGGCTTGCTGAATGGAAATCGCGAACCAACCAATCTTCCCCGACTGGCTGAAGCAACTGATCGAAAGCGACGGCCCGGATATCCATCGCAGTGTCCTGGTCTCTGTTTTGGAGTCCATCACAGCAAAAGCAAATGACGGTGCATGGGAAGAGATAGACACCGCACTGAAGAACGTGCTGGTGTCCGATCTCTCCTCCACAGCGCTCATGACCCTTCTCAGAGGGACTTTCCGCTTCCAGGTGAAACTTGAAGCCTGGAACGGCTTCCGAGACGCCGTAGCAGCGTAATTCGAACGGCGTGGGCTCAACGTGTCTCGTCTTTTGATGGGGCTGCTTCTGGCCGCAAAGACGAATTGAACATCCCTATCACCAGCCTCCAGATAGCTCAACGGAGATACCACATGTCGCTCAAGCTCCCCTCAAATCTTGTCTTTGCATGCGAGGCACTGGAGCGGTCGGTGAAGGCTGCATCCAAGAAAGACGCCGCCATTCTGGACATTCTGCTTCAGGAACTGCGCGAACTCGCGACCTCACGCGAGATGCACCTGGATTCTCGGCATGAGACCACGGCAACGAATGCTGAAATTCTGGCGAAACCCGCCAGCTACACCGCCATCAATCTTCCAAACCAGGACGATGGTTTCAACTGGTCAATCTCTGAAGATGGCAAGGGCCTGGTCTGCGGGCTGGACAACAAGCCAGTCCGCTTCATGACCAAGGGCGAGGCAGAGGCCAGCATCGAGCGCATGGCACCGGTTCCACGCCCGAAACGCATCGGCTTTGCAAAGGCGAGCGATGTCATTTCCGTCAGCCTTGGCCACAAACTCAAACCAGCAATGATGAAACAGCAGGATGAACTTCATGCGATCCCTGTCTTCGTCAAATCAGAAGACTGGAGAGCCATCCAGGCCCAAATGTAAAGTTTGCCAACTCGGGGTCTAAGCTCCCGCCAGTCCGGAAATTGGGGTCATCCCTTGCAAATCGAAACCTATTCCATCGCAGAAACCAGAGACGAAGCTGCCCGGTTACTGGAAAAGCGCTATCCACTGGATGCGCAAAGGACGCCCATCTTTCACCGTTTCAGAGGAGATGACCTCGGGCCTATGCTTGGCTTCGGCATGTCGTACTTTTTTGATGCGACACAATGGTTATGGGCACACCTGATGATCGGGCCCGATGTCATAGGCGATAAGGGCATTGTTTTGCCTTCCGGTTGGACCGTAAAACGGCTCGATCCGGGTAGGATTTGGGAGAAGCATCTGGAGTTCATGCCACCGAACGACCACGACAGGGGCTACATTCTCAAAGGCACTCTGAGCATGATCGAAAGAAAGTTGCCTGGGGCGAAGCCCAAGACAGTTGCCGATTTGTTCGCTTCCTTGAAAGGCCTAAGCGAAAAACAGCGGCTCTTCAAAGAGAATGCGGTCTCAGCAGCGTATACGCCAGAAGATTCCAGCCGATTCACCAATTTTACGCTCTACCAATTCGGTAAGGAATGGGGCGAACGTGACGACCTCGTGAACGCTCTGGCGAGCGGTAGCGGTCTGTCCTTCTGGCAATACATGCCCCAGGCCAAAGCGAGTCGCGATCCCACACGGACCCAGACCCGAGAAGACGGGGAAAGACTGCTCGCGTCGGAAACGACGGCTGCAAGCTCGGTAGATGCGAGTTCTGAAGCGTTGTATGTAATGGCCGATCTTCTTACCGAGCACGACCCTGCTGGCTATCAGGCGGCGATGGACGAACACCGTGATACGTCCTATTTTTCCCTCACCAAGGATGGGGCCGAGATGTTCGGTATCATGAGGCCAACGCTTTCAGAGCCATCCTTTGCCACAAGCGAACTACCATCTCTTCTTGCCCAGCTTTGGAAAAGAACAGCTGCGCTTGGCATAATGGATCAGGTCGATATCCTCAAAGAAGCTGCAAAACTTCTGATCGAACACGCCCATTCGCTGCCAACAAACGCGCACGCTCAATACAGTCACAACCTGTTTGCGCGTGCGTCAGAAGACGGCTTCGCGATCTTCATGGTGGAACATGAAATGACGACGTCCTACGTCATCGAGAAAGACCGCATTATCGTGGCCGATCTGGATCAAAGGACGATGGCCGTTGAACGTGTCATCATGGATTTCGCACTAAATGGCGACGCTGTCACCCTCATCCGTCCAACGGACTACCGACTGGGTGATGACCTTCAGCGACTGAGATATGGCCTGAACTCCATCATCTCGTTTCACGACATGGCGCTGGAGGCATCAAGAGGATAGTGGGTGCCAGTTCACTCAAGCCACGTCGGCTTTAGCCGAACCGCAACGCGGGTTGTCTGGAATTCTTAGCCTCATTGATAAATTCCGGATCAAGGCTCAGTTCCGTCCCCAGATAGCTGTCGAAATTGCTATAGTCCTCGAAGGGGTCGGCAATTGTGCCGTAGCCGATGATCTCGACCCCATGCGAACCATCGAAGCCGAATGGAACGATCACCCTCCCCTTGAATGCTTCGGAGCCAGCCGGGCACGTTTCAGGTGACGCACCCCTCATACAGCCGACGAACTGATCCATATGTTCACGATACAATTCGTAGCCGCCATCGAGCGATACGAGTTTTCTCACCCAATTCGGAGATGACCATCCCTTGTCGTTGCTATCTGGGTGGAAGAAATACAGGTCTCGATCCCAGACCGCTATCACCGGCTCGATCATGGCATTGAGATGGGCGGCGGCCTTTCCGATCTGATGCTCATCCATCCCGAAGCATTGAGAGATCGCGGCTACAGCGCGCTTCGCAACGTCGATAGACCAAGGGATCGTCCCAAGCTGAACGTCGTCATCGGAATTCTCATCGAATCCAAGCTCATTGGCCAAATTCCAGGTCAAAGCAAAATGAACCTCATCCTCATCCGGCACTATGACGGAAAGAGGAACGCGAAACGCATAAATTCGTGGCTCACCACCATTCTTTTCGACGGCTGATTTCGCATAGTAGCGCGCAGTGTCCCGGTCCAAAGCGACGTAGGTGCCGTCAAAAGAGCAAAGATGCTGCTCCTCTACATTCATCTGATGTGACGGCCGAAGCTCAGGTTTCAGCTGAAACCCATGCTCCTGGATCGACTTATCGAATGCGCTCGTGGTGCCGTGAAAAACGATGACGTGCGTGTCTTGGTTGGTCATATCTAACCGCGTGCCTTTGTTTCTTGGCAGATTAAGCCACGCGCCGCCTGCAAACAACAAAGGGCAGGCAAGGGTTTCCCCGTGCCTGCCCTAGCGTCATCAATCAGATAGCCGCTCAATCGAAGTCGGACGTATCCTTGCTGCTCAAAGGCCGCTTTCCAGCGTGATAGTCTTCAGCAGCCAGCATCAGGGGAGCCCACCTGAGGTATTCACGCCTGGTGCGCGGGTCATCGAAAAACTGCTTGAAGTCGCCGGGCTTATAGGCGGACACGTTCAAAAGCTCTTCCACCGGCACCGTGATTGTGCACGAAACAGGGCCCAGATACCGATCCCTCTGCCGCTTGCGCTCCCAGCGGAAGACAGCCTTCCCGGCTCTCGGCTTCCATTCTGCCATCTGGGCAACGAGACCCGGGCCTGGGTTCCCATATGGCTTGAAACGCGTGTAATGGGACAGGCGAGATGACCTGTGATCATTTTCCTGGCGCTTGTTCTCTTTTTCCGCCTCTGCTCGCTGCCAGAAGTCGTCTTGGCCCACAACAACCGACTTGTCCGTCATTCGACGGTTCAAGCGTTTCCGATACGCCTCAAAGTCAGGCTTGTCTCCGTAGGTCAGCGTCGTTGCGTCATAGATCAACTCGATGCTGGCAGCGAAGCTGTCGGGCTGATGAACCTTAACAGGATTGTGCGGGTGCAGCACCATCGACCGGTCGAACAAGCCCTGAATGATCACAGCGACACGGTTGTAATCCTTGATCCGTTTGCCGATCTCAGACAGAGCTTCATCATAGTGAACGTTCGAAGGATCGAAAGGCCCGTACTCTCGCCAGTCGGAATAGTTATCGTAAAGATAGGGCCAATCCTTCTTTTCAGGATGGAGCTTCTTCTGGACGTTCTGTTCCTCGATCTGCTTCTGGATCGCCTGCGACCGTTCACGCATGTCTTCCCAAGCCGAAAGCGGAATGATCTTGTCCACCCTTAACGAGCCGAACATCTTGACCATCATCGGCTGACTGGGGTCGAACTCGGTAGCATCAGGGATGATCTTCTCACCAAAATCAAAGGCGCAATTCACACGCCAAATTTGCTCACCATTCCGAACATAGAGGAACGTGGACTTATCAGCATCCTTAAGCATCACATTGACGAACGCCTGCATCAGGGTAGCTGTTTCGCGATCTTTGTCGTCCCGACGCACCCGAAAAGCCACCACGCAGCGGTCGAACGGCAAAATCCGCTTGAAATTCTCCTCGCGTGACAGCCATTCGTCAAATTGTTTGATGTCGCGGATATCCATGCCCCCTGCTTCATAGGCAACCAGGCACTCCTCGTCCATGTAGAATCGACGCTGCATTACCCGCAGCTTCTCATCCTTGGAGGCTGGCGCACCTTCGCGCACCTGGATCGCTTCCTCGGTAAGACCGGCATACAGTTCAAGCGTATAGAGCCGATCCTTTATGATGTCGTGAGAACCTTCCGACAGCTTCATGGCTGCTTGCATTGCCATCATCGGCGCGCCGAGCCAGCGGGCAAGCTCGACATGGGCGGCCTTCATTTCTTCGAACAAGGCTGGCAGCGTTGTTTTCTGCGCTTCGATAAGCGCAAGCTTGTAGCCAGACACATCAACCTGACTGCTCACCGCCACAAGTGCGGTGGTGCCTTCCTGCAGTTTGTCCGTGACCATCTTCGATGGTGCGACACCCAGGCGGGCGGTCAACTCTTGGATTTCGCCATTCAAGACGGCGATGCGATGTGTGTAGTGAGCCTTCTTACCGTCGATGACAGCGTTCGCATCAGGTTCGTACCGAAGCTGATCCTCAAACTCATCAAAATGTACGCGCCTGGAACTATGGCCATTCTTGGAATGCGGCGACTGGATTTCCACGTAGTTGGACCCGATGTCCATGACACAGCCAAACCACTCGTAGGTATCGCCCTTTTTGCGATTGTCGGAATCGAACCTGACCGTTTCTTTGACCCAATACCACTGCCCGATCTCGATCTTGTCAACGGCCATCCGCTCACCGCTATCAAAGCGTTCAGCGGTTTGAGAGATGTCGAGTTCGTTACGGTCAGTCATGTGCATTTCCCGATGGGCTTAACTGGTTGCAGTCAATAAAGCACGGAACTCAAATAAATGTCAACAATATTGAAGCGCGGCAAAATCTTCCAGTAAGGAATTCCTGCGAATTAAACCAGTTGACAAAGCGCGAGTTTGTAACTCCTCATATTTATCAGAATTCCTTTGGATCGAACTCATGACGGATCAAACCAAGCAGCCCGCCCGCTTTTCCTTCACCGCATTGGACCTGTGTCCAGTTGTCCTGGTCCTCTTCATTTTTGAGAATGAAATTCAAAACGCTGAATTCTGGTCGGCAACCACTCTCAAAATCGTCACCACAATGGTGGCCGCTTCGTTAGCGTTTGCCCTCGGTCGATTGACTTTCAAAACCGTCAAAAACCTTCTGATCAATCGCCAGTGACCGGAGTTCGATGCCAATGGCCCCTGAACACAACGATGATCTGCCACAACACGATCACAGGACCTACTCCATCGGACATGAGATGGAGCTTAACCGTGGCGTTGATCTGGAAGACCTGAAAAAGCTTTCGAATGCGCTCGAAGCTGCCAGCGAACTGGACGCGTCCAGACCTCTCGCACATTTTGACAAGCGATTTTCAGCGGCCGAACTCGTGACGACAAAAACAAATCTCCGCTTGATCATCTCGCATGAGCCAGTACAGGTTATGGCGAAACTCTCCCTGTTTACCCGGTTCAAGAATGCGATCTACGGCGGTCTACGGCTCAACAACATGGGCCTGACCGTGACCGCATACAGCTGCCTCCGTGAAGCTCAGGAGGTGTTTGACCTGCTGCGCCTTGTCAATGTGGACGCAAATCTAGGTAAGGCCGTTATCAGCGGCGGAACCATGACTGCGGCGGAAATCCTCAACCGTCTGGTTCCGTTTGAAAATGATGCGCCCGAATATGCAAAACGCCGCCAACGGATTCATGCACTGTGCGCGCCGATGGGGCCTGAGGTTCCACCAATCCATTTCGAAATGGACGGCGACCAGGCCACAATGGATATCGGTGGACGCAGAATCGAAGACGCGCAAAAGGAATTCATTGAGGTCGGTTCGGAATGAAGCGCTATTATCCTGATTTTGGACCCGACAATGAGGTCACGGTCATCATCTGGGCGTGACAGGCAATAAAATGCCGCGATGGGGCAACAATCGTTAGAAACGAAATTGCTAAATCACCGGCGCTTCAAAGGCGGCTGCCAGGATAAGCCTGAAATCATCCTCACTGCCGTTCACGTCCAACTCGGCCGCCTTCGCCATGGCGGCCTTTAGACCTTCGTCCGTCAATCCGCCAGACAGATATCCTTGTGCGAACAGGGCAGCAGCCGCTTCACGACTTTTGCATTCTGATGTGAGACCACACGTTTCAGCGCAGATGATGGAAGCCACCCGTGCTTGGAGCTTTTCGTTGTCGGTCATATCTCAACCCTCTGGCACAATCGCCTAGTGTTGCACCCTATGTAGCGGCTGGTCCGGGTTGTGCAAGGAATTCCTTCGAGCCTCAGCAGCCTTCTTCCAAAAGTCGCCTTGCCTGCATGTTATAGACCAGCTTCGAGAAATCATGCGGCAAGCGGAACTCCTCACCAGGATCAAGCGATATAGAGCGCTCGCACTCACGCAAGCACCATTTGTTTTGGCGATGGGGACCGGCATTGTGGAGAGGCTTGGCGTGGCCTCCTTCATATGTACCGGGGTCTGCAGGGGCCTCACCCAGCTCGGAATCGGGCAAGAACGCATAGTCATCGGGGTCGACATCAGAAAACTCGATCTTCGGCCGGTGATTGATACCCCAAGCCTTTTTGCAGTTCCCATCACACAGCAGAAGCTCATTGTAGCCGCCTGCAGGAATTTCGCGATAGGTCAGTCCCGCGAGCTGTTCAGCTGTGTAATCCATGTTGTTTTCCCTGTCTCGCTCTTGGATTTCAGCCGAAATTGCGGGCGCGGCCGTCGAGGATCGCCCGGGCCTGAGCATGCATAGAAAGCGTAAGAGCTTCACATTGGCGACGCTCAAACCGGCTCATAGGTCGAACAACGCTATCAGCCTTTGGTGGGGCCTCGAAAATTCTTGCGAAAATTTCAAGCAGAGTGCGCATAGGACGATGAAACCAAAGTCCAGAAACCACGTCAACGCTCAATTTCACGAAAATTTCGATATTTTTCCTTGCGAAGAGGGATTTACCAGGGAACCATTGCCGCAAGCTCACAAGGAATTCTCGAAATGCACGTTCTGAACGCTTCGACCGACAGCCCGGCACCTCTTCAATCGGTAACGATCAAATGGGTGGCTGATGAGGTGACCAGGCAGGCGCTCATCGACGACCTGATGGCTCGAACCGAGTTTTCAGACACATGGCCATTTATGGACTGGGTCGACGAAGCTGCGGCTGATCAGGACACGAAAATTCTTGGTGCCTACAATTCCGACCTCGGTCAGTGGGCCGGGTTCATCGCCTATCGTTCGGAGTTCCACATCAAGCCTGAAAAGCCCGGAAAGGCGTTGCTTGAAGCCGAGATTTCAATCGAAAGCCTTTACATTACTGAGCAGGAACGCAGAAACGGTGTTGCAGCCACATTGATGCAGGTGGCCATGGAAACCGTCAACGCCTCAATCCAGGCCATACGGGCGCAGAACCTGCTTCTAAAGCTGGATTTGCGATTAAACTTCATTGCGGACTGTTTTTCCGAACCTGCGCACAAGGTCGCTTCGAATGGCCTTAACAGGCTCTGCTCTCTCCAGGGAGAAAAGATCGAGGTGCAAAGCCAGATCACCCTTTCCGTGGCCGACGAATAAAGATGGTCGGCGCGAGGAATTCGTGTCTTTAGACGATCAAAAACTGCGGATAATTCCTTGCGCTTACCTTGTTTAAAATCTAGCTTTAATATCTTGTCCTAGAATTGTCAGCTGAAGAGCTACGCACTCATGTCCCCATTCCCCAACATTCGCCGCCGACAGGACATCCTGTTCGTCTGCGGAGCCGACCGGTCTTTGAATGCAGCGACGATTATGGCCGAACTGACGCAACGAAAATCGGGCTGGATAGCGTGCTTTGCCGAAGTAGGGAAACCTGACTTAAATATCGCCGCGCAGCTGCAACTGGCACGTTTCGAAGTTAGTTTTTCTGACGCAGCCCAAATTGCACCGGTCATTCGGAGCGCCGACATCGCCATTCTTGAAGGGCTTCCATGCGCTTTGAGCGACATCGTCTCAACAACCTGGCAGGCAAAATGCGATCTCATTGGCGAAATCCTCACGGAAACGATTGAAGACGCTTTCAGCCAGATCAGAATTCATTTCCTCAAGCATTGGTATGGAGACACGGCAAAGCGCGCAGAACGAGTCCGCGTCTTTTTCGAAGGCCAGGACGTCACGGCTGAATTTCGTGCCCATGAGGAACGAACTCGCCTCAGATATCCTCCAATGAACACTCAAGTCGCCAATCCCGGATCGCGCGACAACTATCACATGTGAGCAACCATGCAGAACCTGAAGATCAACAACAGCCACCCACGCGATGACGTCATGAATGTTCGGATGACAACGAACTTCCCGAGAAATGACATCATCAACAACCCACCGGCACCGGCCTGCAACCCGAACTTCGTGATCCGGGACGAGAGCCGAGTGATTATCTTTTCCGGCGAAGATCGTCGAGAACCCTCCGACCTTGCAGCTCTCAGCTATCGCGTCGTTGCACTCACGCGCAATTCGATGTGTACCGTGTTTGGCAATCTGCCATTTATCAAGCGTTTCGAAGCAATGATCCCATCGGGCTCATTCCTTTTGAGTGTCGCGGGCAATCAGGCGACGGAAGAAAATCGGCAAAACCTGTTCAAGAACTTTTGCGACAACGACCCATTCATCCACATTTTCGACGATTTGGCCCTGAGTCCTTACTTTTTCTGTGCCCGCAGAGCCTTCAATGCAAACTTCTGCATCATCGCGACCCTCATCGCCAGCTTGAAAACGCAAGTGTTTGAACGAGTTGGTCGAATGGTTGTGCTCAGCAGTCTGGAGAAGGAACGCACTGGATGGGACGAAGTCGAGCGGTCGAAAACCATTTCGATCATCCATGACGGCGTCGATGTCTCTGAAGAATTCCATCGCTGGTTTGAACAAAGCGACAAGGAAAAGCTGCTTCCTGTTCGCGGGATCGACGGCCTCGGCATGGTGAACGGCGTGAGCGGAACCGCCTAACGTCTTAACCTTGTTGCAAATTCGCACTTGCCGAGGAATGACCATAAGGATATGGGGCAGCGACACCCTGCCATGAGGTCGGCACTTGCGACGCGTGAACGAACCGCTTGCCAAATCTATATTCGTTGGCCTGATCATCGGACTGTCATTGTTCCTGACAGCCCTAGTTCTTGATGACGCGTCATCCATTGTCGAACATTTCAAGCGGCTCATCAGTGAAGCGACCCACAGCAAGCGGCTGGCGGAGAGTCCGAAGCTATGGCACAAGGCGACGGCGATCTCCATAAATGACGGCCTGATCATCACGATATCTCTGTTTTGCGCACTGATCGCGACCTTTACACTCGCGTTTCTTCCAGACAAAAACCGTCCTTTGATCGGGAAGCTCTGGCCGATCTATCCGCACATTCTCGACGACCACAACCTCAGCAGAAAGGATGATCACATCCATCTGGTGAGCGGACATGTCCCTTTTCATGGGCGCGATGGGCTGTTGAATGAATTGCTTCGAAAGATTCAGACCTGTGAGAGGAACAAGTACATTACAATCTCAGCAAACCCTGGAATGGGAAAAACCCGTCTCGGCATTGAGCTGATGAGGATGATGCGCAACGCTGGTTGGGATACTGGCTTCCTCAAACTAGACGTAACTCCCGAAGTTCTGTCGCGTTTTAGGTTCCGACGGAAAACGCTTGTATTCATAGATGACGCGGACGCGCGTTCGCACCTCTGGCAACTGGTTGGATCGCTGCTTGAACGGGAACCGCTGGTGATCGTCGTCCTCGCTGGGCAATGCCTTTCGAAGCCGCCCGCCTTCGACCTGGACCATCCGGACATGACGATCATATTTCGTCTCCTGCACGAATGCAGTCTGCAGAAACTGCCATACAAGGCACTGACCGCGATATCACCGAAAGCCTCTCTTGACGATCTTCAAAAATGCGATGGAAATCCGGGCGCGCTGCTGTATGTGGAAGACGCGGCGACAGATATGCTCTTTCATGCAGAGCAGATTCACACGCTCGCAAAACATATGAACGCGCTGGATTTGCTGAAACTGAGCGTTTTCTGTGGCCCATTGAGCTACGCCGAGATGCCCCCTGAACTTGTCAGCAGAAAGCCGTTGGCGACGCTCTGCCTGATTTTCCGGGGCACCCGCGTGCGCATCCTGGACGGGACTATCCCTGCAATCCAGCCATGCATGATGGCCGACGAGATTGCCTTCATCCTGCTGCAGAATATGGGCGACGACGATCTTCGACAGCTTATTGCATCGCACGTCAAGCTCAACCCGCATGCCCTGCGCTCCCGGATCGCAAACCTTCTGAAAAACAGATGGCCGTCGGCAAAGAGGATGGCGACTGCGGAAAAACTGAGCCACCTGTTCAACCAGATGGCTCCCGAATTCTCGATAGCCCGGGAACACGAGGCCCGCCTGATCGCCAGCGCTCTGGAAGGCGACCACCCATTCGACGTGAGGATCGCTGCGCGCCGGATCGAGGAGCTTTGGTTCTCCAGCCCAGACAATGAGAACCTTTTCCGGCTTTATGCGGAGAGTGTGCCGAAGCTGCAGGAGAAGCTTGCCGACCTTGGCCTCACTGACGACGCCCGCGAAGTCTTCCAGAGGTTTTACGGCCACACACGCTCGGCAAATCTGCCGCAGCTTCGGCAGTCGGACGAATATCGCAGGATGGCGATGGCTTCGCTTTTGACGTGTTACAAAGCGAAGGTAGATGACGCGCTCGGCAACACGCTGTACATCCGTTGCCAGGAAGAGCTGGAACAGGCACTGAATGACATCAATATCGGCAACGCCGCATCGACGATGCACCTGTTCCTTGCCATGATCTACGATGCTGGTCAGCGCAAGAATGAGACCGAATTGGAAAAGCTCACCTCAATGGTGATGAAATTCATGGAACATCCGGCTTGCGGAGCATCCGTGCCGGTGCATCGGATTTTCTTCGAGATCGCGAGGTCGGCGTCATCCTTTTACGCTCGGCTCGATAGACCTGGTCTGATCCAAGCATGGCTGGACCGGGCAAAGCAGGTCAATCGAAACTTCAACTCAGCCGTTGATACGCAAATGCTGATGGCTGAAGCCCATATGGCAACGGAACTCATGCTGACCAACGCGTCATTGGGCAAGATGACGGACATGGAAGAGGCAGCCAAGCAGTTCAGGTCCCTTGCAGCGCGGATACCGATCAATAGCAGACGGGCACTGGAACCAACATGGGCCACCATGGCATCAGCTGCGATTACCTGCTACCGGGAATACGGCAGATTGGGCGACGTAGAACGTTGGGCAAAGAACCTGATGTCAATGCCGACCGAGAAGGCCAACAGCGTCAAGCAACACGAGCAGAACCAGGTCGAAATCATGCGCAGTGAGGTCAAGATGATCGCAACGGTTATCGAGACCTTCCTTGAGAACGAGCACCCGGAAGCGGCGGAACGGTGGGCGCTCAACATGACCGAGGTCATGAACAGGATGCCGGGGTATGAATGCAGGCAGTGTGTCGAGGCGCAGATGCAGACAGCCCTGAAAATGATCAACTACTACGCCATAAAAGACTATTCGAAGTTGCCAATCTGGGGACATAGACTGACGGTGATCATGGAGAAGCCGTTGTCGAACTGGAACGCAAAGATCGCTATTATTGCGATGGAGGCCACCAAGACTCTCATCACAGCGGCGCTCGTCCATGGCCGGAAGGATATGGCCATGAAGTGGCAGGATACGGCCGATGCGATCTCAGTGAAGTTCGGGGAACAACCCGATATCAGACGACTTCACGAGAAGATTAAGTCCAACCGTATCCTGATCAACGCCTGATGCGTCACATCCGCATGGATGGAGCCGCCTCGCGTTCATCACGCACAGGCGGTGGCGAGAGGCTAGAAGTTTCCTCCGAACGGCTCGAAAGCCTCAGCGGAACACCCGGTTCGAAAGCTACACCTGCCGTATAGGCGTCGTCGACACAGTTTTCGAAGACAGCGTGCTCGCCCAGAACCACAAGTCCTTCAGCGGATGGACGGAACGTGACAGCGTTCACATGGCTAGGTGACCACCCATAACCGTTGATGGGATCGCTCAGGCCGACATAAATCCCGTTCACACCAGTCAAAGTGATCTGATTATCCTCAGCAAGGGCCTTCTCGACGACCTCCGTTGGAGCCTGGAATACGATGACGGGCGTACCGCGCCCACGACTTTCAGCCAACACTTCTTCGACTTGAGCGGGCGTCAAATTGGCAGGAAAGTCCTCGTCATGGCTCCAAAGCCTGCTTTCAGGGTCTTCCCAGGCCTCGGCCAGTTCGGCAGCCGTTTCCATGGCGAACGAGATACGGGACTGGTCAACGCCCGCCCTCAATAGACCTTCAGCCGTTGGCTTGGCAGGGTCGAAGCCATATTTCGTAATCAAATAGTCGCGCCAGGCTTCGGTCGATACGTTGGCGAGGCCCATTAACTGGTAGAGATTTCGCTGCTGCGTATCGAGGAGAGCCGGAACCCAGGATAGTGATGGCTCAGGCTGCACGAGGTGATCGATAATATGGGATTTCGCGTTCAACCCGTAATAAAACGCAACCTTGGTCATTTCTGTCATGGCGTAAACTCCGATGGCTTTCGGTGATTGAACACCATACTGTTGCTTATGACTAACCGACCTGTGCCTTGGCCGGTTTCGAGGCTAGCGGCACAATGGTTGGACCCTTACCAGCCTTGATTGTGTCCAGCATCGATTGTCCCTTTTCCGCAAGATAGGCGTCAGCAAGCGCCTTGCCCTCCGCAGCAGGTAGTTCCTTCCCATCCTGCCAATATTCGATGTTGCGATAAGGGCGCTTGGGTTTAAATCGATGAATGGTGCCGAAAACGTCAGTCTGATACTCCTCTCCCAGGTGCATCACGGCGACAAACAACGGCGGACGGCCTTCCAGAACCGTGTTGTCGATGAAAATTCGGTGTTTTTCGACGTCCTCTCTTTTAACGGTACCGGCATCGATACGCTTAGTGAAAGAAGGGAGAGCGAGATAGGGACAAACCTGCATGGCATATCGATAACATTCGTAATGCATCGGCGGGTCGATGTAAGCGCCTCCTTCCATGAATGCACTTGCCGGGCCGCCGACCGTCCAGCGACCACGGAGCAAAGCCCCACCGCAAATAGGGCACTGCTTCTTGCGCAAGTGAACCTGCCGCTTTTCGTCGTCATTGATTGTGAAATGCGGCTTGCCTGTCTTGTCGACCAGCACGTTCACCGGGATTGGATAACCCCGTCGATCTTTCGGCAAATGACGCATACGCGCCGGTATTTCCACTGTTTTGAAGTCGAACATGCACTATCCCGGAATAACGGCAAAGCCTGTGCCGCGTTCGATCCGGTTTTAATCAGGCGTTGCGCTCTTGTCCATCACCCAGCTGGTCGGGAAACATCCAGGTCTCGGCCGGGTCATCATGTGTGTAGGGGATTCCGGCTAGCTTGAATGCCCATGGCGACCTCCCAAAAACAGGAGACGACAAGCTGCGTCTCCACAATCGCACCTTCCGGTGCGACTGTGGTCTGGTCATTGACCGGGACCTCAATGCGGCGATGAACCTGCGCCGCCTCGGGCTTCAGGCCCTTGGACTGCAACATATCAATCAAGACGTAGGGCAGACTATGCCCGAACGGGCTTTACGGCGAAGACGTCGCAAAGCTGACGCCTGTGGAGAGGCCTCTGGCGGGAGGGGAGCATCAGCAACCCTTAGTCATGCTTCGCGGAGACAGGAACCGGCTCGAAGTTCAACCGAACTTTCCAGGTAGCCCATCTGATCGCGGGTCAAAGCCATGAACAACCTCATGCTCCGATCATAACCAGGCGAGGTTCCTCAAAGCCGGTGAACTGACCTACCCTCGGATTATCGTCATAAAAACGGCAAGCCGCATCGTTCGATATCTCATAGAACGCTTCCTTCACCTCATCCGGCACCGACGAGGAAACATCGACGATGGTCCGGATTGTCCAGTCGCTTTGGTGAGATTTCAGCTCCTCGATCAACCAAAGCCAGTCGGTCTGCATCTGCAGACAAACCGCAGCAAGCGCCGCCGACAGCTCCATGTTGACACCAACCTCACGATCTTTGCTGGTCTTGACGATCTTCGGCAGAGCAATGCGATAGATCAGAACGCCCTCTTCCCATGTGGCCGAACGCTGAAACGAGATGAAAGCGAAGGAGCCCGTATCTTCTTCGACCGCCTTGAAGCCAGGCTCGGCAGAGATATCGGGGAACGTCGTCTGAGGAACGATCAGCACACCGTCATCGTCATCAAAGTGGTCATTCCAGTCGAACGGCCCCGGGAAGCCGGAATTGGCACCGATATCGGGGACATGCAGTTTCCAGCCAGAAACGGATGGCGAGAAAAACGAAAGAAGCGACGGAAACCCTTCGTCGGAGAAAGAGCGGAGTCCCATTTTTACAAATCCGATCGTCAGAATAAACAGGAGTGGAATTCAGACCTGGTATGGGCACGCCGTCAATAGCAAGCAAAGGATTTCTGCGCAAAATTCCTTAAATCGGTTTACGAGGGAACTTTCTTGTCGCACCATTTAACTCCTTTGTACCGGCATAGGAGGCTATGTGATGGCTAAAACCCGAATTTCATCGCACGCGCTGGTACGCTTCCTCGAACGTGGCTTCGACATGGATTTCACTGAAATCAGGATCGAAGCAGCGGTCATGCTTTCCAAACCGTCCTGGAAACACGTAAGCGACAACGACCTCGTAGCATATATCGAGGAAAACATGGACCTGCAGGATTTCCGCACAAAACTATACCACGACCTCAATCAGGCGACCGTCATCCACGAAACCAAAATCGAATACTATAAGCGGATGAAAAGCGGCCTTATTGCCGTGATCGTAAAGGCAACTCGTAGCATCGCGACAATCTTGCCGTCGAATTATATCGTGAAGGGAATGCAGGCGCAGTTGGTCGCTTAAACCTCACTAGAGAATTCCTTCATAATCGCGCATGAAACTCCCATTCGCCCTTTACATTGATCCCGCTTCAGCTAAATAGGAAGTGGAAAAGTCAACAATTTGGCGGACGCATGTCGGATAACTCCTATCTTAACGAAATCAAGAGCACCGCGATCCGAAATGGACGTCTGGCAATGGCAAGCGAACGCTTCTTCGCAGCAGCGCGAGGAGTCGAAGGGCTTCAGGTCATGGCCATCGAGCATGTGGCAGCTCGCCTTGCAGGCGGCATGCTGGAAATGGTCGATATCGTCTCGCTACGTGAATTTGTCGCTGAAGTGCTCCCTGACGTTGACATGGGAGAACTGAACGGTATTCAGACGCTACCGGGCATGGCAAAAGCCGCTGCCTCGTCTCTGATGAAATTCTGGATGTCGGGTATCGATCCAGACACGGTCAGGCATCTGCCGCGCATGCAAGCGATCCTCGCGCTTGAAGAAGCCGTCCTCGAACGCATGCCCGCCAACATGAAAAGACCGGTCGATCTGCGTGACCTTGCGGTTAAACGGGCGCATCTTTCATCGCGCATCTTCGGTCAGATCACGATCAGGGGTATGACCAATCTCCACCCAGTATGGCAATCCCTCATTCTTGCCATCGCCGAGCACCAGCCGGAACGAAAGCCTTTGATCTGGGAAGCTGGTCCACGCGACACGCCCGCATGGCTTTCGGACAAGATCAGGGTTGTCAGATCGCTGCCAACCACACCAGAAGCCGCTGCGGTCACCTGCGCCAACGCGCGGCACGAAGTGGTTGAAGCCATCCGATGGGTCCGTCAGCTGATGATCGATGGCGTCGATGGCAGTGAGATCGCGATTGCGACAACCTCAACCAGCGCTTACGACGACATATTCACGTCTGCGGCAGCGGAAGCCTCACTTAAGATACATCTCGTTCATGGCATGTCTTCGATCCACACCGCCGAGGGACAGGCCTGTGCGGCGCTGGCAGACATTCTCCTGCGCGGCATTTCTCAAAAACGCGTTCGTCGCCTCATCGAGCTTTGCCGCAAGAGCGCTGACCTGATCAACGGGCTCCCGGAAGACTGGACACACCATCTGAAACAGGATGCATCGCTCACGACCTACGAACGGTGGGTCGCGGCTCTCCAGAAGCAATCAGCAACGCCGATCCGCGAGCGCATCCTCCCATTTGTCAAGCTCCTGACAGGTGGCGTGGAACATGCTGCTGAGATCGGTGAAGCCGTTCTTTCCGGCAAGGCACACGACATCTGGAAGCGCGCACTGCGTGATGGTCCTGCCCACGCGCTCGACAAGACTATTCCGGCTATCCGTGTAACGGATGACCTGAACCCGCTGCTCCATCCCTGCTTTATGAGCGCCGAAAACCTTGCCAGCAGCCCTCGCAGCCATGTCCGCTTGATCGGGATGACGTCCCACTCCTGGCCACGCTTCGATACTGAAGATGCACTGATCCCGGATCATGTGATCCCCGGAGACCAACTCAATCCGATGCCTCTGCATCAGCTGGATGAAGCCGACTGGAAGACGATCTGCACGACGACCCGCAATCTCACGATGTCCTGGCCACGCAGGGATGGCGATGGCCGCAAATGCGAGCCAAGTGGCCTGCTACCAGCAATCGTCCTGAAAAACGCGATTGAACTCGGTCGGTCCCGGATTGCCGAAAACACCATGTCAGAGGGCGACCGACTGTTCTGCCGTCCGGAAGAGTTCTCAACGCTGCCATTCGCCAAACGCGCAAACAGCGTCATTTCGAACTGGTATTCGGACGAGTGGACCGAGCACGACGGTATCGTCAGTGAGAACCATCCCCGTATTGTCGCCACCTTGAGCAAGGTTCAGTCGGCAACCTCGCTTCGCAAAATGCTACGCGACCCGATCTCGTTCGTCTGGCAGTATTGCCTTGGTTTCCGCGCCCCGGAATACGAGGACGAACCGTTGCTCGTCGACGCCCGACAGTTCGGAAACCTGCTCCATGCGATTCTGCAACAGGCTGTGGAATCCCTTGAAGAGCAAGGTGGGTTCCAGGCTGCGCCGCGAACAGAACTCGTTGCCGCCATCAAGCGAGCACGTATCCTCGTCGCGCAGAAGACTGCAACCGAACAACCGATCCCACCAGACCTGATCTGGCACCAGACACTCGAACGCGCGCAGAAGATGGCGGAGCAAGCTCTGACGTTCGACTTCGAACCCTTGCCCGGTCAGATCACACATTGCGAAATCCCCTTCGGCAACGAAGAGAAGAATATTCGCAATGGCGTGCCCCTGTTCGCGAACTGCATGGTCAAAATTGAGGGTACCGACATTCATGTCGAGGGTATTCTCGACCGGCTCACTCTCAGCGGGAACATGGAAACCGCGCGGATCGTAGACTACAAGACGGGCAAGACACCCAAGGACCTGGACGCAATCCGGCTGAAGGGTGGCGAGGAACTGCAAAGGCCGATCTACTACACGGCTGTCAAAACGCTGATCGAAACCGTCAAGGAAGTCGAAGCCGGATTGTTTTACCTGTCTTCCGGCCAATACGCGGCAGCCGAAGACATGGATACCCTCGTGTCCGACATGGCCCTCTACGTTCAGAGCGCCGCGAACTACCTCTTGAGCGGCCTGGCTGTTCCCGGCAAGGGCGCAGAAGACACGTTCAACCAGCACCTGTTCGCTCTTCCGGCCAATGCAGGGGCAACCTACCTGCCGAAGAGCCTGTCTAAATCCGAGACGCGCACACCTGCTCTCGTCCAGCTTTGGAGTGAAAAATGACCGTTGTCGACATGAAACAGCGCCACAGGGCTGTGCGCGAAATCGGTTCATCGTTCATCGTCGAGGCAGGCGCTGGCTCCGGCAAGACGTCGGTGCTCGCAGCTCGCGTCATCTGCATGCTTGCAAACGGGATTGATCCGAAGAACATTGCCGCCATCACCTTCACGGAAGCCGCTGCCAGTGAACTCCTCGGCCGTGTCCGCAAAGGTATCGAGTTTTGCCTTGCATGGCAGGCACCCCAAAAAATCGGTGTGGAGCTTCAGACGGCCTTCACGGACGTCATCACCGATGAACAGAAGGCAAACCTGCAACGGGCTCAGCACGCCATCGGGTCGCTGACGATCTCCACCATCCACGGATTCTGCCAGAAACTGATTAAGCCATACCCTGTTGAAGCCAACATCGATCCAGGTGCAACCATCATCGCGGGACCGGATGCCGATCTGGCGTTCAACGACGTCTTCGAAAAATGGCTGCGGGACGAGCTGACCGAGGAGAAAGGCCGGGACAGCCTTATCGCCGCCATGATCATGCACGATCCAGGCCGCGCTCTTCCGGCAATCCGGAGTGTTGCCAACGCCCTGCGCGATCCCGCTGAAATCACTGTGTCAGAAGCGATCTTCGATGAGACGGTGACGAAGCCGTACCTCGACGCCGCTAAGGCTTTCCTCGACTGGAACGATAATCTGCCGTTCTGGTCAAATGTCGATGGGCAGCATGTCGATATCGTTGCGGCAACCCGCTCGATCTATGCCGCTGTCTCGGCGTTCAAGTTCGATGTCCCGCATGTTGCCGTGATGAACATGGTGACGCTCGGCCTCAACAACGCGATTTACACAGCCACCGGCGGCGACGTGAAGAAGTATCGCTGCAAGGGCAAATGGGCAAAGGCAGCGCCGAAAGGCATGGGCGATACCCTCTTCCAGGAAGCCGAAGCCCTATATGACCGTTTCGCGACCGCCTATCTGACACTCCGGGAAATCGCCGCGAGCTATGCTGTGCAGGAACTTCGCAACGCCGTTCTTCCGCTGATCGAACAGTATCAGACGTTCAAGCGAGAAGCAGCTGCGCTCGATTTCGACGACCTGCTCCGCTCAGCAGTGAGCCTGCTTCAGAACTATCCGGAAGTCCGCAAAGCGCTGAGCGACCGGTATCGCCACATCCTCGTCGACGAATATCAGGATACCGACCGTATCCAGACCGAAATCCTGATGCTGCTGACCTTTGAGGTCGTTGATGGCGTTTCAAGGCCCCGCCCCGGCAGCCTCTTCCTCGTCGGAGACCCGAAGCAGGCAATTTATCGTTTCCGTGGCGCAGACGTCGGAACCTATACGCTGATGCGGTCAAGGCTGCAGGAAGCGGACCCAGATGCGCTCTTGAAGATCAACGTGAACTTCCGTTCGCAGGCCCCGATCCTCGAATACGTAAACGAGGTGTTTGCGGAAAAGTTTGCTGCAAATCCGGGTTTCGAGAGGTTGGAACCGTTTCACAACAGTGGCTCCGAACTCAACATTCCGGCGGTCACCTGGTTTGACGTCGACACCAAGCTGCCCAAGCCGAACGTATCCGACTGGCGCAAGGCCGAAGCGACTGCCATCGCAGACCTGTGCAAGAGCCTGATCGGCAACTATCCGATCCGGCAGAAGAACGGCGAATACCATGTCTGCCGTCCAGGCGACATCGCTTTCCTCGTCCCCCAGGGTACGGAACTCTATCACTATGAGAATGCGCTCGAAGAAGCAGGCATTCCGATTGCGTCCCAGGCTGGCAAGGGCATGTACCGCCAGCAGGAAATTCAGGACATGATCGCGCTGACCCGAACGATTGCCGATGAGCGCGATACACTGGCGCTCGGCGCATTCCTTCGCGGTCCATTGATCGGCCTGACAGAACAGGAACTGCTCGATGAGACACATCGGCTGGGCGAACGCGCCAACGGCTCGCTGAATTTCCTCTCTGTCGGCATGGATACCTCGATCCTGACCAATGAAGTCCTGATCGACACCCTTACCAAACTTGCGATGCTGCGCGCGGAAGCCCTGAAAAAGAGCCCGCATGACATTCTGTCGGAAGCCGTAAACCTGTTCATGATCCGACCGAAGGTCCGAGCCCGTTTCAAGTCCTCGCCAGAACGACGCCTCGCCAACATCGACCGATTTCTCGAAATGTCGACGTCCTACTCGGTTCGTGGTTTCCGAGCCTTCTCCGACGCGATGCGTGCCGCCTGGGAAGATGCGGAACGCACGTCAGAAGGCCGTCCCGATGGCCAGGAAGATGCGATCAGCTTCATCACCATGCACAGCGCCAAGGGCCTTGAATGGCCGGTCGTGTTCCCGATCAACACGATGACATCCTTCCTGCGTCCGCCACCGCTCATCAAGAACAGCGCCGCTGGCACAATGTCGATGCCATTCTTCGACATGAAGCCGTCGGATTATGGACTGGCCGCTGCACACAATGATATGGAAAACCGGATGGAACGGTTCCGTCTCTGGTATGTGGCAATGACCCGTGCGCAGAACCTGCTCATTCTCCCGCGCATCGAGAATCTGGAAACGCGGGGCGAAGCCTGGGCGCAACTCCTCGACATTGATACAGAGGTCGTGCCGAAGATTGATATCGCTCACCTGATCCCTGCCGACTGGAGCGTAAAAAAAACCTCGGTCAATCTGGAAGACAAGGCCAGGTTCGACATGAACACGGCCCAGCTCGAAGAAGCGCAGACGTCTCTGATCGATTTCGTCACACCTTCCAAACATGAGGGGACGATGGCGCTGACCTCCAGGCTCTCCATCGACGAACTGATGGACGCCGTTCCGGACCTCGATCCATATGCCGGTATTCGCGGCAGCAAGGAACGCGGTGTCATCCTTCACAAGCTGATGGAAGAGGTTCTGACGGGCGAGACATCCGATCAGCAGCCGGAACTCCAGTCGCGCGCCAAGGAACTCATCGAACAGATCGTTGCCCGGGAACTCCGTGATCTTGAAGATTTGAGCGCCTACGAGCTTGCCCGCTGCGTGGTGACAACGCTGAACATCCCGGTCGTCAAGGAACTGCGGCCAAGGCTCATTCCTGAACTCGGCACGTCCTCGCGCCGGGTGGTCGAGGGTCGGACCAAGATCATGTACGGCATCATGGATGCGGCCGAAGTGTTGCCTCCCGGGGCCGATGGCAACGCCTACGTGGCAAGCGTCATCGACTGGAAGAGTGACGTAAACCCGTCAAAGAAGGCCATCAATGATTATATCGATCAGGTCCGGAAGTACCTGGACGCCAAGGGAATTGGCCGAGGCCTGATTGTCTTCATGACAACCGGCCGCGTCATCGAACTGTCGATGACGGATTACAAGTGGCTGGATTAAGTCCAGACTGATCCGAAAACAAAAAGGGCGACACCACTGTCGCCCTTTTTGTTTGGTGTAAGCGTCCTTAGTCCCAGGACACGGGACAGCCTGCACTCAAAGGCCCGGAGCCGCTACAGGCTCGTCTTCGGGCTCTTCCGCCTTCCTGTAGCTCGGCAGTTCGGGAACCTCCTCAACAGGAATCGAAAGCGGCTCTGTGCGCCGGATACTCATGTAAGTGTCGTTGATGGTGCCTGTGGTTTCCAGAACCCATTCATCGCCACGCTGGTAAACCACGGTGTCGAGATGATAACGACCTTCGCGGCCATCATGTGCTTCCGACGCCGCGTTGAAGGCATCGCGAAAATCATTGCAGAACCTGTTCTGGACTTCCGGTTTCAGCGCCGACCAGGCAACGCCGGGAAATGCCCGCTCCGCCAGTTTCTTGGCACCTACCTGAACCAGATACTCATTGATAACAATTGCCATTCCAGAATTCCTTGCTCTGACTAGATTTCAGTAAAATAGGAAAGAAATTCTGTTGTCAAATCGCCGGATAAAATCGATCCTTGTTAACGATGCCAACATTGGATATGGACATGGCGGATTTCAGAACGGAAATTCTTGCCCCCTCGGACAAGCAACTTGAATGCGAAACCTGCAAATTCATAGAGCAGGGTCTTATTCGCTGGAAGAAGGCTGGCACCAATGCAGTTAGGATTTCATGCCGTGAATGCCATGTCTACGAGGACCCGCTGCGTTACAAGGGGCAGTTCAGGATGGTCTTCGAAAACGAAATGACGTCCGTTTCAATAGCCAACATGTCCCGAATGGTCGCCGCTTTTGTTCACACGGGACTGTGGTCAGACGAAATCGCCAGGCTCGTGGATGCTTGCCTGCAGAAGCAGGAAATTCCTGGAATTAGCGGCCTTCAACTGGATGAAGAACAACGGAAAAAGCTGGCAGCCGCTGTCGTGATATGGCTCGACGTCACGAGCGATGACGACGCCGAGATGATTGAAGAAATCCTCCGGCAAAAGTTCAAAGCTCGGACAGAAAAAATCGGGGCGATGCTGTCCCAGGTCATCTGCGACGACAAGAAAATTGTCAGCGACGACTGGGAAGACATCGAGGCGGCGCGACAACTGTTGGCTCCGGACGAAACGAAAATCTTTGATTGGAGTGTTCGCTACATACCCTTAGCTTTTGACTCCAGCCGCGTCAAAGGTTGGACATATCTCAAAGAAAAATTCTTCGAAGAGTTGATAAGCATCGCGACACTACGCGCCCGGATGGAGAAAGCTCTGGCAAGAGAACTACGTGACGACAGTGGTGGGGACAGCGTTGACGCCCCTCATTCAGCAGACCCATTTGCATCCGAAACCGGAAACCTGCTTGCAGGGCTCGTCGGAAGCGTCCCCGCAGCCTTTCCGCTCACCGATATGCCTACAGACCCAGCGAGCCACAGGGAGGGAAAAAATGAAGAAAACTGATTTCCTCGCCCGAAGCGCTGACTCCATCCTGTTCCTGGGAAGAGATCGGAACAATCGCGAGCTATGGCTCAACAAGAGTGAAGTCACGACGCATATGTTCGTGTCGGGATCGACGGGCTCTGGGAAAACGGAATTCCTGCTCAACCTTCTGACAAATTCGATGCTTTGGGGAACTGGAGCAATCGTGGTGGATGGCAAAGGCGACATTTCCTTCTTCTCAAAGCTTCATGCCATAGCGACGGCGACAGGGCGAAGCGACGATATCCTACTCCTGAATTTCTCGATGGCCGACGTTAAAGCACACGAAGGCATCACATCGCACACCTGCAATCCCTTCGCGATCCTGTCCGCCGACGAACTCTCCCAGATTCTGGCTGGCATGATTTCAGCCACCCGGGCCGAAGACAATATGTGGCGAGAACGCTCTATCGGGCTGATGACCACGGTCGTCCAGGCACTGGTCTGGCTCCGAAACAACAGGGGGCAACCGCTGACGGTCTCAAGGATCGTCGAGGCCTTGCCGCTCGCCGCCTTCAGGAAGCTATATGACAGCCTGGCAGCCATGCCCGAGGTGCCAGCGACGATCATCAGCCAGATGCTGACCTACCTGCAGCTGCTTCCAGGGTATAAAATGCATTTGCAGGAACAAGCTACCACGGCCTACGAACAGCACAATTACCTGACCATGCAGTGGACGCGGCCTCTTGGACTTCTTGCACAAGGCTTCGGCCATATCCTCGATGTCGAAACGCCGGACATCGATATTCGGGATGTCGTCCTGAACCAGCGCATCCTGACGATCATGTTGCCGTCTCTCGAAAAGTCGTCCTCGGACATCGAGAACATTGGGAAACTGATGATCGGGATGGTCAAGGCGATGATGGCGCAGGCTCTGCGCAACCCCGTCCAGGGGGAATGGAGCGACGTCATCAGAACGCGGTCATCGAATTCAAGATATCCGTTCCTCTTCATAATGGATGAGGTCGGGCAGTACCTGACTTCAGGAATGGACAACATGGCCCAGCAAGCGCGTTCGCTTGATTTCGGGCTGGTTTTCGCCACCCAGGACTTCGATTCCCTCATGCTCACCAATCCCAAGGTGACCAAGGCAATTCTCGCGAATACCAATACGAAAGTCCTGATGAAATCGGAATATCCAGACGGCCCCGTGGCACGCACAGTGACAGGGTTTTTCCAGGATTTCATGCATGATCGATTTGCGAAGATGGGTATGCTTCATGTTACCCGAAAAAATGCGATCAACGACAAGATCAACTACGGAAGCGGCAGTCGGACTGAGGAATATAAAAAGATCGAAGAGATCAACAAAATCCTGATCGCCGGGGCCGAACGCAACACGAAAGACAGGATTGAGACACTCCTCAAGGGATTTGAAGCTGGCGACATGATCGTCACCCACGGTAATCGGTTCACGGTTGGCAAAAGCGGGTATGTCAGACTTGTCGACGACAAGCGCAGTTACCAGGTGAACCTCGTTCCCCTGGCGCACATCCCAAATTACGACCAGGCACAGCGCGAGCGAGATCGTATAAGACAGCTCTCAGCTTCAATGGTGAAGAGAAGCAGGTCCGAGATCGATGCAGTGGATCAGGATCAGATGTCGGCAACCTGGCTTACGCACCCATATAATGCGGATTTAGGAGCCCCCGTGCACAATCTGCGCTGGATTCCGAACGATGGTCCGCACGATCATCACTATTTCGCAAAGCTTGGGCGCGACATTTATCGATACATGTTGACGGGCTTCAACAAGGCTATGGGCTTTCAGCAGGGCGGCTTTCTGCACCACGAATTGTCAGGACCAGTCGCGCGCGGCACCAGTTTGCTCGATGACAAATATGAAAAGAAGCTCGCGAAAGACAAAAAGGAACCGAAAAATCAAGACCTATCGAATGATTATATACTCCTGATCGCCTCCCAGTCTTCAGGACAAGAACAGCAAGAACGTGGATGAACTCATGAAGATTTGTTTCGACCCCGCATTCTCACACCTCGCCACACATTCCATCAACACTGATCTTGTTCAACCTGCTCCAGGAAACATTCCCCTCGATGTTCCCGCATTGGTCGAGCAACTGGAAGGCCCGTGGACGTCATTCGAAAGCCTTAATCGCCACCGTAAAAGGGGCATTCAACAACTATGGGAACGCCTGAGCGGTGGAACCGAACAGGAAGCCAGACTTGCCTTCATCACCAAGTCGGACCAAAGGATTAACAAGGAACTGCAGCAGGTGCTGGAACTCCTCAATACGAGGCATTTCTACGCAGCAACTGTCGTTCTGGGCCTCATCGAAGCGGTCAAAGCGAAGGCCTCCTTCACCTCGACAACCGATTTTGGATGGGCAAAGGTCTCGGACCCCGCTTTCTGGCACCTCATCAACGGTCATGGTCGTAGGACGGTTCACCCAAGTGTGGTCGGCGCATTCACCCATTACGAATTTGAACGCAAACAGGGAACGGCTATCAGCAGGACGGACTTCGAAGGTGCAACTTTGATTTGCTCAGACCGGACACGGTCTGTAACAGCCCTTACAGGGTAGGAACGAGGCTTGCCTGCTCGTTCTCGGGCTCATCAGCAGGTTCATTGACAGGAACGAGGTCGACAGGCGCTAAGGATGGTATCTGCATCCGTGCTTCGTCTTCTTTCCTGATTTCATATTGTTTCTTGAACAGTTCAATCGTGCTTTTGACCCCGCGAAGGTACACCATCATCGCATATGCCCGCTTGGAGTGAGACGTCAGATCAAGCGCTGTTGCGCCTTCGATGATGGCCATATCCGTAAACACGCGGTCATATGGTCCAGACTGGAAAGGCTCGTATGGTCGTTCAAAGTTGAACATAAAGAGGATGTCACCGAGAATCTCGGGAACGGTCTTTTCGCCGTCCATCCTGCCAATCCAGAACTGGCTATCCGTCCGACCTGCACGGAAAGCAAGGAATTTGATTATGCGCTTGCAGTGCTCCTCCCTTTCGGCTTCGGACTCGTTCGGGAAGAAGACTTCGTGCAGATTGAGTTCTGTGAGAACGCGGAGTGCTGTCTGCTGACGGATCATTAGAAATCCTCGTCTTCTTCAGCATGATCAGGAATACGGCTCTGACGATGATACTGAACAGCCAGGATGATGGATTTCGTTGTATGCCAATAGGCGTCATAGGCCTGCCCAAAAGATTCAGGCGACGTCAAAGGAAGGCCGGTTTGAATTTCGAGACCCGCCAGAAGCATCTGAAGTTCATGATAGAAGGAACGAGCCATACCTGCTTCATCTGCGGCTTCGTCGACGAAACGTCGATCCGCGAAATCCTTGAGATACTCGACCAGGTCTTCCGGATCATTCGTCAGATTTAAGGATTTCACGTTGTCAATTGCGGCTTCATTGGCCGCGAAAAAGGCCGCAGCGTAGGCTATATCTGCCACCGCCTTGTCACGTAGATTGTCGTTCAAGACGTCAAAATCGACATGGAGAGCGCCAGCTTTCTCTAAAACAGCGAAAACTTGTTCCCTGAGGTCCATGATTCAATTCCTTGAGGCGTATGACACATAAGAAATTGAACCACGGACAAATGAGTTGCACAACGACAATCACAGAGCTTCAAGCAATGTTCCGGGAGTGAGGATTTCCGGTAGCACCTTCCCGTTCGGATACTCTTTCGAATAAACGACGGTGAAAGGAATTCCGTAACGGCCGAAGCTTTTCAGATAATCGGAAATCGCCGCATCTTCTGCGGTCCAGTCCGCACGCATTGCCACAATGTCCGCTTCTCCGAGACGTCTGGCGACGGACGCGTTGGAGAAGGCAACGGTTTCGTTGACCTTACACGTAATGCACCACGCGGCGGTCACATCAACCAGGACGGTTTTGCCTTCTGAAACCGCCGTTGAAATCTTTGCTGGCTCGAACGGTTGCCAGTCCACCGACTTGACGCCGTAATCGAACGGATAGGACAGGAGCCCGAGGGCCAGCATTACTGTCACAATGAGCGCTGCGAGACGTTTTGAGGACAAAAGGACAAGTGTGAAAAGTCCAAGGACGGCTGCCAGAGCCAATGCGGCATATAGGCTGGTGATGGCAAGATAGGCGAGTAGTGTGCCAGAGGTCGCGACAAGCCCGAGAGCCAGGAACACCTTGAGCTTCCCCATCCACTGGCCTGACTTCGGGAGCAGACGCCTGCTTGAAGGAATGAGATAGATCAGGAAGTACGGCAAAGCCATCCCCACGCCCATCATGAGGAAGATAGCGACCATCTCGAAGGCACGGGCAGTGAATGCAAAGCCAACAACGGTTCCGACAAGAGGCGCGGAACACGGCGTCGCAAGCAATGTGGCGACAAGCCCCTGGAAGAAGGATGCAAGGCGGCCGGAGCCCTTGCCGAAAGCCAATAGCTGGTCGGTGAAACGATACGGCAGGCGGATCATGAAGCCGTCAAGCATGGCAATTGCGAAGGCCATCGTGATAATTGCCATCGCACCCAGGAAGAGCGGACTTTGAAACTGTATGCCCCAGCCGATTGCCTGACCGGCCGCCTTCAACGCAAGAATGCCGAGGGATAGTGCGACAAACGACGCCACGATACCGACGCCGGTCCAAAGGAAACTCTGGCGTCTTTCGGCATGATCCTTCGTGAAGCCCGCCAACTTGATTGCCAGGACAGGCAGGACACACGGCATCACGTTAAGGATCAAACCAGCGGCCAGGGCGATCAGCAGGCTCATAGAAAGATAGCCGTCACCCGATTTCGCAGTCAGGGAGAGAGCATAGCTCCTGACCGGTCCACCGGCCGTCTCGACCATCAACAGAACCTTTTCACTACCGGTCAATGTCTTGTTGTTGACATTACGCACTTCAAAACGAGAGAGTGACCTGCTTTCGATGCCTTTTAGCCTGGCGGCGAAATCGAGGCCCAGATCGATGACAGGTGTTGACCCGGCCTTCCATGCTGTTGAAGACAGATCGACAGTCATCTCAGAACCATCCCCAGACAACTTCGCCGATATTGGCGACTGGCCGCTATGCGTCGGTACTGTGGCCAACCATCGGTCCGTCACATCACTGAGCACGGCATTCTCTTCAGGCGTCACCATCACAGAGAGGTGCTTTCGGAAAGGCACACAGACATCGGAGCAGCCGTACAGCGTCAGATCGAGGTCAAGGAAGATCGGTTGGTTGAACGCCGTAGGCTTTAGCTTCAATGGCAGGACAACATCGCCACTATAGCCGAAACTGACAGCGCCGCTCGTTTCGTACTCCCTCGGCATTGGCCATTCTACATCCATGGCCGATAGATTTTTAGCAGAGGTGATCTTGAAAGCCGGAGGAAGGCCACCCTCCCCCGGCGACCTCCAGTAAACGTGCCAGCCTTCCTTCATCGAGATCGACAAGCCCGCATAAGCGATGTCCGAACCGGGCAAATACCTCCCTGGAATTAATTCAATATCGACGTTGTCGGCGGCGTGTGCAGGCACGAACCAGAAAATCAGTGCGAATAGAAAGGAAATCACGCGGATCAAGATAGGAATTCCTTTATGGAGAGGTCCGATATTTGGACATATTCCTTGCGCGCTGTCCATGACATTTCCGGTAATCGCAGGAGCAAGTCAACCCATCGAAACGTCAACAAGGTTTAACAGAACCTTAAAGGAGTTACGTTGTGGCAAATATAAATTAAATACGAACTGGGCCTTGAAATAGTGCTTGACGAAAAAACAAAAGACATTAAAAGAAGTGGACAGAAACAGAGATTTGCAAGGAGATAATTTCTTATGGTCACCGCAATCGCCATTGCCAAGAGCGCTGAAACTCCTACCGCCCGCGATTTCATCGCAAAGGCAAAGGCGATGCCATATCTGACGCTGGCCGAAGAAACAGCGGCTGCGCGCCGATTGGAGGAACATGGAGACAGCGACGCTCGTAATCTCCTTGTAAATTCCCATCTCCGCCAGGTCGTCAAGATGGCCATGGTCTGGGCTAAATACGGCTTCAGTGCCGAAGACCTGATCCAGGAAGGCAACATGGGTCTGATGACGGCTGTCCAAAAATTCGACGTCAGCAAGGGTCACCGCCTGACCACCTACGCGACCTGGTGGATCAAAGCTTTCATGGCCGATTACATGATGAAAAATCGGTCCAGTATTCGAATCCCGAACACCGCGAAAAACAAAAAAGTCCTGATGTTGTTGAGCAAGGCCAAGACTGCACTCGCATCGGGCAACGGCAACGTCGCGGCAATCTACAAGAAAATCGCCAAAGCTTGCGAGTGTGACATTGATACCGTCCGTATCATCCATACTCTTTCGACCGGAACCAAATCCTTCAGCGACCCGACCGGACAGGAGGAAGGTACTGGCGAATTCGGTGATTTCATCCCGGACACCGCTCCGCTTCCCGAAGAAGTCGTCGCCGATTGGGATGAACGATCTGCGCGACACAACATACTTCAGCGCGCCGTGAGCACACTCAACGAACGCGAAGCGGCAATCTTCAAATGGCGTCGCATGGTCGACGAGGACGATATCAAGACACTCGAAACGCTCTCGGGAGAATTCGGTGTCTCACGCGAACGTATCCGACAGATCGAAGTCGGGGCCTTCGAAAAGGTCCAGGCCTTCATCCATAAGGAAGAACTGGCGCGGCGTGGTGAAGAACTGGCCCGAATTGCTGCCGAGAGGACGCGTGTTTCGAAGGCTGCGACCGACAAGCCGAAGATGATCCTCGCGGCTGTCACCGAACCAAAGAAAATTGCGGCACCGAAGAAGACCCCGGGCTGGAACGTTGTCACACGCAACGGTGAACGCCAACTGGTCTTCTGCCCGTAATCGAGACCAGCCAGAACAAAGATAGAGCGAGTTTTCATGTCCTTTTCTCTGCACGACATTGGCGCGACGGCCTCGATAAAGATCGAAGAGGAAATTGCGTCACGCAAGAAAGCAGGTGCTCGCAAACTCCTTTGGAATGAGGCCGAACGAATCGCCAAGAAGGTTGCAGGTGATGCGTTCGTCGTCGATGACATAAACATCGCGACCTTGTTTTACTATGTGCCTCAAATTCTCGACCAAAAGGCGCACGACACCGAGACCGTGCGTGAATCCATTCACCGGATCGTCGTGCAAGAGGCGCTTAAAAGTTGGAAAAGCACAATCGACTGGAACGTGGCCAAGCAGCACGCTCCGTATGACCTCGGCGTGGTTGTCGATATCGTGCCGAAAGCTTTGAAATTCCTCGATACACTGTGCAGGCGGAAAGGATACTACCCCGAGGTGCATATCGAGCAAAACTGGATAGGCCTCGCCCTTCTTTATCTTGAGGATAAAACGCCCGAAAGGCTGCTGGAACTCGAAAGATCATCCGTACAGGCGGTCTTGATCTCGCTTGCGCGAGAAATTGACGGCATCGCGTGGTCCATCAAAGATGCCGCCAGTCCCAAAAGTCCGAAGGCGCTTGAGTTCCACAAAAAACTCCTGGAACTCGTAGATATGCTTTATATGATCGGTCGCGAACAGATCGACATCTTCGACGTCAGTTGGCCACAGCCAAGCAAGTGACGGCGGCTACCCACCGAACGCCATTGCCTTTTCGACCGCTAAATCGGGTCCACCAACGCTGACCAGGTTTTCAGCCATCAGAGTTTCTTCACCATCCCACTGGTAAGCGACCAGAGGGCCGCCTGCTGCGACCGAGAAGTCGAGACAGGCTCGGCGGCCGGAAAGCAGCTTAGGCTCTCCAGGCAGCCAGTAGTGGCCGAAAATCATCGGGCGGGGGTCTCGATCAACGATAAGCGATTCCTCCGGCAGCGGTGTCAACGGAATCTGCTCGAAGGAAACGTCGTCGGTAATCGCACCGTCGCGGTAGGTCGTAAGCGTTTCATCCCACCAACGTAACCTCGATGTCGTCCTGCGGGTCCCCTGAGCATCAAGATAAGAGACGCCTTCTGGCAGATCGACTTCCGGACCGCGCAGGATTTGGTCGATGGCATCCTGCTCCCAGCTTTCCTTCACGTAGGTCCGCAGAAGAACATCGAGCGGAAGCGAAGCATCGGCACTGAAATTCCGGTCGAAGGAAAGGAGCGCTTTCGGGTCCCAGCAGGCATGCGCCGCGCGGACACCCTCGCCGTCGAAGATGATCGGCATGGTGATCATCCAGGCAACAAGCTCTCTGTGCAGGTCGGAGCCTTCACCGATCTGATCAAGAAATGCCTTATGCTGCCTGTAATTCTTCTCGCTCCGTTTGCGCAGGAAGTTTCCAGGCACCAGCTCATCCGGCATGATCCAGCCAATGGCGGCGTGCTCATGGTTCCCCATCAACGCAGTGCCTGTACCCGCATCTCTCATGCGACGGAAAATATCGATACTGTCGAACTGGCGCGGTCCACGGTCCATCAGATCACCGACGGAAACGGCCATGCGGTTCGGATCGGAATGACGGTAAGCACCGTTCCGATATCGATAACCAAGTTTTTTGAGAAGTTCTTCCAGGTGGTCGGCATAGCCGTGGACATCGGCTACGAAATCTATCGCAGGCATACATACTCCCTCAGCCGCTGGCGAACCCGGAGCCATCCCCAGGAGCGACAAGAAACCATTTAGTGATGTGATAATCGTAGCAAGGTTCGCTGCAGACTACCAGAGGCGTAAATGGGAATTGTGGCAGACCAGCAATGCAGGAATGCCACAACCAGATCAGTGAGCGTTTCCAGCAGCTAGAATCCGAGCAGCTTCTGCCCAGTCGAAATTGGGAACAGCCGCAACGCGCCACTCTCCGTTTTGCCACTCATTCGGGACGACAACGGCCTTGGTTTCGATGTTACGACCTTTGATCACGCCGAGGATGATTTGACGGTCGCCATCAAACTTGGTGTAAATCAGGTGATCTCCGTAGCTCTGGCATGGGCTACCCGGCTTGTTCAGCAAGTCCTGCTTCATGATCTTGATCGTGCAGCGCTGGTCCGCAACCGAGTTCATGTAATTGAGAACAAAGAACCGGTCGCCACCCTTCTCAACATCGAAGATCGGACGGTTTTCTTCCTGGGCGACCTTCTTCGATAACGATAGATCGATTGCAGCCAGTCCTTTTACCGTGTCCGAGATAAAAGCACCGGTTCCGAAGGCGACATTCAGCACGGTGCCAATAAACAGAGCAAAGGTATAAAAAACCGCGTTGCCGAACCGAGCTTTCGCGTGTCTTTTAATTAAAACAGTCATGAGAACAATTCCATACGCTGGTTTTAGCTGCCTTATTGCGAAGGAATTCTCCAAGACTGTCAACGCATTTTCTTCAGATTTCGGCGGAAAGCGCCCGGTCAATATTGAACTGCAAATCTTCCCTGGCGCGCGAAAGCGGCATGCGATTGCCATAGAGGCGAAGAGCCTCCGCCAACTGCGAAACCGTCTCTTTCAGCTGATGGTTTTCAAGCTTGAGGCGAACGAATGAGCCTTCCGACTTCGATTTCTCTGCCGCCTGCTTCAGCGCGATCTGAGCGATATTGCGAATATTCACCAGGGCGATGTTTTCACCACCATTATAGGCAATTGAGGCCTTGTGATTGTCGGCCTGAGACGCAATCAGCTCCAGCGCCTCGAAGAGAACTTCGAAATCGCTGAGGATTGCGGGATCGGGATACCTTCTTTTCATCGGGCTGCGGCGCTCATAAACATCGCCCGATCAAACCGGTCGGATACCTGCAAGGCGCTCAGGCCGAGTTCACGGGAAGCATAGGCTGAGCCATTCAATTTTCCGTCTACGGCATTAACCACAGCAATTCCTTTGGACGTCCCTGCCCTCAAGCAGCAAGTCGGACACCTTTATGCTGGAAAAGGAATTCTGTTGCAAGCCCAAGTCCGCGATCAAGGAATTCAGGCTCGATATCGATGACAGACGATGCATCCCCGTCCGTCTGGATAAAACGAACCGTTTCTTTCTCCCAGTCAATAATCATAGCGGTCAGGCGTCCAGTCTGGAAAGAACCTGTATCCAGAGAGATGCGGTTCTCGGTCACGACCGGACGATCACCAACAACAGTGTGACCGTGAACCACGATGTGGTCGAGATAACCGACATGGTTCAGAAATTCGTCCCTGATCCACATCAGGTTATATTCGTCCTGATCAGCAAGCGCGACGCCCGGCTCGATACCTGCGTGGGTAAAGCAGACGCCGTTCGAAACGTGGTACGGTTTCGCATTAGCGATCAGATCGATGTGACGCTGGAACTTGCGCAGGACGAAATCGATGGAATCGTTGAGGCAACCGGGCAGATAGGATGTCAGCGTCTCGACGCCACCCTTGCCCAGCCATTTACGCAGGGCGATGTCGCAGCCTTCGGAAATCGCTTCGTAAAACCAGTTGTCGTGGTTACCCTTGATAACGATTGCGCCCGTTTCGGTAACAGCGCGATGAACTAGCTCCATGCTCGTACGGCTATCCGGGCCACGGTCGACGATGTCGCCGAGATAGATGATTTCCGGGTCCGCGTCGTACTCACTGGCGATCTCGGCGATGCGTACGTTCAGGGCCTGCAACAGGTCCGGGCGGCCGTGAATATCAGCGATGGCAACAGTGATCGGCTTGGTCATCGTCTAATCCTTTTCGTTGATGTTGAGAATAGCTTCGTCGCGAAAAATGTCAACATTATTTGTTTCGGTGACGACGGTATTTTCAGCCTATTGACCCACGAATTCCTTGTGCTATCTGTTGGCCGAAATCATTGGATCAAGAACATGAAGCGCCAGGCTCCAAATTCGATTTATCTGTTCCCGACACAGGTCGTGATAATCTTGATTCTGTCCGTATCACTACCCGGACTGGGCCTTCTGATAGCCGGTGCAATGTGCACCACACGTCAACGGATGAACATCTTTGGAAACATTGCGTTCGTGGCGTCGGGGCTGCTTGGTCTGGAGTGGTTGAACCACGCGCCGATCAGAGCTGTTTCCGATGCAACAATCGCACTTCGGGTCTATTTTCATACGCTTGCGGGAGCTTTCCTGATCTGTTTCGGGGTGTTCCTGAGCGGCGTATCTGGTTCAATTGCCCTTAACAGATTCCTTGAGGCCAAAAAGGGCGAAAACACGGTCACCCTTCTTTTCGCGGTCGGTGCAGTATTCCTTTTTTCAGTGGGCTTCAAACTTGGTTATGCCGAGGCATATTATGCTGCGAACCTTGCTGCCGAACACCTGCAGCAGCTGGAAAATAGCCGCAAATAAAATTCCTTCTCTCTTGTTTTCCGTCCCAAAGGCTTTATCTGGGGCGTGCTTTACCATTTCAACCGCAACTAAAGGAAATCTACGCGATGGCGAAGAGCAAGTTCGAACGTAACAAACCGCATGTGAACATCGGCACCATCGGTCACGTTGACCACGGCAAGACCTCTCTGACGGCAGCAATCACCAAGTATTTCGGTGAATTCAAGGCCTACGACCAGATCGACGCTGCGCCGGAAGAGAAGGCACGTGGCATTACCATTTCGACCGCACACGTCGAATACGAGACCCCTGCCCGTCACTATGCGCACGTCGACTGCCCCGGCCACGCCGACTACGTCAAAAACATGATCACCGGTGCTGCGCAGATGGACGGCGCGATCCTGGTGTGCTCGGCGGCTGACGGCCCCATGCCGCAGACCCGCGAACACATCCTGCTCGCCCGCCAGGTCGGCGTTCCGGCCATCGTCGTGTTCCTGAACAAGGTCGACCAGGTTGACGACACCGAGCTTCTCGAACTCGTCGAACTCGAAGTCCGCGAACTCCTGTCGTCCTACGACTTCCCGGGCGACGACATTCCGATCATCAAGGGCTCGGCGCTTGCTGCTCTGGAAGATTCGGACAAGAAGATCGGCGAAGACGCGATCCGCGAACTGATGGCCGCTGTCGATGCCTATATCCCGACGCCCGAGCGCCCGGTTGACCAGCCGTTCCTGATGCCCATCGAAGACGTGTTCTCGATCTCCGGCCGTGGCACGGTCGTAACGGGCCGCGTCGAGCGTGGTATCGTCAAGGTCGGTGAAGAAGTCGAGATCGTTGGCATTCGCCCGACCTCGAAGACGACGGTGACTGGCGTTGAAATGTTCCGCAAGCTGCTCGACCAGGGCCAGGCTGGCGACAACATCGGCGCGCTGATCCGTGGCGTTACCCGTGATGGCGTCGAGCGTGGCCAGATTCTGGCGAAGCCGGGTTCGGTTAAGCCGCACAAGAAGTTCAAGGCCGAAGCCTACATCCTGACCAAGGAAGAAGGCGGCCGTCATACGCCGTTCTTCACCAACTACCGTCCGCAGTTCTACTTCCGCACGACGGACGTGACGGGCATCGTTACGCTGCCGGAAGGCACGGAAATGGTGATGCCGGGCGACAACGTGACGGTCGACGTCGAACTGATCGTTCCGATTGCGATGGAAGAAAAGCTGCGTTTCGCAATCCGCGAAGGCGGTCGTACCGTCGGTGCAGGCATCGTCGCCTCCATCGTCGAGTAATCTCGAACAGATGCGCCGGGGAAACTCGGCGCATCTGGCCTTCTGAAGCCTGAACGGTATAGGACGAATTCATGCACGATGATGTCGAACACGTATGGTGGGCGGAGCGCCCGATCCCCGTATGGCGAATTTTCGGGATTAAGGCCGACACGCTGGTGACCTTCCTCTATTGCTTGTCTGCGCTTCTCGGAGTCGTGGGAATTGTGGCAGGTTGCTTCCTGCAGGCACCTTACTCCGCGTATTGACCAAGGGATTTAATCATGGACTGGAATCTATTTTTGCTCATTTTCCTGACGCCGGTTTGCATCATAGGCACCGCCATATATGCGGGAATGGAATCGATGAGCCGGAGACCCGCACCACTTTGGGCCTATCCTGTGTTTTTCACTGTCGCTCTCGCCCTGTTGTTTTCGTTGTTCGGAGATTACAATCTCTTGCCAGTCACCTGACATCGATCCCGCCAGAAGAATTCCAATGGTCACGGCTCCGTCACCAACGGGGCCGTTGTACGTTTTCAAAACCCTTTAACAAGAATGGAATTTTTAACAGGCAAAGGCGTTGACAGAACTACGCAACTCAACGACCCTTTCACAAGGAATTCTTTGAGAGCGAATTTAATGGTATATATCTTTAGCGAATTTAATTTCGCAGCATTCGGGCTCGCAGCTTTGGCTTCTGGTGCGTTGTTTCTACTTTTCCTGGGTGTATTCGGCTTTCGTGTATCTAAACGAAAGAAGAACCATCCCGATGATTACAAGAACTTCGAGGACAAACTCGACAAGCGCATGAACAGGCAGTGGGCGGTCATGAGCGCACTCTTTTACGTTGTTGCCGTCGTTAGCATGGTGAACAACATCCCGAACCGCACCGAACAGCTCCAGAAAGAAGCGGCACTGGTCAAGCTAACAGAAATCGTCGATTCCATTACGGAACGTCGATTTGGAGAGCGATGCGCTTTCAACGGGGCTTCTGTCGACAGCACCTGGGTCGAATCTGACACTTTCCCTTGCGTGACCATCGGAAACATCCGAATTTGGGCAAAGGGCGCAACCCAGGTCAATCGTAACAGCGTCGCTATTCGACGCGCCTTTGTGGTCGGCACCTTGAAAGATGGCCAGGCCATTTCCCGTCGCGCCGAGATCGATTTCGAGAACGTGCGTTGGGGAATCCAGACTTCTTATCCAGCCACCGAAACCGAATTGAATTCAGCTGAGATTTCGGCTCTTGCGGAAGCGCTTAATCCCACTCGTTGACAATAAAGTTCTGCAAAGTCGCACGCCATAGCGTGCGACTTGTTTGAAGAGGAACAATCATGGCTAAAGAAATCGAACGCAAATTCCTTGTTGATCTCGAAATGATCAAGCCAGTGCTCGAAGCTTCATCCAAGCGGTACCACCTCCGCCAGTATTACATCGTCGCCTCGAAGGAGTTGGCAATCCGACTTCGCGTGGAAAACAACCAGCGCGTCGTCCTCGCAATCAAGTCTGGCACCAACCCGATGGAAATGAATGAGATCGAGTTCGTGCTTCCGTGGGACGAATACGAGCATCGTCGTAAGGAAATGGTCGGTATCGAAATCTCGAAGCTACGCCATTACGTCGAATTCGACGGGCGCACGTGGGAAATCGATGTTTTCTCCGGCGACCTTGATGGCCTCACCGTGGCTGAGATCGAATGCGATGATGCTGCCGAAATCTCAAACTTCCCAGAGTGGGTCACGAAAGAAGTGACCTTTGACACCCGCTTCAAGAATGCAAGGCTTGCTCTTGAAGGGCTAAACGAAATCGACCTTTCAAAGGAAGGCTATAATGTCTGAAGCAAGCACACTCATTCGAGCGGAACGTCAACGCCAGATCGACAAGGAAGGTTGGACATATCAACATGACGCGGAGCACACCGACGGTGCCTTGCTCTCGGCGGCCGTGGTCTACCTTCAATTCGGCACGGACAAGGCCGGACCAGTAAACAAAAGCGGCATTCCAGTCACCTGGCCGTGGGAGGATGAATGGTTCAAGCCGAAGGACCGCGTCAGCAACCTTGTGCGCGCCGGTGCGCTGTGCCTGGCTGAAGACAATCGCCTGAACGCGGCGATGATCGATACCCGTCCGAAGATTTTCGAAGCTCCCTGGGCCCCACAGGTGCGTGAGGTTTACGATGAAGTCGTGAGCGAGTTGGAAAAGCTCGTCGGCTGATCCGGGGTTCAAGAAAGGGAAGCGGCAATGGATAATTTCAGTATCGACGTGATCGCTGAAGGGCAGGAAAGCTTGCTCAAAGCGATTGAGATCGCATTCGCACATAATGCACCAGGAAACCGGGTGGAAAGCTATCACATCAGCAAGCTGGTGAGCGACGAATACGACGGCCTTCCCAAGAGCGTCGACGGAAGGACGGCGATAATCTTGCGATGGACAAAGGCGGAAAAGCTTGCAGAAGATGGTCCCATCAACTTGCCGTTCAAGCTTGATGCGAAGGGCGCTGCAGACTTTGCCCAACGGTGGCTTGCGGAGCAGGACTTCGGTCGCGAACCAGATCACGACGGACACAACAAGAAGGGGTGGCGGATCATCACCGGGAATTGGGGGTTCGTTGGCAGTGACCGCGAAGCCGTGTGCGCAATTCTGCCCTGGTGGGCAGCCTACGGTAAGTGAGGTCTAGAGATTGTCGTTAGCCGCCA
This sequence comes from Rhizobium sp. MHM7A, assembly GCF_005862215.1. Classification (NCBI taxonomy): domain Bacteria; kingdom Pseudomonadati; phylum Pseudomonadota; class Alphaproteobacteria; order Hyphomicrobiales; family Rhizobiaceae; genus Rhizobium; species Rhizobium sp. MHM7A. The sequence continues at coordinate 888,663 of NZ_VCHT01000001.1, forward strand.
GGCATGTCAGTGTCGAGGTATGGCTGCCTGTCAGCGGGTAAGCATCTCAGATACATTGCCTCTTCTCTGAAACGGCGAAGCCAGCAATGGGCTACCAACCCGGCTTTATCACTGGGTCCCACGTAGAACGTCCTCTCGGCACCGGTCGAGCCTTCCGCATATGCGGTGGGCCAAGTCTTACGGACGGTGGCAAGCGCAGCCTCAAAATCAGCAACGAGTGTCCGAGGACCGAGAAACGAATATCGATCCTGCCTCACATAGCACCTGGCGCAGGAACGGCTGAAGGTTCGGCGACCTTCGCGCGCAAGCGCGCCGTAAAAGCTACGATTTCGGATTTACGGTATTTCTTGGTGTTGAAATCGGAACCGGGAGTAGCGATACGGTACCAGCCTCGCGTCCAGACTTGCACGCGGATATCGCCTTTTGCTTCCGGGTTGGCTGCGCGAAAAGCTTCCTGGTAATCTTTGATGAAGGGTTCGACTTGTTCAACCATGCTCAGATGCTCCATATCCATACGGTAATTGGTAGCATGAAGTCGACTTGCATGGAAGAGTAATGTTGACATTTCCCAAGTCGCGTGCGAATTCCTTTTATTGGAGATGTCGTCATCATGATCAAGCTCAAGTCACCACGAACACCACATTTGTCAGGATCGGGTCTTGCCGGTTGCGAGAACGATGTTGATCGCGTGAAATGGACTTCGGTACTTGGCCAGAACATCGTCCTTGAAGAAAAGGTCGACGGCTCCGAGGTGAGCTTTCACTTCGACGAGGACGCCAACCTGATCTTACGGGAACGCGCGAATATCCTGGACATGGAAATGCACGGGGGTGTCGAGAAGGTCTATGATGAGCTGAAAGTCTGGCTTGGCATTCATCAGGACGAACTCTTCGACCGGCTGCAAGATCGTTTCATGGTGTATGGGATGTGGTGCCTCGCAGCTCATGCCATCTTCTACGACCGGCTACCTTCGTACCTGTTGGAGTTCGACGTCCAGGACAAGCTTACGGGCGATTTCCTTTCAACAGCGCGGCGACGCGAGTTTTTGAAAGGAGCGCCGACCATGCCCATCCACGTCCTTTTCGAGGGAGAAGCCACCGATGCCGTCCATCCAAAACGCTTGATGGGACAGTCGTATTATTGCTCCAGCCACGTTCCGGCTCAGGCAAAACTGGACGGTTCAGGGCGAATGGAAGGCGTCTACGGCAAGATTGAGGACGCGGCCAGAGTAACTGGCCGGTTCAAGTGGGTGCGAGAGGACTTCATTCAGGCCATCATCGATGGCAACGAGCATTGGAAAGACCGGGACCTTATCCGAAATGGCCTTTGCGAGAAACCCGATCTTCAACGCTGAAGTTTTCAAACAGCTCGTCGAGACGATCAAAAATTGACCCCAACCCGCGATTTTCAATGATCGCCTCGCATTCCTGGGTCTCAGTCATCGTCTGGCTGCCAATTGTCTCGAAGAAGCTGATCTCCTTCTTCTCCGGATGGATACGACAACAGACCAGGCGATTGGTGCTCCACGCACCAGTATCAAGAGAGATACGGTTCTCCGTGACGACAGGGCCGCCTCGAAAGGTCGTGTGACCATGGATCACAACCGGTGCCTTATTCGATACGACGTCAAGAAAGCCTTTCTGTACCATCGTCAAGTCATTGACCGTTTGCTCGCGCAGCGGCTTGCTGAAATCGAGGCCAGCATGCGCAAACACGAACTTCGAATGGGTCGTTACGAGCGATCCTTGCTCGATCAGTTCAATATGATCCCGGTGATGATAACGGATTTCATTGAAGGCCTTCCGATCCGGTACGTTCCCGCAATAACTTTGCAAGGTCTGCAGGCCACCATACTTCTTCCAGGCATCGATGAATTCGGCATCGACGTCTCGGTCGAGAACCGCATCCATGAACCACCAATCGTGATTCCCGATATGGAAAATCGAGTCAGGATGACGAGCGAGCGTTTCCTTGACCAGTTCCATCGCTTCCTTGCTGCGCATCCCACGGTCGACGATATCGCCGAGAAAATAGATCACCGGCCGGGAGCCGTAGTAACCTGCATCCGCGCGAATGAAATCGAGAGCAGCCTTGAGCAGATCGGCGCGACCATGAATATCGGGAATGGCATACAGGATGGCTGGACGGTTCAAGATTTGTCTTGCTCCACTTTGATTCTGCGGCGGGCGGCTCTCCATGGACCGAACCATCGCGAATCCGCAATGACCAGTGCTACCAGAGCACAGGCGAAGATGAACATCACTTTGACTGTGGTCTCGGAGATTTCCATCAGATGGTCGGCACCGATGTCAGTCCCATGGTCTCAAGAAGCTCGTCACGTTCTTCATTGACCAAGGCAATGCCCTTCTCCGTCATTCGCCCAAGCGCTTCCCCACTCACACTCCGCTCGAAGCGAGCAGAGATCAGGGAAAGATCGTCGCGATTGAACTCGCATTCGAAGAATGCTTTCTCCTTTTCAGACGCTGGAGAAACATAGGTTACAGGGCAGGTGTAGACATAGCGGTCGTCACCGGCAACGATGACATTCTTGTCCCGCAAGGGTGACGCGCCGTCAGGGCGCTCATAAACGCTGTATGCTTTGAGCATTAGGGCAGCCAGTAGTCCTTGTTTGTCCTCGTCAGCGTAAAGACGCGATGGATGAGGAGCGAACGCCTTTTCAATCGAACGCAATTCCAGAAGATCGCGCATGCCACCCTTGTGAGCCCCGTATTGCTGAATGTTCATCGTCATGCGGTTGACGGCCCGCGTGTATTCGGCGGGAAGCGTTTCAACCAGGACCTCGACCGCACGCAATTCCCGCAATTGCCTGGAGAACCCCTTGAAAGTGCCCGTAGCCTCTGTGTCTTTGATCCAGGCTAACAGAACATCGAAATAACGCATTAAAGGTGGTCGGCTGATCATCGCAAAAGTTCCACAAATTCAAGAGTTTCATTTACAGTGCAGCATGACCGACCGAAATCAACAACCCAGCATCTGCGCAGGCTATGCGGTCAGCGTTTAACATTCCCGCACAGCGACAATTCCAAAGGCCCGTATTCAGGATAGGTTTGCAGAAAATCGCAGAACGCAGTGTCGATCTCCATGTCAGAAACAGGACTCAATGCATAATCCCAATCGGTGGATACGAAAGATGCCAGTTGAGCTTCGCCTTTGAGTTCTATGAACCGGTAAGAACCATCGGCAGTGTTAGAACGAAGATATCGACCTTCGATAACCCCGCGATCATGCCTGCCGGTGACGTCGAGCAAAGTCGCATCGTCGAATACGACAAAGACTTTGAGAATGTGATCGATGCATTCGCGCGTATAGTGATTGAACAGCGCCTCGGAATCATCCACCACGAGAAGAATACCGCACTCCAGCCGACGCGAGAACGCTACCGAGAGTGCCTGAGATCGGCGAAGAACCCGGGCACGCTCGCAAACGATGCTTTCATCATCCATTCTGCTTCAGGAGCCTTTGCTTCTGACGGCCCCACTCACGGTCCTTGATGCTCTCACGCTTGTCGTGAGACTTCTTACCGCGAGCAACAGCAAGCTCCAGCTTGGCGCGACGCTTCTCGTTGTAGTAGATACGCAGAGGAACCAATGTCATGCCGTCGCGACCAACCGCGTTGGCAAGCCGAGCCAGTTCCTTTCGATGCACGAGCAACTTGCGACGACGGCGCGGCTCATGATTGAACCGACTGGCCTCGAAATACTCAGGGATATGCGAATTGATCAGCCACAGTTCGCCGCCTTCGCAGGAAGCGTAGGATTCGGCGATCAGACCTTTGCCCTGGGCAATCGACTTGATCTCGGAACCCGTCAGAACAATACCGGTTTCAATCGTCTCGACGATTTCGTAATCGAAACGCGCACGACGGTTCTCAGACAAATTCCTCTGTCCGTTCTTCTGATCTGTCGTGGCCACGGTCGTATCCCCTTTAAAGAATTCCTTTGAGCACCTTATATAGGGGTTAAATCATTCAAGCGAAAGTGGCGACCTGTTCAATTTCAAGGTTTTCTTCCGGTTTCCCTTCCTGAATAAGAGCATTTAGACGCTCAATCAGGCGTGGATAATCGTCCTTCCCGGAAATGCTGTCCGCGACTGACGGAAGACTGCTTTCATTTGCAGCATCGAGGTATTCCTTTTTCCAGTCACACATGCGAGCAAAATCCGATGGCTTCATGTTCGCCATATCAATTGCGGTGTTGTTTTCAGGCTCCTCCCTGAAGCGCTCAGGAATAACCGGAACAAACATCGGCTTGCCCTGGCGGAAGGCATATTTGACCGTGTGCATGGTGCCGCTATCACGCTCAAGCTGGAACACAAACGTACCCACCGAAAGACCGGTAATGATACGATTACGGCGCGACAACGTATTGCGATCCGCTTCCTGGCCGAGCGGCTGTTCTGTCAACACCATGCCGCCTTCACTGTCGCCGATCATACCGTAAAGCTCGTAGGCTCCATAATTGATCTTATCCAGGCCGCAACCGAGAACCGCAAGGGTCGGAGCGTTCGCAGCAAGGGCTTCCCTATGAGCAATGCTATCGATGCCGGAAGCGAGGCCGGAAACAATCGTAAAACCGTTCTCCGCCAACATCTTGGTCATATTCGCGGCAACCACCTGACCAAACCGCGTTGGCTGGCGGGTGCCCACGCATCCGACTGCACGCTCAAGCGGAGAAAGATCGCCTGCGGCATAAATCACAGTCGGAGCATTCGGGATTAGCTTCAGACGCCGTGGATAGAGATCGTCGAAAATGCTGATCGGCTGCGCGCCCATATCGATGACGCGATCAAAGTCAGCTGTGACTTCCATATGGGCCCGCATGAGGTCCTTGTGCCCACTAATCATCAAACTGTTTCGCTGAGTGATGTTGACCACGCCTGTCAGGTCAGCTTCTCGGGCGTTCAGAAGAGCGCCAATGGTCTCGAACCGTGCAGCAAGCTTGGCAAAAGCCGACGGTCCAAAACCTTCAAGCTTCCCGATGATAAGGGCTCCCGCAGCGGATTTGAGTTTGATATCTTGCATGGCGCATCTTCCGCATGAATTCGTCACAAGGAATTCAAGCATGAAATTCAGCAAGCGACAAACAGGAAAAGCAGTTTACCGAATGAGGAAAACAAGGGATTTCTCCACCATCAATGTTGACATTTAAAGTCGTGGAATTATAGTGCGTCGGTAAGAAGAGAGTTGGCAAAGATCAGGATCAAAAAATGAAGACGACATGGAGCGCAGAGGGTCTCGACGGGGACCGAATGGTTCACCGGATCAAGCCAGACACGACACTTCGCCCCTAGCCGTGGAGGGCACAATGAAACCCCCGAAGACCGGCAAGAAACCCCGCCCGCCAAAGCGCATGAGCGAGGAAGAGGCTCACGAGCAAAGCCTTCGAAATTCCGCCGCCATCCGTGGTATCAGCGTGGAAGAGCTTAAAGCGTTAATTGCTGAGTGCAAGGATAAGAACCGCCGATCCGAGCGCTGAAGCCGACAATCAGCCCATGTTGCCCTGAGAATCCGATAAGCAGGTTTTTGACAATGAACGAGCACGTTAATCCCATCATCAACGATCAGTTCTACACTGACGAAATGGCCAAATCCATGTGGGACAAGGCCTTCTTCGTCAACTTCATCGACGCAAACTTGCTTATCGACTTTGGCTGTGCGGACGGCGCGATGCTGGGCTTCATCGCCAGGAACTTTCCCGGCATCAAGTTGGTCGGCTACGACAACGACCAAGAAATGCTTGACCGCGCAAGAATGCGCAACCCGGGCAACCCCAGTAAACCCATTCTCTATACGTCGGATTGGGCCGAGGTCGCGGCCATCGTCAACGCCCATCAAGCGAAGGGTGGAAAAGCCGCGCTCAGCCTTGCCAGCGTCGTCCATGAAATCAAGATGTATCTGAAGGGCAAAGACCTTCAGAAGGTCATGGACCAAATCTGGGGCCAGGACGGCGTTGTCTTCGACTTCATCGCCTTTCGCGACATGATGGTTTCCGAACACGCATCGCGACCGGCACATCCCAACCATGTCGCACGGGTCCGTCAGGTCTTCGGCAAGATGAGGGATGGCCGCAAACGTCTCAGCGACTGGGAGAAACAATGGGGCTCGATCTCGGAAAATTGGTCGCTTATTCATTTCTTCCTCACTTACCGATACGTCGATAACTGGGAACGCGAACTGCGCGAGAACTACCTTCCTACTCCGTATGAGGACTTTCTGGCCTCGATCCCGAACGAATACATACCGATTTATAAGGACCACTACACGCTGCCGTTCCTGTATCAAGAGGTGGACAATACTTTCGGTATCCAGCTTGCCGATCCGACGCATCTGAAACTGGTGCTCAAGCTGCGGCGAGACCTCAAGAAATGACGGCTTGCACCCATCACAAACCTTATCGGGAACGATAAGAAAAGAGATCGAGCAGCTTCGATCTGAGGTCACGACCTTATCGAACTGCACGGCATGGACTATATCTGGTTCCAGAACTCCTCGTGGGAAACCTCGACAAAGGTTCCTGACCAAAATCACGTATGAAAGTTTCACCCATGTCCAGTCAGGATTTGCTTAATTCCATCATTGAAAATGCCAAAGCCGGTTATCGGGCCGCTTATGTTGAAGGTCTCCATGAGGCGCAGGCTGATGGCGTCGCCGTTCACGGTCTGCTGCCAGACGAAGCCAGTCGCGTTCGCATGCGACTGATCAATGACCTTCTTCCGGCCACACCGGAAAGCATCTTGCAGATTATCATCGACGAGCCACGCTTCTTCCAATCGAAGTTGAATGTTGAACAGATGGGTAGCACCAGCCCCATGGAATTAGCACGCATCGGCATCATCTCTGAAATTGCAGAGAAGATCGAGCCCAACCAGATTGATGTCGATATCGCGCGGTTTTCCTTCGTGACGCCCGAGTTCATCGTCGAAGCGGTCAGCAAGGCAAAGAAAAACCTGGCGACCGCATCGAGCGGCACGCGAATTATGAAGTCGGCGGAATTGACGGCTCTCGAATATTCGCTGCGAGACTTCCGCACCGATCCGACGCGTGAAACGTTCGAAACGCTGCTGTCTGATCTCACGGAGCAAGTTTTCCTGAACATCCTTCGCAGCGCCGGACTGCACAAGGAAGTTCGAGAAATCACCGAGATCGTCACGTTCGCGACACGCTTCCGCACCATTGTTTTTAAGGGCTGACAGATGACTGATACCGAAGAACGCATTCCGATGACCAATGATGAAATCATGGAAACGGCACAGGAACTGGTGAACCGTTACACGCCAGAGACCATTCCGCCGTGCCGCATCTGTGGTGAAAGGCTTTCAATGCAGGCTGCCGGTCGCGGTCCAACCATTTACGCCTGCAGCGGCGATTATGAAGACGAGACCGGCCGCAGAAAATACCGCGCAGGTCGCAGCGTTGCCGACGAGCATTACAGCAACAGCCGCTGGGAACAGTATCGGCACGGAGACCGCCTCGTCATGAAACTCGTTGGCCAACTGCTTGCCGACCGAGGGCTGACCATGCCGCAAGTCCAGGCGGATCGCGCATGGTGAAGAAGATTTCGATACTGGACATTACCGGTACACCGATCTGGGTCTCTGCGGCCGACGGACAGAAGGTCTTCGACGCAATATCAGCGGCTCTGCTTGCCGGTGAAAAGGTCACTTTGTCGTTCAAAGGACGGGAACGGGTTATTACCGCGTTCCTGAACGTCGTGATCGGTCAACTCTATGCAGGGCGGATTCCGGAAGAAGCTCTCGCGAATGACCTGACATATGTCGACCTCGGCGACGGCGATCAGGCAAAGATCGATCTGGTGGTCGAGAACGCGAAGCGGTACTTTGCCGCCAGGACACCAGCAATCTCCTGAGAGGTAACTAATGAAGGGTAACGGGCCAATCATGTGTTTAATTCCACAACTGGCTTTTTGCCGCTGCAGCTAGGCTGCAAGCGGAAGGAACCTCACCTCCGGAGTCCAGTCCTTGAAATAAGGATTGGTCTCCCTTGGATCAGACGGCGACCCTCGTCTCCGTTTGTTTCGCTCGATGTGTTCGCTTACGAGCACATCGAGGACAGCCTTGCGGATGCCGGGTCGTAGCGCCGTGAATGACCGGAAACGTTCCGACCCGATGTTACGACTTGCGTTGACATCCGCATGCATCTTGCTTCCGCACCATTTGCAGGTAAACCGCTCTTGGCTCGGCCTGTTCCGCTTGTCGACGTATCCACAGCAGGAACAGGTTTGACTGGTGTAGGCCGAGACGACCTCCGTCGTCTCAATGCCAAATTCATCATTGATCGCCTGGAGCTTCGTCTGCAAGACGGAGCGACCACAGTTCTGCAGCAAGCGGTTCATCCGGCGGGACAGGCCTGTGGATTGGAAGTTCAAGCGTTCCAGGAACAGCTTCGAAGGCCGTTTCGTGGCAATGAGCCGGTTGATGATCCGGTTCAGCTCGGTCTTGATATAACCTCGCGTCCGCTCGGCATGCATCACATACCGCTTTGACGACCGGGGCTTTTGGCCGGAGCGTTGCACATGTCGCGCGATGCCCGACAACGTCTCATCCAGGGCCTTGAGCTTGCGCAGAAACTCCCTGCCGAGCAGATCGCCATGTTCCGTAGCGAACAAGGTCTTCAGCCCGAAGTCCAACGCCAATGGTCCATTAGCGCTGGACGCATAAACCTCCCGGGAAGCCTGGAATGCTTCACCGACATCGGTGATCATGCCAACGCTGATTGTCCCTGTATGGCGATCCTCGATGATCTGGAAGGACTGTTTGCGCGCTCCCTTTCGAGCATTAAAACGGTCGTAGCTTCTAATCGGGATGTGAATAAAACCATCGGGATTTTTCTGTCCTGCAGCTTTCCGTGTTTCCCTTAAACCCGCGATGCGCAGCTTCAGCCACATGTCGAAAGACGTGCCACAGGTGCTGGCCGACAGTGTCGCGATACGCTGGTCGACGACCATGCCAATGCGAGAGAACCGTGGTTTCCGGTGTCGGTTCATGATCTGCGACATGATGTTCCGCGCCAATTTGCGTGTTCTCATGTCGATTGGATTGCCATCAATCTGAAGCTCGCGCTTCAGATTGAACCAAGCCTTCGCCTTGTTGATGACCAACAACGCGTGTCGCGTTGTTTCATACTCATCGGCAGACAGGCACGATCCGAAAACGGCTTGGCGAAAGTCATTTTGACGATTTGAGAGGTAGCTGTTGAGCGTCCCCAGGACCTGCTCTCGAACCATCTGAACTTCGGCTGCGCCGAGTGCCGCTTTAAGCGGCGCGAGGACATCGACCAGACCCGGAATCATTCTCGGCAGGCGCTTTTTCTCAAACTCCGTCGGTTCTACTCCGAAATGATGACTAATTTGCCGCAGAACACCTGTACGAACCTCAACGCCTTGCTTTCGATGAACCGCTGCAGGGTCGAAGAAGGGGTTAAACCCGCCTGTTTGGAAGAAGCAATTCCATTGCAGATCGGAAATCACCTTCGCCGATCTACGCCATGCTTGCAGCATGACCTTCAAGGTCTGAATTTTTCCAGCATTCATATGCGTCGGCAACTTGTCGCAACGGAAAATCGACGGCGCGGCTTCGCCCACTTTGCCTTCCTTCCGCTTTGCCAATTAACTGCCTCACGCTGACTCATGTCAACACATCCTAGCGGGAACAGAAAGTGAATGTCAACATAGAAAGTCAATTAAACACACGATTGGCCTGTTTGCCCTAATGAATAGCCCCGCGAAGCATCGGCGCAATCGAGTGACGCCATTTGGCAACCTGGAAATACGTTCCATCAGTTCGCTTGCCTAACACCGCGCAAATCTAGAACCCGGGTGCGTAATAGATCGGCTCATGCCCCAGGGCATCGATGACGGCCTGATTTTCATCGACATTATCCGGTGAATCCGCAATCGCCCGCAGGCGGCGGTGGTATTGCATCTGCCTGGGTTCGCTGACACCATCCGGCGTTTCAGCATCGAAGTGCAGGCCATTATATTCGACCCAGCTATGACCCGGAAACGTCCCATCTCGGTAATGATGGCATGAGTTAACGACCTTCGCGTCTGGCCCCAGCTTCTCTGCCAAACCATTGGCAAACACCCAGCACCAACCATTGTTTATAAACCAAGCGTCCTCGCCAAAGGCATCAATCTTCGCGCGGATCATATCAGCGACCTGTTCACGCGAATATTTGTCCATTGGTCGATCCTTTACGCTTTGCCATCTTTGCCTTCTTTGCTTTCGGCTTGGCGGTCAGCCTCTTCCAGCAATGCGTCGATGAAACCCGCCATCTGTTCCGGTGAGGCTTTCGACATCGCGTTCTGTATCGCGCTGTCTTCCTCTTCCGTCCTTTGCCACGGTGCGTAGTGCGGCGGCAATTCTTTCATCTGTAAACCCTTCCTTTTTCGCCAGGTCAATAATTGCATCGTCGTATGACATGGTAAAGCGCGTCACCGGCCGCCCCGTCAACTTTCCGTACAATTCCTTCTCAGGATACCAAAGGGTCGCCTGGAGGTTGGCTGCCGTCATGTTGAAGCCATTAGCCTTCAATTTCTTCAAGGCAAGCTCGCAGACCGATCTGATCCACGCACGGCTGCTGGCGTTGCGAGGACTGTCAACCGGTGCTCCAAGGCCTCTGAGAATTGATTCAGACGCGCTCGGCCAGCCAAGCTTTGATTTCAGTTCCGAAGCGGACGCATTGTCTTGCGTCTTCTTGGCGGCAAGCTTCGACGATCTCGAATTCATCTGATCGTTGAGCTTACCAGCCGTGTAGTTGCGCCTGATTTTTTCCCAGAACAGCTTCAGTTCTCGCGCATAGGAAAGCAGCTCGACATTGTCCATTTCCAGGACTTCTGCCGGTTTGCGCAGCACACCGAAATCATCCATCAACTTGGTCATGCGTTCGGATCGCTGCGAACGGCGCAATGCACTCGCCAACTTCGTCTGAACACCATCTTCCAATTGATCTCGAAGGATCGTGCCGGTATACCGGCCCCAGGTCCGCATGAACCAGAGATCGATGGTGATGGGCTTGTGGTTCCCCAGCAGGTTCTGCAGAAAACCATTCCCAACCTTGGGACCGAAAATCATGCTGCCATAAACGGTTTCGTCAGCCAATTCCTTGCCGCCCACCTGAATATCGAAACGCTCCGCAAACTTGACCAGGTCACGCATCGTCAACTCCATGGTCATAAGACGGTGAAAACGGGTCAGGTCGCCGTTCGTCCGGGACAACACGAAATTGAAACGCTGCAAATTACTGAAGACAGCTGTCCCGTTAGCGCCATAGACCTTAGGCAGGAATTCGCCGGTCGCCAAAAAGGCACGATACTGCTCCAAGGCATAGCGCATGTTATCCAGAACGGCGTTGTTCTGACTGGTGAGCGCCATCGCCGTAAAAAGGACGACACGCGCTTCCAAGGCTGACTTGAAACGTCCAGACGGATGGCTGACAGCCGCCTCGTCCGAGGAGATTTCAGGATGGAGAATCGTGGCGACAGCGATCATACGTTCGATGGCGTCGGTGTACCAGGTCAATGAGGTCGGTGCATCGCTGCGCGACAACGCATACATGGCTTCATCGGCCAGCATCGAGGCGATCAGATTATCTCCTTCAACCGAAGGCCCATTGATCGGGTTGCCACCGAGATCGGCCAAAGCACGGTCCATCAGGAACCGGGAGACAGCGAAATTATCTGCCAAAGGCTCGATGGTGGTACTTTCCAGGAGATTGCCGAGGAAAACCGACGGCAGGCGATGATGGGGATCAGACATTTATAAGGAAACTCAAGTCGAATTGCTAAACACCAGCATCACACCACGGCGCGCTGCATGGAAGTCACCAATTTTGCTGAACTCCTCAAAATACGTCTTGAAGAAACCAGAATTCCTTGCGGTAATGAGTGTACTATTGTCGAGATGGCATCTCATGCTCAAATTTATCGCGACGCTCCTGCTGTCATTTTCCTGTTGTTCATCCGCCTATGCGCGGTCTGAAGTGCGTACTCTCGACGATTGGTCCACAGACATGCTCAGAAAGTTGCCGTTCGTTGACGGGCAAATGACTGCGAAGAATTATGGCGATGTGAGCCGTGCTTATGTAGAGAACATGACCAGGTTCTACACGCAGTCGACTGAAAACAAGATCAATGCCGCGCGCAATTCCGGACGAAAACGAGCCGAAGGTTTTTTCAAGCACCACCGTGATCAGCAAATCGAGCGCATGAAGGCTTACGCGCGTGACACGGAAAAAGGCGTCATGAAGTCTCTTGACCCACTCCGCACCGGTGTCGTCAAACTTAGCGATGCCCGGCGTATTTTGCTCGAAATCGCCAAACGCAGCGACTTCAACAACAATGGATTGCTGGAAGCGCCGGAGGCTGACATGGCCGAGGCAGCCTTCGTCCGGGGAGTCGACCTCACAGACCCGGACGCGATAGACAAGATGATCTATGAACTCGACCAGGACGAAAAGCGGTGGCGGTGATCAGAAGCCGGGGCGACTCGACGGGACATCGGCACGATTGTCGTTGGCGATATTTCTGATCTGCGGATGACATCTCTCAGGATTGCTGATGTAAATGCTGGCCGAGACCATCTGCATCAACTCGCGAGCGGCAAAGTCCTTGCCCTCGTCATGCAGGCTCAATGCCAAGTTTACAGCAGGCTCGCGCATGCTGATCAGGGCTTGAGGATGGTCGTTGAAAAGGTCGGCCGCGCGCAGCGTGCGATGAAGCTTGAGGAGGTCCTGATTACGGCCCCCTGCCCTCGCAGACATCTCTCCGACTGATGCCGCGAAGGAACGAACCACGTCTTCGACCGTGTCGGGGAACTGGTTTCGAAAGATTTCCAGTTTGAATTCCTGATACAATGCATTCGCCAAGCGTCTGTTCGTGGTCTCACGTACCGTATGTTCGGGATGTAGTTTGTCAAAGCCGATGAGGATATCCTCAAACTGTAGAACTTCTCCTATCTCGGAGAACGTCAAAGTGGGCAGTAGTTGAGGGTAGATGCCAAGCTCGACCGAGCGATCCAGCCGGAAATCGTCCAGGGCGCGTTCGTAAGCCTGTCCGTTGTTGTAGAGGTAATCCTCGAATGCCAATCTCATGATGACGCGATCTGTCAGGCTCTGTACGCTAAGCCTGACAGAGGCGGATGCAAGTTGAAAGCCCCTTCGGCAATAGCTAGACGTTGCCGCTTGCGTGGTCAGAAACGATGATGTCAGCATGATCTTGTAGAGGACGAAACCAGCATGAAGAGCGTTAAATATGGCCTGATGCACAAGGAAACCCAGGAGTTCATGGGCGTTTACAATCCAAGCGAATTTTCAAAAGGCACATTCTCGATGCACGCCAGCAAGCGCTTCGAAGAAGACCACGTTCGAAATATCGTCGCGTTCTTTAACACCGAACCGACAAAAAGAGGCTCTTCGCAGTATCACAGCGTAACGGGCGGTTACGATCCTGATGAGTTCGTCGCGGTCGCTTTCCTGAGTAGCGAGAATGCCTTCAGCAAGTCTGAAGACATAAAGCAGATCGAACTGCCGGAAGTTGTCAGGTGCAAGATGAAGCAAGCCAGGACGTTCAAGGCCACGCCTCAAAAGCTGCGGGATCGCTATTTCAGCGCTGAGCTTCAGGAAGCCGTGCAAGGGCTCGACGTCGAGGCCTATGTTGTCGTTCCGGAAGAAGGACGCAGCCTGAAGGAAGGTGAGTTCATCTACATCAACCAGATCGACTCCGTCATCGGCGAGGTGAAGATGGTTTCGGCTGTGCCTGATGAATGGCCGATCACCGACACCGAGTACGAGCGGAAGGGATGGCAGTTTGTTCTGGTTGAACGCGGCACAAAAACATTGGAAGCCAAGGCGGTAGTGTCGGATATCGAGCCTCTCGTCCCAGCTCCCGGTCTTTAAAATGAAGGTGCTCCCGGATAAACAAAGGCCGATGCGGGAGGTCAATTCCGCATCGGCTGCTGCGGCGACATTTTTGGCTTTGTAATGTCAACAATCAAAAGGAATTCTGGTTAAAGCAGCGCCAGATTTACAGCATTTAGCAAAGCTCCGTTTCCATACATCTCATCAAAGGTATTCGATTCCAGGATCGGCTTCCCATCGTATTGTCTAAGAGCCAGCCGATTGTGATCAGGCAATAGGCCTTGAGGCAGATACCGGACCTTGACGCGATGACCGGAGATATAATCGAAGATGTATTGGACATCATGCTTGCGTGGCGACCCATAAAGCGGAATCCGTGCACTTGAAACGGCAGAGGCGACAATCTCGTCAAGCGGGCGGGCTTTTTCTCTCTCGGCTTGGGCGACCCCGGCACCATAAGGGCGCGCAAGCGACAAAAGCTCGATCACGAGGCGCGGTACGAAAATGTCGTCAGCCACCGGTCCATCCAGAACCACCCAGGTGAAGCCTTCATCGTCGACAATACTGATTGGCATGCGATCTCCTAATGACCAATCCGGCCGCGTACCTTGAAAAGCTTCTTGATCAGATCGGGCCGAACAAGTTCACCAGCGCCTGTCTCAATCCGTTCCAGACTGATATCAGCCTTGGCCATCAAACGGCACTCACCCACTCCGCTCGACCACATGGCGAAGGTTGCAGGCCAGTGAATCGTATCCGGATGTAGAGTTGCCTGAAAGCTATATCCATCGCCTGATCCAGTCGCATCGTAGGAATGGGCTCCCAATCTCGAAAAAGACCAGCTCTCTCCAAGTCCGTCCCCCGGCGACATTGACGAGATGAGATTAGCCCGCAGACGCATGGCCCGGTAGATGCGCACTCTGCCACGCGCATCGATTTCAATGAGTGAAGCAATGTCGGACTGAGCTTTCTCGATCTCAAGCTGAATCCGATCCACCACCCTTTGGTCAAACCGATAAAGGGTCTCACCCGTCAGATGTTTTGCTTCGATGACAGCGTGAACGAGGGACTCTGTGACGGTCGCCAGCCAGGGAGCCACATCAGAAGTCAATGCGATCATCTATTTCTCCCCATGCGAACTTTGACCAATCACAAGCAGTGCCCCATATTTAGGACAGTTCCCGCCTGGATACCACATGTTCAAGTTTCTCAAAAAGAAGAGCGCTGTGCCAAATCAGACAACCGATCCTGCTCAGAACCCTCAGCCCAGTCTTTTATCTCCTTTGGTGGACAGAATGCATGGCTGCATCAAGCTCGGCGCAGTTGGCGATGCTTACGGCTACGTCATAGAATTCGAGGACATCTACAAGATTTTCGAGAAGCACGGCGGGCCGATGCATTTCGCCGACCTCGACAAGTGGCGAGATCGAGACGGACGTTACATAGCCAGCGACGACACTCAGATGACGCTGTTTACGGCAGAAGGGATCGCAATAGCCTATGAGCGACGCGAAGAACCCGGCGACCTCGGGAAGATTACCATCGCTGAAGTGCGACAGGCCTATTTGCGCTGGTATGAGACCCAAAGGGGCCGCAGTACCCCGTCAGACGACAAAGGTGCGCTCTCCGGACATCCGGAAATGTTCTTCCCGCGAGCGCCGGGAAACACTTGCCTTGCAGCATGCAGAGAGGGCGCTGGGGCATTCACACCGCCGGGAGAGCCGGTGAACGATTCCATGGGATGCGGTGGCGTCATGCGCGTCGCACCGGTTGCTTTTCTGAAAGACCTGTCCTTCCAGGGGGCCTACGAGCTGGGTTGCGCGACGGCGGCGCTCACCCATGGACATCCGATGGGTTGGATGCCAAGCGGAATGCTGGCCTATATTCTCAAAGCTCTCTCGCAAGGAGCGACTGTCCTGGAGGCAACGAACGCCGCCATTGATCACATCAAACACCTCCCGCACGGGAATACACTCATCGCGATGATAGATCGAGCGCTTGTCCTGAGCGGGCGGCAAAAAATCGCGCCACAGGAAATCGAAATGATCGGCGGTGGATGGGTCGGACACGAATGCCTGGCGATCTCCCTGGCAGCAGCGATGATGGACGCACCACTCAAAACCATGATGACCGTCTCAGCAAATCATTCCGGCGACAGCGACTCGACGGCTGCCATCACCGGCCAATTGATCGGAGCCCAGCTCGGCCTGTCTGGCATTCGAAAAGCGTGGTCGGACATGGATCGCGTCTACGGGGACCTCGACTTGAAGGCGGCGACCGACATGACGCTCGCCCGTTTTCAGAAGGCCGCCCTCACCTGACGCCGCTGCTCTTCCTTGCATACGAGCATCGTAGAAAAGGGAGAGCAAACAAACAGTTGAGAACAGAGATGTCAAATTACCAGGTCCACGTCCTGAGCGCACACCCCCACATGGCTTTCGAAGTCGAGCATAAGACTTTGGAGAGCGCTCAAAACACTGTCGACGACATGAAAGAGTGGATGTCCGACGAGTTCGGCGAGTTCACCGACGAGTACACGTTTGAAGATCGCGATACCTTGCTCATCACCGGACCCGATGGAAAGGTTGTTGTTGCCTGGCAGAGAGAGGAAAAACTGGACCTAGCCCACTTCTCGAAAATCAGCCGCGAGAACATGCCCGAAACGTTCGACGGATGGCAAATTGTCAACAGCGATGGTTACAACATTCATGGCGACCACGATGATCCCTTCGATCTGAGCAGCTACTCGATCCTCTGCTATGGCGCACAGGACACCGCCCGTACCTGGGTCGAAAGCAATCCTGGCTATTCCGTCGTGCCGGTCTTTGGTGGCGATATCGAGGAGCCGGAATTCATCACTGGCGATGTGCTCTTACCGCCTGCCCCGAAGATATGAGAACTGTAATCAAAGGCCCGGTGAAGGCCCCGGCTGCTCCTCAGCGGCCGGGCCATAAGCAGATTTCTCGATCTGCAGCTTATCCACAAGACCGGCCTTCTTCATCGCTTCATTGAGGGCGAGACCCGCCGGAGACGTTATTTCCATGGCATCGATCACGCCATACATCTCGAAAATGAAGTCGTAAGCCTTCGAAGCGTACCCTTGTCGAGGTTCATAACTGCGGACGTAATGGATTTTAAAGCCTTCGCCACCACGCTTGGGTTTTCCAACAAGGCGAACAAGTTCACCTTCCGGCCCAGGACCGTCCCCAAACAGGAAGCAAACCGCTTTAGCGTCGCGCCAATAATCGTTGAACCGCCGCACGCGGCCAAAACGACGATCCTGAAACTCTTCGACTTTGGGCTTTGCACTCATGCAGCCAAGGTCGAGGCAAAACCTGCAACCAACAATCAGTTCAGCGCAAACGCCCTGCTACGAACGGGTGCCTGTTCTTCCTGCTCACCGAGTTCAAGGCGAATAACATCAAGCTCCTCTACCACTGGGTCCGGAACAAGCGGCTGAAGTGAGGAGATGAAGGCCGAAAGGTCCTCGCTGACGCGCCGGACGGACTCCGGAGGTTTGCTTTGTATCATTTTCAACATGCTCTGGCAGAAACCAACGATGCAACCATGGATTTCCGATGGCTGGATAGTGGAAAAAGCGTGCTTTACCGACTCCTTCAACGCCGGAACATTGTCGTATTCGATCAGGCGGATACGATCCTTCAACAGCATGCCGAATATCGGCACAAAAAGGTCGCAGGCCCCCTTTTCAGGCAGAGTCATGCCGGAGAATGCGCCGGTCATCAAGCTCCATAGTCGGACTTCGAACTGTTCGAATACCGCTTCCACAAGCTGGACAGTATGCGGAGGACTTGCCTGGATGTACTCTTCGGACGAAGCCCGATGCAAAAGCGCGCGGATGACACTCGGCGTACCAAACATTCCATCCGACGGCGAGCGGAAGGCCTCCAGCATCAGGACGAAGTAGCTTTCAGCAAGCTGCGTCACCCTTTCCTGGTAACGGTCGGAATTGCCAATCTTCAGGTCATGCACGACTGCCATGAAACAGGCAGCGAGATCGACATACTGCTCCGGCAACTCCGAAATCGTTCGGCGAACCACTTCAGGGGTAGATGATACCATTTTTCTTCACTTCTCCATGCATCCAATGGTCGTCCGTCTGGACGTGGCCGCTGCGGACCCATTTAGCAAGCCTCTTGCCAAACATCGAGTATGGAATTTCATCCACGCGACGAACGACAAAACCCTCCTGTTTTTCGACATCAAGGGACGCCGCCAGTTCCTCTGCGATCTTCATCGTGAACACACCACGCCACAGAAGCGGTGCTGGGGTGATGTTCAGCAAGTTGAACCATTCGAGCGTCTCATCGTAGGGCAGAGACACGTTGCGCTCATTCCAGATGCTGAGCCCCCACAGAAGCGGCGTCTGCGGGTAATAGATCGAGTGCATGGCGAACATGTTCTCGGTCGAGACTCGCCATCCCTCCGGAATATCCCCCTCGATACCAGCATGAAATTGCTTCGCTGAGCTGCGGGTCCAGTGATCACGTCCGTCGAGGCTGCGAGCATGACAGTTGCCAGGGCCTCGATACATGGTCCAGTTTTCGCCGTCACCCTTTTCGCTCGCCACACACTCGTGGCCGACCAACTGCGACAGATCGGCGATGATGCCATCGTCCTTACTGCGACCAGGCGAGATCGGCAAATGTTTCGTCTGAGGATATTTCACGCGCTCGCTGAAACTGTCGAGAAGCCCGGCCTTGCCCAGAATTTTCTGACAGCCGTCATCGTAAAACAGCGGACCACGCATACGTGTGCCGTTCGGGAGAATATAGTTCCCCCATTTATCGACGACGTCCGTCGAATAGATGCCAGCCGGGAGCGCGGGCACCTTGATGCCTGCAAGTGCGCGCAATTCCTCGACAGTGATCAGCGTCATCTCGGCTCGGATATGGCAAGCGTTGCAGACGCTCGCTCCGTTCTCAAGATAGAAGCCATCATCATCGAAAAGATCACGCTCCAGAATATGGTGCGCGTCAACAGCCGGTTCGCCGCAGACAAGGCACTTGTAATTGTCACGCGCAAAGACCTTGTCCTTGAACTCTTCCCGGGCCAGAAGTTTGAATGACTGCGACATGACACTCTCGGCGATTTTTATTTCTCAAGGCCGTTCATACAATATTCGAAACGGAAAGGAAATATGTAATGTTGACATTATTTCGCCAACCACCGAATTCTTTCCAGAAAAAGGCATTGCGACGCAGCAGGCTTGAAAACCTGGCGCTCGCATTGCCGTTTCTGTTATTTGTCATCATGTTTTCATTAATTCCTCTGACCATCTTGCTGGCAGGCGGAGAAAATCATCCGCACATTCCAACTGCATCCGCGTTCCAGTGATCCGGATTTCTTTCGTCTGAGATTTTTTGCAAAACGGCTCTTGCAAAGTGGAAAAGGATGAACCACCTTTAAGACACAGCAAGTTCAACCCAAACAACGGATCACACGATCATGAACTACTAGCTCTTCCATACGGGTCGTCCGCACGGCTAAGGCCGAGGTTAAAGTATTTTTCTGGGAAAGCGCGCCTGCGTGCTGCATCCCTCCGTATAAAAAGTCGTTCCCTCGCGGTCCTCCGCGATCTCCTGCTTCAATCATTCAACTTTGATCTGAAGTTTCCACCCGAAGACCGGGTTAACAGGAGATATTACTATGGAAACGACGAAAACCACCCTCGAATCCCTCATTTCTTTCGCGAAGTATCGCGACATCAACGATGCCGAACAGGTATCCAAGGTTGCCGATCATATCGGTCCCATGGATCGCGACGCTTATCTTGCGACCATCGCAAGCTGGAAAAGCGAGTACAAAGCTCTTTCCCAGAAGCAGCGTGACCTGAAGCCGCAACGCAAAGGCGGCACGCCTGAGGCTTCTACCGCCATCACCAATCATCGTACCGGCCGGGATAACGCCCGCGCCTACATGCTGCTGCGCGCCGCTTTGAAGCTTGTCGCACGACGACATTTCGAAGAGTGCAAGAAGGCGGCCTGATGGCCTAAACGGGGAGAGCAAACGCTCTCCCCGCCCACCCCTGCACCATAAATCGTTGAACCGTTCGCGAGCATGTCTCGCCACAGGAATTCTTTGCCATGACGCAAGAAGAGATCGCCAGGATGTCCCCAGAGGAGCATCTGAAAACCTTGGCCCAGGCCAATAGGGATTACTGGAATTTTTCCAGCCAAATGCAATCGCAATGGGGAAGCGGGCGAGACCCGGGCGAAGAGGCAGATGAAAAACTCGATGCTCTTTGGGCCCAGATGCACCTGCTCACTGAAACTGCCCTGAAAAACAACGCGTAACCGGAAGAAGAATAGGAACCAGCCATGACTGAACAGACCCTCAGAGAAATCATCGAAGAAGCCGCGTCGGAGCTGTATACGTATAAGCACCCGGACGTCTCGGAATGCCAGGACCGCCTGAACGAGATCATCGTCGCTGCAAAACTCGGCGGCATCAGCCATGACAACCTGGCGCACATCGATATCAGTCGGGGCATGGTGCATATCCAGACCACATATTCTGTCCGTTCGTGCCCGCAGGAAGACTTCTACGAGTTTCCGGAACACATCATCGACGCCGTCGACCCGGTCAAGGCCGCAACCATTTGGGGGCTAGAAACCAAGCTCTCAGAGGAAAAGCAGAAACTGGGCAAGGCGCGAAGCGACCTCACCCTCTACGAGAAGCGCGTCGCAGAGGCAGAAACTGCTCTTGCCGCAACTGCCGCCAACTGAAACAAGGAAAGGACAAGGACATGACCTCCATCAACCCCGAAATGCAGCATAACGTCCCGGACGAAGTACCCCAGGGCGCGATCCTCCTGCGCATGAGCAAGGGCGACAATGCCTACAAGGCGCTTGTGGAGAACTCATTCTCCATGGACTGGAAGACCGATTCCGTTCGATTCTTCTGGAGTGGAAAAGCCTACTCGATCCTGGGGACGCACGAGTTGGACGGTTTCCAGGATGCCGAGGATCAACGCGCACATTACCAGTCCAAGTACCCGGATGACGTGCTAACCGTCTTCGATGTCAGAGACCCGAACCTACCAATCATCATCGACTGGGAAGAATGGCAGAAGAACCGCGAACACGGTCGTCAGGACGACAGGCGTTGGCGCAAGTTCCTGGCCCGCAATCCCTCATTCAAGATGAAGGATTGATCTTATGTGTCAGAAGACTTGCACAGCCATCGCGCGGCCGACCATTTATTCTGCTATCTGCTACCGGCCAAGTCACTTCAACCGGGACACCGGGGATCAGCAGGACGATGATCACCTCATCCGCTGCTTTGATGATCTCGACGAACTAGTGGCATTTGTCTCGCCCCTGCTTCGCGAAAACATACTCGGCGAGAACCTGATCGATTGGGATATCACCGTACTCATCGATGGCGTCGACTGGGCCCTCTACGAATCTATGGATACCGCGACCAAAGCTCTCTACGGCCCGAAGATGGAAGAGGTAGTCGACAGAATGAAGTCCGTGGAATCCGCACTTTATGCGGAGAAGGCTGAGAACGATAAAAAGGAGCAGGCAAGGCTTGCGAGAGCGAACAAAAAAGCCGCCAACCGGCAGGAAACCAAGGACAAGGCCCTGCTGAAGACCCTCATCGCGAAGTATGGCGCGCCGACATAGCGCACCATAGAGACGGTCTCTTAGGCTTCTCCAGCGACACCCGAACCTGCGAGTGCCTTGTCTACAGCCTCTTTGAGCGTCTCCGGGATCGGTCCGTCGATGTTGTCGCCAGGTTGAATGTATTCAGGGCTTCGGACCAGATACCAGCCTCCGCGTTCGATCAGGACGCCCGGCTTGCCGGTGATCTCGCAGGTTTCTCGACTCGCCTCTTCAGCGGCATGATAGGCGGCGCGAATGCGATCAATCGTCTCTTCGTCGACCTCGTCCTTGAAGTAATAGTAGATGACGAGTTCGCCCCATTTCTCCTTGATCTGCCGCAGGTCGAACTGTTCCGGCTTGACACCCGACGCCATCACAACTTCGAAGAAGCCCCGGAGGAGCCGATCCCACCCTTCATTGCATTCCGGGAAGCGCGTCACATAACCGGGGTAATCAGCGCTCAGGCGATCATACCAGGAGACTTCAGTCTGTTTTTCAGTGCTCATTTCGCAAAACCTCAATTGTTGAGGAACGATGCACGAAACGACGCGGCTGCGCAAGATGTCAACACTTGAAATCCTTACAATGTTCAGACGAACGCTTGCAGCAAGGAGAAATCCAGATCAGACTTTTGGTATGAACAAAGAAAATCCTATAAAATTCCTGAACGAAACTCCTGGAGACACGTCCCTGTGGACGGGGTACCGTGAATACATGTGGTACGATGGCCCAATGATTTTTTCCATCGGCACAGCAACCAGGCGATATTTTTTCCAGGCTCTGGCCGAAGACGAACGCAGCGAGGCAGCCAAGGTCATTCCCTATCTCGTCATACCGATGACGGGCAAACGGGAGAAGGACGTTGCCGACAACAAGCTGAGCTTGAGACAAGCCGTACTTCATTCCGGCGGCAAGGTCTTCAAGACCTACGACAACGGCAAATCATTCGAAGTTGTTGAAGCCCTCTCCGAAAGCGAGCTTTGCCGGAAAGGGGTAAGGTTGGATTTCAATCATCCCGCCTGGCACCGAAAGCTCAAAAGACGGATGTACAAACGCAAATTGCGGGACGCCCGAAAACCCTCAACCTGAAATCTCGACCAGACACCGCTCCAACCGGTCATACCGATATCTGACCAGCGTCTGGTCGACAATTCGATCAACGATCTGGTCAATGACCGGTAGCGGGACCAAGAACCATTCTTTCGGCTTGTAAGGTCTGTTGAACCGATCTTGTATCTCGATGTCCAGGCATACAGCGGAGAGAAAGGCGTGTAACTTTGCTTCAATCTGCCTGGGATCGGAATTGTATATCGCGTAGTGCTTCAGCAGCACCGCACGGCCAAAGAGGAAGGTCGGATCGTCCTTTGCCCCGGCAACGCGTGCCTTCGGTTGACCAGTCGTTACGCCAACTTTGTAGAGATGTTCGAAACTTCGAAGCGCTTCCGGCGGATTCTCCGCCCGGGCAACGTAAATATAGCCCGTCAGCCTGTCTGGCTGAGCTGATTCTGGCGAAAACAGTGGCCCCTGCTCTGGGTTGCTAATGCGCCGACCATTCGGGTCGCGGTAAAGCAGCCGGGCAAGAGAACGAAACAGAAGAGCGGCCTCGGTTCCGTTATCGTAAATCACCCGAAGCCTGGCGTTCTTGCGGCGAGTCTTGCCTGTCTCTTCGAGTTCATCCATCTCCGCAACGTAAAGAATGACCCCATTCAGGATATAGAAGTCGCCCTGTTTAATTTCAGACTCGTTGACGAATCGGCGAGTCGTCCTTTTGCTCGACGAAATTTCCTCTGCGCACTGATCCAGAAGTGGTTTGAACCGGTCGAAGTCTTCGCACTTCTTGCGTTCCGCTATGTACTCGGGTTCATCTTTCGTCGCGGCGCGGCCAGCATTGCGGATAACGAACAAATCGACGTCCGAGCTATCGTCTTCCATGGTATCAAGATCAGCAAGGACATCGTCGATGGTGCGGCCACGTTCAGGCTCTCTCGGGGTCGACGCGAGTAGGCCATGCCGGTCAAATCCAGACAGAGCCGACGGCAACGCCGGATGGTTCTGGTACCTGTGAAGCCGGATTGCCAATAAACGCTCGCCCACCGACACGGGAGACTCTCCTGGCGTGGAGAACTCGCGCGGCGCATGTCCGTATCGATCAACAAACGCGTTGATTTCCTCAAAATCCGAGCCGATCCGATCAGTGCTCGACGTCTGAGGAGCCTTGACGACTTCCTCGATGAGGTCGTCGTTGGCGAGGATGTCATCGATACTGCGACGGACCATCAAACGGCTTCCTGAGCTGCCTTGTTCTGCGCCTTCCGGATACGCAGCCACACATAAATCTCACCCATACGCGCGACCTTCGGGTTAGGACTGTCGGCTGACGGCCACTCTCCATGGTGTTTTTTATAGGCCACGATCTCATCGTACATCAAGACCGCCTCGGCCTCAGTGACCTCAATCTTGGTGGAGCGCAGAGCATCGTGGATGGTCTTCAGGACCGGTGCGGTCACCGACTTGGACAACACTTCGTATGCCCTCTGAAATGGATTGATGCTGTCGATCAGATCAATGGACAGGTCGGAGACGTTGAACTGTCGGGCAAAGCGGACAAACCGATTGTCTCCAGAATGCCGGTCTTCATCATCTTCAAGATCATCACCGACCGGGCGAACCAACGCCGATGATCCTCCCTCCATGGCGCTGCTACGAACCACAGTGTCTACGAGGAAATGCTGGCGGACCTCTTCCACTGCTTCGTCATCGAGGTCGGGGTAACGTTCAGCGATAACCTTGGGAATGAGGCCCTGATTGATGACTTCAGGGGTAAAGACATCTGGGTTGAGCGCCGCCTTGAGGATCGTCGGATGCTGCAGAATCGTTGCCTTAAGATCGACCAGGTCCGTTTCAATGATCTGCCGTACCCGCTCAGATGATGGTTCTTTCAGACCAGATACGGTGATCTTACCCACGGAGCCGGTCTGCTCGTCTGTGTGAGGTGTCCCATCCAGTTCGTCACTGTCCCGCCGAGATGTGAACTTGAATACCGGTGCCAGAACCTGCTCCATCAGCAGCGAGCAGGCAATAGCCTTGAGCATGTTGTTCACGGCTTCTGTGACTTTGGACGACGCTGCGTCAGGCTCTGCGATCAGGTTCGTGAATTGGGCGTGCGCTTTGCCGGGAGCATCACGTGTCGTTCTCCCAATGATCTGGATGACTTCGGTCATCGAACCTCGGTAACCGATGGTGAGGGCATGTTCACACCAGACCCAATCGAACCCCTCTTTGGCCAGGTTTAGCGCGATAATCATATCGAAATCATCACGCCCGTCAGGCTTCCCGACATTATCGCGGATCGTCGCCATCGCGACATCGCGCCCTCTTTCCTCAACGAGATTGATGACCTTCAAAACCCCTCGGCCGTCATGCCGGGTCACATGATGGATACCGGTCGCCGGATCAAAACGATCAACTTCACCTAGCTTGTCAATGATACGGTCGACTTCGTCATACTTGGTTTCCCGGGTCGACTCGTTCGAATTCACATGCGGGATGTGAATGATGGTCTTCTTATCGACATCGAGAACTTCCTGGATCGCCTCAAGATATGTCCCACGATAGAAATGATATCCGATGCCCAAGGTGCTGAGATAATCGTAGCCATTCAGCTGTTCATAATATGTATAGGCGACCTTGGTGAAGCGCGCCTCCTCTTCCGGGAGCAGGATTGGCTGACCATCCCCTCGAAAGTAGGACCCGGTCATGGCAACGATATGCGTGTTCCGATTATTCATCAGACGACGAACCACATCGCCAAGCACGTTGTCATCACCGACGGCAACATGATGAAACTCATCGATGGCGACGCAGATATCTTCGAAAGCTTCCGGCCCAAGTTGCTCGAAGGCATTGCGAAGGGTCGCGTGCGTGCAAACCAGATTCTCCTGATCTGAGCCGAGAAAGTCGATCAGCTTCTTTGTCGTGCCTTGACCAGCGGAACCAATCCGATTGCAGAGGTTAAAGTCGCTTCGGACATCCCAGTCACTGTAGAAGCCGTGTCGCGACAGCTCAGTAGAGCCGAATGATGCCCCTATAGAGCGCTCGGGGACGGTCACGATGACTTTCTTCAACCCTTGCCGCTTGACCTTGTCGATACCGATAAACATCAAAGCCCGAGACTTGCCAGACGCGGGCGGAGCCTTAACCAACAAAAACTGAGCATTCCGGAAATCGAATGCGCGAGACTGCATCTCACGCATTCCCATGCTGTTACTCTTAGTGCTCGCACCTGTGCGGGCGTATGCGACGTTTACAAGATCGGTCATTCGGCATACTTTCCATCTTGAGCTGCAGTCTCGTACGTTAGATGTCCTCGTCTGCGGCATCTTCGTCAACCGAAAGTTCGACATCGAGTGTGGTGCTATCACCAACCTCTGGTCTTTGGAGCACATAGAGACGGAACAAATGCTCCACCCTTTCTGTATCGTCTCGATAAGCCCGGCCACGGTATATACGTTCAACGGTATCATCGAGTGTCTGATGAGCTGCCCGTAAACTTTCGGGCATCGTCTTCACATCGTAAAGCTTTCCGATGCTGGTGCCCGAATGCGCTTCGCGCTGGGCTACGACTTCCCAAACCGCATCCTCGATTTGCTGCTGTTGCCTGGCCGAAAGGTCGATCAATGGAAACGTATTGTAGCCAAGCGTGTTGGAATATCTGATGCGGGTTTCGAGTTGGCCACACACTGTTCTGATCCAGACCGCGTGCAGTCGACTGAGCAGCAAACCCAAAAGCCAGATTGGCCCATCGAAAACCGCGAAGGCAAGGTTGGTCACAACTGGCGAAGAGGTTAAAAGGCCGCACGGCACATATTGACGCTTTTCGGAGTAGACGCTCGGAATGATCAGAACGTGCTCACATTCCTCCTGCCTGATCTGATCGAACTTATGCGAGACCTCGGCACGCTTTTGCGTCGGGATTTTTGGGCTTGCCAGACGAAATTCCCGGACGGCTTCAATACGGCGCGCGATTGGCGCGATCCCAAGGGCCTCTTCCACCCGGTCGTCGGGTATCCAAAGACACCAACGCTCGATGCCATTGATATACTCTTTCGACCCGTACACGCGTCGAAGAAAAGACGCCGCCTCTGGATGGGCAGCCACCAACCTGTTCCGTTCTTCTGCCGTCAAGAACAAATTGCCATCATCGGTCGGTTTGCTCCCGTTCGTGACGGGCACGATGGAGGTCAAAGGACGGGTGCGCGGATAGACGATGACGTTCTCGAAATCCAGGAGATAAGGGTTGATGTTGTCTGCTACTCGTACGGTCTCGTTCTCAAATATACGCTTCGTGCGAGGAGCAGACGCGGCGAATCCAACGATCACACACGTCACACCTGCATTTTTGGAAGCATTGTTCCTCCACTTGAAGGACAGATGAGCAAACGTTATTTCCATCTTTCGCTGAAACATCAGGGGCCAGAGCAAGCCAACCTGCTCTCCCTGACAGATAGAATTTGTGGAAACGAATGCCGCCTGAGCACCCGTTGCACCACAATAGTCAGCCCCCTTGAGGAACCAGCAACTTACATAATCAAGGTACTTGTAAACGTCCAAATGCTGAGCAAACAGAAGAGCCATATCTTCCTTCTGCTCAGGCTCAAGAGATGTACCTCCCAGGTAAGGCGGGTTGCCGACGATGTAAGTAGTGCCTGAGGGGTCTGGCGGACAAACTGTCAACCAGTCCACACGAGCGGCATTACCCCGGACGATGTTGCCACCATCTTTGAGGGGAAGCGCCGGAGGAGCCTTGCCGAATTCGACTTCAAATTCCTTATTTGCCTGGTATTCGGCGATCCAGAGCGAAAGCTTCGCAGTCTCCGCCGCGAAATCAGCGTATTCGATGCCGTAGAACTGGCTGAGGCGAACCTGCGACATAGGCAACATGGATTGCGAAGCAAGCGACTGCAGCTTCTTAAAGATCGCGTTCTCCAGTCGCCGCAGTTCTCGATACGAAATGATCAGGAAGTTGCCGGAGCCACAGGCGGGATCGAAGACCCGGATGCGAGCCACCTTTGCCAGAAGCTTTTCCAGCCGCTTCACATTGTTGCCAGCCTGTTCGAACTCCGCCTTCAAGTCGTCGAGGAACAGCGGCCCGATGACCTTCATGATGTTCGGGACGCTCGTATAGTGCATCCCGAGTTCGCTGCGCTTCTTCTCGTCAACAACGCCCTGGATCATCGACCCGAAAATGTCCGGGTTGATCTCGGCCCACTGCAGCCTGCAAGCCTCGATAAGAATGGTGCGGGCTCGCTGCGAGAACCGAGGCACAGCAGTCTTATCCCGGAAAAGGCCACCGTTCACATAAGGGAAGTCGTTGACATAGGACGGGAACCCTACCCTATCCTTCACCTTGAGATCGAGAGCCTCAAACACTTTGCTCAGGACCATGGCGACGTCGCTGCCGTCAACCTTGGTGTTCTGCTCCATAGTCCGAGTGAATATGTCTTCCGGAATGATGTGCGTGTCTTCCGCGAACATGCAGAAGAGCACCCTCGTCATGAACTGGTTGAGTTCGTGACGATGCGTAAGACCGGACCAATCGGGGTTAGCTTCGAGGATAGCATCGTAGAACTTCGCCAACCGGCCAGCAGCTTTGACGTCCGCCGGGTTTTCATCGACCGAACGGTACCGCTCAAGACCGGCGAGCGGGAGCGTCATGTTGAAATGACTATTCAGATTATCGAAGGAGTCGTGCCACGGCTCATCTGTTACGCTGTCGTAGCCCGAGATGTTCACACCATCCGAGACAAGCACGAACCTGGGCGCGTTCTTCCGGTTGCTGTTGGCTGCCCTGACGTTCTCGAACTCTTTAAGAACATGACCCTTCTCGGCACTGCGAAACGCGATCTTTCGAGGCCAGACGAACTCCACTCCCAGCGCGTCCGAACTGTTTCGGATTTTGGATATCGTAGCCTTGGGAGCGTCGTGGGCTTCGAGGAAGCCAAAGAAGAATGAAGAAGGCGAATAAGGCTTGCGTTTGAGTTCGTCCAGAGCAAGTTCGATTTCAGAAGGACTAACTGCCATGTTCCACCCTCAAAAGCCCAAAGGTCGAAAGATTCTCAACTTCAGAGGACATATAGAGGATAAAGATCGACTTTACCAGTCACACGCAGAACAAGTGTCAACATTAAAGTGGATATCGTTAACCCACTCCAATGTTGACGAGAATCAATTCTTCAGGTCCGGCCGTTCGGCGCGCTTGCGGTCCAGAACTTCCTTCCAGTTATCTGCATTGACCGAGTCGCAGTTCGCCACATAGATGCGCGGGTAAAAGCCGTTCTGGGGCAGAACAACCGGAATACTGATGTTGAAGGGCACCTTCAGACGATAGCTGTATTCCTTGACGTTGCAGGCGTTTTCTTCCGAAACGAACGCGCCCTTCAACTCACCCGGGTCATGCGAGACACGGCCGGTCATCAGGTACTTGAAGTCGAGCCAGCTGCTGTCGGTCATTCGGTGTTCTGTGGTATCCGTCTCACCTTCGCAAGGATATCGCGAGCAGGACGAAACAGACCAGATGTTGCGGCTCTCGTCGATCAGGTCGGGCTTCGAGAAAATCTCGGTCGTCCAGTAGGAGAACCCTTCGATCATCACCGCTTCGCTGCTGAGACGCGCGGTAAAGGGTACGCCGAACCAGGTGAACAGCAGCAGGAAGATCAGAGCGATGGCACCGCGCTTCTTGTCGTAGTCTCCGGTTTCCTTGTCCACCGAATACTTCTTGAAGGCCCATTTGCAGAAACGCCAATACTGCTGGGCGACGAAACTCAGGCCAAGCGTCAGGACAAGGATGATCTTCGACTTGAAAATCACCTCGATGGTATCGTAGGCGTTCTTGACGAAGCCGTAGCGCAGGTAGGCCGTGCGCCAGATTTCGCCGAAGATGTCACCCTTCCGATCTGCGCGCGCCCTGCCCTTTGCCTTCTTGTAACGCTCACCCTCGTCTTCAGGGTTCTGGGAGGCTTCTGCAGCCTCCACAGCACGACGCAGACGTTCGGCAGCGCTGAGTTGATCATCACGCATGTTCAGCGAGTTCCTTGGCCTTGAAGTCGAAGGCGAACGCCTTGTTCGTCATGTCGTAGTGAGCCATCAAAGACCCGGAGACCTTCGAGGCAGACAGAATGATGTCGACAAGCTTATCGCCGATGACCTGGTTGATCAGGCGGCCTGCGTGACGGCCACTTTTGCCGATGCAATGCTCTTCGACGAACCTGCTGATCGAGGCGTCGTCGACCACGAGGTCGAAATCCGGGTTGTTGCGCTGTGCGTTCTTCTCCAGCGTTTTGACCGCGCGGACGATGATTTTCGCCAAGGACTCCCGGTCGAGCGGGCCAGCGCACAGCAGGGCATCGTGTCGGTCGAGATATTCTGGCGAGAAGTCCTGCCCGCTGCTGCGAATGAGGCTGTTAAAGAGCACTACGCCTTCTTCATACTCGCCGTTCCAGATGCCACGGTCGTTACCGAAGTTGCTGGTCGCGATGATGATGATATTGCGGAAGTCGGCAACTTCACCGTCCAAACCGACCGCACGACCAGCACTCATCACCGTCAGAAGAGCTTGGCGGACATCGTAATGCGCCTTCTCGATTTCATCTAAGCAAAGAACACAGAAAGGCTTGTCCTGACCGATCTGGATCAGGCGACCTTTCTTCCCATGACCGGCATAGCCGGGAGGCGCACCGAACAGAGACGACACGTTATGCTCGGCACCGTAATCGTTCATGTTCAATTCTTCGTAGTAGTCTTCGGAGCCGAAGAGCTTGACCGCCAATTGCTTCGCGGTCCAGGTCTTGCCCGTACCCGGAGGACCAGCAATCATGAAGACGCCGAGCGGCTTGTCGGGATCGTTGAGACCGGCGGCGGCGCGTTGGAGGGCCTTCACAATCGGTTCGATGACGTGATCCTGACCGTAAACGCTCTCCTTCATGAGAGAGACGCCATTGCGAAGGTTTTCGCGCAGACGGCCGGAAATACCGCCGACAGGAGACTTCGTCACTTTGGTTGCTTCATCGTCGATAACCGACGGAGGCATGACAACGTCCTGGTGCATCACGTCGCTGAAAGAAAGGAGTTCTTCCTGCTTGCGCTGGATCGCCTGCGTCCATTTTGCAATGTCGGAGTTCAGCTCCTTGACGCGAGGATTGCGGTGCACCGACATGTCGAATTGTGCGAACTTCAGCAAGCTGTCACGGTCGAGATTGAGAATGTCCGAGCGAGCACGGCCCTTGAAGAGAGCATCGCCTTCGCTGGTATCGAAGTAGACGTCCTTCAAATCGTTATACGTGTTGGTGCGCGTCTCTTCATCGAGCTTCTCGATCTCCATCTGCGCCGATCCGATCATCGCCTCGAACTTGCGAATATCTTCCTGGTGGGCTTTGATCTGCTCTCGATGACCATCCCATTGCACTGAAGCTCGCTCAAGCGCGTCGCGCAGAGAAGCGATCTCGCGAGCGTAGGGATTATTTTCGTCATTCTCAACGAAGCCGCTCATCTGCCCCTTGGCGACGAGGTCATTGAGAACGAGTTCTTTCTCATACGAACCGGGAGCGTTGCTGTGAATTTTGATGCGGAACGCGGTCGCGGCACTGTCAATCAGCCGGATGACGCGGTTCGGCTGAGCCGTATCGTACATGCTCTTGAAGCGATCCGTGATGTCGATAGCATGCAACAGGACTTCATCCGTCAGGATGACGTTCTTGGCCGCGTGCTTCTTGGCATGATGGCGCACGATCTCCAGCAGCTGGTCGCGCTGCGGCTCATTGATATCCTTGCGCGAGAAGTTGTCCTTGAATTCAGGATGGGCTTCATGAAACTCGTCGATGTGTTTCTTGTCGACGCCGATAATGATGTCAACATAGTCAGCGCGGATTGCGGCTTCGATCAGACCGTTGACGACATGCTGCGGCGCGTTGTCGATGAAGGTCGTGCCGTCATCGATGATCACAATCGGCTTGACCCTGCGCTGACGGTTATGTCGCTGCAGTTCTTCGAGCGCTTCATAGAAACGCTTTTCGATCAGACCGGAGTCGGAGGTGCTGAACAGGCTGTTCGCGTTGAATTTGAAAATCGGACGAACCATGAAATCGTCCGGCATGAAACTAGAAGTCTGGTGATGCACGAGCGCATCCATCAGAGCCGTCACGCCAGCACCACGGGAACCGACAAGCTTCACGCTGTTGGCGCTCGGCAGATAAAGGCAGCGAACAAGATCGACAATCTCGCCGGTATCACCGATGAAGGCAAAATCGGGCTTCATTGCCTTGAGGTAATCAGCGTAGGGAACGATAAGCTTCTTATCCATCCCGAGGTCAAAATATCGCATGACGGTAATTTCCGAAGTTTGTGGCTGAGATTAGGGCACACCTGTGGGGATCGATCCCCACAGGTGTTATCGAAACAAGGAGAACCGGGCCGATTACTCGGCGGTGGCGGCAGCCATGGCCTTGTTTTCTTCGTCTACGACAGCCGAGGCGACCGTGCTGGTGACGTCCTTGAGGGCCTGCTGGGCGACGTCCAGGCTCTGGCGGACTTCGTAGTTTTCCTGCGTCTTCTTGCGCAGGTCGGCTTCGACCTCGTTCATCATGTTGATGGTCTGCAACGTGCTTTCCATCGTCTTGCGCAGCTGCTCGTTGTTGTGGCCGGTCGAGTGCGACAGGATGTCGAAGACCGACGTAACCGACTGCTGGGTGGTGCGGGACAAGTCGGCGAAGGCGTCGTTGACCATGTTGTTGCTTTCGGTCGCCGTTGCCATTTCGACCGACTTGACCACGATGGCGAGCTGAGCCGGAATATCGACGGCCGCGCTGGTGCGCAGGTTGTTCGCGTCGAGTTCCTTCTGGCTGTAAGAGTCGCGAAGGCTCTTGAACGCGCCGGACTGGTTGATCAGCTTGCCTTCCAGGGTCGCCGTACGCGAAGCCGTGGACGTCACTTCCGAGATATGTTCGTTCGCCGCATTGAAATGCTTCATGGCGATTTCATAGTCCGGATCGTAGATGGCATCCTTGCCCTTGGCTTCCTTGATCCGGTCGATGATAGCCTTCTGCTGCTGGATGAAGTCGCCGTCGACAACACGTACCTTCTTGTCCACAGTCGACAGCAGGCCGACCATGTCACCGAGGTTGGTGATCACGTTGAGCTGGCTACGCGCCTCGTTCTTGCCGCTCGCGAAGCGACCGATGGAGCTTTCGATCTTGGATACCGAGCGCTCGACGATGGTCTGGGCCGCAGTCACGACTTCCTCGCGCTTGTTCTTGAAATCGTCGCCGGTGATTTCGATCAGGGTGGCGATGGCCTGGCTGTCTTCGTTGGCATCGAACTCAGCCTGCGCTGCCGCAATCTTGGCGTCGAAATCCACGAGCGCGGCCTCGGCCGCACCGACATTCGCAGTCGTAGCGGCCAGGCGATCATTGAGGTTTTTGGCTTCGCTGAGCGCCGCGTCGATCTGCTTCTGATAACGGTCGATCTCGAACTGGGCGTCAGCGATCTGCTTGCCCTTGCCGAAGATATTCCAGCTCTTCTCGGCCAGAACCTTCTGGTCGCGGAAGTGCTCGATGTTGGAGTTCAGCGATTCCAGGCGGGACGAAAGGCGCGAGGATTCACCATTGATCGTGACGATCTCGTTTTTCAACGTTTGCAGTTCTGCGGTCTTGCCGTCCTTGTCGACCTGCATCTGGCTGATGTCGCCGCGCATCTTCGAGACGGCTTCGATGAGTTCGTTGGCGGAAATGCCAGCGTCACGAGCCTTGGTCAGGACTTCGAGCGCCTTCAGGAACGGCTGGATGTAGCCCTTGAAGATCGCGATATTGCCGAACAGCTCGCGAACAGCCGCGTCGTAGAGCGAAAACGCTTCGTCGTTGGTGAATTCCATGCCCTTCTGAGACGCCGACTTCAGCTGATTTTCGAGATACCAAAGGAATTCGTTAACCGACTGACGGTTCTTTTCGTTCTCGGCTTCCGACAGGGTGCTGTTGTAAACCTTCAGAGCGACGAGCTTCTCGTACTTGGCTTCGTCGGTGAGCTTTTCGTCAGTCAGGATCGCGTAGGTCGGATTTGCCTTGATCTGGGCTTCCGAAATCGCGAAGGATTCCTGCTTCTGGACCGGTTGCGCGGCCACGACCTTCTTGGTCTTGGCAACTTCTGCCGCAGCGGCCTGTGCCTGCTTGCCCGCCTTAAGCCTTGCAAAAACGTCTTCCGACATGATCTCTCCTTGGGTGTCGTAACCAGATTTTGGTTGCTTCTCCCAACTTATATGCAAGGTGTCAACTAATTTTAAAGGGCGGACGAAGGAAATCTTTGGATTAAGGGCCAATTATTTTCGATTGAGACCTATGCATCCGGGCGCAAGTCAACAAAAACAATGCCTTCCGGAACGTCAACGAGGAATTATCTAAAAATCTTCGGGGTATTTCTCAACAGGAGTTACGCGAAATCAGGGCGCGTAATCAACCGCATACGACGACGCAAGCTCCGACAAAAAGATGTGGCGGGACACGAACTCGACGTCATCGATATCCAGGCGGCCGGTAAAAGAAAGGAATTGCAGGCGCGAATAAGGAGAACCTGGCCGATACCGATCTGCAGAATAATCCCTGCCGAACCGTTCAGAGAACCACGGCGGGGTCGAACCCACCTCTCGCTTCTCAGCCTCGTCAAGTCGAAGAAGCGCTGCCTGATACAGCGAAACTTCTTGTTCGACCGTCAACAAACTCCAGCCGATCTCTCCGAGCAATTCCGCCAGTTCCTGATCATGTTTCCCGACGGCTTCAAGGTCGGCACCTTTGAGGCCCAGGTCGCTTAGATAGAAATCGGTGTAGTCTTCGTTTTCTCCGCGAAGGTCCGCAATGACTTCCCCGATGCTGCGCTGAGACAGAAAGTGGCGGGACCCGTCATCGTGCATGATCGCGCTGCGCAGCAGATGATAAGCATCGAGCGCAAAGCGACGATCCTTCAGCCGCGCCTTGAAGGCCTCATGTTTTGCAAGATCATCTTCCAATGTGTGTCGGTTCATTAGCCAAGCATCCCTTGCTGTTCCGGCGTTTGCGCAATCGCTCCAAGCTCAAACGTCTTGTTGACGTTGAAGTTGGGATTCTCGGCCTGCCCGTTTTTCAGGACATGCCCATGAGGGTTTGACAGAAGACGGGTACGTCCGACCTGGACATCGCAACCATCGAGATTGTTGCCAAATATCCAGGCTTCTGGAGCATCCGCCGACGCAAGGAGGTTGGAGAAGTCATTATTGAAAAAGACCCCGAAGGCGTTGTCGGCGAAGCGAGGCGAGACACCGGCCGGATGCGGGATGGTATGACTGACAACGACACGCGGACCCGTCTTCGGCTTCTTCAACTCGGCATCGATATACGCCTTGGAACGCAGGAATGCGCGCGTCTGGTGCGCTGGCGTGAACCGTTGATCAGGTTTGACGAAAATCTTTCGGAAATCGTTCCATGGCTCGAACACGGCAGGATCAGTAACACCGCGCAAATCGGTCCAGAGCGTAGACCCGATGAACGTGGTGCCGTCGATCACAACGCTGCCGTTCTCCAGAACATGGATGTTTCCGATCTTCTTCGCGCGGCGCTTGGCGACACTGAGAAGCTTGGTCTTGGTATCCGGGCGAAATGGGCCTCGATAATAGTCTCGGTTACCGGGTACGAGAATGACCGGCATACGTTTCGAGATTGGCTCAAGAGCCTCTACCGAACGAATAAGGTCCGGAAAGAAGTCGCCCGCAACAACACAAACGTCTGCATCGATACCAGGATCGAAAACCAGTGTGTGGACGCGCGGTTTAATCGGCTCGGGACGAGACAAATCCTCAAGCGAACCAACCAGAAAACGCTTCGAAAACACACTCATGATGTCGAGGTGAATACAGGAGAAGTACCAGATTTTCATTCAATTGCCCCAGGCGACGCGCCGCTTAAAGAATAAGATAACGAAGCAAAGTGAAAAAGCCACCAGAAAGGAGTTCTGCTCCGGCCCATTTGAGACCGGAGCAGTTTTATCACTTATTGGCGAGACGCGGTTCGATTTTGCCGTCGACGACAACAGGCTTGGACACCTCAAGCTTGCCATCCCACCCGGCCCCGAGCGCCTTGTTCAGCGAAACGTAATCGAGCGCCATGGCGACACGATTCTTCGCGTTGGTCTGGGCACTGAACAGGGATCGTTTGGCGGAGAAGACATCCAGGAGATCGCTGGCTCCCGTCTCATACGATGTCCGGGTCAGGTCGAGAGATTTCTGGTGAGCTGGCTTGCCGAGCCGAGGTCGAGTTGTATTTGGACAAGTTCCCGAGTCTGGCGTTGGACTTGCGGCCGGACAGTTCGGATAAAATCGTGACAGGTTGCGCCTGCAGAGTAATGACACCAACCTTTGCAGGCGGCATCGCCATCATAAAACTACTCTTGAGAAACTTTTCAGTTTCCTGGCTTGTTTCACAATACATTTCTGAATCATGCCCCGTTCGCCAATGGTTTCCCTACGGGGTCTGAATTTCCGATTGTCCGGCTCGTTAGAGGCAGGCAATCGGAACAACTGCGCCACGCCTGGGGCTGATCCACCTGACGGTGAATTTATACGTCAGCCCGGTGTGATGACAGAAGTTTTCGAAGACCTTGCGGATGATGTTGAATGCTCCGTTAACGTCAGCATGAATCCTGGCGAAACGCTTATCCGCCACGACATTGTGTCGAACGAACCAGGTGCGGTTCTTGGCGCTGCGCTTTCCAGAAAATCGATGCTGCGGAACGGAACGATCCGCTTCGGTCTGGGTATTCTGTGACTTTTCCTTTTTTGTTTTCAGCTTGGCGTGAACCGGTAGTTCATCACCGTCGATGAAGGATGACTGGCTGGTATAGCTTTCTTCAGTGGTAACGACGGCGATGCCGACGGCCTCCGCCTTATATCGGATGAGGCTGATCAGGCGGGCATGCGCAATGGCATGGAACATGCGATTTTGCTCCCTGCCGCTGTCGATGTCGCTTTTCCAGCCCTTGTTCTTGCCAATAACGATCAAGTCGATCTTGCGTTTTACGCATTGATCGACAATGTCGGTGCTGATCTTGTGCTCGAAGTCGGATTTTATCCGGTTTAGCCTGGCGCTCAGATTTCTGTATTCCGGGTCGGCAAAGCCTTTTTGCAGCTCCTTGCGCAGTTCGATCCGCTGGTCTTTGCCCAGCTTCTCACCTTTGTCTGTCAGTTCCTGCTTTAGACGCTGCAGTTCCTTCATGCGAGGTGTAGCGCAAGCGGCCAGACGCTCGTCCATCCTCATATGATAACGGTTCACGATCTCGTTCGGCCGTTCACCGGAATGAACGATGGCTCGGTGACCGGTCGAAAAGCCGACTGTCGCAATGTTCGTCTGGCCAAAATCTACACCAGCCAGATTCAATTTTAGGTCAGCCCTTCGAACATGATTGAGAATAAGCGTTTCACGATCTTCGACCGTCTTCAGGTCTGTGAACGCGGTTTGATGTTCCTTTGCAATGCGGTGAAGCAGCGATCCTTTCGGATAAGTCCTGTTCAGAGCCACCACAACTTCGATCTTCACCTTCGCTGCACCATCTGCGACGATTCTGATATGCTGTGGTTTGGCATCGAGCCAACCGCGCTTCTCGCATGCGTCGACGGCAGCCTTTTTCAGATCGTAGGCGTAGAAACGCTTCATTTGATCGACGGTAGCATCGCCAAGTTCTTTCAGCACAGTCGGTTTTGGCAAACCTCGGGTCATGTTCGCATAGGGCATTTCCAGCGGAAAATGCCCATCCTTCGGCTGGAAACTAGGAAACTTTGGCCGCCCAGTGTATTTGCCAGGATTTTTGGCAAAGTCCCGTTGCGCAGACAGCGATGCTTTCCAGATGTCAATGACGGAATGGACCACCTGCTGTGCTGCTGCCCCGGGCAGTCGTCGATAGACGATCTGCCCTTCATGATCAACATGGGATTTAACCACGTTGTCGAGGACGGTGACGTCTAAAGCGACATAGAGCGGAGAGACGGTCATGACAGATTCGAGTGAAGCGACGAGCCTCGTTTTCTCGTTCTGCTTCAGTTTACGCTTTGCGTTAACCGACCCAATCACCTGATTGAGAGCGGCAATGGCATCACGTTGATGATCATGCAGGTCGTCCTTGAGACGATAATTCCTGGATTCTGGATCGAAAGCGTAGGCGCTGTTGATCTGACGGATGAAAAACGTGCATGTGTTGTAGAGGTTCTTCGCTTCACGGGTTAGAGCAAGCGCGACAGCGGTCAATTCCCTGTCGAGAATAGGCACTCTCAATACTCTCTTCTCTGCCTTAACCGCTTCAGCCAATTGAACAATTGCCTCATTTACTCTCTGTCAACATAGGAGAGCATGAAGTGAACTAGAGTGTCAACACTAAAACTCACTTCCCAGCATTTATCTTCGACAAGATCAAGGAATTTTATCATCTTGCCGAAACCAACCAACGCGGAGCACCTTGCAGATTCAAGGCCGAATTACTGTTTGATGCGTTTTCCTATCTAAGGACGGCTCTGCCACTACGGCTTATCCCAGCATACGATCCTTGCGGATCGAGCCTATGCTGGAGCATCAGGCGATGGATCGTTCTTGAAACGACCGATCCAAAAAGAACGAAACTATGTTCAAGATCGACGCGGAAAAGGCAACGAACAAAACAACGGTTGTCGCTGAAGCGGGTGAAGATCGAGCATCTTTTGGCCAGACTCAAAACCTGGTGCATCATTCATCACTACTTCCTTCAAGACCGAAAACATGCGTAACATTCTTCAAACCCATTGCGTTCATCCATAATCAGATCATCATGGAAAAAATTATCAGGATTTGTAAAACAAGCCTAAATATCTTGTGCCTTTCCTCGCTAACCGGGACCCTCTCATCATGAACAACTTGAAAGTCGACCGCGATAACCCAAACATCATCAAGCCCAGCGAGATCGAGGAGCTTGGTCTTGAAGAAGCTGATGCATCCCTGGGGCCATCGTGGGAAGAAGTTGAAGAAGTGGTGAGAGCGAAAAAAGATGGCCAAGATAAAGAGCAATAAACCTCCTGTTGATCGGTACCAGGAGGTCACCGACAAGATCATAGCCATGCTTGAGGCTGGCCGGAAACCCTGGGTAAATCCTTGGGATAAAAACGGCGCTGCAATGATGGGACGGCCGGTCAACGCCGTTACAGGTCAGCCGTATTCCGGCATCAACCACATTATCCTGCTTTCGAGCGATCTCGCCATGCAGACCGGCGATCCTCGCTGGTGCACCTATAACAAGGCAGCGGAGAAGAAGTGGCAGGTTCGCAAGGGCTCCAAGTCAGAGACGATTTATTTCTACAGTCGAGTAGAACTGAAGAACGAACTCGATGAAGAGGGCAACCCGAAGACGATCCCGCTCCTTAAGGCGTTCCCCGTTTTCCATGCATCCCAGATTGAGGGTATTCCGGAATATGCCCCCGCTGCTCGAAGTCACGACTGGTCGGTGATCGAGGCAGCGGAAGAAATCATGCGTAACAGTGGCGCTGACATCAGAGTTGGCGGAAATCAGGCCTATTACAGCCCGGCAACGGACCACATCCAGATGCCGCCAAAGGAAAGTTTCCACACGGTCGAAGGCTACGCAGCCACGAAACTCCATGAGCTTGGTCACTGGACAGGTCATTCATCGCGCTTGAACAGGACCTTTGGCAAGGCTTTCGGCGACGAAAACTACGCCATGGAAGAACTTCGTGCAGAGCTGGCATCGGCCTTCATCGGTAGTGAACTCGGCCTGACAGCCGAAATCGAAAACCACTCCAGCTACATTGGTTCTTGGCTTGAAAAGCTGAGAAACGACAAGCGCGAGATTTTCCGGGCTGCCAAGGATGCTCAAAAAATCGCCGACCTCGTCCTGAACTACCACCCGCAATACAAGAAGGATGCGGGACCGGAACAAACACCTGAAGATGATGCGCCTGCGATGAAAATGGCGGGATAAAAGTTTTTCATGACGGCCAATCTTAGCTAAACGCGAATGATTGGCCGTCAGTTACAGGTAAGAACTCAAAACTTCCGAAATTCACTTTTATATGGAACGCACCCATCAGCGTACGTAAAAGCGTGAAACTTGTCGTACCGGGTTGTGCCGAATGCAAGACCCTGAAGGGGCTGCAGCAAAAGCAACGAAACGATAAGTGCATTTAAGGCAATATGTATTGCCGAAAGAACCGTTGCCTGGGTGATCAGTATCAAAGGCTCTCGACGATAGAACGCCAAAGTGTCTCTGATCGAGGAGCCCAGATGTTTGCCCGTTTTTTCCTTCGCATGCGCATAAGCGTGAGAGTTTAGATGCCAGAGATAAACACCCAAGGCGATCAAGCTATAAGGCAAAAAGGCACCAGCTATTAACAAGTTCGCAGATTCAGGTGTCGCTCGCCGGATCAAGCACCCTTCATAAATGGCATATCGAAGTCCGAGATCGATCCCCAAAAGGGTCAAAAATATCACGCACACACCCAACAAAGATGCGAAACCCATGGCTCCGTCAATCAGGGTCCATTTCATTTTGAACAAACGATACAAAGCACCCACGATAGTGAGGACAACCAACAGGGAACCCGTCCCCAGGACTGCATAAAGAATTACGTTCCCCAAACCTTATACCTTCTCCCATAAAAGCTGCGGTCCCTTCTCGATTGGAAGAAAGGATCGACGGAAACGCTCGTTAGATTTCATCATTTGTATGAAAGAACGGCAATAAAAATTATCCGTTTCGTGCCTGCATTGCGATTTAATTGGTGGCCAACATCCCCAAGCAGCCCGATCAAAAATTGACTTGCGAATTCCTTATTTCACGGATAATGTCAACATTATTGGATCAAGGATTACGCGTTGATGGAATTCGAGACCCCGACCGAAGAAGCACTCGAACTGTGGCAACAGCTCATCGGCATTCGTGCTGAAGAGAGTGCGAAGACGATTGGGGCCTGGAGACTGTACGATACATTGAAAGCGCTCCAGGAAGCTTTCGAAATCGATACGTCCGAGATCACAGCAACCCTCCTCCTCCGACATTTTCTCAACGTCTTCATCGCGGACCGGGAATACACGCTAAAGACGCTCATCGAAACGCCAGGCGAGGTCGAGAAAGATGTTGCAAGAACCCGTCGACTGATCGAGTTGCTGAATCGCCCTGAAGTGGCCGAGCAGACAGAGATGTTGATGCAGGCAGTCAGGAACGGCTTGAAGCACTACGGTGCCGACGAACGCGAAGACGTCGCCAAACTCATCGACAAGGTCGAAACGCTTGGTATCCTTCGCCGTGACGCCCTTCGCAGCATGCAGAAACTCAAGGTCGACCAGTTCTTCGACGGGCAACCGGCTGAAGAGGGAACAAAACCTCTTTACCATCCCATGGTTCACCAGTGGTGGAACATCAACTCCATGCTTGAGGCGGCGTTCCATATGCCGTCAGGGGTCTCTCTGAACCTCATCCGCGACCACAATGATTACCACTCGTTCTTTTGCTTCCTGATCAAGAACGGGCACAACATTTTTGTCCTGTCTGACGCGCCGCAATGGACCCATCCACTGCAGCCGAGCCAGAGCCGCCGTCCCGACCGCGAAATGGACGAGCGCATCTCGAAGCACTGGTTCCCTTACGGCATCATGAACATCAAGACGGATGAAGACGGTCGACTTGCCTTTGCCGAAAGCGACAGCACGGCTCTCGTCCTTCACCAGGAAGAGGCTCTGCCGGTCAAGCCGATCTCGGAACTGGCTCCAGGTGAACTCGTCTGGACACTGATGATGTTCGATCTGATTATCGACCGCTTCTGGAAAAAGGGTTTCAAGGCTCCTGCGCTCTCCTACACTGGAGAAATGGTGCTTGTTCAGGACAAACTCGAACTCGCTGCCTACAAGGCGGGTCTTCCGACCATCGGGTATCAGCCGATCAATGTCGCGCCTGTCACAGTGCAGGAAGCTGCCGACGCCACCGAGGCGGACGGCATCGGCAAACAATGTTCGAACCGGAACAAATGGCTGGAGGAACGTTACCGGCACCGCATTTCCGAAGCGTCGTTAAATGCTATCGCCTCCCCCGACAAACTGGTCTTCATCGAACATAACGGCGAGGTCAACGAACGCAAGAAAACCGAGGTCGCAGCACTGGACTACTTCAAGAAGGAAGAGTTCAAGAGCCGCACCAACGTAATCCAGTCTCTGGATGCCACCACATTCGGAAGCCGGGAGAACCTGCTGGCCAACCGCATGTACATCGCCCGGGCGAACTACGTCGAGCAGATCGCGATCCTGGCGCAACAGGAATACGAAGAGCGCAAGAAGGACGTGCTCAAGTGGTATACGACGGCCGTCCAGCGGAATCGCGAAGCAATCCTGAAAATGGCCGGGTGCGGGCTGATCTGGCTGGATGAAACCAACGCAAAAAGCCGCAGCTACACAAACCGAACCGGGCCGCAGGTCAGGCTGGGAATGACGAAGTTTGCCGACATCGAAGGGTTGCCGCGAACGATGCGAAGCTTGACGCGCCTGGTGCCAGCCAAGGCGAAGCGATCCAGCGATCACTCGCTGCTGGATACCGTCAATGTCGAAAAATACGGCGAATACACCGGTCGGGAATGTGTCATCACCCACACGAAGCCGTCTTACGGCGTAATCCTCTCCCCTGTGAACGCATTTGAAGTGGCACTGCTCGCAGGTGTAAAGGTCAGCCAGTTGCCCGACGTACTGCAGCATTATGACCTCGCCGAAGCCCCATCTGGCAATCACCTCCTCGACCGCATCGACCCCATGGACTGGGCGCTGAAAAATCCCTGGCAACGCCTCAATCTCCAGGTCGGTGTCCCGCTGTCCAAACGAGGCCTCTCCAGGATCATGACCAAGGCAGAACTTCCGGCGCAGCTTGAAGAACTGGTGGTCAAGAACGTTCCGGAAGAGATTGCTAGGGACGAATGGAACCCCGAACTTATCGACCGGAGAGCGATGGGCTTATGAACTCGATCATCAAGGCCGCCTGCGCCACCTGCAGAAGGGAACTCGACGTGGAAGGCGATCCACTGTCCTCAGACTGTGGCGGCGACTGCTGGGGATGTGTCGGGGAAACCGAAGCCAGTCTCGGATACGGGCCATCCATAGAGAAATGCAACGCCGAGATTGACGCCGGGTATCGCTCGGGATCAAAGTTCAAACTGAAAAAGGATGTCGATAATGGCCAAGAGTAAAAAGACCCTGAGTGAGCGCATTGCCCATGCCGATATGATGGGCAGCCGTCACCTCGCCGATGCAAACGAGGCGAACGAACAGGGTAAGACGGAAAAAGCCGAGAAGCTTTACGCGAAAGTCCAATACTGGCTCGATCTTTCGAACAAATTGCGCGGCAACTGCTGAACGCAAAAAGGCCCGCTTTTGCGGGCCCTGTTCGCTCGAAATCGTACTGGGATCAAGGGGTGAGAGCGGCCACTGGCTCATTCACAACCAGTCCCTCGATAAAGGGACGGCTTGCCGGTTCCAGCCGCTGGATTGCACCCAAGAAGTATTCGAAGACACGCTCTTGATCCAATTCGAAGAGCGCCGCTTCAAGGGGTCCAAACTTCGCAATCGTTCGGTCAAAGAAGCCTTCGCTGTAGTCGTTCAAATCCGCATGCTCGTGAGCAGCAGCCGCGCAGGCTTTGACAGCTTTAGAAACCTCTTCATCAACATCTGTCGTGAGCTTGCTGAAACGGGAGATCAATGCCGCAGCAGAGATGTTGATCGCGCCAGTCTGGGCGGCATAACCATTGTCGATGTATTGCTGGATTCCGCCATTGCCAATCTGATAATACATATCTCCGAGCACCAGGGCGACCTGCTCGGCCGCAGACAGGCTCTTGATCTTCAGCGCGACGTCTTCCACACCAGTCACAGCTTCGAACGCCTGAACCTTCTCGTTCGCATGATCGTATACGCTTTCAAACTTTTCTTTGTTGGTGTCGCCGACCGGCTCAAACTCATCGCCACCCATCATGAGCGTGGCAACCTTCTCGATGCGCTCATAGGTCTTGAGCTGCTTGTCCCAGTAAGCCTTGTCATCGATATCCGGATCACGAACTTGTGCATGTGCTTTCGCAATAGCGATAGCTTTCTTGAAGTCACCGGCATGACTGGTGATGTCGGCAAAAATATCCTTGTAATCCACGATGAGAACTCCTTTGCATCTGCACAGTAATGTAAAGCCCTACCACGCTTTAAACAACTGGCGGCCAGACGATAGCTGCACCAGTCGAATACTGTGCGGGCCACCCACCCTCGCTCCAGTCACGGCAAATTAACAAATCACGCACTCTTGTTCGCCTTGTAGGCATCGTAGGCCGTCTTCATCGGTCCATAGGCCTGGCTCATGAACGCAACCTTTATCTGCCGCGCCTCGTAGCCCTTCTGCAAGAACCTCTTTACGATGCGCTCATCGTAATTGGTCCTCGGTATCGGTGCGCGGGACATCGAGGTTTCCCATACGTCGGCAACGAACAAAGCGCCGTGTTCCGGGTGAACCATCCACCAGCTGTCGACAACGCACTCTCCGGAGCGAGGGGTGGTCAGAAGGTCGAGCGGGACGTGGAAATCAATGTGACGCGGCATCGGATGAACTTCCTTGATTAGTTATCGCTTTTACGCCAATGAACGAGCGCAAGCAGGCTGAAAAACAGGGGGCAGGTGATCAGAAACTTCACCAGAAACCATGGGCCGGTTGCGCTGACATACGGCGAGAAAGCGATGGCGGTGAGATCGACAACGCCAAGGATATCGACGGCAACACGATCCGAGGCTGGCATGATCATCAGGTAATTGACGATCAGCTTGAGCGGGAGGCCCGACGCAACAGCGATTGCAAGTCCGGCTTTCACTGCGCTTCGGAGAAAAGGATCGGCTTTAAATCCTTTGTCCCACAGGTGATAAAGAACAAAGACGACGATAACCACTCCGCAGAGGGCTCCATAGAAATTGGAGAACCAAAAGAAACCGCTCCAGACTTCCTGTGGCATTCGAAGGATGACGATGTCGCCTTCTTTCAACGGCGTTGAAGTGCCGCCAAGCATCTTGTCGGACACATAGACCATAAGCGTGAACGGCAAAGCCAGGAAAAGAAGAAAATGCAGCACCAGGCAGATGGAGGCATTACGGTCATTGATCAGGGTGAGAACCCTCTCCCAATCTGCACCCTTCATCCGCGCCATCAAGCCGGAAGGAGATAGAAAACTTGAAAGCATATTTTGATGCACTCACCACAAAGGAATTCTCATCAAAATAGATTGACAGACCTCGGCACGCAAGGAATTATCGATGCAAATTCCAGCGGCAGATCGCAAAATCAAATCGGACGTCTTGCATGGCAAAGCTGTATTTCAACTACTCGGTAATGAACTCG
This sequence comes from Rhizobium sp. MHM7A, assembly GCF_005862215.1. Taxonomy (NCBI): domain Bacteria; kingdom Pseudomonadati; phylum Pseudomonadota; class Alphaproteobacteria; order Hyphomicrobiales; family Rhizobiaceae; genus Rhizobium; species Rhizobium sp. MHM7A. The sequence continues at coordinate 933,636 of NZ_VCHT01000001.1, forward strand.
GGTAAAACCACCGACCTCCTGCAGGCCGCCTATGTTTACAAGGATCACGGCAAACGCGTTCTCCTCGTTACCAGCATGGGCGACACCCGGTCCGGCACCGGGAAGATCGTTGCACGGATCGGCGTGGAGGCAGATGCCTACCCTCTCGGACAGGACGAAAATCTGTTCAACCTAATCGAAGCCGAGCATGGGAAAGAAAAGCTGTCTGCTGTTTTCCTTGACGAAGTCAACTTCATGACAGCGGACCACATCGAGCAGGCGACGGATGTCGTCGATTACCTCGGCATACCGGTTATGGCCTATGGCCTGAAAAACAACGCTTTTGGCGAAATCTTCGGACCTTCCGTCGCGAAAATTCTCGCGGTTGCAGATGTCATCAACGAAGTCAGGAATATCTGCCATTGCGGAAAAGCCGCAACGATGATCTTGCGTTACGGCCCAACGGGCAAAATCGAAAGAAGCGGGAATGTAATCGAACCCGGCGGCGAGAAACGATATATCTCGGTCTGCCGTCCCCATTACAAACTTGGCGATATCGGACAGAAGGCCATGAATTCGCTCAAGGATTACAAGGTTCACTGCAGTCATTGCGGCACTGGTTACGGCCATGTGTTCAGCCGTAACCAGGCAAATGACTGCGCGAGCTACATTCACGGCAACGAAATTTCCGGTGCTTACGGAAGTGCGATTACTGACACCGTGATTCATCGTTTCCGCAGCGGTCGCCCGAAGCACATTCGCAACGGCATCGTGTGTGACCCCTGTGTCCAAGAGTTCCTGGACGAAGGAATTGTCGAATTTGTACGCGAACTTTTCCCATCCAGATAAAGGTATAAAAATGAATCAAACCGTGATTGCTCAACAAGACCTGCTACCTCAGGCATTTCAGGACGCATTCACCCAGCTCGCACAAAAGCTTCGCGCTGAAACGAAGCTATTCTTTGATGCGCGGCAGAATGGTCGAAAGACAAAAGCGGATCGCACCCTTGAAAAGAGCTACGAAGAACTCTCGACGCAAGCACGCGAAAAGAAAATCTCCTTTGGCTATGCCATCAACCTTCTGGTCGATGCAATCTTTACCCATATGGCATTAACGCGAAAGATCAACGTCAACGATCTGCGACCGATCCGCAACGACCTGGCAGATTATGAAATCGACATGAGGTCGGCATCGCGTCTGCGGATCAGCGACGCACGCCTGTACCGAGCAGTGAACTCCTTCCTCGATCAGGAACGTCGGGCATGGGCAATCCACTGCCCAAATGTTTCGACACTCGTTGAACGCGATCTGTCGGCTCTCCGCCGGGAATTTATCTCCGAGATGTATGAGGACGGATACGTCATTTACGAGAACAAGGGAGATGACCAGCGTGTGAGGATCACCCAGGCTCTCATCGACAACTATTACTCTCCGCTTGAACTGCGAGCTGATGAGACTCCGTTCGTCGGAAGTTTCAGCCGGATTTTCAAGAAGGGCTAAACACAGTGTCTTCGACAATGCCCCTGTAACGTCAGTTATCGGGGCATTGTTTGCTTGTGGTCATACCATGATGACCGAGCCAACGTCACGACCGCTTGATGGCAAGGGCAACGGCTTCGGCATGATCGCCACGCGTACGCTCAAACCTCGACCAGACGCCCACCTGCGAGATTTCGTCGGCGACGTGCGAGAAATCACCTGCATGAAGCATCGCTGCCAACACGGATATTTCGCCCGTCGAGGCCGTCTTTGATAGCCTGCGAGCCGCCTCGATCATGTGGCCGTCATCGCCATTCGCCGCGATGAACCGCTTGGCATATTCGTCCCAGTCTTTACATTGCAAAAGTTCTGCGTCGAAGGACAGCGACTTCGCGAGATTTGCGACCGGCGGTAAAGCCTTCCAACGCTCGAATTCCATTGCCACTGCCCCTTGCCTTCTGTTCACACGCCTCAGCGGTAATGTCATCCGCACCGTGTAGATAGGTAGCGTCTCAACGAACCGCCAGCAAGGGGCGACCAGGCTGACTACCCTTACCTCGCAGCCTGAACCGGTTCTCGATATGGCGATACGACAGGTCTGACACGATAAGGGTAACGCCGAACGTCGCAGCGAATACCAGCCACGACTGGGGCAAGGTCTCCATATCCTTCGTTCCTGTGAAGCGCATGACAATATCCCTGACGACGAGAATAACGATGACGTGGGAGAGATAGAAGGAGTAGGATCGCTCACCGAGATACTCCACCCATCGACCAACCGGTGTTTTCGAAAAACAGCCGTCCATGGCCGCAAGCCAGACCAGAACGCCGCAGAAGAGGCAGGCGAGCAAGGTCGTCACAGGGGTGTAGAAAATTCCCATAAAGATGATCAGGCAGACCAGGATCGCCGCCAGGGCTACCCGATCAGGAACAGCCATCACTTTCGAGGATAACCCGGGCCACTTCCAGAAAATGAATGCAAGACCGCTCCCGACGGCCAAGCCATATGGTCTCAGCACCCAACCTAAGGACCAGGGTGAAGTCCAGGCGGTCGACAGGTTCCATGCACAGGCCACGACGAGGAGAGTAAGAAAGCACTTCCGATAGCCCAGGAGAAGACAGGCAGACGCCAACAGATAAAACTGCTCTTCGAGCGAGAGGCTCCAGTACACTGCAAACGGTCCCTTCCCGGCGCAGACGCTTTCAGAGAGATAACCGTGAGCACAGGCTGACCAGTAAAGGTTCGAAACACCGGTGAGCGATGCCAATGAGGTGGACCCGACCTGGGTGATCGAGGCGTTTTCGAGCCAGGTAAGACCAAGGGATACGAGCAATCCGACCACCGCCCAGAAAGCGGCTGCGGGTAAAAGCCGCCGGAACCGGGCAAGCCAGAACGATTTGAACACCGTCAAAGGCGCGTCGCGCTCATAGGTTAGAAGCTTCGAGACGATGAGGAAGCCAGAGATCACAAAGAACAGGTCGACCCCAATCCAAAGGAAGTTCAGCTTCATCGAGCTGTCCGCTACCCTTAGGGGGAACCACGAAGCATAGTGCTGGATAAAGACTGCGCTAACTGCAATTCCTCTCAAGACCTGAATGTCTGCAATGCGGCTCGGAATGACAGACACAGGCTTACTCTTCCGCGTCGTCGTTCAAACCGCAGATTTTGCAGGAATCGTCGAGTAAAAGGTCACCTTGCACGCCAAGAAAGTTACAGCGACTGGTCTCGCCGACTTTCTCGAAATGACTGCAAGGCCTGGTGCGCAGGAGAGGAAACTGGCCAGGGCGGTTCACCACTTCAAGTAGCTGATAACAGTAAGGGCCAGCAGGAATAAACACGTCAGATGACGCAATTGTTGTCATGAAAGATAACCCGTTGCCTCTCGGCCTTTAGAAATTCTAGGTGCGATTTGATTCGAATTTCAAGGCTTCATGACAGCCCGCAAACCGCTTGAGACCAGCTCAGAATTGCTGCCAGGAAGCCAAAAAACAGCCAATTCCGTCAGAAGTCTGTGAGAGTTGGCGCGTTCAAAGGTGTCAGAGGTTGACGAGTGCCGGTAAAAAGAGGTCTGCTCCGGCGATCTTAACCATTGATTCATTTTTCAGGGGCCGGTGCCATTGGCGCTATTCGACATACTACCCACTGACCTGTTCAAGCCATTGGCGTCTCCATCCAGGGGTTTTTACGCCGACCTGCTGCTCTCTCTCCATGAGAAGACGTTCGGGCTGACAGCAGACGCCCCAAGACGAACGGACGTCCTCTACGAAATCACCGCGTTCCACCGGAACTGGGAACGGGACAATGGAAAGGTGCGAGACGAAGACGAAAGCCAGGGTGGGCTCAGTGATGAAGATCGCGCGAGAGCAGTCTACAAGCGATTGATCGAGACCGGCTGGCTGATCGAAAGCAAGGATCGCTACATCAGGCTGGTCGATATCGATCCCGATGCGGCCGGGCTGCTACATGTCCTGTCGTCGATCAATCGCGGAGAGACCAGAACCTATGGCGGCGCGGTCATCGGCGTCCTTTCGGCACTCGAAAATGCTGCCGCCAACCCGCAAGAACGCTCGGAAAACATCCGAAACGCCCTCAAAGGCGCGCGGGACTTCCTATCCCATATGCGGATCGTGTCGGTATCGCTCAGAAAACTGGAAGAGTTCATCCTCAGACGGGAGACCCTGCACGATATCTTCAAGGCATTTTTCGAAGACTTCGTCCAGCGACACCTCATTACCGACTACAAAACACTCCACACGAAGACCAATCCCTTCCGTTTTCGGTCCCGGATCATCCATCAGGCAAACCAGATCACTTCCTCGCCCCTTCTCATACAGGCGCTGGCAGAAGCCTACGCAAACGAGGGTCGCTCCGCCACGGTCGAGGCTGGTCGTGCTGACGTGCAAAGCGATCTGGCCGAGATCATCGCGATCTTTGATGGTACGGAAAACCACCTTGCCGCCATTGATGCTACCGTTTCGCGCATCGAAAAGCGCATTCTCAACACCGCACGATATATGGATCGGGCCGGTCGCAACGCCGAAGCCCGTCTGATCGAGACAATCAAGGCGATCTCCGCTGCCCCCACGCCAGACGGTTACATCTCACTAAAACTACCGCATCTGCCGACCAGCCTTCCAGTTGGGCCGCCGCATATCCCAGCACCACGGAGACCGAAACCACCGATCCAGGTGTCGGAGGTAAAAGAGGTCCCAAAAGACCCGGCATTCGAGGCGTTCACAGCAGCAAAAACCGAATACACCCGCATCACTCGGGTAACGCCAAAAACGATGTTCGAGTTCATCGACCGCGTACTGGCGGGACGAACGGAAATAACCGGCAGCGACATATCGATCCATACCGTGGAGGAATTTGTCTGCTTCCAGCGCCTCAGAGAAATACCAAGCCTCTTCGATGGCGTAGCGGCAACCCGCTATGAACTGGAGCTTCTACCGGGCCGGATCAAAAACCCATGGATCGAGTGTCAGGATTTTATCCTCAGGCCCCGCGTGGCCGTGAAGAAAGGGATGACCCGCAATGCCGCTTGAGCTGAAAGAGTTCACAGAGATTGTCGACGGCGACTGGCCGCATGGCCCAAACATGCAAAAACGGCCAACACCGGAGGAACTGCAAAGGGCTATCCAGCTGCTCTTGACCCGGCAATGCGTCTATTCATGGCTTCCGAACCTCGGCCGTCTCTACGACATCATCGTCCACTACAACCCGTTTTTCGAACGCTATTTCGGGGCGGCTGGCTATGTTTTGCGGATACATCCCAATGAACAGATGGTCGCTATCGAGGTTCCCCACGGTCAATCGCGCTACGACACGGTCTATGAACGCCTTCGCAAGGATGAAACCCAGGTCCTCCTGATCATGCGCCTGATGTGGGAAGAAGCCATCGGACGCCAGGACATTGGCGAGGGTGGAGTGGCCGAAACGACGACGGGCGACCTGATTGACCGCTACAAGACCATCATTCAGCAGGAACCACCTGAAGAGAACCGCCTGATGGAGATACTGCGACACTTTTCGCGCAAGGGCGCTGTGAAGATTGGCATTACAGATCGCATCGACCGCGTGACGCCGATCACTCTTCTTCCCGGGGTGTCCATCCTGGTTCCAGATGGCTTTGTCGATGACTTACGCCTTTGGGCAGCATCACCGGCACCGGCTGAACCGGTAGAAACCCCTGACCAGCCTGACCGAGACCAGGCCGCTTAGAGAAAAAGGATCAAACCATGCCTTATGTGCTCTCACGGCTATGCTTTCAGAACTGGTATCTGATCGGAGCAAAGGACATCGAAATCAAGGGGGCGGCTGCCCTCATCGGTCCAACCGGTGCCGGTAAGTCGTCCATTCAGGACGGCGTGCAGACGGTCATCACCGGCGCAAACCATAACCGGCTGAACCTGAACGCAAGCGCCAGCGGGCGATCCGGGCGATCCGTGCTGGAATATTGCCTTGGTCTGACAAAGGACCCGGCAGAAGGTGGCAAGCCGCTGCGGGACAGCTGTGAGACCGTTCTGGCACTTGTCTTCAGGGACGAGGAAACGCAGCGACCGATCACTGTCGGCGTGGCAATGTCCGCACGCATGGGCGATTCCCGCGAAGACGTCCTGTCCCGCTTCATCGCGCCGGATTACGCCTATTCTGTCGAGGATTATAAGCGGCGCAGCGGCGGTCGCGAAACCCTGGCTCCATGGTCAGACATCCTTGAAAACCTCCGGAAGAAATCGCCAGAGCTTCAGGAGTTTCGCGCATCGGCCGAAAAGTTCACGGGCGAAATGCTGCGTATCATGCGACCGGCCGAACAGCCGCCGAACCCTAAACACGTCCTGCGCGCCTTTGCCAATGGTCTGGCGTTCAAGCCGATCTTTGATCCGACGACATTCGTCCGGGAATACATCCTGGAACCCGATCAGCTCGATATCGACCGCGTCAGAACATCGATTGCCACATGGCAGGAACTCGAACGCGTCATTGAGGACATCGAGAACAAACTTCGACGTGTCAACCGCCTGTCGGATCGCTTCCGCAACTGGGGACGGGCCAAGGTCAGAGCCGAGGGAGCCCGCTTTAACGCGGCTATCGCCGACGCCAGACGCTGTGCACACGATGTACGCCATTACCGGGAACTCTCCATTACCAAGGGCAAAGACCTCGCCACCGAGCGAAACGCTCTGGCGACCCGCAAGCAGTGGGTTCGCGAGTATGACGAGGACCTCCGCGCCAAGAACATGATCATTCAGGCAAGCGGTGATGGCAGCCTTCGTCGCCAGCTGGAGATGGAGGTCCAACACGTCGACCGCGAGATGAAAGAAACGTTCGGACGCATCGCCAGGATCAAAACCGCTTTGGGCAACGTGGCCCAATTGACGGCGCTGAAATCCAGTCTTGCTCCGCACCACGCCCGGTCCATCGACGCTGCAAAGGAAGCCGTGAACCTCTTGCAGGACACGGCGCAAACTCCTGACATTTTGCGAAACAAGGGGGAGAAGCTTCAAGGATTGGTCGATGAGGTTACGAGCATTCGCGCGCTCGAAGTCCTCCTTCATGAAAATGCCGATCAGCTGGCAGCAGAAATCAGGCAGCTTCAATCGGACGTGGAGCTGATGGAGACTGCCACATCTGGCGGGCAACATGCAGTTCTCTCGACAACGACAAATCGCCTTATCAATGCACTGGAACGGCGCGGCATGCAGCCGATTCCGCTCTGTGATGTCGTCGAAGTCCTGGAGCCGGATTGGCAGGAAGCCATCGAAAGCCTGCTCGGCCGAGGGCGAGAGGCCATCATTCTGCCGCCGGAGAGCGTCGACGAAGCATTCGAGATGATGCGGCGTGAACAGGATGTTTATGCCGGTTGCACCCTGGTCGCGACCAATGCCCAGAACATGACCCGGACAAACTTCAATCCGGGATCGGTGCTGGAAGCCCTTTCCACCGACAACCAGTACGCTGCCGCTTTCCTGAACGACAGCATCGGGGGCTACCAGAAGGCGGAGACGGAAGACGATCTGCGCCGGATGCGCCAAGGGGTCATGCGAAATGGGAAGTTTCGCTCGGGTATGAGACTGTCTGTGCCTTACAAGGCCAAAACGCTCATGTTTGGCAAGGCCGCTCGGCATCAGAGCACCGAAACGTTGCGCAACGATCTGGATCGGTCCAGAGCCTTGCTTCGGGAAAAATCATCGAAACTCTCATTGCTGCGTGATGCTGCCCGCATTGTACCGACCGCACTCGACACTCTGAACGATGGAGATGGCCCGTTCCACCTGGAACATGCCTTGCAGGCACTCTCCGGGCGTCTGCAGGACTTGAAGAAGCATCAAGGCGAAGGTGGGCACAGCACGGAGACCGCCGCGCTTCTGGAGGAAATCAAATACATCGAAGAGCAGCGACAACTCTACCTGAGCGAGATTGAGGACGAGATCGAGCCGCGCATCGCAAAGCTGCAGGAAGAGACTGCAAATGCACGTGCCAGACTGGAGACCGGTCTGGAAGCCTACGCCAAGGCCTATAAGGAACGGCAAAAGACCTGGGCCGCGCTTACCCATCCGGACGTGCAGAAGCTCCTGACCCTCGATCCCGAAATCGATGAGCCAGATGCGCATACGCTTCTAAAACGCATCAGAGCTGACCTTCGCCGTGACGAAGGGGCACGAAGCGATCCGAAAGCCTACCTCTCAGGCCAACGCAACAGCTACAAGGTCGTGGCCGACAACTTTGAATCCGAGGTCAAACGCGAACAGTCCGGCGTCATTCGCGAAATCGCGGAATACAAGGCCGCCTGGGATATCAATGTCCCGACCATCGATCACGAAACAATGACCACAGGCTACGTATGGGTCATGGGAGAAAAGGCACGCCTGGAAGGCAACGAGCTGCGGCGACACCGCGCGGCTTGCGAGAAAGCTTCTGGCGAAATGCGCAGGCTGCTCAAGGAAGACCTGCTGAGCCGCCTGGCCGAGAAACTGATCAAGGTGGATCATAAGGTCGAGCGTCTCAACGCACTCCTCAGTCGCTATCGAGTAACCGGGCAGACCTACGCCCTCACCTTCGCCGTCAACCCGCGCTTCCAGAAGATGCACGATCTGGCAATCAAAGTCGGCATGGCGTCCGATATGGAAGCCGTCGGCCTCGACGCACAGGAACTGACTGAGGCCGTCGGGGAACTCGAAAGCCTGATCCACGGTAACGAAGGTACGGAAAAGCTCGCGGATTACCGTGAGTATTTCAACTTCGAGATCGCCATGACGGATAAGGTCGGCAGCCGGACGACAATGTCGTCCCGGGCGGTCAAAGGCTCCGGTGGCGAAGCGCAGGCTCCGTTCTACGTGTCGTTCGCCGCCTCAATGAATGCGGCCTACTATCCGGGACATTCGGTTGGAACACCGGGAGGCATGGGACTGGTTCTTTTCGATGAAGCCTTCAACAAGCTTGACGTCCCCAACACCCAGACGCTGCTGACCCTGTTCAAGGATATGGGGCTGCAACTGGTCATCGCAGGACCGGAAGACAAGCGGGCGACCTTCACCGAGGTGCTCGATACAATCATCCTGGTCAACAAATCACCGGACGGCCAATCGGTCTACATCGACGCGGAATACCCTGGTGAACTGGCGAAGGTGGGCCTCGCCAGCATCAATCCGGATCACGGCGGTATCGACGCCTTCCGGACACACTAGTAAGCGATGTGGCCAACCCAGCATCCGCCCTCGATGGCGAGGCGGATGCTATAAGGATGCCCGTACTCCTGACTGGCCCATGTCTTGTCGTACACCTTGAGGCCCATCTTTTCACAGAACAGGCTTCGAAAAGCATCATCGAACTCTTGGGGAAGAGGCATCCTCCTCTCCTCATAAGAGGCGATGGTCCTGACCGGCACAGCCATCAGGCGGGCCAGTGTCTCCCGATTGATCCCCATTTCAGATCGCAGCCAGTAGAGCTGGACACCATCTAGGTATGGAGCCTGCACGATCATGATCTTGCGCAAGCGATCATTCATTTCATTGATGGCCTCAATTCCAGCAGACTCGCCGAGATCAGGGTCGTTTTCGATGAAGAAGCCGTTCAGGAGGTGAACGTTTTCAAGGTTGGCGTGTGTGTAGCGGTAGGTTTCAGGCACCGCGCATTCCTTCTGTTGTCGCGTGAAACAGCTGGCGACCCGAATTATATGGGGACTATCCACAACCCTGTCACCCCCATTTGGAAACAAAACATCCTGCCACACGTTGACCGAACTTGCGAATTAACGCCCTGTTAACCATGTTGGTAGATGTACCATTTTGACGCAACGGCCCAGATTGTTCGCCTTTTAATAAATTGTTAATCATCCGGTGTCCGAACAATTCGGGGTATATAGGAATGAATGAAATGCAGACTTCCAAGGAAAGAACCCCCTTGGAAACAGGGTTCAAAGAGAAGGCACTCGAAGTCCTCAGGTCACTGGAGTACCGCAGAATAAACGGAGGCGAAGAGCTGGAAGATATCTTTCGGCTTCGCTATGACGCCTACCGGAGAGATGGTCTGATCGGTGAAAACACATCAGGCATGAGTTCGGACAATTATGATGAAAGCCCGAATGCGCTAATCTTTGGTCTGTATTATGACGGCGAGCTGGCCAGTTCCATAAGGATACACCACGCCACGGCGGCAATGCCTGTGTGCCCAACCAGGTCACATTTCCCAGGTGTGCTTGAACCTTATTTTGAACAGGGAGCCTCGTTCATAGATTCGAGCAGGTTCTGCGCGGATGCGAATTTCTCACAGAAAATTCCAAACCTGCCACTGTTCACAACCCGTTTGACGGCGATGGCATGCTTCTATTACGAAGCTGATTACATGCTTTCTGTCATCAGGCCGGAGCATGGTGCGTTCTACCGGCGCTATTTCCTTATGAAACAATGGGCCAAGGAACAACAGGTCGAGTGGTTTGCCCAACCTGTCGATCTATATGCCTGCCACCTGCAAACGATTGAGAATGCGGTCTTCGCGAGATTACCATTCTTCCGGTCGTTGCCTCTTGAGCGGGAATTGCTGTTCAGTCCCAGGACGGAACACATGGATATCATCCATGTAAAGCCGACAGCCGATGCTGCAATCCGAGTCAACCTCACCCGACAGGGACAGAAGGCTGCCTAAAGGAATTAGGGCCTGCAAACAGGTTAAGTTGCAGGCCCTTAAATTCAGTTTTTCCACTGGAAACGGCGATGCCGTTTCCAGCTGTAATTGCTGTGATCGCCAACGACGATGTCATCCCACACCGTCGGCAACATCGAGGGACTGCGCCGTCCCCTTGGCTTCAGCTTCAACTCAAGCATTTCGCCGTCATAGTCGATAGCGCTGTTTTCCCGCCTTTCCTGCATGGTCGCAGGATGACGAAGGAAACGTCCTCGTCCCGCGCTGCGCTTGTGAATACCTGGCACTGGTCCCTTCCGGAACACGAATGGCTTGGCATTGCGCATGCGAAATGATGGGCGATTGCGCCACGCTTCAGCCAACTCCTCTGCGCGAGCAACGATCTCCAGCGGATCGATATGCGTCCAGTCACCCCAATAAAAATTGTAGGCGTTCATGTACGCAGTCGGTTCGTAATCCGACGGATGGTAGGACCGGCTCATGTAGACAAAGGTCTCGTTTTCATCGGTCATCGCCGAAGCGAAGTTGAAAATTGACCGGATCGCCGCATCGAGGTCGGGGTAGATGTAGGCCGGTTCCGCAGGAATTAATCCCACTCTCCAAACGATAACCTTGGAGTTGAATGGCACAATTTTAGACATGTGTATCTCCGTTATTGGTACTTAACGGAAATGGGAAACCTCGTTGCGCATGGGAAACTCCTTTGCCGCCGACAAGTTATCGACATATGAAAGGTATAAGGAATTAAAAATTACCACAACAGTTTTCCTTGTGGCTTGCGTCCCTCGCGCAAATCTATGGACAGTGTGTGGACGGAGACAGGCAATGCCGCTGCAGGTAAATGAAAAAGAAAAACACGACCTAACGGGCGGAAAATTCGCATGTCCAATGGAAATTTCCGGCTGGAGCTTCAGGCATCAGCGCGTCGGCGAAGATAATGTTTCGAGTGTAGCAATCCATGGACAGGACGTCATTCTGATAGAAGACATCGGGACCCCGTACCAGACCCTGAAGCCGTTGCAGGGCGATTTTGGTGTCGTAGCCAGGCTGATGCAAGACGGCGAACGATGGCTCGAAAAGCATCAACAGCCTGGCGTGGGCATGAATATCGGACATTCCATCTGGCTCGAATGGAAACACAGCAGTCTTGACGCAACTCTCACCGCAGACGATTTTTTTGAGTGCTATCTCGGGCTGGAAGCCGGACCGTCTCCCTCAGTGATCTAAAGCCGCCTTTACTCATTGCAGCTTTCGCCGTTACCATTTTTCCTATCCGAACGTTGGAATGGAAAAATGAATAAAAGAAATTCGGCTGCCGAAACTGAACGCTCCCTATGGACGGGTTCTCCTTCCAAACGCGTTGCGATTGTTTTTCCGCTCGTATGCGTTTGCGCCATTGTTGCTGGCTTCATCTACTACCCAGAAATCCAAGAAATTGCAGCCAGAATTGCCGCTCAACTTTCGGGCCACTACGCGCCGTGGATGGATTACTCGGCCTATATCCTTGCTGCCATCTTCATTTTGCCAGGTGTCTGGTCGTTCCTGGGTCAGGTCACTACCAATTACGAATGCACCTCCGAACGCCTCATCATTCGTAAAGGCATTCTTGTGCGCACGGAAGACGAGGTCGAACTCTACCGCGTCGTCGACGTCCTGCAGTCAGCGAATGTTCTTCAAATGCTGGTAGGGGTCGGGACCGTTTTCGTGAAGTCGACCGATCAAACAGGAAATGTCGCGATTGCTTCGGTAACGCAATCAGCGCGGGTCCGGAATGTCATTCGAACCGCCTCCGAGGAATGCAAGACCCGCCGGGGCACTTTGCGCGTACTCAACGAAGCCGCTGGCGTATTTTGATTGCGCAAAAATACAAAGAGCCGCTGGCGTGTGTTTCACCAGCGGCTCTGACCGATTGTATCAATGAATTTCCGCTATCAGAACGAAAGCCGGTATTGGACATTCAATCCATAGCCCCAGGTAGCCTGGGCAGACGCGTTCATGCCGGGGGCATACTTCGTCTCTTCAATCGCCTCGTTGTAGAAGACTGCGCCGGTCAGTCGAAGCTCGCCGCCCCACTCATCCTTGCGTGTCACACCAGCTGCAACCGAATATACGTCGCTCATCAGGTCATAGCCAGTTGAGACGCCGCGATCCCAGGTGATTGCAGCAAGACCGGACCAAGTGTCGTTGAACTTGTGACCGACACCGGCCGAGAGCTTCCAGCCGTCCTGCCAATAATACTGATTCTGGAACCCGCTCGGACCGATGGTGACATCCAGGGTCTTCAGAGTGGACCAATCCGTCCACTTGATCGAGCCGAACGCCACCCAGTCTTCTGCGATGCCGGATTGGACCTTGAGTTCCACCGATTGCGGCAACTCGCCGACACCTGCGGCAGGCATCGACATGCCAAGCACCGGCAGATGCGCGGTACCATCCGGGGTGTGATCGGTTCCGGACCGGTACATCAGCTGAGTACGGAATGCGATCTCTGGAATTTCGTAGCCGACACCGAGACGGTAACCGATGTCACTGTCCTTGAGCCCGAAATTCAGGGGCGTGATACCGATAGGGCTGTTGGTGAAGCCTTCGAAATCATAGTCAAAGGTCTCGATGAAAGCGCCACCGAGCAGAACGAGGTTGCCAGGGCCTGCAGGCATGAAATAACCGCAGGTCAGGCCATATTCGTCGGCATTGAACTTTTCTTCGAGTTTGCCTCGATTGCTCATCGTCACGTATTCGGAATCGGCCGAAAATGCGCGGACATAGGTCGCGCTGCAACGGAATGCATCAGTAATGTTTGCCTTGATAGCGACAGACGGGACGTAATAGCCGCGCGAGAACTCTGTGCCGCGCAGACCCGGTACCGGATTGTCGTCGAACTTACGATTCGGCTGGACGTAGGTGACGCCAGAGCGAAAATCGAATTTCCCGTTCTCGTAGAGGATGTCCGTATCGGCCGTGCCACGCTCAAAGCCACCGGCATACGCATTCGGTACTGCAGTCAACGTCAACACCGCTGTCAACGCTCCAAGCACAATCTTCAAGATAAACCCCTTCGAGAACGGCCCCGCCTTAGGAAGCCCATAAAATTCCAGGGTTAAATATCAACTCCTGTGCTAAAAGCAACGAGAACTTCGCAAAAATCTCAACAAACCCGGAAGTCACTGGAATTCAAGGTAAATAAAGTCGAAAAACGCGGCTGGAAACGAAGAAACTGTGTCTGTTCAGTAACACCGAATACCCAAAATTCCTTGGACGATTTCCTGCCGTTGCCAGGTCTCATGCGAATCCCTACGATCAAATCGTCCAAATGTGAGCACCACAATGATCATGAGTATCGGAAACAAAGGTTTTTATTACTACGGCGCGCGATAGCGGCCGTTGGAACACCTTTGTTTCCTGTCAGCCGCCCGTAAGGTCGGCCTGCAGTCTTCCTTGCGGATTCGTTTTTTAAACACCCAAGGAAAAGAAGATGTCATTTATCAATCAAAATACCCTATCCATTCTCGAAGAACGTGGCTTCGTTGCACAATGCACAGACCTTGAAGGTTTAAGGGAACGTCTGGGCACTACTTCCGTCACTTTCTACATCGGGTTCGACGGCACTGCCGATAGTCTTCACGTGGGACACCTTTTGTCCTTGATGTCGATGCGGTGGCTCTCGAAACTCGGCCACAAGCCGATTGCACTGGTTGGTGGAGCAACTTCTCTCGTTGGCGATCCAAGCTTTCGCAACGCAGCCAGACCGATGCTCGACAAGCAGGCCGTCGCCAACAACATTGCGGGCATCACAAGGAATATCCGGCAAGTGGTGGCGAATGATGACCTGATCGTCGTCGACAATGCGACCTGGCTGGAACCTGTGGGGCTGATCGACTTCATGCGCGAAGTCGGCGTTCACTTTACGGTAGCCCGGATGTTGTCGATGGAGACGGTAAAAGCGCGGCTTGAAGCCAACGATCCTATGACAGCTCTCGAATTCACATACATGATGCTGCAATCTCACGATTTTCAGCAGCTTGCGAAGCGACACAACTGCACGCTCCAAATGGGAGGGTCGGATCAATGGGGCAACATTGTCAACGGCATCGAACTGACCCGCAAAGCCGATGGAAAGAGATTGTTCGGCCTAACAACACCGCTCCTTCAGACTGCTGACGGTACAAAGATGGGTAAAACTGCAAAGGGCGCAGTATGGCTCGATCCAGGCAAAACGAGCCCGTTCGACTTCTGGCAATTCTGGCGCAACGTAGCCGACCAGGACGTTCGGCGTTTCCTGATGCTCTTCACGGAATTGTCCGTCGACGCCATCGAGGAATTGTGCGCGAGCGACCAACCGGATGCCGTCAACCAAGCGAAGATTACCCTGGCAAACGCAGTGACCACTATCGTGCACGGCGAGGCTGACGCTGATCGATGCCAGAAGCAGGCGGAAGCACTCTTTGGTGGGGTCGGAGAGGCAGAGCTGAAGACGATTGAAGTGGGAGAAGAAACCGGTCTTCTGTCTGTTATTAAGGCCCTTGGGTGGGTAAAAACTCTGGGAGAAGCGCGTCGCCTGATGCAGGGTGGAGCCGTCAAGATCGATGGTGCACATGTCACAGACGAAAAACTGAAACTGCCGCAAGAAACGGAATTACAGCTTGCTGTCGGACGACGAAACCGCGTGCGCCTTATCCTTATCTAAGGGTGAGACAAACAATGACCTGTCTGCCACCGTTTGCGGACAGGTCTCAAATTCTTGGCCACTTAGATATCGACAGAACTCCTGCTAGAACGCATCAATTTCTGCCAAAAAGTTGACGTAACCCCTTCCAAAAGCCGGATAATTCCTTGATAATTCGGGCAGCCGAAAGGAGTTATTTATGTCATTGTTCCACATCTTTGCGCTGCTGATCATTTTGGCTGCAGTGCTCGGATGGGTGAATGCACGATTTATCGGGCTTCCCCATGCGATTGCCATGTTGATCATGCCTCTGGCGGGGTCACTCGTTCTAATCCTCGGGGACATCTATATTCCCGGCTTCGCCTTCATCAATCATCTTGAAGAAGCCATTCGGAGCATCGATTTCTTCGAAACGCTGATGACCGGCATGCTCTCCTTCCTGCTGTTTGCAGGCGCGCAGCATGTGGACCTTCGCAAACTGAGAATGCACCGCACACCAATTTTTCTCATGGCCTCGGTCGGTGTTGTCATCTCCACTGTCATCATCGGATGCGGTCTCTACTACGTTGCCCAGATGATGGGGATCGACCTCCCGTTGGCTTGGGCACTGGTCTTCGGCGCTTTAATTTCTCCGACCGACCCGGTTGCAGTTCTGTCAATCCTCAAGACGACAGACATCTCCAAGAGCCTTGAGACCAAAATCGCGGGCGAGAGCCTCTTCAACGACGGTTCAGGCGTTATCGCCTTCACGGTCCTGCTCACAGTCGCCCTGGCGACCACAGGGGGGCCTGTCGATCCGGAAAGTCATATCATCGACGCAACGGGCACTGTAAATGCTCTGGCGGTCACCTGGACCTTCCTGTGGGAAGTTGTCGGTGCAGTCATTGTCGGCGTCATCGGTGGTTTTGGCACGTTCCTCATGCTTCGCTCCATCGACGACGAAACAGTCGAGACCCTCCTTTCGATTGCACTGGTGCTCGGCACGGCGATTTTCTGCAGCCTGCTACATTTCTCGGTTCCTATCGCGGTCGTCGTCGCGGGCCTCGTAATCGGCAACTGGGGTGTGAAGGCCATGTCGGAAAAGACAAAGGCTCACCTGAAGCCGTTCTGGACGATGATCGATGAAATCCTGAACTCTGTGCTGTTCCTCCTGATCGGCCTCGAAGTCCTGGTGATCAAGTTCGCAACGGCCAACTGGGGCATCATGTTCGCTGCGATCCCGATTGTTCTGATCGCCCGTATGATCTCGGTCGCCATTCCGGTCCACGGTCTTCGGTTCACCGGCACGACCTTCAACACAGGCTCGATCCGCATCATGACCTGGGGCGGTGTCAGAGGCGGCATTTCGGTTGCTCTGGCGCTTTCCATGCCCGATACCGGATACAAGGACCTACTGTTGTCGATCACCTACATCGTGGTCTGCTTCTCGATTATCGCCCAGGGACTGACAATCAAGCCAATGGTCGACCGATTGACCAAACATATCCACCCGGCACCAGCACACTAAATCCTGATCCAAACAGAAAACGCGGCGTTCGGAAGAGCGCCGCGTTTTCCTTCAAGCATTATCGAGTCAAGCACACGCTATCGCGGGACCCACTCCAGACAACTGCCGTCCACTTCAATATAGAAAGGCTCGCCCGTTTCCGGGTGCGAAAGCCTTATTTCAACCTGATCATTCGACAGAAGCTGTTCGACACCGGCAAACACTGGCAAAGGTATTCCTCCGAGCTTGCTGCTGTGCTCATGCGCCTGAACCACGTGCTCGGGAAGAGTTAACACCAGGACCCTGCCAGGAAACATAATTGCGCTGCCGTTGGCGTCGATTACAAAACTCTTCATGCCCATTCCTCATGCCTGCACTTAGCCAGTGTAGCGGTTGGCGACGACGGCGACCAACGGTTTAGGAGGTGAACGCAATGTCAGTTCTCACCGCGCTGCCAGAAATCGCGCTGTATGCTGATTAGACGACAATCGACATACAGCGCGACGCTTTTAAAACCCGGAATATTTGACGAAGCGCTCAACAGAATTTCGTGCCGTGGTGTAATCCGGGTCAGCCTTGTTTTCTGTCAAATAGCGTATCTGACCGGTGTTCGTCATGAAGTAAAATGCATTAATGTTCGTCACGTAGCTGGAGATGTCGCAGCCTTCTGCGAACATCGAACATCCAAGGAAGTAATTCTTCGCATCCCTGATCTTTGCCATTTCCATAATCGTAGGCGCGAACGACAAAGAATTCCTGCCAGCCATGTCGATTCTTTGGTGCTTTACGCCGTTCCAGTAAACCATCATCGGAATACGGTCGATGAAATAGCCAGGCTTTACGTTCTCGACCTGCGTGAATTCCGGCGCAGGATACGCAGCGTGATCGGCTGTCAAAATGAGAACAGTGTTCCTGAATTGAGGGTCTGTCTTGAACTTCTTCAGGAACAAGCCGAACTGGGTATCGACGTTATGGAAACGATTGAGGACAACGCTGCCACCATCACCAAACTTTTCATCGGGGCTATCCTGGAACAGGTGTGTTCCAAAATTATAGACACCAAGGAAATATGGCTCCTTTAACTTGCCCGTGAGATCGGGCAAAAACTGATAAAGGTTTTTGTCGCCGACGGGAACCTGATCATGCCCCTGCAGCTTTGCTACGTCGGTTCCGGTAATCACTTGATCGAAACCAATATCCTTGATGAAGGTATTGAGATTCATTTCCTCTGAATGTGGCGTGAGAAACGCAGTGTCGTATCCACGGGACTTCAGAATCTGGGGAACACTGATAACATTTTCCCTGTAGGTGTGATCAACCAGTTCTCCATTTTCGACGAACGCGAGTCCGGTTTCGCCATCCTCCCGAGCACCGATAAAGCTAGATGTCAGCTGCCCTCTCAACCCTCGGAATGTCGCGGCCGTATGGTTGTAATAGTTGTCGAAAACGAGCGCTTCCTGGTAGAAACGATCCATATTTGGCATCAACGTCGGACGCGAGCCGCCATAAGCGGACATCATGCGGGCAGACATGCCTTCCGTAAAAAGAACAAGGAAGTTCGGTCGCGAAGGAAACGTACTCAGAAGAGACGCATGCTTCTGGCTCGGATCGTAAGTAACCTCCTTACGAAATTCCTTTTCCAAAACGGCCCGGTCCTCCGCATTGAGATATACGCCCCCCTCTGTGAATTCGGCGTCCGCGACTGTTGTTACGAGGGAGAAAATAGGCAAATCGAGCTGATTGATGATCTGATCATTTCGAAGGTTTTGAACCAGCAGTATGCCGTAGACACCAAGAATCCCTAATATCATGCTCTTCGGCAAACGACCTCCATGTTTCACCGGCAACGCCAATGTGGCGATGGACAACACAACGAGAACCACAAACGGTGCGACTTGTTTCCAATTAATGGATACGGCCTTTGCTGAATCAATATTGGCCAAAGCCATTACGGTGATCAGCTCCCCGGAGAGATGGAAACTTTGCATTTGCAACAGAATTGGCAACAAAAGCAAAAGAGCCAGGAAAGCGTGAGCCGTTCGGGATCGCAGCTTGCCCGCCAGGAAGAACGTCAATGAGAACGCCAGAATAATCGAAACCGCAAAAGGAACGAACACCAAGGGCTGAGACGCCCGAAGAACGGTGATCGCGCAATAGAGCATGCAGAAAAGCCAGGGGGCAAACTGCCAAACATTGAATGTGGCTTTACGTAAAATGACGGGCATGAAATTCACCTGAATGATCGAGTTAAAATGATGGCGACGCTTGGAATTCTCAGTACGCGCCTTTCCTGAAAAGAACGGCCGGAACGGTCTTCAGAAGGATGGCGACGTCATGCCAAGGTGTCCAGTTCCTGACATACCACGTATCCAAACGGACCCGCTGTTCATAGCTAAGGTCACTCCGACCGCTAACTTGCCACAGACCAGTCAATCCAGGTCTCACCGATGTGTAAAATGAGACTGTGTTGCCGTAATAGTCCAGTTCTCCTTGGGTTACCGGACGGGGGCCAACAAGGGACATTTCACCGCGCAAGACATTTATCAGTTGTGGCAACTCGTCGATGGTCGTCTTGCGGATAAAACGGCCAAGCGGCGTGACACGTGGATCATCCTTCAGCTTTCGGCTCTTCTCCCAGGCTTGACGATGTTCCTCACTGCTGTCGAGATAGGCCTGAAGCATTTCGTCAGCGTTCGTGGCCATTGACCTGAACTTGATGCACTTGAATGCCCTGCCTCCGAGGCCAATGCGCTCGTGCGAAAAGGTTGCAGGCCCGCCATCGCGGCGAACAGCCCAGGCAACTGCCAACATCGGAAGCCCAACCACCGATAGGATCAACGCGGAAACAATCACATCGAACGCGCGCTTAGCCAGACGATTGAGACGTGGAACCACTTCAATTTTATCGATGAGAAGGATTGATTCTTCGCCGAGGAGATAACGAACCTCCATGCCTGACGCGACACCGTTCGAGACGGGCACCACGATAAGGTCGACGCCTTGTGTGCGTAGCTGCTGGATAAGTCGGTTCTCGACCTCGTCGGAACCTGACATCGCGACTAGGACATAGTCCAGATCGGGATAGCCGTTGAGAAGCGTCAGAATATCATCGACATCTGCAGGATCGACTTGACCAACGACGCTCAAACCAAGGTGCGGGTCTGACGACACCAAACGAGCGGCATTTATAGCTGACACTTCACGCCCCAGGATCAAAACCGAAGCCAGGCCAACCCCGCGAGCATGACTTATGCGCCTCTCTAATGCTCTGGCAGCCATGGCAAGGAGGGGAGCGATCATCCACGTCACAAAGGTCAAAAGACGTGAAACATCGCTCTTATACGCATAAAGAATAAAACCCTCGATCAAGAGCGCGACAAGACATCCGTAAATCAGGTTTTTTGTCGAATCCCAGAATGGCAACTTCTGATGATAATCACCCTTGAGGTAAAGCCAGGCTACGATGATGAGCGACGTAAGTGCGAAGGCTGCGCCCCGCTCATCAATGATCCTCGACCAGCTGACATACGTCCCCCCGAAAACATTCAGTACGATCTCGATCAGTTTGTAGGCTATCGCACTAGCAAAGAAAAAGGATGCCAAATCCACGATAAGACGAAGATGCGACCGTGTCAGACTCGCACAGAACTCCTCCGAAGCAGCGCTGAGAAGGAGTTGAAAGCGGGAAGTACCCATGCAGGAATTCCGAAAATTATCTTAACAAAAAGGGTCGACCACGGAAAAATTTTCGTCAAGAGCGGCATCGACAACAGTGTCACATTTCCTTCTTCCCACTTGCAGATGCCGGAAAAGGAAAATAGCATTTTCTTACTTCAACCCGGAATCCAATCATGAGAATTGCTGTCGTTAGCAAAGCAGATGCGACAGGGGGCGGTGCCAGTCGCGTCGCCAACGACATCGTCGAAAGCCTGGCTTCCAGAGGGATCGCAGTTAAACACCTTGCGGCTAGAAGTTCTCAAGGATGGACCGACCTAAGAAAGCCTATTCTGGGACCCAAATTGCCACGAATATTGCTTTCCAAACTCCAGAGCACGGCGCGTGAATTCGGATTGGGAGAGATTATCCCTTTCGAGGTCTTGTCCGTCTTATACGCGGTCAGAAATTACGACCTCGTTCATTTTCATGACACATCATCCGCCTTCTCTCCATTGACCCTGTTTCTCGTTTCAAAACTGAAGCCGGTCGTTTGGACCTTCCATGACTGTTCACCTTTCACAGGTGGTTGCCTTTATCCGCAAGTGGTCAGTTGCGAACGATACAAAACCACGTGTGGAAAATGTCCTCAACTTCACGAATGGCCCCTGGCCAGTAGATTGGATACAACAGGCGTAGCTCTGAAGCTGCGCCGCCTTTTGCACAAGCAGGGACATGTCGTCACCGTTGCTCCTTCGAAATGGATGCAGCTTGAAGCAATCCAATCAGGAAATGTGTCTGTTGAGCCAACCGTCATCAGCAATATGGTGAACACCACGCAGTTCTTCGATACGGACGACAGAACGGGCTTGCGGAGACGGCTTGGGCTTAACCCCGAAGGATTGGTGATCGCATTGTCATCCGGCCTTCTATCAGATGTTCGCAAAGGCGTGGACGACGGCATAGCCTGTATCAAGCAACTTAAGCACCTGAACCCGACGCTCGTAATGATCGGCAACCCTGATCCCACTCTCCACTCAAGACTGGAGGGTGTCGATTACATGCCGACCGGATACCTCAGAGACCGGGAGATGCTTCGATGCTGGCTTGCCGCGTCTGACCTTTTCCTTTTCACATCGAAGGCCGACAATCAACCTCTTTCAATCGCCGAGGCTCTAGCCTGTGGAACCCCTGTATATGGCTACCCTACAGGCGGTGCAGCGGAGATGATCGTGGATGGGCAGACTGGCCGCTTTGCCCAGGCGCGCGCTCCAGAAGAGCTGGCGGAGATCATAGGCAATGATGTCGGCAGCGGTCAGCTGTTTGAAATGAGACACGCTGCGAGACGTCATGCCGAGAGCAATTTCGGCGAAGAAACTTTCGTCATGGAGCATGTCAACTTGTACCAGGCCACAATCAAAAATTGGAATAAGGCATGAGGACGTTCCTTTCTTGGAAAAGCGCCGGACCGCAACTCGAAATGTGGCTCAGCAGGAAGGACGTTGAAACGGCGTCGTTCTCCTTCTTCGGTGGCCTGATTGACCTAGATGTTCACCGTCAGGCCGCCAGGCGACAAACTATGATAAATTTGGCCCAGCGCCTGGGTCAGGATGAAACCCTCGTCAGCGCGGCACTGGAAAGCGCTTGGAACCTCGCCAATGCGGTCCATGTTTCCAAAGGTCTTGATTGGGAGCCGCCGGTGCGCGTTGTCTTTGATCGCTGGATCAGACTTCTGAACGGGCACGCGCAAACGGACCAGGAGATCGCCGATCTTGCAGAGGCTCTCGTTGAAAACGAGATCGAATTCCTTGCAGATCATGCAACTGCGAATGCAGCTCTCATTCAAGTCATCGCGAATGTGAACCGAGACTTCACGCACACCATGATCGTTGAGGACACCTCATTCTCGGCACATGATCTGCGCAAGTTGTCGCAAAAGGCCGGTGTCACCGACTTCATCGACACATGGGTGACAAGCGCGGACAAAGGACTTCGGAAACATACCGGGAGACTATTCAAGACCTTGGAACGGAAGCCGGACCTACATGTCGGAACAGACCCGGTTTCCGATGGAGTGAGAGCAGCAGAATTCAAAATCGAACCGTGGGTCGTCTACGACTGGAAATCACAATATTCCAGACACAAAAGCGGTATCGACAAGATTTGGTGGCCACTTGAAAGTGCAGGCCTTGAGCCGTCCGGAAGATCAGCAAAAAGCGCGATGATAAGAACCATCCACAAGCATCCGTATCCCGAATTTTTGAAAATCAAACTGAGAAATTTGGTTGGGAAATAATATGCCAGCGTCAATATCTACCAATAACAACCAGGGACGCCTGGACTATCTGGACGGAATACGTGGCGTTGGTGCGCTTGTCGTCTTTTATTATCACCTGTTAGTAATGTTTATAGGAATCCCGTTTCCGCAATACACGGCACTGTACCATTCGGTATTGCTGGATGGCCCACTAGCGGTAAAGGTGTTCTTCGTAATTTCAGGGATGGCATTGAGCGCCGCATCGTTGAAAAATCCAGATGCACCTATCCTGCCATCCCTGGCAGCGCGGTATTTTCGCTTGGCGCTCCCAATCTTCTTCACATCGTTGATCGCTTTCGCGTTAATGGGCTTCGGGCTCATGTACAATGAAGAAGCCGCGAGAACAGGGATATCAGTGGATTGGCTGGGTTCATTTTACCCAATGTTCCCTTCAATTGAAGGAGTGCTTCGTTTTTCCTTCTATGAAGCCCTAATGGATTACAATTTAAAGACCTCTTACAACTCGTCACTATGGACGATCCCATTCGAATTCGCTGGTTCACTTGCCATCTATCTGATGCTACTCGTGATCAACGATCCAAAGAGAAGACGCCTTGCTGCAATCGTGCTTTTTGTCGCTCTTTATAAGAACAACACGTTCATAGCCTGTTTTTTCGCGGGATACCTTATTGCCGATCTCAACATCTACCTGGCCGGTAGAAAGTGGAAGGGAGTAAATTTCGCGGGGATCGTCCTCATCGTAGGTGCAAGCGTCCTGGTCAGTATTTTCAGGCCAAAAACGGAACTCTACTGGGCTGCGATTGCCATACTCCTTGTGCTTGGATGTACCTTGTCTGTGACCGCCAAAGCCTTACTTTCAAGCAAAATAGGCAAAGTTCTCGGGAAGCTTTCATTCCCGCTATACCTCAGCCATATCTTTGTCATATGCTCCCTCACGTCCTTCTTGTACCTTGAACTGCAAAAAATGGGATTCGGGACGAAAGCCGCTTTTCTGGTGAACCTTACACTGTCATCCATTTGCGCATTCGCTTTAGCGGCTGCTTTAGTTCCCATGGAAACACTTGTGGTTTCACTCTCCAAAAAAATTGGGAAAGCAATCGCGGCGGCGGGCACCAAAGCATGGAAAACCTTACGACTGCCTGATCCCGTCTGAGTTGGATCATTGGTCAAGTCCCCAACGCCAAGGACGATCACTATGGCCAGGCAGCAGTGATGATATCTTTGTAAAACAAGAATTCCTTCGCCGAGTAATCGCTCAACGAGGGAGTGAATTCGACAAATTGCGAAGAGGTTGGGTCTACGCAACAACCATTGGTACGTTGAAGAAGCCATGTGCAGGCTGGTTCATGACGGCCGTAACTTCAAAAGCATTCTGAATCCAGCACTGGTTTTTGCTTATGCTGGTGTGCCTACCTTTACCGATGCCGAGACTGATGCAATATTGGCCAGGTGCCAGCATTGGCCAATCAAATGAAAGCGCAAAAGTCGATTTCCCTGATGGTACAATTCTCCCGCCCCCCACGAGAGCGGATTGTCCGAAGACTGCCTGGCCGCGCACATCCGTTACCTTGAAGGCGGCAATCAGATTGGTCGCATCCAATTTGTTATCCAGATTACACGTGATCTCAATCTTATCACCATCACGCAGCATATTCCCCTCGGCACCTGCAACCAGCATTGAAACGGATGCAATGTCGATATCGCGCGGGCCAGTCTTTCGAAGATCGATATCACCATGTGCACTCATGGAGGAAGAGGACTGAATGATCTTGTTGTAGACCAAAACACCTTGGGCGGGGTGACCATCAAATACAACATGGCCGCCATTCAAAATTATGACGCGATCACAGATAGCAGTTATCGCCGCCATATCGTGGCTGATCAAGATCAGCGTGGATTCTGACATGTCATTGAGCAGGAAATCATAACACTTCTGCTGAAAACGAGCATCGCCGACCGCAAGCGCTTCATCGACGATAAAAATGTCGGGATTAACCACGCATGCAGTCGCAAAGGCGAGGCGGACAAGCATGCCGCTGGAGTAGGTGCGCGTCTTAGAATCCAGGTCAGCGCCCAACTCCGAGAACTCGACGATCCTCTCAACAAGTTCGGGAATTTTGCCACGATCAATGCCCTGGAGCATCAGTGCAGTCTCGGCATTTTGCCGACCTGACAATTCGTGGTGAAATCCGGCACCAAGCTCAAGAATTGCCCCGATTGTGCCATTCGTGACGATTTCACCAGCTGTCGGCTTGGACATACCTGCAATCATGTTGAGAAGGGTCGATTTTCCCGCACCATTTATCCCAAGAATGCCGACGTTCTCACCTTGCCGAACGTCAAAAGAAATACCCTTAAGGACCTCCTTTCGAGGGACAAAACGGGGGTTGTTCAGACCCACCAGGTTGCACAATTGCGCAGTGGGGTTGTTAAGGAGCTTGTACGTTTTGAACAGGCTCCGAACAGAAACAGCGGTGTCAGACAGCATCATAAAAATCCGACTTTCTTGCGGTAAAGAACTTAAACGAGGCGAACATGGCAACGACACCGAGCGCGGCGACCAGCCAGAACGACGTCTGCCAAAGATGGGCATTCCCACCCATTGCTGCCCGAACGCCGGAGAGGCTCTGTGACAGTGGATTAGCCATAATGAACTTCTTTAGAAGCGATGGCGTCGAATTGGCATCATACAGCACTGGCGACAGGAACATACCTACACTCAGGATTAGAGGAAGTGCGTGACGTGCGTCTTTCATATAGGTCCCTGTCACCGCCATCACGAATGTGATTGCAATCAGCCAGGGAACGAATGCCACCACTCCAACGAACGCTCCCATAATGGCCGTATAACCCTTCCCGAGCAACAGCATCGTCACGCAGGAAATCAAAACCGGGATCGAGAAACTGACTGCCGAAACAATGATGTTTGTCAGTGGGAGCAGGAACAACGGAACTGGCGTTCGCTTCACAAGTTGCGCGTTATCATGAAATGCAGACAAGGAGCGATTAGCACTCTCTGTGAGCCATTGCCACATTCCAATGCACAGCCAGAGAGCGGGGAGCTGGCCAATGTGAGAACGCCCAGAAACGGCCGAATGGACAACACCTACAACAAAAACCGTGTAGGTTGCCAACATTAAAAGAGGCGCTCCGAACACCCATAACCAACCGAGAAAAGAGCCCTTGTAACGAATTCTGAATTCGCGCTTGATGAGTGTCAGCAGGAGATAACGACGCGTAAAAAAAGATTGCCAGTAGTTCAACATTTTCCGGAAATTCCATTCGCCTAAGGATTTATGCGGCTCTCAACCGGTTTAGAACGCGGCGCACACTATTTTTCATGAGCGATTTGACAGGTTTTGGCAATCGCCAAAGAAGATACCACATCCACCGAAGCGTAGTTTCATTTAACGGAAGGAGAATAAGTCGCTCCTGCGGTGAAACCATGCGTCGCATTGCGCCTCTCCAATACGACTCGCTGTAGTCCAAGAGAAGCTTATAAAGACTTCTACCTCCAAAGGCCGCCGGGGCGAGTGCCGTGTGGCGCGAACCGCCGAAGCCGACAGCGTGGTTGATGGAGGAAGCACACACCGCCACATCCATGCTTGGTTGACGGCACAATTTCTTGAAAGCAACCAATGCTGCCTGCTTTGCATCTGGGCTCGACAGATAATTTTCCAAACCGAGAGCCTTAGTAAGTTCCGCGAATGCCACAGCACCTTCGATGATCTTAGACGCCGCTTGCATTCGGGTTAGTTCGCTGTCATTTCCAAGACGGACGAACTCGAACGCCCCTTCGTCGTCAGGCAAAACGGTGACAATGCTTTGCTCAGCTGAAGCGAATAGAAGCTCCATGACTTCAACCTGGGAAGCGACCGCCTTCACTGCTGAGGTCGCGCTGAGACCTGTATAGAATAGACCCTCGATATTGAGACCGGGGCCTGGGTGAACATTCGTTCCAAAGTAGACACCGTGAAGCACACCTTTGAGTCCTCGCTCGGAAAGGAGCCTTGTGAGATTTTTCTGCATCGAGCAAAGCCAACCCACATCAACGATAACGGACTCATCATTGGATAGAAGACCTTCATCACGAAGGTAGCGCTCAACATATCCGCGCTCCAATTGAGCTTGCTCCAGGATCGCCGTCATATAGGTCTGAGCATACCTCGCAATTTGACTGTCGGTCTTCAAGACCACATCCGCTTCCGCATCATCTGCCCGAACAGAAACCTGTACACGTGCCAAGAGTTGGCGGCCAGTCATGCCGACAGCATCCGAACCGACGAACTTGAGAATACCAGCCTCATCTGTCGTGAGTGGAAAATTGATCATTCGACGAGAAGCAGCCAGGTAGCTCAATTTTCGGGCATCATTCGGGAATAGAATCTCATAGACGCGCTTTAAAACGTAGCCATCGCGCGCCAAGAAGAAAATGTTCCGAGCACCCGTGCGATCAGCGGTCTGCCGAACAAGATGGCAAAGAAGGATCGACAGTGGGCCTGTATGTTGCGCGCCTATCTGGAACCACGTCCGCTCGGAGACATCTCTGCCGCGATCATACATCAGGTGGCGCACAAGCGCCGTCACCACACCCTCAGTCATACCGACGGGCTTATTTCCCTTATGGTACAGAGGAAAGTCTGTGATGGGCGTATGGATAGCACGCAATCCCAAGGCTATCGCGTTTGCCACATCAGACCTGTAATTATCGCCATGATGTGTCCACGACAAAGGCTGATCCTCAAGGACTGCCACCTGGCGATACATGTTGCCAGTTGCCTTGGTTACCCCCAGTTCGGAGGACACATACAGTTCATCGAGAACAATGCCGTTCTTCGCCAGCATCGCTGCAATAACCGCCTTTGGAAGATACATGTCGGAGATGCCGATGACCCGGTAGCCATCGTTTCTCAGCCTTTCAAGGCGAGCAATTCCATCCTTGCGAGGCAGCGAGAACAGCAATTCCGTCTCGACTTCGATCTCCTTGATCACTGAAGCTTTGAATTCTCCAGTCAGCTCCATTGATAGGACTTCGTAAATCTGATCCAACGTGACGTCTTCACGAGAGGTCAGGCGGCGAGACTTACGCTCGCTTCGCTCCCGCAGGTCAGCAAAGCCGGTTGGCACCTTGTCTGGGTGCGAAATTTCCATGATACGGAAAATGTCGACAGGGTGCTCAACCCCTCTGCAAATAAGCGTGTCAAAAATATCGAAACTGGCAAGTGCTGGCATTTTAAGATTTCCGTGAGGCGTTGATTTGAGCTTTCACCCATTGAGCAAAGACTGAGGTGGCCTTGGTCAGAAAACCGGCTCCCCAAGCCAAGTGCATCGTTGCAAAAGCCAGGGTTACCCGCGAGACCTTGAGCGTTGTCGTAGCAGTATCCGAAGGCGGATCGGATGCGCGAACCAGTTTCCACGAATAGGCGGCGATCAATACGCCATATCCCAAGGGCAGAAGATTGAAGCGGCCGTCCCAGTGACCAAGAACAGCGCCGCCAACCACACCCGTTGTGATTACGACTGGAGCAAGCTGACGAAGTTTCGGCCGCGCTTTGTGCTTGAAAATCGTATTTGCGCGACCCAAGCCATACCGGAAGTATTGCTTGGCCAACGCTTTCAGGGTCTTGCGCGGAAAATAGCGAATGGAACAGTCAGCGGCCATCCAAACCTTAGCACCTGCCTTGGCGGTCCTGACGTCATATTCGCCATCATGGTTGATGGGAAAATTCTCGTCATAGCCACCGTGCTCTAGGAAAAATGCCTTGTCGAACGCGGCATGATGCCCGTGATCCACGCATCCTGACTGCGTCCCGGATGCGCGGTGAGCAGAGCCTCCGTTACCGAGTTTCGAGTTCTGAGCCAATGCAACAGCCGCTTGGAAAGGAGTTTCCTCTCCTACGGTCAACATGGGAACAACAGCGCTCGTCGCATTATTTTCTCGCATCGCCAAGACGATTTTACGCGAGAAATCCTTTGGGTAACCGCAATGGGCATCCGCTTGCACGAAAGCCTTCGCCAGTGGATGAGCCTCGCGAGCGCCGATATTAATTGCGGCGGCCTGAATACGGCGTGGATTTTCGATGTAACGCACTTTTGGATTCGCCAAAGCAATTTCGAGAACGATTTCCTTCGTTCGGTCGGTGCTTAGACCGTCCACAACAAGGATTTCGTAATCGTCATCTGACAAAGACAATTCGTCAATTGCCTTTGCAATATAATCCTCTTCATTCAAGGTCGGAATAATGACCGAAATTAACTCGGAATTTTGGATAGCATCACTCATTTCAGGTCGAACTCCTTGATTATGGCGGGTGTGACCTTCCAGAGGTTTGCAAATCCTAGATCAACTGCCTTTTGCATATGGGTTTTCATGCCAGCCTGATCGTTGCCGATGGAGGCCTTGAGATAGAGAAGATATTCACGCACCGGATCGGCTTCGTTCAACCGAGGCAGATAACGCTCGATTTCAGCAGCAGCGTTCGTAGGCGACCGTTGCCCCAGAAGATTGAGGTATGGAGCGAGGAATTCCGTGCGCTTGGGAGCAACCGCCAGGAACTTGTCGATGTCCTGACCCCAGTTAACGATATCCTGCGTGAGGGCACCGTATGTCTTATTCCCCAGCGCCACCAACTGCCCACGGGTTTTCAGGGAAAGAGCAAGCGTCACAGCATCGGGTTTTTCGAGGCTATAGCGGCGCAACATGCACGTGACGTTCACGAAGCTGGTCGTGTGATCATAGACGGACTGCGCAGGGTCTTCAGCAGCCAGGACACGGCGATTGAGCAGCGTGTACAGCGCCCAGGTGATCTCGTTCTCCGGGAAAACCGACGTCCTATAGAGGCCGCACGTCTGGACATTCGCATCCGGCATGCTCGGCGTGAAACCACGCTCGAAAGTCTCGAACCGGATGACCTTACCAAAGAGAACAGAAAGACTGATAAGCGCGATGGCAGCGACATATCCAAGAGGCGCAAGCCCGGAGACTATCGTCCGTGTTTTCGAACTAACCGGCGTGACGGCGACAGACAACGCAATCGCCAGAGCGATGAATGCCGTCGCGTGATTTACCGGGAACCAGAATGTACCATAAACAGAAATGGCAAGCGCGACATAGAAGCCTTTCTTGGAGGCGGCAGCGGCGTAGGCAAAGATCGAAAGCCACAGAACTAGACCGAGCAGGCCAACGCTGAAGAGCACCTCGACACCCATGTTATGGGAATGGAAGTTCGCTTTGTGGTGTCCGTCCCAGTAGGCCTGGGAAGCCGAAGGAAAGTTGTCGAGAAATGCGCGGCCAGGCAGGTTCCGGGCGTTCCGCTCATAGGCATCTTCGAACCCACCCCAGCCATTGCCGGTGAGAAGCTTCACCGGGTGCTGAATCAGGTCATCAACGAGGACGCGCACCAGATAGGAACGGGACCAGATCGTTCCCAAGCCGCCTTTCTCAAGCGCGAGGCGGTCAAGCGGGTTGTCAGAGAGCACCTGACTGGTATCGACATTGCTATTGAGTGTGTCGGCAGCAAGCGACAGTCGTTCAATCACAGGGCCAGACTGGTAAACGGCAAACATGCCGACCAGAGTTATCGCGGTTACAATCGCCGCTCGGGCACTTGCTTTATCGAGCAGGCGAGCGATGAACTTGATGCACCAGGCAGCATAGACGAGCGCGCCTGCGGCAACGCACAGCACTACGGTACGGTTGTCGGATACCCAGTAGCCGTAAAAGATCACGGCAGCGGCAACCGCAACGCACAGAAATTGAGCCCACCTGGCCGAAAATCGATCCCGTTCAAGGACGAGGACAAGGCCAGCCAAACCTGTCGCCATGCCAGCCCATTCTTCAAAACCAAGCGGGACGCCTGTGACCTTTTCCAACGGTCCATAGGTGAGCGCGATGCCGACAGCCGCGAACGTGCTCGCAAGGAGGATGGTTTTCGCCCAGCCCTTTTCAAAAAGTATCCTCAGCGACACAGACAGAAGAAATAGTTCCAGATACCAGATAACTCCTGCGCCATGCTTCATCGTGCCGTGAATTGAGCGCTGCGGCGCATCTGAAAAGAAGGCTAGAATAAACCCGAGCAAGCAGAAGGCACCAAAAGCAAGCGAGACCTTGTCGCGGACAATACCGATTGCGGTTTCGTCCTTGGCTATGAAAAGCGTTACCAAGCAGGCAATCATCAATCCTGAGACGCCATAAAATGTTGCGCTTGCCACTTCAGTCTGACGCCACATGCCTAGACTCTGCCAGGGAAGGCCAAGCACAAACGAAAAGAAGGTGGCAACCGTCAGTAGGCCGAGAATGGCCACTACGACATCGGATAGAAAAGATTTTTGCTGGGGCACGCGCATTCTCACAGAAGGAATTCTTCTAAAAAAGGCTAGCCCTGCTTTTTTTTACCGGCAATAGGATTTCGCTAATTAAAATTGTTGACTTTCAGTTCAGCTTCATTCTGTCAACATCGGGAGAAATCCAGAATTCGTATTCCTGTCCTGGGATCAGATGACGAGCATAAATTCCATCGTCAACATAGCTCAAAAGCTGGAAAATGGATGGTGCATATGCGGTCACGACACCGCCGATAGCGCCTCTGATAATAGCCTGGGCGATGAAGTCGCCGGGAAAGGGCAGACCGCCCTCGTTCGTCTGGCTAATAACGATGACGGTCGAACCGTCCTGTCGCAGCCAGGCAACTTGCCCATCTGGAGCAAAAGTGATGTGAAAACCGCGCTTCACCATCTCAACGTCAATGGTGGCGTATCCGTCACGAGCTTCATCCACCCCAAGATAAAGGGCTGCCATGGCTCGAACGATACGGTCTGCGTACTTGTCAGCGTCCCGGGATATCAATTGCCTTTCACCGTCATCGAGACCAGGAGACGTTTTGCCCTCGATAAGAGCAATGTCGGCCGAACCGCCAATTCCAAACTTTATCTGGATGAACCGGTTTTTATTCCGGCCCTCAGGATAAAGACGAAGGATTTCGTCACCGTTCGGGCCGGAAATGGTTTCCGTGGTAAGACCATCAATTTGCAAGTGCATTCCAGTTTCGCTCCGCCAGCGAAATCACTGATGGAATGGTACCGCGCGTTGACGAGGACGCAAAGCTTTTTTCAGCACTCAGATTTCCTTTCTCGACGTCTTCACGGGTCGGTCCGTAGGACCTATAGGCGACTTTCAAACCGGAATGCTTTTCAACAAGAGCTGGAATGTGATCCCGCTCGACGTCTAAAATATTGCCCGATAACACGACCGCCGCCCTGCCCTTTATCTGGTCAAGACAGCTCATCGAAATGACGGGCGCTATCTTTACGCCTTGAGCCAGGGAAATATCGTGTCTGATCGCCGCAACGAGAACGTCGATGTCCAATGGAGCCTTCCGGATCGTTCCCTGCCACTCGTTTGGCTGGTTCGTCAGATCGACCATATCAAGCCAGGACATGTCGACACCTTCGTGCGCAAGTGGACCGGCTCCATGACGGGTGACGTAGGCGCGCGTGGCGTATGTTACCTCGATCTCGTCGATCCCAGCCTCGCGAGCGATGGTGACCATGTTTTTCAAGCCCGTATTGCTGCGGGTCACATGCGGGAACGCGCCATAATCCTGGTCAAGGAGCAATCCTTGCGCGCCTTCAAAGAGTACGTCCCCGGCAAGCTCACGATCTTCAAGAAGCGTCGTATATCCCATGAAGAATGCGCAATCGACGAAGAAGCGCTCGATCACATCGTCACTTCTCAGCACATCCTTGAATCCATCAGGGATGTCCGTGACCCCAAGCATTTCAAGACGGCGCGGGACCCATTCGTCACGAATGGACCGCAAAAGCGCTCTTCTCTTCGGCGTCGGAGATAACAAATCAGAGACCTGCAGACGGAATTCAGGGCGCAAGCTCCTTTCTTCCGTCTCGCCAATGCCGAGACCACAGCTGCCATGACGGCCATGACCGCGCTGGAGTTCGATGATTTGATTGATCATCATGTCGAACGGCGTCGTAACCAGGGCCTGCGGCGAAGTCGTACTCCTGGTCGTTCCGACCGGTTTCAGGGCAAATAGCTCCTCATTGAAAACGACAGGATTTACCACGAAGAACCGGCTGAGATGGGTTGGAACATCGGCCAGGGCACCGGAGCCGATATGATGGAAGACATGCCGAATTCCGGAGGGCGTGGTAACCGTGTGACCCGCCTGGGCCCCGCCATTGCTACGCACAACCACACTAGCACCTGCAGCAGCGTGGTAATCGGTCATCAGACCTTTCCCCTCATCACCATAACCGGCTCCGATCACTGCTTTTGCAATTCTATTCGACATGTCTTTCACCTTTCATTTACAGGCGCTGAACGCCCCTGCCCGCCGCTTTCTGTGCGAGCGATTTCACTGCATTGGCCACCACCACAGCAGTCGAACCATCCCAACTTCCGGCAACGACATCTTTTGAGACGCCTTCGTTGATCTGGATGGCCGAAACAACCGTTTCCGCCAACATCTTGTAGTCGTCGAGGACGATTACTTTCTGCGGCAGGAGATCGTTCCACTCGGCGAGTTGCATTCTGTAGTCCGAGCGGAACGAAGCTTTTTCGCCGATAATGACGTGATAAATCTCGAACATCGGATCAAGAAGTGCAACGATTTCCTTCGCAGACAAATCCTTCTTTTCTTGCAGGCCAAGGAATTTCGCTGCCTGGGCCTTCGTGACGCCGTCAAGGAAAGGCTCATCTCCGATGGAGAATAGATATCCTTTCTTTCGACGCTTCTCGAACGCGTCCGTTTTCACCTTGCGAGCGGCGAAAAGGTGAGGAAGAAGATAACTTTCACCTCGGTTCGGCCCGCCGCCGCGCTCCAGGAACAGGTCGGTTACCTGCTTGGCAATCCTGATGTCGGCTTCGAATTGCGTCACCTGCAGCGGTGACCGGTCAACCTCGGCGTCACCCACCGCCGCGACCATGATGTGCGGATCGTTGACAGGCTTGCGATCATAAATTTCCGTGGCAAGCGTATTCAGACCTTCACGCATTAGAAAATCCGCGATCATCCCCATCGAAGCAGTCACGTCTGCAGCTAGAATGATCGGCGTGGACAAAGGATTGTCGACCGAATCCCGGCTTTCACGCACCGCGATCTGAGCCGGATCGTAGTCCGGCTGCATATCGGTGGACTTGAACAATGTTGCTGTCGATTTGCCTGCGACGCTTGCAGACGAATATGCTGCCCAGGCTCCTGCGTCCCATCTACCACTACCCATGTCAGAACTCCTTTCTTCAGTTAAAGACGAACCGCGCCGCCCAGTTGGGTGCGGGCCGCGATGTTTTTGATTGCATTCTGGATGACGAGATCGGTGCCGGTTCCCCAGGAATTCGCCACCGCCGACTTGCTTGCGCCTTCGACGACCTGGATGGTCGAAACGACTGTCTCAGCGAGCAAAGACATGTCTTCAAGCGGAATGACCCGCTGTGGCAGAATATCGTTCCAGCCCTTGACTACATCGCGGTGACGCCCACCGTAGCAGTAGCCCTCATTGACCAGGACGATGTGGAACACTTCATAGGTTTTCGAAGCGAGCGCGATGCATTCTGCGGCCGTGTAGCCCTTCCAGGCCTTACGCGACGCAGCGTCACCCGGCAAAGAGGCTGCACCAAAGACCTTCTTCATGTCTTCAGGCGTTACCATTTTGTGGCAAGGCTCGTCGCCAATGGTGAAAAGATATCCCTTCTTGCGGCGCTTGATCCAATTGTCGTGGACCGTCTTCTGACCGGCGAAAAGGTGCACGAGACTGTAGGATTCACCGTCGTTAGCGCCGCCGTTGCCTTCGACATGGAGCTTGCGAACCTGATCGGCTAGACAAATATCCGCCTCGAACTGAGTTACCTGCAGCGGCGAACGGTCAGACCTTGCATCACCGACGGCAGCCACCAGGATATGAGGGTCACTGACGGGCTTGCGGTCGTAGATTTCCTTGGCAACCTTCGCAATTCCATCCTTGATCAGGATATGCGCCGTCTCACCCATCGACCCGGTGACGTCCGAGGATAGAATGATCGGGGTCGAGCGAGGATTGGCAACCGAGTCACGGCTTTCCCGGACCTGGATGTTGACAGGATTGACGTCGGCCGCCATCGAAGTTGCCGTGAAAATCTGCTGGCGGGTCTTGCCACTGAAATTCTGAGTGCTGTAGTTGCTCCAGTCAGTAGAGCTGAAACGCGAATTACCCATGATAGAACTCCTTTGTTCAGGTGTTGTAGACACTGTTCGGCGAGACACTCAGCTCGACGAATTGACGTTTGCCGAAAGCGGCATTGAGGGTGTTGGTCCAGACGCCGTATTCGTCGGGCGCATCATCGCTTGAAGGCGATAAGGTCCAGTCGATCAGCGGACGCGGAATGGTTTTGTCGAAATGGAGACCGGTGCCGCCTGGAGCGCCAAGCAGGTCCTGGGCGATATCCTTGACCAGGTCGATGTCCACCTTGGTGCTGACGGTCTCGCCCTTTACCATCAGTCGCGGAACGAGCGACGTTGTCCGACGTGGCAGCAATACCGGGCGCTGTCCGCTTGAGGTCGCATAACCCCAGCCGCCAACCAGAATGATCGAATGCTTGGCCGGGCAGACGAGAACCGTGTCCAGACTGATCGCACCGTGGACGAGCTTTGCCCAATCGAGATAACAAACCATGTTCATCAGCGACGACACGATCCATGCAACATGAACCGGAGCAATCTTACCGCCTAGAAAACCCTTCAAGTCTTCCAGGAGAACGCAGTCAGCAGGCCGATCATAGAAGAGCACGGTCTTGTCCCCGAGAACGAGGCTTCGCTTGAGCGCTGGATGATAACGCTTCATCTCGTTGCGCATCTTGTCGTCTGCATAGGGAAGACTGCCAGCCCGTAGAATTTCGGCCTCGGCAACATCCCGGTAATCGACGCCGATCTCATAGGCGACGGTTCGACTTCCGATGAGAATGTCCCCTAGATCACCCGAATGCTGGCGTAGATAGCTGAAACGCGATTTCGCCCCCTCTTCGGTCACGTACTCCCGGCTGGCCAAGACAGACGACGGCTTGGGGGCCGCGTTGCCGCTCAATAGATCGAGTGCGATCTTTCGCAATTTCACGACGTGCTCGTACACAGAACGGGCATTTGGCGCGTTGTTGTGATCAGGATGCCAGTCCGAGACCAAGGTCCGGAACTTGGCGTTGACGGCCTTCCTGTCCCCCGGAAACAGCTTGGGCGCGCTGGAAAGGTCAATCGCTAGAATGGCTTGGGCGTCTGTCATGTCTCACCTCAGTGAACCGAATGACCAAACGATGCGCCCGAGCGGAACAAAATGCAAGATGCAATTTGCATTTTGTATTTTGCTTCTTGACTTTTTGCATATCGCGTTTAGATTAAAAGCCATTAAATCATGAGGTTAGCGCTTTGGAAAAAAATCAATCGACAGGCAATGATGCTCTCGCCGCTCCGGCAGTGTCCGTAGACATCGTGCTCCTGACCCTCATCGATAAGAAACTGCAGGTCGCCTTGGTGAAGAGCAGGTCAAGCTATCTCAATGGTCAGTTGGCATTGATCGGAGGGACCGTGCATCCTGATGAAGACAAGACACTCGACCATGCGGTTCACCGTATTCTTGCCAAGCGTGGTGGGTTGAAGAAAATTTTTGTAGAGCAGCTCTACACCTTCGGCAGCAGGGACCGCGACGACCGTGGTTGGTCCGTGTCCGTCGCCTATTATGGGCTGCTTCCGATCACCGAACTCGAAAAGAACGAGCAGGAGCTGACATTCTACCCGGTCGACAAGCTACCGAAATTGCCGTTCGATCATAAAAAGATCGTCAACACCGCCGTCGAACGTGTACGCGGCAAAGGTGGGTATTCAACGATCCCTGCCCGGCTTCTGGGGCAAAAGTTCTCGATGCTTCAGATGAAACAAATCTACTCTGCGGTTCTCGGCGAGGAAATCGACATGGCAGCCTTCCGCAGAAAGGTTCTCTCTCTTGGCATCGTCAGGACCACAAATGAAAAAGTGCGACTGGGCCGTGCAACTCGTCCCTCCGAGTTGTTCGAGCTTGTGCCAGGCGTGGTGAATTTCGACAGCCGAATCTAAGGAGTTCCCAAATAATTCAGCTCAAATTGCGTTGACAAGACGGCTCGTTTGAATTTCCATTAAAAGGAATTAGAGCCGGAAGTCAGCAATATGAAAACCGCACACGACCTGTTCCTGCCAGAGGAAACACGGGATCAAAAAGCACGCAGATCGGTCGCAGATATCATTGCTGAGGATGATGCCGATCTGAAACGTCTCGCGGAACTGGCTGAAACGACGATCTCCTACACAAAGCTTTCCAGGCTGAAGTCGACCTGTGCATGGTTCATGCTGCACAAGCGCGTCACCGCAACCGCTTTCAGCGCCGCGACGCTCGGCATCGCCGCTTTGTTCTTGGTCCCGAGCCTCGTTGCCGGTGACACCGATGTCAAAGCGACAACCACGGTTGCAACCGTTCAGCCTGAGACAAAGGATAATGAAAAAGCCTCGCCAGAAATAAAGCTCCCGGAAGTTGCCAAGACAGACGTCCCGGTCAAGGAACCGAAGAGCGAGGCGCTGCAGACATATGTTCAGATGAAAGATGGCGGAAAAGAGCGCCTGCTGAGCAATGATCTTGGCCTTGTGTCGCCGCCTGTCTTGACGCCAATCACCGAGGAGCTTCGTGAATACCTCGACAAATCAACGCCAAAGGTCACTGTCGCGCCGCCGACCGTCGTCGGCACCATCGCCGTGCCCCTCAATCAGGTGAATATTCACGAGGAAGCAGACGGCGCACCCGAAATGACCGCATCAGCAAGCGACTTCATCGATCAGTTTGGTTTCGGAACCGAACCGAAGACTGATGCCCCCGCTGTCGCAAACAAAGGCGGCGGCACTGACGGAGAGGAGATCGTCCCGGAAGACATTGCCCCCGTTCCAGCATCGAGGCCGCAGGAAGATAAGCCGACCGGCGTCGAAGAGATCAAGGATGTTCGCTACCAGATCATTGATCGGGATGGTGAGAAGGCAGGCTTTCGTCGAATGAAGGACAAGAACCCGGACACCACACAATGGTTCCTGGTCATTGAAGCTGTCGATGCGCGCGGAAAAGCTATCCCCACGCCCGTCATGAGCATGGACACTGGTGAAGTCAAAGTCGTCACCAAGTGGGCAATCCAGGTACCGGAGAATGATTTCATGAAATTCTCGAACGAAAAGAAGAAAACCGGAAAGATCGCCAATACGGTTATCGGTACGGCACCGTCCAACCAGACAGAACCGAAATGGTCGGTAAAGCTTACCGGCAACATGCTTACGGAGTGGGAGTGACCCAATGTTTATGACATCGTCAGAAATCGGTGACTACCTCCTCAAAACCAGACAATCGGCATTGCGGGAACTCGCAACAAACTATGTCCAGCTGCTTGCTCTCGAAACACAGAGCATTGATTTTCTGATCGCGTCGGTTCAGCAACGGGATGCTGGCCACCCGTACCTCGGTGTGGCGAAGGAAGCGGTCTTGAAAGCGGAAGAACGGCTTACGAACGCAATTCGGCTCTCGGCCACCCATGAGGCATTGACCCTGGACAACTTTAGCGGCTGCGCAAAGGGCGAGAAGGCTGCTGAAGCCATCCGCGCACGCTTCCAGGCCATGATGAAGAATTTCGAAAGCCGCCCCTCCTCCGACCTGAAAATGGTCGAGATTCAAACGCGGATTGACGCGATTGAAACTGCCGGTGCAGACGAACCAGAAACGTCAGCCCTTGAGGCTGAACTGACGAAATTCGCGACCGACCCTCTCATCACCTATCTCGATGGCAAGCAGCTTGAGGGACGGCAGTTCGGCGTTTTCGACAAGGTTATCGGGCGCTGGACCGGCTACGAGTCGTATTTAACACTGGCAAAGCAGATCGAGGGATATCGTTCCGCCCACAGCGAGGTGGCGAGACGCCGACGCGACCGGGTTTCGGAACTCAAGGACATCATGTCCGCCAGGACCGTTGCATACCGCAGGGAAGCGCGTGAGCGCATCGCCAGGGAACTGAACGTTGCCACGGTTGAGGTCGAGAAGTTCGACCGCCATGACGAAGCACGTCAACTGGCGGTCACAGAGCTTTACAAAGCAGTCGACCTCTTCCGACCAGCGTATTTTCTGCAGGCAGCCGCCCTTCTCAATCTCGGTGAAGGGTCTGAGAACGCCAAAACTGCCAAGGCGTTTCAGGATCAGCTGACAGCTTCTTCGACCGGCAACAGGGCGGCGGCGGTCACACTGCGCGACAAATATCGGAAGATCACGGAGCTGTTTCGCCTCATCCGGCAGCATTTCGCATTCGAGCATCGCTACCGGTTCGAAAGCCCTCTGGAATTCGACGAGTGGCTCAATGACGAGACCCTCAACGCCGAGGACATTCTGGAACGCATGGTAGACCGCGTTCCGGAGGTAGAGGAAAAGGCCAGACTCAGGGCGTCATGACGTAAATTTTCTTTCTGGCAACGGCGTCGTGCTCGCCTCTCCAGTGGGGATTCCACCAAAAGATGCCGCTTTCTCGTACCTTGAAATGGCCGATCACGACGCCGCCGGTCACGCTGTGTGTCGAGATGCCGTATCTCTCGTAGAGGCGTTTTTTCTTCGGCGTGAGATGCAATCGCACATACTGGTAACCCTCAATCGGGGGCTTGCCCTTTTTCAAGCGTTGCTTGTTCAGCTTTTCCGGCGGAGGTACCACTTCTCTGCGAACCGCATTACGGCAATTGAGCAGGATCAGGCCGGGAAGGATTAGATTTACGAAAATGCGGAAAGCATCGTTCGTCTGATCGGCTTCCATCAACTTTAATTTCTGTTCCGGCATTATCGAAAGCATCGCCTGGCGAAGCGCTTTCTGGTCCGGATGTGGAGCCATGCCAAAGCGCCAACTCAGTTGCTTCATTGCAATCGCTTCCGCATCGTCCTTATCGATTTGCTTGATGCGCTTTGCAATCTTCCCGGTGACGATTGGCGGGCCATCATCTTCCACCGGTTCACCGGAATGAGACAGCTTGTCAATCAAATGAGACATGGACGCCACCATCTCGTGACGACGGCTGTCTGTGTCCGGATCGAACGCCAATCTGACATTCGCAAGCGTTATAGTCGTGCCGCCTCCGGGAAGTCGATCCCGGTGGACGTGGTCCATCAGGATTTGGCCGTCCTCCTCCCATAAAAGAAACCCCGTCCTCTCGATGTCGACGATATGACGCTCGCCTCGAATGTTCGGGCTCCCCATAGCACCCATGGCTTGGCGTAGATGCTGATTGGAGAATTCGATCCACAACAGGGGCGCTGGAAGCTTGACGAAAGGGAGGCAAGCGATGATCGACGAGGGCTTGGATTGAGAGACGTTGACGGCCATCGCAACCGCTTGTTCGTCGAATACAAAATATTCGGCTTCCTTCATCCTCGCGCGGATCGGATCAAGCAATGTGTCGGGGTGAATGCCTCCAACAGACGGCACGGCGTCCTGTTTTTCATAGATTTCAGTAAACAGCATGCGGCATCTCCGGAATCGTAGAGCCTTCCTATACTCCGGAGGATCGGGCGTCGCAAACAAACGTTAAGCCCGCATAGGCTGAAGCCGGTTCGAAAAGTGACCGGAAAACGAACCTGGAGGCGACATTCCAGGCGCTTCTCGAACCGGTGAACAGTCAGCCGCTGATCGTCAGGACGGCATTGCCTCGCTCAAGAGCCTTGTGACTCAGGAAGAGGTCCTTCTTTTCAGCTTCATGCTTCTCGTCCGCAATGATCGACAGCATGTCAGCGAGACGTTGAACTGCCAGCGCCTTGTTGCGATGCTGTGAGCGTTCATCCCTGGCAAGCGTCGTCAATCCCGTCGGTATATGGACCGCTCTGACCGCACTATCCGTCGTGTTCTGGTGCTGGCCGCCTGGACCACCCGCCCTCAACGTTTCGAAACGGACATCCGCAAGATTGAGAGAGGCCTCCTCTTCACGAAGAATCGACTGGCCGAGAAGGCTGACGCCCACGAACCAGTTTCGGCGCTTGTGACCCTTGCGGACAGGGCTGTCAAACACGAAACGGACGGTGCCGATAAAGGGTCGGACGAAAGACTGGGCATCCTTGCCTGTCACCGTCAAAATGACAGAGCGAGGAAGCCGACCTCCCCCGGACGGACCATGAAGGCAATGAACCTTCAGATTGTCCTTCCGGGCGGCAGCGTTGATGTGTTCGACGAGACGCTCAACAGCGATCCGGCATTCCTCCGGCCCACTGCCTGACGTTATGGCGATATTGACGATATCAGTCACGCTTCGACTTCCTCTGCTTGCGGCGATCAAGCAGCAGCTTGTCCTTGGCCGTATGGTCTTCCTGGTGAAGGTCAGCACGCTTGAAGGTGACGAGCGGCTTCAGGGCCGCCAGTTTTTCCACCAAACCATGCTTGACCAGTTCGTCGACGACGTGAACCGACGACTTGTAAGCGGCACCAGCTTCTTCGAGCAGCAGGTTCCGATCCTCGACGATGGCACGCCCACCCCAGGCGTTGCGGGTAAGTGCTTCCCGCTCGGCCTTGGTGGCTCCCACCCGATGGCGCATCGTGGCCCGATCATATTTTCGACCGGCTCCATGCGACAAGGCATTGAACGCCTTTGAGACATCATCCTTGGCCGCCACAACGAATGACAGGCTATCGCGTGACCCGGCCACCGGAACGATGTCGCCCGGACGGGCAAGTGCAGCCCCCTTTCGGTGCACGAACCTATTTTCCTCATAGGAAATTAGGTTGTGAGGCGCATCGGAAACCAGACTGGCTTCGCAGCCGATCAATTCGGCCGCTCGACCCGCAATAGCCTGGCGATTGAGTGCTGCCCAGCGAACGCAGAGATCGTGCCCTTCGAGATAGGAGATCGCCGAAGGTGTGTCCGCTGCCATGCCAAGGTGACGGCTCTCGTCAAGGTTCGAGAATGTCGCCTCCCCGAGCCCCCGGGAACCGGAGTGGACCAGAAGGAACAAGTCTCCCTTTCGGCCGGAGAAGGCTTCTGAAGCGTCCTCGACACCCAAAACCTCGCAGAAGTGATTGCCACCACCCACCGTTCCCAAAGAGAACGGATAAAGCGACGGCAGCAGACCTGCAGACGCCAGGTAGTCAGAAGCCGCATCCCATTCGTCAGAAGCCAGTTGACGAAGCCGCTTGGCCGTCTTCTCGATGTTGAGCTTCCGCTCGGGGATCGAGAGCCGGAACAGGGCCATTCCGCAGCCGATGTCGTTGCCGACATAGGCTGGATGGATGCGGGATGACCGGATCGCGACCCCGACGGGTCCGAACTTGCCCGGGTGAAGGTCCGGGAACGCAGCAACGGCATCTACGCCCTCAACGTCGAGTAGCTGGACCAACTGCTGTTCGGCCGCACCTTCGATCCACGAGAGTTCGGAATAGTAACGTGTAATGACGGAAGGAGCAGCCGTCACTGCTGGACCGGAGTCCAATTGGGTATTGCCCATGAAATGAATCCTAGAAACAGGGAATAGTCTCCGGCCGAGGCCAGATTTCAAAATTCGCTCTTAAGACACCGACTGGTGCTTAGGCGAAGACCCCAAAGGGGCGATTAGCGGACAGAACGGTCATGTCGGCATCTCCCTGTTTCATAAATGACTGCCTCGATAATTTCACAGGATTTCTTCCTTTGCAACCACACTCATGAGAGATAAAGGTCACGTTGCAAAAATGACAGGATTTCCTCCGGTTCGTAGCGGTGCTCGTCTTCCCGGCGGCGAAGCTCCTGATGACGGCCACCAGAAAGGAGCACGTTCGGAACTCCTTTCTGTGACGCCGTGTCGGCCTGTGCGACAAGGTGACGAGCCTGTTTATAGTCCAGGTCATCGTTCAGGCTGAAGACCGCAAGGGACAGAGATCGGAACGACTTGCGAAAAGCGCTATCGCTGTCACGATAACGATAGGAGCCGACTTCGTAGGAGACACCTTCGAAGAGGTCGAAATCACCATGATCCGGAATGTCTCCGCTCCACGGGCGGAGGTCTTCGAGATTCAGGTCGTCATCCAGCTTCCCGTTTACATAGGCGAAGGTACGCAGGTACTTGACCGTCATCAGCCAGGGCAGATTGTGCTCAAGACTGGGATTGTCCTCACTGTTGAACATGGAGCCCACGAAGATGTGCTTCAGGATACGGCGATACCTGGGTGCCGGAAACGATGGGTCAGTCGACTCCACCATGGACTGTTCCAAGGCGACAAAATCAGGCCGCGAAAAGAAATCCTGGAAAGCGTTCGACAACAGCTTCGGCTCTGCCAGGATGAAAAACAGGTGCTCAGGCTTTGAAATGGCAGCAAAGACTATGTCCTGAAGAAAAGCTTCGACATCGACGCTCCCGGCAGACACAGAGCTGAAATCGAAGACAAACACCGACGGCTCCGGCCTTTGCGGAAGACTTGCGTTCGCGAACAATGAAACATCGGTGCCGCCATGCCATTGATAAACCGGCCGCTGATACCGAAGGAAGAAAAACGGATCATTGGCCGTTGTCGTCTCAAATGGAAGTGTCATCGCTCACCTAAAAAAAAAGAGCCGCACGACGGCGGCTAAGGAGTTTCGGTTTTCAAAGGAAAAACTCAACGTCAGTTGAATTCTTCAAAATCAATATGAAGGAAAAGAAAGGGTTTGACAACAGATTTGTTTCGCCAAATGATTTTCGAAACAATTCCTTTGAGCGAGCCCATCTCGCAAGGATTTTCCTGAAAATATCGGAGTGACAGAAATGCAAATGGCACATGTGAACGAGGTCGAGTTTATCGGCCGGGTGGTAGGTCAGGTCGAGAAGCTGAAGACTTCTTCTGGTCATCCCTTCGTGAAGATGAAGGTCGAAACCGAACGTTTTGTGCGCTCCAAAACTGGCCAGCGGGACCGGCTTTTCCAGGTTCACACCGTCGTCATCCGTGAAAAGCTATCCGTGCCGGTCATGAGCGAGCACGCCGTCGCTGGTGTCGTCGTCCGAATTGTTGGCGAACTGAGCTATAATTCCGCTGGAAAAGCCGAGATCGTTGTTTGGGATCATCTTGGCCAGGCCAAGCTCATGCAGATGCCCGACAGTGCGCAGGCAACCAAGACAGAGGCACCTGCTACGCAGGCGACGAAAAATACTGGTGGTCTAGGCCGCATGACCGCGCAGAAAGACCGGAACGCCGATGAAGACGGCGGCAACGATGATCATCGCCAGTTCGAGAACGAAACAGCAGAAGACAAGACGGATGATTTTCTAAGTGGTCCGGAGTTTGTAAAGTCCAACGACCTCTCAGACGACATACCATTCTAGCAAAATTCGTAAATGATTTCAATGATTTATAAGACTTTGGAATGCCGCCGCGAGGGAACATGGGCAATAAATTTTCAATCCGGGAACATGTTGACAGCACCTTCAAGGAGCACGTTTTTGTTCCCGCTCCATCACAGTCGTTCAGCTTCTTTGGTCACTCACGTGAGCTGAAATATGTTCCGCAACTGACCAAGGAAAGCGTGCGTGTTTCGAGAAGCTCGGCCTATTCCTTCGAAATCACCTGGCGACCAGGTCACATCCTCCTGACAGGCGATCTTGGGGAGTTGACGCTCGTCCAGAAACACGCAATGCCATCCTTTAAGGAAGCGCTGGAATGGGTCGTTGACGCCGATTACGATTATCTGATGGGCAAAACCTGCGTCAAAAAAGAATACGATGCCGAGGCAACCTACGAATATCTAATCCATACGGCGAACCGCGAAGCCATCGAGCATCTGCTTGGCCATTCCGAATGGTCTTACCAGGACCAGCGATATATTCGCAGGAACGGCGTGAGGCCTGACATTCGCCGGTACCGCAAGGAATGCAAGGAGGCAGCTCTCGAATACGAGGCGGCTTTTGCCGAATACACGACCGGAGAACAAAAGGAAGAGGAACCAAGACTCGAAGATTTCCTTCCCTACAAGGA
Source organism: Rhizobium sp. MHM7A (assembly GCF_005862215.1). Classification (NCBI taxonomy): domain Bacteria; kingdom Pseudomonadati; phylum Pseudomonadota; class Alphaproteobacteria; order Hyphomicrobiales; family Rhizobiaceae; genus Rhizobium; species Rhizobium sp. MHM7A. The sequence continues at coordinate 978,294 of NZ_VCHT01000001.1, forward strand.
AGAATTCGGGTCGGTCCTTCGAAACCCTGGATGGAAAGACAATACGCTGTCCCGCGCGGATTATTCCAATGTCCACCATACCGTTTCCCGCGCCTGGTATGTTTGCGGCTATGAGACCTGGGTGTCGTTCTGGGTCGCGTTGAGGGCAAATGGTTATTACGACCCCACTGCAAACTCAGACAACCCGGACGCACATCCCACATTTGTGCTCAATCCTCGCAACCGCCAGGAACTGAAAGAGGAAATCAGAAATCTCTGCGACCAGCAGCACGAGATCGTCGAATTTCTGCGGGATGCAGGATTCGAGGATTATTACGGTAGCGACATTTATCCCGTGCGAACCAAATGGCAGATCGATGCCATCAAACATGGCTGCAAAATGTTGCTCGCAAAGGTAACTGCTGACGAAGAAATGGCTGCAAGGGCCGGAAAGGCGGCGTGAACGTAATGGCACAATGCAATCACTGCCAAAATGGCTTCCTGGGGAACAAGTTTGGACAGGACGTCGAATGCGTGAATGGCGTCCTGATCGATATCGATGAGGCCCATGAGGGATGGCAACGCGATGTGGCCTATCCGGTCGCGCCGTGTCATCCTAAGTGGCAACGCCAGCTTGATGGCGACGAGGACTTCCCGAATGACTGTCAGGAACGACTGGCAAGCTGGGCGTCGCCTTAGGCCGTCAAATGTATTCCGTGACCGCCGGTAAGGTCATCGCGACAAGCAGAGCGACGCCTTCTTCGACCAATGAGCCGTGTCGCGTTTGAACATGCCCAGGTAAGCTTGCCATCAGCGCCCGCCATTTCGTATTGAACCGCCCTCGCCCATCAATCCCGAAGTCCCAGCCGCGCACGCACCTTCTGCCGGGCTCATTCATATCGGCGGCGTCACCGGCCCTCATGATCCAGTCGATCAACGTCAGTATCTCGTCGTTGGAGCACCTCTTCTCTTGGAGCGCAAACATCAGGAGCGCGATTCCGATAAAGACTCCTTCACGATCACCTACATCGACGTCCGACAGAAGCCAGCAAAGGGACGTGATAACGGCTAGCCGGGGCTGACCGAGGACAATCAGGCTTTCGATAAACTGAATGAGGTTCGTTTCATCGGTGTAGGGTCGGTCGGACGGTTTAGAGCCTGAGCAATAGACCAGTCCGCAACTGAACGCGCGCTGACGATGAACCCGGATCATGTCCTCGTCTGATGATGGTTCCGACCATGCGCAGAGGCTCAGGACTTCGAGCAGATAGCCATCGAGGTCAAAGCCATCCGGACCGATGGCTCTTAATTTGCGGAGTTTCGCGAGGTGTTCGTCATAATCCATTCCGTAGTCGAGACGGGCAATCCTTTTCAGGTCCTCGTCATCAAGCGCATCAAGCAACTGCGCCAAGAGTTCTTTCTGATCTCCTGAAAACGGAACCGCGATCAACGGCACGGAACCGCCACGAGTTCGTCCTCATCCGCCCAATCAGAATAGTCTACAGCATCAGTGATGTCCGCACCCCAGCATCTGTCGGCTGGACGCTGACTGCGAAAGTCTTGAAGGCCAACCTGGCAGGCACGAAAGGCGTTGCGAACGAAACGCGCTCCTTCTTCCGACACGCACTCGGCTTCCAAAGCTAGTGTGATGTCCTTGACGCGTGATCCCTTCAAGCTGGTTTGCATCGCCGTCTCGATCAGGCCGAGGGTATGCTGCATTTGACCACATAGAAGAGCGACAAAAGCGCTACTGAACCCCTGACCTCTGGCGTCGGGGCTGACGTAAACGACCTTAGGCTCGACAGTAACCGAAATTCTCAGACTTTCCTGCTGACCCACATTGAAGATGAATACGCGCGTATCAAAGGCCAGAAATCCCGAAGATCGATCTTCGCCTTCGCGCTCGATGGACACGACGAAACCTGGGTACAACATTGCGTCCGAAATCCACTCGTAGACGCCCCATTTTTCACCGTTGAGGCGTGGCAAAAGCTGAGAACGCAATTCTTCCTGCCCATCCGATCTGACAACGGAGAAGTTAAAAGCACGGCCATCAGCCAATTCGAGACGAGCCGGAACATCGGGTGATTCAAGAGTTCTGGCTATGGCATGTAAAAATTGAGGATCAGTTGACATTTAAATTCTCCTTGGTCACGATCCTCCATCGAAAATCCGCATCATGCAAAGGAAATCCAAGCCAGATTTCCTTGTGGGAGGCGAGGCAGACCTTTATCTAATGGGTAGGCGACATCGCCATTTTGGAGACCCTATGCTTTACCTGAGTATCGAGCAATTGATTGGCTTGGCTTCTGTTCACACCACCAACGACATTTCCTATCTGCCGCAGCCAAACCAGGTCAGCGTCGTCATCAGCGATATGGTCGCGCCGCCGGACGTCAATCCGACGGCTTTCATCCTGGCTTTTACGGAAAACGGCGATGTCGTCCTGACGGATAATGTCAAGCGAGGTCCAGAGGCTTGCGGTGGCCATCGTGACCCGATCCTCGACGAAGATGGCATCACCGTCATCAGGATGGAAACCGCTGCCGAGGCGGCCGAGCGGGAAGGCGGCGAAGAAGCTGGCGTTATCCTGAAGTCCATTCAGCCCCTCGGCATGTTCCGCTCGATCACCGGAGCCAAGAAGCCGGAAGGCTATCGTTACCCTCATCCCTGGTCGACACAGCAGTTTTTCATGGGCATCGTGGACCGGTTCGATCTCAGCCTGGTCAAGCGCAATGAATGCCATGGTCCGGTCATCGTCAAACCAGAAGATGCCGAACGCTTCTTGGGCGCGCGCGAATTCGTCCTCTACAAGCATGCCATGGCGACGCTCTTCCCGGACCTCGCGGCCGAACATGGGTTCGTCGAAAACGCGGAAACACCCCATCCATGAAGCTGATCTTCAGCCGAAAAGGCTTTGATTCAGGAAGTGGCGGTTGCGCCTCGGCAATCTTGCCGGACGGGTCATTGGTATCCCTGCCTATCCCCGATGGACGAAGCCTCACAAGATACGGCGCTATCGATGGCCCGACCGGGCAACTGGTCGAAGACCTGACAAATGGTCGATATCAGAAACGCCATCCGGCCCACCTCGATCCCGATCTGGAGCATGGCTCGATTCCTCGAACGGAGGGTTGGCGTGGCGCTCTGGGTCAGACAAGCGCCGCCGCCTCTCACTTGAAGTCGCAGGGCGTCACTGTCGGCGATGTATTCCTGTTTTTCGGCTGGTTCAGAGACGTCGATCTGAAGGACGGAAAGTACCGGTTTGCTTCAAAAGGCCGAAACATTCATGCGCTGTTTGGCTGGTTGCAGATCGGCGAGGTCATAGACCTGTCGTCTGGAGACCGGCAATCCTGGCAAAACCATCCATGGCTTGCAACGCATCCCCATGTCCGCCGGGGACGTGAGGCTGGCAATACGATCTATGTCGCCAGCGAACAGTTGGTCATCGGAGACACTGCCTTTGGCCCTGGATGGGGCCGGGTTTCGGTTCTTGAGCCTCGGCATATCTTGACCCGCGACAACGCGCCCGGCAGGTCTGCTTGGAGCCTGCCATCCTGGATGCACCCGGATCAGGGGAGCGCCTTGTCCTACCATCTCGATGCTGCGCGCTGGGGCCACGCCGAAGCCATGGCCACCTTGAACATCGTCGGCCGAGGTCAGGAGTTCGTCCTGACTTGCAACAATCAAGCCGCCATGAAAGATTATCTCACACATCTGATTGGGGAACGCTGATGCCGAGACTGTTCGATTTCGACAATAAGGAACAAGCCGCTAACCGGCAGGCCTACGCCGACGGACAGACTTTTCCCTATCTCCCGAAAAAACGTACAGGCAAAAATGAAGTGGACCTGCGGGAAATCCACGGTCCGCATGGCCTATTCCTGTTCGATGGCGAAAACCATCAGTTCAAACGGCTTGCAGAAGACGCCTCTGCCTATCGTAACGAAGCTGCAGATGAAATCTTTGAGTGGCTTGACAACAACGCCCAGGGCCGTTGGCACTGGATGGAGCATTCGAGCAATCATGGTCACAGCCTGGCGACAAATATCTGGGTAGAAGAGGACGCTGACGCGCAGTCACTTCTGGCAGCTTTCCCGGGCAAGCTTGCCTTCAACGAGAAGCAGCATGCTGAAAACCAAGAGATCAGAACCAAATTCGTGACCGGAGAGAGCGGTCTGCACCCGGCTTTGAACGCCGGTTTCCTCTCCTACATGATCGAATGGAACGATGATGAGAGCCGCAGGTACATTGCGAGCATCGGTGACAAGCCTGGCTTCCCGAAAGTTTTCGCGGGAAGCATCGGAGAGCTGAGAAAGCGCGGCGAGATCGATGAGAACATTCTTCTGGATCGCTTGGCAGGCATGATCGATGGCCTTATTCCGGCCGAAGGGCGCGAACAGGTCGTCGCTTACCTTGATCGAGGAAGAACACCATTCGTCGATGCTATGTTCGAACGTCTACAGAGCCCGCCAACTCCAAGGCTGTAGTCGGGCATCAAGCGTCACGGTGCAGGCGAAAATTCCTCCGGAAACAGCTCAGATCGCCAATGTGGAATTTCCACCGGCGGCTTGCTGTTAAACGTCGACGACTCCTTTCTGAAATATACCAGGTTCCTGATCTCGGACGCGGCCTGCGGTACGGGGTCGTAGCCTTTTTCCTTCTTGAACTCCGCACGGGTCAGAGAAAAGAAGTCATCGTTTTCCCGGAAGACGACCTTGCCGCCCTTCCCATTGTTATTCCAACGCCAGTGCGCTGAAAGCTCCTTGTTGCCCATCAGAAACTTGGCCTCAACATGACTGTCCAGAACGGCAATGCCCCTGTAGTCCCGCGTTCCGGCAAACCAGGCTGCAGATTGCGGACGAACGGCATCAGGTTCGAGCTGTGCGTCAGCAGGCAGGCGGAGTATCCACTCTCTTTCGTGCTTTTTGAGATAGGGGTCGACCACGTCAAGCGCGTTATCCGTGAGATGAGACGCTACGACCATATCCAACGTCGGTTCGAACTCGACCACGAAGCCCTCGTTTCTCGTGAAGAAGTTGGCTACCGTTTCGTTTGTTGTGAACGAGAGGATGGGGGAGTGTGACCACTCAGCGATAGGCCTTTCCACTAAGTGCTGCGCACGCATCATCGTCAGTCGGCAATCACGTTCGCTGCGCTCCAGGTCTGACGGGAGGTCGGCCATCGTCACGGCCAGATTGCCACCTCGTATGCCACGATACAGTTTCGTCGGTAACTTGACCCGACCGGTGCGGACCATGGCCTTGTTGCGTTCCTCCCAGAGCCGGACAGCATAAGCCAGGCTATTGATCAAACGTTCACCGTCAGCGTCGGCGGTCATCGCGACGAAATCGCCGATCTTCAGAGGTTTTGGTCGCAACCGACCGACTTCAGTCTCACGGTCAGGAATTGTCCTGAACTGATAGGGCTGGAACAGATGGACCACCATTGCAGCTGATAGAAGCTGATGCTGTGACCTGAGGTCCTTGAACATAGGTGTGCCAGGAACCGCCCCATCCGTCAGTCGGGTGACATTGAGGATCGATCTTGAAGGACTATTGCGCCATGACCGCAGAGCTTTATCGATGACTTCCGCAAAATCGTCGGTCACGAAACCAGCTTCTTCCGCCAGTTCGGCTAGGGACGCCCGGCACAATATCTCATCTGGTATCACACAGGACTTTGTGTAGTCGCGATTGAACTTGATGATGGCATCATCGGCTTCCCTTTCGCCCATGCGGCACATACGACCAAAATCTCTTTCCGGCTCGCTATTCCAAAACATAAAGAACTCCTTTTGCGCAACAGGATTTCATTTCGATATGCCACCCACAAATTGAAGGAATTCTATTGATAATTCCTTGAAAATGGAGTTTTGTGTTTGCGCCACCAACAAGGATTTCCTTTATGAACCGAGCACCTCATATCTTTGCCGTCGGTAACGCCATGGTCGATCTCATCGTCGGGGTCTCCGACCAGCTGCTGTTGGAAAAGGGCCTCGAAAAGGGCCGAATGATGCTTGTTGATGCTGAGGAATCCTCAAAAAGACGCGGTTACGTTTCCTCCGAAATCGTGAAGCTTGCATCCGGCGGTTCGACCGGAAACACCGCCGCTATCATCGCTTCCCTCGGCGGACGAGCGACCTTCGTTGGGAAAATTGGTGCAGATGACCTCGGCGACTTTTACGCAAACGACATGAATGCCCTTGGCGTCAGTTTCCTCCAGGGCGACTTTACGGACGTTCCGACTGCAAACTGCCTGGCCATGATCACGCCTGACGGCGAACGGACAATGTCGACGTTCCTTGGTGCATGTCAGCTTCTGCACGAACGTGACATTGAAAACTATTCCTTGGATGACGCCGATATTCTTTTCATCGAAGGATATCTTCTTGATGCCCCGTCAAGCCGGGATGCAGCAATTCGCGCCGTCGCGCTGGCAAAGGAGCAAGGCCGTCAGATTGCGCTCACCCTGTCAGACAAGAACTGCGTAACGCGCAATCTGAACGCGTTCTACAAACTGGCGGAGTTCACAGACATCCTCATCGGAAACGACTCCGAAATGATGGAATTCTGGAAAGCCGAATGCTGGGCTGACGTCTGCATCAAGGCGGAAAAAGCTTCTTTCACCACAGTGATGACCCGAGGAGCACAGGGCTCGACGGTGATCGCCGATGGCCGCACATTTCATGCACCTGCGCACCCGGTCGAGCGAGTCGCCGACCTGATCGGCGCAGGTGACGCTTTCGCGGGCGGATATCTCTACGCTCACGCCGCAGGCATGACACCGCAGGATCGGCTCCTCCTCGGCAGCCGCTGCGCGGCAGTCGTTGTCGAGAGCAACGGCGCACGTCCCCATACACCGCTTGCCACGTTGCTCGCCGCATGAGCCGCGCCGTCGGACCAGATACCCTGATCAGATGCCGGGAACAGCTCTCCTATCTGGAGACGATCTATCCCGGCTTCCGGCATTGGTTCGACAACAAGGTCCAACCGGGCATCGACGCCGGGACACGGTATCTAGATGTCATCGAGCACGATGGCAGACTGGCCGGTATCGTGATCGCCAAGAATGAAGACGGGGAGAAAAAGCTCTGCACCGTCTGGGTTCATCCTGACTTCCGAGGTCGCGGCATCGGCAACCAGCTGATCAGAGCAGCTTGTCTCTGGCTTGGAACGGATCGACCATTAACAAGCGTTTCTGAAGCCAATCACGCGCCCGTCGACAAGCTGCTGAAGAAGCTCGGATTTCTACAAACATCGAGCAAGGTGAACCCGAAAACAGGGTTCATCGAGCATTTTTACAACGAAAGAAAGAGAGAAAACGACAATGTCCAATCCGGTTCCGCAGAAATCCAAAACTGATCTCATCAAAGAAAACCAGGAGCTGCGGATGGCTCTGGATGCAGCGGTAAGGGCGCTGACGCCGTTCGAAGAGCCAGGCCGTCACTTTGGTTCGCCCCTGTTCATGTCTCTCGTCTGCGTTCTCACCGATCAGGCCGATAAGGCATGCTGGGACGTGATCAACGAATATCTCCAAGCGGAAAAGCAGCGCGAGGACGCCGGTATTCCGGTCGAACACATCCAGGTCCACGAAATCAAGGTGAAGATCGGTAAAGCAGGCAGCTTCTTACTTCCTGACGACGTCGTCGAAAACCGTGCCGTTCATCTGGTGATTGCGACACTACGCGACACAGAAGAATCGCATCTGCGCATGATGACGCCACGTCAGCTCAAATCCATGGTCGATGACAGCCTCCACGATGCCGAGCTGAATGCCGCGATTGAAATCCTCGAACGCGATGATGTCGAGATTTTGAAGCAGGTCTGGATTTATACCGACCCGAACAGCGGCGAGGAACACTGCCTCACCGACAAAGATCGGAAGGTTGTCCTTGAAACCGGCATTTTCGTTCATCCGGATGAAGGTGTGATCGTCGATAATTTCCGCGCTGACCTGTCGGTCTATTATGCGCTCAACACCGACAATCAGGAATTCATGGAATGGAAAGCTGATTTCGAACCGGCAGCCATGAAATTCTGACGGCGGCGCGATGATCAAACGGCTCTTCAAAGCGCCGTTCAGGCGGTTGAACGGCGCGATCCAGAAAGTTCTGTCCGGCCTAAAATCGGCATTCGAACCGGTCTTGCACCCTCGCAGGCATCGGGCCAGAAAGCGCGTAAATCGTAATCAGGATTTCCTGAAAAGCCTCGGCTTCAAGGAGATCGAGGACGGCGATCTGAGCTACATCGACGCGGAGGAAAATGCGCTCAGACTTGTCCAGTCCGATGCGGCGCAGATTACCTTCATCGTGGTCGGCAGACGTCGTAGCCGCGCCTACATCAAGCTGGACAAAAAAGGCCGGTACACGTCGTATACCGGCCCTATCAGGATTTAAATAATTGCAACAGCCGATCAGGCGGTTTTCTTGATCGGCTGGCGCAGACGTTCACGCCAGACAGAAGCCTTGGTCCCGGTCGTCAGGTGAACGGTGTGATCGAAAGCGATCTGCTGGTTGCCCGTGCGGAACACGAGACCTTCCGAAAACATATCGCGAGCGATGGTCGACACACCGGTTGCCGGATCAATTCGCCAGGCCAGGCAATAGAACATGCGACCGTATTCATGGTTCTTCACGATGAACTTCGGCTGGTCACCTGTCATATCGATGTCAGCCGCAAAGTTGGTCACGTAAATCGAACAGAAGACGTTCCGTTCGGCCGTGCGAAGCGGAATATGCGTGAACTGTGTCACGCACAGATGCGGATACTGCTCCAGTAACTTAGATTCGATCACCGGAACAATGCTGTAGCCGTCGGGAAGTTCGCGGTTGAAGTGCGCGTGAGTCTTCTGGCCAAGCCGGTCCATGCGCTCGATGGTGCGATCCTTGACTTCAAGCTGACCGAGATAACGCTTGCGAGCCTCGTAATCGACCTTAGCGTTATGGTCGTCAATTTCCTTCTGCGTACGAGCCTTCGTCTCACCGCGCAGCCACCGGGTTGCACCACGTTCACCGACCTTGCCGCCCCGCTTGTTTTCGGCCTCACGCGCCAGGTCCGCCGCATATTCAGGAGCGTCGTAGTATCGAAGCGGTTTGTTCTCGGTCATCTGCTCATTCCTCTTTCAACCAAGCTGAGGCCGACATGGGTCCCAGCTAATTGTTGACATAGTTTTCGCACGATCCAGGAATAATGTCAACATATCTCCCAGAGAGGGTAAATCAAACGTAAAACTCGACCATGACACAAATGGTAATCCTTTGTCGGTTGTCGAGAATCCGCCGCGAACCCTGAAACGGCTTTGAAACGGAAACCATTGATGCGACACCTTGTTCTCCTCCACCGCCATATTTTTTAGCGGCTACGCAGACCCTGTTTGCTCAGGAAAATTCAATCTCAGTAATCCTTGGTAAGGTCGAAATCTCAAAAGCTGGTCAGAAAATCACTGGAACCGGCCGGGTAGAAGCCCTGGAGAACGTCGCTATCGCTCCGCAGCTGAGTGGGAAACTGATTGAAAAGGTGTTTTAGGGCGTCGCCGTGAAGAAATCCATTCTGCTGTTCGAATACGCCATCGTTGAAATCAAAAACGGGCACGGCATCAGCCCTCATGGACGCGCCAGGAAGCGCGCAAGGCCTATTGTCATGAAGACGGTGGCGATGAGTGCTGGTATGGCTCCTGGTTTGGCTCCTATCGCGCTAGGGATCGGCGCTGGTGCGGAAAGTCGCGTTCCGATGGGGGTGCCCCCAAGGCCTGATCTCATCGACACTGCTCAGTCTGATCTTCGTTCCCGTTGTTTACACCTGCATAGACGACCTGGAGCGGTGGCGTGACGAACAAGGCCCAATAGCAGAACGCCCCCTCGGCATGTGTCGAGGGGGCGTTCGTTTCAGGGGTGGTGACGGGAGCAGACTTCCATCAAACCTGTGGGTCGATGTTATTCGGCTGCTTCCGGCAGGCCGGTGACCGGTGTTTCGAGTGCTTCGCGCTTCTGGGCGCGGACCGAGGCCCAGACCGAGATACCGATGAGTGCCGCGCCGATCAGACCGGTAATGACTTCCGGAACATGAACAATCGTCTGGCAGTACATGATGATGGCAAGAGCCAGGATCGCGTAGAAGGCACCGTGTTCAAGGTAGCGATACTTCGTTAGCGTGTTTTTCTCGACTAGCATGATCGTCATCGAACGAACATACATGGCACCGATACCAAGTCCGATTGCGATTACCAGAAGCTGCTGTGTCAAGGCGAACGCACCGATGACGCCGTCGAACGAGAAGCTCGCATCGAGAACTTCGAGGTAAAGGAATGCACCAAGTCCGCCGCGTGCGGCAGCGTTCATTGTTTCCTGGGAAGCATCGAGCACGTGACCCAGCACTTCAACGGCGAGGAACGTCAGGAGACCGTAAAGAGCACACTTGACGAAGGTGAATGCCTCTTCAGACGGAAGGAAAGCTGAGAACGTCAAGACTAGCGCAACGACGATAGCAATTTCAATACCCTTCACCGTCGCCGAATTCGAGAGAAGATTTTCGAGCGAACCAAACCAATGCTCGTCCTTTTCCTCGTCGAAGAAGAAGTTGAGGCCGACCATCATAAGGAAGGTGCCGCCGAACGCAGCGATAGAGAGGTGGGCACCGGTAAGGATTTCCGCGTACTCCGCAGGCTTTTCGAGGGCGAGCAGCAGCGCTTCGATAGGGCCGAGATGCGCCGCGATGGCGACGATTGCGAGCGGAAACACGATACGCATCCCGAAGACGGCAATCAGGATACCCCAGGTCAGAAACCGTTTACGCCAGACCGGGGTCATTTCCTTCAGCTTGGCAGCGTTGACGATGGCATTGTCGAAAGACAACGAGATTTCGAGAACTGCCAAAACAGCGCAGATAAATGCGGCGTTCAGTGTCCCGGCAACGGTGCCGGTCAGTTCCCAGCCTAGAAAGGCACCAAGGGCGATACCGACGGCCGTGATGATGAAAGACCAGGTAAAATAGCTGGCGGTGGATTTTGTTGAGATCGTATTCTCTGACATATTTTTGTCCCGCTGACCGAGAATGGATGAGGAAAAACTTGTTCCGACATCACGAGAAGGTCAGTCATTCTCGCCAGAGGGGCCCGCAACAAGAGCCGCAAGGAATTCGCGGCACAAATTCGTTTACGGGAAAAGGAATTCTGTTGCAACAAGGAATTCTCGATTATTTAACAATTTTTGTGAGAACTCCTTTTGACGGCAGGATTCCTTTAGCGGAAGATGAGTGTGGCCAGCAGAGTTAACTCCTGGAAACGCAGCGCTAAAGCTGCAACGGAACAGAAATGATCGTATGTTCGTGCAATCGCATTACTGACGTCGAGCTTCGAACGGCGCTCTACGAGATGCTCGTAGAGGAACCGTGGCAATTGATTGTGCCTAACAAGCTGTTCCATTACCTGCAAAAACGCGGAAAATGCGGCTTTTGCTTCTCAAACGTAATCGAAATCATTCTCTCGACTACTGAGGAATTTCACGCGCAATACCAGGGTTCGACCGAACAGTATGATCTGTTAAAACGCAAAATGATCGAAATGTCGAAGAAACATGAGCGCTGGCTCTTGCTGGTTAGACAAAGTCGCGCTAACCAAGGCTAAAATGGCCACCACCAAAGGAATTAATATGCAGACTGTCGTAGAACTCCTTTCCATAATGGATGCCCGGAGCGAACTGAAAACGTTGCTCGCCGAAATCGAGCGGCACAACGAGCTTTATCACGGTCAGGACGCTCCCGAGATTTCGGACGACGAGTTCAACGCGCTCAAACGACGCGCCCTGGCGATTGTCGAACGGTTCCCTCTTCTGAAGCCAGCAAAGTCGGCACTGGATCAGGTCGGTGCCGCACCGCGTAAAGAGTTCGAGCAGATCACACTCGCGGTTCCGATGCTCTCGCTCGGCAATCTCTTTACGGACGAAGACCTGGAAGGCTTCCTGACCAAAATCGTCAACTTCATCGGCAAGGATGCCGCCGAGAACCTGATGTTCACGGCCGAACCAAAAATGGATGGTCTGGCGCTCAATCTGCGATACGAATTCGGCAAGCTGACAAGTGCGTCAACTCGCGGCAACGGTGAAGTCGGCGAAGACGTGCTTCCGAACGTAAGGACGATCCCGGAAGTCCCCCAGGTGGTGGTTGGCGCTCCGGACATTCTTGAGGTTCGGGGCGAAATTTACATGGAAAGAGCCGCTTTCCTGGCGATCAATGCGCAGCGGGAAATTGAAGGCAAGCCGCTTTACAAAACCCCACGCAATCTCGCAGCCGGTTCACTGAGACAGCTCGACGCAACGGAAACGGCCAAACGCCCGCTGCGTTTTTGCACCTATGGATGGGGCGAAGTCAGCACCATGCCAGCCGATACGCAGATGGGCATGCTCGATTACTTCAAAAAGCTGGGCTTCTTCGTCAATCCGTTGATCCGTCTTGTCTCCGCTGACCACCTCCTGGATGCCTATTCAGCCCTGCAGGACGCGCGACCCGGTCTGGCCTACGATATCGACGGCATCGTCTACAAGATCGACAATCTCGCACTCCGGCAACGTCTGGGCTTCACTTCGTCAGGCCCCCGATGGGCCACAGCCCATAAGTTCCCGGCCGAAACGGCGACGACGACGCTGGTCGGCATCGATATCCAGGTCGGACGCACTGGCGCACTCAGCCCTGTTGCTAGGCTGCATCCCGTGATCGTTGGGGGCGTCGAAGTCTCGAATGCCACCTTGCACAATGAAGACTACATCGCCGGTATCGGCCAGAAGGGTCCGATCAGAGAAGGTCGAGACCTCAGAATCGGCGACACCGTGACGATCTACAGAGCGGGCGACGTGATCCCGAAAGTCCTCGATGTCGATCTGAGTAAGAGACCCGCAGACGCAGCACCATACAAGATGCCGGAGAACTGCCCCGTATGCGGAAGTCTCGCTGTCCGTGATATCGATCCCACGACAGGCAAACTCGGCTCCGTAAGGCGCTGCACGGGCTCCCTCGTCTGCGAGGCGCAGGGCGTGGAACGCCTGAAGCACGCCGTCTCTCGCGATTGCCTGGACATTGATGGTCTCGGTGACAAGCAGATCGACTACTTCTACGAGAACACGACGTTGCCGATCAAATCTCTTGGCGACATCTTCACCCTTCGCACACGCGATGCAGACCTCGGCAACGTGTTGAGAACCTGGGCAGGGTACAAGGACACCTCCGTCAACAAGCTCTTCGACGCCATCGACAAGGCCCGGAAACAGCAACTCCATAAGGTCATCTTTGCACTCGGCATTCGCCAGGTTGGCGAAAGCACGGCAAAGGCTATCGCCAAACTCTATCGAACATGGGACGACGCACTCGAAAACTTCGTCGGGATCGCAAGGGACGATCAGGCCGCGATCAAGCGCCTTACGGAACTCGACGGCTTCGGTGCTGCCGTGTGCGATGGCATCAAGGAAATGTTCTCGAATACGGCTGTCGTCGAGGCGGTGACAAACTTCGTATCCGAACTCCAGATCGAGGCGGTAAAGGCAACAGAGGCTGGCCCGCTGACGGGAAAGACAATCGTCTTCACCGGATCGTTCAGCAGCATGACGCGCGATGAAGCGGAAGCAAAGGCTGAAAGCCTGGGCGCGAAAATCTCTGGCTCAGTCTCCGCCAAAACTTCGATCCTCGTCGCGGGCGAAAAGGCAGGCGGAAAGCTGGAGAAAGCAAAAGCGCTGAAGGTGGTCCAGATAATGGACGAAAACGAGTGGCTCGCGCTCGTCGGCTAACTGTCAAGGGAAACCCGGGGTCGACGCAACAGCATCGACCCCGGGAAGCTTTTACAGGGTTTCATCCTACTGATCCGGACGGTCCCGGGCAATCTCATCCTTGATCGTGGCAAGATCGATGAACTGGTCAGCCACTCGGCGCAAATTATCGGCGATCATTGGCGGCGTTGTCTTCATCGTCGAGACCACGGTGACCTTGAGACCTTTTCGCTGAACCGCTGCAACAAGCGCCGTAAAATCTCCGTCCCCCGAAAGAATCACGACGTGATCAGTCCTGCAACACTGCTCAAGAACGTCGACAGCAAGCTCGACATCCATATTGCCTTTGATTTTCCGCCGTCCCAAATGATCCGTGAATTCCTTGGCAGGTTTGGAAATAATGCGATAACCGTTATACTCCAGCCAGTCGATCAGAGGACGGATGGAAGAAACATCCTCTGAATCAAGAATTGCTGTGTAATAATTGAAGCGAAGCACATAGCCGTTATTTGAAAAATACTGCATAAGCTTCTTGAAATCGATATCGAAACCAAGCGCTTTAGTGCCGCCGTGAAGGTTAGCACCGTCGATAAACACTTGGATTCGTTCACGAGGATCAAACATAAAATCAGCCTGAGTCGGAGTGAGTGCGGGCCCTTGTATCTACAATCAACCGATTTGGCAAACCTGCGATAATTTCGAAGCTCGCGAAAGGAAATCAACACCTTGAAAAAACAACCAAATCAACTCTCTCCCAGGCGGCTAAACGAAACGTAAAATAATTATTTACAGTTTTTTATCTAGGAATTTCAGCAGCATACCTCTCTTGACGATAATTAAAATGAACCATTAAGAATTATAGGTTGACGACCAGGAATCGAAATGATTAAAACCTCCTCCGAGGCATCCTTGTGCTTTTTGTTCTGCGTTGCATTTGATTGGAAGATCATGACTCACATCGTTCCGTTTTCGTCTGTTTGCCGCATCCGGTTCGTTAATGTTTCTTCTCCAATGTCCTCATCCATCGACATGTCTATCTCAACGGGCTCGGCGCGCGTACGCGTCTTCGGCTTGTAAAAGAAGTCTTTGATGGCTTAATGCCGCACGTTACGTCGTTTTCCTTGAAGTTCCGATAGGGTTTTAGAATGATCAAGACAGGTGCCGCAATGAATGATTTGTTCGATGGTGGTCGCGCAAAGCCACAGCAAAATGTCACCCTCATTCGCAGCGTTCATGCCGGGAAAACTGACAAGACCTCAAAGCACGGCACCGCCAAGGTCAATTGGATCGCAGGCTTGATCCATTCAGTTGAAAAAGTTCTTTTGCCCGACGGTTCCCGCACCAACGCTATTGAGCGTGGCATGCCTGAACACGAAGACTGGTACTACCAGAAAGATGGCGGAGAATGCATTTACGGCCATATTCGTGTGCGTGAAGATGATGTTGTCTTCGTCCCCCGGATCGACCAGCCGAAACCCTTTTTGTTCCCCGCCAATTCACTGCCATCGCAACTGATCAGCCGAACACATGCATGTGAACTTGCCCGCGATGAAGATTTCGCGCTGAAGCTCTATGGAGCCCTTTGTGCCGGAGTCTGGATTCAGGAAGGACGCCGGTGGCAGGGTGGGTGGGACAAGGCTGCACGCACCGTCGTGGAAATGCGCGGCCTCAACGAGCCCTATACGAAATTCCTGCTCGGCGACGCAGACGAACGCGAAGTGACCGATCCCGGTGTGATCGATCTCATGGAAAGCCTTGGCTGGACCCTGGAAATCCCCGACGAGGAAACCACAAAACGCACGCGGGATGACAAAACGAAACGGGCGCTCAAGCTGCTTGATGAATGTGAACGAGCGCCGATCTCGGACATTCCCGAATGGTATATGAGGCGCATCATGGCGCTTCGCCCAGGCAACCCGAACGATATTCTCGTCCGCATCAACTGGACTGCGTTCAGTGGCCAAATGTCATTCCAGAACTACATCAAATTCTGGGAACTCTACGATCTCGATCAGCTCGATAAAGAAGACGAAGACTGAGCGTCGTTCGTCTTATCGCATCAAAGGTTCTGCGTACTGAAGACGGTCTGTGTTCGCGTGTTCGCCTCGGCGGACACGGATACGGTCGTAGAGGGCGTTCGTAACCTCTTTTGAACCACCAAGCTCAACTCTGATCGCTTCCGGATCGAAGCGGTTGGACAGGTCTCGCGTTTCTCGATTGAAGATATCGTCCATTCGAAGGGGCGCGTGGTTTGCTCCGAATGTGATCATGCGAGACGCTGAGCGATCATCGTTGGCATGTTCTTCAGCGAGTTGCCGCACCTCGGCCGCATAGACCTCCCCGAAAGCCTCAACATCGGCGACACTGGCCCTGCGCAGATCGAAAGCCACACGGTTCGCCGCCTCGACGGCCCTGACCATCTCCTCCGGTGTGACGCCAATATGGTCAGGCTCGAATGACGCTGCAGGCAAGGCATTACGGCGGGCTATGCGAACAGCGCGTTCCGTGATCTGACGCGCTTCCATCGTTGCAGGTAACTTTCCAGCTCTGAAGTCATTCAAGACAGCGCGGATGGAACGATGCGTCGCATCTTCCAGGATGCCATCGCTCAAACGACCGGTGCCTTGGTCAAAACCGAAACAAAGTGAGGACTCGCGCAGATCGGCGTAAGTTTCGATTGTTTCCGGGTTTCCGCCTTCTGTCAGATAGGCAATTGCCGTCATCGCATCAGCAAATGAGCTGGCGACATGTCGCGTACGCGCGGACTGATCGACGTTGGCAGCATTAGCCTGTCCAGCGCCAAGCGCCTTATGCGCCATTGCAAGTCCGACCATGCGGGCACTCGAAAGACGGCGCGCGTCAGAGATCGAAAATTCGACCGTTGGGAAGTAGCCGGAATTCATGGCCCCGATGGTGCGGGCAAACCCGAGTGCACCAACGAAAGGCGAATACGGCATGACGAAGTTCACAGAGATATCCTGGTTGCCACTCACATATTCGATCATGCGACTGACTTCAGGATGAAATCCGGACCGAAGGACTCGCGTCAGTTCATGCATGGAACGGCGGCTTCCTTCAATGTCGGCAGGAAGCGACATATCTCGAAGCGTCGAGGTCTGCCAGATCGAAGACGACATCTTGCGGACATCGATCACATTGAGCGCGACCTGCAGCCGGTCGGCTTCCGGCGAAAACTTTGAAACAGCCCATTGCAGATCGGCATCATCGGAATGCGGACGCCTCTTGATCGTCATGCCGCTTCCAGGCGCAAGAATTGCCGACTTCTGCTTTGACAGCATCTTTGCCAACAACCGCGCCGTAAGATCAGGTCGTGCACCCGACAGCATGAACGTTGTCGATGTCGACATCATTGCATCGACGAGATTGTCCTTCAGAGCGAGGTGAAGATCACCTGTCGGGCCTGGTTTGAAGACGCCAACGATATCGCCACCGATCAGTGGCAGACGACCGTCATTGAAACTCACCTCTACGGGCGCGCCTTCACGGGTGACGACAACATACTTGTCGCCCTTTTTCGCTCTCACTGTTCCGATGACGATATGATCCCGCATCAATTAAACTCCAAAGCGCGCTGCTGGCGGGGAGGAAAGAAATTCGCCGAAATAGAATGGCAGTAGGTTACCGTCACGATCCACCGGCTGAAATAGCTGTTGTGGACGCGCCACCGCTTCATCGAAAGACGCACCATCCCATGGTGGGACCAGATATTTGTCGCCGTCGACAGTTTCAAAAACGTGGTCGTCGCCATCTTTGTAAACACGAGCAAAGACAACACCTTCGTCGTCTTCAGGAACGACATACATGCAGAAAGACGTGTTACCGTCGTCCTGGGTGTTGAAAAGTGCGACGTCTAAAACTGGTGTGAAGGACATTATGCCACCGATGCTGAATCTATCCCTGTTAGCCTACATGCGGGAAAAGCAAGGGACGAGCATCAAACCACAATTGACCGCGCCAGACGAAGCCACAAATCCGCATCTCCGTCATCAGACTCCCTACACGAGTTGAAGCCGTTGAGGATGAGCATCGCTTGAACAGGGGCCAAAAGCTTTTCCTCAACCGTTTTCAAGTCGAGAATAAGATTTACGCCACGAACATCAGCCAGGAAACAGATCAATCCGATCACTCTTGATGATCTGGGATCGTGGAGGTCGCGGCCTGAGAGCTGAACCTCCACGTCATTCGGACCAATTTCATTGAGAACGCCGAACTGAATGGGCTGCCCACCAAAACTGAATGTTAGCCCAGGAAATTCCGGAAAAGACATCGCCGCAATCCCAGCGCTGCGCTTGAATTCAGCCACAGGTGTCATCGACCCGCCTCCCCTGCACTCATCGGCACATGGTTCAGACGCCAGTCATCCGTCGGAAACGAACGCTCGATGTAGAATTTGCAGATATAGATCAGCAGGGTCAGATAAGCCGTAACATCGGCACTCTGCCATTCAGGATCGAACAAAAGCGACACAGCAGGCAGAGTTGCAAATCCGGCAAGACCGCAAACCCTGAAGAGCAGGAAACGTTCCTTGTAACGGAGAGCCGAGGACCTATAGAGTTCTGCAACTTCACGATTCCATCCGAGTTTACACATGCTGTGGTGCGCAAACAGCAGCTTCTTTTCAGCCATCAGCACCACAAGAGAAACCACAGCGATCAGCAGTTTTCCAGTGATGCCGTACGTCGAAAAGGACGTTGCCGCCAAAGTAACAATCCATCCGCTGATTACCAGGCATTCGGCATCCCGAAGCACCGCGTTTAGACGATAATTCCTTACCGACAGAAGGCTAACCAGAATCTGAAACGGTTGAGCTATTGCATCGTCAAAACGACCGAGCCCAACAAGGAGTTTTGATTGATTGCGCACTCCAGAAACCAACATAGCAAGGAATTAAGGTGATTAATGGCACTCCAACTACGTCGCCTCGTCAAGATTTTAATTCACAGGAAACGCAAGGATTTCTTGTTGACCCAAAGGAGTTTTGCTGGCATCTGTGTCAACGGTTTTGAAAAGGTGGATAGTCCCGATGTTGCAAGTGAGCCCAGTTTCCCGAGATAAGGCAGCGGTCCCAGCCTATGGCAACGTATGGTTTGTCGATGAAGGCAATAAAGTGATTCGTGAAAATCTCGGTCACAACCGGCCTGCATTCGCATTCGGTGCTACGTTCGCATCTCTCGATGAGATCAGGAATTCCCAATATAAGCATTATCCAATCGAGCGGCTGCCAGAAGCGATCAAGCTTCCAACCCAGTCTCCGCTGATCAATCGCGTCAATCGCCATTGGGCAGACAACAAGCCCCTCACCCATGTCACCCTCGTGACATTCGACCTGAACGGCCGAGGTTTGTGCGTCGAGGACCACGTGCTGGCAGGTGTGGATTTTTCTCTGCCGCCACCGGACTTGATCGACCTTGTCGACCTGATGCCGAGCAACGTCTACATCAAGGCCGACAAGTTCATCAGAATTTCTTTCAGCTACAAGCGCGACGGCCAACTGCTCATCACGGAAAACCCGGCAATCATGGAAAACGACGTCTTCAAGCCGTGGAAGAACGCAATGGTCTTCTTCCACCACGCCGACGCCGTGCGTGAAGCCGAGCGCATCGAAGCTCAATTGCTGCGGGCCGCCAACTGGAGATCGCGCGAGATCGAATTCCAGAAGATGGCTCCTGGTGATGCCAATACAAGCCAGGCCGCTTGAGCCCCGGTGCGCTTTCTTTTGCCGGATATCCGGATTATCCGGTTGGAGTGGTATTAAGAACATCTTCACCATAAACCGGTTCGGCGGTTGACCATTCGGTACGGAGCTGGCAAAACAACAAGAACATTTGATGAACATCCGGTGCGTCGCTGAAATACCTCAAGGCATATAGGTTCAAGCTTTATCCGAACAAGCAGCAAGCCAATGCCTTTGCGCGACATGCTGGTGCATGTCGATGGCTGTGGAATCATCTGCTCGCTCTGCAGAAGCAACAATACGCAGAGACCAAGACGTTTATCTTTTTCCACGACATGTCGAAGATGTTGCCTGGGCTCAAGGAAAAATACGAATGGCTTTCGGAAGCACCAAGCAACAGCTTGGTGCGGGTCTGCCGTAATCTCGATCTGGCGCTGAAGAAGTGCTTCAAGGAAGGAGCAGGTTTTCCTCGCTTTAAGGTCAGAGGTAGATGTCGCGAGTCCTTCTATGTCATCAACCAGGCTTTACGTATTGATCAGGATCGGAACAAAGTCTTCTTGCCAAAGACCGGCGAGGTCAAGTTCCGGTCCGGACGTCTACCCGAAGGGGTTGTCGCTGGCGCGAACGTCGCCTGGACCGGCAGAGGCTGGGAACTGACCATCCAGTGCAAGATCGAGGCTGACGTTCCCGTTGTCATCCCCGAGGCACAGACGGTGGTGGGCGGTGACTTCGGGCTGAAGGAGCTGCTGGTGCGTTCCGACGGCGTGAAGGTTAAGCCGCCAAAGAGCCTTCGTAAGGCGCTGAAGCGTCTGGCTCGTGCGCAGAAGAGCCTGGCACGCCGCACGAAAGGCGGCAAAAACAGGACGCGTCAGGCGCGGCTTGTGGGCCGTCTTCATGCCAAAGTTCGCGACACGCGGCGCGATGTTCAACACAAAACCACCTCAGCTTTGGTCAGAGATGCCTCGGCCGTAATCACTGAAAATCTCAACATCAAGGCGATGGTAAAAAACCGTCACCTGGCGCTATCCATCTCCGATGCCGGATGGGGTGAGATGAACCGGCAGATCACCTACAAATGCGAGTGGGCGGGCAAGCAGCACATCAAGGCAGGTCAGTTTGAACCAACGACGCAAACCTGCTCTGCGTGTTATCTGAGAAAAACAGGAGACGACAAGCTGCGTCTCCACAATCGCACCTTCCGGTGCGACTGTGGTCTGGTCATTGACCGGGACCTCAATGCGGCGATGAACCTGCGCCGCCTCGGGCTTCAGGCCCTTGGATTACAACATGCCAATCAAGACGTAGGGCAGGCTATGCCCGAACGAGCTTTGCGACGAAGGCGTCGCAAAGCTGACGCCTGTGGAGAGGCCTCTGGCGGGAGGGCTGCGTCAGCAACCCTTAGTCATGCTTCGCGGAGACAGGAACCGGCTCGAAGTTCGACCGAGCTTTCCGGATAGCCCTTTTGCCATTCGGGATATGACGCGCGGTGGGGAAGATCGACCGCGAAATCCATGATGGACATAACTACCGCATAGCGTGGCATGACCTGGAAATTGGGGACGTAGAGCCGGTCAATGCTCCCATCGCGACACCGTGGAGCGGCGACGAAACAGTTTTCCTGAATGGGCGGCACTACAGCCAGCTCAGCCACGTAACTCGACCCCACTGCCATCCGGTCGGTCCATGGCTGCAGATGTTGCTGTCGATGATTTGCTCACGCTCCCTATCCAGGATTTGAGCAGCCGCTGCCTACATCGCCGTCCTTCGCACGTTCCCAAGGAACTGGAACCAGCAATTGGAACGCATCTGCCAACAGCTGGAGCGCTGGCAGATGCGACCGATCACATCCGTTCAGGTACGTTGATACCCATAAGATACAGGCACCGCTCAAGGACCTTCATCGTAAGCAAACACAGGCCAAGCTCCGACGCCTCGCTCTTGCTCCCGATAATCTGCACCGCCGCGTAATAAGTGGAGAAGGCCTGCGCCAGCTGAAAAGCATACTCGGCCACAAAATGCGGCTTGAGTTCGAGATAGGCCCGATCAACCACGATGGAGAACCGTGAAAGCTCAAACAGCAAATGCCGGGATGCCGGGTCGGTCGGCGGTTCGATGGTGCCAGGCACGGCATTTGCCCTATCGAGAAGAGATTTGATCCGGACCACTGCGTATTGAAGGTAGGGACCAGACTTGCCTTCCTGGCTTGTCATCTTCTCGACATCGAACAGATAATCAGATGTACGGTCGCTAATCAGATCGGCAAACTTCAGGGCTCCAATCGCCACCATCTCGACGACGGCATCGTCCACGCCAGGTCCCATCTTCTCCCGGGTTTTGCGAGTGACTGTATCGATCAAATCAGTCAAGGCGGGCGGTTTGCCTTCCCGCGTCTTGATCGCTTTTCCATCGCTGCCGTTCACTGTGCCGAACGCAGCGTGCCGGAACACGCCTTCCAACACCAGACCGGTAGAGTGAGCGGCTTGCTCGACCTGCGACAGATGCATCGATTGCCGTTTATCGACGCAATAGACATGATAGTCCGCTTTGAGGTCCCGGTACCGGGCCCAAGCCGTCGCCAGATCAGTCGCGCCATACAATACGCTTCCCGCCTGTGACCGTATGAGCAGAGGCTTCTGGTTCTCCAGAGGAACGATCAAGGCACCGGCGTCATGGATCATGGAACCGGCACCCGTCAACGTCTCGACCATGGCCAGGACGTCCGAATGGCTGTCACTCTCCCCAAGCCACAGATCGAAGTGCGCCCCAAGGGTCTTGGCGAGTTCCCCGATCTCGGACAGGGATACTGACCGAAGGATCGACCAGATGTCGGTGATCTCTGGATGCCCACCCTGCAGAAGGGATGTCAGATGCCGAGCCCGGGCGGTCAGAGAAGCCTGATTGCTATCAGAATCGTCATCTTCATCTTTCGCCGGACAGAGGTCGTTCCCGATAACATAAAAGGCTTGGAGGTCTGAAAGCTTGAAGTCTGCCTTCTTGATCCGGTCGAGCCCTGAGGCATCCAGGCTGTATCCGGAGGCTTCAAGCCCCAGCAGCAGCTTCCCCATCTGTAGGCCCCAATCGCCCAGATGAATATCAGAGATAACCTTATGGCCTTTCGACAACAGCAGCCGCCGAAGCGATTCCCCGATGACAAATGACCGCAGATGGCCAACATGCAACTGCTTTGCGACATTCGGCCCGCCGAAATCCAGAACGGCAACGCCGGTCGCATCTGGAATGACTCCCAAGGTAGGATCGCCGATCATTTCATTGGCAATCTTTGCCAGATAAGCGTCGGACAGAGTCACATTCAGAAATGCCCGGCCGCTCGGCGAGATGATGCCGACCTCGGCAGGAAGGTTCAACGCCGCACCGACCTGTGCGACGACAACCGCCGCCTCGGAAGGCGGCAATTTGCCGACAATTGGCATCAGGCTATTACATTGCAGGTCAGCACCCCGCCCCATGGCAGGAAGAGACAGAACGGGGGTGATATCGAGATCGATTGATTTAAATGCCGCAGCAAGGGCGGCCGAGATTTCGGCGTAGGCCATTTTCAACTCCAGGATAAAGGACATGGGAATTCGTTCGGGCAAACCCGTCGAAATCACCTTCGTCGCTCAATCCTGGTCTTCGAAAACATTTTGTCGGCCTCAATAAGAAGTTCTCTACAGATAACGTCTCACTGCGCCTCTGGCAAGAACATCAATTCTGTTTTCCTGAAGCCGCCAGCGCCCGGGGCCAGATGAAACTGATGCGCTGACGAATTTCTTCGATAGGTGTCTTAACGTCTGTAATTTCGCCCACCTCGTCTTCGTCACCGACGATAATGCCGATGCCGAAATACGTTTGATGAAGTCCGAGATCGAACTGGCAAACGCGAAAAACTTCTCCACGTCCTGCAAGGGCATCAAGCCCCTCTCCTATTCCGTCGTCATCGGCATACAGGATGTCACCGTTATCGAACATATGTCCCATCGATATGCTGCCCTTGATCCAGGAATTAAGGTCTCGGCCGGATTTGACATCGACATATTCCACAGTGCGGTTGTAAGGATGGATCAGGATCGCCTTCAAGTTCGCTCCTCCCTTTTTACCTTCTTGCCTCTGGCAAACCGTTACCACTAAACTCGATGCGCGGAAATACCGGGCCGACATTCCTGGTGACAGCAGGAGGCCCCATGACCGGAAACATCATCGCCAAAATCACCCATGGGTCACGTTTGTTCGGCACGACGACCGAAAAATCGGATGTCGACATCAAGACTGTGTTTGTCCCCGGGGCGAGAGACATCCTGCTGGGCCGCATCTCGACCAGCAATCGAGACGGAACAAGCAACGTCATGGGGAAAAATACCTCAGACGACACCGACCAGGACAATCACGATCTGATCAAATTCATGAGGCTTGTGGAGGCTGGCTCACCCGAAGGCTTTGAGCTTCTATTTGCGCCGGATCACGCGCACCTGGTCCCTCCCTCGTCAACCTGGCGGACACTCCAGGCGAGGAGTAACGAGTTCATCCATGCAGACCTGGTGCCCTTCGAACGGCTTATCAGGAAGACCAGCACCATCGTCCAGGTCGGCGAAGTCGAAGAGGACGCCGCCCGGAAGATATGCACCCTGCTCTACAAACTGATGGAAGGGACCGGCAGGAAGAAATCTGTATCACCACATATAGACGACATCGTTGCGGCCGTCGGCGATCCGAAAATCGTCCGTAGGGACGTGAGAGAAGGCCGCGACGGAACCAGTCACGACGTTCTTGCAATCGCGCACAAGGCCGTGCCGGTTGACGAGAGCATAGGCTTCGCCTTCAAACTCGCAAACAGCATTGCCACGGAGGCGGCAGCAAACCAGGCGCGTAAAACACTGGCACCGGAGCAGTGGAAACATTTGAGCCTGGCGGTTCGTCTTTCTTCGGAAATGATCGAACTACTGCAGACAGGCATGCTCACGTTCCCGAGGCCTGAGCGGGAATTCCTGTATGAGGTCAAGGTCGGCAACGTGTCGATGGAAAACGTCAAGGATCGTTTGGACCTGCTTGCTGCGCGCATCGCCGACGCCAAGCAAGCAACCTCGTTGCCGCTACTGCCGAACAAGGAGACGTTCGAAAATTTCGTGGTCGAGGCGCATTTCGATGTGGTCGCCGAAGAATTCAAAGGTTTTGACCGGTCTCCATGACCAAAAACGTTGTCACTTTCATAAAGGCTCTCGACCTTTAAAATGAACTGGCGACGGAACTATAAAATTGTCACACTTGATCACAGACCTCTCGGCATTCGACCTTTCCGGCTGCAACACAGTCCGGCAGGCACTGACAGCGCTCATCAGAAGTGAAGCAGTACAGGCTTCGCTCGAAGCCCTATGCGCGAAGATAAGGTTTCGTGAATTCTCGTCGCATGACCAAAACATCGATCTAGACACTGTTTCGGATGCCATTGAAATTTTTCTGGAGAGCGAGAACGTCAAATCTTGCGAACTGCACCTTGCAAAGCATCTCGACACATCCGAAACCCTGCACGATCTCCTTCGCGACGTCATGCACATGCGCGAGTTCTCACCGTTGATCGAGGCGCTCTCTCGACGTGTCGTCAAACGCTTTCCAGAAACGAAGAAAATCCTGGCGAACATCGCTTCCGAAGTTGTCATGGACGCAGCCATCAACATCGTCCGCCGCCGTGATACGTCATCACCGCTCGACGCACTGAAGGGCATCAACATCACTCTTGCTTACATGCCGAACTTCGACCGGATGAAAAGCGCGCGCATGCCGACAGTGAGCTACTTCTCAGAAGAGAAGGACGCTACGACCATCGCGCCGGATCAGGTATTTCGAGACTTCATGGCTCTAACAGGCATTACAAAGGAACAATGGACTAAAGTTGTCGCTGAGCGAACCGGCGTCGAGCTTGATAAGCCGTCTGATGATACACATGGCAGCAAGGTCATCGCTCAGGAGTGGAAGCGTGCGAACTGGGTGCCGAAAGGCAAGCCTCTTGTTACGCCAGAACAACTTTTTGAAGCCGTTGATGCTTCGGCCCATGGCTTCTCTCCATTGATCGCCATTTCTCTGAACGCTTACCGGTTCGTCAAAAGGGATTGGTCCAAGGCTATGTCGATTACCGGCGGGGTCCTCGGTCTCCACGATTTTGACAACGGCACCGGCGACCCCTTGCGGTTTGAAGGGAGCAGGATACTGGAAACCCGGCCTTGCCAGTTCGTCCAGCCTGAACTTCAGAAGTTCGGGCTCGCGTTGAGCCATGGCTTCACCCAGAACACGTTCAACGGGCGCATGAAAGACACCAGCGTCTTCATGGAAATGCCGCTGAGACGAACTGAAAGTGAGATCGCCAACGAGATTGTGACGGCTGTGCGTATCAACTTCGGAGTCGATACCCAGTGGGTAACTAGTGAAGTCGACATAGGAGAACTGCGTGATGCTGCTGCGGAGGCGCTTGGTCGCCATCTGCAAATTGAAAAGCAGGTTGCAGATCGGGCGGTCGCGGGCTTTGATAGCGAAGAAATGGCGGCACTGCTCGTCGGGCTCCAGGGCCGAGATCACACGTACATCACCCTGGCCGCGATTGCGGCAGCCAAGGACGACTGGCTATTCGGATTATCGTGTGGAACACGATAATCCTTGTATGGCGCTTTGCCTGCTTACGCAGCCTCAGCAACCACCTTTCCGGGACGACGTGTGGAGCAACCTCCTGCGTTACCGTCCCAGGGCGGCATAGCCCGCCCATGCGCTGAAAGCGCACGCTCTAAAATCACAATCGCCGAGTTGAAGTCCCGATGGAGATCAGCGCCGCATTTACAGCGGTGCTGACGGTCCTTCAGGGTCTTCCTGACGATTGCTCCGCAGGAGTAACACTCCTGGGATGATCGATAAGGATTGACTTTCACCATCTGACCACCGGCTCTTTCAGCCTTGTAGTCGACAAATGAAATCAATCTGGAAACCGCTGCATCGAGCATGGCTCGATTAAGTCCTGCCTTCTGCCGCACATTCGTCCCTGGCTCTTCGACGGTTCCTTTCGCCGTGCCAGTCATGTTTTTCACGTTGAGCTTCTCAACAGCGATGAAAGCAAAGTCCTTCGCAATCTTTGCGGACACCTGGTGCAGGTATGCCGACCTGGCGTTCGCCGTTTTCCGCTTTAAGAGCGCCAGCTTTTCGCGAACCTTGGCTCGACGCTTTGATCCCCGCTTGCAGCGCGCCAGGGCGCGCTGGGCGATCCGAACCTTTCGTTGATGTTTCACACCAACTTTCGGGTTCTCGATATGCGTTCCATCGCTGAGAGTCGCCAGGTGTTCGACACCCACATCAATTCCGGTCACCGTGTCAGGCTTTGCATGCCCTTCCGCGACTGGAACATCGATCTGGATGGCGATAAACCAGAACCTGCCGGTTCTGGTGAACGTGCATGCCTTGAGCGAAGCATCATCTGGGATAGGACGATGCAGGCGGACCTTCAGTCCGCCGGTCAGCCCTCGAAACAGCAGCTTTCCATCTCGTAGACGTACCCCGTCCCACTCAGAAAATCCGAAGCTCTTCCAACGCGAGCGAGGCTTAAATCGTGGAAATCCGGCTTTCCTACCACGTTTTACGCGGGAAAAGAACCCTTTAAAGGCATCATCCACCCGAGCGATGGACCAGCGGGACATCGCGACAGGCACGGATGAATATGTCTCATCGAATGATCTTATCTGCGTCAGGGATTTGAACTGATCAAGCTTGGTGATCGAAATCCCGTTCCTCTTCCATGCTTCAACGCGCTCCTGCAGAGCAGCGTTGTACAATCGTCGCTGATCCTCGCACAGCCGTTCCAGCGCAGCGTACTGCGCTTTGGTCGGTGCGAGTTTCAGACGATATGTGAGGAGCATCTAGGCGAAGGAATATTAATGTTGACATGGATCAAAACACGAACATCTTCCGATGTCAACACTCAGGTGCGGATTTGTAATCCACACGTTATTCCGAATAGCCGACGACTATGGATTGGAAGTGAAGAGCTTCAAATAGGCATCTTCCTGGCTGAGCGCATTGAGCGGATTACCCACATCCACGCGTCCTGCGGCCTTCTCAGATAAGTACCCCTTGAGGAGCCCCACGATCCTTGGTCCACCCTTCGGGTTCCACGAATGGACTTCATAGGCGAAGTTTTCAGGCAACGCGCCTGTCACCATGTCACGTGCAACGATTTCTTCCGCCACCTTCAAACCGGTATATCCTGGTCGCTCGTCGCAAAGATCATGGTCAAACGACACGAAGGTCGGCAGACCGTATTCATCCAGGAGCGCTAACGCCTCTTCGACTGAGCGAGCAATCTTCCAGGCTCCGAGAAATGCCGTATCCGGCGGGGTCGGGGACAATCCACGATCTTCACGCCATTCCCGGTTCTCGACGCTGATTTCGGGACGGCGCACGGTGTCGGCGTCATCGTCGAGAAACAGTCTCCAGCCAGCCATGATCAGCACTCCTTGACCGGAGGCTCTTCATAATTCTCGTCGAAAAAGCGTTTGGCCGCTCTCCGATGCGAGTCGTTGATGTGGCTCGATACCAAGGAATAGACCGCCGTCAACACGGCCACGTCATCAGTAAAGCCAAGGCCAACCAGAAAATCCGGAATGAAATCGGCCGGAAGGACGAGATAAGCAAGCGCCGCGATAATCGAGACCTTCACCTTTCCCGGAACAGCCTTGTCCACCGCACAAAAATAGAGTGCGACAACATCATCGGAGAAGGGCACCTTGTTGGCGATCTTCTTCGCCCGCTCGGCGATGTCCGCAAGCTTTGGCAACTGACCAAGCTCGAACCGCTTTAGGAAGGGAAATTTCTCAAATACTGCGTCCATCTTGAACTCCTGTCTGCAACAGACAGAAAAAGAGTAGGCATGGCGACAATCTTCCGCAAGAGGCAGGATTGTCGTTCGCAACACAAGCCGTCATTATCACCCCAATGTAGCAGCTTGGAGATCACGATGAGCACAGAATTCCTGAATGGCAGACGATTTGTTTTCGCCCAAAGAATTGAAATCCCACAAATCGAAAGCACAAACGATGTCATGGAAGGCCAGGCCAGGAATGACGATGACCAAAGCGTCCCGGTAACCCTCACACGCGACGATATCGAAAAAGGCCGCGCGCTCTTCTTGATGACCCGAGAAGGGTTCGACAATGAAGACGACTTTCTCGACGGTCAGATCGATCCCGATGCAATGGAACACGAAATCTTCGGAGAAGCGATGCCGGATGCCGACATCTGGCTGGTCCCGGTCGAAGGTTCGGACCCTATCGGATACCGATATAGCATCGACCGCGTGAACAACATCCTGACCTATGAAACGGCCGAAGGGTTGAGGACACTAGAAGGTGATGAGTTCGCCTACGGGATGCAAAGCGCCGTGCGTGTAGATGAAACCGGTAGAATGATCTGCCAGTTCAGCAGGCCACTGGAAATCCAGGAGAAGCTTTGTCAGGACGCTGGTGCTGCGGATCACCTGGCTGAGATCGAACGAGACTTCGAACTCATGAAGCACGACCCTGACGGATGGGTTCAGGCCCGGGCCTACACTCGCGATGTTAACAAGATCGCACCGGATGAAACGTACACAGACGATGCAATCAGTGCGAAGCAGGACGCAAACCAGGAAACGCTGATTGAAAGAAGTCAGCTGGCAAACCGTACCGACGCGGAATGGGGTATCCTCCTCAATAACGCCATGTTCCGGAATCCCCAGGTGCGTGGCATCTTTAAATACTTCATGGCTTCACGTCTGAAGGACTTCCCGATTGACCAGGTCGGTGTCACACGCTTTGCCACGCTGGAAGAGTCGATTGCTGTCTTGTCTGACGCGTTCCCTGAACATAAGGAAGTTGCCCCATTTGACGGTGGAGCAATGATGCCAGGATACCGGACAAGCCCGGTGCACGAGTTCACGGACGGGAAGATGACGGTAATCACCTTCAGCGATCTTCCAGGCATGCCAGCCTACGCCTACGCCTATCCGAATGAACTGACGCTGGACGCCGATGTCACTCCGGACAGCCCAGCACCGGCTTTCTGATCTATCAAAAAGCAAGGCGTAAGCGGTTTCCCCGCTTACGCCGCCAAAGGCTCCAGGCTCGCCTTGTAGATAGCCCGAACTTCCTTACCCGAAAGGGTTTCGCGCTCCAGCAGAGCCTCTGCAATCGCATCCAGAGCCGGGCGCTGCGAATTCAGGGTTTCGATGGCCCGGAGATAAGCGCCATCCAGAACCGCCTTGATCTCTCTATCGACAATCTCACCGTAGCCAAGCGGGCTCTGCGCGATCTTGCGCATTCCAATGGCTTCGCTCATGCCCCAATTGACCACCATGTTTGTTGCAATATCGGTGGCACGCTCGATATCTGACATCGCGCCACTGGTGACGAACTCTTTTCCGAACACGATTTCCTCAGCCGCCCGACCAGCCATCACAACATCAAGGTCAGCCTTCAACTGTGCCAGAGTGACCGAAAGCTTCTCCTTTTCCGGTAGGCGCATCATCATGCCGAGCGCGGTGCCGCGCTGCATGATCGTCATCTGGTGGACAGGGTCCGAATGCGGGTTGGCGCAGGCCAACAGGGCATGACCAGCTTCATGATATGCCGTGAGCTTGCGCTCCGCCTGATCGGTCGTCTTGTTCTTGCTCTCCAGGCCCATCAGGACCTTATCGCGAGCCGACTCAAAGTCGGCGGCCGTCACGAGCTTGGAACCCCGCCGAGAGGATAGAACTGCGGCTTCGTTACACAGCATTTCCAGTTGCGCACCGGAGAAACCTGGGGTGCCACGCGCGACCACATTCAGATCGACATCTTTGTCGAGTGGAATTTTATCTTCCGTATGAACCTTGAGGATATCCTCACGGTCCTTGATATCCGGCAAGCCAATCAAGACATGGCGGTCAAAACGACCTGGGCGGATAGCAGCAGGATCGAGCACATCAAGACGGTTGCTCGCGGCAATAACCACGACGTTGCCACGTTTACCAAAGCCGCTCATCTCGGTCAGGAGCTGGTTAAGCGTCGTATCCTGTTCTCGTCCAACATCAGAATTCGAGGCACCACGAACACGCGCAACGCTGTCGAACTCATCAATGAAAATGATGCATTTTTTGAATTTTCGAGCTTTCTTGAACATCGCCTCGACGCGGTCACGGCCGACCCCAACAAACTTGTTGGAGAAATCGGAACCGGTACAAGCGAGGAATGGGACACCAGCTTCACCGGCAACGGCTTCCGCAAGCAATGTCTTGCCCGTACCCGCTGGACCGATCATCAGCACGCCACAGGGCACACGCGCGCCGGTGTCGCTGTATTTTTCGGGATGCTTCAAGAAGGTGACGATCTCTTCCAGTTCTTCCTTGCCCGCGTCCTGCCCGGCAACATCCTTGAACGTTACGCCGGTCTTAGGCACGATCCTCATCCAGGAAGCCGAGAATTTTTCCTTGATCTGCGGGTAGAGCAGCGTTCCGGCCGCGACGAAAAACACCATCATGGACAGGGGGAACAGCACTGCGAAAATGATGCCGATATAATCGCCAATGCCCGGCGCATCTTCCTCGGGGAAGCTTACCTCGACGCCTGCTTCGTCCATAACCTTGGGCAGTGTCGGTTCAGTAAGAATGCGGCCATGGTACAAAACAATCTCGGTGCCGCTTTTCTCCGTTGCCTCGATCCGGTCGGCCAGGATCGTCGCCTTCGTCAATTCATGCGCCGTGACCTTCTTCATGAACTCGGTGTAGTTGACGGTTGTCGGCTCGACCTTGACCTTTTCCTGAGGCATCAGGGAAGACACGGCATTATGCAGATTGATGACTCCGGCAACCATGAAGATGAAGCATATTGCGCATGTAAGCCGGAAAATGTTTTTCGGTGACATATCTTTGATGGTTTTTTTGATTTTTTGAAAGATATTCACGAAAGAACTCCTTGTGTTGTCCCATAAAGAATTCGCCATGATCGGCAGCCGGTCAAGGAATTGTTTACCATCGCTTAACCATGTATAATGAAGATCGAGAACAAGGTTAATGGGGGAATGGAATGGGCTCGGAAGTTTCACGGTTGATAACGCACTCAGGTTCATTCCATGCAGACGATCTCTTCAGCTACGTCGTTCTCTCAGGTCTCTTTCCTGGCGCTCGCTTGGTGAGAACCCGGGATGACGCTGTGTTGACCCAAACACAGGCAGACGACATTGTCTTCGATGTCGGCATGAAGTTTTCGGCTGAAGAGCGGCGGTACGATCACCATCAGCGAGACAAGCCTTCACGACCAGATGGAGCCCCCTACTCCGCTTTAGGCTTGATCTGGAAGCATCACGGCCACGACTACCTGAAAGCAAACGTCGCTTTCGAAGATAAGGGTGCCGTCGAGCGGATATGGGACCGGATCGACAAGGACTTCATCTATTTCATCGACTGCGCCGACAACGGCGTTTATCCGGAAGGCGTCACCCGTAAGGGAACCACAACGTCGATTTCCCTTATGATCGAGCACTTTAACCCCGTTTTTGACGATACTGACGCCGATTACGACAGGGCTTTCAAGGATGCGGCCGGGGTCTGCAGGAAGTTCCTTGATGCCCGCATCAAAACGGAAGCAGCTTACGAACGAGCGAGAAAGGTCGTCCTGGCCGCAATCGAGGAAACAAGCGATCCTCGTGTCATCGAACTGCCAAGAAGCCTTGACTGGAACGGCCATGTCTTCGATATCGGAAATCAGGATGTTCTCTACGCCATTTATCCTGCTCACGGAAATTGGTACTGCAGCGCCGCTAAAGCCGAAATCGGGTCTTTCGAGAACAGAAAGTCACTTCCGGAAGAGTGGGCAGGCCTGCGCGGGGCCGAGCTGGTGAAAGCTACAAATGTTGACGATGCAGTTTTCTGTCATGAAAAGCTGTTTGTCTGCGTCGCAGAAAGCCGCGAAGGCATCCTCGACATGATGAGGCAGGCGCTGGATTACGGATTGTCCCCAACCCGGAAACCTTAACCGGGTTCTCAGGTTTATAACGGCAAATGAGTTGACAAAGGAAAACCGAAGTCATCTTATTTATAAACACAGCCAGCGCATATTTGAGCCAGACGAATGAGCCGCGAATATACCGAAATCTGCAGCCGGATCGAAGCCGGTATCATAACGCTTGAGAATGCGAGAACTGAGCGCGAACATGCTGCCGAGCAAGCGATCAATGCGCTGATTTTCATCCCGGATAATGAGGGATTCGACCTCGCGAATACAGTGGCTCTGCGTGAATTTTTTCGTGCTTCAGAAGAAGCCGCTGCAACACTCCGTGATCAGGTTCCCCATCTCGTAACCGACCTGGACAAACTGAGCGCGTTCTTTCAACAGCCAGAAGTACACGAGGAAAAACCGAAATTCTGGTCCCGTCTTATTCCTGGCCGGAAACCGAAAGCACCAGCCGTTCCCACCACCCAGGAAAATGATGTCAACCCACAGGAAGCCTTTGAACGCGCTTCACGCTGGAACACGCTGATCCTGAAGGATATAAGCGACCTCGTCACTTTCGTCGACGATATGCGTGAGAAAGTGGAAGACGCTCTCGTTGAGCCCAAAGCCTTCGTCATCGATCTGGTGCAGCGTCTAAAAAAGTCAGGCCTTCCTGAAGATGAGGCTCGCAAGTTGGAAAAGAAGAAGCTCTACGCCGAGGAAGCTATCTCCATGACCGGGAAGCATCTGATCGAGCTGTCGCTTCTCAAGCGCGAGTTTTCAGACGTGGTCGAACAACTTAAGAAAAACGAAAACGAGAACGCAAAGGTCGAAGACGGGGTAATGAACATTTTTCACCCGGATGACGTGGAGAAAATCACGGGCAAACCTATTACGGCCTACGATCTCTAAGCCTTAGACACGTCATCATCCAGAATAAGACGGAAATCCTGGGATTTAGCGTATCGCAAGAACAGGTGACCGTCCTCGACCGTCATCATGCCGTGGCGGACTGCTTGAGGTAGTCGACCAACCAGAGCGGGTTCGTTTGACAACAAGTCACGCACGGCACCACTGACGACCTGCCAGAAATAGTCCTCTTCATCGCTTCTCGTCTCCATCCAGTCGTCCAAGAGACGAGATAGGTCCTTGTGACGACACTTCCGTCCAGCGATCCGGATTTTGGTGCGATAGAAATTGTGGTGCATCGCATAGGGAAAACGATCTCCCAACACGGGAAATCCTGCTTCACGCAATGTTTTCTTGATCTGTTTAAACTTGAGGAAACGGGCGCGATGAAAATCGACTTCCTCTTCCTCAGTCATCGTCTCGGACATTGAACCACTCCTTGCTTACAGAGTGAATCAAATGTTTTTCGGCCGCAAACGCCTCGGCGACTAAATCGCCATGCCCATTGAATGCGACGGTGCCAGCTGCATGTCATGGGCCGGGATCGGTTCGGAGAGCATGACGACCTCGCCCTGAAATGATTGATCCTTCAAGTCGATGACCCACAAGTCGAAATCAGCGTCAACGTCATCCGGACATGAAGCGAGGAGGTAGAACCCGCCTTTTGCCGGGTTTAGGCCATCGCGGGCAACGTCATCACGAAGCTCTGAGAGCACGGCGCAGTATGCTGTAGACATGTTTGATCTCCTTTATCGAAGATCGTCGGTTTCATAGTTGCACGCCACAAGGGCATCAGGGAACGAGCGAAGCAGGCTCTGCTCGACGCTCACGGATCAACTGTGACACAGAAGACCAAGGGTCGACGTCACGGCCGTGCAACTGAAGGATCAAACGTGTATCGTGCAGGCAATGGCCCAGGATGTTTGTGCCGCGCCAATTGGCTTCGTTCTCAATCCGGGGATCAGCCCAGTCTAAGCCGACACCGAAAATCGTGTCCTTGAGGGAGCCTTCAACAAATGTCTTTTGACCAGTCGACATAATCCAATCGAAATAGTCGTCGTTCTGCGAGAACTTGGCGACATTGTTGATAGTCACAACGATAGGACGAAGCTTGGCCCAGACCTCGTCCACGAAGGGACTGACCTTGCGACCGAGCTTCTTCTGCTCGTAAGGTTCGGGTTCATCCATGATCTCTTTGAGGCGCACTGGATCGTTGAAAATTGTCGCCTTGCCTGCCATCTGAGCCTGCTCCGCACAGTTGAAGGTTCTGAGGTCATCTGACTTCACCAGGCGGCGCTGACCATCGCGATCCACGACACGGGGCAAAGCGACGGAAAAGGAACCACGGTGCCATTGGCTTCCCGGTCCTCCGTAGAAATAGACATGCGTTGATGTCTCTCTCATTTTGTATCTCGAAAGGTCGATCATCGGCTATCCGGATTTTGATGTGGAATCAAAGAATGAATGTTGACATGCAATCCTGTTCATGGTTTGATCTATGTCAACATTAACTGTCGATAGTATACATGCTTCTCACGTACCGTTTCAAGCTCGCACCGACGAAAGCGCAATACGCTGCGCTTTCGCAGCTGTGCGAGGATCAGAGACAATTGTACAACGCCGCTCTGCAAGAGCGCGTTGAGGCATGGAAAAAGCAGCAAATCTCGATCACCAAGCTCGATCAATTCAATTCGTTGAGCGAAATAAGGTCTTTCGATAGGACCTATTCATCAGTCCCATCAAGATTGTCTCGCTGGACTATTTCCCGGGTCGACGACGCGTTCAAGGGCTTCTTCTCACGGGTTAAGCGTGGGACAAAGGCTGGTTTCCCCCGATTTAAGCCTCGTTCACGTTGGAAGAGCTTCGGCTTTTCCGAATGGTCTGGAATCCGTTTGAACGATGAGAAGCTTTTGTTTTCTGGGCTGACCGGTCGGCTGAAGGTTCGACTTCATCGGCCGATACCAGACGGTGCATCTCTTAAAGCATGCACGTTCACCAGAACCGGGCGGTTCTGGTATGTAGCCATCCAAATGGATGTTCCTGTTGCTGAAGGACATGCAAAGCCAGAGACGATTGTCGGCATTGACGTCGGGATCGAGCACCTGGCCTTCCTAAGTGACGGTACGTATATCGAAAACCCGAGGATCGGAAAAGCGCATCAGCGCAAGGTTCGGGTCGCGCAGCGTGCCTTGACGCGCTGCAAACGAGGCTCCAAGCGGCGCATCAAGGTGAAGGAGAAGCTGGCGCTTCTGAAGCGGAAAACGGCGAACGCCAGGGCGACGTATCTTCACCAGGCGTCGGCGAAGATTACCCGGAATTATGCCTTCATCGGCGTTGAAAAGCTCAACGTGAAAAACATGACTGGCTCGGCGAAGGGAACCGTCGAAGAGCCTGGAAAGAATGTCCGGCAAAAAGCCGGAATCAATCGAGCCATGCTCGATGCATCGGTTTCCAGATTGATTTCATTTGTCGACTACAAGGCTGAAAGAGCCGGTGGTCAGATGGTGAAGGTCAATTCTAAGAACACCTCGCAGGAGTGTTTCTTCTGCGAAAGCATCGTTGAGAAGTCCCTTGACGAACGTCAGCACCAGTGCCCGCACTGCGGCGTTGACCTTCCTAGGGACTACAACTCGGCGCTTGTTGTTCTGAAGCGCGCCTGCAAGGCGCATGGGCGGGCTATGCCGCCCAGGGACGCTAACCTGGGGCATCAGCCCGTGCGTTGTCCCGGAAAGATGGTTGCCGAGGCTGCGTAAGCAGTCGACGCGCCATAAGGATCAAGGTGTGATTCCACACTGAAATCCGGATAGCCCCATCATCCGTCGTCTCCTTCTTCGCCGCCCGTCGGCAGGTCTATCCCGAGGTCTCGATTAATGAGCCCCTCTTTCCTCAATCTTTCGATGTCCGGCAGACTATCGAGGTCGGTAAAATTGAAATCTTCCAGAAATTTCTGGGTGGTTACGAACGTCAGGGGGTTGCCCGGTCCAGGGCGTCGCCCGGCCGGAACCACCCAGTCATTGAAGATCAGGACATCCATCGAATTGCGACCTGACTTCACCCCACGGATACGGTCGATCTCACCCCTTGTAACTGGCTGGAAGTAAGCGATCACATAAAGCGTCTCGATGGTCGCCTTGGACAGCTTCAAAGGCCGCCTGAGCAGTTCACGGCAAAGATCGGAATGCTCGGGACGCGTACGGATCGCCCACCGGCATGGCGAAATTTCCGACAAGGTGAAAGAACGACCCTCGTAATCCGTCTGCAATTCCTGGAGGGCGGTGCGCACGTCGATGAGCGCTGGCAACCGTTCTTGCAACTGTTCTTCCGTTACGGATGAGCCTGAGGAGAATAACAGCGCTTCTACCAGAAACTTGTCTGCGATTTGAATATCACTCATGCTCTGGCTCCAGGCGACGAACCATGACCGGAGAAGACGTGCCTTCCTGACGGATGTCGGCTTTGTGAGACTTCGTCATCTCCAAAGCAGCCACCAACGATGTCGCAATGTGTGACTTCAGACGCAGGCCGCTGCTATGTGGGATGAAGTGCAACAACTCCGTCCACTCCGGTGGCATCGACCGTCCAAGACGCGCCAGGGCACTTTCGATTGACGCAACGTCAAAGGTCGGTATTGCAGGATTGTCCGACAGTGCAACCCCAACATCAGGGGTCGGGTAACTCAAAAGAAACTCCCGAAACGAACGGCCGATCTTGCTGTTCGCCGCAAAATCAACGTGGCGAGCGGCCGGAGCGAACCAGTCTCGACCAAGCGTGAGGCGTTCCGCATGCTGGTCATGGGCGTTCTTCACCAGAGCTAGGCGTTTGAGGTGGAATGCCAGAATGTCGTCAGACAATACATCAGTCTTGCGATCTTTCGGCCGTTTCAGAAGAAGCTTGGATTTCAGGTAAGTCAGCCAGGTTGCCATGACCAGCCAATCAGCTGCAAGCTCGATACGAAGAGCCATGGCACGGACAACGACACGCTCGTACTGGTCGATCAATTCAAGAAGATTGATCGCTGCCAAATCCACTTTTTGATTTTTTGCCAGTTCAAGAAGGGCCTCGATAGGTCCCTCCCAGGCATCAAGCTTCAGGATGAAGGTTTCATCATCTTGTCTGTTTTGATCTTCAACAAAATCCATGCGCTACGCCCGAAAAGAAAACAGGGAGCCCGATGACCGGCTCCCTGCCAAATTTGCCGAGGCCAACAGAGTCAGCCGGGCATTCCTTAGAAGTGGTAGCCGACACCGACCGTTGCGCGGACTTCATCGCTCTTCGGAGCTTCGCCCTTGCCCTTCCAGTCAATGAAGGAAACTTCAGAACGAACGGTCCAATTCTTGACTACGAAAGCTTCAGCGCCGATGCCGTAACGAAGACCGTAATCGTTCACGTCGGCAGAGCCGGTAGCCGTCCTGACCTTGGCGGAAGCGGCTTCCAGGCCGACGAGACCATAGCCGAGGATGCCCGGCATGACTTCATAACCAGCGCGAGCAGCAACGCCGTAGGTCAGATCACGCTCGACCGAACCTGTGGAGTCGCCGAGCTTGGTCTTGGCGTAACCGCCATTGATTTCGCCGCCGAGATACCACTTGCCGAACTGCTTGCCGTAACCGCCCAGCACGTAGCCGCCGAACGGCTTATCGTCGAAATTCTCGGCTTCTGCCTTCGAATAGGAGGCCCCGCCACCCAGGTAGAAACCTTCGAACTTCTTATCGGCCGCATTGGCGACGCCCATTGCAAGGCCCAAAGCAGCAATCGAAAGAATGAACAACTTCTTCATGCAAGAATTCCTTTTTTAGTTGCACAGCCCGGAACACCTTGAGGGCCTTCTTACTTAAAGGATTGAGCTATTAAATGGCGGTGTCAATGGGATTGAAACCTGAGAGGAAAGGAATTCCTGAACTCCTTGCTCCAATTCGTAAACCGATTGTAGATACTGGCGGCACCAATTGACGGCTATCTCGTAACCTGTTGCTCCATCCGGGACGACAATCGTCTGGGGATCGCTGAAATCCACCAAAACATGCTGTTTACTGTTCCACCCTTCAACCAGATTCCTGAATGTCGAAAAATCGCCAGTTCGAGCGAGATGAACAAGCGCATCGTCCAGCGGCCGGGTATCAAGAGCCTCGACATTTGAACGGGTCAGGATGGTTGAAACGAATGTCCGAGCGTCGATTAACCGGCTTTCGCGCATGAAGTCAGCGAGATCGTCGGGCTTTACCCCTTTCCAGCGGCCGGTCAGGGACCCAAAACGAAAAGGCACCAATTCTGCGCCGGTATCTACCTTCGATATCTGACCAGTCAAAGGGTGTGTTGCTTTCCTAGCATTCTCACTAAGATAGCTGGTTGAAATTACAGCCTCCAGAAGCGCTTCCGCATGGACACGCAAACTTGTGACCGCTTGCAGCACTTCAATCTTGAAAATCAGCCCTGCAATGTCTTTGACCGCAGCACACTTCTTCAGAAAGTTTTCAAGTCGTTTATCGTTTTCTTTGATAAACAAGGCAGCATCCCACGACGCCTGCCTTACGGCATGCGGAACGGAAAGGCTCAGCTGAGCCGAGCTTGGTATCCGTCCTGCAAGCCAAGTGGATATAACGCCATCCTGGATAGCAAAAAGTGCCGGTAAAGTCAGGTCCCACTGCCCCAGGTCTGTAACGCCTGAGCGGTCACGTCTTTCCAGCGATAAAAACAGCTTGATAGGCGGCGGCATCCAGATTCCACAAAAGGTCGAATATTAAATCGTCCTCCACCGCAACGAGAGGCGCAAGCGCCAATGCCAAGGGTTTGTAGCTTTCATCGAACATTGTAAATGTTGGTTAACAGACAGGACAACGACCATGAAGCAGACAATCGATTTTCAGTACCCGATCAGCTACGTGAAAGCGGGTCACCAGAACCCCGTTCACGTCTTTGGGAAAAGCAGCGTCGAAGTCGAGATACGCGAAATCGGGGCCGATCTTGCGCCGGTTGTTTTCGAGGTTGGAAACCCAGTCGAACAGTACAATCCTGCTACCGATCTCTTCCGGAAAAAGGCCGACGGCCAGCTTCGAAAGGTCGCGATGATCGATGGCGATTTCTTCGTTGAAGACGAAACTGCTGCCGATCTCAGCGAAAAAATGGCGGACCTGCGCACGATCAATTCAACGCCATTTGGAACCGTGAAGCCCGCGAACTTCGATGTCGGTCAGTCCTATCAGAACGGGAGATACACCACGACATCGACATTGAAGCCGATGACCCATATCGAGGAGATTAGAAGGCTTCACGGGAAATGGCGCAATGGCAAATACGTCTCAATCCGAGAAGAACTGACAAAGGACGATGGCGGGCAAAGAATGGCGACCGCCCTTAAGGAACGCGCCAACGAGATCATCCTTGTGGACGGCACCATCTTCCTGAAATGCCGCGAGCCTATCCTCAAGTTGAGCGATTACAGTAGCAAGCTGCGCATTGGCGAGCGGGGCGATACGTGGTCGGCAAATGCACCTTATCCAAGCAACTGGCGCAGCTACAGCTCCTCGCTCCGGGACAGCCAAGGCTTCCTCACCTTCATGAGAAAGCACAAGCTCTTTGACGGGCGCAGTGGAGAACCTGAATTCAAAGTGTATGACGCCTCCGTCTGTCGCTATGACGGAACGACTTCGGACGTTCAGATGATCGCGGACGAAATCCTCAAGAGCTTCGGTCGCGATGCCAGGGCTTTGCCACGCGACATCCTCGATGCGTCCTTCGTTCTTGAGGATACGCTTCGAAGAGAACCTGATCGTCTCCATGCAATTTCGCCACGGCTTGTTGCAGCTCTACAGCAACTGGTCACGACAAAAGTTGAGAAAATCGACCGCCAGGCGGCGCTCATTGCGAAATATCAGATGAAGCGTACTGATCTTTCGAAGCATGTTTACTACCATCAGTCGGAAGACCAGATGGCGAGAACCAACTTTCATGTCGCCGCCCTCGTCCATCAGAAGAAAGACGGCTCCAAAGCGATCAAGCAAAAGGCCTTACTCGCTTTGGAGCGATGGGAGGCCGGTGCCGGATATGACCGTCTTCCCATTGAAACAACAGATGCCATGTTTGCTGTCTATAGCGATTTCACCGTTCGGGAGGTCAACACCACTTGGCAGCTTAGAATGTTAAGCCAGCGGGCTGGAGCTGACTATGACGCTCTGCTCGCCGCCGTCATCGACGGTTCTAGCCTCATTGAGATCGCAAAAAAGCCGGAGACCACAACGAATTTATACGGTGAAGAAGTAATACTCACTTCGGGCGGCGCGAGCGCTATTGTTGCCGTTAAGGCCGGTGAACCCCGTGTCATTGCGAACAAAGCAGCTGTAATCGACGATGAAGAGGCGCTGGAGATTGCGGAATCGTATCTTGCAGACGCCAAGGAAACAAAAATGCAGCACGACATGGCCACAGCCATGCTGAAGGGGCCAACGCGATGAAACTCACTCTTCCACTCAACTATACGGCCTTTTACAAGATGCCGAAAAAGTCTGGCTGGTCCAAGCATACGATGCAGACCAAGTTCACCGGGGTAATCCGTGAGGTCGATAAGGCGGATGTTCAGGTTGCATTCCGGATCGGGGAGACCAGGGTGGAACATTCCTTGCCGCAAACCTTTACCGACACGAAAGATGAAGCAAGGAAACAAGCCCTGCACAAGGAGCCTTTTCGATGCGCGGAACAGCCGTTGGACGTCATCCACTTTGAGGGAGCATTTTACGCAGAACGCTTTCCCTCCGATCAGGCTATGGCAGAATTTTCAGCACCCGCTATCGGGGAAGAGAACTGGTCAAAAATCAGTTCGTCACCTCTCTTCGGTCAGGCTAAGTTCTCGCATCCAGAACAGGATATGAGTGAAAAGCAGCAATTCGGCTGGTTTGAGCCAGAAGCTCCGACCACAAGGGCGGAAGTAGAAGCAAGTCTGGGTATCCCGGAAGTCAAGCGCTGGACACCACTCGAAACCGATGCACTCAAGCTGGCAGAACAAGTCTTCGACACGTTCATCATCGTAGACGGCAAGGTTTATGAAAGGGTCGGAGAACCTGTATTGAAGGTTGTTGATACCGGTCAAGCCATCAAGCTCGTGATCGACGAGCTGAACCCGATGCCTCGACTAAATAACAAGGAACCTAGAGGCACATCAGCCACTAATCTGAGATATGGCATCGACCAGATCGAGGAAGCGCGGGAAGCGGGTCGGCTGTTGGCAAAGACAACAGGCCTTAAGTTTGTAGAGTTCGTCAAATTCGGCGAGGTTAATCCAGCATTCGTGACCTTTAGAGGCGAGTCAGAGAACCTCTTCAATTTTGCGCTTTCGGCTTACATGCATTTTGCCGCGAATGACGGCCATGGGATGAGCAGTTCAAATTACGCATTTGATCACCTTAGTCGTGAAGCAACCCTGGCTGTTTACGATTTCGCACGTGCCATCGAGGCGAACGAGACATTGACTCCAGAAATTGTCAGAGCGTCAAGGGTTGTTGCCGCTTTGTACAAGTCGGCGAGTGGAAAATGGGACGTCTATAACAAGGAGGCGTTCCCACATTATGGCTATGAGACTGCGGAAAAGCTCTATCAGAAGTTCGAGGAAATCGCGCGAGGACTGGAACAGCGACTGGCGCTCTATGATCTCAAAACCGATACTCGCCTGGACTGGAACAAGCACGCCCTCGATGCCACCCCGTTCTTCTCCGAAGCCGAACGGTGCTACGAGATCAGCACCCTGATCGAGGCTCGGAAAATGGGTAACGCTCTGCAGGTCAATGTCGATGACTATGCAGGACGAGCCGCCGACGGCAGAGGTCAGTTGCTGGCTATCGCGGACTATACGACGAAGAAAATTCTTGCAGGAGCATACTACCCGCAGGACGGCAGCCACACGCCGAAGATATGGATTCCAAGCCACTCTCAAAGGCGACCCGAGTTCGAGACCATGTTCACCAGTTTCCTGGCGAACGCCAATCAGAGCGTCAAAGAATTTGACGACGAGCTAGATTCTCTGGGGTTGTGACGACGATGTTGGACGGCCAGGCAAACACCATTCCGCAAAAGCCTTATAATTGCCTGGCGACTTTTGTGACCGACCCGGCCATGAGCAGGGACGACAACGGTATTGAGTTCCTGACTGGGTTCAGCAAAGGGCTCGGCACCGACGTCACGTTCCACTATCGAAAAGCCAATCAGAGCACCGGGAGAGATGGAGCCTATCTTGTCCAGTGGCTGGAAACTCCATTCGGCATAAGCAGGCGTCAAAACCGCATCTTTCCCAACATTCTTGAGACCGAGCTATTCCTCCGAGCCGACAATGGAGACCTCGCCTGGATGGACCAAATGCGGCCGGAAACGATGACCTTGATCGAGAAGGCATTAAACGCCGACCATTCACCTTTGCTGGCTGAAGATGCATTGATGGCGAGCGAGTTGGCGGCTCTTTACAGTCCGGACAGCCGAAACCTGTCTCCAGAGCGTTTCCAGGTGCCCTACGCATACAGAACGGCTTTGAGCGCGCTTCTGACAAACGCCGTGAACGGCTATTACCACGTGTCGGACGCGGATGCTGGTCTGCTGGACAAGATCAAAGAGCAAATCGGTCTCGCCCAGCAGATGGAAAATGAAGGCTTCAAGCCGTTCCCATAGCTTCCATGAGCAGAAGTGTTTCAGGGACCTCTTGCCCATCATCTTCGTCATCGTCGTAGAAACCCGGAATAGTC
The DNA here is from genome assembly GCF_005862215.1 of Rhizobium sp. MHM7A. Classification (NCBI taxonomy): domain Bacteria; kingdom Pseudomonadati; phylum Pseudomonadota; class Alphaproteobacteria; order Hyphomicrobiales; family Rhizobiaceae; genus Rhizobium; species Rhizobium sp. MHM7A. Next base: position 1,021,317 of record NZ_VCHT01000001.1, read on the forward strand.
AGACCGACCGGGATTTCCAGGACTTCCATGTTCTCGATCTGAAGGAACCGGAGTTCCTCTTCTTCCGGCAACCGGATGAAGGCTGGCAGATCGCCTCCGGCACGCGCAATATTGATGAGGTCATAAAGCGGGCTACCGTGACCACCCGGGCTGGAGTCATCGGCCGTCATGCCTGTGACAGCCGGGAACGGAGAATTCGGCAGCACGACAGTCGCCGCAAATGCACGCTCATCCGAGCTGAACTGTGCGTAGCTCATAGCGTTGGAAAAGCGAACGTCCTGTACCGCTGAACGACGGAGAATGATGGTCTGACAATCAGCGTGGAACACGAAGTATCCCTTCGTGTCCTTGGCTGATGTCATGGCATTGTCGAGCCGGTTCTTCTCCACCGAACTCAGGCGATATCGACGCTCCACACCAGATGTCAAGTGCACGGCGACGTACCAGGGCCGGAGATCGGGATCGATGCCGCAGCCCAAGACTTTGGGATGGTTTTCTGTCTTTTCAAACAGAGCGTAAATGAAAGGAAGCTCGTCCTCCAACTCGGCATCTTTACCGAGTTCCGGTCGCATATCATCCAGGGAAGGGAACAAATCGAAGAAACTCACATCGAGCAGATTACAAATGGCCATGCACGTATCGAGATTGATAAAACCCACCTTGAGCCCAAACTGGATTAGAGTTGCTACATCGAGTCCCAGGATTCGCGCTACGTCTTCGTAACGAAGTGAGCCCTCTTTGATCGTCGCTCGAAAGGTGTTCATTTCAAATTCTCCTGCTGACATTAAAATGGTCAAGTCAGCCGATGAAGAGGTCAATCCCAATTCAGATTTCCGGTCGATTTTTTGACAATTCCTTTGATCTGCATGTTGTCAATTCGCCGACAGCTCTAGCCATTGTTTGGTTATGTCCATGAATTTGTGCGTGATTTCCTTTAGCTGCAAGGATTTACGAATTTTTCCCGGTCAGAATTCCTTTGTTTCGCTTGACCCCGTTTAATTCTTGCAGCCATCCTAGTGCACACGAAAATATTCGATCCGACCGGGAACCCATTGGCATGCAAAAAATGAGAGGAATAATGGCTCTCGCAGCCATCCTTGTGGCGGGCTCAGCCCTCGCCCAGGAAGCCGATTTCAGACCAAATCCTTTCAGGCCACCGCCGTCAGAACAGGAAAAACAGCTCATCCAGGATGAACGCACGCGCAATATCGTTCGCGGCATGCAATCGGAAATAGTCGACAAGGTCGCGATCAAGTTTGAACGCAAGATCGACACGATGGAGCAGTCGTTGAAGCAAAAAGTCGACGAGGCTGTTCGGTCCGCGACATCAAATCTAGCTCCGGCCAATTCGAAAGCCGGTGAACCAAACAGCAAAGAAACCGAAACCGCCAAGTCGCTGGTCCCGGAAGGGGCGACTTTCGTTGCGTGTGTAAACAAGAAGGCGCTCTATCGTGACAAAGACAACACCCTCATCCAAGATGCTTCGGACAGCAACCGTTGCGTTGCTCCTTAGTTCGGTCTTAAGCGGTTGCGCCACACCTCTTCCGAAGGCCGACAATCTACCTGATCTTAAGGCTGAGCAAAAAAAGGCTACCGACGCCTTCGTGGCGGAAACTCCTGCGATTGAACGAATTCGCGTGCCGAAATCGTCCATGAAGCCGACGGCTGAACGCCCGTCTGTGCCACCCGCCGTCACGGCGCGTCAGCTCGACATCGGCTTCCCTGCAACCCACGAGGCGACACTGGAATCACTGGTGTTCGCACTGGCGTCGGAAAACGTACGGATCACGTTCCAATGGTCGAACCCGACCCAGGGCGAAGAGGTCTTGAAGAAAAAGCTTCCATTCCTGTCCTTTAAGGGGACGGTTGGTGAACTCCTGTCTTCGCTCCGCAATGGTCTCGGCCTCGTTGCCTGGTACGAAGACGGCATGATCTATCTATCGGATAGACAACGCTACTCCGTCACGGTTCCGCAAAACGAAGACATCCTCAAGGCCGTCGCCGACGAGGTGAAGGAACTCGGCGCGGAAAACGTCGTCACGTCGCTTCGCGGGGGCAAGCTGCTCTACACCGCAACGCCTTCAGTTCAGGATGAACTCATCGGTCCGTTCATGAACCGAATGAGCCGAAATCTATCGGTGATCAACACCCAGATCGCAGTGGTTTCGCTGGCGCTCAGCGACAACGCTCAATCGGGCTTCGACTGGGAACAGTTCCGCGTCGCGTTCGACAGCACGGCTGAAACCGTCAACAGTGTGAAGAACAGCACCGGCTCCAGCACCGATACCGATACGGATTCCGACACCGATACCGATACCGATACCGATACCGATACCGGAACGGGAACAGGCAATGAAGGGTTCACGCCTGACACTGTCGGTAGCGTGATCAATCTCACAGGCTCCGCTCTTTCCCTCGGAAAGACGAGCACCGGCAATCTGTTCGGAACCTATGGCGCGTTGAACGTCACGTCGGCGATCAATTTCCTGTCGACATTCGGAACGACCAACGTCACCCAGAACGTGTCTCTGAAGACGCTGTCTGGCACGGAAGTCGAATTCCAGTCCGGTCAGGAAGTCCCGTACGTGAAAGGCGTGACGAACAACTACAACAACAATAGCAACAGCAGCAACAATTCGTACGGATCGACGGATACCGATACCGTTGAAACAGGTCTGAAGCTCAACCTGAAGCCGCTTTATGATGGCGATTCCGAGCTGATCACAATGAGTGTCGAGTTCGACCTCGACTCGATTGTCCGCTTCGTAGAGCTGAGCGCTGGCAATGACATCGGCACCCTCACCCAGCCGCAGGTGCAGAAGCAGAACCTGAAGGACCTCGTTCAGGTCCAGGCAGGCCGCACGGTCGTCATTGGTGGTCTTCAGTACGATTCCGTCGACAGCTCCGGTAACGAGCCTTCGATGATCAGGGATCGCCTGAAAGAAGCTGGTCTGAGCACCGGAAAGCGCAAGCGTGACGTTCAGCGCAATGCGCTCTTCATCATCCTGCGACCGGCCGTCACGATTTACGAGGCGGAGAAGTAAGATGGCCTCGAAGAAGAAGGACAAGGACAACGCACAGGCTGACCCGATCAAGGGTCAGCTGCCGATGCGTGTAGAAATCAGCTGGATCGAGCAGGCCGATAAAAAACGGGATGCGGTCGATATGGCAAAGGGTCATATCGAGCAGCGTTTCGTCGCCAAGGATGCAGCCTGGTACCGCGTGGTGCCGTTCATGGGTGGGTATTTCTGGGAAGCTCATGAAGGCGGCCCAGGGAAAAGCTACCTCGACGCCATCGTCGACGAGCTGAAGCGCAATCCTGGTGGAGAATACTGGTTCCCGAACGGGCCGACGAAGGTTGTCCGCATCGTCATGCAGGACGGCAAGCCAAAGGCACTGGTGCCAAATGAGCAGGAAAGCCTTGCTATCCGCAACTCAGGTCGGACACCGCTGATCGCAAGATCGTCGATGGTCCCTTACGCCCGGCGCGGCACCGGCATGCTCATTTTCGGCAGCGTGTTTTCAGGAGCAAGCTTCCTCTACATGCTCGGAACGATGGGTTTCTACCTGACGGTTTGGCAACCTGGTCCATCCGTGCGCGACATTAAGATCGCCGACCTTCCCACGGCACAATGGTCGATGGTGGAATTCACCGACCCGAGAACCATCATTTCCAAGCTGCAATACAGCAACGGCAAATGGGAAAAGACGGAGCGTCAGCACACCATTCCGGAACTTGAGCTTGAAATTCAGAAAGGCCGCGAAATCAACGCCGATTTTGGTCGCAAGGAATTCGAGTTCGAAAAGCTTGAAGCAGGCAAAGGCATCGTAGCGCCAGCGACGACACCAAAACCAGCAAATGCGGCGGAGGCCCAATCCGACACCCCGCCAGCGGCCACGGTGACGAAGCCTACCACTGTCCAACCGACCGTGACTCCACCGGCAACAACGAAACCGGCCCCGGTCATCCAGTCGAAACCGACTGAGACGCCATCCATCGTCAAGACACCGGACCAGCAGCCTTCTACGGGAACGGCAACGCCGACTGCTGACGAGGAACGGTCCAAGCGTGTCATGGATCAAATCAAGCGCATGCGCGAGATGAATGCCCGGAAAGCAGGGAACGCACCCGCTACGGGGGCAACAACGCAACCGAACGCACAACAGGGAGCCAAGCCATGAAGAGCAGAACATTGATTGGCTGCACGCTGACGCTGAGCGCGTTCATATTTATCGGAGGAGGCACGTTCACGCTCATTAGCGCGCTCTCCGTACAGGAAACCAACATCCGACGTGATCGCGCTACCGCGCTTCAGTGCACCCAGAAACTGAATGATCTCGCTGCCTTCGGCAAGGGGACAGTCGAGACCGTCAGGACCAATACCGTGCTGACGCTCAAGGACTTTACCGATCCCAGAGGCGCGCTCGGCACGGCATCGCTCGCAATGATGATGTGCCCGAACAAGAACGTCGAAAACATTTGCCTTGGCGATCAGTGCGAGGGCGCTGGGAACAAGGTGATCCTCAAGATGACTTTCAGCGAAAGGCAAAAGACATGAACGTCCAGAAACTCACAAAACTCGATTTTGACTCCAAGGGCATGAAAGCCTTCGACTGGGCATTGGCGCTTGGATGCTTAGCTTATGGCGTCTACGCATCGTCCACGATCTTCATCGTGGGCGGCGTCCTGGGATGTGTCGCTTCCTACTATCGGCCCCTCGGAAAATTCCAAAAATGGATGGACAGCTTCGTCAGAAGACGCGTTAATTAATCCCACCCATTTTTATAAAGAATTCCTTGAGGAATAGAGCGTGTTCGGCAAAAACTCAAAATATAAGGGCGGTAAATTCCTTGAGAAAATGAGGAATAAGAAGGCTAATAAGGAAAAAGCCAAGGCTGAAGCTCCTGCGCAGGACGACTTCAATCCCATGGCAATCCGGGAAAGTGCCTCTAAACCCGCCGAAATTCCGTCTGACGAACAACTGTTTCTATCTCTTGAGGAAGAACTTGCACAGTCGCTTTCGGCTGCCCTTCAAAAGGATGCACCGGAAAACGAGGTAAAAGTCGAAGAACCGGAGATTCTAGCCCCGCAGGCCGACATTGAAGCAGCAAAGCCCGCTGTGTTCCGGGTGGAATCGGATCAGCCGGAAATCGCCGAAATTCAGCACGATACACCCGAAGAGGCGATTGCGGCCGAAATCGAAACCCCGATCTCTGAGGTCGAGACGGTTGACGCTACTCCTTCGGACGAAGCCACGCATGACGCCGACAAGGACGTCGATGTTGATCTGTCAAGTTCAGACGCGACAATCGAAATCCCGGACCAAACTGCGCCATCCGAAGGCGAAATTCCATCGCTGAACGAAGATGAAGGCGCAATTGTTGTTGCAGACGCGGAAACGCTAGTGCCCGCAAGTGAAATCGTGCTGACGAAAAGCGAGCCCGTTCTGGCACCGGAACCGGAGCCAGAACTAAAGCCGATCTTCCGTTCGGATGGGCAACCTGTACCGAACCACCGTCTCGGCCGCTTTGTGTATGAGCGCAAACAGATTTCCGCCGACGCACTCGACGCGGCATCGCGCGAACAGCAAGTCACCGGAAAACCCCTCGGGCAAATCCTTGTTAAAAACGGCTTCCTGACGGACAAGCAACGTGTTGAAGCAATTCTTGCGGTGGAAGAATCCCGCATTGCGCAGGAGCAGGTTTCCCGGTCCAGAATTCCTGTCACGATCCATGATCAGTACAGCATCATTATCTCGGCAGAGCACGATGAGACGATTTTTGTCGCTTCACCTTACCCAGAGGATGAAGTGTCAACAGTTGTCGCTGAATACTATCCGGAGAAGAAGATAGAATTCGTATCCTACGATCCTTCTTCGATGTCTCGCTTCATTACGACGATGAAGAGATCGGCTGCGGTCGAGGATATCCGTGAAACCAAGGAAACGATGCTCGACCGTATCGTTTACAAGGCGCTGGAAATGTCGGCGTCGGATATTCACGTCACACCGCAATCGGACAGCTATTCCGTTCAGTTCCGTATCGATGGCGTAAAACGCATCATCAGAATGGGACCGCTGGACGAATATCACACCGTCATGGCCCAGGTGAAGGACAAGGCGACAATCGACCTTGCCGAGAAGCGGAAGCCTCAGGATGGCTCCTATCAGGTCGAATATAACGGCAAGATGATCGATTTGCGCGTGGCGACGTTGCCGGTGCAAAACGGAGAACATGTCACGATCCGCGTTCTCGATTCTGACCGCGTGCACCCCAATCTGGACACTCTCGGTATTACCGAGGTTGCGAAATGGAGACGCGGGTTCAAGCAGCGGGACGGTATCTGCATCATCGCTGGAGCGACCGGCTCCGGTAAAACCACAACGCTCAACTCATCGCTTCGCGAAATCGACCGTTTCGGCAAGGCCATCTTCACTGTTGAAGACCCGGTCGAATACCGTGTGCCGTTCGTGAACCAGGTTTCGATCAACCCGGCGGTGGGTCTGGACTTCGCGGCTGCCGTTAAGGCCTTCATGCGTAACGACCCTGATGTCATCATCCTGGGCGAAGTGCGTGATGCCGAAACCGCTCGAAACGCCGTCAAGGCTGCAGACACAGGCCACCTTGTTCTGATTACTCTTCACACCGGCTCGATCATGGGCGCGATATCCCGCATGAAGGACCTCGGCGTCGAGCCAAGAGAACTCCGCTTCATGTTGCGCGCAATTCTTGTCCAATCCCTCGTTCCGAAGCTCTGCCAGAACTGCCATGGGCACCCGGACAAGCTCTACACCTGCAAGACCTGTAACGGCGAAAAATACGTCGGCCGTACTGTGGCTTCGGAATGCGAATATTTCGAGTCCGTACAAGATGTAGACCGCCTTCTCAACGCCAGAAACGACACCATTGCCTACGACGAACGGCGATGGACCAGCATGGCTGAAGACGCCGTTAACAAGATGCGGGAAGGCATTACAGACGTGCCGGGCCTTGAGCGCACCTTTGGATCGCAAATCTACGCCTATCTCACTGACGAGGAAAAGCTCCTATGTTCCAACTTGTAACGGTCGTTATTGCCATAACGCTTTCCGCTTTTGTGGTGATCGGTGGAATTTCCTATTTCAACTCCGACACCGGTGTACGCCTGCAAGTGCAGCAGAGCCTCAATTCACAGCTCGAAGGTATTGCCGCTGCAATTGGATCATACCGATCAGAGAATAACGGCTTCCTCCCGTCTTCGAACATCGATGCCATCGCAGGAAACCTGCCGGGCGGCAAAATTCCGACCCTATCTCAAGACGACGAGCTGAAATGGAAACTTCAGGGCGGCAACCTCTGCCTTGAACGCCTCAATTCGAGCGACATGAACACTGCCGTGAAAGCGGGTACCACGATGTTTGTATCGGCCGCAAGCAGAGCACGACCAGCAGGGACGGTCAAAGTCGGTAGCAGCTGCACGGACAGTCAAGCATTCGTCTGGGACGCCAGCAGCAACGCTGCGGACCTGGAGAAAAACAACACAATCGCCGTCATTTTTGAGCTGAAATAAAAAGGCCGATACCATGCCCAAGTTTACCGCCCGTATCTCCTCCGAAAAGGGAGTGAGATCGATTATAGTTGATGCGCTTGATCAAGCTAGTGCTGAACGCGCGGCCAGCAAAAAAGGCCAGGTGTTGTCGATCAGAAAAAATGCGAACATGGATTTCTCACGCGGTCTGTCGCCAAGCGACAGACACATGTTCCTTCTCCGCTTATCGGCGATGCTAGGTTCAAAAATGGGCGGAGCTGAAGCTCTTCGTCTGATGGCCACGACGTTCTCCGGAAAGATCAGTCGATGCGCGGCAGGCCTTCTCGAAAAAATCGAAGTCGGTACGACACTGCATGACGCCATTTCGGCCGACACCAAGAATTTCCCACTTGCCACCAGCGCGCTGATCAAGGCGGGTGTCGAAGGTGGTAAAACTTGGGAGGCACTCAAGAATGCTGCCGACTTTGAGTACATGATCGCCGGTATTCAGAAAGGTGCCATGAAAGAAATGGCAACCGCAATCGTCAACTACTTCGTTGCTTTCGCAATGATGTGGGGCAGTGTTTATTGGATGGGCCCTGAAGTCCTGAATAACGGCCTCTTCAAAAACAATCCTGGCGTTAACGTCGGTTGGGCTGAGGTTATGGGTGTCGGTCTAACCTGGGGGATGGGTGTGGGAGCCGTGATCGGCGCGTTCTTCCTGTGGCTCGGGACCGCTGGCCGTCTAATCATTCCAGATCAAGCCGACAAGATCATCTTGAGCATTCCGTTTTACAAGGACCTGGTCCTGAGCCGAAACAGCTACATCATCCTCTACAAATTCGGCCTGCTCGTGCAATCGGGGATGCGAATGGAAGAGTGCCTGATCCTCACGGCGGATGGCTCTCCCAAAGGGGCGCTCCGAAGCGATTTCGAAAGGGCGTTACGTTTTGCCAAGAACGGCAAAAACTGGGCCAATGGCCTGGAGACCCTGCATCCGACCGATAGAGCTGCATTGACATCATCGACTGACCGCGACGACACAGCACGAACGCTCGACATGTTGGCGTCGCAGTATCGAGACCTGTACATGTCGCGCATGCGATCCTTTGCCCCAGTCCTACAGTCGATCTCCGCTCTCTGTATTGCCCTGTCCGGCGTTGTCATGTTCGGCCTCACCATTCTCCCATTCCTGCAACTCTCAGCAGCATTCTGATCAACTGTTTCAAAACGAGATTTTTAAGGCCGTCGCATGCACTGCGGCGGCCTTTTTCGTTGGACTAAATAAAGAACGGCGATGTGACGCCGCCAGAGAACAGAAAAATTCGGAAACAAAGGAATTTTATAAGAAAAAAAATTTGTTGACGGAGATTGGAATTCCACGAGACGTTATTTCGAAACTCATTTGTTGCTATTTTTTTCCGTTTTCCTTCGTTGACGATAAGGAGTTTTTAACAAATCCTTAAATTGTCCCCAGCGGAAAGAAAGAAATTCTGAAGGCGGGGGCTCGGTTCAACAAAGGGTCAGAAAAGAAAAAGACCCTACTTTCGAAGGAAAAATTCCATGTTTCAGCTTATCGTAGCAGTTATCTCGATTGCTCTCGTTGCCGCTCTCGCTCTCGCCTCGATCTTCTACGGCGGTGAAGCCTTTACCCGTGGCCAGCTCAAGGCCCAGGTCACCACGATGATCAACCAGGCCCAGCAGATTTCCGGCGCTAACACGCTCTACAAGAACGACAAGGGCGGCACTGACGCCACCGACATCCAGGTCGACCTCGTTGACGGCACTGTCAAGTACCTGACCACGGACATCACGCCTCCGCAGAAGATCACCGGCGCTAGCAGCGCTTGGGGCATCGATGTTGCCGCTGGCAACGTCTACGTCACCATCGACCCCGTTGCCGACGCACAGGGCAAGGTTACGGAAGCTGTTGACGAAGCAGACGTCGGCGAAGTTTCCAACGGCTTCTACTACTTCCCGCTCTAATCCAGCCGGAAGTCACGGTTGAAGTGACCAATAGGGGGGCGGAGGTAACTCCGCTCCCTTTTGCTTTAGACCGCCGCAAAGGAATTAGCCGCCCTTTGTAACTCTCGAACCAAACCTTGCTCCAGTAATTCCGACAGGACAGATTTAAAAAGGATAGGACAATGTTTCAACTTATCGTCGTAATTCTCGGCATAGCACTGGTTGCCGCTCTGGCGCTGGCGTCTATTTTCTGGGGATCGGAAGCCTTCACTGAAGGAAATGCCCGTGCATACTACGCGCAGAGCATCAACTCTGCTGCTCAGATTGAAGGGGCAATGCAGCTGTACTTCCAGGATCACGCCAAAGACCCCGCATCCAAGGACATGGAACTCCTGCAAGAACTGTATTCCATGAAATACCTGAAAGACATTCCAGTCGGTGACTGGAAGGTTGAGCCAGGTTCTCTCTACAAGCCAATCGAAGTGCAGAGTGTTGACAACTGCCGCATCATGAACCGCGTTGCAGGTTACGATACCAGCCTCGTTCCCTCCCAATATGACGGTTGCCCACCTTGCAACGGTGCAGAAGGCTCTCAGCAGCTAGCTGACGCCGAAGCCTTCATGGGATGGCCTGGCTGCCAGTTCGTTCCCTGATGTCAGGTAAATTCCAAAAGTATATAATCGAGGCCTCGAATTTCGGGGCCTTTTTCTTTTTCGAACATTGGCGTCAATATGCCATGTAGAGCGAGCCAATATAAAAATGAAGGAGTTCGTGCATGTTTAAAGATGTCGACGGTGAAGCTGTCGCAATCCGCGTCTGGCACGGCACCCAGAACGCCGACCAGGCGACCACGCTGCTTCCTGCTTGCGAAAAAGGTGGGTGGTGGCAGTTCATCGATCACGACAGCTTCCTCAACCCGGTCTTTAACGAAGACGACCCGGATGAACGGCTCGAAAGGATACATCAACTAAGGACAGCCTACGCCAACATCGTCTACGACGCCTTACTACACTCGGAAGAAGAAAGTCTGAGTGATCTCGCCAAACATTCCGGTCTTGAAAATTTGGGCAAGGAAGTGCGCATCCTTTTCGTCACCGAGAACGAAGATTACGCCCGTAGCTACGGTCCAGCCATTGAGATCAATCTGGCAGCAGAAGGACTGCTCGCGGCCATCCCCGACGAAAACATCAACAGAGGTTTCGGAAATTGGTTGCTCGTCTTCAAAGCCGGGTCGCCATTCCCAATCAAGCTGGATCATGAGATCGACTTCTCGCCAAGGATGTGAATATAGCCTGCAACAGAAAACGCCCGGCTTTGAACCGGGCGTTTTGGCTTCTCACAGCTGAGATTATGGCCTTGCGCAGGTTATAACGACCTTAGGAGACACTGCGCTGGACGTGGCAGGAACTTCTCCAGGCATCAGGCTGGCACCCTGCCATTTGCAGGAATAGCCATACCGGCCATCAGAAGTGTGCTTGATCGGACCGAATTTGGAAAGAGCATGCCCCATATCAGAGCCGGTGCCGGACGAGCAGTCCGCCGAAACAACGATCTGATCAGCTGGGCAGAAGGCTTCGATTTCGCATCCAGTGACACCGCAGTCGGACGGGCCTGTTTCGGTGACCTTCTGAGACAGGTCTTCAAAGGCCGACACCGATCCTGCACCCAGCACGATGTTGCTCAGGCCAATGCGTGTGACAGGCTTCGATGGAGCAAAGGTTGTATCAGCCTCAGCCGGAGGAACTGGATAGACGACAAGGTCATCCGCAATGCGGGTGTCGGTCTCGATGTTCACGCTGCCACCATTCACTTTGAAGGCTGCACGGCCACTCGTCTGCGAGGTCACAACCGGCTCACCTGACAATGTCGAGGCCAGCGTCAGGCTTCCAGCATTGGAAACTACAATGGCGTCGGCGCTGCCTGCGGTCGTATCAACGATCTGTGACGCGCCGCTGACACGAACCTTGCCGCCGTTCATCTGGATTGAGCCAATCAGAGAATCGACCAAGGTGACGGCGCTGTCCTCGCCGGAGACCAGAGTGAGGCCCGACATATTGAAGCCGGTGAACTTCCAGGTGCCGGGAAGCTCAAGAACCCTATTACCACCTGCGACAGATACAGTGCTGAGGCCGTCAGACGTGACCTCGATGGAACGGCCACGGCCAAGGTCATTCAACGCGGCAAGATCGGCTTCCGTAAGCGCGACATCGGACGTGACACTGATCTTGGCAGCTGCCTGCTCGTTGCGAACGACAAGGCGAACGGCGTCGAGAAGCCCTGGCACATGATTGATACCGTCAATAACGCCAACTGAGCCACTGACCACATATTCGCTGGAGACCGCCTTGCTCATATTCGCGAAGACGAGGCTAACCGAGCCGCCCTTCACGAGGTAGGTGTCAGCATCCAACCCTTTGTATCGGACGATATTGGAACAAATCGGCTGGTCCTCTTGCTTGCCGTTCGGGCTTGGCGAGATCAGAAACCCGAACACGCCATTCTTGTTCAACTGCTCGACATCGATCTTCGAGGTTCCCGCCTGATCAGTGGATTCCACGTCACGAAAATCGGGATGCCCCCCGAGAAGATATCCTGAACGGGTCTCAACAGCATATTCCGAGGTGCCATCGGCGAACTCCTCGGAGCCGACCATATTCTCTTTATATATAGCAGGGCAAAAAACGATGGTGTGCCCGGCGCTCGTCTTTGTGAAAACCAGATCATTGGGAAGAACGGACTTGTAAGCCTGCGCATCATTCTTCTCCATTCCATCGAGAGAAAAGGCCACCTGCCCTTCGACAACCGAAAAACGAAAACGCAAGGCGTCGCTGATTGCCTGAACGCGGACCTGGGTCTGCTGAACTGCCAACGTCGCCTGGGTGGAAGCGAGCATGTAATAATTTGCGGCTGCAGCACCCGCGATCAAAGAGAGGGTGATAATCACCGATACAAAAAGGCCGACCATGAAATGTTCCCAAGGAGTTCTGGCACACATTATAGTATGCCCGAAAGAAACCCATTCAAAGGATTTCTTGGCCGACCGGGATTGTCAACGGATTTCAGGGCTTAAAGGATTGAGATGGCTCCTCGAAATAGGTGAGGTCCACGACCGCTCGCATCCTTTTGATCCGGAAAATGTCTACACGAGCGGACTCAATTGCATCATTGACTGCTCGATGATGTTCAGTGATCGGCTGCTCGCCCAATATGCGCAGGGCATCGTGTAGGCCGATGGAACGACCAAGCCCCGTCATTTGCGAGAACTCCAGCCCCATATTGAAGAAAGCTTCGGAAAATGGGGAGCGGACACTCTTGCGCAAACAATCGCGATCCACGGCTTCCTTGTCACTTCCCCAGGCAATCCAGGCTTTGTTGCCTGGACCGTACTTCTTGGAAAATGAGGCAAAGACCTCAGACAACGGCCGACCCTGTTTGTCCAAAATCTTCTGCGTGATGCCTGTGAGTTCGGTGCAGCGTTTGGTAACCGGCGAATACTCGTTCTTGATATAGTAAGAGTCTCGTCGCCCGATTTCCAAGAGCTGCAGATCGAGTTCGGCGACCCCCATCTCGATAATTTCCGGCTCAAACGGAACGGTCAAAGGCGCGTCATCGTCCGGGCAGGTCAATTCGAAGTCGACGTGGAGTCGCTTGTCCTGGCGGACCTTGTATTTTCCAGTTGTCATCACGGTCTCTCTGCCGCCATCTCGCTTCAAACATGGTAGATGGAGAGCCTGCTAAATGGAAATCCATAATGGACAAAAAGAAGTTTCGAACGCCCGAGCCAGAACTCTTGTGCGGAAACACTGGAATTCCGGCCTTATCCAACTATTTGGTTCGGTTATCGTTGACGAGAACAGCGACCACTATATATGACATGCTACGGCAAGTGCTCATGGCACCAGTCACCCCCTCGCAGAAAGGACCGGAAAGATGAAAATCGGATTGGCCAGCGAAAACAATCTACCTAAGGCCTACGCCTCGAAAACTCTAGATAATGGCGAGCAAGTCACGCTGCAGGCTGGCGCGGAAAAGCTGACGATCTCGACGAACTCTTTCCAGGCCGTCGCCAACATCCTTTCCCAGTTCTCCCCCGAGGGCAACCCGACCCTCGAACCTGGCACGACCTTCCAGATACGCGATGGTTTTTCCGGCAAGGAAACCACGGTGACCGCAAACGCTCTGACCGACGTCGCCGCCGCCTTGGCCCTCTTCGCCGTCAAGCCCGGGAAATACGTTCCCGCTATGAAAGACGAGGACGCAGAGCAGGCGAGCGACCAGACCGTTTCCAAGCAAAAACCGGCGACGAAAGCGAAGGGTCGTGGCAAGAAAGCCAAATCGACCGACGCTGAGCCAGTAACGGCTGCGGCAGAAAACACAGTTGCAGAAGCTGCCCCTGAAAAGCCGGAACGGAAAAAGCCTGGACGAAAAGCAGCTCAGAAGACCGAAGCGGCTTCAATCGCAGCTACACCAGCCCGCAAAGGTCGCAAGAGGAAGGAACAAGCACCTGAGCCGACGGCCAAGCCCGAAGCCGCGACCGCTCCTGCTCAGATGACGGAAACAACCGCTGCCGCTGAAGCTCCCGTAAAGCGTCGTGGACGGCCGCCGAAGAACCGCGCTGTGACCGACACTGTCGACAAGGCGAAGACGGCAACGACAGAAAAGAAGACCCGGGCGAAAAAGACGCCTGCAACGGCGGAAACCGCGCCGGTTTCACCGATCACGAGAACCCCGCATCCATCGGGCGGACCGTTCCCGGCCGCGATGACCGCCAATCACAAGAGCGCCGAGATCAGCGGCGACGTACCAGGCTTCATTAAGGAGCTGAAGGCGTACTACATCATTGGAGACAATGGGGATTACCGCTTCGACTTCACGGCCCTGGAAATGGAACCGGCGAAACGTCGCTCCGTTATCGGGCCAGCCAAGACCCAGACCGCCGATTCCACATTCGGTTATGAGGTCAAGACGAAGGCCGGTGAGCATATCGGGTGGATCATCATCGAAGCCGAGAACAAGTTCGTGATGACGGGCATACCGGAAATGGACGTTTCCAGTCACCGCAACATCGAGGGACCGATTACGAAGACCGGCATCGCAATCGCCAACAAGATCGCCACGATCCGCGCAAAGGCTGCGTGATCAGCCGGTCAGAATGCAATCGAAGCGAGGGGGTCCACGGCTGCGTGCGGCCCCCTCGCCTTTTGTACGATCCCGTAAGCCCCGTTCAAATCCGTCTCGGAAAGCATTGAATGCGGATCAAGGGTGGATTTCAGGGTTAGGATATCGATCTGACCAAGCGCCACAACCTCCAGCAACTTGTTTGCCGAAACGTGAGAACCAAGACCACCAAGGCTCGCTCGCCACGACAGCAATTCCTGCAACAAGGCCTGGGAACGCGCAGGCAAGCCCACGGATCGGCTTTTCGAAGCTGGACGAGCTTCCAAGGATGATGCAGACAAAGGGCGACGCGTGTTTACACCGGTGAGCTTGACCGAACCCTCGCCGCGAATGAGTGGCCAGGCTCCCTGGTCAAGCCCCAGAACGCCGTTCTTTCCATATTTGACGTAGCCTTGGACACGCATTTGGCGAAGATATGAAAGAAGATCGCGTTTTGCCACCGATCTCAGCGCGCCAAAAACGGTAAGGTGCTCATGTTCATTTGCAAGAACACGGGTTGTGGGGAGGCCATGAAGCACCTCAGTCAAATAGGAAGCACCGAATTTCTGTCCAGTGGATGCAATTGCTTTGACCAGTGAACGGGCCGTTTCCGAGCAATCTTCACAATTGATCGGGTAACGGCAACGGTCACACGACCCACAGCTGCCATGGAACTCTTCACCAAAGAGGTGGAGTAACGACTTCCTGCGACATTGCGCGGACTCCACGAAGCCCATCATATCCTGCAGCTTGCCCAGGTCCTTGAACAGAAACTGTTTGACTGCGTCATCTTCTTCGACCTCGATCTGTTCGACGATACGGCGTTGTGCCTGCATTCCGTCGGAGGGACGATAAAGAAGATAAGCATGCGCAGGCAATCCATCACGACCAGCGCGACCGATCTCCTGATAATACCCTTCTGCGGTGCTCGGCATGCTCGTGTGAATGACATACCGAACATTTGCTTTGTCGATGCCCATACCGAAGGCAATCGTAGCAACAGCTACGATCCCTTCTTCTTCCATGAACCGTTTCTGCGCAAACCCGCGCTGCTCCTTGGTCATTCCGGCATGATAGGCGACACAACGGACCTGTTCTCTCGATAAAAATGACGCGGTTTCTTCCACCGCCTTTCTTGTCGAACAGAAAATCACTCCATCCTGAGCGGGGTGAGCTTGAAGAATATCAAGAATGTCCGTTTGAACATTTCCTCTCCGACGAACGTCGACGGCCAGGTTCGGTCTGTCGAAGCTGTTCTTGAAAATCCTGGCTTGACCCAAATTCAATCGATTAAGGATATCCTCCTGCGTGTCAGGGTCAGCAGTGGCGGTCAAAGCAACCTTCGGAACGCCAGGAAAACGTGCCAGAAAATCGCCGACGACAAGATAACTTTCCCGGAAAGCATGCCCCCAACGGCTGACGACATGAGCTTCATCAACGGCGATAAGAGAAATTTCCTGCTGCGACAGCAGTCTTTCAAAGGAAAGTGTATGCAGACGTTCAGGCGAGACATAAAGAACGTCGATTGACCGCTCCGACAGCGCAACTTCTATTTCGTCACGGTCACGCTGGTCGAGAAGATGGGTCAGAGCAGCAGCGCGGATACCACGACGGCGCAAAGCTTCCACCTGATCCTTCATCAACGGGATCAAAGGAGAAATAACCAGGCCCATTCCGGCACGGGAAAGCGATGGGACCTGGTAGCACAAGGACTTTCCGCCACCGGTCGCCATGAGAACCAGGGCATCCCCTCCCCTGGCCAGGTGATCGACAATCTCTCCCTGGCCGGACCTGAAACCTCCAAAGCCAAAAATGCCGCTCAGGATTCCATAGGTGGTCGCGCCCGTCTGCCGTTTCGAAACACGAGGCAATGGAACATCGAAGAACAGTGAGGCGTCTATTTCGGTCATCATTTCGAAGTAGGATTAGCTACCCATATAGATGAGAACAGAAACCGCCTTTTTCAAAGGAAAAAGCTCTCTTCGTTAGAAAAACGTTTGCCGAAGGCCTCTCATAGAAGCCAGTGCACCGTTTCGAACCATATTCGCTGCGCCTCTTTGGAAACGAAGCTGGAAACCTCGTATTACAAGGAATGCTGGAGTGACTGAGGAAAAAAACCGGGACCAGTTCAGCAGCGATAACGGGTTGAATTTACCGTGGCGCAACCGACGACTGTCCGTGGAAATGGCCATGAGACCTAATATAAGGCCTTATGCACGCTGCCAGGCGATGAAAAAGCACAAAAAAGTGCGAAACAGAAATTCCGATGTCTTTTAATTCCGGAGAAATAGGCCTACAACGCTGATTGAGTTCTCCATGGCCTGGGGGAAAAGGCTACGGGAACCGGAAAATGCAAGAGTTCACTACAACTCGGAAAAGGAATACCTGCTATGGCAAACACACCCTCAGGCACGGTCCTCGCCTACACAGTTGATATCGTCAAGGACCTTCTAGCAAGCGGCAACAAAGTCGACGCCAACGCGCTTGGAGACCTTATAACCAATTTCGGCGACCGGCTCCTCGAATTAAAGAACAAAGAAGAAGGCGTAGTTCCAGCCGATACCCCCACAGCGAAGGCTACCCCAGCACCGGCACCAACAGCAGCACCCGTCGAAGAAACAAAGCCTGCTGAGGCACCCGCAGCAGCCTCCACGACAGAAGCCCCGCAACTGCGGACCGCAGAACCAGAGAAACGTCGAGGCAGGAAAAAAGGCGCGCAGGCTACTGCGAAGCGCAAGCCAGGCAGACCGAAGGGTTCCGGCAGAAAAGCAGCTGAACCCCAGGAAACTGAAACGGAAGCTGTATCAGAGGTGACCACAACGGAAACGCCAGAGGTTGTTGCAGCGGAAGAGCCAATCACCGAGTTCAACAACCCTGATCCGAAGGCTCCAGACTACAAGTTCAAGCATCTGCTGGACCGCTTTGGCACCAACCCTGATGGCACTGCGAAACGTTTCAACAACATGACCGAGGAAGAGACCTTCGACGGCGAGGTCGTCAGGAGCTTGTTTGACGGGACGACGAGGAAGATGCTGAAACGCCATCTGGGCACCGACTACGGCATGACCGTCCCGGAATACATCAGGCATTTCGGTCTATCGAAAGGCTACAGACCAGTCGGCAAGGACTTCTCCGCATCCAAGAGCGTCGACGCCAAGAAAACCAAACTGGGTCACAAGGCAGAGGAAGTCGAGCAGGAGGCAGCGCCCGAACAGCCAATCGCCACTCCGGTGAAGGCGGTTCGCAGAACACGGGCTCGCGCCACACAGGAAGCCTAACAAGCTACGACGCGGGAATGGTGAGCACTTCACCGTTCCCGCGTCGTTCTCTTTTACACTTGTCCTCCGCGACTGAGCAGGCCATCATTTTTCAAGTGGCTTCGAGGGGGTTGAGTAAAGATGTCGGATGCCGAAGGCCTCCCACTGGAAGAACCAGTGGTGCTATCCAGAGAACAAGAGCTTCAAGAACGCAAAAAGGCCCGCTCTCTGGTGAGTGAAGCATTGCTGTCGGCAGGTGTTCCGCTCGACGCGCGTGGACTGACCAAGCAACTCCTTCCAGGGCTTTGGTATGCCGCAATGAGCGTCATCTTCAACTCTCTAGATCGAGAAGAGATTATCTCGCTTCTGACCAGCAGACATGCGACCATTGTCGGTTTTGCTGACAACGCGAATGCGCCTCCCAAGTCGATGACACCTGCAGCAATGCAGAACTACATGAAGCAGCTCGAAAAGGCCGCAGAGACCATTGTGGGAAAGCTGGAAGAAGCCTACTCCAAGATGGAAGACCAGGAGATCGAATACTGGTACCCGGAAACGGTGTTCGATGCCGTCATAACCGTGCTTCTTCCTGCGTGGGGTCCAGATCACGTGCGGCGAGCCATAGAAGAGCAATCCGCTTGGCTGTACCAGCACAAGATGGACATTCGCAACTTCATGGAGCCTTCCAGGCTTGCAACCATTCCAAAAGCCGTAGCAGCGGGAAATGCCGTCGAAACGGTAAGGGCGGTCGAGCCGCAACAGGATATCAAGGTCAAGAGGGCCAGTTCCAACCGAGCAGTATCCGCATTCCTCGCCACGACGACCTTTGAAGGCGGCCAAACCGGATGGGTCGTGATCATGCGCATCCGGTTCGCAAACGGCCGCCATGAGAACCGTGAAATCTATGGAACGCTCGGCGATCCGACGGGAAACAAGTCTCGTCTCCACATCGTTCACGAATTCGCAATGGCACTATCCCAGGACGAAGGGCACGCAGACGTCGACCTGAAGGTAACTGACGCAAACCTCGTTAGAGCGATGCCAATTGCCGGAGAAGGCACCAACGAGTGGCGAAAATTCGACAAATCCGTCTGGGCCGATATACAGGCATGCTTTTCCAAAAACGCGATCACCTGCAAAACCGTCGACATTTCCTTGGTTGACGAGATGCAGCAAAGAAGTGACATTATTCTTCGAAATTTGGAAAATTAAACGCCCAGGCAGGCGGACGGCACCTAGCGTGCAAGGAGTTCTTCTATGGAACCGTATTATATTGTCGTGCTCGACAAGGAGATAGGTTATTGCCGCTTGTTTCGAACCGATTCAGAGCACTGCCCCTCAGGCGCGGTGCCGCTTTGGAAGGGGCATAATCTCGACGTCGGCTACGAGGAAATGATCCGCCAAAACCAGGAACGGCGACAAATTCCAAGTTACCACGTGAGCTACTCCATCAACCCAAAAGGCCGGAAAATCTTCAAGATTTTCAGAGAAAGCCCGACCCATCCGTGGATTGCGCTTGACTTGTTCCATGACTACAAACTCGCCCTCGCAAAGATGAAAAAGCTTTGTGAAGAACGTCGCGCCTTTTCTGTCGAAGCTGAAGCCAGGAAGAAAGTGCTAATGACGCGATTGCAGATGAAGGGCAAGACCCTTCGCCTGGACCAGAAGGCAAAGAAGTACGTTAAATGGCTCCTGGATTCTGGAAAGCTGGAGCCCAGTGAGCAAGAAAACCTTTTGTGGCTCAAAGAAAATGGCATCGTTCAACTCAGTCACCCTTGAGTCAGCGATATTTTCCACAGTAGCATTGTCGTAACAGGAATTAACTCCTTAGGACACTTACATGCGCCGTCTCGCTCTTGCAGGAATTCTAGCCATGTCCACAGCTCTCGTAGGCTGCGCTGGCTCAACACACGTTTATCCGCTGTTTCCCGCTGAAACGACGACTGCACAAAGCCATGGCTTCGAGAATGGATATCGCTTCGAAAACGGTATCGGTGTCCCTCGCAATTACGAACGAGCCATCGAAGAGTACAAACGTGCCTCGAAGTTTGGCGACGCCAAGGCGACAAACAACCTCGGTGTGATGGCCATGAAGGGCCAGGGAACCAGTATCAGCCGCTCCTCGGCAATGTCTTATTTCCGCAAAGCTGCCGAAATGGGCTCGTCATCCGCACGTTTCAACATGGGCCTGCTGCTTGAAAGCGGCTTCCAGGGCTCGTATCAGCCGGGCAAGGCCGCTGAAGAATATCGCATCGCCGCCGAGATGGGCCATTCCGAGGCTCAATATCGTCTGTCGATCTTGCTGGAGACGCGTGAGGCAGTCCCGCTCGATCCTAATGAGTGGCGAAGAATGTTTGACATGGCTGTAGCCAGTGGCAACAAGTCAGCAACGGAGCGCGTCGAAGGCATCGTTAAGCCCGCCGACGTCACACGCTACCTCTCGTCGGAAAACTGCAAGGCTTGCGGTTCGATTGGCGAATTCAAGATGGCTGACAGAAGCCTCAAGGGATTGTCGGAGCTAGCCGCTGCAGGTGATCCGTCTGCTCAGTATAACCTTGCGATCAAATACATGAACGGCGATGGTGCGAATCTCGATCCGTCCGAAGCTGCCCGATTGTTCACGCTGGCCGCACGGCAGGGTTACGCCCCTGCTCAGCGGCAGCTAGCGCAGATGTACCTACGTGGCCATGCCGTAGGCAAGAGCAAGGTGATCGCCCACTCCTGGCTAAACCTCGCTGCTCGTGACAACGGAGCAGAAGGCACAGCGGCGAAAGCTGAAATGGAAGCCTTGGAACAAAGCATGTCAGTGGGGGAAATCGAAGACGCCCAGAACCTGGCTGCTCAAGGGGCAAACAGAGGCCGATAACATGAATTTTCTGAAAACGATGGTTCTGGGTGTCATGCTCATGGCACCCATGACGGCGCATGCCGAAAATCCCGTGGACTGGGTTAGGACCGCTCTCCATAACCGGGCAGCAACGCTTCCTGATGGTTCAGCCGAGGCCGCAGCGATCAAGGGCACCTTGTCGCGCATCCGCAACCTGTCACTACCACAGACAGGCCGTGTGATCGTCGTAAACATCGCGAGCGGCGTGGTCACAGCCTATGAGGACGGAAATCCGGTAATCGAGAGCAAGGCAGTGGTTGGAAGCAAGGCCACCCCTACTCCAGAACTCGACAACACCGTTACCTTCGTGAGGCCGAATCCGACATGGACCGTGCCGCAGTCGATCATCGCCAGGAAGAACTGGCGCGACAAACTTGCTGACGATCCGGAGTTTTTCGAAAACTCTGGCTTCGACGTTATCCTGGATGGTCGCACCGTATCGGCATTCGATGCTGCAGACAGAGCGTATCAGGTAACAACCTTCGTCCAGAGACCGGGTGAGAACAATGCACTCGGCTCATTGAAAATCGGTTTGTCGAACGATCAGGCGATCTACATGCATGACACCAATGATCCAGGAAAGTTCGAAGATGCCGTGCGATCCGCCTCGGCAGGCTGCGTCCGGATTGAGCAGGTTCGTGATATCGCAGCATGGGTTCTCCAGGTGCCAACCGGCCAGGTGAATCAGTGGATTTCATCCGGAGACATGAGAAACCACAACCCGCCTGAGCCCGTGCGTGTCATCATCGGATACTGGACAGCTTGGCCAGACAGCAACGACCGCATCCGGTTTTATCCGGACATCTACAAGAAAGACGGTGGAGGTTTCGTTTCGACAAACGAAAACGAGCCAGCACCCACTGGCGACGCGCCAGCCTGGGCATCGGAAATCGAAAACGAAACACAGGAACAGGACCGGGGACCACGGTTCATTCCACAAGCCGAAATTCAGCCGGAACCAATCTACACAGAACGGAGCCTACAGTGATGTTGAAAACAATGAAGACAGTCCTCAATGGCCTCGATGGCACCGTGCGTCTGATGGGTGTTGGGGCGAACCTAGCGCTTGTTTCTGGCTTCGCATGGGCAACCAATAAGCTATACGATAAGGCAACCAGCGCGTGGGCAACCGTCGGTCCTATTCCGAAACTGGATATTCCTTCCCTCACCACCTGGGCAACCAGCCCAGGCGTAGTCGACAAGCTCATCGCAATGGGATCGCTGTGGGTCTACGCAATCCTGACCATTGGTTGCGGCTGGATGACCATCTTAGGCTTGCGCTGGTGCTATCACCTCGTGCTTGCCATCGTACAGCAATTGAAAATGCAGGCCGACAAGGCACTCGCCTAAAATGTGAATGCCAGCTGCGGGGTGGCTTCAGGCTCCGCAGCTAAAACGTCCTTATCCACTTTGACGGGAACTTCGCCGGTCAGCCGTGGGTCGGCTCCGTAATATTCGAGCGCCCAATCGATCCAGGCCTGATCTGGCTCTTCAGCCATTGCATGTGACAACGTGAACCACCTTGCATCCGCTCCATCGAAAGGCCGGTTCATGATCGGCTGGCAGATATCCCTCACCTGCTGAACAAGTTTTTCAGAGACCTCTGCGTCGCCGTGCAGATGCGCATCCAGAATGATCCTGGCCGCGAAGTCGCGGCTTCTCGGATCGGTAAACCGACATCTCAGCCGTTCTTCCCATGTCGGAGCTTCTACGAACCGACGCATCTCAGCCTTCGCCGTGTTGGTCATGAACGGGAACAGCCTATCTTCGCTCTGCTCATTTGCGAGCTTGGGATATTTTTGCTCAAGGAGCACGGCTGTTAAGTCAGCCTTGAAGGCCAAATCGCCATTGATCTCTTCAGCGCGTTCAAGAAGTTCGAGCGCGTCAAATTCGATGCCAGCCTTGCGAACCAGGTCTTCGCTCACGAATGTCGGAAGCCGTTTTGGTTCAAGGCGGTGGAAACAGCTTCCTTTGAATAGAAGTTTATCTTTATTTCCCTCAAATACCTCGCGGTAATCCTTCCTGCGAAGATCGACGCAAAAGTGCGCATCCTTACCCGAAACGGCCACCGGAAAGACCGGAATAAACTCGGGTTCGCCGAAATGAGTGAACAACCACAATGGCTTGACATCCGTAACAGATTTTTGGATAGAGGTCGTCGCGTTGGCAGTACGTCCGTTGATTTGAGCCAACTCCCACGCCCACCCAGCACGTTCAATAATGATTTTTATGAGGTCAAGACAACCATGTGCATCACCAAGTCCGTCATGCGCCTTGAGTTCGATTCCATTTGCGGGCGCAATCCGGTCCAATTTGTATGAGAACTTTCCGTCCTCGGTTGTCGGAATAACCAGAGCTTTGCTGTCTACCGCATGTATCAGTTGGACTAGAGGAAATAGGTCGATACGCGTTTTCAGTGCACCAGAAGTAAACCATGGGTCATGAAGGTTGCGGAAAAACAGTTCTCGAAGGAACTTATCATCATGTTCCAACCCGTTATAGGTGATAAAATTGATTGGTTGGCCGTATCCAGCATCCATGAACTTGTAAATTCTTTTTGCCGCGCTAAATTCTGGGAGACGGTCAGGGCGCGTCAACTCTTCGGGTCCGACTTTTGTGACCCTACACGCGCCTGGGCTGGGCACGACCCACGGCAGCAGGCGAATGTCTAAGGATTGTTCCTCTTTGATTTGGAGATCAGATGCGACCCTTATACCACCATATTGAGTAATCTGACCGAACTTCCTGTTCAAGGACGAGTTCTCTGTATCGTAAATTATCGAGTCACCGCGCATGCAAAATCTCCAGAAGCCCCTCAATAGTCCCGTAGCCCCAGGAAATTCACAAGCCATGATGCAGGATAAGCCTACGAAAACATTCAACGTACCGGCCAGAATTCTGGGTTGGTTTGAAGAGGTTGGTGCCCGCGTCGAAGTCCTCGTACCAATTCCTGAACTGAAAATCCGCGCCGGTCAGATATTTCACGTCAAATTGCGTTACGACCCAAAGAAACTTGATAAAAATCAGATCACGTTCAAATTCTACTATGACAACATGGGCCTTCGTGTCGGAGGCATCGTACTCCTCAAGAAGGTCATGCTGGAAAGTGAAGACCATCTGACAGGCAAGGAGCTGGACGTCCTCTTCGAGACGCCGAGATACGGTCAGGTAGCCCTCACCCCGAACGCGGCTGCGTTCATCATGCCGCCGCCAGCAGAACACACCGAAGTGGTAGACGACGGCTTGATCGCGGTGCTGGATGACGCCGAGCAGATCAAGGGGCCAATCGCAAACGCTGTTTCTGCAGTCCAGATGGGTCTCGAAATGGCAAGTCGATATGGCAAGCCCGGGATCATCGTTACAGGCGAGACCGAAAGCGGCGAAGCAGCGGAATACCAGGTTGGCGGGACAGGCGATCTGACGGTCGACCAAATTCTCGCCTCCATCGCCCCCAGCATTTCACCCGAAGACAGCAAGTGGATGGCGAAGTCCAAGAAACCGTGGTTCCTGGTTCCATTTTTCAGGGCCAACGTTGATCCTGATCGGGCGGGCCGGTTCTCGGCGCAACGCAAGAATATTGAGTATGGAGAGGACGGCGAACCCTTGTGGACACCATGCAGCTGCCTTCTTCGAAATCCAGGCGATGGCTGGGTGATCAACGACACCACGCCGCTGCGAGACGGCGATTCCACGCCGCTTCTGCTTCTCGATTTCCTCGACAACAAAGGCTGATTTCCTAGCCGCCAATTTTCCTAATAGGAAAATAGCGCAATAGAAAAATAGGCTCGGCGGCTACCCTGCCCTGAGCCTATTTTTATGCCTGATCAATATGATCTCGGGCTAAGACGCTCACTCCGTATCACCATGATTTGAGGCTCCGGTCTTGCCGAACCAGAAAAGCAGCCAATCACCAGGCCAGCACGCCCTCAAAATAGAATGCTAGACCGTCTTTCAACGATGAAGCCGTAACACCAGCAAAAGAAGCTGATGGGCTCATTGCGTCATAGCTTGCTGTCATAGTTGTCAATTTTCCTCATTGAGTCCGATACAATCAGACGAACTGCCAGTTACCAAGCGTGTCTACCTGGCAATCATCATCCGTGAACGCTTGCCTATTTGGTTGCCAGACCAACTTCCGAGCAGCAGAAGATCAAGACGCCCAATCCGAACAAGATGCAAATAGCCTGTTTTTCAACCTGCATCAGTTCCTATGAGGCTGGGAGGCTGGGAGGCTGGGAGGCTGGGAGGCTGGGAGGCTGGGAGGCTGGGAGGCTGGGAGGCTGGGAGGCTGGGAGGCTGGGAGGAAAGTATCACCATCGACAAATAGCAAGCGATAATCACGGGATGGCTGCCTCATTTCAAGCGAGTATCGCAGTCTCCGACGCAGATACGATAGTCACATCGGCCACTCATTTCCGAATGTCCTTTCATGCTCACAGGACAGCTCAAAAACAGGAAGCCACCATCAGATGCTACCTGGCGATTGCGGTAGGAGGCCGTCAGACAGCCATGAGACTTTTCTCAGCCCCTCCCAGCCAATGTGGATCGGAGAACGGGAGGCAGGCTTGCCCACAGCCGACTGTCCTCACAAGATCATCGCCAAATATGACCCTGGTGGAGTTTCCTAAAAGATCATCCGGGTCCGTGCGTCTTGGCAAAACCCACAGTTTGACAATCATTCCGTACAATCCAAGATAACGAGCTGAATGCACGATTATCAACACCTTAGCTGGTGTTTGGATCATATCCTATTTTCCTATTAGGTATTTCCTTCATGCCAGAAACAGCCACAAACGGCGAAAGCAAGCAACGCGATATTCGACCAGGCCAAGCGTCAGTCTGGTTAGGAGACGGTCAGTATAGCCCTGTGTCCTCATCGCTGAGAACCTGACCGTTATCATAATTTCCTAATAGGAAAATAGACTGAGCACAAATCCGCATAATTGCTCGTGAGGGAACCAGCATCAGAGGCTCAGACAATCATTTACCGCGAGCATGTGCGGGTGCCACGAAACGTGTAGATGATGAAACCACGATGATAGGCACTGCCCATACCAGCGCATTTGCATAATTGGATAGCCTGGTCGGCTCCAGAGATAATGCGGACCTGTTGCCATAATGGGCAGTGATGCGATTAGGCGAGTTGCATCATTCACAAATTGAACGTTTGCCCCGCAGCCTGACAGCGAGATGTCATAACTGCCAGCCGGACAAGCTGCAAATTAGCTTAACTAGCAAAGACCGAATGAGGCCGAGAGGATCATTTGCTATTGTCCAAGCATGAGAGCAGTACATCAGGCAAAAGGCCTATCTGCCCATTCTCCAAATTGCCAACAATGCTGTGATCGGGACGGCCTCACAAGCTACGCGCAAGTCTTGCTGTGTACCTCAGTGAAACATAGCCAATTTCGATATGCCGATCTCACTCAACGAGAATGAGACCCTGATTCGAAAACTTCCAGGCCTGCAGTCAGGCGATGAGCATCCGGGAGTAACAGGACCATAGCCAAGGGCCAAAGCAGGGACCTAGGGAAATTTATTATGAGGAAGTCAACATATTGTAATGGCAGCAGATTAGCCCGAGACGATCATCGGATCGGTGCAAATCGTCCAAAGATGTTAACAGTTTGTTAACCAATTAGCGTCCAAATCGTGCTAATTCAGGACACTGATTCGCAGTTGCAGCGCTTGAAAGACAACCGACAAGGCAGAGAGGCGGACAGATGAACGCTACCAACAGAAAAATTGATAACAAGGCCGATCCGGCGAACGATCCTGCGATGGCGGCCCTCCGGGGGAACAACCGGTTGCAGTTCCTTATGGAGGAAATTCGCCTGGAAAATCCGATTGGAAAACCTGATCGGCCACATCCTCCCGTTACTGATCTTCGCACTGCCACCAGCCTTGAGACACAGCGCGAGGAACTTCAGCGCGCCATTTCACCCGAGGCCCAGAAACAAACTGCCAGCGCGACACCAGTTCCAGCCCCCACGGCGGTCGAAGAAACAGTGACACCTCGGGGCCCGGCGCTGGCAGTCGAGGCGAAGGGTGAGTTACCGCAAGAGGTTCCGCAGCCTGAAACGGCACCCAAGAGCGAAGAAGCCATTCTGCCGCCACCACCTGTTTCGGACCCGGCAACTCAAAAAACAGACAACCTGCCAGTGAACGACGCAGCGGTCCACGCCGACAGTCTGCAGGCAAAACCAAGGCTGAGGGGAAGGCCAAGGGTTAGCGACGAAAAGAAGCGGGAGTCCTCGTATACCCTTTCGCCGCACGTTGCGGACCGGGTCCGTGACCTCGCCGCCCACGAGCAGATCAGGTTGAAACGCACAGTCTCGGCCTCGGCAATCGTTGAGCGGATGATCGAAATAGCCGAGCAGCACATCCAGGACAACAAAGTCCTGCCGGGCTAAGAGGAGTAGTACCATGAAAGTCATCGGCGTATTCGGCAAGAAGGGCGGCTCCGGAAAGACCCTGGTATCCCATTTCCTCGCCCACGGCATGTCCAAGGGTCTCGACATCGACACCCTGATCCTGCAGACGGACGTTCGAACGGTTCGACCGGACGAATTCCACCTGAAACGCAGGTACGCAATGACATCCGTCCCCAACATCGATCCAGAAACAGACCTCAACCACATCCTCCAGGTTTATGCCAAGTTCGCCACCCAACAGAACCTGGTCATGATCATCGACGGTGGTGCAAACCGCTCGGCACTCGACCTGGCGCTCGCAGCACTCTGCGATATCGTCCTTATCCCGGTTGGGACGAGCAAGGAAGATATCGATGTGGCTGACGGGGACTATTGGGCGATCCGGCAAACCGTCCACGAGAAAATGAAGAAGGCCATCGAGCAGACGGGGGCTCCCTTCAAGCAGACGCAGGTCCTGCTGCTTCAAAACAGGTGGCCCGGTGTGAAAGCCAAGATGGATTCGCTGATGGCGAAACCACGGATCAAGGACTACATCTTCAAGGCCGAACAACAGGGAATGCTCTTCCCGAAGTACATCCCGGACATGCAGTCTCTCGCAGAGATCGCTACCCACGACGATCCGAAACACACGCTCATGATTGACGCGCAGAGCAAGACGTTCGCACGGTACATGGCGCACGCTCTTGGCCTCGAAGTCCAGGACAACGGCAATTACGTCGAAACCGACATGGAAGGGGATGACGACGAGGGCAGCCGCTCTGCTGCATAAACCTTAAACGGCCCCTTGTGGTTTTTCAAAGGCTCTTCAATACTTGCAGTGTATGGAGAGCCTTTATGCGTTTAGAATACCCCGTCCTCGTCGATGAACTCCTTTCCAAGCTTGCGAGCCTCAAGGAGTTCTATACGGAACATACACCAATTTTCACATCCGCAATCAATGGAGTGGAAGATTCGATGGGGCGCGTCGCTATCGGCCAGACCAGGCTTGCACGCCTGGCACGAATCAGTGTCGCATCGAGTGCGGCATCCGTCCTTGGTCCAATCATCGAATCTGGAGATATGAACCATACGTTGACGCGAAGCGTTGACCGGTTGATGACATTGATCCGGGAGATTTCCGGCGAATTCGACGTCGAACAGGAACCGTTCCAGGACATTCCGACGCCGCGTGGGTGGAAGCACGAAAAGAATTCCTTTAAAAAGACCACATTTGATGGGGATATTTTCACCATCACCAAGCGCTCCAATCTCCCAGGCGGGCAATGGACGGTCTTCTATTTCGGTGCACCTGTTGCTGTCGCTGAAAACATTGGTTGCGCGACCAGATATGCCGACGCCTTCATATCGCTCAGGAACCGGGCAAAGGGCAATCTCGCCGTGCAAGCAGCGCGCGGACCTCGTCGCACACCGCCAGGACCTTCCTTCAAGTAAAACTAGTCTTCCAGCGTTGGAGCCTTGGGGCCGAGAGAATAAGTCTTCTCCTTGGCCGCTTCGAGGACTTCATCGAGACCGACCGTTGAACGATACATGGCAGTAAGATCGATCTTCGGGCGCTGCTTCACATCCGCAATAGCTTCGATCAATTTCTGCCTGATGTCAGCAGGCAAAGCCTTGATAATCTTCTCCGACAGCAGTTCCCATGGCTCACGGTTAGGATCGATCATGATCGCATCGGTGACCCGTTCGCACGCGGATTCGATTGCAGCCGAAAGGCGAGGGTCAAGGAGCACTTCCGGACTTGCCTCGGCCCACGCTTTCCCTTTGCCAGTCAGCTTCAACTGATTGTCGACCAGGCCATCTTCCATGAATTTCTCAACGTGACGCGCCCATGTCGAGGGACGGCCAAGACCCTTTTTCATCACAGCTTCCAGAAGAACCGTCTCAGGGAGACGATTAATCACCTGGCTTTCTGGCCACGCTTCCTGACCGGGATAACGCGGCCCGTTTTCGCGCCGCCAGGGAAGCTTCGCAACAAAGTCGGAGACAGCGTCAGAGAAGCCAAGCTTGCGGAGATGGTCACCTGCCACAGAGCCGAAAGCTTCCTCAATGATGTGGCTCTGCCCAGCCTTCACGAGGTCACGCGCGATGAGGACACGCATGCCTTCATGATCGCCGACCTTCTCCGGGTCGTGGGTCACATTGACAGCACCAATAGGGTAGGGGGCGTCGTGAACATCCGCATCGGTCTTCGTCGCGACATTCGCCGGTTCAAAGTTATAACGGCTCTTCTTCACGATTTCGGCAATCTTCGCAGCAATCGTGGGAGAGAGGCCTTTCGAACCTGCACGCGGATATGACATTTTACCGGACTCATAAAGGTCCTGCATCTTCTGCTGAGCTTCATGCGGCTTCAATTGCAAGACGTCCCCCGCCCTGACAAGAACCTCCCCGGTGTGCTTCGGCTTCGACGTATATGGCTGGCTTTGCCGCCGTTTGTCCAGTTCGGGGAACTGGACATTTTCCAGCTGCTTGGCAATCTTTAGGGTAATCGGGTCGAGAACATCACACTCTGCAACCCAGGGCCGCCCACGATCCTTCGAGGGGGCAATCAGGCGCAATCTGGCAACCGGAAGGTTTTCATCGCGACAGATGCCAAGAAGAGGGGTTCTGATGCGGCCGACCTTCACACCCTTATGAGACAACGTGAACCCTATCATTCGATCCAGGATCGCGCGGGTGCGACCCGGCACAGCGTCCTCTTTTCGGACAGCTCTAGCGTCAGTGATCGCTTCGCGGACAGAGTCTTCGTCCATGCCCTTGAGCCGCACTCTGAAAGGCTCCGGCCATATGTCAGCAATGAGTTCTGCTACGTCCCAGGCGATGACATCGCCTTCCTGGTCAGCATCGGTCGCGATGAAGACGTTCTTCGCTCCTGTGAGCGCTTCGCGGATGTAGCGACCAGTTTCTGGATTTTTTAAAATGCGGTTGAAAGGCCGAAACGCCTGATCGATCCCAAGGTCTCGCGGCTCTTTTGGAAATTCGCAAATATGACCATTGGTCGCCTGGACCTTTGCCTCGACACCGACTTTTCTGAGGAGGTCCTGAAACACCCGGACCTTACCGGGTGCTTCAATGATGAACACATCGTGCATAACTTACTTAGGGCCGCCTATCCCCAGTTTGGACATGATCTTATGAAGCAGCGCGGCAATGGTTTCCTTGATCTTATCAAGAGCCTCCATGAACTTCTTGTGCTGCTTCTCAGTGTCGATTTTTTCTTCAGCACCAGTCTCGCTGTTTTTCGCCGTTACCTCAAGTGGAAGGGGCTTTTTGGCGTCCGTTTCGGCTTTTTCAATTGCGCCAACGAGACGATTGGCTTCAAACGTTGGGTTGATGTCGGCTCCGTGATCCGCAGTGAGACGGGCCAGGTTTGTTTGTGCGATGGCTTCTGCATCGGTGAAGGCCTTCTGAGCCGCAACCATATTTTGAGCGGCTGGACCAAAGTTCGGATCGCGCTCCAATCTCTCCATGCACTTCAGCGCAAACGGGTCGCGATCCTTGCCCGATCTGACGTCGCTCATCAAATCGTGCAGTTCCACCTTTCGGGCCTCGGCCATCTGCTTGAGGGTGCGGCCTGCTTCTGACTGAACGATCAGGTTGTTCAATTGATCGATACTGGCATCGCGCGCAGCCGTTGAAGCGTTCATCTTCTTGATAGCGCCATCGTACGCGGCGTAACGATGCCTGAACGCACGCTTCGCAACGGATACCGGATCACCTGGCTGGAAGAAACGGTCTGCAAGTTTCTGGCCTCCAGCATGCATAATACCGGCTCCAACGCCAGAAAGGGCCCATTTGAGACCGGAAATTGGGGCTGAAACTAGCGCGCCGATTGCTCCGCCACCTCCGCCGCCGCCATAACCTTGTCTTGCCGCGTCTTTTTCAGCCTGAGCGGCCTTACGCTGTGCATTCTGCGAGAGAGCGCTTCCGTTGCCGACAAGAGGCTCAAAACGTGGCTTGCCGCCCTCAGGTGCGACTTCATCGGCCGCAGGAGCCTCGGTTACTGCATCAACGTTCTCAACCGCAGCACCCGTTTCGGCGGGAACGGCATCAACGGCAGGAGCAGGAGGATCAATAGCGTCGTCCGACAATTCCATGCCGCCGCCAGCGAGAAGCTGATCGTCAAGGGATTCAGTCGGGGAAGCCGAAGGATCATTTTCTTCCTCCGGCTTAACCTCGTCAGCTTTTTGGAGTTCGTCCACGGTTTCATTCGCAACAACGACCGTATCCGATGCCACTTCAGCAGTGGCTACCGGCGTTTCCTCGACCGAGGAAGCTTCTCTGTCGATGCTGGCTTCCATACCAGCATCGACGTCTTCTGCAACTGCCGCTGCTGCTTGCTGCTTCTTAAATCCCATGGCCTAACTCCCTATTATTCCGGGATATCAATTACCGGCTGAGGATTTTCCCGGGGCCGAAGTGAAGTTGATATCTGTTCTGGTTCCTTCCGCGAGGATAGCAGTCTGCATTGCAAGGTTCGCACTGATATTTTGCAGAACCTTGTAATTCTCGAACTGCTGGTAGGTCAGAACGGCCATCATGTTCTTCATATGCTTCAGGGCGGTAATTTCGGATTCTTCCGCATTCAGCTGCTCGTTTGAGTTCAGCAGGAAGGACTGGCTGTTGAGCTTCAGCCAATCGTCATAAGAGACACCCTTGGAATAGTCGGCCTTTTCATAACCCTGCATGTTGGCGGCAGTTCCCTGGGCCCAGCCGATACGCTTGGAGTCGGAAGACAAGGAGTTACGGCGAGCCAGAATTTCGTGCTGGGTTGCCGCAGCAAGCGCGATACGGCCCATTTCGGTCTTCTGACGCTGAACACGCATCTTGCCTTCAACCGTCTTGGCTTCTTCTTCCGAGAGCTTCGTGAACGGCACCGGAGAAATGGTGTTCATGATGTAGGCCTGCGCAGCCTTGGCCTGATTGTCCGTCAGTGCTTCAACAGGACCGTTGTTAGCGAACAAAGACTTACGGGGATCAAGGTCTGCGTTCTGCATATCCGGTGTGGCCTCCGAGGAGCAAACGCCGCTCTCGACGTCAGCATCCGTTGCGAAGCTGGAGCAGTGCATCTCAAGGCGCTTCATGACAGCGTCATCCTGCCCCTTGCTGGACATGTCACTTGAGCCATCAAGCCAGGAAAGCATTTCCTTGTTGTAAGCGGCAGCAACCTCCTGGCTCGCAGCTGCCATGTCACCGCTCTGCGAACCGGAAATGATGCGGCAGGCAGAAGGCGACGTCGTCGCGGAGTTGATCGCTTTCAGTGTGTGCTCTTCGATGGCCTTAACGGTCGAACGGTCATCCTGCTGGTCAGCCAGAGTGTGCTGAGCACCAGTCTGTTCACGCGAGTTGCCAGACAGCTGACCCGTTGCCAGGCGCAGGGTCTCGATGATCGCAAGCTGAACTGCCGCAAGCTTCTGGTTGGTGTTCTGCATGATGATCTTGGCGTTGCCATTGGCGTTGTCGTGGTCGTAGCCATCATCCTTGTCGGTGCAGCAAGTGTTGTCTGCGGTGTCAGGAACGCTGAAGCTATACGAACTGCTGGAATCTTCAGCGGAAGCGGTTGAGACAGTGGCTACGGCCAAGGAAAACCCAAGAAGCAGCGTCGATAGAAGATTTGGTTTCATTAGAGAACTCCTTGTTGGGTCATTACTGGAAGAGTTTTTTCAGATCGGTAATCGAGGAAATCTTGGAGCCGTCGACTGAAGCGAGAGTTCCGAAAGAAGAACCGAAAACCTTCTTCACGTCATTGCCGAGGCCCGGCTGTGGGGTGACAGGGCCATCATTCGCTTCGCCAAAGGCTTTGTAGCCGTAGAACCCGCCCATCCCTTGAGTGTTGAACATGTCGAGTTGGCCAAAACCGCCCATGACCTGGTCAGCCACGCCAGGGATTTTCGGGCAGGTCCAGTTTTGCAACTGGCTCATCAGATTGCCGAGCGATGGCGGCTTGAACAGAATGTCAGACCCGGCATTCTGGAAAAGCTTGTCCAGGCAACCGAGAGAGGCAAAGCCCGTGCCGGTTCCCTGACTGCCAGCCAGAGAATTGATCTTCGAAATTCCATAGTCATCTCCGAGGGCGACTTCGCGCATCATTTCAACATGCTTCTTGCCAATGTTCACAAGATCGTTGGATACACTGGGATCGCACTGGCCGCCGGAAGCAGCAGCAGATACAGAAGTTGCGCTAAAGACGCCGTTTGCGCTGCCACCACCAACGGTAAAACTGCCCGTCAATGACGACAAGTCGATACCAGCTGCCTTCAGCATGTTGTTTGAAAGTAGATTGGAAATGTCGCTCGTGACCGAACCAAGCGACCCAGTCCGCAGGAAGTTATCAAATTCCGTCGCGCCGATGCTCAACGCACCAGCGATAAGGGACGCCTCGTCCAGCTTGAAGGAGCCGATCATTCCGCCGAGAAAGGAATCTGTTCCCATCGACTTCAACGCACTCCAGGTGCTTTGAATGTCTTCGTTGCTGTAATTAAGCCCGGTTGAATCCTGGAACATGATCGACGACAGGGTCGAAGATGCAGCTTGTGATGACTGTACCATCCCGAACTGACATACTGCCGCAACAGCAGTTGCAAGGAAAAGACTACGCATCGTCATTTTCATCTCTTCTTCTCCGGAATACTCTGTTCCAGGCGCTCGGCCACTGCATATGCACTGCCGTTCCACCCCATTACGACAAGGCCGGACTTCGTCGACAGGACGAGATCGCGATAGCCGCCACGATCAACGTCCGACAAGGCCACGCCCGGTTCAGCGGACACTTGAAGAATAGGCGTCCAGTTCTTCCCATTTTGAACGAGGAGACGCATCGGACAACCGGCCAACGCACCACAAGCATTGAGGCCGTTCATCCGGACAAGGATCGACTTCAGGGAGCCAGAGATAGCAGGCTCGGCATATTCGAAATTGAGAGCGCCATGATCAGCGACGAGTTTGGCTGCACCCGGACCAAAAGCTGGCGCGATCTGCGCGACGAGACTATCCGGCAACGGCTTGAACTCGACCGGCTTGCCAGCGGTTTCAAGTACCGGCTTGTAGGACGGATACGACCAGTTCCAGGTCACATTATCCGTCTTGATCGGGGCAGGGCGGTTCTTTTTCGCCTGATCGACGAGAACTTCGATCTTTTTCGTCGTTTTATCGAGAATGATCTGCCAGTTCTTGTCGGGATCATGCCGAAGCATGACCGTACGGCATTCTTCCATGCCTGCACGACACGAACCAGAATGCACAAACCGTGCAACGATCTCTCCCGTTCCATCCTGGTCAACATCGACGACCGAGACCCCGATCTGGATACCAGTTCTGGCATTGATGTAGTCGGCCAACACGACGTTGACGATCTTACGGGCCTGAGAGCCAGGCGGCTCATTAAAAGGCACAGGTGCGGCGGTCGCCATGGGGACAGACCCCATCAGCGCTGCTGCAACAAGGAAATAGGACGCGAACTTCTTCATTGGAAAAGCTTTCTCAAAGATGTCGACACGTTCGAGGTGTCAAGCGTACCGCCAACCTGCGTCGATGAGCCAATAACACTGGACAGGCTACCACTGAGGTTGATGCCGGAAGAGATTTCACCAGGAAGCAAGCTGGTGAGATTGTCCAAACCACCACCTGTCAGGCGATCAAAAATCTGCGTGGCCTGTTTGCAAGCGAGGTTCTTGACCATGCCTAAAATAGAGTCGAGTGACGGCGGCTTGAAAAGGATATCTAGACCACCAGTCTGCATGAGAGTGTCCAGGCAGGTGGTTTCGGCGAATGATCCAGGACGCCTGGAAAATCCTTGGGAAGCAAGACTTGTCTGGGAGGCGATATAGCTCGTCCGCTGCTGGTCCAGGGCTGTCTGAACGCCCGCGACACAAGAGTCATCCGCCAGAGCCGTTGACGTGGATGCCAACAACATCAGCGCCAACGACGCACCCTTTAGAATTCCGGTTCTTTTCATTTCCGTCCTCCACGCAATTCCATGTCGCTCGCCATCTCAAGACCAACGCCAGCAACAGTCGAAAGCGTATTCTCGTCCACGATCAAGGCCGCTGCACGAGGTCCCATGGCCGCCGCGAAAGCCTTGATATCTTCGAGAAACAGGATGCCGACACTCTGATTGCCGGAACCACTTCCTTCTTCGCTTGACCCAGTCTCGGTGATTTTCGAGATCAACCTCAATCTTTCGTCCTTATCACTATGGAATTTGGCGGCGCACCAAGCAAGAAAACGGATACGTCGAGCGCGGCCCATTTCCATGAACTTTTCGCGATTGGCCGAAACCAAACCTGAAAAATCATCGGAATTTTTCAAATCGGGGAGAAATTTAGAGATAAAATCAGCAGCTTCTTGGCCGGAATCGTCGATTGTTTCGATACATGTCAACACATCATCGGGAAGTGTTGCTCGCCAAGCTTCAAGAGCTTCCTTGCTAAGCAATTGCATTTGTATTGTTCCTTGCGCCAGCCGTACGCATTATCTTCTTAATATTGAGCACTGTGTTCCTTTCTTAAGCAAGCTGCGAGGAGTAAAAAAATGAACCTGACACCAGCCAACGGTCTGTCCGTCAGCACCCGCCCTATCGATAACGGTAAGATGGAAGAAGGTCTTGCAATGGCCGGACTCGTCGATCTGTGCAACGATATGATCGATGCCCCGCCGGTTCTAAACGAAACTTACGACTACGAACCGGAAGTTTACGCGCCACGCCCGCGCCTTCTGTAATTCGATCCACAAGGAATTCTCATTAATTAATCCTGTCGACTGCAAAACGCGTTGACAGGATTATTTTTTGCGGAAATCCTTGTGACCAGCACGCATCTAGCAAGGAGTTCTGCACGTGAGCGACATGTCCGACAACGAAACCGCCAAGAATCTACTCGGTTTTATCGAGCGAATTGAACGGCTTGAGGAAGAGAAGAAAAGCATCGCCGACGATGTGAAGGACGTCTACGGCGAAGCCAAGGCTATGGGCTTCGATCCGAAAATCATGAAGAAGATTATCTCTCTTCGGAAAAAGGACCGCGACGAGCGCGTCCAGGAAGACGAAATCCTCAACACCTACCTCAACGCGCTGGGCATGCTCTAAGATTTCACTTCGCCGGGCGGGCTCTCGGTCCGTCCGGATTGAAGAAAATCATTGCCTGCAAGTTCATGAAAGGGCTTCCGTCACTCGTCGGGAGCCCTTTTTCCTTGTCGACATCCATTACGCCAATATGCAAGACCTGCTTAGGGTCGACATTTTTCCAGGCAAGCAAACGGTGATGCTGAACCGGGATAAACAGACGCATCGGAGAGGGCTCTCCGCCAACAGGAGTTCCCGGGCGAACATCTTTGGACGAAAGTGCAATCCAGTCCGAATTATCGCGATTGATCAGCAATGCTGCCGAAGACCAACGAATTGCCTGAATGGCAGGACGATCCTCTGCAAGAATTGCAAGCAACGGCTGCTCATTGAATACGCCAAGAGCAAAACGCTTGGCCGCCAGACCGCGTAGCTTGATGTCGTTGTTCCGGCTTCCATCCACCTGAACCAGGTTTTCAGCGGCAAGACCGCCAATCCAGGCGGCGAAAGGATGTTCAGTTAGCTTGCTCATGCATTCAATCTTTAAAAGAACCACTATCAGGAAATTGTTGCAGCACGGGCCGCCAGCTGTAAAGATTCTCAGGTGCCAATGTGAGCCAAACTTATGAATTCATCGAATAACCCGTTGACGGTGGCCGTTGCGCCCACGCGTCCTGTCGAGACTTTAATCGTACAAGCAAAAGAGCTTTTGGGCGTCGAGTACCATCTCGTGGACTGCTTCGCCTATATTGCCATTCTCCATCCGCAGTTTGGCGCTGCCGCATTGGTGCCGGATGACAACAAGCTTGACGCTGAAACCGGCGCAAGCGAACTGAATGAGGCATTCAAGAAGGCTGGAATTCTCACAAAGGCAATTCCTCTCGCGCTCTCCGCTACCTCGGTGGAGCCACCGATCCTCATCCGCTCCGGCCCGCAGATGGCAACAGATATCGCCGTAACGATGGGCCGTGCCTCCGTTTCACTCCAGGAACTGTCCTCTGATCAGTATACGGCGGCAAAGGTTGCACTGGAAAAACACGCAATCGAGCGGCGCAAGCGTGTTCTCGATCCAACCCTCATGAAAATGATCCAAGGTGCCATCGCCAAGGTGACGGAGGGAAAGAGAATCTTCGCAGGCGGACCGGAAGTCAGCGTGGAAGAAGTCGTCATGCCCGAATTCCTGCTGCCTGCGGTACTTTTGGCGGCTGCAGAAAATTGGACGATGCCGGTCGCGGCTCAACAGGGGAAGGGCGGCTTCGTCGTTCATATGAAGGCAGACGATAGTGCGGTTTTGATGTTCAGGGTATCTCACATAGAGGTTTCCTCGCCACTCTTGCTTATGCTCCCGCTCGTCGATGTCATTCGGCGCTCGAAGCGAGGAGGGGAGTATATCCTTGACGAATGCATCACGAGGTTCGGTAATTTCATCACGGGTCATCTGACACCGGAACTGGAGACAAGTCTGGAACTGCGGATCGCAACTTCCAGCTGACAGGAGAAATACCCTTGGGATTCAAGAAGCAAAAGAATGTAATCCAGGACCAAACGGCCGAGGAAGATCACAAGCGCGAACAACGCGACAATGTGTTCCGTCAAAAGGTCGCGCTCCAGCAGTTCATGAACCATAACGTCCCTCTCTTCAGGGCGTTCGCGAACAAAGGCGTCCGAACGAAGGATATCCTCAAGGGTGAGGTTCTCGCGCAACTCGTCACAAATGCAATAAAGCTGGCGACCCTCACCGCTGCACATATCCACGGATGTGACCCGAGTGAGATCGACGCTGCTCAGGCACGACCGTTCCGATACCCGGCCGCCGAATGGGTTGCAGCTCATTGGACCACGGGAAAGCTACTGGATATCCCCGATGCCGCCAGGCAGATTGCCGGGGTGGCCGTACTTGCCGACCGCAAATGGGATCATGATCCCTTTAACGATGGGAATAAAGTCAGTTCCAACACCTGGATTGTCATCACCGCTGCAAACGTTGCGGCAGCCCTGTTTGATTGTGTCAGCAACTACGATTTCCGCCAGGGCACCGAGAAAGTGTTCGAGATCATGATCGAAACAGTGATTTCGGAAGCCGAAAGGAATGCTCCGGCAATGCTCCCGGCTGGGGCGACACAAGATGACGTTCAAAATCTTACCCAGACCCTCGCAAACAACATGTCCAGCCTCATGCAGGCCTGTTACGACCAAAAGGCCCGTGAAGTGTTGAAAGCGATCAGGGGAAAGCCGGAAACCTACCGGCTCGACTACCTGGCGAAGACAAAGCCTCTGGAAGCGATTTGCAACAATTTCCGTGAGTGGGCCGCATGCGTAGCCGGAATGTCGATCCTCTCAGCGAAGCGACTGAACGACGTGAAGCCGGACCATCAAGCGGTGGCAAGAAACTACGCACCGGCGGAGTAACAAGGCGGAAATTCGAAAGAACTCCTTCCATTCCGGTTAAAATCGAACAATCCTTGTGCAAGGCTTGCACAGGATTTCCTTCATGGACACGATTTCGATCATGCTTCTTGCCATAATCGTTTTTATGGCAGGAGCGTCAATCGCCAGCTTCTCCGGACTTGTGTATTTTCGCTTGAAGACAATTCCTGCGGAGGCAGGAATTCTCAAAACTATTTCTGCACCGAGATCGCACTGCGAAAACTGCAAGGAAACGCTTCGCGCTGTCGACCTCATTCCGATCTTGGGATGGGTACTGACAAAGGGGCGATGCAGGCACTGCCATCATCCGGTTCCAGTGAGATACCCGTTCACAGAGGCGCTTCTGGGCGCTGTCAGCGTTGCCTTTGCATGGGCCTTTTTCCCGGACATCCAGACCACCATCCTGGTGCTAGGCCTGATCTGGAGTCTTGTCGTCATCTCAGCGATAGACCTGTCGATCAACATCATTCCTGATGAGTTGACGACCCCCTTGCTTTTCCTTGGACTGCTGATGTCACCATTCGAGGCCAGCATGGAGTTGAAAGTGGCAGGAGCAGCCTTTGGCTGGTTCATGCTTCACATGTCGATGTGGGTCCTTCAGGCCTGGAAGGGCAGGGAAGGGGGAAATGGTGGAGATGCCGCCATGGGTGCCCTAATAGGTGCCTGGTTCGGTATCTTCGCGACGCCTATCTATTTGTTCGCCTTCTGTGTCTTCTACGCTCTGCATGCTGGTGGGCTCCGCAAAACCCGTGAAGATGGAGCGCCTTGTGGCCCGGCCTTTTCGGCTGCGATTATCGCCGTTATGCCATTTCACCAATTCATCGGCCTGATTTACGGCCAAGTCCCTCAGTTTTGAGCCTGCCGCAGGTGTTCCTTGCGCAACCCGGACCTAGAATGGACTATCGGATACTGACTGCGCGGACATGCGCGGATTGATGCATATGGGTTCCCCCTGAACGATGGCGAGAACAGTTGAAAACATTCGGGCTTGTGTAACTGCGTTTCTCTACAAGAAAGAGAACCCAGAGAACTGGCGCATTGCTCAAGTTCTCTACGAAGGTGTCAGTGGTCTGACGCCTGCGGTTGTGAAGGGTAATTTCCCGATGCTTGCGCAGGAGAACGAGTGGTTCTCGTTCGAGGGCTCGTTCGTCCCTGAAACCGGCCCAAGAGCAAAAAAAGGCGATGAGTTTTTCAAATTCTTCAAACTGAGGCCTGACCTGCCCACCTCGAAAAGAGGCGCAATCGAGCTTTTCAGGACTACGTTCAACCCTGAGAACCCCGAAGAATTCGGAATTGATACGGCGTCTATCAAGGCTTTCGTCGAGAAATATGGCGATGAGTCAGCCCTGAGGGCGGAGGACAAGCCTGAAATCCTTCTGGAAATGTCGAAGAAGAAAGACGTTGCCAGGAACGCTATCTTGCGTGCTTGGACAAAGCGCGTTGCCGCAAGAAGGCCGATCCGCTTTCTGAAGGCTGCTGCCGTTTCGGAAGAAACCTCGAATGCGATCATAAAATATCACCGCGACGCTTCGATGCATGAAATCGAGACGAACCCGTACGGGCTCATCAAGATCAAGGGCGTGAACTTTCTAGAAGTCGACAAGATCGGACGCCATCTCAAGATTTCTCCCGCTGACCATAATCGCATTGCTGCCGGTCTTCTAGACTGCATCGCACACGTCGAGAACGACGGCCACACCTATGTGACAACCAGCATCCTCGATAAGCTGAAGGATGAGCGGAATATCACGCTTGAACAGATTGTCGGCTTCTCCAAAAGCGGCAAGAGCGCCGATCAGACCGGGGTTGTCATCGCGTCATCAAGCGGAAAGGCGCTTATCCAGTCCGCCCAGATGGCTCGCTTCGAGATGTTGATCGCCAAGCGCCTGGCAACCCTGTTGAAGCGCAATGAGAACCTCGATTTCTCGCATATCGATGCCGTCACTGAGCGTGTCCTGCAGGAACCGAAATTCGCCCGCTTCGATGACATTCAGAAGGCGGCCGTCAGGCTATGCGCACGAGAACCGATATCCATCCTGACTGGTGGCCCCGGCACCGGTAAATCAACCGTGACAGAAGCTATCGTCAAGATCGTTTCACAGGTCGCTGAAGGTCCAATCCGTCCAATGGCTCCCACGGGCAAGGCGGCGGTACGACTGAGTGAAACGACCGGGCGCGATGACGTGCAGACCGTTCACTCTGCGCTGGAGGCTATCGGGGATGAGGACGGCAGCGCTTTCAAAAAGAACAAAAGCAACCCATTCGACAAGCAGTCTGTTATCGTCATCGACGAAGCTTCGATGCTGGACACCCGTGTCTTTGCCGCTCTGCTTGACGCGATTACCGACGACACGAAAATCATCCTCGTCGGCGACCGATTCCAGATTCCAAGTGTCAGCCCCGGTCAAATTTTCAGCGACCTGATCACGACGGTCGGCGAGGGAGGCGTCCGCATTCCCTGTGCCGAGCTTATCAACGTCTATCGCTCGCAAGCAGATTCCGAAGTCGCAACCGGTGCGGTGGAACTGAAAAACGGGACATTCGATATCGGCAGACTGGACGACAACATCCGTGGTGGACTGGCGTTTTACGAAACAAGAAAAGATGCCATCGTCCAGAAAGTCATCGAGACAGTTCGAAAGATAAAGGCCGACAGACGTTTCGACCCGTTGAAGGACGTCGCAATCCTGGCTCCCATGCGCGATCACGCTGGCGGAACCCACGAAATCAATCGGGCAATGCAGACTGAAATGAATCCAAAGGGCCAGCCAATCCCCTTTATGGAAGCGCACGAACGCACAGCGCGGGGCGAAAATGGTCCCGCACCACGTATCGGTGATCGGGTTATCCTGACCAAGAACAACTCGCAAAAGAAGGTGGCAAACGGAGACGTCGGCATCATCCGCAAGGCGACCCTCGACGGCAAAGACGCGAACGGCAACATCGTCAAGGGTTCGGTGCTTGTCGAATTCGACAGCGGCAAACTCGTCTCATTCTCAGTTGCGGAAGCTAAATACCTGCATACGGCCTATGCGATCACCGGCCACAAATCGCAGGGTAGCCAGTACGCATGCGTGATCCTGCCGCTATCCTCAGCGCACGCGAAGATGTACAGCCGAACGCTGCTCTATACGATGTGGACGCGAACAAAGAACAACCTTTTCCTGATTGGAGAGGAAAAGGCGTTCATCGGACACATGCAGAACATTACGCCGTCGATGCGAAGCACTCGTCTACCGGAACAACTCAAGAAGGCGTTCGCCTCCCTGGGTCTGAAGCCGTCGAAACAGATGCTGACCTCTAAAGTCGATCTGCGCCCATTGGCTCCGATGAAACTCGAAGCCATCAGCGAGGAACCTCGGGTTCAACCCAGGCAGCCGATTCAGCAGGCTCCTGCAGGAAAAGCGCCAGTACGCACGGCTACCCCACAGCCGACGACAACACCTGCAACAACGCCTGGAAGAGCACCGCCCCGGCCAGCGATCAATATCTCGAAGCCACCGGCCCCACCCGTTCGTCAGGCTCCTCCAAGGCCGCCCATGCCGAGGCCCACAGGACAGGCGACCGCTATCGTTAACCCGCTAGCGCAGTCAAATGCGATGCGGGTTGAGGATAACGTGACGACGCCTGCGCCGGTGAGAACCGCACCAACAAGACCACCGGGTCCACCGGTCCCGAGGCCTCCAGCTCGACCGACATCTCCTGCTCGTCCTGCCCCCAAGCCAGCGGTCGAGACTCCCGAAGAAGAACCGGCAGCCATGAAGATGTAATATAAATTGCCCTGAGAGAATTCCTTTCAGGGCAATTTATTCAAGTAATCCTTGACCCGAAAATCGCTCTACCTGACCATTGAAGGAAGTGCGCAGTAAAAGGATTTACGAATGTCGATTCCGGGAATTTTCTCCAGCATCATGCAAGCTGCAGGGGTTGGAACGAAAAAACACCTTTCTTCTTTCAGCTTCCTGGAAACGGTAGACAGAGAACACGTCCTCGTCGCGAAGGACGGTTCCATGGCGTCAATTCTACGAATTGATGGCGTCAAGAAAGTCGTCGGCGACGATGAGTTGAAGGAAATCATCGAAAAGATGACGATCCAGATGTCGCCGTACCTCGCCGAGGAGGGCCGAGCCCTGCAGGTGTGGTTCGCAAGAAATCCTGACCTGGCTCCGGAAATGATCAGGGAAATGATGGCCAGCCCACGCGGAGTGGCCAAGAAACTATCTCTCGATCTGGACGATCTGTTCGATGAAAAACAGCGCACATTGCCGAACTGGGTGGTTTGGGAAGGATTTTACATTGTGCTCTGGACACGCATGTCGATCCTGACAAAGAAAGAGCGGGAAATCGCCAAGCGGCAGACGAAAACCCCGAAAACGATCCCTACGCTAGCCGACGCACAAAATCCGTTCACCATCGGCTCGGCGCTCTTGGCCCGCCATCAGGCTTTCGTCCAAGGCGTCGAGACCGACCTCAAGAGTATCGATATCCGCTTCAAACGCCTGGACACACATGATGCTGTGAAGGCCATCAAGATGAGCGTCTA
Source organism: Rhizobium sp. MHM7A (assembly GCF_005862215.1). Lineage (NCBI taxonomy): Bacteria > Pseudomonadati > Pseudomonadota > Alphaproteobacteria > Hyphomicrobiales > Rhizobiaceae > Rhizobium > Rhizobium sp. MHM7A. The sequence continues at coordinate 1,064,552 of NZ_VCHT01000001.1, forward strand.
TCCTGACCTCATGGGATCGAACTGGAGACCGCATTTGCCGGGGGACCCACTGAAGCCCAGGGCCCCGGAAATCGGCGACTACGACATGTCCCATCTGATGTGGCCGCGCATTGATGAGCAGATTTTCGACCGGGAAGCAGAAGTCGTTTCTCCTCGCATCGTGAAACTCGGGTCGCAGTATTTTGCGTCCATGGACATGACGGTCGGTCCTCAGGAAACCTCCTCCTTTGCATTCCTGCTTCAGCGCATGATGGACCTTGGCGAGTGCCCATGGCGCGTCTCCTACCTCATCGAGGGAGGCGGACTGAAGTCTATGAATATCAAGCGAATCCTCGCGTCGATTTTCCAGTTCACCAACGGCGACAACCGCATGATCCACGAAGCGATCAAGGGTTTGCAGGAAGCAAGGACAAGCAATGGCACCACGGTTGCTCGCATGCGCATGTCGTTCGCGACCTGGTCTCCGGCCGGTTTCGACGGCGACCTAAAGCTGATCGAAGAGCGCGCTTCCAAGCTTCAGAACGCGGTCGAAGGGTGGGGTTATTGTAACGTTACCTCGCTGGTTGGCGATCCGGTCGCCGGTACCTTCTCCAGCGCTCTTGGGCTCGACTGCGCATCAACTGCTCCGGCTGGCGCTGTCCCGATTTCGGATGTTGTCGCCATGCTTCCATGGAACCGCGACGCGTCACCGTGGGAAAGCGGCGCGGTCATGTTCCGAACGGCCGATGGACGCCTCTGGCCATACTCCCCTGGATCGTCCTTGCAGACAACCTTCAACGACCTTGTATCCGCACCTCCAGGCTGCGGTAAGTCGGTCTGGCTTTCAACCGTCAATCTCGGCGTCGCCCTCAGTGCATTGGCAACAAGCGGCACCGGCGGTGTTCAGCTGCCGAGAATTTCGATCATCGACATCGGGCCATCCTCCGAAGGTCTGATCTCGCTATTGCAGGAAGCCCTACCTCCGGGAAGACGCAAGGAGGTGGCCTACCATCGAATGAAGATGTCGGCAGACTTCGCCATCAATCCGTTCGACACTCAGCTCGGTGCCCGCCATCCGGACCCGAACCAGCGCGCATTCCTTGTGAACTTCCTCACCCTGCTAACGACTGACCCGGGACATGAGCCGCCCTCCGGTCTAGCCAATATGATGGGTGCCGTGGTCGATACTGCATACCTCATGCTCGACGACAACTCGGGCAAAGGTTCCCCGAACATCTATAACCCCGGCGTCAACATCGCCGTCGACCGAGCACTCAAGAAGCACAACATCGAGGTCAAGCCGGGCAACACGCAATGGTGGGAAGTCGTCGACGAACTCTTCATTCATGAAGACCGGCACCATGCCATCGTAGCGCAGCGTTACGCCGTGCCCCGCCTCGACAACCTGATGAAAATCCTGCGTGACCCGAACGTCATGAGCGTTCACGCCACCGCGAACACGGAAACAGGCGAAACCTTGGCGAACGCGGCTTCTCGCCTAATTGCATCGGCTATCCGCGAATACCCGATTTTCCAGCAGCCGACCGCATTCGATATCGGTGATACCAAGATCGTTGCCCTCGACCTTATGGACGTCGCGCCGAGCGGCGGCGATACAGCCAACAAGCAGACTGCCTTGATGTACATGCTCGCGCGTTTCGTCCTGGCAAAGGACTATTACATCGGACGTGACGTCCTGAAGTTCATCCCGCAGGAATACCACGCCTGGCACGAGCCACGCATTCGTCGCCTTCGAGAAATGCCAAAGCGCATCGTATACGACGAATTCCACCGCACGTCGAAGGCTTCGTCCGTACGCGATCAGGTGATGACCGACATGCGCGAAGGCCGAAAGTTCGGTGTGCATATCTGCCTCGCAAGTCAACGTCTTGAAGACTTCGACGAGTCCATGGTCGATATGGCCACCGGGGTCTGGATCATGGGCGTCAGCGAACGCGCATCACATCAAGCACAGAAGACGTTCGGCCTGTCCCCAACGGCTCACCACATCATCCGGAACAACCTCGGCGCACCTGGTAAAGCAGGCGCTCCCGTCATGGCCGTGCTGACCCTGAAGGAAGGTCGGCACGAGCATTTGCTCTACAATACCCTCGGTCCGGTAGAATTGTGGGCGTTCTCGACAACGGCCGAAGACGTCGCACTCCGTACTCGCCTTTATGACATCATTGGCCCTAAGGAGACGCGACTTGAACTCGGCAAGCGCTATCCGGGTGGGTCGGCGAAGGAGGAGATCGAACGCAGAGTTCGTATCGCGCTCGAAAAAGGAGCCTTTAAGGAGACGGCCAAGGCCGAACAGGGCATTATCGAGCAACTGGTTAAGGAAATCGCTGGACCGAGATATCGAGACCGCTAAATGAAAAAAGCCCGCGCTGACATGATCGGTGCGGGCTTTTAAACTGCGTACTGACTGATCACAGACCGTTAGCCGCCTCCTGGGGAATGAAACCACTATCGCGCATCTGACGTTCAATTGCCTGCTCTTCGTCATAGGCCCTCGCGACCTTGAAGTATGCCTTGTCGATGCCAGCGTAATTATGCTGTTCAAGGGCGACGTCGAACTCCTTCAGTGTCATTTCCATGTTCTTCACAAACTCGTTCAGGCGGTTTGACCGAGCCGTCAGCAGATCAATGTCTCGGATCGTCCGTTCCTGTGGCATTGCCTGCAGATTGCTGAAGTCGTACCGGAAATTTCGACCCTCATTCAGAATATTGACGGTCGCTTGGCTGACTTTACGCAACTCCAGGAGCTTGGCCTCGGCGGAGATGTTCTTCTCGCCGATGGTCTGCAGACTACTCAGGAAATCACCCATAGCCTTCAAATTGCGATCAACGTTCTTCGTGACATCGACAATGCGATTTTTCAGCTCTGCGTCCGAAAAGGTCTGAACAATGGGTCCCTCGTCGCTGTAGACGGTGGCTTTAAGCTGGATACCGTCCTCAGCGTGGACAGCAGGGGCGGCGAGGCAAATCGCAACCAATGCAGCACGACCCAGGGCGTTCTGCTGACTTAGAAAACGAGAAAGAGCTGACATGATGATCTCCTGGCTGATAGTGCAATTCTATCCCGACTGTCGCGAACGACAAACTCATTGGCCGAAAGCTTTGCCTTATTGAAAAGCCTGCGTCACAATTCCTGCAGTGACACCGGACCTACGGCAATGAACCCTTTTGAAACTCTCGCCATAAAACTCCTCTTCACTGTCCAGAAAGCACCGCCAGACTTCATCTCCGGGTTGATTGCCGCGCTGAATGAAGACCTCGCGAATAAAGAACCTGATGCGCAGCAAAATGTCAACATATTGATGAATCAGGTGGCGCAGTTACGGGAACCAGCAGAGCTGATGCCGACAATCGCAATCCTCTCCGAGCTTTCGGACCTTTGGAAACGCAACGAACAAATTCAAAAGCAGGCAGACCTCGTTCAGCAGATCGCCGACATCACCATGATCGACCCAAAGGCTCCATTCGGAACGCGCATCGCTCTGGAACGAATTGCCGGGCTCGCCAATAAAATAAAATCGATCTCCGCCCTTTGATTGTCTCGAAACTTTGTTGACAGGCGCATGGGATCACTCCAGCCTTTTAATTACATGCATTTCGGAAAAGCCCATGGCACGTCTCAACAGCGATCAAGTCGCCGCCGCCACCCATAAGGGTGGCCATGCGATTGTTCTCGCCGGACCAGGGACTGGTAAAACCAGCACTCTTATTGCGCGACACGCTTTCCTATGTTCAACGGGTGTTGATCCAGACGGCATTGTCGCAATTTCATTCACCAAGGACTCGGTTGAAGAAATTCGCAAGCGTCTGGGCGAGCGAGCGTCATCAAGGGCATGGATCGGCACATTCCACGCCTTGTGCCTGAGACTTCTGAAACGCTTCAACGTCGAGGCGCGACTGTCGAAGAACTTCAAAGTTTTGGACCCTTCTGACCAGCGTTCCCTTTTCATCAAGCTCGGCATCGACTGGGATCAGGATGACGGCGATCTTTCCGACATCATCGGAAGATGGAAGGATTCTCTCGTCACGCCGGACGAAGCTGATGCGGAAGCGACTCGAAAAGCGAATTCCGTACTGCGCAAGGCGGCGGCACATTACGCCCACTACGAGGAAGCTTTGGAAAGGCTCGGCCATCTCGATTTTTCCGACCTTCTTGTGCGCGCGACAGAGATCATCGAGAAAAGTGAAAAGGTGAAATCCTTCATCAGGGAACGCATGCCGCATTTCCTGGTCGACGAATTCCAGGACGTCAACCGCACTCAGGTCCAGTTTCTGTTCGCCGTAACCAGCGTCGGCAGCAATCTATGGGCAGTCGCGGATGATGACCAGGCTATCTATGGCTGGAGAGGCGGTAAGGTCGAATACACCGTCAATTTCAGAAAATATTTCCCCAACGCGAAGCAGTATTTCTTGATGACGAATTACCGCTGCGACCCGGCCGTTATCGCGACAGCCAATACGATCATTGCGAACAACAAGGTCAGGGTGGCCAAAAACCTGAAGCCAGGACGCCAGCACAAGCAAAACAATATCGTTCGGGTACGCTCGTTCGCCACCGACAGGGAAGAAGCCGAATGGCTTGCCCGCGTCCTGAAACGTATGATGGATGAAGGCGCTAACCCGCGCGAAATCGGCGTTCTTTTCAGGACGGCAAGCGTTACCGCCCAACTTCAGCAGGCAATGGAAAAGCACAATGTGCCGTTCGCGCTTTCCGGAACTGCAAGTTTCTGGGAGTTGCCAGAGGTACAGGCCATGACAGACCTGCTCGTCGCCATAGAACGAGGTGATCCGTCGAAAGCCGGGCGCTTCAAGGGCGCGCGTGACCTGGTCGAAACGATGAAGGGGTCAAGCCCTATCGAGACTGCGATGGCGGTTGCGCGGGTGATCGGAGACAATCCCATACAGGGTCTTGCCTCGGAACGTCAGGCTACCTGGATCGACACATGCTACGCGCTCGCCGACATCATGAAGGAATATGAGACAGCTGAAGCGTTCAAGGCGCATGTCGTCGAAATGTCGGCCCGTGCAACTGCAGAGAACGCTGGCATCTCAGTGACTACTATTCACTCGTCCAAGGGCCTCGAATGGCGACAGGTCTTTGTAATCGGTTGCGAAGCATCCATGATGCCTCACCATCGCGCCGAGGATATCGAAGAGGAGCGCAGACTGTTCTACGTGGCCATCACGAGAACAAAGGGCGCGGTCGACCTCTCGACGGCCAGAACTCGTTTCGGCCGGGCGCAAACACCAAGCCCCTTCCTCGCTGAAGTCAGTAAAGCTCCGAATGGCGCATTCAAGTTCATCGGTGACGACTGGAATACGGCCGCAAAACCACAGCCGGTATCACAAGGAAGAGCCCAACCGGTCGCAGGTTCGCAGAAGAGCACGCCGGTCAGTTCAGGCCCCGTGAAGACATACATTCTTGCCGATGGTCGACGCTCCTTGATCCCACCGGAGGAACGAGATTGAGCAAGTCGCTGCGCCCTTCGGTCAAATTCAAGCTCTACAAGCGTATCCGGCGCGAACTGGCGATTGCGTATCCTGCATTGTTTCCGATGCGGGGCACGCGCCCGCCGCTGAAAGTCGGAATTCTGAAAGATATCGTGAAAGAGGGGACTGTCGACGCTTCGACCACCCAGATAAGGCTATTTCTTTCCATCTGGACGAATTCGACCGCTTATCTGAAGTCCGTCACCCGGCGCAGCGAACGCATGAGTCTTAATGGCGAACCGCTAGGTAAGGTGTCAGATAACCACGCTTCGGAAGCGAGGAAAATTCTCGATGCCAGACGGTCAAGAAAAGCACCAAAACGTTGACATAAGGAATTCTTGGAACTTACAATTCAAGAAATTGTAAGGAAAACTCCATGAGCAACGGCGCTGTCGAATACGTTAACTCCTTGTCTATCGGCAAGAAGGAATGGTCTGAATTCACACCGATAAAAACGCAGGGTTATGAGGATATTTCACCCGAAATCTGCGGCGTCGTCGTATCCAGAGGCTTTGAACCGGAGACGTTTTTCAACCCGTCCTTCAAGGCTATGCCTGACCCTAACAAACTGGTCGGCATGGAAGATGCCGTAAAGGCTTTCTGCGACGCCATCCAGGCTGGAAAGAAAATCGGCATCTTCGGTGACTATGACGTCGATGGTGCAACATCCACCTCTCTTCTGTTTCGCTGGATCGGTCGCATGGGCGGCGACAGCGTGTTTTACATCCCGGATCGCATGACCGAAGGCTATGGGCCGAACGTCAACGCCGTGCGCCTTCTGAAAGAACAGGAAGGCGTCGAATTGCTAATGTTCCTCGACACCGGCACGACCGCGCACGATAGCCTGGACCTCGCCGCTGAACTTGGAATGGAGATCGTGACAATCGATCACCACGAACAGGACAGCCGTGATCCGAAGGGTATCCTCGTAAATCCAAATCAGCGGCGGGAAGAACGCCGCGAATTCGGCTACCTTTGCACTGTCGGTCTCGTCTTCCTTTTCTTGGTCGGTGTTCAACGGGAAATGCGCAGCCGGGGTTTCTTCACCGAGGATCGCAAGGAAGTCGATCTTCGTGAATGGCTCGGCATCGTTGCACTTGGCACCGTTGCCGACCTAATGCCGCTCGTCGGCCTCAACCGAGCCTATGTCACGCTGGGACTGCCCAGAATGGCCTCTATCCCTGGCATCAAGGCGCTGTCCGAGCTGAACCGCTCCAGGAAAGACAACACTCCTGCGGAATTCAACGAGCACAATTGCGGTTTCGTATATGGTCCCTGCATCAATGCAGCGGGTCGCATCGGCGACACCCGAACCGGAACCTTCCTTCTGTCGACCGATGACCCGGACCGGGCAATGGAAATCGCACGCGATCTGGTTGAAATCAACGCCGAACGCAAGGCGATGACGGAACTCGCGAAAGAGAAGGCAATCACCCTGGCGACAACGGTCTACAAGGACGACCCGGTGATCGTTGTCTACGACAATGACTGGCATCCGGGCATCGTCGGCATCGTCGCCGGTCGCATCAAAGAAGCCACCGGCAAGCCCGCCATCGTCATGGGCCGCCACGGTGACAATCTGTCAGGCTCGGCACGCACCCACGAAAACTTCAAGATTGGTGCCGCTGTCATCGAAGCCAAGGAGATGGGCCTGCTGATCAAGGGTGGTGGCCATCACATGGCGGCCGGGGTCACTATTGCCGAAGAGAACGTCGAGGAATTTCGCGCGTTTATGAACAAGGCGGCAGAAGGCACAAAGGCTCCGCCGGTACGCGTTGATCTCGCCCTTCCAGTCGGCAAGCTCTCGGTCAATCTGGTGAAGTCCATGGATAGGATGCAGCCATTCGGTATGGGCAACCCAAAGCCAAAGGTCGTTCTCTACGGAGGCTTCATCTCGGGCACAAAGCTGCTGAGTAACGGCCACGTCAAAATTTTCCTGACTGGAGAAGCAGGCAATGCCGAAGCGATCCTGTTCTTTGGCGAGGAAACAGAACTCGGCAAAGCTCTGATCGCGTCGAAAAACAAGTTCGTCGACATTATCGGCACCGCACAGGTCAATACCTGGGGAACCCAGCAGATCGCACAGCTCAAGATCGAAGACGCCATGATTCAAGGATGGGGCGCTTTGACGGCAGAACATGGAGAAGCTGCTTGAACGGGTACGATCATGCTGGGTTGTGTCAGAGATAGGTGATGTCTAAAATCTACTACGAATTCGCGAACTTCCTGATTTCCAGTTGGAGACTCGGACAACCCGGTCGCGATTTACCCGTTGGTCATGAACGACTTGATCGAGCCTTGGAAGCAGTGGAAAGTCATATTCCCACGCGCTTTCAAGGCGTTTTACTGTTCTGCGATAGCGCGGTCGGGCGGGTATGCCACACGCTTCCAGCAATCCTCCAGGCTGCAGCTGAAAGCCACCTGATACAGCCAATCCCGCCTCGGTATCTTAACGACCGCGTCGTAATTGGTGCAAGCCGGGCGATGGACATACTTGAAAACCTCGATATCGAAATCGAAGACGGGAAAGCGTTCGGCAAACAGCTGGCTGATGCGGTTGATCGACCGGCCAACACGCAAAAGTTTAACACTTAAAGCTGTGATATGTGTCTCGATGTCAGCTTCATGGCACGAACTGAAAACTCTGAAATTAGTCGCGACGGCGGATCATTGATATTCAGCCAACTCCGACATGAATAGCTCTTCGAGGGCACGTGATTTGGAATCCCATCGATTAAAATAGGACTCGTCGTATCCGCCGTCGCGTGCCCACTCCAGGAACTCCTTTGTAAGCTCCGGGGGAACAATGCTCTTCAGTGGGTCATTGGATAGATTGCCTTGGTGTGCCATCTTGTTTTCCTTAAGAAGCGCGAAAACAAGCGGCCCCCTGATGGAGGCCGCTCAAGGAATTCAGTTACAGACTGTGACTTCGCCTGTCGAAAACGGTGGTGTCGTCTCGCTGCTGGAAGCATTCACCACAACGGTTAGACAACCTCCAGGGGTAGTGGTTTCCAGACGATCAGCCGACAGATAACGACCGTCACGCAGTATCAGGCGTGAACCGCCTGTACGCGTGGCTTCCATGACCATCCGATTAAACGCAGCCTTCTCAGCAGCACCGACGACTCGGTCTGCCCATGGAGAATAGATATTGGACTTCGGAGCCTGGCGGTCAGGACGAGAGGAATAGGCCCGGTTGCCCGAAACAGCGCCGCCGCCGGAGTAGGTTCCCCAGCTGCTTTCATTATTCTTCAGGTTGTCGATCCGGTCACGGACGGAACCTGTGTCCGAAAGGCTCGGATCAACCGGAACAGCGCGGGTGACGGGTTCCAGAGGCTCCGCGCGAACAACGTTGGTCGAGGCAGCCGAACGCCAGTTCGGATCAGGAGACGAGGGCACCGGCATATTCGTCGGAGCAGCGGCTCCATTATTGTACGGTTGCCAACCTGGACCGGCATCCACCGGACCTTCCAGCTGTGCACCATTACCGATTGACTGCGGGGGAACGAGACTGTCGAGAGTACCGCAGCCCGACAGGACAGACGAGATGAGGCCAGCCGTCAAGATCGCGTAAAAGGATTTCTTGTTCATGATGGAATTTCCTGAAATAGGCTTCAACAAGGATTTCTTCAGTTAGGAATTTTGTCAACCATTCATGCTCCCCATTCATCGGGCGGCAGCCAATCAAGAACGGTGGGATCAGAGTTTTCCTTGCGAGCCTTGATATCCCTGGTTACGGCCTGAACTTCTTCGAGGATCAAATCCTCAATCGAAGACAGGACATATTCGGGAACGGAACATCCAAGGTTTCCGAGCTGTGAAGGTTCCATGGCCGCATAGGTGGGATCGGCAGCAATTGCAGACAACACGCTGGCTTCAGCCTCTGCCGCCTTTTTGCCGGGCTCTCCTGAGAGTCCAAGCAGCCGGTGAATAGCGTGACCGATCTTGCCTTTTGGCACGTTTCCAACAGCAGGGATGGATTTCAATCCGAAGGGTCGCGTGGGTGTGTGGTCAATATCATTGCCGTCATCGAAATCCGGGAAATCGTTGAAATTCGACACTGATGGCGCTGCCTCATCCACGAAGACGAAGTCATCATTGTCGTCTTCAATGTCATCTTGAACTGCAGCCTGGGGCTTGAAGCTCTTCTTGAAACCAGATGATTTCGGCGCATCAGGCTTCGCCGCAACAGGAGCCGCCGGGGGCGAGGGACGGGATTGCCCAGGCGCAGGCGTCGGCTTTGCAGCATGGGCCGAGGCCGCCGCCCGCGACCGTTTGAAGAAATCTGCTGGTGGTTTGTTGACGACGGCTGGCTTGATAATACCTAGATCGAGAAGGTATTTGCGCGCGGTGGTATTCGGGTGGAAACCCGACCGCAATTGTCGTGCTGCCAACTCAAAAAAATCCTGTTTACGATCCGATGGAATCTTGTCCCAAAGCCCCACGTCGAGACTGGGCGGGCAAGAATGCCATTCCTTTCTGTCGCTCATCCAGATACCATTTTGGAAGTGATCGCTTCCGTGTTCCAAGTGCCAACATAAGGCCTCGGAAAGGAGTTGATTGCAAGAAGAATTCCTTATAATCGATTGACAATCTTAAGCGGGCATAGGAAAACCGCTGGGTAATTTTATGGAGAATTCCTTGGTGGAGCGCGTATCCGGTTTTGATGAACTTGCCGATCTGTTTGGCGACAATGAAGTCGACCTGACAGCTTCGGACACCGGTTCCGTCATCATCGAGCATATGAACAAGCCGCAGGAAGCGGTTTTCTCTGCGGTCGCCAAGGACATGGTGGCATCCGGCTGGAGTATCTTTCCACAGGAATTGAACGAACGTCGTCAACCCGGTCGCGTCAACCGGAAAATGATCCGCTGGGCGGAAGAGCATAAGCTTGCGACCCAATTACCGAAAAAGGAAGCACTCGACCTCTGGATGGCGCAGTGCGGCCATCTGAACGTTGCTGTCGTTTTCGGTAAGGCTTCCGGAAACACATTCGTTATCGACATCGACGTCGTCGAATTGACCCTCAGCTTTCAAATCAGAGAGCTTGCGAACAGCATTCTAGGCCACACACCTCTCCAGCGTGTTGGTAGCTTCCCGAAGATCGCGCTTGTGTATCGCCACGCGGACGACGAGGTGATCGAGAGCCGGTCGCCGAAATTCGCGCCCATCATCAACGATGAGAACCCTAGCAATACCGACCAGGGCGTTGAAATCATCTCCACCGGCAAGCCGATGACTTTCTATGGAAAGCACTGGAAAACCGGTAACTACTTCCAATGGCTGCATGGTACACCGCAGACGCTCGGACCGGAAAAGGCTCCGCTGGTCACCGCCAAGCAGGTCGCCGACTTCATGGATGCCGTGGACAGCCTGCGCCAGTTCAAGCGCGCGAGCTTCCGTGACGACACGATCACGACCTGGGAATACGATCCGGAAGCAAAGGTGAACGTCCCGAGCGTCCGTTCAGCGGGCGGTTCCATCGACTGGACCGAGGATGACGAGGGGAAGGTCGCAGACGGCCGTGAAGCTTACCTGACACGACTCGCTTACCGTATTGTCACCGCGAACCCGAGCGTGGTGCTCGACGCGACGATGAAGGCAATCAATCAGCAGGGGCTGAATACGCTGGCGAAACATGTCGTCGACCAGTTCGAGGCAACCGCTGTCGTCGACGGGAAATGGAAACGTCAGCTCAGTCATACCGCGAGAGACAAGGTTCGTCGCGTCGCCGAAAAGCTGGCGCGCGGCGAGGTGCAGGCCTTCGTCCCGAAGAAGAACGCAGACGGCACGTTCCAGCAACAACTCCAGGCCATGTATCTCCCTGCGCAGCCTCGCAAGCCTGGAACGGACAATCTTGCATTCCTTCCGCCCTTCGTCGATCCGACGGCAGATGGCTTCGACCCGGCTAAGCCCAACATTCGTCGGCCTCTTCGTATGAGCGTCGTTCCACTGACCGACGAACAGATCGCGGCCAACTTCAAAGAGCGGGAAATCGAGGAAAACCGTGCTCGCATTGCGAAGTCCGTCTCGGAAGGTCTTTTGAAGGCTTTTTCGTATTTCTGGGACGAAGTTTACGATCAGAACCGTTGCACGACGCGTATCCATATTCTGAAAGCTCCGACCGGTGCTGGTAAAACGTCGCGCGGTATCTCATTTATCGCAGAGGACCCGCGTACCAAAGAAAATTACATGGGTCGCGATGATAAGGGCGACCTTGTCGATATGGGCCGGGCTCCGATCCTTGTCCTGATGCCGACTTACGCCAACATCGACGAGCTTCGTCATCGCGCAAAAATCCTGAACCTTGACCCGACGCTAAGCGATCACGAGCTGCGGGCCGAGGCGAAGAACATGAACCTCATTCATGAAGACGATCTTCCGGAAAAGCTCGCGGAACTGCGCCGCGATGCCAAGAAAGCCGGAATCGAAACCATGATCTATCAGGGGAAGGTTCGCGCGGGCTGCAAGATGAAGGACATGGTCGAACTGGCCATGGCTGCAGGCTTAGGCACTAGCGGCTTTTGTGAAGCCGAAGTCCCGACAGGCGAATTGGACAGTCGAACAAACAAACCATTGATGAAGACAGAAAGATGCGAGTTTTATCACGATTTCGATGGTGATAAGTCGTGCAAGACAACTTGTCCCGCCATCGAACAAAGAGCGCTCATCGCCAAGGCCCATGTTGTCTTCATGCCACATGCCTTCCTCGCGCTCAATATTCCGGAAGAATTACAAAACGTTCGCGCAGTTGTCGCTGACGAGCGCATTCACCACCTTTTCTTGCATACAACGGTTTTCCCACTCGATACCTTCAATTACGTCCGAAAATCGCCGAAACTGCTGAAGTCAGAGAAGGAAGCAGGTGTTCAGGCTGAAGATTTCGTTGCAGCTCGCCAGGAAGCCATTGCAGTTGTTCAACCTGCACTCTTGCAACGCGCATGCCCGGTTGAGGCTCTTCTTGAGATCAAGGAAAAAGCGGAAGGCTCAGACGTCTACAAAATCGTCGGATGGGTCGAAGGCGCTTTGCGATCATGCGGCGCTTCCTTGAAAAAAGACAATAATATTACACCAAAGATCACCCGAGAACTTTTGGAGGAAATCTGCAATCAGCCAACTGGCAAGTTCGTGCGCGAAGAATATCACTTCTGGAAAATCGTCCAAGAACGAATGAGCGACCGTCTAATCGACATGAACGCCATCGAGCTGAACCAGGCAAACTACCAGCCGAAAGCCATTGGCGATAGGGAAATGCGCATACAATACGTGACCGACGAGATGGAGGATGGAGAGATCAACCATCAGGTCCGTATATCCTGGCGAACGGAACCTAACTGGGTTGACCGTCCATTGCTTCTGCTCGACGCATCCGCTGCACCAAAGATGATTGAAAAAATCTGGTGCGGAAAAGAGGTCGTCGTTCATGATATCCCGGCAGCGATCAACACGAGAACCGTGGCAATCGTCGACCGCACCTATTCGAACGCTTCTGTCGTGGCCAAGCCTTCATCCAGCGCGAGGGAAAAGCTTCAGTCGGCCCAGCTCTTGAACAACCTGCGCCGCGTTCTCTCGCTGACGTCCGCCATGTATGGCTGGGGTCGTGTCGTTGCAGGTGGCTCGATCCTGGTGCGAAAGGTCATCAACAAGGAATGGTCCGGTCCGTCCAACATCGACTGGTGCCATTTCGGCGCTATGCGTGGTCTCGACTTTGCCAAATACCACAATGCCGCCGTGTCCGTTGGGCGCATGGAGCTGCCAACCCGCGTTGTCGACGGTCTCGTGGCGGCGCTGACCTACGATGATCCTGTTCCGGAAATTCCGTTCGACAAGTATGGGACCGGCAAGAATGACGAAGGCGGTGACCTCTTGGTTCCCTCCAGGGATCAGATCGTCAAGATGCGCAGCGGCCATGATCTCGTGATCCAGGTCCCGAAGTACGACGGTGAATGGGCCCGTATGATCCAGCGCCAGTACCGAGAGGAAGAACTGCTGCAGTTCCTCGGCCGTCTGCGACCGGTCTACCGTGAGGGTGAGCCGCCGATCTGGTTCAGCTTGTCATCGGTAATTCCCGAAGAAGTCATCGTCGATGACATGCTGACGCTTCAGGACCTCCTGCGGCGGGGCAGGGGCGAGCCCGCCATCTTCGAAGCCATGCGGCGCGGAAACGGCATCATCGAGGCAGAATTGACTGCTAATGTTGCCTCAGACCATTTCGGCAATCCCGATAGCGTTCGCAAACACATGAAATCGGAAGGGCTCAACAGCGTCACGGGCGATATCGATCCGCGACTGGCATGGGGCATGGTCGCACTCAAGTTCCAGGACCAGAGCAATGCGGAGCGTTATGCCTTCGTTCGCGGCGATCTGCCGGATGCGGAAGCTGCGTTGCGCAACGAAATGCGGAATGTGCTCGGCCTAAGGATCAAGAATGTCCGGAAGATAAGCCAGTCCAAGGGTCAGACCATGGCGAAGGGTCGTACCCCTGACAAGATCGAACTCGAACTCGGGACCCTTGAAGAGCGTCGGCTGAATGAAATCAAGCGGTCGGACGAGGTTGCACTGAAGGCGCTTGCTACACAACAACCCGAGCATCTGGCCCACCTGTTGATCCCGCGTGTCGAGCGACCGCTACCTGTCCTGTTGGCGACCGGTGTAAAACGTTCCGACAAGGAAGATTCCGGAGAGTACCGGATCAACTTCAGTGAAATGGCGACGAAGATCACCACTGACACTTTCTGGAAAGAGATGGGATACGGGGCCAAAACCGACGAAATGGGTTTGGTCGACAGCATCGTTCAAGGCTCCGATGAAGTGGCCATGGACGAGAACGACTACAATCGCTGGGACCGATACCTGGCGATGAGCAACGCCGACGCAACTGATGTCGTGAACATTCTGGACACATTGTTCGAAAATGAGGAAGACGAGGATGCCCCGTGGTAATTGCCACGGGGACCTCGCTCACCCTGCCTTGGACTTCCATTTCGCGTTGGCTCGCGTGATATCGAGAGGCCACGGCCGGTCTTCGATGGGCAGGGCCATATATTTCCGGATTGCCGCACAGGCATGCTCGGCATCGAGATACTGGAAACGAACCTGGAGATCGACCTCGTCCAGATCGTCGGGCCTCGGCTGCATTTGAACCTCGGCAACCCGGAAAGGCCAGTAATGCAGTTTCTTGTCTTCAGCATGCGGCTCGACCTGACGAACGAAGTTGAAATCAGCGAAGACGATCTTGCCGGGCTGGACATTGTGCGCAACGGCTTCTTCAGGTTTCATCAGCAGCGTTCCACGGATACTGCGGCCTTCGTACGGCTCCAAAGTATCGAGAACAATCTCCTTATCTTCCTTGTCCGCACGCTTGATCATCGGAATGATGGCGTTGAGCTTCAGCGTCTTGGCCGGAAGCAGCCAGGTGTCGAGCTTGGTGTCTCGTCCGACGAGTTTCTTGAGCTGATAATGACAGGCATGGCCCGCCGGAAAGATGAGGCGTACGCCGCCAACGCCGAACTTGACGTCGTAGCGGCGCGTTGCGCAGCTGAATGTCTCGAATTTTTCGACCAGCGGCTTCCATTGCTCAGGCGCGGAATCCCACAGCGCCTGTCTGATCTCTCCCGCGATGACAGACGGATCGACCTTAGCTTTACCAGCATCAAGCCTCCAGGCCTTTTTCTGCTTGTTGAAGTAGCCCCGATATTTTTGAACAACTTGCTTAACCTCGTCGTGACCGAACTCGAAGCTCACATCAAGGAGTTGTCCGTCGATAAAAATCTGTGTCGTCGCAAAATCAACTGTTGGCATCTTCGCTCTCCATTAAGGAAATCGTAAAGGAGGCAAGGGATCATCATCAAGGAATTCTCGAAATAATTCCTTTGTTCAGCGCCGATTTCTCCTTGACGGAATTCCTTTGTGGTGCAAATGTCGTTGACAACATCTGATAAGCCAAGTGTCCGTCAAGGAGAAACCATGCCCGCAAAGAAAACCTGCACGATCATCGGCTCCAATAAGGGCGGCGTCGGCAAGACCATGATTTCCTTGCTCGTCAGCCTTCTATATGCGAAGGCCCAGTATCCTCTGACGATCATCGAAATCGACAATGAAAAGAAGCTATCGTCCATGCTGCCAGCTGGCACGAACGTCATTTCCGTCGATGCCACGCAAAACATCGAGACCATCATCGAAGACCGGTTTGCGTCTGAAACCCACTTCAACAAGGTCTATAACGGCTGGCAGAACAGCGACAGCCTGACCGACCTCGGCGCGAACATGACAACCGCGCTTTTCAACTGGTTCAGCTATTGCGAAATCGGCGAGATGGCCGCTGAAGACAACATCGACTTCCGCTTCGTTGCCTGCGCCTCGCCAGATGACCAGGCCCTCAAGTCGGCAGTCGACGCAGTCGATACCGCTCACCGTGCTCTCGGCAATGCCGCAGAATATTTCGTCATCCTGAACCAGACATCCGACGGTGCAGGCTTCAAGCCGTACGAACTCAACCCCTCGTTCGTCGAGCTGAAGAAGCGCGCGGCCAACGGCTCCGTGCAGCTGATCGAAATTCCATACTGCGCAAGCCGTCTGAACGAGTTCGGCCGCGCCATGAAGCTCAACCCGATCCAGATCATCGAACGTCTGGACGAAGTCGTCGAACGTGCCGGTCTCGATCAGGTCGCTGCGCGCGTCCATAAGAAGAAGCTGATGACATGGCTGAACAATGCTGCAGAGGCCCTCGGACCGCTGCAGATCGTCGAAGAGCGCGTCCAGGTAGCTGCTGCAGGCTGAACCACTATCGACAACAACGAACTCGGGATGGAGAAAGGCATGACTCTGTCGAAAAATCTGTTCTTCTCCGACGACGAGATCGAAGCAGTCGACATGGAGATCGAGACATTGCTGCTGGCCAGAAAGCGTCAGGAAAGCCAACAGCAACGTCCAGAAGCCATTGTCCCCCTTGACCAGGTTCAGCCTCTCAGCGACACGCCTGTTGCCTCCAGCCTGTCGCCAGAAGCTGCGCCACTGGTCTTCTCCTTTCCGGCTGTCCATCAACCGTCAAGCGCGCTGCCTCCTCAGCGGTTGACGGAGGTGGACGTCGACAAGGACCCGCCGACGTTCAGGATCAATCCTGGCGTTGACCAAGCTTTGTCGTGGCCGGAACCGGAACCAAAAGTAGGCCAGCGCCGCGCGTCGCCAAAGGCACGGCGCTACAGGTTCCGCTCGAAGGGGCTGATCGTCTTCGCCGTGGCGCTCCTGATGTGGGCCATGATGATCGCAGCTGGATACGCCGTTTGGCAAAGCAATAGCCTCTTGGCCGTTGCCCGCTTCGTCTACAATCTTTTCTGAAGGCTTTCAGAAACTGACCGCCCTGACAACTCACTTCAGCTTCAAAGTCGCGTCAGCCTCGGTGTATTCTGGGCGAAGATGCCGTACGGTGTGACCGAGAAGAGCCTGGGAATCGAGCACCTCGAAATGCATCTTGCGTAGTGAATTGAATGTCACCGTCTGATGTTTGTCCGGGACAAGGCTCAAACGATATTTCCTGCTCCGTTTGCGCTTGATCCGGCTTGCAGCGAAGTTTGGCAACGTTTCATAGGTTGCCTCATTGCTCTGTTTCTCATTTGTCAGGCCAAGCGCCTCCTGGATGAGATCAGACGCTTCCTGCAGATTTCCACCCTTGAGCTGATAAAGCCGCATCAGCCCGTCGAGCGCCAATTTCAATTTATCCGGATTATTTGAAGGGTGTGGCACCGAAACATCACTGCTGAGCGCGTCAGCCTTGTCAGCGACCTCCAAAGCCCTCTGCAATACTTCAAGTTTCGAAGCAAAAACATTACGGTTATCCGTGATCCGTACACAATTTGGGCTCGGCTCGCCGGTCAGTTCGAGGTTCAGGTCACGAACTGCTTGTATAAGATTGTGAACTTCTTGCTTCATCTCTCAAACCTCAAAGAACCTAAATTATTGTCATCCGCGCCATTGATTGGGTCAAACCAAACGTGACAAGCCCGGTGCAATTTATCGCAGAACTCCTTGCGCATTATTATTTTTCATTGCTCACTTAACTTAGAGGCAGATTTTCATTGAGGTGTTCCCATGGCTGATAAAGGCGTGGCGGACCAGGGTTCCTTGGCTATTACAGCGCGCAGCGACGGGAACCGTTGGTATGGTAGAGTGTCAATTCCTGACAGTGTTGCGAAGGAAGCTGGCTTCCAGGAAGGTGTCAGGATTTCAGCACGTTGTTGCGACGGGCGAATTGTCATCCAGCAGGACGACAAGGGTCCGATTAAATTCCCAGCAAAGACGGGAAAAGGAAATCCGAGGCATGCGTTCGAGGCGGCGACAACCACGCTCGGCCTGAAGGAAATGATCCTGCCGCAGACGGCAACGAAGATACAGATCGAGGATGGCAAAATCATTCTGGTCGTCGCTGACGAGTACCTGGCTTCGGTCATCAAGCCCAGGAAGAAAACAAAGAAAGAGCCGAAGCTGAGATCGAATTCCGCTCCGGCGCGATCAACCTACTTCCCAGTGACGGGTGCCTATGGGGCCGCCGCAGCGGTGCTAACGGATGCCAACCGAGCCGGTAAACAGGTGCGGCCGATGGGAATTGTCGAGATCATCAATCTCCTCAAGGAACACGGCAAAGTCATCGAAATCTTCGGTCCCCGGATGTTCAAGATCAACAAGAAGTCGGCAACAATTTCTGATCTGCTGGAGGCCGCAAATGAGGTGACAAAGTCCAATGAAAGTAACAAAATAATCCTGATCGCTGATTGATCAGGAACGCATTGAGGCTTTGAACGATGAAGATCGAGTACAGAAAAGGAAATCTATTCGAAGGAACCGAAACGGTGATCATCCATGGGTGTAACGCCCAGGGTAAATTCGCCAGTGGTTTTGCAGGGGCCGTTCGTGAAAGGCATCCTTTTGCCTACGATGCCTATATGGAAACCGCACGATCTTCGAAACTGATTCTTGGCTCGATCATCTGGGCGAGTGAAGGAAATCTATCGATTGCCAATGCAATTACCCAGGAACACTACGGGCGGGATGGCAAACAGTATGTGAGCTACGACGCCATCCGCCTCGCCATGGAGACGATCAACCTGGCTGCACAAGACGGTATTCCTTTCTCGGTGAACCGGAATGGATTTGACCGTATTGCCATGCCACTCATAGGTGCGAGCCTCGGCGGTGGCGACTGGAATGTCATTTCGGAAATCATCGAAAAGGCATGTACGCACGTAAAACCAATAGTTTATCATATCGAACCCCTGCCAACGAGAAATTAACTCTCCCGCTACGCCCTGTGGCAATTTGTGACACAGGGCTGCCCCAAACTGTTGACAATGAGACCTTCGTTGCATAACTAGAGACGACACATGAATGTGTTCTCTTCAGTTTCTTGACGGAGTATCCAATATGGGTTGGGGCAGCAGAGGCAAAAATTACAATGTTGGCCTTCTGGAGCCGGGTCGCCTACGCGCCGAAGATTGGCAATATGAAGTTTTGAAGAGGCTGGACCGACGCAAATATAGCGGTCTCACTTTCGACGAAGCAGCTCAAAAGATCGAAGAGGCCTACGAACGGCGAGCCAGAGAGCGTGCAGGTCTCACCTCGACCGAGGAACACTACATCGAAGCACTCTGGCGCAAGGCGATCAAGGTCGCCAACGATGCAGGTGAACGGTGGATGGCTGAGAACCCAAAGGTTCTTTTTGTTGTAAATAAGGAAGATCACCAGATCGGTATTCACGGCACCATCGGACGCGCATGGCTGTCCTGGCCGCCGCGTAGAACTCCCCTCTACAAATGGATGGTCGAGAACTATCACTCGGCCAACAGGAAAGAAATCCTCCTGCCACACAAGTTCGTCCAACGTTACGAGCTGGACTTGCAGATTGCCTGCCTGGAGGCTGCCTACAACGTATTCAGGAACCAGGGCTTGACCCTTGGAGAGGTCAAGCTGATGGTTCAGTGCGACGTCGAACCGACGCTTCAGGCGGCGTAATCCACCTGAAGCGCGCGCGTAGCAATATACTCCCGCGCCACATCGACAATCTCCGCCTGATAGCGATGAGCCTCGTCCTTGACGTTCGTAACGTCGCGGATGTTCAACGTCGAGGACACAACCCAGCTGCGAGAGTCCTGGGAGAAGTCCTTGCCATCCATATGGATGCGTAGAAATAGCGTGTTCTCCGTGCCAAACATGCTGGCGAGCTGGAGCGCTTCAGAATCCTTGCCACATGTGGTGATGAGGATCGGAGCCTTGCAGTCGCCCAGGGCGGCAAAATAGAAGTCCGTCAACGCCGTCGGGCCGCGCTCGGCCTCCAGCGCGTCACCACGGTCGATGTAGGCGTAGCGTGGAGCCTTGCCGTCGAATTCCGGGCAGGGCTCATCCTTGACCTCTTCAAAGTGATCGTGACGCACATCCAGACCACGTTCGCGGTGCAGCAGTTCCTTCACTGGACGGAAGAACTCAAACACTTCGGCATCCGGAAAAGCCGCTTCCAGAGCAGCGATACCCGTATTTTTACCGGCGCGCGGAGGGCCATTGAGGACCAATACGAGTTGCTTTCCGTCTTCCATGCCACGCACTCCAAATAAGGATTTCTTCGACCATGGTCTGGCGATCTGAATGCTCTGTCAACAGAACTGCGAAGAAATTCACCGCTCATCGAAGCAGAAAAATCACGCGGCCTTGCTTTGGACAAACGTAGGAACAGGAATTTCGATTTCATGTAACGGCTTTGAAACCGGGGTGTAAATTGTCCCACCCACGTGATCTCGGTCCCAGATAAACCAGCATACTTCCATCGTCGGTCGCTTCTGATGAAGGAAATCCGGCCTCCAGGTCAGAGCTAGAATTTGGGATGGCGGGTATTTATCGTATAACTTCTTCCGGTTTTTGGCATGCCAGTAGGTAGCCTTCAGGAGAAGAGCCATCTTCTTCGGGCGAAATTGCATCAGATGATCGATAATCTTCGCGGAAATATTGAAAGGCGGATTGGTGATAATGTTCGGCGCGACCAACGACTTGGCGCGAAGAATGTCGTAAGCCGGTCCATGACCGAGGCCATATCCACGATCTACGAGATCGGTACCGATAACATGGTGACCATAGTGCTCGATCACCCGGGCAAGAGAGCCGTCGCCGCAGCAAGGCTCGCTAATAGGCCCATCGAAGGAAATGTTATCCATCAAGGCCTGCGTTACCAGGGGAGGCGTGGGATACCAATCGTCTTTTTGACGTGGCCGATCTCCTCCGGAACCACGTTTTCCACCCGCCATCGATGCGCCAATTCCTGCCGCCATTATCATGCACCTTCTGTTTCAATAAGGGAGGTAAGAAAATCCATGGTGGAGCCGTCTTTACCGTCCCCATCTGCATCGTTATCTCCTTCGATCTCACTGTCGTCTGCAAATTCAAAATCAGGCATCGCCTTTTGGGTGTAGTCTTCAGCCTTCTTGATATCGCCCTGCGTTGCAGGACCGAGGAAACCGAGATCGTCGACGTCATCCGCGAACTTGATCGCGTCATTCAGAGCGTCATTGATTTCCTTCTTGGTCGAAATCGTCCCATCCGCATCGAGCGCGGCCAAAGCATCGAGAACACCGGGAACAGCTGGGAGCTTGTCGACCATGTCATGGACGTTGCCATCGACGCTGACGCCATGACGAACCTTTCCATCGACCCTCGACGACTTGAACGGCTTGTTGTCCGAACGGCGAGGAGGTGCCGGGGCCAGGTTGGTGGGAACAACTTCTCCATCGAAGGAGGTTGCTTCGGCCGGGCGGCGCACGTTTGCGGCAGCATTGGCCTGGCGATTGGGCGGAACGGCACCAGTCTGCGGGTTCTCGATATTCCTCGGGCGACGAGCATCCCCGCTCTGATCGAGAGTGAAGTCAGCTCCAGGCATATTGCTGAGCGCTGGGTGGCTGACGTTGCCGGGCACCTGCTGCTGATAGTCAGCGGTCATGCTGTCCGTGTCGTTCACGATCTGGGCGAAACCGGCACAATAGAGGTCCAAAGCACCGTTGATGGCTTCGCTCTTTTTCTTGCCCTCGGTTAGCGCAGTATGGAACGGTTCCAGCTCTCCGCTCAACGCCAGGTTCTTGACCGCGTTATCCGCATCGTGACGCATCATTTTCGCAAAGTCGGGATCGCAGAGCTTCTCAACGATATCAGGCAACCGCTGCTGGCTGAGAATGGCTTCAACGTTCGGATGACCGACGGTGATGAAGTGGTTCGTTCGTAGAGTGAGCTTTCTCGGGTTCAGCGTCGTGTTGGGAGCCGGATAGAACATGTTCACGCGCACAAGCTTGTCGGCGAACATGATGTGCGCTTCACCCGGACCCTGAGCCTTGATGTCGAGGCCATGGATACGTTCCACTTCCTCAATACGGGCTTCCATGTTGTCAGAATAGGTCTTGCCGAACTCACCCGTTTCCCCGCTGTAGCCGGACATGTGAGTACGCAAGCTTTTGCCGCCGAGCTTGGATGCGAGTTCCATGGTCTCGGTATCTTCAGTTCCGAGCAGAACCTTTGTTCGGGTGTTACCAAGAACCGATCCGAATACTTTCTCGGAAATACGCTTCATGGCATTCAGGTCTTGTCCGGCGAACACCAAAGAAAAGCCAAGGGAACGGGCTTGCGCGGCCATCAAATCCATGCCGTCAACCATGTAATAACCAACTTCATCAAGTATAACTATGAATGGACTTGGCGATTTAGTTAGTCTATTCTCGACAATATCTTGCCAAGCGCCTTCAATTGCTGACCCAAGAGTAGAACCCATCATCCCACGGAGGGTGGCAACTACAATTTTACCAAGATTAGCGATTTCGTCAGAACTTTTTTCTAGCGCCGGAAGCATAATCAATAGTAGTCGACGGTTCAATACTACGTCGTTCATGTCAATCTCACCAAATGGCGTCTTGAAAATGTGTCCGTATACATCAGCAAGAGAGCCGAGAATACGGGTAAACTGCATTTCCAAATAACCATGTTGGTCAAGTGTAGTTTGACCTTGCTTGTAGCCTTTATCTTCCTGGAAGCCGGGAAGTGAAAGTAGATAAGACTTAATGTTGGCTCGGATATGAGTTGGGAGGTCTGTATACTGCGGCTTGGAAGGATCAGCTAGGTCAATGATCCTCTTCAGGTTCATATGGTCGCGAATTTCACCGACGTTAAGATCAATTCTATTATTATCACGCAACCAGATGAGCGCCCTCATCAAACCAGTTAACATCGCGGTGGCACGCCCCTTCCACATGGCACCATCACCGCCAACATCATCCATCAGAGATACAATCATGTTAGTTAGAGTATCTGATGCGCCGTGCGAGAACGGGTTCATTGTATTTGACAATAGTACGCCGCCGCCTGCACCTACGTCTTGGTTACCTGTCATATAGTTCATGACTAGAACGTCATCTTCGCGGCCGAATCGACGGGCGAGCGCATAGAAGCTCGCGAAGGTGTTGACGTCGCCCTTACCGTCGATGAACAAGCAGCCTGAGCCCCAGGACACCGCGTTGGAAGCAAATCCCAAAAGTGATTCCGTGTTATGGGTGACGACATAGTTGTCAGTAATAAACAGATGTTCTGGATGATCGATGAGGATACAGGCAGCTTCAGCGCGGCGAACGGGCTCAATAGAGCGAATACGAAGCTTCAGACTTTCGCTATACTGATAGTTCTGATGAACAAGCGCCAGTTTACGCGGAAGGCTGAAGAACGATGCCGGGCGAGGGTGTCGAATGGAAATGCGATACGAGGTCTTACCCTCCACGCGCTCGCCCTCTGCATTCCTGTAGAAGGTATTCTTCTCGGTCAGTTTCGCCAGACCGCCCAGGGAGCGGACTACATCCTGGAAGTCCTGTGCCATGCGGAGGCTGGACGTAGAAAAGGACAGGGAACCTGTTCGACGATCAATCGTGCCGTCGGTGTCCATCATGCCATGTACAAGGGCCCAGCGCTGCTCGATAGACGCTTCCTTGAACGCATTAGGGATAAATTTCGTATCGGATTTCGTGCCTTCCAGTCCAAGGGCCCGGAGGTTGCCACGCAAAGGGGAAAGGCCCCCGAGCGCCTTGTCGGCAGTACGGATACGGTAATCGCAGTCCGCTGCATAATCGTCCTGGTGAAGATCGTGACCGATCAGTGCCAGCTTCTTCGAGACCTTTTCAACGACATGAGGGTCAGCGCTCGGGGTCACACCGGAATTGCCACCATCACCAAGCAACGCACCCATGAGATAAGGATCAAGCGCGAGATCAGCCGCAGGCTTCTGGACTTCTTCCGGAAGACGAACCGAGAAAGCGCCCTTGTTTGAGCGGAGCAACTCTTCGATTTCCCGGGTGCGCAGCACGCGCGGAGCAGCCGCTCCAGCGCGGCTGACGCCTGGCTTGTATTTCCCGTTCCAGTGCTTGTGGTGAACCTCCCAGAGGTGTTCGCCGCAGGCTTCAGCTTCACGGCCGTCTTCGAAGGTAACCTTGAAAATATCGAGTTCGCCCTGAGGATAATAACCAAGGATCGACGCAGAACGGCCATCGGGGGTGCTGACACGGTCTCCCTGCTTGAGAGAGCCCATCTGCTTCCAGCCGGTTGGCGTATGGACCTTGGCATCTAGGGGAAGGGCTTTACCGGTACCGGTCGTACCGAGCAGCAGGAAGTGCTGACGGCAGTCGGAGTTCGTCAGCCAGACTTCCTTGCCAGAACGAACCTCGTTCCCGAGGAAGAAGATGCCCTTGGCTTTTCCAGGTGCGCCGCCCTTGCTCGGGTCAGGTTCGTTTGCGTCGATCACGTGTGACTGCATCGGAAACTTGAGCGGCAACGTCTCCGTGCGCGTCATACCAAACCAGAAGAGAAGCCCGGCTACCGCCAGGCAGATATCAGCGATGGCAGGAACGAAGTAGGCAATGGCTCCAATGAAGAAAACAACCGACGCCAGATTGTTGGGAACTTTCAGCCAATCGATGATTTTCGTCGCCGTTGGACGAGGATCGCGGACGTTGGCCGCAGCCATCATCTCCTGAAAATCCTCAACGCCTCTGATTTTTTGTTGACCGGCCATTGCAATTCCTCATCAAACACGAGAATTCCTTAATGAGGGTCTCGTGCCTGCCGCTAGATCACTGCTAAAATATTGATTCGTCAGACTGAATCTGACAAGGCCGACAGAAGAGTTTTGAAAAGAATTCCTTTGGCGGAAAAGCCACACAAAGGAGTTAGGTTCAAATTTTGAAGGAATTCCTATTGCGTTGGCGACAATTTTCGGATTAATTCCTTGTTACCGAAAACGCGCGGGCCGAAGCCCCGCCCCCTCCGGAGATTGCCTATGTCTTCCAACGTTCCCGTTACCGCCGGACGCCAAGTCGTCATGAATAAATTTAAGCGCCGCAAGAAGATAAAGACGCCGCCGGGCCATCCATCAAACGACGATCTAATCGCAGCCTTTTTCGCGAACGGTGGCAAGGTTGAAATCTGCAAGCCTGGCATTGCTGACGGTGCCATGCGCTCCCAGGACCAGGGTCTAACCTCTTCCGCATACTAAAATCGAGAATTCCCTCAACGAAAACGGCGGCGACACTTCAGCCGCCGTTTTCGTTTTTTTGTAAGCCTCCTCATCCAATAACATTCGCGATATTTCGGAGATCAACGGCGTCCACACCTCCCAGGATAGCGCGATATCTTTCATCGAAACGCATATAGACAAGCGTCGGAGTGGCAAGCGGCCGACCCGTCTCGGTCACAACCGCCCGTTCGACCTGCCGCATACGCTGATCCTGGGCATCGGAAAGAGGTGTCGGCTCCGACACCTCCGGCTGGCTCCCCGCTGGAATGAAATTGCGAGCAAGTGATCCAGCGCTACCACTGGCAAGTATGCGTTCCGTTCCAATTCTACCTTCCGGCTGACCACCCGAAAAAGGTACCCAACGCAAACTGATCTCATTCAGAAACCCACGGGTCACGCCGTAAAGGGTGGGGCTGACATGACACCATGGCGCAAAAAGGATCGTCAGAGTGCCTCTGCCATGACCCTCAGTCACACCTGGCAAGGAATTCACAGCCGCCAATAAATCAGGACCGACTGAGCGACCGACGTCGCGCGTCTGGCCATGGACTTGCGTTGCAAAAATAGCAGCAGGAGCACCTAAAATGAGCGATCTTCTTTTCAGCATTTAGTTTTCCTTGCTAAGTGACGATTTTTCGCAATTATCTTTCCAGTTCGATTATTTTACCCACGCGCATCCGCCGCACGCAACTCGCCGGTCATGACCATGAAGAAATTCCTTTTGCCGCTCCTTTTTGCTTTTGTTCCATTACATGCGCATGCAACGAACGTGGAGGGATCATGGCCACAGGATGCGCGGGGCGGATCATTGAGGAAACCTGCCTGGGTGCTGGTGGTGCCTGCAAAGCGACAGGAGGACGGAACGCTCCTCGTCTGGGATCGTAGGGATAGCTGGGTTCGGCAATGGATCGTCCCGGAGAAGACGCCAAAGGGACTGCGTACCGTCGCCATCGTCGGAGATAGCGAAGACAAACGCCTCATAGCAGCTGCTCAGATCGACAACATGCAATCCTCGGCACTCAGACAGATCGCTCGGAAATACAATGCCCCGGCAATCGCCCTTGCGGTGTCGTCCGGTGACGAGCAGGTTGTCGCAGCATGGGTTCCCGGCTACAACGCGACCTGGGACTATACGTCCGGGGGATTCGAGAACCGCAAGGCATCTCTGGAAACGATTGATCAGCTGTTCTCGGGACACCAGGCCATGGCGACCTCGGATTTCGGAGCAGAACAGAGACATGTTGAAGGCGTGTCTGTTTTAGCGGAACGTTTTAATGCTCAGGCGCAGGCCATGGAGTATCGGGTCAGGGCACCGAACATAGAGGCCGAAAACAGAATGTTGGGATCGAACCGTTTCATGGTTCTGGGCAGAGCGTCATCCGACGAAAGCGTTCTCGAAATCCGGATGAACGACAATACGCCAATCGAGAAGGCGTTGCAGGAAGCGGGACTGCAGTCCCGCTAACCGATCTTAGAATGCGTTGAACTTCAGAGCCTTCGTCTGCTCAAACTTTTCGAGGACTTCATCAAGGTCCCCGGCTGAGAAACGCTCGCCTGGCTTACCAAGATCGTCGACTTTGTAGCCGTTGGCATTAAGAACGCCGCCGATGCGAACTTCGATGCCGAAGCCATAACCGGAGCCGTTTGCTTCCTTAACCGGGCGAAGGATCGCGAAACCGTCATCAACGACCTGGCAGATGCCTCGATCTCGGCGCTGCCACTCATCTGGGCGGCTGCCTACATAGTCAGAGATATGAGCCGCAACCAGGTTGAACTTGCCAGCATCGCCGCCGTTCAACACCTCAGCACCGACCGGAAGCATGTAATGGCTGCGAGCCGTCTGGTCGACGAAAGCCTTGGCAGACTGGCCGTCGTCAAAGGCGCTTTTCACCATTTCTCCATCAGGGTTCACAAGTTCGGCAAGCTCGCTATAGGAAACTCCGTAGCGGGTCTGCATATCCTGATCGATCTCATTGAGGTATGGCTGAATGCCTACAGTGACGCCCTTCACGGCTTGCAAGCGTTCGAACAGTGTTGCAGTCGTCATGTGTCCCACCTTCATTCCCGTTACCTAATATAAGCCACCTGGTGCTGAAAACTTGCCTTATAGGCATCGAGTTCGGCGACCGGGTCTTCAATGTCAAAGCCAGCGTATTGTTCGGATGGCTTGCTCATAAATTTGTCCATCTCCGAGTTTGGATTGTCGAAATCGCGCGGATAAACGCGAACAGCGACGCCCACTTCTCCCGTCGTTGGGTTCTCGATAGGATTCATCATCGCGCACGCAACGATGCCACCATCACTTGCGTAGACAAGAGAACTGGCAGAGCCGTTGAGACCCCGGGTCCAGTCAGGCATTTCATCTGCGAAATCGATGATTGCAAGCTTTACAGAATTGAACTCATCAGCCTGCTCCAGCGAGACGCCTGGTCCAACCTTCTTCAAGCCATTGCTCTCGACGGTGAAGCGAACGAATTCTTCGGGAGAGGCTCCACGATCAAGAGCGTCACGGATGAATTCCATAAAGCCCTTTTCCCGACCATGAAGAGTTTCCTTGGCCTGCATATAATCGATGCCCGTCGACGCTTTCATCAAAGGAAGGACATCACCGAGAAACTTTGCGGCTACCGGATCGGCAGGACCCCGACGCACAATCCGCGCAGCGGGGAAAGCAACCACTTTTTCATCACCGAATGTCTCGTTCATGTCTATCTCCAGTGACGGCTTTTCGCCGTCTTCAGGGATAGATTTCGCCAACCGCTCGCAAGCGACAAACGCGTTCAGAAGCCCAGAACGCTTTCCAGTTCATCGTCGATTGCATCAGAGACAGTGGTGTCGGCCTGTTTGATAGCTGGCCCGAAATGATCCTTCATGGTCACGTTTTTAAGCTCTGTCTGGACCGCATCGCGGAAAGGAGGATAGAGGCCGACGGAATGCTTTTTCACTCGACCGGCGATCTCATAGCGATGACCTTCCAGGTACTCGTGGGCTGAAGACGTTTTCCAGACGAACAGGTTTGCCTGGTCATCGATGAAGGACACGATCCTCATGACACCGTAGTCACTGTTGACGGTCTTGGTCTGGGCGACTGTGACACGGCGCTGGGTCTTTTCGCCAGTTTCTCCCTGAGCCTTCGACTGGGTCAGGACATCGCCGAACTCCGAAGCTTTGCGTTTACGCTCCAAGTCCTTGTAATAGCTTCCCACGGCACCGGCGAGGAGCCCGACATCGCCAGGGGAGACCAGGCCACGTGTGAGGCAAGCCTTCACCTTGTCGTTAAACCCGTAGTCTGCTGGCTTCTGGCTGAAATGCTCCAGGATGGCATCGGCCGTCACAAAGTCGGAGTGGATGACCATGATGGTATTCTGGTCGACATTCTTACCGTTGAGACGGGCCAGTTCGTCGGCGACGAGCCGGGCTGTCGATGGCGTATTGTGGGTCTCCGCATCACGCGCATTGATGAAACCTTCCACACGCACGATGCTGACCGCGACCGCCATGACGTTCCTGATCTCGTCCTGCAGCGTAAAGTCAGCATCATCCAGAGACCAGTTCGAAGCAGCCTCAATTTCGGCCATGAGGCGACCGGCATCAGAAAGGCTTTTCAGGAAGCTGTCGCTGTAGTCTTGCCCGGTGAAGTCGCCGAGGCAGCTGGTGCCGACTTCCACGGTGTTCCCATCCGTTTCGCGCTGAACAATCAGGGTTTCGGTTCTGCGACGCTTGAGGCCGCAATGATCACAGCAAAGAGGCTGTCCATGCTTTTCTGCCGGAACCTCGCCCCACTTGGAAAAAGCGATATCCTGACCA
The DNA here is from genome assembly GCF_005862215.1 of Rhizobium sp. MHM7A. Lineage (NCBI taxonomy): Bacteria > Pseudomonadati > Pseudomonadota > Alphaproteobacteria > Hyphomicrobiales > Rhizobiaceae > Rhizobium > Rhizobium sp. MHM7A. The sequence goes on from NZ_VCHT01000001.1 coordinate 1,093,422, forward strand.
TCGATACGTTGCCCGTAGCGGAAGCCAACAATATTCCAGTCTCCCAGCTGAGGGTTGAAACCGCCAGCCTCGACCTTGGCAATCATCACACCGACATTCTTGACGTTGGTGTCGTGGCCACGGATACGAGCGAGCGGATCATGCACCTCGATTGTCTTCGGGAAGCGATCCAGGACCTTGAAGCTCGGTTCAAACAGGCCGTTCTTGCGGGCGCGTGTCGCGAGCTTGTTAACGCGATATTGAAGGCCCGTAATCCGGTTTTCTGGGATGTCGTATGTCTTGGTCATGGTCTGCCAGCTCCAAAGGATGCATCGACATTAGCCCTGGCCGATGAGAGGGACAAATCGCGACCTCAGAGAAGAAAGCCGGGCGCATCTATGCGACCTCTTTTGTGACGGTCAGCGGATTGTGCCACATGGCGCTCCGCTCGTCATGATCGTTGTTGTCAGCCGCTGCCCCGATCAAAGATCGCAATAGCACATGGGAGAGCCTCCCATGAGTTTGGCTCAAATGAGAGCCTATAAAATGGTTCCAGCCAAACAGGTGAGCCAAATACATAGACGGAGGTTGTTACGGTCTCTTGATTTCTATGGATCATAATCTTGGCTCGTTACTCTCGTAGTAGCCAAATTTCGAACCAAAGTGCTGCCGAGCGTTGCAAAGTCGTAGGTGATAACCGAGGTAATGAGGTCTCTTTCAGAACCTAGGCAGCCCAGGCGAGCTGGATAGGGACAGATCGGCGCGCAGATCATCGAACCATGCGATGCCGTCGATACGGCACGCCATCTCGGTCCCGTCCAGGTAGACAAATTTCGACTGGTCCCAGATTTTAGGGTCCTCGAACGCCTTGAGATCATCATCCGACAGAAGGGAGTCGATGAATTTTTCGGTACGAAGGTTCTTGCCGTATGTCCGATGCTTCACGTCGACAAATGCGAAACTGCCGTCGTTCTTGATGTATATGAACGCGAGCATATCCATGTCCGGATGTTCGATGGTGCCGAAAGGATGGTCTCGAAGATAGTCGAGCGCTTCCTGGAAGCACGAGAACGCCTTCTGGTGCTCGCCCATCATTTCCCCGGAGGCAACCGACGTTTTCGGCTTCAAGATCAATTCGGTCATCGGACTTCCCTCAAATACCTGAAGATCGTGAGGGACGGCGAGGCATAAGGCAAACCGTTTTCGACATCGGAAAGCTGTTGACGAATTTAGGCTATTGCCAACTCTGTCCCCTGATGTCAGCCTTTTAAATGTGATGCTGGAAACAGAGATGTTTTCGGATTAACCGACGGCCAAGGCCTCGCGGATCGAACAGTCTGCGGGGCCTTCTTCATTTCTGGAGCCGGGCATACCAAGGTTTTTCGCGCACTTGTTTTTCTGCACGCTCTCTCCACACCGAATGGCCTGGTTGTTGCGACGGCAAAACGGTCCGGTATGTATCCCATCCTTTTCGTTGCCATCAAGGTTCAATGAGATAGGCCTATGTGGGTTCCAATGATTGCGATCAGTTCTCATCTGAGGTCGAAACTTCGAATATGTAGTTGGTCCGAACCCTAAAACTGGCGCAGTGCTCTCTTTAGGACTCAAATTGAGGTTAAATGCGGAAATTACTTTCCGCCCCTCTGTAGATGACGATACCGCCTGATGCACCTGCCAGGAAAATGCAGCCACGGTCTCTGCCATTTCACGCAGGACGGGGTTGGCAGACCGACGCGCCATTCGATAGGCAGTGATGTCTTTCGGCTCCTGGTAGGGCTCCGGCTTGCTGATCGGCTTGATCTTGATGTGAACGGTATTCGGCGAGGAACCAGCCCGGCGTTCGATGAGACCGCATTCTTCCAAAGCGATGAAGTAGTTGCGGACGGTTCGGGCGGTGCGCCCCAGCATCGTTGCAAGCGAACTGGTGAAAGTAACGATCTCATCCTTCTTGCCAGCGAGACCGAGAAGAGCCGCGAGGCAGGCCTTGGCACCATCCGGAAGATCGCGGTGGCAGATAACGTCCATCGCCATCTTGGGAACGAACTGATCGGAGACTTTCGGTAGGGTGCGGCGAACCCGGCGTTTGCGGGTTAGATAGACGCTTCTGGATACCGAGGTTTTTCGCGCGTTTGAGAGAACCACATTGTTCGTCTCCCACTGCTCCACGTCCTCGTAGGTCCAACGGCCTTCATTCAGGCCCCGATAGACGACCCGGCGAGGCTCCTCATTCGGATGGCACCGGATGTGCTCCAGCATGATGAGAGAGACTGGCTTGGTTTGCTGGAACCGGATCGGACGACCGGATGCAGTCGCGTCCACGTATGCTTTCAAGACCGCGATATCCACGTCACCGGAGGCAACGGCGGCCGTTAGCCTTTGAATGGAAACGATTTTATCTCCGTCATCGATATAAGAACGCGCGGACGCGGGCAGAAAATCGGACATACCTTCACCTTTCCGCCGAACGGATGCGCGGCAGGCTGACGGCACTCCACCATTTCAGCGGACACGATTTCTCGCTTCCGGAAACGCCGAAAGTGCTTGCGGGTCAAAATGCGGTGGGGTAATTTCCAGGTGCAAATCGGTTGGAAACGACCCCTCAGACATCGCCGTTCACGCTCCAACGTGGACGGCGATTTCGTTTCAGGGATTAGGTCTTGGACATCGTGGCAGGCTTTCTCGTTGCGTCACGGCAGACTGTATTCCGATTCGGAAACGATCAAAAAGACGAGGAATAGCCCGCAGATACCGAGGATTGGCGCGCACTTGCCGAGGTTTTTCACGCGTTTTCGCCATCGTCTGTGAAATGTAATCACAAATTTTGAGACAACTACCTAGGTTTTTCGCGCACTTGCGGCTCGCCAGCGGCCAGATTCGCGACCAGGCGCGAAAACGGCATCGCAAAATTGGCCGGGTGAGCAACCAGAACGAATCGGAGGCGACGGGTCATGCAACTTGTTGATAGTGCCGGGGCTCGCCTTGACTCTGTACCGAGGTTTTCCGCGCGTTTCCCAGAAAGCCAAAAGAATCAGGCTTCTCATACTTAGGTTTTTCACGCAGTTGGTGAGGAACGGCGCGCGTTTGGCGGTATGGGCTTGCGCGAATCCGTCGAAGTGCGCACAAATTCCTGAACTGGAATCAGGAGCGGCTCATGAACGACGTCTTGCAGTTGTCGCTGTTTAACACACCGGACAAAAAGCACACGAACTACACCGCTCTTTACGATCTCGCACCGCGCTTCGTGCAGCGGGCAGAAAGAGACGCAGACCAACCCTATCTGACGCGGGTCACCCGCGAGTTTCCGTTCAATGGGGAACTGTATAGCGTCACCATCTATCCCGCCCGCGTGGCAGATAACAAAGGTCAGGAATGGGACGAACTTCCAGGCGACCGGGAAGCGCTGATCGAAGACGTGCTGAGACGGTTTGCAGCCGAGAAGCTTGCCCTTGGCGAAAAGGACGAACTGATGGTTCCGTTCTCGCTCTACCAGATCGACCAGGAACTGCGTCGCCACAAACACACGCTTAGCTATACTGAAATCAAAGCAGCCCTATCCATCCTCACTGGGGCGAAGATCGAAATTTCTCGTGTCGTTCAACCTGGGCAAAAGAAGCCGAAGCCTGTGGTACATGCCTCAGCACTCCCGGTGCTGGTCTATAAGGACGACAATGATCCGAAAGCTATGTCCTACGCTCAATTCAACCCGCTCTTGGCCCATGCGATCCGCGCTTTGGAGTTTGAGCAGGTGAACTACGAATGGATGATGCAGGTGAGAGGTGCACTGCCTCGGTGGATTTTCAAGTTCGCCTCCCTGCTTCTGGCCGACAGTGAGCGATATAGCGACTCGATCCACCTTCTCGCTTCGGAGCTGATGAAAGGCTACGGACACTCCCGGTCTCGCGAAAGGGACGCTTTGTCCGACATCGAAAAGAGCATCAAGAAGCTGAAGGACCTGAAGGTCATCGCAGATGTGAAGGCCGAAGGGATCAAAGAAGGCAGGGTGAAGACGGACATTCGTTTCACCATTCGCTTCTCCGAAAAGTTCATGGAGGATCGCCGTATCGCTCGCGACATCGGACAGCATCGTGGCAAGGAAGCCCTTCGGGTCACGGGTCGACAGAGACCCGAGACATTCCATCGCATTTCTTCCGAGGAAGCGGCTCGGATCAGCATGGATCGTCGTCAGATCGCCGCAGAGGCAGCACCGACTCAGCTGCAATGAAAATGAGGACCAACTGGATTGTCATGCTTGCATGGCGGTCCTTTGCGACGACGCCTGGAGTTTATCGTGGACGTTAAATCATCTCAGGTGACTGGTAACGCCGCTTTGCACTATGCGGCATGGCAGCTGTCACGCCGAGGTTGGAACGTCCTGCTCACCGCCCGGAACTCGAAGGGCAGCGATCTCTTCTGCTCGAATGACGCTGAGACGATCTTTTTCGGGGTCCAGAGCAAGGGGTTGACCAAACGAGCCCCGGTAGGTCTCGGAGAAAATTTGGACAATCTGAGGTCTGATTGGTGGATCATTACAATCAAAGCCAAAACTGATGACCCGGTGTGCTTTATTCTTTCGCTGGGAGAAGTTAAGGCGCTCTGCCACAGAAGCGATCCCGCCAGAAGCAGCAATGGGAAGATGTCGATGTGGTTACAGCCGACAGCCTACGACCGCCCGGAATTTCGCGAAGCGTGGCACAGGTTCGGGAGTGGGGCACAGCCAAATGTCGAGCCCCTGGAAGGCGCTGCGGGCTACAATGATGGATCGACAACACTGAAAAGAGCTGTTGAAAGAGAAAGCTAAATTAGAGTTTCTGGCGCTGCCGATGGGGCTCGAACCCACGAACCTCCCCCTTGGGGGGTGCTCTACCAACTGAGCTACCCGGCCATTTTTAACAATTCCTTGCCTTGAGCGAACGCCGACCTAACAATGAGTTTAGTGATCGCGCAATTTAAGGATTCCATGTTGAAAACAATTCTACTTGCAAGTGCTTCGCTTGCGGTTGTGACCTCCGTATTCGCCGAGCCGATCTACGTTCTGCGACCCCCAACTGTGCCATCGTCTGCGAAGGTTCTTCCGTTAGATGCATTTTCGAGTGATCCTCAGCCCCCTTCAGAAGGCACTGACACGCCATCCACTAGCGATCCCGATGTGCTCGTTTATGAAGCTTCTGAATGGGACTATCACTGGGAGAACTTCGAGAACAACTATGTGACGTTCAGGCAACCCGCTCCAATTTCTGCAACAATTTCACTCAGCAAGGATGATGGATACTACTACTTCATTCCCTCTGAGGCGGATAACTGCTGGGACTCGGGTGGGCCGAACGGGTTGAACGTGTTGCATCGGTCACGCTTGGGTAGCCTGGAAGACGGCAAGTACGTTACTCATGTCAATAGCGAGGAACGCTTCGAGTTGATCACACTCGATCCCAAGATCGTTGGCACTTATCACTTTCTGGTAAAATGCGAAGGACCTCATATGTGGGACCCCGAGAAAAACGCTCCAACTGAAAAGCCTCCATTTGTGTATTTCGGTTCATTTCAGCGTGTGACCGTGCGGGCGGTCCCATAAGGTGATCTAGTGGGTCTGGGAAGAATTGAACTTCCGACATCCTGCGTCAAGCAGGCACTCTACCTCTGAGTTGCAGACCCAAGAATTTGTTCGGAGGAATTCGAGAAGCTTCACCGAACGTGCCTGTTCATCCGAGGTCACGCTCAAGGTGAAGCTTTCTTACGTATCGATTAACGATGCGTATTGAGCAGCGACGATTTCCAGTTAGGAGCGAAATCGCTGTTGTTGTTGTTGTTCTTCTGTTTCTGTCTGTCTGTAGATAAAGGTGTCAACCCTGTTCGAACCTACCGGTCGGAATTCGCGCTATTACCTGAAACGAGATGTTCTCGACCTCGATTTCTGATCCAAGGTCTTACTATCCATAGATTGATGGCTCGCTCCGGCGGGCCATTTTTTTATCCCTAGTTCGGATTCGGACAACTCTATCGGAGCGCCTCGCCCATAGGAAATGACTGGCGTGCGTGAAATACTAGTGAAACCAGTGACCAGGAATGGTCTCAGCGACAAACCAAGAGAGCGCAATCATTCTGTAAACCCCTTTTGCTGTTTTAAAGGAAAATGGTGCACCCGAGGAGATTCGAACTCCTGACCTTTGCCTTCGGAGGGCAACGCTCTATCCGCTGAGCTACGGGTGCATTAAGCCGCAAAATTAAATATCCTTACAGGCTCGCGGCGACCACATAAAACAATATGGTGCGAATGAAGAGACTCGAACTCCTGACCTCCCGGTTCGTAGCCGGGTGCTCTACTCCAACTGAGCTACATTCGCATTGATCCCGAAGGATCGAGTATACCAAATGGTGCCAAGAGAGAGATTCGAACTCCCGACTTCCTGATCTTCACTCAGGCGCTCTACCAACTGAGCTACCTTGGCATGTTCCCGAACGGGAACTAAAAGTCTAACTTCGTCGCCTGGACCGGGAAATGTACCCGAGCGGGATCAAGGAATTCCAGGCGTAGAACTCCTTGTATGCGCCCCCACTCCAGCGCGGCCCGAAGAGAACTTCACGCAGGGGACGCCCGCAATTCGGGCTATGTTGGCGCTTTCGGAGGGATTCGAACCCCCAACAATCTGATTCGTAATCAGGTACTCTGTCCAGTTGAGTTACGAAAGCTAATGCCCATTCGGGCGAAATGTGGTGCCTCCAGGTGATTTCGATTCACCGACCTCCTGGGCTTCAACCAGGCGCTCTTACCAACTGAGCTACAGAGGCGTTTCATCTAAACTTCGTTGCCGTCGTTTCGATGATTTAAATCTGCCAGAACTCAAATTCGGCGTCAATACAAAAAATGCAGAAAAACAAAATAATTTCAATGACTTAAGCGAAAAACTAAAGGCGCAAAAAGGCATTCACGGAAGCTGTGAATTCCGCGTTGAAACAGGGCAAAGCGCCCGGATTTCGGTGGTAAATCGCTCGCTAAATCGCCGTCGTCGCATGAAAATGTTCCTTGTGAACGAGTTGAGAAAATAAAACGCAAAGAAGCCAGCGGCCCCGAACCGTTTCCGATTGGGGCCGCTGGCTTCTGGAAGGTCTGAAATCTGCTCAGATCACCTCATACGACGAAGCAAGGTCCATCCAACCGGATGTTCCGTAAAGCTAAATCGCCGTGCAATGATGACAGATACCATTTTTCTATCCCTGATTACCAAACTTATATGCCCGGATTTCACGATTAAATCAAGGCGTCATGGCCGACGAGAAATCCGGATCGACAAATTGCTCCAGCCGATCAACATATTCACTGAAGTGGCTGATGGTCTGGGCTGCAGCCTGCTGGTACAGCGTGTCGAGGTCACCGGTCGCGTTCTTTTCCAGGCCGCGCAGTAAAAGTTCCTGAGGAGGGACGAACCCGGCTAACAGGTAGGCACTGGACAAATCGGCACTGAGATCAACGTGACCAGCGCTCAAAACAAAACCCGTATATTGAGTACCTCGAACGAGGCTAACCGCAAGCCCATGCTGCTTCAAAGCAACTGCAAGAGCCTCAGGATCGTTGCCGCAATCACATGGGTGAATGTAGAGAGAATTAGGAGAGAACGCCTGACGATACTCGTCGGACGATTCATCTTTGAAGAATGCAAGAACCGCCTGGCGGTATCCGGCATCGTTATTGATATCAAAACCAGCCAACTCGAAACCGGCACGGGCCATAACATTGACGGATGGTGGCGGCAGCACCACTGAACGTGAAACCTCACTTAATTCATTAGAGTTTATACGCAGCGCTGATGCCGCCACGTATTTCATATCGAGCTTATCCATAAAGGCTCCGGAAACGCGCTGGTGTCTAAAACATCGTCACCAGCGCTGCAAAAGACAACCAGGACTTAAAGCGCGCTGGGTCGAACGGTCGAGAACGGCATATCCTGAGCAATGGCCTTTTTTTCCGCCTGGCGCTCGGAATAGTTCATGTGCCAACCATTATAGGCCGGAATGTATGCTCGTTCAGCTACCGCGCCGGGGCCGCCATACCGCTTGTTCATTCCGCCGTCGAGATATTGACCAGTCGAAGAGCAGGACGCCAAGACGCCGCAGAGCAGCGCAAGAGCGGACAAACGAAAGCTTTTGGAACGGAGCATTTGAGAATTCCTTCAATGGAGCTGATTGATTGTTTCCCGATACGGATAGGCTGTAAAGCCGATAAACGGCTCACGCCCAGTAGGGGTCGACAATCTCTCCGGTCAGGATTTGTCTAACAGAAGATGGAACGGGACCATTTGCCCCGTCGAACAATTTTGAGCGTTCTTCCGGAGTCGAAAGAAAATATTGTTGCTTGGTTTTGGAGGCGCGACGCAAATTTTCGACACTGGCTCCCAGAAGATGGATAGTAGTTGCCCTGTCAAGGCCGCCATACTGGACTCCGCCATCGTGCCAGGAGGTCGCGCCGAGGATGCGACGAAAGAAAGGGATATGACCTTCTTTAATAGTGGCCAACGTCCATTTGGCATTGGCATGAACCGCCAACAGACCAGCAGCTCGGATAACAGCAAGCGGCAAAGCGCGGTAACGCGATTCAAGCTTAGGGTCGCAGCAATTGCGGCTGCTATCGACCATGATATTTCCCTCGTCGAGCCTCTGATTAATCTCGGCCGGAAAGATTCCAATCGCACAGGATTCGCGCTGCTCAGCGGTCATCAAGTGAAGGCGAATGCAGGCCACTAAAGCGCCGGACAGATAGATTGCAACGTTGTGAACGTTCGGCGATAGATCAAGCTCGTCACGGAACCTGCCATCGGCATTGCCTTCTAGATAACCGGCATGTTTATAGGTGTCATGACGAAGGCGAAAGATATCCTCAAGCTGGTCTTCCGTGCGCATGACCTGATATGAGACATCGTTCAAAAAATCCACGACCCCAAGCGTTAATCCCGTTGGATAAAGAATTTCGCTTGGCACGGCCATGTTCTCGGCTACCGCTTTCATTTCCATAATTTTTTTCCTTTTCGCGGACATGACCGTAACGAAAGGATTTCCGCAAGGCAATAGGGTTAAGGAATTCTTAACGTAAAAATCGACAATAGACAAGGAATTCCCGCCAGAACTCCTTGGGACCCACTAAGCGCGAGTTTTAAAAGCGCAGCAAAATCAATAACATGCCCAGCATGAAAGGAATTCTCGGCGAAATGCGGAAAAACTCGTTGACGCCTTTGTTTATCCGCCATAATTTCCATCACCAAAGGAATTCGCCCGGATATTGGCGACATTGGAGTGTTTGAAATGGATGATGTTGATAAGGCAACCGACCTGGAGGAAGCTCGCACGGCAGCGACTATGGCTAAAATTGCCAATCAGCTCAAAACTGTGAATACCGATATATATTGCGAAGACTGCGGCAAGGAAATCCCGGCCGCGCGACGCGCAGCGGTGCCTTATGCAACGCGGTGCATCGTATGTCAGGAGATAGACGATAAAATCCACAAGGGCGTTCGCCGTCTATAAGGGCTCGAAAATGAGAACGCTCTACGAAGCTCTATATCGAGCATGCATCGACAATCCCTGGTCTCCGGATCACAAGCAGATCGCCGGGCTCCTTCTCGGAGCAGATCGTGTCGTCGTGGACGAACAACTGGCAATCGATATTGACGATGAAGTAGAGCGTCATCCCTGGAGCGTGGAATCCAATACGGACCTCATCAATTGGCCTGAAAAGCCTCTTTGGATCGAATGGCCACTGGCCGCGACGATCATTAAGGAATCCGGCATCGGAGCTTCCACCGGCATTCTCATTTGCCCTCATCCGGATTTTCAGGAAGTGCTCATGGCCATTTCAGGGTGGCGGAAGGACGGGGACGCCGACGCCAACCATTCGTACGCGGCAGCCTTCATCGACAAGGACAAGCTGCGGTACAGCGCGACGGTGGCTCGATCTATCGGAATGAATAGAACTCCGGCGAAGAGCCTGAGACGTCTTCTGGACAGTATCGGCGTTACGATCAGTCAGGACTTCCAGGATGAGCTTCTATTGAAGTTCAAGGACGACGATGCAGTGATCGGCGAGGCCCTCAAAAGCGCAACGGGTGAAATTCCGTTCACGCTCGCTCTGCTTATGCTGCGCTCCAGCGATGGGCTGCTCACCGAGACATCAGAAACGCTGGAAGATGGAGAGACGCAGGTTCGTCTCACCAGGACTCCCGTTGAACCACCGCGAAAGACCTGGCTAGACCGTTTGAATCCCAACCGTCTCGTAGGATTCAAACGTAAAGCAAGGTTCACCAATCCCTATATCGCCTGGCAGACCCCTGTCAGGGCAGAACCGGCATCACCGCTGCATGCGGAGGATGTCGGGAGCGAAGCCGTCGGCGATTGACGTAATCTCAGGCGACTGCAGCAATTCCTCGAATGTCAGACCACGGAACGACTTGGCCAGAAAAGGATGCCAGGGGACTGTGGCCGCAAAGACGTATTCCGGCTCCCGCCAATCGTACTTGCATGCCCGCTCGATGGAATCGGTGTTGCGCAGATCGACATCCTTGAAAATCTTGATCTGCTCCCAGTTCGTTTCGATCTGGCCCGATTTCAACGATCCGACATACCAGCTTGCAGCTTCTTCAGCCGAATCCGGCGGCGCACCATTGCCATGAGAACGGTGCTGCTTCGATACGAACGGTCCATTCGGACCCTTGATGCCAGCGAATTCGATTGTCGAGAGGCATTTCAACTGCCCGGCAGGATCGACGTATTTGATCGAGACGATGTGGCAGTCGCAACGTTCGGCAGATACATCATAGCTGCCTCGACCCACACAGTGATCGAGTTCAGCCGAAACGCGCTTCAGACCATTCAGAGACGTCTCAGGAACGATCCAGAGACCGTTCGGGGCCTGGCGCTTCGCTGACAGACCCGGCCAGTCGCCATCGACCTGCTGGGCGATAAAGCGCTTCCTCTCCTGCTGCAGAGCCTCATTGCCCTCCATGATCGTGTGATGTTCCTGATGGAAACGCCGACCCAGATCAGCGATATCCTGGAGATTGCGGTTCGTGAACAGCAGACGGAAAGCGGTCAGTTCCGCCGATGCGCGGACTTCACTGCTCAGGAAGACATTCTGGCTATCGTGACCGAAAGCGGCGAGAGGAAGCACAACGTTGTCGGCAAACAGCGAAACCATGTCGCGAACGTCACTCAGCGATGCCCGAATCCCGAAAAATGGTTCGGGTCGACGGTTTTCGAGGGGCACGACGACAAGTGCTTGATCTCCACCCTGGGGCGCGGCAGCGGCGGGCGCTTCCAGCAGAAGCTGACCGCCTTCAGGAGCTGGCCTTTCGGCCTCCCGAGGAACAGGGGGATAGGCCGCGTTCATGATCTTCGTCACAACATCGGACCATTTTCCACCCGTTGCCTTGATCATAGCGGGCAAGAGATCGGCAGGCGGGTTGAGGTCGTCGATGACAGCTGTGGCCAGCTGACAGAACGAAACCCAATCGGCTTCCGTCTTTGGCATCCAATCCGGAGGTACGTTAACGGCGAAAGCCACGACAGCTGAACGGCTGCAGCCCTCAGGGAATGACTTGAACTGAGCAAAGCGCTTCAGATAGGGAGGCGTCACACTGTGTGCCGTTGTTGAGAGTGCCTTGCAGACAGCCTCTGGCAACGATCCTTCCTTCATGTCGATGACACGCTTGGTGCGCAGACCTGAGGCCATGACGTCAGAGAAAACGGGGTAAATGTTTCCGTGACGCTTTCGGTTTTCCGCTTTTTCATCGGCACCGGAATAGAATGGCAAAAGGTGAAGGCGCGGCTCTGCACTCGACCTGAGCAATGAAACAGCGGCCTGATCGACGTTAGACAGACGGACCCCTGCGGCTTCAGCGAAACGCTCACGAAGTCCAGGTATCTCAGACTGATTGCGGTAATTCAGCTGACGAAGGACATTGTCGTCAAGCTCACCCGCGAGCATGGACCAAATCCATGGCACGTATTTACCACTGTCGCTGACGGCATGGTCCCTGATAAGTGTCGTATCGTCGATTTCATCCAGACATTCGGCGGCGGTCACCACCCCCTGTTCATCGGCAACGACAGCAAGGGTACGGATGAGCGTGCCTTCCTTAGTCGTCAGACGAACACCGCGCTTGCCGTCGACATCGACGGAACTGATTATCATCCCGCTCATCTCATTCCTCCGGCCATCTTCATCTCCGGCTGCTGATCTTCGTCGAAGGCCTTCAACCGATCACGATGTTTCGCCGATGCATACATGCTCTTGATCACGCCAGCCTCGGCGAGAATGGACAACACGTTGTCCAGATCGTCGACCGATTTGACATGAACCCTTTCCAGTCTGTCGATCTTCTCAACCCTCTCGAACAGATCACGGTAGGCGGGGGAAGGCCACCGGACCACACCGCCGACCTTCTTGGGCTCGGGAACGCGGACATGGAAACTCGTCTTGCTCAGTGGCGTGATGATCACGCTGTTCTTGGTGCCATAAGGTGACGAGTTCAGTTCGACGGAAGCATCGACCAGCGCGTAACGGATGGCTTTCTTGCCCTCGACGCGGATCGAAGCCTTTTCGAGCTTCTTCTCTGCCGCCTTGCTGATCAAGACACCGCGCTGACGCTTACCGTCCACATCAACGTAAGAAACCAGCTGACCGATATTGAACTGAGCCGCGACACGCACGGCGCTGTAGAGGTTGGTCGTCAGAATCTTGGCAGGAACCCGACGGCGGCCGGTGGCCTGATCGAAGCTCGACAGGATATTCTCGTAGTCGGCTCCTTCGAGGCCCGGCTCAGACAGGAAACGGATCGTCTTTTTGTTCTCGTCGCGCTCGAAGATCGGCTGTTCCCTGATCAGCGATGTCATGCTGTGACGGATGAACTGGATTTCGCCCGGAACCGCAAGCGTGACGGAATAGCTGCTGGCAAGGTGCTCGAAGCCGGGGTAGCCGGTAACCTTCGTAACAATGGCCTTCACCTTCTCCCCGTCAGGCATCACAAAATCGATCTGGCGACCGGGCTTCATGCCTTCGATGGCCTCATGCAGGTCATGCATGTTGTTGACCATGTTAATGACCGTCGCATTGCCCGCGAGGACCGCATCTTCCACAGAAGCCGCGTTGCGTGGGAGGTAAGGACGCAGGTAGGTCTCGCGATGCTTCATCGCCTCCTTGACCATCTTCAGGCATTCGTTGTGATCACCGACACTGCTGTCGATCATATCGATGACCTGGTCAGCCGTGATCGGATCAGCAATACGCTCGATGTCCACGTCGACCAAGTGCAGCGGACCGTCGAACGCGCTTTCGATGACCGCATCTTCGGAGCCTTCGAAAAGCCGCTGCTTGACGACATGAACAACACCGGAAATCTCACGCGGCCGGAGCGGGTTCTCGCCCTTGGCGTTCATTTCCTCGATGGCCAGTTCGTATTCCGAACCCAGTTCCCTCAGAACCTTTTCCTGATAGGCAACAGGCAACAACGCCAGGCGAGACAGGAAGTCGTTCGCCAGGTGGCTGTTGCGGCGGATCGCGTCGATGCGCATCTGCTTTTCTTCGCGCTTTTCACGCTCGTAATTGGTCTCGTTCTCTTTGCCTTCAGCCAATTTTTCCGCGAGGACCTCGACAGCCTTTTCACCACCGTTGTCATTTTCGGGGAAGAACTTCGCGGTCAGGTGCAGCTTCTCGACAAGATCGGGACGCTTTTGGGCATAGTTCCAGACAACGCGATCCCCGACCGAGTTGATGAGGTCCGGGATACCTTCCATCAACAGGTTGGTCTGACGATCACCGGTGACGGTGGCCGACGTGAAGCGGAGCTTGTTGTTCCGCATCGAATCCAGCCTGATCTTGTAAGGCAATCCGCTGCTGTGGAAGTGGATCAGAGCATTGACGACAGCGCCACGGCGGCTGACACGACCGTAGGACTGAATTTCCTTGTTGATCTTGTCCGGAGCCTGCAGAACGTGGAAGTGACGACGCCGCTGGTCAGCGAAGCGCTCCGAGGCATGAAGGTCACTGCCGGTTGTTCCGGCCGAGTTGATGATCAGACCATCGTAGAGGCCGGAGTTGAAGCCGTTCTTCACGACCATACGGTCCCGATCCTGACGAGGATAGACCAGGCCATCTTGTCCGACTTCGAGCTGGCGGCCCGTGATCTCTCCGCAGGTGTACCCTGCATCCTTGATCGTGTTCTTGGCGATGTCGATTGCCGAAGCAGGCATATCCGGGAACTGCTCGATGAGCATCTGAATTCGCGCGATATCCGAATTGAAGGCCGGATGTTCCTCTACCAGGTCCAAGCGACGACGATCAGCAACCAAATCGGTGCCGGGCTCAACAACCTGTGCATCGCCTTCGAACTCGGCTTCAACCTCAGCCTCATCGAGCGCATCCTGGTCTACTGCGGACGGCAGCACCACGACTTCACCGTTCTCCAGAACAATGCTGGTTTCTGTAAGGCCTTCCGCATCCTCCGGCTTGTTGCGGACAATCGAGACCTTCCCGATCTGCTTAAGGACGCGGGTGAACACGTCCTTGAAATCGGGCGCGCGGCCACCGTGGAATTTCAGCGCCTCTTCAAGGAGAGCATGGATCGTATTGTCGACCAGAATGACCGGCTTGCCACCGTCCTTCAGGGTTTGGACGGCAGCTTCGCCAACGGTCTTCGCCATCAGGGCAGCATCGAACAGACGGATCATATGGTGCAAGGATGCCCCGATACCCATCTTCTTCATTTCGAGGCCATCACGGCGATTGTCTTCGTTGGCATTGTGCTCTTCGACCACCTTGTCGAGCGAGCCCGAAAGAGCCGTCATTTCCGAAATGATGACTGCTGCCTGATCCATCAAGGCTTTGTTGCGATCCATATTTGCGAAGTCGACAGACTGCTTGAACTCGCGGTCGGTCACGTCGAGTTCGCGGCGTACCATGACACCGTCGGCGACAAGCATGGACGTCAGAACTTCCTGGAAGTTTTCCCCACCGCGAACCATCATAGCCCGGACTTCGTCTCTATCGATGCCAGGAGGCAGAAGGCGGTTATAGAACGCCACCATCTGCGTCGAGTGAGCATGGGTCGCGGACGACATGAAGACGCTACCGGCCTTATCAATCGCCGCGCCGACATTGCGAGACGTATTGGAAGCCAGACTTGCGGCATTATGGATTTCGTCACCGAGAAGAACAGTGTTCTCATCTACGACAGCTTCCAGCCAGACAGCCCGTTCGTGATCGGAACCTCTGTTCAGCTGGCTATATGTCCCGAGAACCAGATTGACGCCTCTAGGCCATTCACCGTTGGCAATGCCCTGCTCAAGCAGTTCATCCGGCATCATGTCGAAGGGCAAGCCAGTGGCTTCGTCGATGAGCTTGGCACCGTCGTTCATGACGACCGGCTTCAGCATGTCCAGCATCCCGAGATGCTTCGCGTCACGCATAAGGTCCGCGAGGTTGGTAACGGCCTCGGTGAGCAGGATGACCTTCTTGCCTTGTTGGATCGCTCTCTTCACGAGCCCCATATTCCAACGGCCTTTACCGGCACCGGCACCGTCGGCGTTCAACGTTGCACGTCCACGGCGTTCGTTCAATACGGCCAGGCCAAGTGCATCTACCTGCTCTGGAGAGAAGAACTCTCCAAGCTTTTTGACACTGAAGCCGAACTCATTAGCCACGAACTGATCAACGTCGCCAACGGTCGACATCAGCCGATCCAGTGCCTTATTGGTCGAGTCTTTCAACTCTTTTGGAACATGGAGAGTAGGCTCGGCAGTCTTCGAAGCGGACGCATAAGGAATCTGCAACGCATTCTGGCTGATATACGCCGCCGCTGCCGTCAGGTCAGACGTGTCCGAAAGGCCGGATTTGACAGCCTCAATGGCATGGGAACGGGTCGTGACTGAGACCGAGGCGAATGTCCAAAGCTCACTGGCACTGGCGAACTCGCGAAGTTCATATGTCTTGCGAGGCTCGGGAACCACCTGAGAAACAACGATTAGACGAGGGCCGCCAGCCTCTTCTCCGACATAGAGAGCGGTGTCGATATCAACGATCTGAGCCAGTTGCTCAAGGATTTTGTGGGCCTTATTCGGCGTTTTCGCGTCGATCACAGAAACCGTCATGCCACCGGGTTTGCGGTTGAGCATGGTCTCAGCCGCCTGCTTGGAGGAGGCCGGGAAGTCAATCAGCACAGTCGCATCGAAGGGGCGCTCGGCTGTCGCGACGCCGCGCTCGGGCAGAAGTTTGCCGAACAAACCGGAATGATCGCCCCGGCAAGCGACACTCTCGCCAATGAGGTCTTTGTCCATGCCCATCAGGCGACGGGCAACCATCAACAGGGTCGTGTTGTCGAGGTGAGGGATATCGAGACCGCTCAAAAGCTTGCGGTACTCCAGCGCCTGCAGATACCGGTCCTCCAGTCTCTGCGCCTTGTCCTTGATGATATTCTTGGCAACAGCGGCGTGGACAGCTTCCTTGAATGTATCGACGTCAACCGCCCCGACGGCTTTCGCAAACGCTGCGAGGTCAGCAAAGGGCTCGGCCGCAAATTTGGTGCGCGTGAACAGAAAACCGTCAGCGCAACCAAGCAACATGGAAGGCTCAGGCGAACGAAGGAACTGCGGGGGCTGGTATGACGAGTTGTCCGTTTCAAGCAGACGCTTGCCATATTGGTGCTTGACGTAGCGCACGCCCTGCTCGTCTTCGAAAACCATCATTTCATTACGGTTGAGACCGATAAGCCTTTCAACCGGCAAATCTTCCTGGACAATCTCGGCAGGCTGTGTGGCAGATGGCTTCTCGATATATTCGACAATCTGTGAAAGAGGCATCTGCGCCATTTTCATCAGCGGGAACCGCTTCTGGTAGTTGCGCGGGTTCAGGTCTGCATTCTTGCGAATCCAGGTGCCGTTCTGACGACGCTCATATCCGAGTTCCTTCAGAGCGTCCGCATGATCGTCGCCGCCAGTCAGAAGAAGAATGCTGTTCTTGCTCGGAAGCACAACTTCCTTCACGGCCATTCCATAGGCGGAAAGGTCAATCCAACGATCTGTTTTTTCAGGAGGAGAAGCCGTCATTTTATCGAAATATCCGGAGCAATTCTTGGAATGACCCTATCATTGCCTTACCGGTCGCAATCGACAAAGCGGCGGATCACCTGATCGGAGTTATAGCGGTGAACTGCTCAGCCCGGAAGGACTGAGCTTCCACCTCAGAGCATCTTCCAAATGAAAGATGCTCTGAGGTTTCTTTTTTGACGCTTCGTCGCCGCGTGCGAGCGCGGCATTCGCCACGTCCGTCTTATCTACAGCTCCACGTCCTGTGTCGGAGGGCGTGCCTTTTGGACAGCACGCCCCTTGATGACAACCCCATCCCGGGGTCTAGAATGAGTTTTACAGCCCGTTTACCGATGACGATGCCCGCGTTGCGGTCCGCGTTATCACGGTGGCCACAGGAGGTGCATTCGAACAGCGCCTGAGACCTGCGGCTGTCTGGGTCGACATGTCCGCAGCAGGCACATTCCTGGCTGGTATGATTGGGAGGAACGAGAAACATGAGTTTCCCGGCCCTGAATGACTTGTATCGGACAAAGTCCACGAGTCGGCCGAGCCCCGAAGCAAGCATCTTCTTGTTGAGGGCCGCCTTGGCAGCCGAGCCGTTCGGCAGGAATTTGCCGTTTTCGTCCTGCTTCGGTTTTGGTTTCCGCGTCATGTTCTGAAGCTTGAGGTTCTCGAACACGTTGATGAGTGCCGGGCCGTCTACCATCGTCCTGCTGCTCTTGTGGCAGAAGTCATTGTTGATGTAACGCACTTTGGCTTTGGTCCTGGCGAGACGAAACTTCGTCTTTGCCCTTCGCTTTGATCCGACTAATTGTCGCGACATGCGCTTCTGAAGGCGTTTACCTTTCTTGGCCAACCGCTTTTTCGACCGTTTCTGCTCAGGCGAGAAGTCGTAGACTGTCGACACCGAATGGACCGGTATAGTCGCGCCTCTGTCGTGACCCTGGATGTTTGCTGTCAGCCATTCCTCGCCCTGCTCCCTGAGCCATTGAAGCTGTTCTTCGGGAGAATTGAAAACCTTGACCTCAGTCTGCGCGGGCTTTTCCTCAGTCTCGTAGCTGAAGGATACGAACCAGTTTCCCGCTTCCCTGACGATCCGGATCGAATTTGGCTCGCCGAAACGACAATGCGCTTTAAAGGAGAGAAGGCCGATGTTGTTCGTCTTCGAACCGATGAAGATGCGAAGGACACCTTCTGAGCACGTCTCGAAGCGGAACAGTTCGCGGGTCAGGTGAATCGACCCACGGTCTGACTTCTTCTTTCGCTTAGGGCGTCCGCCCAGCTTTTTGAAGAACCTCTGGTATGTCTGATACCACTTCACCGCTTCGTTGCGCAGGATTTGCGACGGACATTCCGAAAGCCAAGGTGTCAGTTCCTTGTCTTTGAACGAAGCGAAAGTCTGATCGAGCGGAGCGTAAGTCCCGAGCGGGAAGTGTTTCTTGGCGAAGGTTGAATAGTAGCGATGTTCATCGCATTTGGCATTCCAGATGACGCGTGCACAGCCGATCCATTGACTCAGCGTCTGCTTCTGCGGTCCCGTCGGATAAGCCCTGAGGCGGATGCCTGTCTGCAACTTAACGCTCTACTCTGATTGCACGAACAGGAACATTACCAGAACAAAGATCGGAAAGAAAGGGCTCGCTTACCCGGCCCTGAAGAACCGGGTAAGCGCTCGCAGCTTATTCAACCCGCCTAGACACCAGTAGAGAGCAGCAAGCACGGGCCTCGGCTGGTTTGAGACGTCACCGTCGGAAGCAGTGCGATCAGGTGTATTGAGCATCGGATTGTCTGATGCCTCTTCTTTCCGGGCACCTGAAATGAAATCTTCAAGCCGAACAAACACAATCTGATCACGCACCTCAATCGCAACCGGCACCCATTCCCCGGGCGACAACGTTTCCAGTTCGCGAGGTAAGCCAACACCCAAAGGATATGAGGCGATCAGATCGCCACCGGTAAGGCGGCTCCCGGCAGCGTCATAACAAAACGCAAGCGTTCGTTGATCGGACGATATCCCGAGAGCTACGCCGTCACCCTCTCTCCATCCAAGCGCGGTGGCAAGCCCGTGGCCGACCCTGATGCGCATGCTTCCCACTTCGATGGAAAGAGCAAACATGCCAAACCACAGGGCCTGCGGCTTGTAGAAGCCAAGCGGTAGTGCCGGGCGAGAGACAAAGGCGAGGTTGGCCGCTTCCTGACGGATTCTGCGATATGCTTCCAGCTCATCGTCGAGAGGCAGGAGATGGATACGGCCTCCTTGGGAGGGAACGCAGGCGAGGCCTGAGGTGACGGAACGAAGCTCGCTGCGGTGAACGATTGACGTTGTGGCGTGCTCACCATCAATGATGCAGACTCCGACCTTACCCTCAAAAAAGGAGCCGAACTCATCAACTAGGCTTTCCGTTGGATAGATTACGCAGACCTTAGACATTTTTGGCCTCCGCAGTGATATTTATAAGGTCACCTACCTTGAAAAGAGGGAACGTTTCGCCGAAACCATCCCATTCCTTGCAATTGAGGAAAATATGGATGCTGCCTTGCGGAGGTTGTCCCGGGGACAACTCTGAAAGGAACTGCCACACCGCCTCGGCCGAATGGTCAATCGCTGAGGCGATCAGCGACCGGGCAAGGTAAGTATCGATTTCGGCAAGCCGGAAACGGCTCTCGATTTTATCGTTGGCGAAGTCAAACAGGGGAAAGGCTGGGTCATGATCGACCGCGTCTCTGAACTTCTCGACAATCGAGGACCGGCTGAAACGCACGATATGAGTGGCACCTTCATGAGACGTTTTGCCATCAATCGCGGCTAGAAAGCTTTTGAACTGCGCAAAGTGAGACGCAATATCGACAAGGGCAGAACTGTTCGCAGCAAGGAAAACCTGTTCAGCGATTTCCAGACTATCGCGATCCTCCGCATCGGCACGAGAAGCGGCCAGTACGAACCGGTAAATATCGAGAACACCGGAAAAAGATTGTCTCATCAAATTGCCTCAAGATTCTTGCAAAATTATCGCCCGGAGAATTCCTTACGGTCAATTCCACTTGATGCCAAATCGGCCCCGATTTCTAATCGATTGACGGAGACGATTATGAAAACAATTCGCGGATTTAGACTGAAACTTGCGACCCTCGCCGATTTGTCCGGATTTATGGACGATTTCCGAGGGGACGCGACCCGTGTGCTGGCGTCAAAATGGACTGCCGATGTTGCCCGTGAGGCGACATTTACAGCCGATCTCGCGGCACTGGGGATCAAGCCAAAGTCCAAGGACTACATCAAGGACGCGTGCCGTAAGCTCAACGACGACTTGGCGAGCGCGGATTTCCGACATCATACCTACAATTGCCGCATCGATTTCATGTTCCTGAGCGGTGCCGTGCTTGCAATTTTTGACCATGGCGATGCGGCCTATCAGGCGGCCTGGAAACGCAAACGCGCTGTCGAGTTCTGGGGTTGGTCCGAGGATATGAAAAGGCCTGAGAACATTTCCGAGCAGAACTGGGAAATGCGAGAAAAGGTTTGGCGAACGCTCACAAAGCGAAGCAAATTTGGTCGAGCGATAACATTGTCTCTTCTTGAACCACCGCTACCCGGGCTCTCCTGGAAAACGGTAAGCGGGCACATTCCGTCCGCAGAAGCGCGGATAGAGAATTGCGTCTCCGCCCTGCTGGCAGAAGATAAAAAATCACGAGCCGACACATCGGAAGAGGAAATCTCACGTCTTCGCGAATATGCAACGCGATCCCTGCCGAAAGAAGTCTCAAAAGAGCTGATGACCGGCCAATTGCCTGCTCAACCGGCAAAGACATCGGGCAGGGAGGTCAAGTCACCCATCACGGCAAAGAAGCCCAGTCAGGCCAAAGACAAGGAAGAGCCAGGCGAACCTGCCGCGAAAGCCACCCATATCGACCATGCTGACGTCATTTTGGCCCATGATGGACGGACCTTCATCGCGGTGCCGAGTGTTGGCCTGGCAGTCGACGCGCGGATATTTGTTCAAGTCAGTTCCCGAGAAATTTCGTTCAAGCAAAGCGGGGTGAACTACGGCACCGTTGCGGGCGTGCCCCCTGCAGCCAGGGATCATCTGAAAAGCTGCAGGGAAGCAGTGCTGGTCGAAGTCGAAAAGGATGCGGAAGGCCGTTTGCTTCGTGCAAAGTTCATCGCCATCGTCAGCGACATAAGTTTCAGCGAGTTTCATAGACAATCGCTGTCCAGTTTTAACCGGCCGAGCAAGTCATTGGCCGCAAGGGAGCTTGAAGAATGGGACAAGAAGCAACGGCAAACGTCATAGGCCTGGATTTGGCGAGCCTGACGAGAGAACCTCAGGCTGTTTTTGAACTGGGACGAGAAGACATCACTGAAAATCGTCCAGGGCAAATCCTGATCGAAGAAGTGCGCAAATTCCAGGCGAAGGGCGGTTTCCGTGAGCTGGAAGCAGTCCGCGATGAGGAGTATGCGAAGGAAAAAGAACTCGACGGCAAAATCGGCAAGCGCGAGATGAAGGAATTCCGCATTACGGAGGCGGCGAAGCCTGCGGCAACCACTGATCTGAAGCAAGAAAATCAAGACTAATCTGTTGACGCACATAAACACCAGGGATACCTTTTTGGCAAGGATATCCTTGGGGATGCGTGATGGGTACCGAATCCGTCAATGAAATTCTAGACAGCGCTGCCACTTACGCCTGCCACTCAGGGCTTTCGTACATCGACGTCTCTATAATAGCACTGGCAACGCTTCAGACGAATGAAGTACAGAACTTCTTGAAGAAAAACCGAATTTCGGGTCAAGCGATCTGCGAAGAAATCTGCGCACTTTTGGACACGCTGGAGAAACAAAACGTCGTATCACCAAATGAACGATTTGCGATGTCACCAGCGACCCTGTTCGTTTACAAAATGGGGGCAGGTCTCGCACGGAACCTTAAGAAGGATTTCTCTCCACTATACCTGCTCGCTGGCCTGACGGATGGCCGTCCCGGTGACGGTCATTATCACATCACCCAAATCATGGAAAAACACGGACTGAACGGGACTGATCTCTACGAGCACATCTCCTACACCAATTTTATTGGCGATCAGATTGCACCGCCTCTGGAAAAAGTGGATGCCACGATCAACGCCGAGGTCAAAGAGAAATTGGCCCGGATACAGACCGGGGTAGTGCCCGCCAATTGCCCGACATTGCAGGAATTTTGCGAAAATCTAATAGAGAAGGCGCGTGCTGGGCGCACCGATCCGGTCATCGGCCGGGAACAGGAAATTGGCCGGACCATACGTATTCTGTCGCGCCGGAAGAAAAACAATCCGATCCTGCTCGGGGAACCTGGTGTCGGCAAAACGGCAGTGGCAGAAGAACTCGCAAGGCTCATTGTTGCGGGACTGGTTCCGGCAAATCTGAAAGACAAGATCATTCTGTCACTTGATCTCGGGGCGCTTGTCGGCGGGACCAAGTTTCGCGGCGATCTGGAAGAGCGACTGAAGAAAGTGCTGGCTGAGGTGAAAAGCCTGGGCAACGTCATCCTGTTCATAGACGAGATTCATCTCCTGACCGGCAGACTGCTGGATGGCTGCAGCGATCTGTTCAAACCAGCCCTTGCCAACGGCGAACTCACTGCAATCGGCGCAACCACGCACTCGGAATATCTCCAGCATTTCGAAAAGGACGCGGCGATGGCGCGGCGGTTCCAGCCGGTAATGGTGAACGAACCAGATCGCGATACCGCCATCAAGATCATCCAAGGACTGTTGCCGCAGTACGAGGAGCATCATGGAGTGGCATTCAGCCCCGATATAGCCGAACACGCCGTCGATATGGCCATCCGGCACATTCCACGCCAGGCGCTTCCGGACAAGGCTATCGACCTTATCGACGAAGCTGGAGCGGTGGCGGTTGCCTCAGGCCTACCGAGCGTCTCCAGGAAGTCCATTGACGTGGTTATTCATGACATGGCCGGTGCCGGAGCTTCGCCGTTCAATCCTGAAGAAGCCACACAATCGCTTCGCAAGAAAATCGTGGGCCAGGTGCCCGCATTGGAAGAGCTTGAACGCTTCATGAGAGCTGTCGATCTGCGCCTCGTAAATGGTGAGGTCAAAGGCGTGCTGACGCTCTCAGGGCCCGAGGGTGTTGGAAAGAACTACTTCGTCAAATGCCTGGCGGAAGCTACGGGATCACGGCTGCTGGAGTTGGATGGTCAACAGCACCAACACGAAAGCGCGATATGGCGATTGCTTGGAACGATGCCAGGATACCAGGATCACGCGAAAGGCGGGCAACTCACTGAAGCGATACGACGCAATCCACGCACAACGCTTGCTGTAAAGAACTTTGAACTTGCTCATCCAGACGTTCAGGAGACCGTCATCGCGATGATCGCCAGCGGTCTTATCACGGATTCCGCGAAAAAGCCGGTGTCGGCAAGTGAAGTTTATGTCGTATTCCTCAAGGACACGGAAACAACGAGCCATATAGGTTTTCGGAGCTTAAGCGAAGGCGAAGACGAAACATCGATGCGGGCCGATCTCGAAGAACTCGTTGACTGCCACGTGGCGCTTGGTCAGCCTGGTATCAATGAACTCGCGGAATTGCTCGATACGATGACGCAAAACCTGCAAACAAAAATGCGGAAGTCAGGACGAGAGTTCGTACTTGCTATTGAGCTTAAGGAATTCATCCTCAAAGCCGCTTCATCCGCCGATCAAAAGATCACGAAACTGCGGCAGGAATTCCAAGCGAGAGTTAAGAATAAACTCCTGTCACAAGCAATAGAGCCAGGGTCATCATCTGTACTTGAATTGGAGACTGCACGATGATTTCAAGGCTCCTTCTGTTGGGACTCGCACTCTCCGGGGTCATTGCAACTGGCGCTGAGGCAAAGGACGTTCTGCGTGTCACCTGCACCCAGAACGGCAGGATCGTCTATAAGGAAGAGCTTCCTGCGAATGCGGGACAGGAAGAACGCATGTTCGTTTATGCGAAGAACCCGGACGCCCTTTGTATATTCCTCCAGGACGGGCCATCGTTTGAATCCATTGGAGCGGTGACGCCGGGTGTCGATGCCATCTCGTCTGGGAAGGTTGCTGGTGGAACGAGTGACAATACCCCGTCGAACGATCTCGCGACCGCGCTTGCGATGATCAGTTCCGGCCAGCCAGCGCCATCGATGCCGATTGATTTGACAGACGCCATGCAGAAATTCAGGCAGGAAACCGGGGCGATCCCTCCGTCGACAAAGATCGAACAGCAAAAGCTCCTGAACCTTACCATCGGCATTTATCGTTCTGTCTCGACGAGTGACGTTATCAGTCATTGGAAAGCCATGCAGAAACAGGGGCCGTCGCTCAAAAACCTCACGCCAACGCTGACAAACGTGGCGGACATCACGATGTTGTCCGTTGAAAATATCGCCGACGAAAACGCCGATGC
Source organism: Rhizobium sp. MHM7A (assembly GCF_005862215.1). Lineage (NCBI taxonomy): Bacteria > Pseudomonadati > Pseudomonadota > Alphaproteobacteria > Hyphomicrobiales > Rhizobiaceae > Rhizobium > Rhizobium sp. MHM7A. Next base: position 1,117,888 of record NZ_VCHT01000001.1, read on the forward strand.
CATCTGCAAAGATGCCGCTATCCTCGGAAGCGGCTGCATCGCATTCTATTAGTCCTTGGTCCTCAGCCGAAATAGCCTGGAGGCTTTGGCGTTCGGACGTATTCCAGCTCTTTTTCGCGGGTCTGGTCCTTGCTCAGCTTCAATTGGGGTACGAGCATCTTCATATCAGCGTCGAGCACGGCGTCTGCAATTGTTGATGTAAGACCGCTGAAGACATGGGCTGGGATCGTGATCAGAGCGCCGTCCTGGCGGACTTCAAGGATCAAACGCTTACGCATTTCCATCACAGCATGAGCCAGGCTCTTCAGTCTAGGGTTCCATCCATTCTTCTGGATCGCGTAACCCATCTTGTCTTCTATGCGGTCAATAGCGAGCATGAAATCGCCAACACTCTCATCGTTATCGAATAGCAAGGTGTCGTCGAGATCGGAGTAATCGGCATTGAGGCCCGGCTTTGAGTCCCGGCGCATACCCGGGATGATCACAGGTGAAGTGAGAGCGGTTACCGCAGGCTTGTTGTTCAGTATGTTGGTAAGCTCTGCGGAGAGCTTTTGCTCAGGATCATTTTTCAACACCTCGCGACGCATTGCAGCTTCAGGACCAGGAAGGAAGTCAGGCGTCAGGTTGATGTTCATCTCCTGGCTGCCTTCATCATCCAACTGGGGAGGCGTCGCGAAATTCGGCTTTGCCAGGTATTCCGGCGTATTGAAACCCGCCGCCGTATCGTGATCGAAGGTCTCGATTGAAGCTCGAAGCGCAGAGAGATTGAGGGCCAGAGTGTGTCTGTCGAGGGGGCTACGCGTGATCCCGCCTTGTTCGATGAGACCTAGTGCGCGGGCGGCCTCGACCACTTTCAATGCAGCATCCAGCATGAGAAATCCTTCAAACGTTTGCGCCGATAACAGAGGACAATCAGTATGTAATTGTAACAAGGATGGGCGAGATGACCGCAAGAGCAAAATTTGCATTAGCACTTGGCATGGTGGCCACATTGCTAGCTGGCGGGAACGCAATGGCAGCTGGAGAGCCAGCGGCAAAAGACAATTGCGCGATCCTCGCTCACTACAACGCCACAAAAACGGCACGCGCACTCCTCACTTTCTCGATGGATATTTTCGGGAAACATCCTGAACGATGGACCGTCACCGACATCGAAAATTTGAAGGGAAATGCGAAGGCATGCGATAACAAACCTGTCGAATACACGGTTGCGACACGAGTGTTTTATACGAACTGGAGGTTGGCTCTGGGTGAGGACAGTGTAAGGAAATTCCTTGCGATCTCGAACAAATCAACACAAGTTGCGGAAATGGTAAAAGATCGCTGGCCTGCAGGGTTCAGGCTCCCCTATTGTGGAGACCTGATCAAATGGCGACGCGACCCGGTCTGGCTGCTGAGTAATTCAAAGGATATCTTCGGCCGTTCCTTTACGGAGGTGAAAGAGGAAGACAGCGCGACAATCAAGCTCTATGTCGAGGCCTGCCTGCCGGTCATGAAGGAAATTCTAAAGATTAGGAAGAAGGGCTCAGAAAACGCTGCAAGGCTCACCTCAGACATCGTCACAGCCCTTGACCGAGATATGTCGGCCCAACGCTGGAACCATGTTGCATTGGTGCCAGAATTACAAATTACGCATGAGGGGCAACCCATTCCTCTTGCCTATGCGTCAAATCCTACCAGAGAAATTGTACTAAAGATCAACACCTCCGAACAGAACAAGATTGCCCTCGACATCGATAGCCTGTCGACAATCTCCGCATGGGTGATGAACATGAATAGAAAGAGCGTCGAAGGGCCTGACGCATTGTATGTTGAAGCGATCAAAAAGATCGTCTCCCGCCAGCTTTTCGATCAAGAGAAGCGCTACGACACTCCTTAAGCGGCTTCTGACATAACGGGGACATCCATGCGCAGAACACCACTTGCTTTCAGCGCCGCAACGAACGACGCGTTGGCAGAATGACTCGGCCGCGAGGCGTGAATAGCCCCAATGATCCGGTGCCCAAGCACATACATATCGCCAATAAGGTCGAGCGCCTTGTGGCGGGCACACTCGTCGTCGAAACGGAAGCCACCTGGATTTAAAACGTCGGTGTCCCCGATGACAATAGCGCTATCCAAAGACCCACCCAAGGCGAGGCCAGCCGCTTGAAGTCTGGAAACATCCTTCTCCAGTACAAACGTGCGACTTGACGCCAGGCTTAAGAACTGGCCGCCGGTTACATCTACAATTTGCCGACCAATCATCGGGTGATCGAACTCGATGTCAACGATGATACGGGCATGGCCGGGGGTCACGATGTAAGAGGAACCGCCTTCGTTGAAGCTAAAGCTTTCGGTAACTTCAAACATCTGCGCGGGCGCGGTGTAATCGACAATTCCGGCTTGAGCAAAATGCTGCAGCCATGCCGAGGCGCAACCGTCGAGTATCGGGACCTCGGCCGAATTGAACTCAATTATGCAATTATCGACACCTGCCAGAGCCAGGGCAGCCAGCAGGTGCTCTGGCGTATCCACGCTATTGCCCTCGATGTCCGACAGGCGCGTGCAGCGGAGTGTCTTGATGACATGTACACGGTCGATTGGCATCAGCATTCCGCCATCGATCTGGACAAGAATACCTGTCGATACAGCAGCCGGTTTCAATGAAACGCTGCATTCAATGCCGGAATGAAGTCCTACGCCGAAAACCTGAACAGGTTGACGGAAAGTCCGCTGTCGTGAAAAGACCATTGGGTGAATTCCTTCGTCATAATAATTCACCCATATCCTTAACGCGAACGGAAATAACTAATTCTAACTCATCGACATAATCATCCGCTCCAGTCCGATGGCGAACCCGACACCCTCTGCATATCGACCACCGCCTGCAATCTGCTTCTGCGCGCCTAAGGATTCGACTTCGATTTCGAACCCGTCATCAAGATAATAAGATAACCCACGCTTTACCGTGTCCTGGAAGCGATATTCAATTCCAAAGCTTTCGATGCATAATTTTAAGAATTCCTTGACATCTGACATGGCAGTATCGCTCACATCACCAAGTATCTCTACGCCGAACTGATTGAACTCACGATATCTCCCGGCCTGAGGGCGCTCATACCGGTAGCAGCGTTGAACGTAAAAGATCGGCAAAGGACTTCTGAATTGCTTACTCCACTCTGTTCGCCAAAGTTCTTGGGCGACACCGGTAATTTCCGGCACAAGACAGCAATCCCTCCCGGCCTTATCCTGGAAAGTCCACATCTGACTTTCCTTCTCAATGCCAAGCTTTTGGATAAAAGTCGACTTTTCCCAGATCGAAGGAAATATGACTTCGCGAAAACCGCTTTCGCGGGAAAGCTTGCGCAGCTGATCGACGACATTTACAAAAAGATTAGCATCTTCAAATTTTATTACTCTTGTTCCTCGCAACATCACGTTGGACCTCTATATAGGGCGAAAATGTTGAAACTTGAGAAGAGACAAGCACCGGTTTTCGGGATGGGTTATGAGTAACAAGCGAAATAACAATGATCTCGGCCTCGTCGTGATCCACAACATGGTGAAGAATGGCATCGCCACGCTGCCGAGAAATTATGAGCTGTACTACAGTGCCTTCTCAGGGAACTACCCAGACCTGAAGAAGAAGGTAATGCTGCTCGGGCAAAACCCAAGCCAGTCAGATATCGATGAAGTTGCCGACCAGTTCTTTCCAGAGCGCACTGGCGCGTCTGTGGTTCAGAAGGCTGGCAACCGCATGGGCAAGCAAGTCGAATCCCTTCAGAAGGAAGTCAAGAGCCAGTCCGACAACCTCAGCACGTTCGCTGCAGCCGTTGAAGGTGCCAAGGTCGACCTGAACAAAGAAAATGCGATTTCCGCGCTGACCGTGCTCCTCCGTACAGCAGGACTTACGCAAGAAGACCTCATCAACTCCGGGAAGCGCCTCGACAACCACAAGATAGCTCTCGAAGTCGCGCAGCAGGAAATCGCTGACTGGAAAAACAAAGCCTATACGGACAAGCTCACGAAGTTGAAAAACAGAGCTGCGTTCGATGAAGCGATTCACGCCATTTACGAGAAGAACGAAAGCAGCAAATACTCGCTGATCCTGTTCGATATCGATCATTTCAAGGCCGTGAATGACACCTACGGGCATCCATTTGGCGACCGAATTCTTCAACTCGTTGCAGATGCGATAAAGCTGAACGTTCGAGATTCGTACATCGCACGCTATGGCGGTGAAGAATTCGCAATCATTTTGAGTGGTGTTAATGCCCCGAACGTGGAAATGATCTGCAACCGTCTGCGCGCTACTATCGAGAAAATGTCAATCCAGAGCGGCAACAGACCGTTCAAGGGTATCACTATCTCAGTGGGTAGTTGCATGGCAGCCGATGCGGAAAATGCAATGGACCTCATCAGCAAGGCTGACCAGGCGCTGTACGCTTCCAAGAACAACGGACGTAACCGTGCAACGCAATGGAGCTACGCAGCTTTCACGCCGGACCAGACGACGGGTGGCGCGCTGAAGATGTACCGCTAAGCGATCTCCTCGCCGCCTCTCAACGCCCCGCTTGCGCATCAGGCAGTGCGGCGATGAACGTGCTCAGATGATCCGCGATATCTCGGATATCGAGATCATTGTGTCCGGTGTCGGCCAGATAGATGCCGGTCTTGGGAGAACGTGCGTTCTCCACAAGCGTCTCAGCCATATCGACAGGGAACAGTTCGTCATCGCGGCCGTGGATCACCAGGAGGGGAGCATTGATACGACCAATTCGGTCAATGTTCGAGAATCTCTCGGTCAGTAGAAGATCGACAGGCAACCAGAAGAAACGGCGTTTGGCAGCGGCTGCCACCGATGTGTAAGGTGATTGCAAGACCACCCCGGCAAAGGGGCGGCGTGTCGCCATCTCCGTTACGATCCCGCTTCCAAGAGATTCACCATAGAGTACGATTTTCCAATCTTCGACGCCGAATTTCTCGTTCATATAGGCCAGAACCTGCTCTGCATCTCGGTACAGAGCAGCTTCGCTCGGTTTGCCAGTGCTGTTTCCAAAGCCTCGGTAATCGAGTGCGACAAAACCAAGACCGAGTGCCTTAAACATCCGGAATGTGATCGCCCGGTGTGACAGATTACCGGCATTCCCATGGAAGAAGGCTATGACTGGCTTGTCGGGGTTACCCTTCCAGCTCCAGGCTTCGAGCTTTTCTCCGTCCGGCGTATCCAGGACAATTTTCTCGACGCTCAGCAAACCATAGGATGACGGCGGACGAGCACCGACATCCGGTATATAAATCATATTCCGCTGGTACAGCCACATGGAGGCGCAGATGACGAGATAAACGATGAGAAGGGTAACGAAAGGAGTCGCCAGGATTTTCGGGATAGCCATCTGTGCCTGCCTGTTTGTTCTCGACGGATTTTATACCGAAGAACCGATGGCACAAAGTTGACAGAGAAAGCGGTAAGAAGCCTTCTTCTTTTTATCGATTGAAAAGCACATTATTATCAAGGGGATAGAGTGGTACCCCGTGCCGGACTCGAACCAGCAACTCCGTTAGGAACCGCATTTTGAGTGCGGCGCGTCTACCAATTTCGCCAACGGGGCATACTTTGAGGCCAGAACCTTGTTTCCAGGAGGAAACGGGAATTCCCAACAGCTCTGCTTTTGTCGTGCATTAGTACAAAGGAGATCGCTCAACCTCTGAACCTCAGGTATTCTTTTCTATCATGCGCCTATCGACTAATCAATAGGTTCAAAGGGTTGGTGCGGACGACCGGACTCGAACCGGTACGCCATTAGGCACAAGATTTTAAGTCTCGGGCGTCTACCGATTTCGCCACGTCCGCGTGTTATGAACCAAAACTGAGAATGCAGGACGACAGGATGTAGTTGTCCGGCAAGTGTGTATTCAAGGAAACATTCGTAGCGGCCAGCTCGCCCTCCAGCCCAAAAGAAAGGGAAGGTGTCGTCGCTTGAACCACACGAATAACATCCTTCTGGTGCTGAAAAACACCAGAGGGCGCGATGTCAGTAAGAAGTTCGTTTTCCAGAGGCGAGACATCCAGGTTTTCTCCATGGGAAACAGTCGCCTCAAAAGGAGTTCTGGTGCGGGTAGAGGGCCTCGAACCCCCAAGCCTTGCGGCGCTAGAACCTAAATCTAGTGCGTCTACCAATTTCGCCATACCCGCATCTGAACAGGCAAGTGCCTGCAAACATTGAATGAAATGGTCGGAGTGGAGAGATTCGAACTCCCGACCCTCTGGTCCCAAACCAGATGCGCTACCAGACTGCGCTACACTCCGTCCGTGAAAATTAAGTTAGATCATCGTATTCCTTATTGCAAGCAAAAAAGTTGACGAATTTCGAAGGAATTCCTTTTAATACGCGTCGCGCCTGTGGAAAACCGACCGAAGAGGTGTTATTCAAGGCATCGTAAATTCCTAACGTGAAAACCGAGGGCTGCCCCGTGACGAACATCGTCAGCAACAACACCCGTATTTTCCTTGCCGGAAAACGAATGCGGAAACTTGGAATGCCTTGCCCGCCAAGGCCGCCTGAAGACGGCGAACCATGGTGCGAGGAAGAACTCCTTTGGATTGGCTACCGCGTCGAACTGGCGATGCAGTGGCTGAAGCAGAAGAAGGTCGCCGAAATGTGTGGCGGACCTATTCCGGAAGTTCCGGCATAGCCAAAAAAAATGGCACTGGCGGTTGGAATTGAACCAACGACATCGGGCTCCACAAACCCGCGTTCTTCCACTGAACTACGCCAGCAAGTCATATCTATCTTTATATTCCCAGACTTCGGAACCAGGATTTAAGACAAACGTCCTGGGCTTGGTAATTTGCGACCCTGGCAAAATGAAAACATTTTCATTGAGTAAATCGACTAACGCGAAGAAATCGACCGACCCTTCGTCGTAGAAACCGCGAACAGGGCCAGTTCGGTTTTTACGGGCCAGTGTCCGCGCAACCCGAAGTCCCGGCGAGGGAGCGATGGCCGACTTAACTTCAACTCTGAAGACTTTACCACTTGGGCCAACTACGGCTATGTCCGTGCCAGTAGTAGGCAAGGTCGGCAAGAGAACTTCCAAGCCATGCCTCTGAAAGCGATAACGAACGAGTTGTTCAGCAAGGGCTCCGCGACCCGTCGACGACATTTCCGCAATAGGAGTGCCTGGTTGCAACAATGCTTGTTTTAGCTGATCACGCAATTCTCTAATGACGTGCTCAAACTCGGCGCGCTCTTTCAAATTCACCACCGAACCGTTCGTTTTTCGGTGTCGAACAACACGAGCCCGGTTTGCTTGACCAACATCGATTTGAGCATACCGATCAGGGCCAACCTCGCGCTCCAATTTACGCTCCATCTTGTAACAGGTCGCGCTGCTTAATCCTATGATCTTGGCTATTTGATTGGGATTTAGGCGTTCTTCCCTTAGCTCTTTAAATCTTTCGAAATTGGAAGCCATTTTCAATTCTCGGCGACTTTACAAAAGCTTAAACCGAAAAAAGTGATGGATCAAACGCCTGACACAAAGATTTCAATCAACTCGGATTGGATCAAATCGTTCGGCGGCGCTCTAACCAACTGAGCTATGCCCGCACAATAAAAGGTTTCGCATGACGAAGGGGATCGAACCCTTATAGACAGCTCGGTCTGGTTCGTCTGCCCCATCAGTTTTTGCCATGAACCAGGAGATACAAGTATCCCATCCCTCATAGGCTTGTCCGCGACGTTGTCTACCACTTCCAACACGCCATGCGAAATTCTGGTCGGGAAGGTCGGATTTGAACCGACGGCCCCTCGTTACCGAAACGAGTACGCTACCAGGCTGCGCTACTCCCCGAATTCTTGAATTCTCTGGTTGAGGGCCTTGCACCCTCCCAGCCGTAGCATTGTTAACGACCTATGACGCGGCTCCGGTCGTTCCATCAACGCATAAAGCATCGATGAAAATTCGCGCGGTGCCTAAGGGTCACTACTCCCCTTGGCTGTCCCGTCAGTGAAACGGAACCCCCTTCTCTAAGCGCACAATTAGGGCGCTGCAAACGAATGGTGGAGGTGAGCGGATTCGAACCGCCAAGGTGTCACCGACCTCCGCATTACCAGAGGCTACCGACATGCTTGGGAAACGCGCTTCCTTACTCGGCCCTCTCTGGCTGTTTCAGTGCATCCACAACCCGTGTGCTGCCGATATTTAGTGGACCGGATTTTACTCCTGCCGCGACCTATACATTTTTGCGACTGCCTGCACCTTCATAGGCGAGCACCCCCATATTTCAAAAACTGGTGCGCACGATGGGATTCGAACCCATACAACTCCACGCTCTCAACATGGCGACTTTACCAGAGGTTTGTCCACGCGCGCAAAATCAGACGTCCACACCTCCCTGAGAGATCATCAGGAGATGTCCAACCAACAGATTGGGGTGTTCCAGGCTCGTCCACGATCCGCCGCCTGTACCGAAGAACGTCTCCGACATCGAAACCGGCCGGTCTCGGATGCCGCAAGCTTACCGGGATTTTTCTAGAATTTGCCCGGCATAGCCTTTGAACTTGAATAAATGGTCGGAACGGCAGGACTTGAACCTGCGACCCTCACCTTCCCGAGATGATACGCTACCTGACTGCGCTACGCTCCGATCTTCCGGCCAGGAAATTCGCCGGAACTTTGATCGATCCTTGGGTGATCAATCATGTAATGGTCGGAGTAGAGGGATTTGAACCCCCGGCCCTATGGTCCCAAACCATATGCGCTACCAGGCTGCGCTACACTCCGAATTCCCTGTTATCCTGATAAGATAAGGATAACCTAATGCAATTGGTGCGGACGAGAAGACTCGAACTTCCAGGGGACTTCTCCCACAACGACCTCAACGTTGCGCGTCTACCAATTTCGCCACGTCCGCAAACTCAAAGACCTCAAGGCTTTCGCCGAGATCAAGAACTGGTGCGCTCGGAGGGATTCGAACCCTCAATGCCTGGTACCTGAAACCAGTGCGTATACCGAATTCCGCCACAAGCGCATGGAATTCTTGGTTAGTGGTGCGGGTAAGAGGGCTCGAACCTCTACGCCTCAAAGGCCGCTGCGTCTGACACAGCGATGTCTACCAATTTCAACATACCCGCAAACTGATTTGTGAAAGCGCCGTGCCGGATTCGAACCGACGTGCCAGAGCAACTTAAAGAGACCGTCTGTCTCGTCGCAACGTTAGGCTTACCAATCACCCACCGGCGCTCTCACAAATGTCAAGGTGGAGGGATTTGAACCCCCGTCCTCCTGGTCCCAGGCCAGGCGCTCTACACAGGCTGAGCTACACCCAGAAACTCTATTCTCCATCCGGGGACCGGGCAGCGCCAATCAAGGCAGCAGGTCCCTGTCCCAAGACGAATTTGGTGGAGTGCAACCGGATTTTTACCGGAGCCCAGAGGGGCAGGCTGTACGACCTGCACGGGATAGGCAGGCCCGCTACGGATGATCAATTCCGCTACACACTCCATAAATGGTGGGGGAAGGCAGGAGTCGAACCGCTACCTTAAAGGAACGCGTTTACAGCGCGTCTGCACACTACCCGAGGCTAACATCCCCCATTTGCAGCTTGGACTCGTTCGGCGCTTTCGCGTCCCGCGTCCCGGTGGCCACTCCGATGCTGCTAGCCATTCGTATTTGGTACGGCGAAGGAGACTCGAACTCCCAAATTTACCGAGTTTTGAACCCAGCGCGTCTACCACTTTCGCCATCGCCGCAAACAGCTCTCCGCTGTCAGGAATTTGGTGGGACAGGAAGGATTCGAACCTTCGCGGGTTTTAGCCGTCAGATTTACAGTCTGCTCCATTCGACCACTCTGGCACCGTCCCAATTCGCGTCTAGTATAGCGCAAGTATAACGACGCAATTATACTCACGGGATATTTTACTATATCCAAGTAAAAAATGGGGTGGACGACGGGGCTCGAACCCGCGCAGGCCGCGTCACAAGCGGCTGCTCTACCATTGAGCTACGCCCACCATATCGGAGTGGTCCATTTAAAATGGGTAGAAGACCACTCCTTCCGAAAACCAACGATGTCAAAAACCATACCCGGATGGGTATCCCGCCTGCTGGCGGCTCAAATTTCAGGCAAAAAGAAAGGGACCCCGCGACTTCAGTCAGCGGGGTCCCTTTCTGTAGCTTTTTCAGGTGCTTAGGAGGCTAAATCACTCCCTCTAACCCTGAAATCGAAGCCACAACAGCCCGCTGACCGCCCGTATGTGGATACGGGAGGAGGTGTAAGGGGAGCAGATACAACGCAGCAGCATTCGAGACAGCACTGATGCTGTCAGCATTGCCCCTCATGTTTGCGTTCATCGTCGACATTGTCGTTGCTCTCATTGCGTGTTGTGGCCATTGCGACCTTGTATCTAATAGATGCCGAATGGCGGCGAAACTGTCAAGCATAAAAAAGAAGAAAACTTGAAAATACTTTGCATTTCTCGGAATGCCTTATTTTCTGGGCTTTTCGACGGATGCGAAGATGCGAAAACCGCGTTGTCCCTGGCCGTGAACGTCATTAGCATGGAGTGACTTGCAAAGGAGATGCGCCGATGCGCCCCATTCACGACCTCGTTTGGGTCACTAAAATTGACGGTCAACTGACGCCTGCTGGAACTCCTGTTGGTGAGGTTGTCTCCGATGTCAGTGAGCTGGGGGAGGGCACCTACGAACTCCATTGGTTCGGGTCGGCAAGTGAGGCAAGCGCATTCCGAGCTGGAATTCTCTCTGTCGGAATCAATTCAATAGATGTGACATCCGGCATCGAAAATGCACAGCAATCAGTTCTGGTGCATCGCCGGGACAGAGACGCGGCTCAGACGCAAACGCTGGAAGATGCGATTCCACTTGTCGAGCACGCCAACGCGCGGAACCGGCGGCTCAATGTGATTTGGGCGAGCGAAATCGAAATGCTGCGTGGTGCATCCAAAAACCCCGATTCCAGTTTCACTGCCGCACAGATTTCCAGGGACGCCGACGAAGAACGCCTCCCATTCGTTTTCAAATATGACCGGTGGGAAAAGCATCCGGACTTCCAGGAGATCAAAAACGCAGGTGTGAAGAGCTTTGAGATCGTCAGACGTGACGGTCAACGGCTCCTCCTATGGAAATTGGGGGAACTCGAAGCCGTGAGGACCATGGGACGATCACGCAGCAGAAGGTACCGCGAACAAATCGACGAGATTGCAAAGCAGTTCAATGGACGCCTGGTTGGTGACGACATCGCCTTCCCGATCAACAATGACCTGCACGGGCTACTGACCAGGATTATCCCTGCATACGGGCCGGTATATCACGTAGACTACACCGCAAAACGGGATGAACGCAGGCGCAAGGTTTACGAATCGCCGCAGGCCCAGCAGGTGATAACCCTTCTCGCAAGCGGTGGAACCATTGAAGGCGGCCCGAAAGCCAGCATCAATCCAGACAATGGGAAACCATCGAAGATAACCCAGAAACTGCTATCGGAACTGGTGTCGGCTGAAATCGTCGTCCTCCTGGAAGGGAAGAGATCGACATATAGGCTGGCCGATGGCATCAGGCCGCTTGAGGCTGATCCTTACGAAGTCGCACCAGAGCCAGCTTTCACCCTCAAATAAACGGCCAAGTTTTTTGGCTTGGTTTTTGCCCGGTTCACGCGAACAATAATCCCATATGTCTGGGAGTTTGATATGAGCAATTTGGCAAACGCAGTGGTGGCGTTCATAACGACAATGGAAACCATGTCTGGCGTGCCCATCGCAATTCTGGAGCGCCAGGACACGACCGAGATGTACTGGGCGAGAACCGCAGCCATCCTCTGTGCTAAAACCGGAGACAAATGGTGCGCCAGTGACGTTCGCTTTATGACGGATAACACCGAAATTTCAGGCGGCTCCCGGATCATCGAATACAAAAACACCGAGACCGGCCCGACCAAAAAAGTCTGCGCAATCACGCCGCCAATCCGCGAACTGCACCCAACTTATATCGCAGACCTGTTCGGTAACGGCTATTCAGGTCCGATCCATTATCCAAGTGGCACCATCACTGCAGACTGGATGATGCTCTATCATGCTGCACATTGCCTCGACACGGTATTTGACGGCTCTGAGGAAAGGCGAGCCAAGGCCTTCGCAACGCTTGCCATTGCCCTTCTCGACGGAAGTCCTGCATTCACCGCTGGAACCGAACAATCAGCCTGGCGGGAACTTGGCATTATATCCAATGACAGTGCTGCCTATTGGGCGGCAGGTGTTGGTGAGCGCGTCCTGCTTGATCTGTGGAAGAACCAGGCCGCGCAGATGCTGAACAGAAGCTACAATTGCGACGTCAGAGTCGCCGCGAACACGAGCATCGATATCGAAAAGATTCCGAGAGACCGGCGATTGGAGGAGGGGGAGAACTGCCAGGCGACGGCAAACGGAAATGGTGGAGTCACGCAGAATGCGACTGGCATTGTTTCCGACTCCAATCTATGGATATGGATGTATGCGAACGGCGGCATCGGCGCGCCACCGATCACCTATACACCTATGATGACATGGGGTGGTGATAGTAAGAAGGCGTACACCTATATATGGCAGACCGCCAGTTCGCTGGCCATGAGCAACTAAGAACGGGTTCCGGCGCATGATTTATGATGAACTGCTTCGAGAGTGTGCAATCGCCCTCGACGACATGAAACTGAAGCCGAAGCTAGAACAGAATTCCGACGAGCAAGGTGTTGGTGAGACCATACGTTTTTACAACGAGCTTGGAAACGAGCTGACAGTTTACGTAGAGGCCGACCCTGACAGCTCATCACTCCTTGGCACCGTTGCCTTCCATTGGGACTACGCGGAAACGATCACGAACGCCGGTGATGTCTTCCGGGTTGAAAAAAACCTGGAATCGACGCAGATCAATTCTTACGTCCAGTTCTGCAACATCCTCTGGGCTCACCGACACCAGTTCAAATCGAAACTGTCGAAAGGAACCCGGGAATTCCACGATGAGGACCTTCTCGCCCTGATCATGGAATTGGAACGTCAACGAATCCCACATGAACTGCAAATAGTGAACCACCGCCCGCGTATCTCCTTTACACGTCACGGCGAAGAAATTGCTTCCGCAAGGAAGAGCGCTGGGCGACTGCGTTATCAAGACACGACCGGGGAGGTAACCTCAAGCAAGGGGACAGAGGGCGAGGCCCTCAAGGAATTCATAAGCGCTGTGGTGAATGATCTCCGCCCGAAAATCACGGAAATAAAAAAATTTCGCTGATTGCATTTTTGGTGTTGACATTTACGCCGACCGGAAACATTAATGGGATAACAGATTTAGGAAAGTGATCCCGATGTTCGTTTCGAGCAACCAACAGCAGCAATCAAGTCAGTCGAGTTCATCGAACTCGTCCGCTTCGCTGCGCGGGATCAAGGTGACAATCGTTTAGACCTAAGCGTCTGAAATGTCTCCACGAACCCGCCCTAACACGGCGGGTTTTTTGTTTTGGAAAGGTGGCCGAGTGGTCGAAGGCGCTCCCCTGCTAAGGGAGTACACCGAAAGGTGTCGAGAGTTCGAATCTCTTCCTTTCCGCCAATTTTGAAGTGTACGAAGGAGGGTGGAAAATGAACGGAATTATCGGAAGCTTCCTCGCGATCTCGGACACGGAAGCAAAAGTTACGATCCTGGGCAAGGATGGATCGCGCCGCGAAGCGCCGATTCCCTTGGAAAAGGCTCGGGAACTGGTCAACAAGCTGAAGGCCAAAGGAATTAGTGGGGAATTTCCCCGTTCCTCGAAGCCAAAGATCAATGTTCGGGAGCGGATGGCTGCTCTATGAAGGAGACTGAAATGTCGGGTAGGTGGTTGATGATCGAGCCGAAATGAGAATACGGAGGCGTGGCTGAGTGGTTTAAAGCACCGCATTCGAAATGCGACATACCTGCAAGGGTATCGTGGGTTCAAATCCTACCGCCTCCGCCATAAACCGCTCCTGAAGAGGGAGTTCTTGGGAAATAGTTCAATGGTAGAACGACCGACTCTGACTCGGTTAATGTTGGTTCGAGTCCAGCTTTCCCAGCCAATTTATCTGAAGTTACAGGAGTTCCTGTGCCTTTATGTGAATTGGAAGTGTGTCTGAGTGGTTTATAGAGGCGGTCTTGAAAACCGTTATACCGAAAGGTATCGGGGGTTCGAATCCCTCCACTTCCGCCATTTTGAAAGGGCTTGAGAGCCATGAGTGAGAAGTTTGATATCAAGGCCCACATCGTCGGTGCCTGCACATTTGTGAAGTTTCGCAAGGGTGATCTCTGGTATCGGACCGAGCTTGGCTTCGAGTTCCCGGTGCCGGTCGCTGATGCTGGTGATGCATCTTTCGACGCCGTCATCAAGGCCTCGATGCTGATGCGGTACATCCGTAAGCATGCGGCAATGCTGGAAACGGCTCGGGCGGAAACGGTCGAGGCGTAAGGAAGGAATAAAGTTTGCCACTATATGGAGAGGTGGCTGAGTGGTCGAAAGCACTCGCTTGGAAAGCGAGTGAACCTCCGGGTTCCGCAAGTTCGAATCTTGTCTTCTCCGCCATAGTGCAACTGGATGAGTGTCCGAGTGGTTTAAGGAATCGGTCTTGAAAACCGACGAACCGAAAGGTTCCGTGAGTTCGAATCTCACCTCATCCGCCACATTTTGAATGCTGACCAGTAGAGGATAATCGTTCTCCTGGTTGGCGAAACGGAGGGGACCGGCAAGCTGGGCTACAGTTCAGCGGCCGGTCCCCTGAAAAGGAATTCAACCGACCTGCGGGTCAGAAAGATGAAAGGACGATAAGATGATCAACTTCGCTTTTGCCGATCTCGTATCGGCCGTCATCCAACAACAGCCGGTAGTGATTTAACGGGTCGTCACATTAGACGACTCGGCGATGCCGGTTGGTCTAATGGCAAGACAACAGACTTTGAATTTGTTAATCCTGGTTCGATTCCAGGCCCGGTAGCCACCTTTTTCTCAAGTCCTTGTCGCCACTACCGAATTTCCCTCGGTCTCTCTAAGAGGGCAAAGGCCCGTAACAACCTTCCATATTTAAAATTTTACCTGCCGCATTCTCTGCAACTTAAAGGTTTTCTGCCAGTTTGCCCGCCATTGGACGATTAATTCATTTGAGGTTGGGAAATGCGTGAGGATAAGGCGGTAGCACTCGGCGGGGCGGCATCTGGAATCGCAGCAGGGGCGGCGGCGAACCGTGTAGCTGAGGGTGCGGTTGGTCTCACAGGAATTGTCGCTAGGGGAGCAGCGCAGGTCATTATGGCTGGCGACCAAGGATGGGACGAAAACGGCGATTTCGTTAGCGCCAGCTTCATTTTTAACTTTAGAGATCGCAAGGTTTTCGACGGTAAAGATACCTACGATATTGCTGAAGTGACGAACGTGAGCTACGAAGGGCACACCGTCACACTGACAATCTCAGGCAAGGCTTTTCCAGTCAAACGCAACGTGGGCGTCGTTGAGCGGAGCCAGGTAATCCTCCGAATGTTCGAAGTCATGCGATCCGGAGACGAGATGCTTCCTGAAGGGAAGCGTCTCAAAGACTTGAGCGTCCGTCGCAATCAGATTTCTGCAGGAACCATTTTCCGCTTTGCGGGTCGGGCAGTGTTCTGGGGTTTCCTTCTGTCGTTCTTCACGATTTTTGCTGGAATGGATACGCTAAGGCAATTCGTTCTTGAGCTGTGGTTCGCGATCATCTTTTTTGGATCGGTGGCGCACAGAAAGCTCCGCAGTGGATCGGTCCCCTCCTGGACCACCCCGTCACACACGACTGGGAAGAAGGTCGGGATCGCGTGCCTGGCTTTGACGATCTTTTTCTCGGTAATGCTGCCGATGAATATTAGCGACTACAAATCGCTTCGCGGTGGCTACACAGATAAGGCCGATGCTCTCGACGTTTGCGATAGCTATTATTTCTACCCCAGCTTCGTGCGCGTCGCGATGCCTTGGAAATGGTGGTGTGATCCTCACTACGATAGCCTCATGACCTATCGAGACGAGCAGTACCGCGAACAATACAAGATGTCTAATTAAACCGGGCAGCTGCCGCAATTTTCACTTGTTGAAAGGCGGGGCTTCATCCAAGGCTGGCAGTGAAATCCCCTCGGACAAACAAGGGAGGCTGGACCCATTGGTGCCAGCCCTCCCTTGTTTTCAATCAATGTGCCCGCTGATTTCTTCGCAACGCGTAACCGATTTAGGGGCCTTTTGCGATGGAGTAAAATGGCGGCAGATCGATACCGAAATGGCTGTAGATTTGCTCTGCGGTCAACACTGCCCCATCCTCGAATTCGAGCGTCCCATCATCCTGAAGAATAGCCTTCATGACCATGATGTCATCAGCATCGGTCAGCTGCCCGCTCTCCACGGATGCCTTCAATTCTGCTTCTTCTTCACGAGCTTCCGCATTTGCTTGCGTCTCGTCATCAAAAGCGAACGATGAATAGGCGTGTTCAAACGAGCTAGCGCCATCAAACGGCGACCAGAGAGGAAGAATTGATACCTCATGGGCGAACGTCACTTTGCTCATCACGCAAAACTTCGTTGTCATGGTCGATCCCTAGATTGACGGCTTTGCGGAGAAATCGGGAATCTCTACCCCGTAGGCTCCGAAAATGGTCTCTACCGACATGATGTCGTCCTCGATCTCCGGATGATCGGTAAACTGGATGCTGCCATCGTCCAGGATAATCCCACGACGCGTAAACTCTTCGGAATCGTCAAGGTCCTCAGCCGCGTCGTCTTCCGCTGCCTCGTCATTCTCGTCGGGCTCATATTCAGCGCGACGGGTCTCGATGATGTCCTTGATCTCAGCCTGGGCCGCTTCCTCGGTCGCATATGTGAAGCTTGCATAGGCGTCTTCAAAGGAGGCGGCATTGCTATCAGGACAATAGGCGGGCTGCTCACGCAACATCACTGAAGACATCAGGAGAAATACGCGCTCACGGCTTTTGTCAAATTGCAACATGGTCACTCTCACATTCTAAACGAGTTATTGAACGACGGTACATCAAGCTGGTGACTAGTCCAGAGGTCCTCTACCGAGAGAACGCGACCATCGACCAGGGAAATGGAGCCGTCATCAAGAACAGCCCCGGAAACCGCTATATCCCGGGACAGGGCATCGTGCGTTGTAGGGTCGAACCCAGGTATGTCGAAGCCTGCGAACAGGAACGTCATCTGATTGAACTCGATCAGATCAGCAAAAAGCTGCACATCGTTTTCGAAGATGAAGCTCTTGTAGGCTTCTTCGAAACATGTGGCGTTCTCGGACGGTGCAAATGCGGGAACGACTTTTCCGTCCGATTTGACCGTCAATCTGAACAGGGAATTAGACACGACGCTTCCTGGATAATGGATTTCTTGCCCTCATGGTGCGGGCGAAACCTGCAAGAAAGAAGCCGAGTCGAGGTCAGCAGGCGATCCGAAATAATCAGTGAGAACACGGTCGAGAATCCTCCAGGTCTCAGCGTGTAGCTGCAAATTCGCCCGTTCCTTCTGGAACCAAGCCCACTCAGCAACAGATGTCGGATGAATGCCGGTGTATGACGTGCTTGCCGCCAGCCAATCTGCGACCATTTCTCGGATCACCGGTTCAGGCATCGGCAAGGGAACACCGGCAGGCAACAAACTCAGCATGTGGGTCGTCGTCGGTATCCAGAATTCAGCGTGATGCGGATTGCTTTTGTGGTGATGGTTCCACGCCAAGGCGAACTTCAGGTGGTCGACCTCCAGCCCATACTCCTCGCCGTAGAAGCGATTGGCGTAGTGCGGAAGCTCTGAAGGAGTAAACTTCGTCCAGTCATGAATGACAAGCCTCCAGATAGGAGCGCCTGTTTTCAGGCCGAATTTGAAAACCAGAATTTTATGCCGGACGGTTTTGAACACATACCGACAGATACATAGGAACGCCTTCATCGACCCCTCACTGAAAAGGTCACACCCAAAATGATGAAGGAGATCAATCTTCGTGTCATCGCCATTTCCGCCAGATCAAAGAGAAAACGCCGCAGACGGCTCCACAGCCCGATCCATACGGTAACGCACGGCGTTTGCGCTGAAGGCTGACATGATCTGCTCAGGACCAAAGGCGATCCAAACCTTGTGACGAACACCGCCGGTGATGGCACCGCCGATGTCACAAATGCCGTCATAACCCTCAGCTATAAGCGCTTCACGAAAGGGGCGCGTGATGAAGGACAACGTATCCTCGCTCTGGGTATCCCGGATATCCTTCAGCGCCATCAGCGTCTCGTCATGACGGCCTGTGCGGCTCTCTAGGCGCGATAGGAGATCGGCGGGACAAGCGCGAAGATCGAGCGGCTTTCGAACATCCAGGTAGACCGGCGTCACAACCGAGCGAGGCTCGTATGGGTCGTCGTAATCCACCCTTTGCGCCACGCTGACGTCCTTCCAGAATTGGATGAATTCCGGAACGCTCATGACGCCCGATTCAACGAGCAGGTTCACGGTCATCAGGACAACATTCCTACGGCTACGCACGAGGTATTCCTCAAGCGTCGATTCCGCAATAACCGGTGCGCCACCTTCATATGAGCTTCCGTTGTAGGAAAGGATGCGAGCTTTGATGGCTTCGACATTCCTGCTGGTGAGCTGCCGGTTAAAATCGAGAAGGGGAACCCGCCGACCCGTTCGACCTGTCAGCCAGAGGTGATGCTGAACCTCACAGGCATTCTCATCGTAATACCCCTTGCTCGTGCTGTAGGAGCTGGCGACGAACGGGTCCTCCGTAAAATACAGCCCACCGCTACCTTCGCCGTCTTCAAAATCATGCACCTTGAAACCGACAGCAAAATCAATGGGCCGAAAGTCGCCACGATAGACAATCTTCAGGTCGCCCTGATCGTTGCGGACGCTGGAGCTTGGGAAGATATCGGACACGTTTGTTGTTTACCTCGATGACGTCCCCTCATAGAGAGGCACCGCGACGCAACAGGCAACACCAGCAGGGTTCAGACCAAGAACGCAAGCTTGCGGACAAGCTTTCCAACGATTGGATCACTGTTGCGATCAAGCACTTGCCGGATTGGCACCCATTCGAGCTGCATCGATTCATGGCTGATGCGCAGAGGCTCGCTCCTCCGGGCGGTAAACCAGTAGCGGATGTCATAATGCTTGTGCCCCACGACATCGAGGTGAGGTGCAACATCGTGAATATCGATGTCGAAAATCCGAGGATCGACAGGCAAAACCGACCGAAGGCCGGACTCTTCGTGGGCTTCCGTCCAGGCGGTCACGAAAGGCTGCGGCAAGCCGTCACAATGGCCGCCGAGATGCAGCCAACGAGCCGCCTTGCGATGAAGCGTCATCAGAATATAGCTATGCGTCTCCGAATCCGTAACGACAGCCGAGCCCGTAAAATGTCTCTGCAGGTTCGACCGATCAAAGCAGGTCGGATCATCCCGCAGGAAATCGAGGCAAAGCTGCGTTTGCGCACGCTCGTCATCGTCACTGCAGCCGAACTTGAAATGACCCTCAAGTTGAACCTGGAAATCCTTGAACTGCATATCAAACGGCCATCAGCGGAAGAGGAGACTGGCCATTCGAAGAGTAGTGGTTCCAGACGGCGAGATCGAATTCCGCGTAGCTCAGAGAAGATTTCCTTGCCTCTGCCTTCATAAGCTCCTCGATAACGTAATATTTGTCGTTCTGAGGAACCGATGTCGGAATTCCTTCATGACCTCGATGACGAAGGAATTTAAGAACATGCGTGTCGATAACAGCGACATCGGCATCCTGACGCGAATGGAGAATGAAGAAGCGCGCGGTCTTGTGATTTACACCATGAATCGCCGACAGTTCCTGTGCTGACGCGCTCTCAAGGGCCGGAGCATCAACTGCGACACTTTGCGGAAAACCCTTGTTCAGAAGATTGTATTTTCCGAGCTTTATGGCGCGCATTTCAGCGTCCAGACGGTCTTCCGCGATAAGGCGACGGACGTAATCGAAAGGCCCTTCCGTTGGAAGACGGCCCTCTAGAAACTGATCCAGCTTGAGTGCCATCTGCGATGCCGTCTTTCCCGCAACGATGATGCAGAACAACCAGAATTCCTCTAGCTCATGGCGGGAACGGCCAAAATCGGTAATCTTCGTCGGATCGATCATCGCAGAACTCCTTGGTTGCGAGCCATATAAGGAATTCTGCGATTAATTGTCAAACGGAAATGGAATTACGAAAGGAATTCCTTAGCGGAACCTTGGGCCGGAGGAACGATTGTCAATTTCATCGATGCCGGTGGCACCCGCGATGCCGTCTCTGCTTTCGAGTGTTCGCTCAGGATCGTAAGTGGTGAATGGGATGTCGATACCCTTGTTCATTAAGGCCTGGCAGAAGCCGAAATCCGAAAGAGCCGGATAGACGCGCTTGTTAGGAATGATGTCGTCGATAGCCAATGTGAGATCGTGCTTGTGATCATGGATGTTCGGCCCATCGGTGCCGGGTGTGTAGATCACAAGGTGAAGCTCACGATCATGCTGAAAAACGTGGTAGGTGCGACGGTCGCAATCATAACCATAGAGCAAAGTGCGGGTTTCATCTCCCATCGGACCAATCCGCTGCGGAGCGGGCCCCAGACGGCTCAGACTATTGTATTCTTCCAGGTTCATGACAATCTCCGTATAAAACAGCACTCCACCTTCTTCGCAGGCGATGCCGACAGTGTCAAATGGCGTCAGCGCCGATATTCCTTGATCGCATTCAGGGTGTTTTGCTGGAAAAAGTTTGTTGTCATATCTTTGAACGCAACGGGGTCGTAATCACCATACGCTTTGATAAACGCAGCAGTGAATGCCTTCAGCCCTTCAAAGAGCTTCTTTTCATGAGCGCTGCCGCCTGACATCTGGCCTGAGAAACTGTTGCTGCTTCCTTGCGTCAGCAACCCAAAGTGCTTGTATCCAGGCTTGGCGAGTTTGAAACTCTGACCCTTGGTCTGCCAAGGCTGGGTCGTGAAATCGACGTCGTTTTCAGCGACGAGCCCAAGCATAGGGGAAGATATGTTCTCCCACGACTTCTCGTGCAGGCCCATAACGCCAGGGCCCTGCGGGGAGAGGCTTATGGACGAGAAAAATCGCTCATCGCGGAACGAGACAATTTTCTTGTCCTGGTCGACGACTGTCGCACCGAGAAGAAGGTTGGCGATGAAAGCACCATAACCGTGTCCAGCGATGATTGGTCGCGTGAAATCTACCTCGATGCCAAGCGAGTTTGTCAAAGGGGTGGCGAGATCGAGTGCTGATTTGCAAGCAAGTATGCGCTTGTTCCAGGCTGCCTTATCTTCAAGGAGGCTCGGAATTGGCCATTCTGAAAGTGAATCGTCTGTACGCTTGCGCAGTGCCGGGCCGTTCAACAATACGGCGTCATCATGCAATGGTGCCATAACGACATAACCGTGACTTGCCCAGTGCCAGAGAAGATCGCGATAGGTATTCGGGTCTGTCAAAGCGCCGTGAGAGAAAACGATAACCTGCGATCTCGCTACCTGAAGAGGGTAATAGATGTAGACTCTCGAAACCTCAGTGGTGAAGACGACCGGTGATGCAGGGGTGATATACATGCCATTGCTGGCGTACCGCGCATATCGAGGATCACCTTCGATTTCCGGACGCAAAATTAATGGGTTCGAAGCCTGGGCAAGAGCGTCACCAGCCGACAACGCCACTGCACCGGCTCCCAGGGACAGAAATTGTCGGCGGCTATATGTCATAGTCCATAATTCCTTTCGTCGTCAGCCCAGACCATTGCCGTTACGACTGTTCTATCTCCACCAATCATTGCACACAAATGCGCCGCCTGATGAAGTTCATCAACGACTTCATCTTCTTCCATTTCCAGCGGAAAGACCAGTTCGCTGCGCACAGCCGCAAGGGCGCGAGCCGCGAATAGACATTTAGCCAGCTCATCTGAGGAAGGGGTTTGGGGAATTCTGAATGGAGCAGGCGACGAAGAAACGACCATGGAATGATCATCGAGCGCAGCCAGTATTATCTCCGGAGAAGGCAATGTAGCGTCCACGGCGGCAATAATCTGCTCTGCCCAGGATGGAAGTGCTGTATCTCCATATATCCGGCGGATTTCGCGAAAATGCTCCGGATCGGGAATGGCTTCAGGATTATTGAACACCATTCTCCCGCCAGACCAGATGGTTGAATTCCCCGAAGAAAATGCAAAAAATGCACATTCAGAAACAAATGACTTGAAACTCGGAAGCCACACGGGGTTGCCTTGTAAGGAATTCTGGTCGATCATTTCCACACCTTTAGAGCAGTGGGCCTTTGACGATCTTGTGTTTTCTACAAAAGATAGGCAAGGGGCGGCGAACGAAAACCTAGAGAAATGGCAAACTACGAGCTTAATAAGCGGTCCTTTATCAAGCTCGCGACAACACTTGGTGTCGCGGCAGGCGCATGCCCATTGTCTTCATTGATGCTGCCGGAATCTGCCATGGCTGCGCCCATCGTACCTCTGCGTCTACGCAATCCACATACCGACGAACACTATGAAATCGAACTCTTCAGCGGCGCTGATTTCAATCGAAACGCACTCGTTGTTTGCAACTGGATCATGAGGGACTGGCGACAGAGCAAGGGGAATCAGATCAAGGATATCGACCCAGGCATCTTCGCAGCTCTGTATGTCATTCAACGCGCATTCAAAGCTGATACCTTCATAAACATAAATTCTGGTTATCGCTCACCTGAGACTAATGCCATGCTTCGGGCGCGCTCGATTACAAGGAAGGGGCGTGTGACAGCAGAAGCTCCAGCAGTGAACAGTCAACACATCCAGGCCAGAGCGGTCGATTTCTCCATTCCAGGTGTCAAACCGCTTGATGCAGCGAAGCTTGTGCTCTTTCTCCAGAGCAGGACACGCATCGGCGGCGTCGGAAGCTATGATACATTCACGCACATGGATACCGCAGGTCAACGTAAGTGGGGCCGGGGCATCTAGCTGTTGCGCCAGAAAACGCCAACGACCACTATAAAAAAGGGTCGTTGAGTGAAACAAATGCATAGAAATCGAGATATCCTTGATGAAGTGGCCGAGGATGGCCACCCGAGTGAAGCAGCGCTTGAGTTTCGAAAACAGGCCATTCGATTGGGTATCGTAAAAGAAGTTTCAGCCGACGCCGTTGATCTTGCCATCTCCTGGGCCTGGCTCGGAAAAGCTATATCCCGCACGAAGGCATCTGTGCGTTGGGGGCTTGAAGGAATTGACGCCAACACATTCGAATTTATCGTAGCATTAGGAAAAAGCCATGCACTGCGCGCAACTGCGATTGCAGATGCGACCAGTGCCGAGGCGCTTTCAGGGCGGCGGGAAGAGCTTCTAAAGATCAGAAAACTTGGCGGATTCCTGAATGCTGTCAATCAATGTCAAAATGCTGCGGGCGTATCGATCAGACAAATAGATGTTCTGAGACTATCAGAATTGAGCTACATCGCAGGCCAAATGCCTGGATCATCAGTTACAAAAATACATGCTGTGGAAATCTCAAATATCCTTGCTTTTCCAGGGCCTGCAAAAGGGAAAAAGAGAACCACAAAAGGTAATTCAACCGCGTAATTCCTTCAAAATTGTTTCCAAGGGTTGATTTTGCGGAATTCCTTGGTCTACAATCTGGAAAATTCTGCAACAGAGGTAATTGCGTGCGGGTAACTGTAAGAGAAAATAAGGTCGATCAAGCACTGCGCGTTCTGAAGCGCAAACTCCAGGCTGAAGGCCTTCTGAAGGAATTGCGCAAACGCGAATACTACGAAAAACCCTCTGAAAAGAAGCGCCGCGAGGCGAACGAATCCCAGCGCCGCATCGCCAAGACGCGCGCGAAGGCTGCTGAAGCGGATCGTCGCTAAAGCCTATGGCGGCTGATCTCATCATAGACGAAGCGTCAGCCGAGCTGCAGATCGTTTCCAGTAATCCTTTATTGAAGCCGACCGCGCTCATCGTTGTTGGCCAAGAAGGGCTGTTTGAAATTTATGCGCGACTTCCAAACACCGACCACGTTTTTCTTGGCCGGTTGGCCGATCAAATCGCCGATAGCCTCGACACCTTGAAGTCCGCTCGATGGACTTCTGTCGACAAGATTTCTGCCATCGAAACCTATGGCATCACGCTCATGATATTCGATGTCAGTTTAGTGCGTTCCTATTTCCTGTCCGAGCTGCAATTGGAATGGGACGTTTATTGCAATCAAAGGCAGCTCGACAATGAAACTGGTGCCATGGGAATCGAGATACTGCGAAATTCCGTCAGCCGCATGCCGATTGACGCCACTGTTTCGATCTTCCCGGATCATCGCAACATCAACCTGTTCACCATCGACAAAGAATTCGATGGTTTGCTCAACGAGGTAGCAAGGCAGCCCGCAGGAGGTCTCGCCGGACTGCGCAGTATGCAGGAAATGGACACGTTCCTAAAATCCCTGTCGCTTCGCCAGTAAAAGGAAATCTGAAATGCTGAAGAAAGTTGTACTCGCTACGGCGATGATGGTCACGTTTGCGCATATGCCAGCCTTGGCAAAGTCAAACAATTCCTGCGGCAAGGCATCCTGGTATGCCCTGCACACCAAAACGGCATCTGGCGAACGGATGAAGCCGATGGAATTGACCGCAGCACATCCCTCGTTGAAGTTTGGCACCAAGATCAAGGTCGTCAACAAGCGCAATGGGAAAAGTGTCATCGTGCGCGTGAACGACAGGGGGCCGTTCACTCATGGACGTGTACTCGATATCTCAAAGGGTGCGGCACAGCATATCGGCATGGTATCCTCAGGTGTTAGCAGCGTCTGCTACGAGATCGTTTCCAGATAACTCCTTGGTCTGGCTGATAGCGCTTGTCATCGCTTTTTGGCCGGACCACAATACAGCATCGAGTTCCAGATTGAGGCTCAGCCCCGCATGCTTATGAATACCCCGAAGTCGAGCCCTGCAACCAATGCGCAATATAACGCTGAGACAGGAGTTTCGGAACAAGCCTACATCCTGCACTCCAGCCAGTTCAAAAAACCGAAACTCAGGACCTTCAAGATCGACACCGATCTGAAAATCGAAGAATTCCTTGAGCAGATGGAGCAGTTTGGCGAGTTTCATCTGTTCATGGAGCCAGGCGCTCATTCGCTTACCCTCCTTTTCGAGGAATTCGTCATCCATGTCGAAGGATTTATCGCCTATCTCGACAGTGGTGAGCGCTTGCCACAGACCCTGGACATGACGGCGACCGGCACAAAAATTCCGGACCTCACCGATACGTTCCCGAAGTCATTTTCTGCCAGAAAGTACGCCGACTGGAACTACTTCGACAAGCGTAATAGCCTGGCGCTCGCACGTCTTCCGCTGAAGCCTCTCCGGCCGTTGGTTCAGGAAGCGTACCCGTTCATTGAGGATGTCGACGGATGGGTCGACAGATTCCTCGACAGCAATGCGAACGTCGTCATCCTCAACGGTGATCCAGGCACTGGAAAATCCACCCTGATCAATCACATCGCACAGCGTCGCAAGGCGAATGTCCGCGTTGTGTACGATCCCAAGGTCATGGCGAAGGAGGAGCTTTACGCCGAGGTCATGGAAGAATCTGAAGAGCGCACCATTCTCGTCCTCGAAGACGCCGATATCAATATGTCGAAGCGCATCGGAGACGACAATGGCATCATGAGCACGATCCTGAACATGTCCGACGGCATCCTCGACACGTCGCATTTCAAGATCGTCTTGACCGGCAACCTCAAGCGCACGGATATCGATGACGCTCTTCTACGCACAGGCAGATGCTTTGCAGTTGTCGATTTCCGTCAGCTCGACCGGAACGAGGCGGAAGCGCTCGTGAAGAAGTGCGACCTTTCCTTCGATGTCGAAGCCTCGAAAAACGATAGTTTCACCCTGACCGAACTGTTCAATGGTCTGAATCAGAAGAAGGCGAAGATCGGCTTCTTCTGATCTGTTGTCTTGTGTCATGTGGAAAGCCTGGGCAGCGACGCTTCCCAGGCTTTTTGTTTTGACGGTTGCTGAATCCTGATTGTGTAAAGCGTCTCACCTGGATAGCGTAAGGACAAATCATCAAAGGAAATCGTCATGACAACCGAGATTGCCGTCGAGCAGGAATTCTACAAGACATTCTATTTCAACCACTCCGTTTGCATTGATGGCCAGTGGTATCACGGCACGACAGCTGCGGAACTCGAAGCGGACGTCGAAACCAATGAAGGCAAGGGCTCATTCGAAAAATTCCTGACGTCTGGCGGACAGGTGGAATATCCGATCTATGGTGTACCCGTCGCGTCAGGCTCGATGTGGGTCGAGGACGCAAAGTCTCCTGAAGACGGTGTCAAGCGGGTCAAGGAACTGCAGGACGAAGCAAGCAAGTTCTACAAGGGGTATTCTGAGGAGATCAAAACCCGTGTTTTGGCCAAACGCGAACACCTGTGGGGACCAGGAGCTTTGACATGGCACAAGGGAAGCATCGAACGTCTCGTCGATGATGTCGCTCTTTCGATTGCCATCGAGATGAAGGACAGCTCCATCTCCACCGAAGAGGCCACGCAGATTAGCGAATTCGCAGCAGAAATCCTGTTCCTTGAGCTTCAGAGGAAGATGCCCTCTGACGACGAAATTCCCGCGATCAGCAAACTGGCAACGCTCAGCGCACGCGCCAATGGAAACGACATTTCTGCCGACGTGCAGACTTACGTGAAGGATGAGTTCGTAAAGCTTGCGTTGGCGCAGGAAAAAATTACCCTGAATGATGTTGTCCCATTTACGGTCTATCTCAAGGCGTTCGACCGGCACGCTTTTACGGATTTCATGAATAACGAGTTCCGTAACGAGCATGAAGACGTCTTGGTGAATGACTTTATCGGGCTGAAGAAAAAGAACCTTACGGGTATGCCTTTGATAGAGGCGGCCCAGGAAGAATGTGACCGCCTCGCGCAAAAGTATGGCTTGGAACGTTACCCGACTGGGTATTGAGGCGATGTTAGCCGCTAATTAGCTGGCCAAACGGTTTTCGGTGGCTTCGCCTTCAGTCAGGCGGGCCACCATTTTCTGATAAACGTCTTCGATCTCGTAGCTGTTACGGTCAGCATAAATCAGCAGCTGATTGAGAGCACTGGAAGCGAGGCTGTGGTCGCTGATCGTGAGACTCGCTTTTCCGAGCTTCGACAGAGTGTTGACGAGGTCGATCATCTGACCGGCGACGGTGTTGCGGTTCTTGCCGACGATCTTCTTATTGTCCAGGATAAGATCGAATGTTCCTGCCAGATGCAGGAGAATGATGTAGGCCTCGGTGATCAGAATTTCATCTTCCAGATGACCTTCCCAGAGCGGATGAGCTTGCTTCGCATATTTTGCATTGAAACCAGCGCCGAGCTTGGCAACGAGAGAGACGACATAGGCAGCCATATCTGGCTCACCGCGATCATCGAGTTTTACTTTGCCATACAACGAAGGGAATAGATTGATGATTTCCTTTGCTCTGGCGTTGAGATCAATTGACGGCATAAGACAATTCCTTATCTGAAGGTTGGAAATTCGTAAGAATTCCTTTTGCGATATGGGAGCTTGATTTTTTAGAAAGATCAAGCCATAAAGAAAGCATGATGTACGAAAACGTAACTATTGCTGTTGTGGCCCATCAGGGTTGGTGGCGTTCAGGAAACTGAACGGCACGCGTTTCTGCATTTTCCAACAATCTGCAAACACAACGTGACCGTTCCCTTGGGACGTGTCACATCGTATTGCGCCCACGGGAATGGTCCATCTTCAAGAAGGATCATCGAAATGTCTCATCAAGTACCTACTCCTATAATGCTGACCGGCGACCGTCCGACCGGCCCGCTTCACCTCGGCCACTACATCGGCTCCCTCAAAAACCGCGTGGCCATGCAGTCTCTCCAAGGTGAACGCTACATCATGATTGCCGATACCCAGGCTTTCACCGACAACATGGGCAACATCGATAAGGTGACGCAGGCAATCCCGGAACTGATTGCCGACTATATCGGCGTGGGGATCGACCCCGGCAAAACGACTATCTTCCTCCAGTCTGCGGTACCGGAACTGGTCGAGTTGACCATGCTCTATATGAATGTGACCACTGTCTCTCGCCTGGAGCGCAATCCGACCGTCCGTGACGAGATCAAGCATCGGCAGTTCGAACGGGATATTCCTGCAGGGTTCCTTTGCTATCCTGTCGCCCAGGCAGCAGATATCACCGGGCTGAAGGCGACCGTCGTTCCCGTCGGCGGCGACCAGCTTCCCATGATCGAGATCGCGGTCGAGACCGTCAGGCGTATAAACCGACTGGCGGGAAAGGACGTGTTACCGGAACCGCAAGCCATGTTGTCATCTGTGCAACGTCTGGCGGGGATCGACGGCAAGGCGAAAGCCAGCAAGTCCCTTAACAATGCAATCTTCCTGAGCGACGACGAGAAGACCGTCTCGGCGAAGGTGATGCAGATGTTCACCGACCCGAACCATCTGAAGGTAACGGACCCGGGCCAGGTGGAAGGGAATATCGTATTCGAGTATCTCGATGCCTTCCACACAGACAAGGAAGAGGTAGAGGCGCTAAAAGCCCACTACCGAGCCGGAGGGTTGGGTGACGTCAAAATCAAACGGCTTCTGATCTCGACGCTGAATGACCTGATCCAGCCGATCAAGGAGAAGCGAGACCAGGCCTTCGCAAGCAAGGGCATGTTGTTCGATATGCTGCGAGACGGGTCGGCAAAAGCGAGAGCAGCTGTCGGGCAGACCTTGAATGAGGTAAAGGACGGCTTGGGCTTGTTTCGTCTCTGACTTGTGCCTTTCGCCCCGGTCTGGAAGGCTGGGGCGAAATATGACAAGGTAATCAATATGTCTGAACCGCGCAAAGTCACCATTCATAAAAGCTTCTTCAAGAAGGAGCGTGACGGCTTCTATAGCGACTGGTTTCTCGCGTTCTGGCGAGAGCTTTTTCAAAACTCGGTCGATGCCGGATCGGAGAATATCCGCATCTATCTCGACCAGAAAGAGGGCAGGGGCTCCTTCGGCAATTATAGAAGTGATCCGCCAAACGTCGTTCGGGTGGTCTTTGCCGATGACGGATGTGGAATGTCCTATGATGTTCTCGACGACGTCTACTTCGCCATCGGGCATACAACCAAGACTGCGGACGATGGAAGCGTAGGCGGCTTCGGGCGAGCACGCCTGATGACGTGCTTCTCACAGGATCGCTACTCCATCCTGACACAAGACAACTTCGTTGTGGGGGAGGGCGGTGACTTCGACATCTATCCGCTTGATACGGCACTGGCAAAGTTGGACGATTTCGAAAGAGACGTGAAGACGCAGTCTGCCGCTGTCGAAACCTCTTCAAATACATCGCTCCAGGGAATCTGGCGGGACCGCGAGATGGTCAAGGCCGCGATTGCTCAAGGGGGCTACAAGGGGTGCCGCGTCGAGGTCGATCTGGAAACCGAGAGGGACCCATCATACCACTATGGTCGACCAGCCAGCCTGGAGCGAATGAAGGCGGCCCTTAAAACGTACCTGTCCGAGAGTCAGATCAAGCCGAACGTTACGATTAACGATATGAGCCCGGAAGCTTATTTCCAGGCTTCTGAAAAGATCGAAACGAAGAAAGGCAGGGCGAAGGACAGACTCTCCGTAGGGTCGGCAGAAACACTCGAAGAATTCGCCACCGTCTACGTCGTTAAGAAACCCAATACTCAGGACACGGCAAAGCTGATTGTTCGTGTTGACGGCGCAGCTATGTTCTCGACGCACATAGGAACGATGACAGGGTCCGACGTCGTCCTGGAAATCGACCCAAAGAAATCGCGCAGCGTCCTCAATTCCAACCGAGACGGCTTGAACGCCATCTACAGAAAGGAAGTCGACGCTTTTACGCAGCAACTTGCCACAGATGTAAACTCCGCCTTAATGAAAAAGGAAGCCAAGAACCAGATCATGGTAAAGGGTGAGCACGGGGCTTTTGAATCCCGGGCGAAGACCGTTCATGAAACTCTGTCCAGCGCGAAGCTCGAAGGTTTGATGGCAAAGCCGTACGTGACCACGGATGTCAGGAAGGCAGCGCAATTCAAGACGGCTGCCCAACTGCACAAGGCTGGCATGACCTTTGACATGACGCGATCTCTGATAAAGGGAATAAAATATCACGAAGGCCCTTTGAACGAGCTTGTTTGGGAATTGGACAGTGGGCCGCTGCGGAGCATGATCCTCGATTTCGTGGAAAAGGTCCGCGAGCGGTCGTTCGATTTCGATATATCTGAAGATGTCTTCGTCGAATTGTGCCCCGACGAATTGAAGCCATGGATCATCGATGCTGTTGTCGAGCGGATGGAAGCCAGCCGGACCGAATTGCGTGTGGAGCATGAAAAACGGCTCAAGAACCTGCACGATGTCCGGATCAGCATCCTGTCAACGAATGACAAGACAAAGGCTTCGATCCGGCGCAACCATCCGGACAACTGGGACACCTCGACCGGGGCTGGCAAAGTCCCGCACATGCTCCTGACCGCCTGGAATACGGCGCTCTCCATTGCCATCGAGAAACTGTTTGAGGTCCGGCCTCATCTTCAGCCGGTCAAATGGAGGTCTGGATGGATATATTCTGTACCAGAGCTTGAGTGGCAAGGCGATGCAGTTCGACCTGGCAATTTTCTGGCCGTTCATCAACGGAGCAAAGACGACCACGATATGCATGAACTGCTTCTCAATCCGGTCGATACCGACGGGAAGATCGCCTATTCCCTTTCGGATGATCATGATCTCTGGCGGCTGATGGTCCGCGCAGTCCACGAAGTCACGCACATCCTGAACTCGCCCCATAACGAGGACTACACCAAGCTTAACGACGATATAACTCGCGAGATATTCCCGAGTGACGCCATCCGTCGCATTCGGACAGCGGTGAAGGCGACATCCGGTCTCTACAGAAGCGGCAAATACCAAGCGCTCGATAATGAGCCCGGTCCAAGACCTGTCGAGAGGCTGTCTCCCAACGGTGTTTCCATCGAGGGCGACCGGATTCGCTTCCACGATGATGAGGACGACACACTGGACCAGGAACGTCGGTATGGCTGACATCGGCGAAATCGCGTCCTGGTATTACGACGTCTGCGAACTCTATGAAGACGACGACCTCGATCCGAACGACCATTTGAAAGTCATCGAACGGGCTTTCATGTCGTCGGACTGCGATGAGTTTGCCTGGCTCTTGCATGAGGTCACCGGCCTTCAGGTAGTCAAGTTAACCTGGCAGGACCCGAGCTGGGGTTTCGGCCATCATTCTGTCGTGCGCGACGGGGACGGAAAATTAATCGATGTGCGCGGCGAGACCGATCTCGACGGAATTCGCACTCACTTTCGCATCAAGCCGTCGATAAAGCTGAACGCTCTTGAGAGCGAGCCGCCGGAACCAAGCAGTTTCGAGGTCGACATGGAGGACTCAGGGATGAAGAACCTGGTTGGCGTGATGCGCCTGCTGCCTCATGCGCCCTTCAACACGGCCGAATTCCAGCAAAAGTTGGACGATTTCGTCACGTCGCTCGAAAATCGTTTCATTCCTTGAAGCCGCGCTTCTCCTAAGCATTCCGGCCGGGCATGGTTGTCGAGACACTCGGAGACCATGCCATGAACCAAGAAACTATCCAGCTGATCGATGCCAAACAGGTTGTGTATCAGCATTTCGACGCCGATCCAGACGGTGATCCAGATAGGGCAGGCCATGGTCTCTATTTCCAATTGCCCGGCGAAAGCAGCTGGAGCGGACCGTGGCATTCTGAAGATGAAGCCGAGGGAGAAGCCTATCAGGCGCTCGAAGCTCAGGAAGTCCGCGATCTTATCCGGGACCTGGAAAGTGAAGGGTACCTCTGCGTCGAAAAGAACAGCGCCCCAGAGCGCATCAGTTTCATCAACAAGATCGACGACAGGTGGTTCGCCATCGATGTAACAGCGGATCGGGTGAGAGCACGCGAGACGTTCGGTTTTGGTCAGAACAAAATTGTCGAGCTTTTCGACTTCGAACCGAGCGAGGACGTATTCGGATATCGCCGACGGGCTGCGAAGCAAGCCGTTGATGCTATCGCACAGGAAATCGCCAACCAGCCAACGATGAAAATGTGAGAAGCTCGATGATGGATTGGCAAAAGACCTTTTGGGGCGGCAAAAACCCACGGCAAGAACTGTACGACAGGCTTAAAGCGGAACTGTTTCCATCCAGCGGTTTTGGACATGCGAAAACCTTGCAAGGCGAGTGTCTCCGGGCCTTCGCGAAAATCGAGCACGACGCTTATAATAATGGCGGCGGAAACAACCACAGCGGATCACTCCGTTTTCTGAGAGCGAACTTCCCAGGCTTCAAGCAGGAATGGTGGGACCATCTCCGCGAATATATCGTTTGCGGGGCGGCAACTCCCAGCATCAAAAGCACCATCAGCGAGATTGGTGAAGCGGTCGTCACCTACGTCGAAGCGTCCATGTCCGACTTATCGCCAAATGTCGAAAACCTGGCAGTCGAACAGTTCACGGCAGAATATCTTGGTCCTCATGGTCCTGAACAGCGGCCTATCGACTCCTACTTTCCGGACGACGATGAGGAAGAGATGACGTGGAGCCGACGCCGTTAACGGGTGCGGCTATTCAGCGTCAAGGAGAAGGAAGCAGACTTTCGTCGGCATCGTATTCCAATGATGGTGCTGGCATGCGCATCATCGCGGTGACGATCCGGTAATCATCGGCATCGACATTCGAGAACGACAGATTGGCATCCGCCTCGACCGCATTGCTTCCGATCCCTGCAAGGAGAACTTTTCCTGTTTCGACGTGAACGGGAACATGAACCGGAAACAGGTTGCTCTGAAGCGCAGCCGCGTCTGAGAAATCCAGAGTGGAGACAACGGTCCTGATCTGGAAGCGGGCTTCACCCACGATCTCGATGGCTGTCAGAGCAGAGGCCACCTCATCCTCATCTGCCCCGCAAGCGTTCAGATAAACAGCCCCGGTTTTCGCATCATAAGGCACGAGGACTTCAACCTGCATGCTTTCAAGCGGGAGATCGGCAGGCCAAATCCGCAGATTGGACTGTGGTACTATTTTGCTCATAGGAAATTAGCCTCGGGATGAATCAGGCAGCTTGCCTGTCGGGATCGTCATCTAACATTGATGCAGCTTCATTGTGCAAGATGCCACCGGATTGATGGTAACCCGAGGCAACCTGCACAGTTTTATGAAGCGACATCTTCATTGCTTCGAGCAAATTGACGTTCTGAATACCGGCCTCTGTCAGAAAGCCCGATCTCAAGGAGTGCCCGCTAAACGTTGCCGGATCGAAACCGGCCTTGCGAACTCTGGCCTTTATGATCCTGGCGACGGTTTTGTCATTCATCGCGCCGACCGAGAGGTTGCCGTGCCGGTCAACCGTCCTGAACAGCGGGCCGCGTTTAATGCCGGAAGCGACCAGCCATTCTCGCAAAGCAATCGCGGCCCTGCCGCTGATCGGCACAGGGATATCGGCACCTTCCTGATTGGTCTTGGTGATCCCCATATGGTAGACATAGTTGCCTTCCACTTCTTCCAGGCTATCGATGACCGCTGACGCGATCTCCGACCGGCGACGGCCGCCGCTCGCCCAGCCGAAGAGCATCAGGGCTCGATCCCGTATGTCGATGAGGCGATTTTCCTGGGTGGTCTCGATCATCGCATCGAGGACGGACTTGATAACGGCCTTCTTCTTGCGAGGCCTGTACCCTCTTCGGGCCGCAGCCTTGCGGGATTTCGACATCAGCTTGACGATGCCGGGGTCGGCACATGGATTGGGAAGACCCTTCACACGATGGAAGCTCGAAAGCGTCGATACCCGGCGATCAATCGTGCTGATCGCAAGAGGGCCACGATGCGCCTTTGCGCCACGAGCAATGAGGTCGTCTTCGACGTCGTCATCCAGACCGTCCATATGGTCGGTAATGAACCGAACCACAATTTCGACGGGAACCGGGAGAACGGGCTCGTCGGTCCATCCGATGGCCGATGCCCAACTCCAGAAGTAGCGCATATCGGATGCATAAGCCGCCTTCGTGTTCGGCGGCGTACCATCGTCGACGATAGCTTTCAACCTGGAACGCGCGCGATCATCCAGGAATTGGCTCACCTCACGGTTGCCTTCCTGTTCGATTACATCAAGTCCGGTGCCGGGTTGTTCAAGCATTCAGGGTTTCTGATAGTTTAATTCCTTATAGCATCGGGCTACGGCGGGCTTTTTCAAAGCGCCATTTATTTCAATTCGGAACAAACAACATCTGTGTTAACCATCCGAATACCAAGGCTTTTCCCACATTAAAATCTGTTAACAAAGGCCCATTTTTAGGCTTGTCTGCAACCGCATTTGAAGCTAAACAATCCTCAGTTCCAAAGTCGAACATGAAGACATCGCTGAATTGGTTGAGATCGCTCTGATTTAATGACCTGGTTCAGCACCCAACCGACCCATATGAACCTGGCTTTTGCTAGGGTCCGATAATGAAGCTTATTGGACATCAGAATATGGGTGGCGCAGGTGGCGAAATCATTCTGACCCGTCAGAACACGATTTATAGCTGCTGGCTGGCGTTCGGATTAATGTGTCACTTTTGAACCTAATCAAGGTTGACTACATTTACGGTCCGCCGGGGACGACCTCAGCTTGTCACAAATTTGTAGACAAACTGCGTAGTTACGGACCAAATCTGAGGGAAATTGTTCTAATGACACGACTTAGCTACCTTCCTCGTCCGACCCAATGCAACGCCGCAACGGTACGGGAAGTCGTCCAGGCTGAAAAAAGCAGCAAGATCGCTATTGCCATGCAGGCGCTCTATAAAGAGTGCGTCGCCCAGATCATCAAAGACGACAACATCACCTTCCACGTCATCATGATGCCGGGCATGACCGGCCACCATTACACCTATGCCCTGCGCGATGAGCTGGAATTGGCTCAAGACTGCGCCAACCTTCTGGACGTCGACATTCACGCCGATGACTGTCTCGTTATCCTCGGCCACGACATTCTGAACAACGACATTTCCGAAGATGCCATGATGCGCATCGTTCTTTCTGACATCGCACTTCATATGCGTCGCCTTTACCCGGTCACAGACCAGGAATGCGGCTGGTACGGCCCGAGCGTCAGCTGGGCGGCTATTGCCTCAGTTATCGCGGCGGCTCATCCCATCATGCGCACCTTCCCGGGCATGATGTACGGCCAGGATGCCGACGAAATGCCGGTTCTGACCTTCAGCGAAGAGATCGCAAGCCGCGCCGCCCAGGCAATCCGCGACGATCACCGCTCCAAGACCCCTCACCTGGATATCGGTCAGCGGCGTCCTATCGAAGACATCATCTCTCATGTCTGCGATATTTCGGTCAGCACCCACGGTGGATACATCACCCTGCCAGCGACTGTCGCAGAAATTCACTCGGTTGCCTGCGAACATTATTACGAAGCGATCAACAGCATGGGTTACACCCCACGCGCGCTCGTCTGATCTAACGATCTGAGATTTTCGGTTTGCTATAGACGGAATCGTGGCCATCGGTCACGATTTCTCTATGAGCATGACTGAAAACGACCACGACACCCTTTTGGTAGACAATATTGCGTTCGTATCGGCCGCAGCTGCTTGCGCACGATATGATGAGAATTTCCAGACCATCCCGAACAGGGATGTCGTCTACATACCTGCAGCTCTACGCCGTGAAGCACTGGCAATCGCTTCGCTTGAAGGTGCCGGTGCACGAAAAGAGAACCTTGCTCGACTCCTGGGCAAGCGGGAACTGACCAATGTTGAGCGAGGCACCCGCATTGCTCTGGACATTTACGACGCCCTAAAGCTCGTTGTGTCCCTTGGCACAGACCTGCCTGATCGTCAGAAAATCATTGAAATATTTGAGGTATCCGATGCAAGCTTCGGCCGTGTCCGGCGACCAGAGTTCCTTTGGAGTATCGAGAACGATGCTTTGTGGCTGCAGGGCGAACTGATCGAGGTCGCGGAGAAGAATGATCCATGGGCATGGATGGAAGTAATCCGCACAATCTTCAATTCGGGGCGTTTCTCCAGCACCGCGATCCGGATGGCGTTGCTGATGGCTCCTATCTGCCTGGCTAAGGCGTTTGATTGCAAGTCTCCGATCCTCGGAACTGCGGAAGGTGTGCGACGTCAGAACGATGAGGTTCGGGAATCTTCTACCTCGGCCATCAATTGGGCTTCC
This sequence comes from Rhizobium sp. MHM7A, assembly GCF_005862215.1. Taxonomy (NCBI): domain Bacteria; kingdom Pseudomonadati; phylum Pseudomonadota; class Alphaproteobacteria; order Hyphomicrobiales; family Rhizobiaceae; genus Rhizobium; species Rhizobium sp. MHM7A. The sequence goes on from NZ_VCHT01000001.1 coordinate 1,154,168, forward strand.
GTATTTACGGGAGCGGTTGCCGATGGGGTCAGGATTGAGACCGGGCTGATCAAGGAGATAGCACCCGGCCGCGCTACGATAGCCGCACTGTGTCCCATTGGCCGCTCAACATCCAGCATAGGAAGAGCAATCGACTACATGCTCGGAATGCCTGTCTTCTCCATGAAAACACTGGCCGAAGCCCTCAAGGTCACGGATCGAGGAGCAAAGGATATTGTCGACAAGCTCCTCGACGCTGATCTCCTGGAGATCGAAGGCGGAGTGAAACAGAACAGGCTCTTCATATGTCGCCGAGCCCTTTGAAAGAAATCCAAGCTCGAATCGAACTCGCTTTCACCGAGCTTGGATGCAAAATTCCAGTTGTCCTCGAAAATGACGAACTGATCATCCGTGATCTGGTAATCTACGAAGATGCCGATGAGACCTTTGTCGTCGAAGCCTCAAAACCGGAAACTCCTTTGTTTCGCTTGGAAACCTCCGCTTTAAACGACATAGCGGCGTCGGTCGCCATCCACGTCTGCAAAGGTGTGGTGACACGCGCCATAGCAAGAAATTACGGCTAAAATAATCGCAATTCCTTACATATCGCCTTTTTAACTTGCACTGCCTTCACGTGCAGCACAGCATAAATCCGTTAGAACATCTGTTTCTCGGGGGCGGCATGCGCGGTCACAAATTGATCATGGCGATCTTCTGCGCGTTGATTTTCATCGTGCCGTTTCAGGCTTCAGCGGCAAAGGGCGGAAACTGGCCAGGTACTCGTGAACTATCAATGCGCATGAAGGAAGCTGGTCGTGTGGTCGAGGCCTATCGGGCGGCCGTGTCTTACCAGGCAAACAGCGGAAACATGGTAGATCGAGAATTCGTGGCGGGATGGATCGCCCTGAGAAACCTGAACCGGCCGGATGTCGCCCTGGCACACTTCAAGAGCATGACAAGCTACATCCCGCTTCTGCGGGAAGGGGAGCGTAACGTCGCTCGTGCCAAGGCCGGATACTGGCTCGGCCGAACGCTAGAAGCCCAGGGAAGAGCTAAGGACGCCAAGATCGTTTATGGCGCTGCAATGGCGTACAGCACCACTTATTACGGCCAACTGTCGGCCTCAGCCGCAAACGTTTCCATCAGCAAAGCCCATGTAAATCAGGCATCAGGCTCGTTTCCGGTGAAGGACCTCTACTGGCACGACCAGAGAGCTAGAAAGGAACTTGTCCTGGCCGTCATTCGCGAAGAATCCCGCTTTAAGCAGACCGCCACAAGCGGCAAAGGTGCACGAGGCATGATGCAGGTAATGGACGGCACTGCTCGGCTGGTCGGCAAACAGGAAGGCATCAAGATCGACATCAACCAAATGAAAAACAACGAAGCCTACAACATCGCCGTTGGAAGTCGGGTGCTTGGGGATTTGATGGGCGAATATAAGAACACGGCTCTCGCGCTCACAGCTTACAACGCCGGTCCGCTAAGAACGGAAGAGTGGCTGAAGCGTTTCGGAGACCCGAGGGGTGGACAAACGGACCCTGTGGATTGGGTTGAAAACATCCCGTTCAAGGAAACGCGTGAATACGTTCAAAAGGTCATGGGTAGCTACATCACGTACTTGACTATGAGCACGACGAAATAAAACTCATTTCGATGGTTCCCCGGCCTTCTAACGCTCGCCTTGGTGAGAATGTCTTATTGGACACCAGACTATCAGGAGAAAGTGTCCGTGGATTGTTCATCTGAATTTCATCAATGAGAAGCTATCAAGCGCATCCGGCGAGTTGCGCACTAGCGCGGCAGTTTTAAGTGATCTCATCGCTCACAATCTCATTACCTTACTGAGCCCGTTTTCGTTGATTGGCAAAGCCAACAAACAAGAACGTCGAGAACCAAGGTCCTCGACGAATGATTAAGCGCGACTATCGGAAACGATCAATATCAAAATCGCTGCACCGAAGGTTTGGCGTAGACGATATCGCTTTTCGGGCGAGATGCTTTCTTGATCGTCTTCCCCACGTTCTGGAACTTCTCAGGAGTGGGCTTTACCTCCGAAACGGACGCGACCTCCGGGACCGGTATTACGGCGGCGGCGGTTTCTGTATTGATCACCTGCCCGGGCTTCAGATTAGGACCAATATCTGGAAATTTGAAACGCTCCTCGGTAACAGATTCCTGCGGAGTAACCAGGGCGAGAGCGGTTGTCGGCGCAGCGGCCTCAGACTTCGGCTTTTCCGGCGTCTTCTGAGCCATGGCAGTGGGCACTACAACCGGTGATGACGAAGTTTTGATCTCCTGAACCGGTGCAGGTTTTCCTGACAAAGAGGCAACAAGAGCCTCAACTTCTTTCTGGTCACGGCTTGGAATTTTCTGAAGTTCCGCTGTCCTTGTCGATGACGTAGGTGACGAAGGATCGCTCGCATCGAGGCCGCCCGCCATCAGTATCGTCTTGATATCGTTGGAGACTGCGGCCGTCCCCTTAGCTTGATAGGACGCACTATGCTCTTTGATAATGTCAGCGTTTACCGCAGAACCGGTCGTCGTGCATGAGGACACGAGAACGGTTGCGCACAAGATTCCTGTCATGCCAAACAAATGTTTGAAATTCATTTGTCACCTAAATCGAAGGCTAAGTTAACATAGCCTAAATCGAGATGGTCGAGCCCACAAGCCGTGTCCTCAATTTCTTGACTTGGCTATCTTCCGGCTGAATTATTGAAATGCGGATTTATTGTAATAAGGAATTCTCGGTGAAAAGCATTTTTGGCGCGGTTCTCGTCGCACTGACGTTGGTGCATCCGACCATTCTGGCGGCTCAGGAAGCTCTCAGTCCCACAGAGGTCAACGACACCTCGAACCAGGTCCCCTACAAAATGGTCAAGCTAGACGATCCGCGCTTGAAGAAAATCTGGATGGATAGCGCTGCCGATGACAGCTGGTGGCACGGCTATGACAAAGGCAAATACGCCAAGATCGCAGAATTCAAAAATGATCTCGGACAGAATGTTGTGATGTCCATCTGGGTCGACCGGCAGCAGTGTGCCGACATGAATTGCCCTGTCCGCGTAATTGTTGCAGGCGAAAGAATATTCAATGATCAGGTCTGCAGGTTCGAAGAAGATCACACACTTACCGCCACAAGGAATTCTGCATTTCTATGTGACTACGTGATCCCGCTCAGAACGTCGAAGGGTGAGGAAAACTGATGAAATCTGGTCGTTTATTTTCTGCTTTAATTGCAGCGGTTATTGCGTTCACGCCTCCGTCGTTCGCCGCCGACGATGCCATTGCGAAAAAAGCCGATGGTGAAGCGGTTACCGAACAAAAGTGCGATATCGATGCGTTGAAGGCGAAGTTCGAATCCCGAGGTTCCGGAAACTATCAGGCGGACAATAACAAGGGCTACATCGGTAAGTTCCAGATGGGCGCGGAAGCACTCGAAGACATGGGCTATCTGAAGAAGGGGACGAGTAGGAACCCGGACGGCTCGATCAATTACAAAGCCACATACAATCCAGCCAACTGGACCGGGAAGGATGGCATCAATTCTGCTCAAGACTGGATGAGTAATTCAAGTGTTCAGGACTTGGTGGAGCCGCTATGGCAAGCAAAGCAGGCAAGTTACGCCCTTAGTGAAACAAAGAATGCAATTGCCAGTGGAGCCCAAATTCCTGGCGGATGCGGTCAGATGTCTCAGGGTGCTTACTTGATGGGTGCGCAGCTGATGGGTCAGGGAGGCGTTAATGAATTCCTGAAGAGCGGCGGTTTCTGCGGTAAAAAGGGCCAGACGTCGCCATCAGGCTACACACTGGGCGCGAGCACCACCGACGCGAACGGGATGTGCGTGCAAACCTACATGTGCGCTGGCTCTTCGTGCTCTGTCACGAATAAGGACATGAGTAAGAAAACCTGTGTCCCGACGATGAAGATGATCAACGAGATCAGCTGTGCGAATTTCTCGGGCGCGACGGCTGCATTCTGCCGCCGAACGCAACCTTACCTCATGACACAGGGTGAATGCGATTCCGCTGAAGCCATGGCTGAAAAAGAGCCGAAGGGCCCGAACAAGGAAAAGTGCGAAAACCTGACATTTGGCCCAGGCACCGGCTCTTGGTCGTTCGCTTTGGCCTGCTCCTGGGCAAAGGAAGTCGTTGCCGACCAAGACGGCATGGACAACAACCTTCAGCAGCCAACAGGCCCGGTATCGGACCCCGCATGCATCCAGAAACTTCAAGGCATGGGGGTGCAGTTCAATTCACTTGGCCAGGTTTCGAATGGAACCTACGGCGGCACATCATGTTTTATTGAAAATGCTGTTTCACTGTCTGGTACGGCACTCCCCTTCGGCAAAACGATAACGATGGCATGCGATACAGCAGTTGCAATGGAGAACATGGGGCTAAAGCTGAAAGGGATAGGAGTATCTGGTTACACGTCCGACATTTCAGCTATCCGCACTTGCGGCCCTAAGCGTGACGACCGTGGCAACATCCCAGGTACGATCACGGGTCACGCAAAAGGATGGGCTGTCGACTGGGGCGGGTTCATTTATGGTGGACAAGCGGTCTCAATGGCTCAGGTAAGAAACCCTTCCGCCCCATTCTATGCAATCGCCAATCAGGTGAAGGCTATTGCGTGCTCAAGCTTCAAACTCGTCCTTACGCCAACTTACGCGAATTACACGAAGTTTGGCCACAACCACGTCGAATGGGGAAACCAGAGCGGATGCAAATAACGAGATCAATCAAGACGATTCTCCTGGCGACGTCGATTTGTGGCAACATCGCATCTGGGGTTGTCGCCCAACAAAATAATCCGCAAGGACTTCAATCTGAGATTCCAGCATTGTTGGTGAAGCCGCCTGTCGAGGCGGACTCTATCCCTGATATCGTGAGGGACAAAAAGGAACTGGATAACGAGGAAGACGGCAATGAACTCGTGACGGATAATGATGTGTTTTATGAACGTGGGTTTATGGACTTCGATTGGCAGACACATACCCAGTACGTGCAGCAAGTCCTGAACGATGTCGTTCTTCCGGACTATATAAAGAGAACAGGAAAACAGAAGCCGGATAACCCATCTATTGATGTTGCGGCTGCAATGATCACCAACCCATATTTTAATGACCTGATCGTGCAATCGAGACTTCCAGGTGACTGCAAGCCCGATGGCTGCCTGGTCCAAATTTATTCGCTTGTCGGGGAGGCCTGGGTGAAGAAGTTTCAGGCAACGACTTTTACAATAATGGCAAAGCCAGGCGAGAAACTCGGTACCGTACTGATTGGGCTTGTCGGGAACGATGAAGTTCCATCGAGGACGGTCATCTGGACGGGATCGGTTTTCAAGGAAATGTGAACTGCCACGGCTAAGCTTTAGCCGAACTGACCAGGATTTAACAATGGATCGAGTGACAATAGCGAAAGGCACGATGCTGTACCACGGAACCGATTCTGCAGGAGATTTCGCGATCCCGGATGGTCCCTGCTGGTTCACCTTAAGACATGAAGACGCGATTCGATGGGTCGGTTGGTCTGAAAGCCTTCCACAGGGTCGGGAACGAGGCCTCGGGCGGGTCCTGGTAAGCGAAACAATCGACGACATCGATCTCGTCGACGTTACAGCTCTGAAACGCTGGGAAGCCGTGGCAACGGCCGTTTGCGATGATCCAGAAGCCACGAGTTATGCCGTAGCAAATGCATTCTTAAAAAATGGGATTGTCGGATGGATTGGCGACCGGGAAATCATGCTCACGAATCCTGGTCAAGCGCTCAAGGCGAGAGAAGTTATTTATCTTGAACCCGAATACGGTGCACCTTCCTTGAAGTGACGCCAGACGTCGCCTTTCTACGAAACAGATTTCATAATGGATATATCTGGTCGCGACGCGGCCTTTTTGTTGCCCTCCCGTCAACGAACAACACGCATCCCCAAAAAGCAGAAAGCCACCCGATCTTCCGAAGGGGTGGCGTTCGTTCTCAACGGGCAGATACTTAGCCCTTGGTCGGGAAGCTCGGACGCTGGAAGAAATTCGGCTTCTTCAAGCCTTCAGCCGGTGCCGAAGGAGCAGGGCGTGCCGGTGCCGTCGCAGGCTTTTCAACCGGCGATGGTGCGGGAGCAGGCTCTACAACGACCGGGGCGGCTTCGGGCTGAATCTCCTCGGCTACTTCTTCGACAAATTCCAGGACCTCTTCAGCCTCTTCGAGAACCAGTAGCTCATCTTCAGCCACTACTTCATCACTGGCAGCATCTACCGGGCCGACGATTGTCTGGTCGTCAGCAGAAGTCAGGTCAACCTCTTCGACCGGCTGTTCTTCTTCGACCTCAGTCGGAACATCGGCGACCTCTTCAACGACAGCGGCTTCCTCGATCACGTCAGCCTGAACGACGCCTTCAAATGCCGGGAAGTCCTTGCCATTTTCGAGTGCGCGGACACCAGCAACGAACCAGGTGAGGGCAGAGGAAACATAAGCGGAGTCTTCGAGCATGTTGGCGACGAGACCACGCATTTCGTCATCCAGGTAATCAGCGCCGCTTGCAGACTTCACCGTCTCCAGCGTCATTGCATCGAGGAAATCACCGAGAGAAAGCGGGCGGTCCTGCGATCCAAGGTAGACAGCGAAAGCAGTCGTTGCGATCAGGTTGTTCAGATCACCTGCAGGGACGTTGGAATCGATCAGCTCAATGATTTCATCCTTAACTTCGTCATTGTTGACTTCGTTAACGACATCGGCGACCGCTTCTGCAACAACCTCAACGGTCTGCTGTTCCTCAGCACCAACTACGACCGCTGCAGTTTCCGTTTCTACTGCAGCCATATCGGTAACGGCAGCCGGTTCGACGGCTTCGGTGGAAACGACGGTCGTTGCCTCAGCTGCAGAGGTATCATCTTCGTCACCCTTGCTGCGACGCTTACGCTTCGGCTTGGTCTCGGATTCGTCCTTGGACGAGCCGCCGACGGATTGAACCGTGGCAAGGATTTCTTCGAGCGGCGAACGGAGGTCGGCGTAGTCTTCGCGATCCGAAACAGTGGAAAGCACGTCGCGCAAGGAATCGATCACCTTACGGGCCGAGGCTTTCGAAAGTTCCGGCTCAGCAACGACTTCCTGTTCGGCGACCGGCTCAACTGCACTGAACACGCGGTTCAGGTCTTCGGCTGTCGACAGGATGGTGGCCTTGGACAGGCCGCTGTTGTCGAAGCCAGCCAGAATGGTATCCAGGTTGGCCTTGGCAGTGGTAACGCCTTCTTTTGCGGTCTCGATATCGGCGCGCGCGGCTTCGACAATGCCCTTCGCGGTTTCAAGCTGCGCCTTGGCGGCATTCAGGCGGTTGTTGGCACGATCCACGCCGAGAAGCGCATCACCAACGACCAGGAATTTCGTTTTATCGAACATGGTAGCTCCGTTTTCAGAATGTGAATGAAAGGCGGGACGCATTGCTTGCGTCCCGAATTGTCTGTGATCAGGCGGTGGCCGCTGGCTCTTCGTCCGCGACTTCGTCACCGTTGACGCGGAAGACCGAAACGATCTTCTGGTCTGCGGCCAGACGGAACATCCGAACCCCACGGGTCGCACGGCCATAGACCGGAACCTCAGAAACACGGGTGCGGATCATCTGACCACCATCGGTGATCATGACGAGGCCGTCAGACTCTTGGACAGGGAAACACGCGACAAGCGCACCTGTCTCAGGGTTGATATTGGCAGCCTTCGTGCCGACGCCGCCACGCGAAGTCCTGCGGTATTCGTAAGCAGAGGAACGCTTGCCAAAGCCCTTGGCGGATACCGTGATGAGCAATTCCTCACCGGCAGCCATCTCGGCCATGCGCTCCTGGGTCAACGTCGTCGTTTCCTCGACACCATCGGCATTCTTGGACGTGTGGGTGCCACCGGCCTGGTAAGCATCACGCTCCTGCGGCGTCAGCGGGAAATTCGAAACCACGCTTGCATCGTTGACCGCATCGTCCTTCTCCAGAATGGAGCCATCCGAACGCTTGTCACCAGCACGAGCCAGCTTGATCGCACGAACGCCGGTCGAGGCGCGGCTGTTGAAGACGCGGAGATCGTCAACCAGGAAGCGGCAGCAATTGCCTTCCTCGGTCGAAATCAGAACGTCATCGGTGTTTCCGGCAAGCAGAACCTTGACCAGTTTGCCCAGCGGCTCGCCATTATCACCTTCAAGCTTGATGGCGATCTTGCCGTTCTTGTTGACCTTGGCGAAGTCGGTTGCCGAGTTGCGGCGAATGTCGCCGAAATCGGTGACGAACAGGAGGCTGAGTTCAGCAATCTCTTCAGGATCACGCGGCATGACGATAACATTAGTAATGGTCTCGTCGGACAGCAGATTGATGAAGTTCACAATCGGGCGACCCTTGTAACTCGGGTTGCCTTCCGGAAGCTGGAAAGCCTTGAGCGTATGGGCAATGCCGCGCGACGTGAACAGCAGAAGTGTCGACTTCGTGCTGCAGTGAAGCGCAGTCTGGATGAAGTCGTCTTCCTTCGTTTCCATGCCGCTGCGACCCTTACCGCCGCGCTTCTGCTCGCGATAGGCACCAAGCTCGGTACGCTTAACGTAGCCGGAATTCGACAGGGTGACGACGATGTCCTTGTGCTCGATCAGGTCTTCATCATCGATTTCATCGGCGTCATACGGCTGGATTTCAGTCATACGCGGCGAATGGAAGCGATCCTTGATTTCCTGCATTTCATTGCGAACGATGCCGTCGAGGATCGAACGCTCGTTCAGAACCGAGTTGTGGAACTCGATCTGCTTCACGAGGTCACGAGCATTGTCAGCGATCTTCGAGGTTTCCATACCCGTCAGGCGGCCCAGGCTCATTTCGAGGACATGCTTGGCCTGTTCAGCCGTCAGACGGTAGTTCGGGTCAACTTCGAAGTCAGGATCGGCAGCGAAAAGGAGTTCTGCCAGTTCCCCTTCCGTCGGGAAGTCGATTTCCTGCAGACGAGCCTGTGCGATGCTCTGATCGCTTGAAGTCTTGATCGTGTTCACGACAAGATCGACCTGCGAAACAGCGGCATACAAGCCGATGGTGTAGGTCAGTGTTTCGCGCGCCTCATTCAGTTCGAAAATCGTCCGCTTGCGCACCGTCTGACGGCGGAAGGCGACGAATTCGCGGATCATTTCCGCCATGCTCATGACAGACGGCTGACCGTTCGAACCGAGAACCGTAGAGTTATAGGAGAAGGTCGTGACGAGGTCGGTCTTCTTCTTCAAGAAGTTGAGGACGATATTCGGATCGGCATCACGCTTGACCTCGACAACGATACGCAGGTCTTCTGCAGTTTCGTCGACGACTTCGGCGATTCCGTCGAGTACCTTGTCGTACTCCTTGTTGGTCTGGCGAAGCTTGTCCGCGACCTTACGCATTTCGTTGATCTTCTTAACGGTGTTCGTGGCGTTGGTGCCCCACGGCATTTCCGTAATGATGATCTGCGTCTTGCCGCCCTTTGTTTCGACGATATCCCAACGACCGGCGACGCGGATCGAGCCACGACCAGTCTCGTAGGCCTGGCGGATGCCGCCCTGACCCATGATCACGCCAGCGGTCGAGAAATCGGGACCCGGCATAACCTGCATGATGTCATCGACCGTCGCATTCGGGTTGTCCATGATCAGGAAACACGCGTCGATGGCCTCAGATAGATTGTGAGAAGGGATTTCGGTCGCCATACCGACGGCAATACCGATCTGGCCGTTGACGATCAGGTTCGGCCAACGAGCCGGGAGAAGGCGAGGCTCCATTTCCTTGTTGTCGAAGGTCGGGATGAATTCAACCGTACCCTTGCGTAGATCGGTCACAAGACGTTCAGCAAGACGGTGAAGTCGGGCTTCGGTATAACGGTAAGCAGCCGGAGGATCGCCATCACGGTTGCCGAAGTTACCCTGGCCATCAATGATCGGATGACGCTGGACCCAGTCTTGAGCAAGGCGGACGAGAGAAGAGTAGACAGCCTGATCACCGTGCGGATGATAGTTACCGATCACGTTACCGACGGTCTTTGCGCACTTTTCATACGGCTTCGATGCGGTATTACCCTTTTCAAACATCGAGTAGATGATGCGGCGGTGAACGGGCTTGAGGCCGTCGCGAACGTCCGGAAGTGCACGAGCGACGATAACGCTCATGGCGTAATCCAGGAAGGATTTCTTCATTTCGTCTTCCATGAAGATCGTCTTGCCATCGGTCACGGCAGCGACTGCCGATGGCTCGTGATCTTCTGGAGAGAACTGGTTTTCGATACCCATTTTGAGGTCCTTGCTATTCAAAAATTAAAAGAAGCGAGCGCCAAGCGGCACCTTGCGGCCCGTTGATACCCAGGCAACAGCTGGTGCGGTTTCGACGGGCTTTTGCAGGGCCTCAACCACTTCAACTGGCGTTGGGAAGAATTTCGAAGATGTGCCGCTGACCTCAACAGGGTGTGAGGAGGGGACGGGCGCGGCAAAACCGACCTCATCACCCGTAGCAGTTTCTTCAGCGGCGATGCTGTCGGCAACCACAACTGCGTCCGTAGACACGAGCGTATCGACAACCGGTTCTGAGGCAATTTCCTGAACGAATTCCTCAACGGCATCCGCAAAAGCTTCCTCGGTAGCAACATCGAATTCATCGGCCGAAGAGAGTGCCGGAACATCAATTGCTTCAGGCATGACAACTGCCCAGACAGAAACGGGAGGTTCCCGATAATCAACGATACCGGCGACCTTGGCTTCGTCCTTTTTAGTCACGTAATAAAGGCTTCCATGGAGAGTGCCCTGGGTGTTGCCTTCGAGAACATGACAGACCGCAATTCCCTCGACATAGCCACCGATCTGCAAATGCTTGCAGAGGATATTGCCCTTAACGGAGCCGGAACGAGTGATCGTGAGCTTTTTGCAGCGAATATCGCCGACGTGCTGATCACGAACAATGATTTCACCGTCCAACTGGTGCTCAATGTCTAGAACTGTGGTCATAAGGATTTCTCCAAGGATAATTCCTTTAAGGATAGTGGCCAAACCAATCGCCTGTCAACAAAGTTTGGCCGCTCAAAAGGAATTCTTGACGAAATTAGGCTACCCGCTCAGCCTGCTGAGAGCCTTCGATCTGAGGGCGAAGTTCTTCAGAGAATTCCAGGGAGACCGTAATCTGAAGTGACAGAGTTTTGGGCGACTTGATGACAATCGTCACACCGCGACCTTCACTATCTCGCAGGTCCTTGTACGCCGCGTACGTTTTACGGAACTTGTCCGCATGCTTCATCAGAGTGCGTCGAATGGCACGATTAACCTCAGTGAGACTGATTTCCTTCTCACCAACTTCGAAGCGCACGGGGATTTCATTCGCAGACGTTGCGAGGGCTTCAGACATAAGGAGTTCCTTCTGGAAAATACGATATTAACATGATGACCCACCCATCAATTTTCGCAAGCACTACAGTGCCGAATTTATAATGAGAAAAATTATTCAGTTCAGCCGCGAAACAGCCTTCGAGGTAAGGGTAAGCAAGCTTAAACAACAACGACAGACGCGTTGAAAAAGGTTGCCCGCAAGCGGAATCAACCCGTTTTTCACAGCAGATGTCCTTGATCCCGAGCCAGGATAACCATGGCCGAGACCAGGAAGAGATGGTCAAGAACACAGCCACGGCGGTGAGATGAACGGCGGGGAAAATAAGCAACAATGAAGGTTTCGCCACCAGCTAGGTTTAAATCGAACGGAATTATGACCGGAGGCATATGCCACTGTGTGATGACAGTAAAAATAGACATAGGGAAATAATTTGGGATGTTAATAATCTCCTAAAGGGAAGTGGTTCCTTGAGGAAAGATTCAAGGTTAATGAGGCCGTGGAATTTTCTAACAATGGTTTCTAAGGAGAAGCTATTAGCACAGGGCTCAAGCCGCAGGATTTATCTTCTTACTCTGGGCAATATAAAGGTTTTAATTGAGGTTTTCCATTTACAACCCTTTATGACTTGAAATCCTAGCCAATAGGTCTAAATGGATGCCATCCCACTGATTCATCACCGACCAAAAGGAGCGATAGATGAGCGAAACCATTGAGACCCAGGACAAGGGTGGCCTCGTTGTCCTCACATCCGACATCGTATCTGCGTACGTAACGAACCATGTAGTTCCGCAAAGTGAACTCGCCGAGCTGATCGCTTCAGTGCACGGCGCGCTTCTCAGGACGACTGACTCGCCGGTTAAGGTAGAAGAAAAGGTCGAGCCGAGGAAGCCTGCGGTATCGATCAAGAAGTCTGTTACCAATGAAGAGATCACCTGCCTTGAATGCGGCAAGGCCTTCAAGTCTTTGAAGCGTCATCTCGCCACCCATCACAGCGTGACACCGGAAGAATACAAGGCAGAATGGTCGCTGCCGTCTGATTACCCAATGGTCGCTCCCAGCTACGCAGAAAAACGCTCGGCGCTCGCGAGGGAAAGTGGATTGGGACAAACCCGCCGTCGGGCAAGTCAGCGTAAGGCAGCCTGATCCGCCGACTGAGGAATGCAAAAAGGGCGGCTACCAGATCGGCCGCCCTTTTTGATTCAACACGATCTCTGCAGCCCACTCATGTCCCTTAGATGTCAAGCGTAGCGCGAGCAATTCAATGAGGCGATCCTTGTGCATGTAAGCCAGGCCGGGCCGACAGGTTTCCGGCAAAATCGCTTGTGCACGCACCTTCTCAGCCTTCTTAAGCAGCGATACCGACAGACGCTTATCCATAACCTCGCTGAGGATGCCGAAGATAAGCGTATGCATCTCGATCATATAACAAACGCGGAGTTCCGTAGAAGCCTCCTGATCACTGATACGAACAGGGTCGCACTCGGTCAAAGCAGAAGATAGTTCGGCCGCAGCCGAGACCTGATCCTTGCGACCAAGAAGATCGACCAGATGTCTTACGACCGAATGGTTATGCGACCTGCGCAAAGGCGGCATGTCTGCATCCATAATCTCATAGGGAGATTTGAAGAGGTATTCGAGAACGTAGATGCTGCGCTCGTCGCACTTCATGAAATTGGTCTTCGCGACACCCTCGATGCGTAGGTCTTCGAGATGTGCTACACCTTTCAGGAGCAGATCGTTCAACAACAACACACGCGGATCGTAACCGTTGGCCAGGGAAGTCCCGGCCAACGGCAATGCTTGAGCCATGCTCACAGATCGATCTCGGCAAGCTTGGAGTTGTCGATAATGAACTGCTTGCGCTCCGACACTTCATCGCCCATGAGAACAGCGAACAGTTCGTCCGCGATCTCGGCATCGCGCATCTTCACCTGAAGCAGAGAACGGTTTGCTGGCAGCAGCGTCGTTTCCTTCAATTCCGCTGCGTTCATTTCGCCGAGACCCTTGTAGCGCTGGATCGCAATGCCCTTGCGACCAGTTGCATCCGCGAGATCGAAAAGAGCGGCCGGAGTGAAGACCATCGACTTTTCACCGTTCTTGGCCGTGTATTCAGCGCCGGGGCCGTAGATTTCCCCCAACTGCTCAGCCATCTTCGTCAGGGCGATAGCGTCCTGCTTCTTGACGATATTGTTCGGGACGAAGCACTGGTTGATCACGCCACGATGTCTCCAGGTGATCTCAAGACCATCGTCAGTCACCTGACCAGACCAGCGTGTTTTTTCCGTACGGCTCGTAAGGAACTCAAGCAGCCATTCAAGGAGGCTTGCCTTGTTCTCTTCAGTCTCGAAACCAGCCGGATGGAAGAAGCCGCAAATTGCCATGGCGGTAACAACATCCACGCTGCCAACTTCATCGACCAGAGGTGCGATGTAGCGTTCAGCTTCACGAGCGGAGAGAGCCGCCTTGATCAAGGCTTCACCTTCAAGGACGCGTTCGTCTGCGAGCGTCAGGAACGTGCCTTCCAGGCCAGAATTCATGATGTACTGGTCCAGAGCAGCCTGGTCGAGAAGGTATTCCTTCTTCTTGCCACGCGTCACCTTAAACAGAGGCGGCTGCGCAATATAGATATAACCGCGAGCGATCAACTCCGGCATATGACGGTAAAAGAACGTCAGGAGAAGCGTTCTGATATGGTTTCCGTCGACGTCGGCGTCCGTCATGATGATGATCTTGTGGTAACGGGCCTTGTCGGCATCAAAGTGCTCTTCGCCGATGCCGGTGCCGAGCGCCATGATCAGAGTGCCGATCTGCTCGGACTGCAAAATCTTGTCCATGCGAGCGCGCTCAACGTTCAGCACCTTACCGCGCAGTGGCAAGATAGCCTGGAACTTACGGTCACGGCCGGTTTTTGCGGAGCCACCTGCCGAGTCACCTTCGACAATGAAGACTTCGGTTTCATGCGGCTTACGCGACTGGCAGTCCGCAAGCTTGTCCGGAAGCGAAGCGATATCGAGCTTGCTCTTGTTGCGAACGGTTTCACGAGCAAGACGCGCGGCTTCACGAGCCAAAGCGGCCTCAGCCATTTTCTGCACGATTTTCTTGCCTTCAGCCGGGTTCTCGTCCAGCCAGACCTGGAGCACTTCGTTCACAAGCTGCGTGACCGGGCCCTGGACTTCCTGCGAAACCAGCTTGTCCTTCGTCTGCGAGGAGAACTTCGGATCGGGCACCTTGACGGAGATGACTGCGGTCAGACCATCCTTGATGTCGTCGGCGGAGATCGAAATTTTCTGCTTGCCCGTCAGATTTGCTTCAGCAAACTGCGACATGGTGCGGGTCAAAGCGGCCCGGAAACCGGCGACGTGGTTACCGCCATCACGCTGCGGAATATTGTTGGTGAACGCCAGAATCTTGTCGCGATAACCGGTGTTCCACTGCATTGCGATGTCGATGGTAACCTCGACTTCCGCACCGTTACGGGTTCCCTTGCGGACGCCACGGATGACGATAGGCTTGGCGTTGATTACCTTTTCGTTGCGGTCGCTGTATTCGACCATGGCGCGAATGCCGCCCTCGTAGAGGAATTCCTTCGGGACAGAACCTTCAACACGCGCATCATGGAATAGAACCTTCACTCCGGAATTCAGGAAGGCGAGTTCACGCATACGACGCAGGAGGACTTCCTGGTCGAAAACGACAGCGTCGAAGGTCTGCGGCGAGGGCCAGAACGTTACGGTCGTACCAGTACGATTGGCCGGGACCGCCGGGCCGACGACGCGAAGGGGCTCAGCGACTTCACCATGTTCGAAAGCGATGAAATATTCCTGACCATTACGATAAACGGTCGCTTCAAGGCGCGTGGAGAGCGCGTTCACCACGGATACGCCGACGCCGTGTAGACCACCGGAGACCTTGTAGGAATTCTGGTCGAATTTACCGCCCGCATGAAGGTCTGTCATGATGACTTCGATGGCCGGACGATTTTCTTCCTTGTGCATGTCGACCGGAATACCACGGCCGTTATCGGTGACCGTAGCCGAGCCGTCGGCATTCAGCGTAAGAGTGACGGTGTCGCAGTAACCACCCAGCGCTTCGTCGATACCGTTGTCGACGACTTCGTAGATCATGTGGTGGAGACCAGAGCCGTCGCCAACGTCACCGATATACATCCCGGGACGCATACGGACAGCTTCTAGACCCTTCAGGGCCTTAATGCTGTCCGCGCCATAATCGGCAGCGCCAGCTTGTGCCTTCGAGAGAGCGGCGGATTCGGACATAAGGAATTCCTTCAAAAAATATGCAGATGACATTTGTGTCGGCAGAAAGGAGTTCTGTCAACTAATTGTCGCTGGAGGATTCTGTTGAATTTATTGTCGGCCACGGAAAGGAGTATGAAAAGAGCGATGCTAAAATTTTTTTTGAAAATGAGAGTTGACACCTGCGCGCCAGTTTGTCATTTATAGGATCAAGTTGACGCGACACTTGTTGCCGCGATTGGTGGATGAAAGAAGCAGACCGATGAGAACCAGGACAAACACATGGACGTGTTGGACACGCTACAGGGGCTCCCCTGAAGGCGATGGTGGTTGTCGGGTTGGTTTCTGACACACAGCATCCCCAGGTGAGGCCCGAACGCAAGTTCCGGGCCTTTTTCTTTGCCTGAAATCAAGGGTTTATAGAGTTTGCGGGTATAGCTCAGTTGGTAGAGCGGCGGTCTCCAAAACCGCAGGTCGTCGGTTCAAGCCCGGCTGCCCGTGCCAGTTTAGAATGGTCGGAAGGGGTAGATATGAGTGATCATTTTGAGGACTTGGTCCTCCTTCTGGAACCAGGGAAGCGCCCCGAGCCTGAGCTAGTTGCTCGGCTCGGGGCGGCAGAGGAAAGACGAAATTCCGAGATCAAACGTGTTCTCGGAGAAATGGAAAAAGGGAAGTACGAAATCGTCGATCTGGAGAAAGACGAGTATTGACAGAAAGGAATTGCCGCTTTAACTCAGCTGGTAGAGTGCGTCATTCGTAATGACGAAGTCAGGTGTTCGAATCACCTAAGCGGCACCAGAAATACCAGAATTCCTTGAAAATAAGGAGTTCGCCCTTATAGCTCAGTTGGTAGAGCGGCTGATTTGTAATCAGTAGGTCGGGAGTTCGAGTCTCTCTGGGGGCACCAAATTATTGGTTTGAAGCGCGAAACCTTTCGCTGCATGCAGGCCAAGGAATACGTTGATCGAAAACACCGTCGATCAATATGGGGATGGCCTGATGGCGGAGTGGTGACGCTGGGGACTGCAAATCCTCCCACCCGGGTTCGATTCCCGGTCAGGCCTCCAAAAATCTCCGCTCTGGAGTAGCGGACAAGGGGTGCCTTGAGAACGCTCCACCAAATTTAACTTTGCAGTCCACGCAAGTATAGTTTGGTTCCTTAGCTCAGTGGATAGAGCAACTGCCTTCTAAGCAGTAGGTCGTAGGTTCGAATCCTACAGGAATCGCCAAGTTCGGCCAAGTAACTCAGTGGATAGAGTTGCTCCGTCCTAAGGAGCGGGTCGGGGGTTCGAATCCCTCCTTGGTCGCCAAACCTTTCGAGCTTCATATCGAAGCAGTTTTGGACCGTTTTATACCCGAGGATTAATTTTGACTGACGCACCGAAAACCGTGAAAGACGGCATTGCCGATTATCTCAATCACTTTCAGGACTCGCCCTATTCATTGCCGAAGTCGGGATATCAGCGGGTTGAGGGTGTTTCGACATGCAAGGGGTCTTGGGTTCGCAGCCTAGATCGCTAGGTCACATCGAAGCCTGGCTACAACAAGACGCAGAGAACGTTTCAACTCCTGCTCGACTTTCGGTCAACGAATTGAACCGCGTCGCCTACCTCCCTTGGTTACTCAAATTCTCGGACCCGTAGATGGGTCTAATTCCTCGGTGACAAATTCAGAGAACTCCGGATTTGCAACCAATTTTTCAACTTCTCCATTCCAAAGCACCTGGTTCGAATTCTCTTTCTGAGTTTCAACCAGAACCAGGGAGGCTCGGCCCTGAACAATGTTGAGTCGAGCATAGGTGCCGGTAATGTCTGAGTCGTCCAAGCCGAACCAATAGCTTTCATGTACCTTGGAATCAGGGCCATCAATAATCGACCAGCCCGCTTTTTGGGTGGTTTTATTGAGCACGCCAGTCCAGTCAATCATCGTTCGCTCCACTACTTATCGATATCATTAACTCATAAGGTAAGGCATACGACTATATCATGCCGGGAAGGGTTATGCCTTGCGCCAGCAACTCTTCATCACGGCGCAGCGCCTCTAAACTCATGGACGTTCATCGACAGTTCTCGGACGATTCCCACATCTGGAAGACATAGTTCATCAGCGGCGGCATGAGATCAATTAGGGCACGGGACCAGAAAGGGTTTCTTGATCCTCCGTATTCGCCGCCTTCGAAGCTGCGGCGCAAATCCGCATTTTTTCGATCATCTCCGGATGCCAGCCTTCCCGGCTACCATATTGGATGACAAGAGAGGCTCCGGTATCGGTCAGGGATTCACCATCAACGGCCACCCAACCCTTGTTGATCATTCTCTCAACACGCCGCTCCGGCTTGTCATGGTTCGAAGCCTTGGGCAAGTCACCGCCGACAAGGATCGCCCGAGCCGTGATGGCTTCCTGAAAGGTCATTGAAATTGCCTTTGCCATGCCCCTGTTACCCCAATTTGGTTCCGCCAACAGAATATAAGGAATGAACCAGCAACCACAAAGGTCTCAATCCCGTATAAGGACGATATTCGTGGTCCAAGTCCTGATGCGGCCAAATGCCGTTTTACACGAGTACGCCCCCTCAGCTGGCCTTCAGAAGGTAGCTGTCGTATTCATTTGCTGCTGCGCCTTGCCACGCATCACCGCTCATCCTCCGAATACCGATGGGGTCCCAGAAATCCCAACCGATTTGCCGCAGGACTAGAAGGTCAGGATCGCTGCTTATAGGGGAACTCCGAAAACGAACAAAGAGAACAGTGAGACGACAACCAAAGGCGCGCTGCAACCTGAAAAGAGGGTGCTTCTGTTGTCCCTACCTCACCAAGATACATCCCAGACACCGAAGACTTGAAATCAAGCACCTCAAAGCCAGGATACGTGATAGCGGCTGCAAGGACGTCGAGGCCCAGCTCTATCGCTAACAGGACGCCAGTCGAGTTGTCTCCATACAGGCAGGTGAGCTTTTCGAGACGGTTGGCGCGCTCAAGGTGGTGCCCGGCGGCGTTGAAGCACAGGACACCGACCACGAACTGCTCCGGCGAGCCCAGGACCGGCCGGTACAGGACAGGGAGCCTGTTGATCGAAATAAAGTCATCTGGCCTCCGAGGAAAACGGGAACGGTCCAATATCAACATGCATCACTCACAGCGCCAGTTGACGCGCAACAACCGTACGGACCTTCTGATCGTCATCAGCTGTCCACTTGCGCTTAAGACGCTTAGCAGCTTGCTTGCCATGAGCGGTGTACAGCGAAACCAGGGTAGCGGTCGCACTGGCATGCTTTGCACGGGCACTGGACAAGACCTCGTCACGCAATGCCTTGGAGATGATGACTGTCATCGTGGTTGTTCCTGTTCTTTCAACAAGGCTCGCACCCTTTCCTGCGCCTGCCAAGCGGTGACGCGTTCCACGGCTATAGCGTAAACCTCTTCAGCAATGCCTGCCTCTTCCAGGAAGCTCTCAAAGGACGAGCCTGCAGCCTCTCCTGAGAGGTGGTGTTTGGGTACATTGGACATTTGGACGGTCTCTAGATGACATTCGATAGTCACCAGCAAACATCAACATTCCAAGATCGGCAATAAAGATCGGAAATTTCCGAATTTTTTGCTCGCTAACCGCATGACAGAATTGGGTAAATTGAAATTTACAGATCGGCAATTTTTGCGGCATTTCGGCCGATCAACGAAACAATCTGCGCTTATTCGCTCTATGCGACAGCCGACCATAACGCCGGAAAAGATAATCCTCCGCCTTTCCTACGCGGTTATAGCCAGCGTCGTCGTTTTTCGCCTGGTGCGAAACGATGTCCTTCCAGGCTGAGAGTATACAGAGGAAGAGCAGGGCCGAAAGCAGGCCAACGAAACAGGCGACTACCCGGACCACGAACTCATACTCAGAGCCGAAACCGATCTGCCGAATTGCGGGAGCACCTGGTTGTGGAAGAAGAGCAGGAATGCAAATGCTGCCGATGACAGAAGCGTCCTTTCAAACCAAGGCATTCGTGGCCGTGGTATGGCGAGAAAACGCGAAACCCTCCTCGAAAATCCTTTTAAAAATTCTGCTGAACACTCTCTGCACGGTCAATGACAGAATCACCATCACCAACACTTGCCGCAGGGCGTCCTGGGCCAATGCCACAGTTCGAATCGGGCTTCACGCTCGGGAGCGTGAACATTTCACCCGCGATCATAGTAGCAGAGTAACCGGCAAAGTGGCATGGACACCAAGCCCATGCCCCAACGATTTAGATTAAGCGAAGGTTAACGGCTTTCGGCCCTTTACCAGTGCGATCAGGCTCTGTCTCAAACGTAAGCTTCTGACCATCCTTCACCGACTGAATTCCCGAAGCTTGAAGCGCAGAGATATGCACGAAGACATCCTTCGCGCCGCCGTCTGGCGTGATGAATCCAAAGCCCTTGTCGACATTGAAAAATTTCACGGTACCACTTGCCATATTACGTCCCTCCCGTTGGTTGGCGAGGAACCATGGTAACTTTAAGTTGATTTTGCAAGGGAAAACTGAAAAAAGGATACCCGCACGGAATATCGTGCAGGCTCCTTACCGATCACCTTGCCTTACATGTGATTTTCGAGACCATCCCGCAGGTCATTGGTGGATGTTTACACTCAAAATTATCGCCCATGGCTTTAGTGAAGGGTACGGGTCCAGCGGTTTGATCAGATACGGACTCAGCAAAGCCAGATTTCATTACGCTTCGACCGAACGCTAATATTTCTTATGCAGCACCTCGCCGACGATCACCCTCTTTTGGCGTGATGAACAGCACGGTAACAATTCTGGAGCCGCAGCGAGGACAGCGCAGACGACTGGAGACCATCGAGAGGGGAAAATCTCGGCCGCGCGTTGTTACCAGGGTCAGCATGTCGAGATCGTAGGTCCAAGTACATCGACGGATCGATTTAAGCCCTTCACGGTTGCCGTAAGCGCACCGCGCTTTCAACTGCCATCCTGCACTGAATGCTTCACCAATTGTCTCGACCATGGCTCATCATAAGACGTGAACAAAGGAAGAACAATAGCTGACTGCGGGCCTAAACACTGGAACGGGCGTCAACGAGAGACTCCACGTAGAGACTCCACGTAACCCAGCTCTCACATCTTGCCGAGAACGGCGGCCAGAACCTTCCTCGTTAGCTCGGAGGCTGCCAGGCGCTTGTATAGGTCTGCAAATTCAAGCCCATGGTCCCGGACTCCAAGCTGGTGCCGGGAGATTGGCACTGATTAACGGGCTCGGTTGTCGCCTGCAAGAAATCTGTTTTTACTAGAACAAATACGTCGAATGACGAGATAAGTTCGAACAGGTTTTCCGATGACTGACTTAAACATGGTGCTCGAAGAAGCGCATCGCGATCTGCTACTCAATGCCCAGAATCCAAACTATCGGATCGGTCCAGATTACCCGCCCGCAAACGACCTTATAAACACTGGGTACTGCATATGGATGCGTAATAATCCGCAAACATACCAGCTTGAATTGACCGTAAAGGGCATAAACGCGGTCGAATTCATAAAAAGGCCTCACGCTGCAGCCAACTTCCGGGTCGAGAAGGTGGATGATCATGTCTGGCGTGTGCTCAACGGCAAGGAAATTGCCGGGATTGCAATAAAGCAGCCGGATGGCACCTGGGCTGCCTACGATGACAAATGCTGCCGGTTCGACAAAGGAAGATACTCTTCACCAGAAGCCGTTCTCCTCTCGTTAAAAATGTTCGAAGCTTCTTTGGAAGCCCACCTTGAACAACTCGACCTGAGCGAGATGCGAGTGGCAATGTGATCGAAGATGTGCAGTAAGGAGTAATAGCATGGAGAAAACCCCCATGGCCGCGACCTCAGCCCTGGCAAAAGAAACCTTCGCTTACGACCTTGAAGCGGCGAAGAAATACGATGACGGTCAGTACGCCTATGTCGTTAACGAGATTCAGCGTACGTTTCACGCTCAGGTCGCGGAAGCAGCCATCGTGGCAATTTTCCACAAGGCGAACGATATCTTCGACGAACTGGCAGCCAGCCCGGAAAGCACCAGAGTAGACGGCATCAGAATTGTGCCAACAGCAAAAGGTGTCAAAGTTCTCGCAATTCCGGACGGGAACGGAAACGAGCTTCTCTATGCATGGGAAACAGACGAGAAACGGGGACACATCAGACTTTTCAAAACCAAGCCGCCCCTGCCTTCTAACCTCCGATCCGAAATCGACATCATGATCAACAACCAGCATTTCGATCTCGACGTGCTGCAAAAGGCAAAGGATATGGCTGCACCCTTTTCCATCGAAAACCGTGGTCAATACGTCGATCCAACAGACATCGCCGGGGTGATCGAAAGCATAGATGAAAAAGGATTGGAAAAGGCAAAGGGTGACGTCTTCGTCTACGGTTCCTATTACCGCACAAGGGGCCTAACGACAATCCGTGCAACAGTTCCGCATAACAGCTCCATGGCAAGCATTGATCGAATTGCTGAGATTATTGGCACAGAAGATGCCGACAGAGATTGGCTGCGCGAAGAAGCCTATCTCGATTTCCTTGAAGCTGGAACTGTTCGAGAGCACGAGGATTCGGTTGCGGCGCTTCAGCTTGAAACCTTATTCGAGCGAAAAATGGGGATGATCAAGGAGATTGTCGCGGCTGCCGAATATCTGGAACTCGGTCCAGAAACCTATGTTTCATACGGTGATCATGATCGCAACGTCTATGTTCATCGAGCCGCAGCTAAGGATATCTACGTGCACAATAACATCGACCGGTTCGAAAACGTCTATCTGCTCGCGTTGAACGGCGAAGGCAATGAATACGACAGTGTCGATATCCACATCAGCAAACCATGGTACTCCACCCTCTACGCCAGTGAAATCTATGATGACGAGGCTATGGACTGGGAAACCCTTGCCACCTTGATAAAATATCAGGACGAGAACGGCGGCACGCTTCGTGAGGATCAGGTTTTCCAGGCGTTGCTGAATGACGAAAAGCCTGGATTAGTCGGGTCCTACAGCCTGAAAACCGGTGAGTTTACCCGGGGGCCATTCTTCGAAAATACGACAGTTCTGGACTACCTTAATGACATGATCGACATCGATCACAACGCCCTCACGAACGGTATCAAGGGCGATCTCAGCGAAGTCGGAACCTTTGCCATTAAAAAACGCGATGCGAGAGCAACCGAACTCGGCGACGAAAATGAGATCAAAATCGAGACCTGGCTCGAACAGATCGGCAAGACCCTCGCACCATCGATCTGAACTTCTCATTCATCAGGATTGCCGGTGTCGTTAGCAGCTTCACCGGCAATGTTCCGGCGACCGCGCGGCAAAGTCTGAGTGCCCTGATTGGATGCTTATCCAGTTCCGCCGACATCGCGTCCCAGTAGCAACTGCTGCAAATCTGGGTTCCGTCACCGAGTTCGTGTCGGCCGGTAATGCTGGATTGAAGAGGCTTTTTGCATTCTTCGCAGGCGTCTACGCCAGCAGGAGCGATACCATGAGCAATAAGCTCCTGATCGCGTCGCGTTGCCTCAAGAAATTCAACGATATTCATGGGTAAACCACTACTAATTGCGTTCGCATACCTCTGGAGGATGACGTTAGGCTGCAGTGATGTCGAGGCTAAAAGAAGTCCCCGGCCGGAGCCGGGGAGGTGCCGCCGACGTGTCGGTGAGGCGTTGTTAAATGTGGTCGAGACCGAAAGCAGCGGCCACGCTTGCGGAATGATACCGCTGACTTACACAAAAGGGACCCGAGGGTCCCTTCAGGCGGACAGCGTAAAGCCTATCCCCGTGGCAAAGCCATATAGGAAGTGTGCAAGCATCCCGCATGGGCGTCAAGGTCTAGGTGAAATCTCGGTATCGGGGAGGATGGTGCGAAAGATGTCGGCCAACCGTTCCACAAGACGATCATTGTGAGGCGTATCCTCCAAGTCACCCGGCTCAATCAGCCGGAAGCCGCCGCATTTTGCGCCAGTGCCAAACAGCTCATTTTCCTGGAAACGCTTGACAAATGCCGACGGTGACAGTGGGCCATCGAAATCCCACAGCATCCCATCGAAAAGCAGGGCAGCATGATCGGCGATGCCCGATTGTGCGCGGACCAGGACAACGACATCGCCGCCAAGGACTTGTTGGAGAGCTTGAGCAACCACCAGACAACCGCCATCGAATGGCCCGCAGTCAGCTTCCTTGAGCAGGGCCTCGTAAAGATCATCACTGATAACGGTCCGGCGCTCGGCCCATTCCTGTTCATTCATCTCAAGGTTCCGCCTATTCACCGCGAGGATACCCAGCCCCACGCGTCAAACAAATACGAATGTCCCTTGCCATTCACAGTGCGATTTTGAGGGAATGCACACCGAGGAAGGTAAGATGACGATCAAGATCGATATCGAACAGACCACGTTTCCCGGCGAATTGGGCTCGAAAGCCGACTTCGCGGCAATTATTGTTGCTGGCGGAGCTACCTACGAGTTCGACCTGGCGGAAACAAAAGGCTTTCTATCCAATTCAATCTACAGCATCTTTGAGACCCTGAAGGACTGTGACCCGCAGGCCTTGCAGGCAATTGCTGAGAGCTATGAACTGGGCACTTCGATCATATTCAATGACCAAGAGCTGGCCGAGGCCGAAACGCAAGACGTTCTGGACGTCTGCAAGACGACGCTGGGGATGCAATTCTAACCCGGGCCGGAACCACCGGTTCGAACATTCGCCACCTTGGCTCGCTGCTCGTGCGTCCGGGCGCTGAAGCCAAGGCTTCCCACATTTTTATCCAGCCTTGCGCGTAAAAAGGCTGCGTGACCGGTCCCGGGTAACTAGTAGGGTCCGACGCCCCCGGCCACACCATTACAGTAAGATCAGGCTCAAACGGCTGCAAGGGGAGCGCTCTTCCAATCGCGGATCGAGAAGCCAGAAAGAGGTATCTAAAACAGCGACCATCGATATGCGGTCGTCAAACCCGCGTACAACTTTGAGTGCGCCAATTAAGGGTTTATTAACAGGATTCGTATTTGATTTCATTCGCAGAATGCGAGTTTTCGGTCATGACGACCACACTGAATTTTGACCCAGGATTGTCATGACTAGCATTATTACGAACAACAGCGCCATCATTGCAATCCAGACTCTGAGGTCGATCAACGATCAGCTCAACAGGGTTCAAAACCAGGTTTCGAGCGGCTACAGGGTTGCCACTTCGACGGACAATTCGGCCTACTGGTCCATCGCCACGACGATGCGTTCAGATCAGTTGGCAATGCATGCGGTCCAGGACGCAATTGGTCTCGGGTCAGCAAAAGTGGAAACCGCTTATGCGGCGATGGAGTCGACCATCGATGTCCTGACCAACTTCCAGGCAAAACTGGTAGCCGCCAAAGAGTCGGGTGTCGACCGAGCCAAAATTCAGGCGGAGCTTGAGCAACTGAAGGGTCAAACCGTCAGCATGGCGATGTCGGCGAGTTTCAACGGCGTAAACTGGTTAAACACGTCATTCACCAACATCTACGACACCGCTGAAAGCTCGGAAAGGCTGACCACATCTTTCGTCCGATCCAACGGAGGGGCAGTCCATGTGAACAGCACGGAAGTCGATTTGTCGAAGGTGTCATTGTACAACAGCACTGGCGGTGGCTTGCTTCAAGCAGATGATCGCAGCCCTGGCACGGTCGGTGGCATCCGGAATACAATCTACTCCTTCGCCCCTGTCGGAACATCGGCGTGGGAAGATTACGTCTTCGATGGCCCTTTGACGTTTACCGACAACAGCACCGCAATCACGTTTACACTCAACCTGGACGCCGACGATCCCGCAACGACGACGGGGCCGCAGCCGGGCTTGACGCAAACGTACACAATCGACCGCGACGCGATTGACGCCGTTAACTCCGGATGGAATGGGGTGGTATCCAGCCGCGCTCAATGGCGCGAGGTGCTGAAATCCGTAATCGGCGGCGCAGTTCGAATCCTTCAGGACTCTTCGAGCCCGGCAGAATACTCGATTGAGACTACAGAAACCTCGGGACGAGGTTCTTCATATCAGATGAGCGGTGTGACTTCGACACTGTTGTCAGGTAAGACCGGTGGCCTTCAAAACAGCCCTGCGACCGTTTACGGCTCGCGAGCCTACACATACAGCATATGGGATGAAGCGTTCGAGCTGAAACCCGATATAGAAGCCTACATTGCGATCACCGAGAACAACACAAACAAGACGCTCACACTGACAAGAGACACTGTCATGGCAGCTCTTGGAACGACCACGGGGGAGGTGACATCCATTGGCGACTACATCCAGGTGCTCAACTACGCTTTCGCGGATCAGGGTATGGGGATCGAAGCAAGTGATCTCGGCTCAGGGCTAATTCGGTACGATCTCATCGAAACGATGTTGCCTGAAGCAGGACGAAAGACGTCACTGGGCGTCACTGGAGTGACCGATAACATTGGAAACACGCCGTCATTTGGATTGCTCGATGTCGACGTGACCTCGAATTATAGCCTTGATGCCTACATCAGTGGCGTCGAGGCTATGCTTTCACGCGTAATCAACGGAACCGCCATCCTGGGAGCCGTCAAGAGCCGCCTGGAAATGCAGGAGAGCTATAACAGGGCGGTAATAGACTCCGTTCAGAGAGGTGTTGGTCGCCTGGTCGATGCTGATATGGACGAGGCATCAACACGCCTGATGGCGCTCCAGGCCCAACAGCAGCTGTCAATGCAAGCCCTGAATATCGCTAACGCGTCGGCGGAAAACATCTTGCAGCTGTTCCGGTGATGCGTCCCGGCGTCGAGGTAAACCAGGCGCGCCACCTAGTCGCTAGGATACGCAGTTAACAATATTGGGTTGCAGCTGGAAAAGCAGATACATAGTTAAAGCTGAGGCCCCAGCTCCCGCCCCCCGAAGTGCGTCACGTGACTTTTCGGAAGCCCACGATTTTGAAATCCAACCCGCAAAATAAGATGGTATCGCCAAATGCATAGCCACAAGAAACCACGCGATAGGGATGGTCGAAGCTGTGACAAGGGTTAATCGAACTGATAGTCGAATCTACTGTCGAATCAAAATATAGAAAACGCCCATAAGTCATCAAGCAAAGCGCAACAGCGAAAACCAAAACGGCAACGATTTGAAAAACTGGGCGAGCGGTTGTGCTCATGGACGTCTTCTCCTACCATAACAATATGATAGGAGATATATATGACGGCACCGACATAGTCGTAAATGGCGGAGATGGAGACCAGGTGCTGACACTATTTACACGCTTACCGATACGATTGTCTTCAACGAGATAAGCGACAGCTTCCTGAACAATGTCAGTCTAACTGGTAGCACGGGGCCTGAAGGACTCTGGGATACGATCTTCGGCGTCAATGACGACACAATCATCGAAACTGTCTGGTCTCGGCGAGATCGAGTGGGCGGGCTCATGCCAGCATGATCGAGGGCGATAATCCCGGCGAGGCCTTCTTCGCAATCGACGCAGATCGAGATGGTGGGTTCGATTTCGGGATCGAGCTGAAGAGCATCCAGGAGACGAGCACGATCCATTTCAACGGCCTCAGTGATTGGAATGTAATATGAGAATTGAGCTAGTCACAGTCTTGATGGTCATAGGATTGTTGATCAATCCTATTCAATTACACGCTCAAATGTCGGAATCGCGGGCGAGAGAACTTATTGAAAAAGATGCTTCACCTAACGCCATCGACGCGCGTGCGAAAGTCTTCAGATACCACAGGGAATTGGCATGCAAAGGCCTCCCACGAATGGAAGATTATCCTGAGGAAAAAGAATTCGGCAATGGGTCCCTGCTCATGATGTTGATTTCCTGCGATGACCCACGAGCGGCGGTAGTAAAGCTATTCGAAGAGAATTCGTACACGCGTGAAATGTTGATGGGTGCATGGGCATTATCGGCCAATTCTTCCAAACGAGGAGAGATCGACTTGCTGGCAGACAGATTCCTGCGCAGTTATGAAATCGGAAATGCTGATGGAAACGATTTGAAAACAGCAAAAATGATCATCTGGAACTTTAGCAAGAGATCGGAATTATCCCGTGTAAAGCTAAATCTCACGAATTCAGAAAATACTGAAACTGAGACCAAAAAATTCATACGCGCGGTTGTCCAGGAAATTCCGGTATACTAAAGCCCTCTCAAAGAGCCTGTTTCAAGAAACATAAACGTGACATATACCGGAATTTCATTTCACGCACTCGACAAAAAGAGGCTCCAGCTTCATTACGATCAGTGCGATCAAGAAGGGGGCAACGACGAGCAGCGGCAACGTCCAGAAGGGCTTAAGATGCCGAAGACTGTTCGTCATCCACCAAACGCCTGAAACCTGCAGGAGCATCGATAAAGCCACCTGAACCAGGAAGAGCTTCAAGAACTCCACGTCGGCGAACGTATGCAGGCCCCCGCACTCATTTATTTGCGGATGCAGCGATAAGGAGATGATCGGAACCCGCTGCGACGCATAAAAGGCCACGCAGAACAGAACATTGAAGGCAACAAAGGCCGCATACACCGCAGAAAGCTTCATAATAGGGTTCCAGTGCAGTTCTTTGAGAAATTCAGACGGGTTCCCCAGCGCAGGTAAAGATACCGCACCGGGGGGTGCACTTAGCTCTTCACGAGGCGCATGGTCGGCAACATCAGCCACTCGATCAACGCGATCACCACACCACCGACAGCGAGCGCGACGACGGCCTGCATCAAGGTCGCAGCGAGCCACATCACCAGCCCCTGGCCATAGCCGACCAAGTGGCCAATGCTTTCGGAGGCATCGTGAATGACGTGCTCCGGTGCCGCAAAGCCAAGCTGCGCAAGTCCATGCGTGATGATCTGACCACCAACCCAAAGCATGGCGGCAGTACCGACAGTCGCAAGGACGCTCAGAAAGACCGGCATGCCCTTCACGAGGCCACGGCCAATGACACGTAGGAAAGATGAGGACATGCGCGCCATAGCAAGGCCAACATCATCCGCCTTAACGATCAGCGCAACAGCGCCGTAGACGCCAAACGTGATCATAAAGCCGACGGCGATCAGAACCGCGATCTGCATGCCCAGGCTCTCATCCGTAATTGTCGAGTAGGTCAAAGCCATGATTTCGGCCGAGAGGATGAAGTCGGTGCGAATAGCACCCCTGATTTTCTCACGTTCAAGCTTGACCGGATCAGTTTCGGTGCCGAGAACATGGGCTTCGTGCGCATGAGCGGCATGCGGCATCAGGACCTGGAGGACCTTCTCGGCTCCTTCGTAGCTGAGAAAGACGCCACCGACCATCAGCAGGCCGGTCAGAACGTACCAGGGCAGGAACTGACCGATGAGGAGGATGGCGACGGTAAGGATGGCCTTGTTGAACAACGAGCCGCGCGCGATGCCGAAAACAATCGGCAGCTCACGTTCAGGCCTCAGGCCAACAACGTAGCGCGGGGTGACAGCCGTATCATCGATCACAACGCCTGCGGCTTTGCCGCCAGCCTTGATCGTTTGCGCCGCAACGTCATCCAACGAAACAAGGGCAGACTTGGCGAGCGCCGCCATGTCATCGAAAAGCATCATTAGGCCACCAGCCATCGAAATCTCCATATAGGGGGCCAGACGATCTGGCCATTTGATGCTGGTATCTAGAAGCCCGAACTCCTTTTGTGAAGGTCGGGCTTAAAGGAATTTAGAGTTTTGGGCCAACTGATGGTTCTGGGAACTCCATGTTATTGGTCAGTTCGATACCCTCATCAGAAATTTTGACGAATGCGGTGCCAATACGCCCACCCTGGCCTGTGTAGTTGTTGTAGGCGTAAGCGCGATCATGACCAACTTTCGCGATGAAGGACGGCTCATCGTTGTAAGTTTCTTCCGCATTGTTGGCATCATACGGGCCATGGGTCATGAGCAAAATCTGTTCGTTGCTCTCACCGTTCAATTCTGCTGTGACTTCACGTGTGGTGCCATCCGCTTCTGTGAAGAAGATGACGACGCGGCTATCTCCGAGGATTTCCACCCGGACATCAACGTCCAGTTTTCCGTAATTTTCATGAGAATTCATTTTGCCACTGTGCACGATCTGTCTGTCTGGTCTGTTTGCCATTTGCATTCCCTTTCAAAGACACGAGTAATTCGACACCAGCCTCCTGCAATCATCAAGGTATCCCCAGTGACACTTGCAGGAGGCTCTCCTAATTTTCAAGGCACCCCAATACGGAGAGCAGAAATGTCGAATATCCTTGTCGAGACCTTGGAAGAAATCTACGAAGAAGCCAAAAACGAAATGGCTGGCGGTTACGGAGAGGGACTAAAAAACCTCGTAAAAGAAATTCTCGACAGCTGCGAAGCTGAAGACCCGCAAACCGACATCGCGTTCCAGTTCGAGAACCTCTCTGATGACCTGGACGTCCTAAAAAAGAAACTGAGCGACGCGATCAGCGCCAAGCTATCGGCGAAACCAGGTTTCTGAACAGTGAAATGTCGGGCAACAGCTCATAGTCAGCTGTTGCCCGACATAACCTGCGGCCAATACCCATCCGCGCGAAAATCCTCGGGGATCGGCATGAGCTTACAGAGGCTTTCTGCGGCAAAATCGATCTGAAGACCGAGATAATGCAGATCGCGCGGCATCATCGCTCCGGTTGCCATCTGACGGTTTCGCAGTGAATTGATCCCATATGCATCGCGACGACGATCAGCTTCCTTACGAACGTCAGCAGGGACCGGGCCTGCAAATGCCTTCACATCCTGCTGCGCAAGCGACTTGCCACCTTGAATTACCGTGAACACTGCCATTTACTCCTGGGGCGAACTTATCTTCCATCAATTGGACTTCAGGAAAATGGCCTTGAAAAGCAAAAACGCATTAGAGGAAGAAGTCTCAAAAGATAGTTAAAGGTCGAGCTGAAGCTGATCGCTTTCCTTGCCATCTTCCGCCTGGAGATCGAAACCAGACATGGTCACGCCGATCAAGCGGATCGCCGTCCGCAACGGGAACAGACTCCGTAGCAATGCAACAACAGTTTCGCCCAATTGAGCAGGCGTTTCGATTGGCTTCCTGAAGGACTTACTGCGCGTGATCTGTTCGAAATCCGCATATTTGACCTTCAGCGTTGCCGTCCGTCCATGCAGGTCACGCTTTTCGAGCAGATTCCAGACCTCTTCGACCAGCGACAGGAGAGAATCCCTCAGATCGCCGAAGTCGGAAAGATCGACAGGGAAGGTGTCCTCCTTGCCCAATGACTTCCTGACACGCGTCGGATTGACCTCGCGCTCATCGATCCCGCGCACGAGATTATAAAAATAGGGGCCAGACTTACCGAACTGCCCACGCAAGAATTCTATGGTCTTCTGTTTTAGGTCAGCACCCGTCTCGATGCCAAGCCGCTTCATCTTTTCCGTGGTTGCTGGTCCGATCCCGTGGAATTTGCGGATCGGGAGCGCTTCCATGAAGGCTTCTGCCTGGCTTGGTCGGATCACAAACAGTCCATTTGGCTTTCGCTGATCCGACGCCATCTTGGCGAGGAACTTCTGATAACTGCAACCGGCAGAAGCTGTTAGCCCGGTCGTCGCAAAAATCTTGGCACGTATCTCCTCGGCGATTTCTGTTGCAATTGGCATGCCTTTTTTGTTTTCGGTCACATCGAGATAGGCCTCATCGAGTGACAAAGGCTCGACCAGGTCCGTGTACTCGTGAAAAATCTCGCGGATTTGCTGGGACACAGCCCGGTAGACATCGAACCTCGGCGGCATGAAAATCAGATCGGGACACTTCTTCTTGGCTGTGACGGAAGGCATAGCGGAATGGATGCCGAAAGCCCGGGCCTCATAGCTAGCTGAGGCCACGACCCCACGTTCGCGTGAACCGCCAACGACCAGGGGCTTGCCACGAAGCTCCGGATTGTCGCGATATTCAAGCGAGCAGTAGTACGAATCCATGTCGATGTGCAGGATACGCTTTGTTGAAGTAATCACTTCGGTCGTCGGCTCACAGAACAAATGCGCAACCATTGGAATTCGACCAGGTCACGAAGTCAATGGCGAATGGCGGCACAGAAATCAGCTTGTCCAACGCGCCGCGTTCGCTAAATATGCGGCGAATGCTTAAGGAGTAGAACCATGGCGCTTCCAACCAATGAGAAATTTAAACCGGGAATGGATAGCTTCACGGGGAAGTTCAAAGGCAAGGTCGACTTTTTCAAGATCGTCGATGCCGTAAAGCAGGCCTTCGTGGCGACGGACGTTCCCTATCGATTGCACATGAAGCAGATGGGAGACAACCGCTTCATCGCGCTTTTCATGCACCATGTCGGTGGTCCAATCAAAACCCCGATCTCGATCAGTGCCATCTCGCCTGATTCAGTCTCCGACGCCATCGTTCACGAGATCAAAGGCGAGAACTGGATCAAGTTCACGCCAATCGTCGAACGAGTCCTGTCGCAGTTTGGTGGGGATTTCACCGTGAAGGGTTTTCATGATGGTGAAATCAAGGTCAAGGAGACCATTGAAAGAACTGATTTCAGCTACGAGGAAAGCGCGTTCATCAAAGCGGCACGTGAGGTCTCCCAGTTCGCCGAACTGGAGCAAGTGCCGGACCTCGTGCGCCTGATCAGCAAGGAAGCCAATCGTACTGCTCTCGTCAACGCTATTGAAACGCACGGGTCGGCACTGAGCGAGGAACTGGAGCCATCCGCAGCTCCGGCCTTCGGTTAACGGATCACCAGAGATAGAGTTATCGGCTTGCGCCATGCTCGGAAGCCCCGGACCATATTCAAAAGTCCAAAGGGAATTCGGATATGGCTGCAGGCTTTGTCTATGTGCTCTCAAACCGATCCATGCCCGGAATGGTGAAGATCGGGAAGACGACCCGTGATCCGCGAACACGAGCGGGCGAACTTTTTGCCAGTGGTGTACCGACGCCCTTCACCATCGAGGCAACCATCGAGACCCCGAATATCGATGAAACCGAGTCGACGGTACACCGGCTGCTTGTTGCGCACAGGGTGAACAAAAAACGGGAATTCTTCCATGTCTCGGTACCGGAGGCAGTAAATGCCCTTAGACGGGCCGTGGATGAAGGTCCAGGGACGTTTAGACCCAAGGCCTACAATCGAGGCTACGCCCGAAAAGGTGGTGTCAAAGACGTTCCTCTCGGAAGTGCGGCAGCCATGACTGCCCTCCTGTTCCCAACGATATCGGCCTTTCATCCCTATGCGGGATACGCCTGGCTAATCGCCTGCGCCTCAGCTGCGAGCCTTGGAACGCCGCCGATTATCAAGGAGTATCTGGCGGTCCTCGGCAAAGGATTTGGCCTCAAGCACGGAGTGGTGAGCGCTGTCGGCGTAGCAACGCTTCTGCCAGCCATCAATCAGATGATCGCCTCCAAGACTTTTGTGCTAAGCGAAATAGTCCGTTCTTATCTCAACGTTGTGTAGAGTTATGAACCGGAATTTATCGTGAACAATATCCGCATTTGCGACATTGATGGCAACCTCATGTATGAGGGGAGGGCCAAATCCCGAAAAGCGTTTGTTGGTGAACTGGTGCGGGATGGGAAGTCGCTGGCAAGAGCAGACCTGCAAGGGGCCGATCTCACCCACCTTAATCTCGATAACGGCGTATTTGACGGGGCGAACCTCGATGGATGCGATCTGCGTGGCACCCGCGCGAAGAGAGGCAATTTCAGCGGAGCATCCATGCGTGGCATTGTCGGCATGGGCTTCATGGCCAAGCACGCGAGCTTCAAGGGCGCGGTCTTCGGCAGCTACGATCATCCGTACATCGGCCGTGTCCCTTCCAGACTTGACGGCGCAATCCTCCAGAATGCGAATTTCGACGACGCGATCTGCGAGGACACAAATTTCACCTGGACCAGCATGTCCAACACGACGTTCGTCAACGCGGCGCTCAAGAACTGCAATTTCTACAAGTCATATCTGCACAATGTCGAGTGGGGCCGCTCAACAGTCGAGGCCTGTTCCTTCGAGGAGGCCGATCTCACGCCGACATACGACGCCCTGAACAGGCAACACATTCCAGATCGCACCATCGACGCGCGTATCATCGGCAACGCCTACAAGCACACCAAGATCGGGCAAGGAAATGCTGCATTCCGTAATGACAGCATCTGGGGCCGTTCGATGAAATTTGCCTACGGAGCTGCTCCGGTGCTTGCTCTGGCCGCTGCTGGCACTTACGTTCCAATGGATATTGATTTCTCGATTATCAAGGATGTGGTGGGAAATGCCGGTTGGGGTTTCGTAGGCGTAACGTCGGCGCTGATCCTGATGAAGGATCGTATCGAGGATTTGTTCAAGGACGGGTTCACCAATATTGCGGGCAACACAACCTTGAAAGTCCGAGCAGCCATCCAGG
The DNA here is from genome assembly GCF_005862215.1 of Rhizobium sp. MHM7A. Taxonomy (NCBI): domain Bacteria; kingdom Pseudomonadati; phylum Pseudomonadota; class Alphaproteobacteria; order Hyphomicrobiales; family Rhizobiaceae; genus Rhizobium; species Rhizobium sp. MHM7A. The sequence continues at coordinate 1,188,114 of NZ_VCHT01000001.1, forward strand.
AGATGACAGGGCGAGGCACGGCACTCAAGAATATTTCAGTCGCGGTAACAATCGGGGCTGGTGGACATGCTTTGAAGGCTGCCCTGGCAAAGGAAAATGCACCGTTTGCAGCTATTGCGGCCAATCTTTCCGGATCGATAGACGTGATCGTAGCAAACCGGAAAAACCTTGCCGTCGCACTTCACAGGATTTCCGACACAATCAACGGCAACCGTCCGAAAAATCAGGATGTCGTTGTTACAAGACTGGCGCGGGACATCGTTGATGAGCGGATTCCCACGTCCATGATGTTTCGCCGCGACGGAACAATTGAAGCCGTCTGGAACACCGGAAATGGCACAGTGAAGAAAAAGAAGTGGGATATCGCCGGTGTTCCGATTGTCGAGGAAGGTGCTGTAATCCCTCAGGGTCCGCATAACGAGCACACACTCGTGTTGAAAAAGTTCGCAGACGCCATCCTTTTGGATACAAACGTCCTTAACTTCGATTTCGATCCTCAGACCAATATCATTCATCAAGGTCTTGATGGCTCAATTGTCGTAACGCACCGGGAAACAGGCAAGCTGGACAATCAGTATGGTCCGGCCATTGTTACGCCAGCTGATGAATGCTTCTATTTCCGTCAAGGCGGCATGCGAGACAGAAATTTCAGACGCATCAAGGAAAATCAGGCGGAAATACCACCCGGACCTTAGCCTCAGCGCGGCGGGAAAAGTCAACAATTGACGCCGTGTCAACTATGGTGTAGTGTCAACATTACGATTGTCGCAGGACCGTCCCTGCCCAAGCGAAAAGGAAGACACATTATGCAACCGGGATCGCCAAAAATACCCCCGAGTCGCGTCAATAAGAAACAGGTCATGGCGCATCTGACGCCGGACCTTGTTGATGCGGCTCACAAGAAGTGTACGAGAGATAATCTCACTGTTCAGGAACTACTCGCTGAATCCATCAATGCCGCCATCGCAGATTACGGCAGGACGCCATTTCTGAAGGTCGGCCGGGAACGCCTGGTCATCCGGAAAAAATCACCGGCCAAGGTGCAGAAGCTCGAAAAAAGCGTTCGCGACGGAAAGAAGCGTATTGGCGCTTGGTTCGAACGCGTTGATGTTGAGCAGGTCAAGGACCATTGCCGGGAATTCGGCATCCGGATTGAAGCCCTGATCGAAAAAGGCCTTCGCATCGTCCTGGCCGAAGAACTGGCAAACGTCAAAGCGGCCAAACCGGAACAGCCCAAGAAAAAGGGCAACTGGGATTGGGAAAATTCCCAGGCAGATGCGCCACCACCAATCGCAAAGGCTCCACGCAGAGCAAAGACTGTCCGAGCCGCTTAACCGCGATTGGGGCGACGATGTCGACCCGAACAGAGCCCTGACCCCTCACAATTGGGGTCAGGGGCACATGGCGGTCAGCCTCTTGTAAGACTCGCGGGTATCAATCGCGCGATCCTTGGCAGACCTCTCCGCGTCAATCGGCGCACTGATTTGATCGATAATCCCATCCAAATGAGCACCTATCATAGCTACGGCCTGGTCCCCATCGCGGGCCACGACCGGCAGGATGCGACGAAGCGCTGACGGCAGTTTCTGCTCAATCGCTTCCTTTGTCTTCTGCTGCGCCTCGAAAGCGTGATTGATGTGCAGCTGCTCATGCTCAATCGTCACCCGATCCCGACAACTGCCCGGCTCGACCTCGGAAGCAACGAAAACCTGCGCGGGGCCTTCCAAGGCAACAAGAACCGATATCTGCTGAATATTGGCGCAAAGTTGCCCATCCCGCATTTGACTGAAACTGACCGAGATGTTCCGTTTCACATAGGACTTAGTCCGGGTGACGCCTTGGGTCGTAAATTCTGAAGATTCATTCCCGAGCGAGGCACCGAGAGAAGCGGAGCTTTGGCTTCGGTCGAGCGTAGGACCGTCGAACTGCGTCGTAACTTCGATCTGGGGCGGTTGATATGAACAACTCGCCGAAGCTTCCTGAGCGAGAAGGCCAAAAAGCGAACCTGCAAGAAATAACAATGTCGACATCGCGCTCAGAATTCCTTTGGAAACATTGAAAAATTCTAGCTGTAACATTATAATTATGATACCGCCAAAAGAAGTTCTTGGATTTAACCGGCGGCAAAGGAGTTCAAATGAACGCTGAAACTATCGACGTCGGCATTGACGTCGGCCTTCGCAACCACATGGCGACAGTTTATGGACTGCTGGCGAAAGGTCTGGCTGTATCCGCCCTCTCCGCCGTCGTGGTTTATTACACCGCCTTTGGCCTGTTCTTCAATGCGGAACAGGGCCTGACGACGCTTGGCTGGATCGCGATGCTCGCACCGCTTGGTATTCTGTTCCTGCAGATGTTCAACATCATTCCAAATACCCTGGCCGCCAGCCGCAAGGTTTTCTGGGCCTTCGTCACGTTGAAGGGCGTATGGTTCGCAATGCTCGGTGTCGCTTTCGCTCCCGGCGCTATCTTCCAGGCTTTTGCGATCACCGCAGCGGCCTTCGCCGGTTTGAGTTACTATGCTCACACAACGAAACGCGATCTGAACTCCTGGTTCCCCTTCCTGTTCGTTGGCCTCATTGGGCTTATCCTCGGCGGGATCATGAACATCTTCCTCGGTTCCGGCGCAGTTGGTTTTGCGCTGACAGCTATGAGCCTGATAGTCTTCGGTGGCTTGATCGCATGGGAAAACCAGAATGTTCGTAATGCCTATTACACGGCGCGCAACAGCGAGGAACTGGGCCTGATCCAGTACAACGCCGCTCTGGGCATCTACATCTCGGTCGTCGCTTTCATGCGCTCGGTTCTGTCTATCATCGGCAACCGTTGATCGATCTGATCACCTACGAAAAGGCCTGCAGGCGGATATCTGCAGGCCTTTTCCATGCGCTCAATAGCGCTTCAGCTCCGCCAGTAGCGCGCGGACCTTGTCATTGGACAGGTCGAAGGGAGCGGCAATTAGCTGAACACGAAAGTCACCGGTTTCATTACCGTTTTTGAAGCCGAGACCCGGAACAACGACAAATGTCCCCGGATGACTGCCATGCGACACGTTGATTTCGATCCTGCTGCCATCCGGTGCCACTATGGGAAAACGGCCGCCAAGAAGAATGTCCACGAGATGAAGGCGCATTCTGGCTTCGATATGAAGGCCATTCAGGCGGTACCGCTTGTCATCCAACGCGACCACGAGGAAAAGGTCTCCAACGCGACCGGATGAGTCCACCGCCTGCCTTGGAAAGTGAAGCTCCGTTCCAGGGAGCGTGCCCGGCGGAATGTCTACGATGCCTTTCCCCTGTAGCATGCGCCCGGTGCCGCCGCACTGATCACAAGGATACCAGTGGGATTTCCCGGAACCTGCGCAGGCGATGCATTCGATCTTGACCCTGATGAGGCCCTGGACGCGCTGTGCGTAACCACGGCCCATGCAATCCAGACAGTCTATCGGGCGTTCGGAATGCACATGTCCCTCACCGCCGCAGTTCTGGCATTGCTTAGCGACTTCATCGAAAACGAAACGTTTGCCCTTCAGCAGTTCGGCAAACGTCATTGAGACGGTCTTGCGGAATTCCAGCGGCCCTTGGTTCGAAGCCGCTGACGATGTGGTGCGCTGATCGGCGCTGGACTGGATGTAACCGCGCTCTCGCATGAGACCCTGATACGCAGCAGTGACACGCTCGAATTTTTCTCTGGCCGTGGGATCATTAGGGTGACGATCCGGGTGACAGGACTTGACGAGAGAGCGATACGCCTTTTTTATTTCCTCTTCATCCGCATCAAACGGCAACCCGAGTGTAAGAAGATAAGACATGCGGCCTCAATAGGAAGAAGTTCCCGAGGAAGCTGTTGCCGCGTCAGGAAGGAATTCATTGATGAAAATTTTAACCCGTTACGGGCTCGGCGCAATGGTAACAATTCTGTCTCTCGGCACGCCCGGGTTCGCATCTGCAGAAATGACCCAGCGTGAAAAAGAAGAAATCGTTGAGATGATCATCGACCGGATCAAGCGCGATCCGTCTATTGCTTTCGAATTACTGAACACCTTGAAACAATCTGCAAAGGGCGAGGCGGAACAGGCGCGAGGCACGCTTAAATCTTCTCCCAGGATGATCGAACTCGTCGAAGGAAATCCGAAAGGCGATATCGTGATCATGGATTTCTCCGATTATGGTTGTGAAGTCTGCAACACGCAGTCGAAAGCTTTGCTTGATGCAGCTGCGCAAAACAGTCGGATCAAAATCGTGCTAAGGGATTTGCCTCGCAGCGGAGACGATGCACTTCAGGCGAGCGTCGACCTGATTGCAGCGGCAAGCGGTCAGAAGGACTGGAGAGCAATCAGGCAAGCCTATCTGTCTGGCCAGATCAAACCCGAAATGCGCATCGTTGCGCTTGCAGAAGGCCATAGCTATCCAAGCGAAGCAGATCGGGACCTGGCGCAGATTGCCCTCGACAAGAACGCAATGCTTGCAGAGCGCAGTGGGATCGAAGCAGGTCCGGCCGCGATCATGATCATAGGAGACCAGGTCCAGCTTCTGCCATCTCCCGTAACAGCAGGAAAGGTGGCCGAAATCATTGCGGCAGGACCGCAGAACCAGGCGAAAACCGACTGAACCACTCCCAAACCTGCAGACAATAAAAAGGCCCCGGAAGCTCAGCAATCGGGGCCTTTTTTGATCAGAGGGAAACGATCAGTCGAATTCGCGCTGAACCGGCGCTCGCGTGTCGAGAACGTCACCCATAGACCAGGCCAGGAAGCCGAGAACGCCCATGATCAGGATCGCTCCACCAACCACCAGGCTGATATTCGGGTCCGGTGTCCATTCAAAGAACGAAAGGCTCACAAGCGTAAGTCCAGTGATACAAGCAGTCACGAGGGCCAAAACCGTCATCGTCTGATTGAAACCGAGGGCGACGAAGCAAAGCAGACCGGTAGTCGCGAGAAGCAGAGCATTATCGGTGTATCGAAGGTGCCTGAACTCCTCAGCGAACGCATTCCATTGGTAAGCAATCGAACCAAACATGATAGCGCCGATGCAGGACAGAACGATACGGGTATACAGCGACGGGCGGTCCAGGCGCGTCAGATGACCGAGAAGGAAGAATGCTGCGATAGCGCAGAACATCGGTGAGAAGTAGCCAATAGCGAGCGCCATAACCCCAGTCGGCGTCGTGTCTTCGTCAGCCCACTGAGTTGGGGTAACAAGGCCACCGGCATCTGTGCGCAGGTTGGCAATGGCGTCCGAGAAAGCGTGCCAACGCGAACGAAGGTTGATGTTCGACGGTGCTACGAAGTTAGCGGCAAGCAAGCAGTCTTCGCTGAGGCGGATATACATGCGGCCGACAAGCGAAGGCCCCACATCCGGAAGCTTGGCCTCTTCCACGATGCGCCAAGCCAAGGGCTCGTAGGGGAACGTCGTCATTTCGATCCATCGACCCTCAGCCTTGACGGCAGCGATGTATGAGGAAAAATCGGATCGGACAACGTTCAGATACTGCGAGATCGAACGTTTGGCACTCGGCAAAGGAGATTCCATTGCGAAGTTCACGATAATACGAGGATCATCTTTCAATTGAAGGGTCAGGGAACCTTGCGTCCCACCGGGCGCACTCTTGAACTGCTCCTTGAAATATTGAGACGATAGGACGACGGCCCTTGTGTCGGTCATGCATTGCTGCGCCGACGCTGTGGCAGCCAATGCAGCGAAAATCACAAAGAAATACGCCAGAAAACGATGCATGCCCAAAACTCCTTGGCAGATTTCAAAAAATGATAAAACGAGAAAAGCGGAGCCGTCGAGATAAATTCTGAATTCCTTTATTCAAGGGTTGCTGCTATCAATAAAATGGTGCATTTTGCGCCCCTACAAGGAATTCGGAGAATAAACCATGACGCGACTCCCGCCTCGTCCTCCTGCGCCAAGGAGAACGGAGTCTGGAACTGGAAATCCAGGCGATGCCGCGAATATGTATGCAGGAAACACATCAATCGCTCGCGCTCCTGTGCCTCAGAGACCTGGTCCCGTGGCTGTGCGACCATTACCTCGTCCACCCGTTCCGACGGCTGCTCCGTCGCGTCCAGCGCCCAGCGCTCCAATGACGTCTGTAAGGCCAGCTCCGGTCGCACCTGCAAGGCCTATGACTGCCGCGCCGGTTGCAACACCAGCTGCAGCTAAGCCTGTAACCAAACCTAAAACGGGCGGTTTCTCGAAAGCTCGCGTCCAGCATGATGAAGAGGATGATCTATTCGCGCCTGCCGCCGCCGAAGTCGTTCGTGAAGCTGCCCCCGAACCCTCCGAAGCTCCGGAAGACCCTAATGTTAAAAGGATTACCGGGACCATTCAGCGCGTCATTTATTCCACGCCTGAGGGATATGCTGTGTATTCGGTGCGGACCAAGGGCGAAGATGGTCTGCGCCATGATCTAACCGTTTCTGTCACCAGCAACGTGCCGTTCCACCGCAACGACAAGATCGTCGCCCTTGGCGAAATGGGCATCTACAAGGGCCGTGAGACCTTCAAAGCCACCGTCATTAGCCAGGAAATCGCCAGAGGTGCCAAGGGCGTCGTTGGCTGGCTGAAGACGAAGGTTGTCCAAGGTGTTGGTGTCGCTACAGCAGAAAAGATCGCCAAATACTTCGGTGATGAAATCGAGATGGTGATCGGGGACCCCGACGAACTCGTGAAATCCGGCATTCCCCGCGACAAGGCGGAAAAGATTGCCGACGCCTGGAACAGCAATGCCGCACAGCCGGAACTGGTGTCGTTCCTGAGCAAGTTTCCAATCGGTCAGATGACCGTGGCCAAGATCATCAACAAATATGGCGCGGCTGCTCGCCGAATTGTTGAAGAAAATCCTTGGCGGCTGTTTGAGAACGTCCAGGGCATAAGCTTCGAGAAGGCTGACGAAATCGCGACCATCGTCGGGATCGACCTCAAGAAGCCCGAGCGCATTCGTGCAGGTCTAAAGGCCGCCATTGATCGCAAGACCGGTTCCGAAGGTCATTGCGGACTACCGCGCGATATTCTGATCATGGAAGCGCTCGACGTTCTGAATGTCGACCGTAACCTTATCGACAACGAAGTCGACTTCATCATCAATACGGGTGCATTCATCCAGCCGAAGGACAGCGAACTGATCTATCCGGTCGCGCTGTACATGGCTGAAAAGAACCTTGTGAACCGTATCGAAAACCTGATGGAGCAGGGCGATTACATCGACGAAGCCGATGCCCGCGCCGCTATCGAGGAAGTCATCGTCGAGCTTGGCGTCAAGCGCGATGAAAGCCAGGTCAATGCCGCGATCATGGCGATCTGCAACCCGGTCTCCATCATCACGGGTGGACCCGGTACCGGTAAGTCGACAACACAGAAGATCATCGTCACAGCCCTTCGCAGGCTAAGCCGCACCCTTATGGCTGCAGCTCCGACGGGTCGCGCCGCAAAGCGCCTGACGGAAGTCTCGGGCATGGACGCTTCGACTTGCCATCGCCTCTTGTCCTTCGATGCGAGGGCAGGCGGCTTCCTTCACAGTGCCTCGAACCCATTCAAGATCGACAGGCTTATCGTCGACGAGTTCTCGATGGTCGATATCAAGATCGCATCGGCTTTCTTCGACGCGATCAAGCCGACTGCAGGCATCACCATTGTCGGTGACGTGGACCAGCTCCCATCAGTGGGACAGGGACAGGTGCTGCGCGACATGATCGAAAGCGGCCGTATTCCAACAACCCGCTTGCAGACTGTGCATCGCCAGTCCGGAGACAGCGGCATCGTCATCGCGGCGTCGATGATCAATCGCGGGGAGTACCCCGACATTGACGGTAAAAACATCGACGGTTTCGAACTGATCGACAACTTCAACGGAACCTACCAGGACCGAAATTCCGAAGCTGCGATCCGCAAGACCGTCGTTGACCTTATGGCGGAGCGCCTTCCAGCGATGGGCTTTAATCCGCTCGATGACGTCCAGGTTTTGACGCCAATGCGCATCACCGACCTCGGCATCAATGTCTTGAACGATGATCTGAAAAACAGAATGAACCCCATGACGGAAGAAAATGGGGTGAACCTTGGAACGCAGGATTACTCGGTCGGCGACCGCGTGATGCATGTGAGAAACGACTACGAAAAGTCGGTTTTCAACGGTGAAGTCGGCTTCGTCGACTATATCGGCGAGAAAATCAACGAGAACGGTTCCAAGGAGCAGTTCATCAAGGTCGATTATTCCGGCCACTTCGCTTTCTATAAACGCAGCGACATCTCCGACATCATCCCGGCCTGGGCGGCGACGGTTCACAAGAGCCAGGGCTGCGAATTCCCGGTCGCCATCATCGTATGCTCGAACGCTCACAAGCGTATGTTGACCAGAAACCTGATCTATACCGCCGTCACCAGAGCGAAGAAGCTCTGCATCGTGGTCGGAAACCGCGCAGCGCTTGAACATGCCGTATCCACCGCCGATACAAGCAGGCGCTTTACAGGACTGCGTCAGATGCTGGAATCGGGTATCGGGCTCGATATGGACAGGTCTGTGGAACCCGACATGGTCGAAGGAATGTCGTTCCGGTGATCTACCGGACGGCAACCTTCCTGCCGATCTCGGACGACAAGGCATTCACCGCAATGGAAGCCTTGTCGATGAACTCACTCGAATCCACGGCGGGCATGCGAATCGGCGATGGTGAAACAGACGGGCTACTGATCCCGACCATTTCTCGGATGGTCTTGGACAGATGGACGGCTTCACCAACGAAAATCGGCTCATAAAGATCGATGATTGTCTCGATATGCTTCTCCATCACCCTGTCAGCATCCAGCTCTTCATCGACCGCAAGAAGTTCGTCGTAGCAGTCGCCGAGTTCTCCGAGTTGCGCACTGGCGTTGGTGCTGATTGTCTGTAGCCAATTCAGTTTGGCGGCGGGCGGAACCTCCGGTTCGTATTTCAGATTTGCAGCGTCACGGAAACTGTCCATCAAGGCAAAGGCGGAATAATCGATGCAGCCGAGGGTCTCGCGGGCCTCATCGGAAAGCTCCCCGGCAAATACTGCTGGGTAACGCTCGGTGTAAAACGCGACATTTCCGAGAAGCACCCCTGTTACAACAATCAGAGACAGGGCAATATTTTTTGAAAAGCGCATCGAGCACTCATTTGTTGCGCGGACAGACTTCATGATGGTATGGCGAAATCCTTAGAGGAAGCGAGAATTTTCCGATGCACGTAATCCGCAATAACAAAGATGTCAGAAGATATGCCATTGGAGATGTCCATGGATGCCTCTCCCATCTTGAGCGCGCGTTGGAGTGGTGCTCGAAAGACGCGGCCTCGGATGGCGTCCATGCGGAAGTCATTCTCCTGGGTGACTTTGTCGACAAAGGGCCGGACACCAGAGATGTTGTGGAGTTGCTGATCTCTGGCTCGCCTTACTCAAACCTGGTCCTCGTTCCAATCAAGGGCAACCATGATCACCTGTTGCATACGATCTGGCATGACCCAAAATACCACCTGACGGGTTCATGGTGGGAAAATGGCGGTCAGCAGACGTTGATGTCTTACGGATGGAATCCTCTGCTGGACAAGGTTCCTGGTGATCTGTGCGACCTTGTCCCTCGTGAACACGTCGATTTTCTGGAGCAATTGCCAGTCATGTACGAAACGGACGACTTGTTCTTCGTGCATGCGGGGCTCAATCACGAGCGCGCCCTCGACGATCAGATAGAGCACGACCTTCTGTGGATCAGAGGGCCGTTTCTCATGGCGTGCCACAACTTCGGGAAACCCGTCGTTCACGGACACGCACCAGACACGAACAACCCCTTTGTCAGCGACTACCGGATCAGCCTTGATGCCGGGTGCTATGGCACGGGGAAACTGGCCATAGCATGCTTTGAGCCCGGAGAAAGAATTCCAAGGACGGCTGTCGTTAAAAGGAATTCCATTGAAGAACGCCCGCAGGCGGAATACCTCAGAACTGTTGACATCTAAAGGAATACTGCTAAGGTTTCGCCACTTTTTACAGCGGGCTCAACCATGAGAACTCCTTTTACGATTGCTGTTTCAGCCCGGTCTCTTTTCGACATGGAAGCGTCAAACGTGATCTTCCAAGAACAGGGACTGACAGCCTTCCTGAACCATTTGATCGAAAACGAGGACGTTCCGTTCGAACCGGGGCCTGCCTTTCCACTCGTCCAGGCTCTGACCCGTCTGAACGACCGCTACGAAAAGCCGGTTGTCGAGATCATCATCGTTTCCAGCATCCAGCCTGAAGCCGGAATGCGCGTCATCACGTCCTGCAAGCACCACGGACTGGAAATCAAGCGGGCCTCCTTCGTAAGCGGCGCTGACATTGTTCCCTATCTCCAGGCAAACGACGTAAATCTGTTCATTACGCGATCCGAAGCTGATGCCCAGAAGGCCATGAACCAGGGGATTGCCGCTGCACTCATGTATGATGCTCCAGCGCATCCTCTGATCGATGAAGGCGACCAGATCAGAGTGGTCTTCGATGGCGATGCCGTATTGTTCGACGACAGTTCCGAGCGCATCTACAAAGCAAAAGGACTCGACGATTTTCTGGAGCATGAAACCGAAAAGGTGAACGAGCCTCTGCCGAAAGGCCCATTTGCCGCCTTCTTCATGTTCATCATGACACTTCAGAAGCAGGCACCCATTGGGAAAAAGCCCTTCTATGTGATCCTGGTCACGGCGAGAAACGCAATGGACCCGGCAACACGGGTCATGCGCACGTTCAAGAGTTGGGAAAGCTCCGTTGACGAAACGCACTTCCTCAACGGCATGAAAAAGGATCGGATTGTTCAGGCGGCACGGCCACATATCTTCTTGGATGACCAGGACGTTCACGTTGAACCCGCATCAAAGCTTGTCCCGGCAGCAAGAGTGCCGTGGATGGGTGAAGCGGTGGAAAGGGAAGACGCGACGGCCGTTACGGAGCCCGTAAAGGCCGTCGCGTAAAGGATTAGCGGCGCGGACCTGGTGCTGCCTGAGCGACCGGGCGTGGCGGCACTCTGGAAGGCGGTGCTGGACGCGCCGGAGCCGACGGACGGGCCGGAATAACTGATGGTGCTGGACGCGCCGGAGCCGACGGACGGGCCGGAATAACTGATGGTGCTGGACGCGCCGGAGCAACCGGCTCTTCAGCCTTGACCTCTTCAACTACTTCCTGGGCGAGTGAGGCCTCGGCTTCATCGTCCTCGGTCACTTCATGGCTGTCCTCAGCGTCAACTTCGTTGCCGAACTCTGGCTCTTCGTCCTCGGTGACAACAGGCTCCGCCGACAACGGACTCTCGTCTTCCAGCGTGAATGCCTCCATTTCCGGAGCATTTTCTACGCCTTCGATTGAACCTTCCAGAACCACCTCGTCATCTGCATCAAGGATTGCAGTCTCTTCCAGAGCTGTTTCCTCAATTGCAGGGACTTCTGGCTCTGGATCGACCGCAGGCGCGGCCTCGATTTCTGGAGCGTCCATGATTGCGCTCGTAAGGCCGGACACACGGTCCTGGTCTTCGTAACGACGGACAGCGTCTTCTTCCGGATCGGAAACCGGCGCTTGGTCATCCTTAAGGGTGTCGTCATTGCTCTTCGAAAGGTAAGAAGATGCTCGCGGATCGAAGGTGACGCCCCCGATGCGAGCGGCAAATTCGGCAAGAACATGATAAGCGGCTTCAAGGTCGACGACCTTTTGCGACGTCTCCAATGCGCGTGCAGCCTCACGACCGATACGAGCCACCTCTAGTCTAGGACCGTTTAGAACATCGAATTCATGGATGCGAAAATATCGGCTACCCTTTTTATCCTTACAGTCTGCGTCCTTGGTGACGGCGCGCTCGATCCAACGGCCGGTAATGTCGGCGACAAGATTCATTGAAGACACGTTCTCTCCAGGTGGAATGATCGAGCCCAGTTTTTTATTGAGAGCGTGCGCCGCGCCGTCGAACAGCATGCCATAGAACGGTTTGCCGGAACGCGTCTTGCCGTCCAGCTTGAGGTTGCCGCCTCGTTGCGGTGAAAACGAGATGTTGACCAGTTCAATCTGGTACGTGAAATTCTTCTCGTCTGTGTTCTCTGTCATGACAACATTCCTCGGGTATTTTTCAAAATAATGGTCGCGCGCATCGCAAGAAACTAGGGCAGGGCAATCCGTCTATTGCGCTCAGGAAATCCTCGGTGTCTCCTATTGGGTAACAGGTTTCAATCGCTCAAATCGAAGGGGCTGCAAAATGACAAAAAGGTTCGGCCTAACCGCTGCGCTTCTTATTGCCATGACAGGCATCGCACACGCAAAGACACAACACACCGACTGGGTGTCCGATCACAAGCCCGACGGAAGATGTATCGCATTCGCCAGCCCGCAGTCGAACGACGGGGCGATAAATGGACGTAATGCACCCTACATCACGGTCATGAACTCGCCAAAGGAAGGCATTCGTGGCGCGATCTCCTTTGTCTCTGGTTCCGAACTAACCGGACTTGGAACGGTGAAGGTTACGGTTGACGGTGAAGAATTCGAGGTTCTTCCCTTCAAGGACGCGGCTTTTGCGGCGAGCGGAAAGCCTGAGGCGGCAGTGCTGTCGGCAATGCGCAAGGGCCACTCCTTGACCATCGCATGGAGCACGAACGATGGGCAAAGCGTGACCGACACCTACTCGCTGGCAGGGTTCTCTGCCGCTCATACCGCTATCGAAAACTGCCGATAAGCCACAGAAAGGCGGCGGCCTCGTAACCGCCGCCTTTAGCTCCTTGAAGCCGCGTGAGCCTTGTAAAGGCCTCGAAGACGATCATAGATCGTTCCCTTGCCGCGATTGATAACCCTCGGCTGAACCTCACCGACACCATCGGGCAAAGTCTGGAAGAACCGCAAACTCCGTTGCTCGTGATCCACCAGCAAGGATGTCAACCGACCACTGAGAAAAGCACCGGTGTCGAGAGAAATCCTATTCTCCGTGACTGTCGGCAGATAGTCTTCCATGATCGTGTGTCCATGAATGACCGGAGGCATGAACGGATCGACGCGGTCGAGGAAACCTTCCCGTATCCAGAGAATATCGTCTTCAACCTGCTGGTCGAGTGGAACCATGCCATTAATACCCGCGTGACAGGCCACGAAAGGTCCGTAGCCGACAATCAGATCGGCATCCTGCAGCATCTCCAGTTCATCTGGAATTTGCCGTTCAATCTCCTGGCACACCAAAGGCATGAAGGATTCAGTGGTGAAGTTTGCAACAGTTCGATCTCCACCACATTTCTTCAGCCATTGTTCGGTAAAATTATCCAGGCGTCGCCGCTTCAAGACTTGCAGAAACAGATCGTCGTGGTTCCCGAGCAGGAGTTTCGAGCCCGGCCAAAGCTGCAAGGTCGAGCGAACCAGCTGGAGCGCAAGCTTGCTGTCCGGACCCCGGTCGACGATATCACCAAGAAACGTAACCTGTGGGAGGATATTCAGGCGACGCGCTTCATCCTCGATAAAGGCAAGCTGCTGCTCAAGCAATCGTGCTTCACCGTGAATGTCTCCGATAAAAAACCTGGCGCTGTCTCGCATGTCATTTCCCATTCGTGAGCTTCAATGTTGATAACACAGAACTGGCGACTTGCCAAATGGTGTCAACACTGAGGTCATGAAGGAATTATGCCACGGATTTATCAGTGCGCGTGAGTGGCAATTGCGGCTCGCTTTACGGTCTTTCTCGCATTCAGATACCAGGCAACCAAATATTGAATGAAAAGACCGGTCGCCAGAGCAGCCAAATCCATCTGCCAGGTAAACTGCTCCGCTTCTTTCAACATCTGGAGCGCGATGCTGATAACAGAACCCCAGGCGAAAACCGCAAGACTTTGACGACCGAGCATGACGATTGGTTCCGACGCCTTGGCCATCGAAATGCGGAAACACACGTTCAGGTTAATGACGATATAGAACAGCGAAAGGATGTGCAGCAGGCGAGGCAAGGGAAGGATGCCCTTGTCGAAGCCGCCAATGACGTGCGTGATATGTGGGAACATGACATAGTCCCACAGATGCGCTTGGACCACCGTCAAGGCGCAAAGGGCATAAATGACGGCCAAAGCCAACAGGACGGGGTTATAGCCAAGCAGCGCCTTGCCCTGCTTGCAACGGACACCGACAGCGAGACCAACCACGAAAATCAGCTGCCAGCTGAATGGGTTTAGAAACCAGAAACCGTCTGCTGGGAAATTCGGCAGGTTGATACGGAAATGTCCGGCCAGGAACCAGATGATCACTGAGGCCAGAATAAGCCGTCTTGAGTTTTTCAACGCGAACGGCAAAAGGAAAGGGGTGATGCCTAAGAGAATGATATAGAGCGGCAGAATGTTGAAGTACCCGAGCTGATGCCCGAGCGTAATGAAGCCGAGAACCCATTCCGCCTGCTCATGCAGCACCGGATAGAGATTGATCCTCCGAGAGAGGGGGTCTGTATCAAAGAAAAAATGACCGAGCAGCAGAATGGAAATCGCAATGATTGTGCTTAGAAGGTGAACACTATAGAGGCGGGCCGCCCGGCGTAAAATGATCAGTCGAGCCTGGATTTGATCGCGCAGGTAAGCGTTTGTATAGGCAAGACCAGCAGAGATTCCAGACATGAGCACGAATGCTTCAGCTGCGTCAGAAAAGCCAAAATTCCTAGTCGTAGCCAGCTCAAAGATTGTCCCAGGGACGTGGTTGATAAAAATCGTGATCAGGGCCAGGCCACGAAAGAAGTCGAGCCGTAGATCACGCTCGCCGCGCTGGGTAGCAGCTGCACTCATAATTTGCCTCAGGTAAGGAATTCCGAATTCCGGACACGAGGAATTATCGACAGAATTGCCTGAGTGTAAACAGGCTCTAAAGGATTGCTTGGAGAAATTCCTGGGTTTCTGTTGCCAGGTACCCAGGGACCCCGCCTCAAGGTGCTAACCAGGAGGACTTGGAGCGGCTAACCCGCACCGCCATCAGGCAGCGAGAGCGAAAGCCTTAGCGTTGTTGTCGTTTGCAACTACACTTTTGACCCGATAACGGCGGTATCATGCCGAGTACAAAACCTAACTCCATCAGCAAGTCGAACCCTTGCACCCCCATCATAAATATACCCCTTCGCATTTCGAGCTAGGATTTCCTGTTGACCACCACGCGTAGCTCTTGCTTATGCCACTCGCTCCGGTAGTCCAAGTCACCCTGAGGTATACTTATGGTGGAGGTGGGGATCACTTGAAGACCCCTTCCTTACCGCTTCATCACAGTCGTTTAGCACCATAGCCCTCCGAAGAAGGCAAGATTGAATATACGAACTTCTTTGACAAAGTCAACACTAAGGAGTGGTCTTTTGCAGGAAATCTTTTTATCTTGAGCCCAGCACAAGGAGATCACGACATATGAACAAAGGCCCATACCAGTACGGAAGTGAGAACGACATCTTCGAAAAGAAGTTCGGAGACCGCACATTCACGGTCGTGCTTTCGAATGCCTATAACGCGGGCGGCATCATCGGCAGCGAGTACAACGGGATCGCGATCCTTGACGAAAATTTCCGACAGGTCGTTCTTGACCGCCAACTGGAAAATCGCGGCTTCTTAGGATCGGACGCCCGTAAGGAGTTTGACTCGATCAAGGATATGACCTGGGAGCAATTCACCCAGTATGTTCGCAAGTCTCCTCGATATCGCGGCGGCATCGACGACATCGACCGTGGCACCAAGCCTAATGCAGGTGACATCCTCGATCTGTGGATTTCGAAGGGCAAGGTCGAGAATCCCACCGGACCAGACCTCCGCACGGAAGTCATGAAGAGCGCTAACGCTAATGATCAGACCGACTATTCCTATCCCGACGCAACTCGCGATGAGATGATCGTGGCGCTTGCTCGCCACGAAGGATACTATCCCATGAATTCCAACAACGGCGGATTTGTCCTCGCCTGGGATATCAAGGTCCGGGGCGATTGCTCGGCATCGAAAGCAGAAGGTTTCAAATTCAACGAAGCCTTCAACGAACGTTGGAAAAAGTTCGAAGAGAGTGATAGCGACGTTTTCTTTGAAGCTTGCAGTGACGCGCTGTGGCATTTCACCGAAGGGAACTACGAGCCTCACTCGGATGAAGACATCAGGGCAAAGTTCTACACAAATGGTCGCCAGGGTGGACATCTCGTCCTCTCCGAATGGAATGGTGCCAAACCGAAAGGCTGGGCGACGTGCCCGATGGCTTTCGACAACCGCGAACATTTCATCTCCTGGCTAAAGGAACTGCCGGACAACGATCTGGTCGCTCTCTATGGCCTCGTTCGGTCGGTCGACATTGACACGGCCGATCCAGCCCACGCGGTCTCTTTCGCCCTGGCCTCGATCCGACAATCGAAGGAAGAACAGTGGAAAGAAGAGGCGACAGAAGAACTCGAAACAGAAGTCACTCCTACGCTCCATTGATTGGAGGTGGTTTTATAGCTTTACGAAATCTCCGCCGACGGCCCTATCATGAGTATTTGGCGGAGATTTTTTATGGCAGGCCGTGTGAACGCTATTGCCGAGGCTTGCTATGCCTGGGAAGCGATGTATGTGGAACCGAAAGCGCGAGCAATCCTTTCCCGCGATCAATGCCGGGGCCTGGTGAAATCAGTCGCCATGCGCGAAAACATGCCGATACCCAAGGTCGAGTTCATGTCCGTGGACAATCTGCCCTGCTATGCCCGAGTGGATACATGGAGCGTGCATATTGCCGATTGGGGACACACGCCGGTAACGATCCTGCACGAGATGGCGCATCTTGCGACGCTCCAGGCGCTTTTAAAGGGTGAGGACCCGCATGGACCGGCGTTCGTGGCAAAGTGCATCGACTATTATCACCATTTCCTGCGCATTCCGATTGAACCAATGAAAGCAGGCGCAAGGAAATTCGGCCTGAAGATCGGAGATACTTTGTGTACCTACACCTTCAGGCCGAAAGATCACCAATTTGATGACCTGGAATTCTAACGTCGTTCTTAGATCAGGAGAATCATTTCGCCTGCTTGGCGGCGATAGCGGCGTCGACAGCCTTGGAGAATTCCTCAACGGTGCGCGGCCCCATGTAAGGCTGGCCATTGATAAAGAAGAACGGAGTGCCGGTGATGACATTCGCACTCTCAGCATCGAAGCGTGGCTTCACAGCCTCACGGAATTGCTCATCGTTTTCAGCGCACTTCTTGAGGGCTTCGAAATCATATGCGTCGCCGAGAGCATGAGAAAACACTGCGCCAGCGCCAACTTCAAAAGTGCCTGCATTCGGCCAGGGCTTGTCGGAGAGCAGGCTGGTGAAGAGCCCGGAAACCACCTTCGCCTGGCTTTCCTTCGGAGCGCAGGAAACAGCCGTGGAGGCGACCGCTGCGATCTGGTCGAGCGGGAAATGGCGGAATACGAAACGGACCTTGCCAGTGTCGATCAGCGCCTTCTCCAGATCGTTGTAGACCTTCGTGTGAAAATTGGCGCAATGCGGGCAGGTGAGGGATGCATATTCGATGATGGTAACCGGTGCCGAGGCGGAGCCGGTGACGATATCGCTGGGATAGGAAACCTCCGGATTGAAGGCGACAGTCTTGGGTGCTTCCGGGGCTGCAGTCTCAGGTGTTCCAAGCTGAATAGCGGCTGCAGGAGAGGCGAGCGCCACCGACAACACGGAGACAGAACTGATCACTGCGAGGAGTTTTCTGCGGAGCATGAGGAATTCCTTATCTTGGGATTGTTAGATGCTGCGATGGATTCGACTGCACCGCAAGGAGTTCTCCAATAACACCACCGTGAAGGCTTCGGTCAACGAATACTTTTGGGAGGAGAATGGAATTGTGAAAAAAACCGGAATCATCGAGATGACGAAATCTTTGCCGCCTGATACTCCGCATTCTCAAGCGCTGCGACAAGCGTCTGCCCTGTTTCCTGATAACTGGCAATCGAGAGATTGGTGAATGCGATTTCAAAAGCGTGCTCGATGGGCAGGCGGAGTTTCAGCACCCGCATATCGCCGTGTTGCCATTCGACCAACCCGGTTTCATGACAAGCCAGAATGATGTCCGGTAGCTCAAAACACCGGAATCCAACGCTGGTCGTCGCGAAAGTTAGCTTTAATGGAGCGGGCAATCCTTGACCGACCTCACCCAGAGCGCGGTCAAGTATGCCGCTATGATCCGGAATATCGGTGGCACCGCCAAGAACCAAAAGAGATGTCAAGACTTCCGCTTGTTCATAGACATTCGACATGATCAGGGATCAACCTCTACCAAGCGTGCGGACGGTAAGAGAACTGAGCTTGGCCGGAGGACCAGAAACAGCGAAGAGCTTTTGTCGGTGCGAGGGCACTGAGACATTGTCGTTGCAGGGCAGGAGAACGCGTCGACTGGCGAAATCGAGACCCTGAGGTCATCTTCGTGGTCGTAAACAGCCGTGAATGTACGAAGTTCAGAAGACAAGGGTAACTCTCGAACAGAGAGGTCCGAGCGACGGTAATCGCCCGGACCTGGAGGAATCAATCGTCGGTGGGCTCAACGCCGTCGGCATCAGGCTCAGCGCCACCCATCAGAGCCTCACCGAGAACGCCGCTGTCCTGCCTGATCTTGGCTTCAATCTCATCGGCAAGTGCCGGATTGTCCCTCAGGAAGTTCTTGGCGTTGTCGCGGCCCTGGCCGAGACGCTGACTGTTGTAAGAGAACCAGGCACCCGACTTCTCGACGATGTTGGCCTTGACGCCGAGGTCGATGAGTTCACCCGTCTTCGAGACGCCTTCACCGTACATGATGTCGAATTCGACCTGTTTGAAGGGCGGTGCCATCTTGTTCTTGACGACCTTCACGCGCGTTTGGTTGCCGGTGACCTCTTCCTTGTCCTTCACGGAGCCGATACGACGAATGTCGAGACGAACCGAGGCATAGAACTTCAGCGCGTTGCCGCCGGTCGTGGTTTCCGGCGAACCGAACATGACGCCGATCTTCATACGAATCTGGTTGATGAAGATGACCATGCACTTCGAACGGGAGATGGAACCGGTCAACTTGCGCAGTGCCTGGCTCATCAGGCGAGCCTGCAGACCCGGCAGGCTATCACCCATTTCGCCTTCGATTTCGGCGCGCGGCGTCAGAGCAGCGACGGAGTCGACGATGAGGACGTCGATTGCGCCGGAACGAACCAGGGTGTCCGTGATTTCAAGCGCCTGCTCTCCAGTGTCGGGCTGCGAAATCAGAAGTTCCTGCAGATTGACGCCCAGCTTCTTGGCGTAGACCGGATCGAGCGCATGCTCGGCGTCGACGAAGGCACAAACGCCACCCTTCTTCTGCGCTTCAGCAACGGCCTGGAGAGCGAGCGTGGTCTTACCCGAGCTTTCCGGTCCATAAATTTCGATGATGCGGCCCTTCGGCAGACCACCGATACCGAGCGCGATATCCAGGCCAAGCGAACCAGTGGAAACGACTTCGATGTCGCGCGGCTGCTCATTTTCGCCGAGCTTCATGATCGAACCCTTGCCGAACGAGCGTTCGATCTGAGCCAAGGCAGCATCGAGCGCCTTCTTCTTATCTCCTGCAGCGGGAGCTTCTTGCGTATTCGGTCGCGCCATATTCTTCTCCAAGGGTAGCGTGAATTAAAAAACCTTGTGCCAAACTCGTTGACACAAGGCATTTCGGATGCTCTTGAATATGGGAGAATTCCTTGGCTACTTCAAGCGTCTTTGTAGCGCTGGTGCAAAATCTTCGTCTGTTCCGAATTCCTGATCGAATTCCTGTTCATGATGGATTTCCTGCACTGGGCGGCGGTTCTTGTCGAGATGTTTCAGAGAACCGCGTTGACCGACAACGGAGTAACCTTCAAGTTCGCCGTTGACTGCAAGGCGCTGGTATTCACCCTCTGGAAGGCAGTTGGGTGCCATCTGAAGTTCGAATTTGCTATCTGCGTCCCAGACCGCCAGCGATCCTGCAGCGTCTGCACCGCGACGAAGTACGATGGTGCGTTTTCCAATCGTCTTCTGCGCGGGTTCGACCATGCCACCGAAACCGAGGCCGTCGTCCTCACTATCGGCGAACTCGTTGACCGCGTTCTTCGGCGCGGTATACCGAGCCTTAAAGTCTTCGAACGACACAACCTCGGCGCTTTTTACATCGATGGAGCGGGTCGTAGCCGGACCGGCCGAGTTCTTGCGAGCAAGTTCCTCATATAGATCGAACATCGTTTGGCCGAATGCCAACGTCAGGTTACGGTGATCCAGCGACGAATGGACAAGTGACGCGTCCATAGACTTCGCCTTGCGAAGGATAGGCATGCCAGCAACCATGTCTCCAGGCTCGTGACCCGGACGGTTTGGAACAATCAGCTCCACACCCTCGCTTCGAGCCTTACGAATGATCGCCATGTTCTCGTCGGCATTTGCAGTTGCCACCGCATATTTCTTACCGAAATAGCCAGTCTCACCTGACACCGTGTAGCCCAGGTTTTCGTTCGACTGATCAAGAAGCATGGACATGCCCTGCCAGTTGCCGAAAACCTCGGCAGGATCACTGGAACCAACAACGCGCTTAAGCGAGCCGCGCATCTCAAGGGCGCGGATGTTTTGATGGGACAGGCTTGGATGAACCTGAGCTGCCGGAACAGACTGCTTGGTCTTGGTGTCGACCAGGAAGTTGATAATGTTTCCCTGGAAGATACGACTTTCCAGAGCGAGCGAGCGCTCCTTCAGGTATTCCATCAGGTCCTGGAAACTGTCGACAAAGAAATCACCATCCAGCAGCGCAGCAAGACGTTCGCGCGCTTCGTCGATGGTGAACCGGGCAAAATCAGACGCCGCCTTGGTCCAGTCACGGGTAACCGTGCTTTCCATGGCCGAAATTACGCCAAAGCGAGGATTGAGATCGAAAATGCCTCGTGCTGGCGTCAGTGTAGTCGAGCTTTTGAGAGCCGACGTCAGTCGGCCATTCAGCGCGGTGTCGAGGCGCTGGGCAACATTTTCGATAATACGTCCGAAGCCGCTCGAATTTGCTGGTTTTCTGATTGCAGCCGCCATCGCTTCCTCACAGTTTTATTCTAATTTCGTAAAAATCCTAAGTCGTGGCGGTGAAATCGACAAATTGCTGATGCAAGTCAAATTGTTCGATCAATAGCTCCGTCGATCTGGTTCTGTGCGATATGGAGCGCAATCGAACGAGCCATGCTGGCAGGCTTCTCCATAGGCTCTTCGAAGCGAACCATCGTCAGAACGGTCTCCTTACCTGTCGAAACGTCCATGACGGAATACTGCTCGATGCACTCGAATACGCGGTGTCCCTTGGAAACCTTGAGGGTTACCTGCATTTTCGCCGACGGGATAGCCAGGCCGCGCTCGGTGGCGAAAATGCCCGACACATCGTAGCCGATTGAACTCAATGTCTCGACGACGAGTTCTTTCAACTGTTCGACGACGTTTGTTGGTTTGCGTTTAGTCATAGGAATTCTCCGTTACCAAACAAGTATGGAAGCGGACGATGTCGGCTAAAAGAAATTTTCACGGATTGCCGAAAGCCTTTTTTTGATCCTAGAATTCCTCAACCAATTCCTTTTCCGGATCATCTGCATGACTTTGCCCGAACACCAGTACCTCGACCTCATGCGCGATATTCTGGAAACGGGGGACCTCCGCATTGATCGAACCGGCACGGGAACAGTTGCGAAGTTCGGAACGGCGCTTCGGTTTGATCTGTCGGACGGATCGTTCCCAGTGCTCTCGACGAAGAAGATTTTCTGGAAACTTCCAATCAAGGAAATGCTTTGGTTTCTAACCGGGAAGACTAACATTCGCGACCTGCTGATCGAGAACGTCAGAATTTGGACTGACTGGCCGCTGGCAAAATATCGCAAGGAAACAGGCCATCAGATCGAGCAAAGGGAATTCGAAGACAAGATTGTAGCCGATACAGATTTCGCCGAGAAATGGGGCGATCTCGGTCCCGTGTACGGAAAGCAATGGCGTAAATGGATGGGGCCGGACGGGAAGGAATACGATCAGCTCGGCGACATCATCAAGACGCTGAAGACAAACCCGGCAAGCCGCCGAATGCTCTTCCATGGCTGGAATGTTGCAGACCTCGACAAGATGGCGCTGCCTCCCTGTCACCTGCTGTATCAGTTCCAGGTTACAAATCCTGCTGAAGTAAACCTTGAAGCACTGTCTAGCAATTCGTCTCTTGGTTGGAGTCTACTCGGAAGAAATTCGGTAAAGGAGAAAGCAAGGGTCTCCCTTATGTTGACACAAAGAAGTGTAGATTCTGCGCTTGGGTTGCCGTTCAACCTGATTGGGGCGGCAGCGTTACTTCATATGGTGGCAAATATAGTCGACATGGACGTTGGTGAACTGATTTGGAGCGGCGGAGATACTCACGTATACCTTGATCATATTGAAGGTTGCTTGACGCAACTGTCCCGAGAGCCGAGGCCTTTTCCGAAGCTGAAATCACTTCGAAAGGTCGACAACATCGATGACTTCCGGATCGAGGATTTTGTCGTTGAGGGTTACGACCCGCATCCCATCATCGAATTTCCTGTAGCGGTGTAATCCCATGAAACTTACTATGATTGCGGCCTGCGACAGGGCCTGGGGCATCGGTCGCGCAAATTCGCTCGGGTGGCACGAGCCCGCCGATCTCGCTCACTTTAAGCAGCGGACCATGGGCCAGCACCTGATCATGGGCCGCCGCACCTTCGAAAGCTTGCCCACCACACTCAGAGGCCGGACAATCCATGTCCTGAGCCGCAGTGAGGATGGGAACGGGCTCAATATCCAGGCGGCAATTGAGGTCGGCCACGATAACGGCCTCTCTGAAATGTTGGTCGCAGGTGGCGGTGAAATCTATCGCCAACTGGAACCATTCTGCTCTCACGCGGAAATCACAAGAATTCCTGGTCAGTTCAACTGCGACACCTTCATGCCAAATCTCAGTGAGCTTGGCTGGCGGCTTTTTGCGGAAAAACTTCTAACCCCCACTCTCATCATCGAATTTTGGAGAAAAGTATGAGCAAACTCGACATTGAAGTTATCGTAATCGACCAACGTCTGCGGAACCTGCCCGGCCGCCATGGCACGGTAAACGGCGTACCCATGTTCAAGAGCGAGGGTGCCGGTGCCATGGACCTTTACGCCTGTATCGACAAGCCGATCATCCTGCAGCCGCAGCAGCAGGTGAAGCTCGACATGGGCTTCAAGATGTGGATCAAGGACCCACGTTACGCAGGTGTCGTCATGCCGCGCTCCTCGACCGGTTCGCTCGGCCTCGTCATGGGTAACACTGTCGGCTTTATCGACAGCGACTACCAGGGCGAACTGAAGTGTGTCGCATGGAACCGCCTGATGCCGACGATCAAGTACAAGGACGAAATCCTGTTCCAGGGCGGTGCACCGATCACCATCAATCCTGGCGACCGCATCGCTCAGATCGCGTTTATGCGGGTTGAACAGGCGCGGATTCTGGATGTCGAACAGTTCGCCGACACCACCGAACGAGGCGAGGGCGGTTTCGGCTCTACCGGCGGCGTCGTGCAGGTCTCAAAGTAAACGCTGATCTCCAGGCAGCGATGACAAAAGCGCTGTCATTTTTTCAACGGCCTCGATCTCGATTTGCCTTACTCGTTCGCGGGTAATGCCTAGATCGAGGCCTATCTCTTCCAGCGTATCCGGATATTCACTCAGACGACGTCGAGCAATGATATGACGTTCGCGATCCGTCAACTTCTCCATCCCCAGCGCAATCAGGGTTTTAGCATGTTGCCGGGACGAGACTGAGATGGCATTTTCTTCAGGGTTCGGCGAAGTGTCGACAAGGCGGGTCTGCTCGCTCTCACTGCCTTCCTCCTGCATGATGGGGGCATCCAGCTCAAGAACAGGTGAGACCGCATTCAACGCGGAAGCATGCTTCTTGCTGTCCAGACGGTTCATTTTGGCGTCGATGTAGAGCCGAGGTGGAATGGATATGGGGCTCATTGTTTTAGATGATGCGGCCGATATATGGGACCTGAGCCAATCACGAATGTAGGTGGAGAATTTAGTGCCGCGCGCGGGATCGTATTTATGAATGGCGCGACGCAGCCCGAAATAGGCTTCCTGTGCCAGTTCCTCGATGTCGGCCGGGTTCTTGCTATAATTCGCAGCCGTACTGAAACAGACGCGATAATAGGATTCGACGATGCGCGTTTCAGCAGCAAGGTCGTTGGTATCCTTCACTCTTTGTATGAGTTTAGCCTCTTCCTCGGGATCGAGCATCGGGCGAGAAAGAGCAGATGTGCGTGATATCGTCACCGCTCCTCCAGGATTTGGTTTCTCCTAAAAGTGAGCGGCGTGGGCTGAAAAAAGTCAAGAATAGGGCAATGGCAGAGATCGGCCGGGATTAATCTGCAGCTGGCCGAATTCTCCAGACTTGCTTCACGGTTTCCGCATCGAAGCGATGGTTAATGTCAAAGAAGAACACCTTCTTCTGCGCGACGATAGCCGGAATGATCCGAACCAAGTATCCATCGCGCAAGATGTAAAGATGCCCCTCAGGCTGCCCAACGTAAGGCTCATGAACACCCTTGATACGCTCTGCGAAGACAATTTCGTCCAGCGGAACTTCTTCAATGACCGAGCGAATATCAAGCATTTCTCAATCCTGCAGTGAACGTAAATTGGAGATTACCTTCATCGTATGCTGGATATATAGGGTGACGAGATCATCATGACTACCCTCATACGGATAGGTTGGATGCATTCCGATAACTTCTTTGAGCTGACCGTCCGTCGCAAGTTTTCCTACGCGTTGCAGGTGCTCAATGATCTTTTCGTCCGACAGGCCCTCAAATTTGTCGAGATCAATTGAGAGATCGGCATAGGAAATAATCGCTTTCGATTCAATTTCGTCGACTGCCTCCTCGATGACCTCACCCTTACTCACCTGGTAAGGGTTCGTCTCCTCTTCCTGGCTCTGTTTCAGGTAGTCCAGGAACCGGTTCAGAAACTCCTTGTTCTGCGGGTTGCTCTGTTGGCTGCTCATCTTGGCTCTCCTCGGTATTTGACTGCGTATAGGACGCCAGCTCATTTTCACGGATGATTTCGACGACGTCGCCTTCCGGATTGAACGAACCAGATGCGCGGTCTACTCGAATGGTGACCGATCCTTCAGGCAGCGTAAAGTCGGCAAATTCGATTGAACCCTGAGAACGGTCAAGGATGCGCCGAACAATCGGTGCAACGGTTTGTCCGCCAGCCGCTCCCTTGTGAAGAGGCGTGAAGTCGTCATTGCCAAGCCACGTGACAATCACGAATTTGGGTCCGTAGGCAGCAAGCCAGACGTCGCGCGAACTGTTTGTCGTGCCGGTCTTGGCGGCGATAGCGTGTGGGAAGTCCGAGAACGCCGTTCGAGCCGTTCCCGCATAGGTCACGCCTTCCAGGATCGATGAAAGCTGGGCGACGGCAATCGGGTCAAAGGATGCCTTGTCGGCGGTGGTGTTATGAAGGTCGCCAAAGAAGGCAGGGTTGACCGGGCGACCCCCATTGGCAATCGCGCTGTATGCTGTAGCTACATTCAACGGCGTGGTCTCGGCAGAACCCAGCGCCATCGCGTAGGTCATATTCGCGGGCATCTCCAGGCCGATGCTGCGCGCAACGTCCCCGATAGTATTCTCACCGATGTCGTAGAGCAGTCGCACGGTTGCCAGATTGCGAGACTTCTCCAACGCTTGTCGGAGCGTGATCAGGCCCAAACCCTTGTCTTTTTCCTGCGGACGCCAGTCACCCTTGCCGTTACCGGTATCGAGCGAAATAGGACTATCCAGCACCGGAGACATGGCATTGTAGCCCATCTGGAGCGCTGTCAGATATACGAATGGCTTGAACACCGAGCCGATCTGACGCTTTGCCTGTGTCGCGCGATTGAATTCGCTGCCCGCAGCACTGAAGCCGCCATCGAGGGCAAGCACAGCGCCTGTCTCAGGCTGCATGACGACGATGGCTCCTTGCGTCTTCGGGACCTGGACAATCTCCGGACCATCGCCGATATCGCCGACCAGAATGGCATCGCCGCGCTTGAAGACCGAGCTTGCCCCTCGCTTTCCGGTAACCCATGAGAAGCCCGTTTTCTCGACGGTCATGAAACCATCGCGCGTTTGAACTTTAAGATCACGGCCGACGTCTTCGATAATGCCAACGCGCCAATTCTCAGCGCCAGCGGGCTGGGCAAGCTCAGGTCGCTCCCAATCGACAGGGAAACTGACACCCCTCGCCAGATGCCCTCGATACCCTTTCAGACGATCTTCGATCACAAGCCCTCGACGAAGCTCTTCGTGTACGACTTTCTGCAATGAGGGAACGAGAGTGGTTTTGAGATCGCCGCCCTCCCCGTAAAACTGGTCAGAGCCGACCGAACCAACCTGCAGGCGACGAACGGTCTCTTCGGCGTAGGCATAGGCCGGATCGACTGGACCTGTTACTGCATCGGAGCGGCCAACAGTGGTGATCGGTCGGGTCTTCAGTCGGGCAACCTCTTCCAAAGGCAAGTAGCCGACCTTGCCCATACGGTCGAGAACGTAGTTGCGGCGACTAACCGCCTTCTTCATGTTCGAATATGGATTGGCGGCCGAAGGAGCCTGAGGCAGACCTGCCAGCACGGCAGCCTCTTCCGGAAGCAACTGATCCAGCGACTTTCCGAAATAGCATTTGGCAGCGGCCTGGACACCGTAACAGCCCGCGCCGAGATAGATTTCGTTGAGATAGATTTCCAGCACTCGGGCCTTGCCAATTTCCTTGTCGACCTTAAGCGCCAGCAAGGCTTCCTTAGCCTTACGATCAAACGTACGCTCGGACGACAGTATGAGGTTCTTCACGACCTGCTGCGTGATAGTCGAACCGCCGATGACACGACTGTCATCCTTGAAGTTCGAGACAAGGGCACGCACAACGGCGACCGGATCGACACCTTTGTGATGCCAGTAATTTGCATCTTCAGCTGCCAGGAAGGCGCTTATAACCAGAGGCGGGATTGACTCCAGCTGAACGAATTCGCGGTATTCCTTTGCATGGACCCCGAGAACGGTGCCATCGACGCCCAGAATACGGCTGCCTTCACGAGGCTGCCATCTGCCGACCGCCGCGATATTCGGGAGATCGGCGGAAAGAGTCCTGAGATAACTGACTGCACTACCGGCTACAGCAACGCCAACTACCACTGTCAGGATGGACACGCCTGACAGAATGGTTCGTGACAAGCTCATGATGCCTATTTTCCTTTAGGTCTGAACAGCGGCAGCAGCACGGAAGCAAGGCTATAAAGGAGTTTGGCATCCGGTGTCTCGCCGTTAACGGTGACAACGGCGTTTAGTGAATGAGTTTTCTGATAAAGAAGCAAGACCTCAACCGCATATTTTGCAAAAGGAGTTGACGATGCAAGCAGTCGCCAGCACTTAGGTGCAGCTGCCCGCGCAGCAGGGTGGAACGCTGCTCCTGCAGTGATCATTGCCACCTCGCAGCCTGACAACTCCCTTTTGAAAGCCGCAAATATCGGGTTCCCGGTACTCATTCCTTCAAGGTTCGGCGTCGACGCAAGGATTTTCTGCTGCCGATCTCTCATTTCCAGAACCGCATCTATGGCGATTTCCTCAGAGAGAGCAATGGGCTTCATTGCGAAGTCTGCGCCGTAGACTTTTGATCCGGCGATCATCAAAGAATTTGTAACAGCCAAAGTCTGGGCGCGTTCAACAGGGCTAAGGTCTCCCAAACGCTGGACAACAATCTTTGCTGTTTCATCCAGGGATTCTATAGCCAATTTCTTCTTAACAAAGGAAAACATCGTTCAAATTCCCGCGAGATTTTCTATTTTCCGCCGAAATTAATTGTTTCTCAATAGTTATTTCGCATCATGAGTTTGACACAAGGCGGAAAAGTTGACATATTTCCTTTAAGGGCTTAGTTGGAGGGGATATGAGTCCTAATGATGCATTCAGAGAACAACTATTAAATTGCCGTGAGGACTTGGAGCGTTTTGCGCTTGCCAGGACGCGGAATCCTGAGCTTGCCCAGGAGATCGTGACGGACACCGTCATTGAAGCGCTGAAAAACAGCAATAAATTCGAACTCGGGACGAAGATGAACCCGTGGCTTTTCACGATCATGGTCAATGTTCATAAGAACATGAAGCGGCGGAAGAAAGTCGCCGATGACTACGTGAACAGGATGACTGCCGTTCACCCAAGGACATATTCCGAAGCCGACGCACTTGATCATATGCGGATACGAACCGTGGGCGAGGCAATCGAGACCTTGCCGGTTGAGCAAAAATCAGCGTTTTACCTTGCCATCGAAGGCTATAGCTACGAAGAAATAGGAAAAGTGCTTGATTGTGGCGTCGGAGCTGTTAAAAGTCGTGTGATGAGGGCACGTCAAGCTGTCGCTGAGGCACTGGATGCCGATCCGGTCGGACGCCCGAAATTCGCAAAGGAAATGTAATGCGCGTTGTGATGAAGCTTAAACGAAAATCCATGCACCGGGTGAAAACCAGGTAAGGATTTCTGTTGCGCTCTCACAAGTAGGCCTCGGAAATTCTGAGGCCTTTTTTTATGCCCGGTGCCGAAATCAAAACGAAAACGTGGAGATGTCTGGCTTTGGGTAAACTCCCAGATCGGAGACCTATTGCGTAACTCCTAAGTCATTGAAAATAAATAAAAAAAGGCAAAATAGTTATTGACGACCGAAAGATCGTTTGCTAGATTAGAAACATAACGAGCTTGGTGATGAATGCTTAGCTCAGCCGGTAGAGCAGCTGACTTTTAATCAGCAGGTCGTGGGTTCGAACCCCACAGCATTCACCATCTGGCTCGTTATAAAGTGGGTGATTAGCTCAGTTGGTAGCAGCATCTGGCTCTTAACCAGAGGGTCCACGGTTCGAGCCCGTGATCACCCACCACACATTTCCTTGGTTTCGGGGGTGTAGCTCAGAGGAAGAGCGTCCGCCTTTTAAGCGGAGGGTCGAGATGTCGCAATTCTCCGCCCCTACCAAACCAACTCAATCGTCACGTCTAAGTCAGGTATCAGGCTTCTCCAAAGTCAGGAAATCTTTGGCGTCACGTTCGGCAATCACATCCCAGGAACCATTGAAGGCTCCTCCTCATCGCAGTCAGGCTTGTATAGCTCCTCCAGGTGTTCAGCAAACCGGGCATTGGCAGTTTGCGGGTCTGGCATGATATCGAGATCATCAGGGGCAAACATTCGAAGGTTCGGTACAATCCGACAGTCAGCGACCGCAATCGCCGAGAGCTTCGTGAGAGAATCGCGCCAATCAACGGGAAGATAATCCGGATTGCGATCCCAGTCGTAATCCCAGGTGTTGTAGTCCGGTATGAGCCTTCCTGTTTCCGAAAGATCGGATGCGCGAGCAGCGAAGATCACGGGAAAGCCGTTGTACCCGCTATTTGACTTCTTCTCAGCAAAGTTTCGAGCCATATCCATCGTTGAAGCCCAAAAGACGCAATCCTGCACCTTCCCATGGCCGTTCCCTCGCTCGAAATCCGGGACGAAGACGTATGACGTTCGAGGATTGAAACCGCTTTCGGCAATGACCCTGGCGTTCCGCTGACTGGTGCCGTGGAACAGCCAGGGGTCGTGCGTCGACGCACTGCGCTGCAGGGAAAGTATCTCTGACAGCCCGTCATGCCAGCGCAGGACTTGTTTATCATTCATGAGGTAATCGACAGGCGTGAGAAGCATGGCTTACATTCCTGGTGCTGAGCTGTTATCGGCGTCCAGTTTCGAGGTGTACAAGGGGGCGAATTCTCTCAGCCAGGTCGACACTCTTTCTCTACACGTCTTCATCGACTCGCGGAAGTCGTAACTCTCGATGAAGCTGGAGTCGTGCTTGTAGATGCCCCTGCGCCCCTTCACGTCGGCAGCTTCAGCGTTGATGTCGACAATTTCGCCATCAACCAGATTGTAGACATGGTTCCAGTTACCGCCAATGTCCGCACCGAAGACGACGCTTCCGAACAGGGCGCTGAATTTGCAGGAATCCGTCAAATCCGTCGGCGGTTCCTTGTCTAACTCGGCGGCCCTCTGACGCCACTTTTCAAGAAGGAATTCGCGCACCATAGTCAGGTTTTCTGGCGACGGCTCGATTCCGTCTCCGAATTCTTCAAAGTACCGGTGGAAAAAGTCTTCTTGGGAAAGGTAAGTCGGCAACGGGCTTCGCTCCTGGATCGTGCGGTGCCAACTATCACATGAGTTCTTGTAAGAGACCTCAGTCAAAAGAATTTGGTCTACGAGGCCTGGCCGTATGTCGAGTTCTCGATTTCATTTAGCAGGGCGTCTAAATCCTCAGGAGACATCTCACTGATCGAAACGGAGGACCTGTGAGAATGGTATCTGGACTGCGGTGGCAAATGCTGCAGTATCGTTTCCGCAAGCATATGACCTGTCTCGAAAGATGATTTGGGATGCCTGATCAAAACACTGAACAGCGATTCAGCATCTGTTCGAGATGTTTTCGCATCGTCATAACCAGCCTGCTTTGCCGCGACAGTTAGCGTGTCGACATCCAAACCGACCGGCAACTCGATTATGATTTCAAACAGGGCCATCCTGATTTCTCTCCGTCTATGCTGCTACGTCGACAAAAAATGCCCGGTGATGGCTGAAAGAACCATGCCGCACACCCAGGATTACATCATGGCAACAGTTCAGCCGCAAACACCACCTACGGCCTTATCTTCGAGGGATTGAGCAGCGCCTCGTCAATCGGGAGGCTGTGACTGGTGACCATCTCACGAATTTCATCGATATAGTCATGGTCGCCGGAGCGCAGCACCCTTTTCAGCTCCGACATATACTTGATGTCCCAGTGCAGATCGAACTCTCGGGGAAGACGCGGGTCTCTTGCGTTCGGAAAATCAGCCAGGTCAGAGCGAAGTTTCCAGTCCGCCATATCGTCTTCGAAAATCCTGCCACGAGGCTCGTCAGTATCGAAGTAGTAAGCCACCATCCGGGTGGAGCCGCTCCAGCCGTATGTCCGGGCAATCCTGCCATCAGGCAACTCGTAAAAAGCGCCGATAACGGCATCAACTGTCTTGTCTGTCATCGTCATCTCTCAATCCTTACATGCCAGGAACTGCTGACGCGTTCAAATCATCCGAAAATGCCTCAATGACGGCCGGGCTTAAAGGCAAGTCCGCGTAATATGTGGTGCCGGTGATCTCGAAGCCGATATCAACAGGGCTATCCGGATTGCCATTGCTGGCGACAAGGATTTCATAACCGGCTTCGGACAGGCCGTCAGGCAACCAGTGATCGTCACCCCAGCAGGCGAAATAACGACGACGGGCCTCCGTGATGAAAGCGGTCTCGTCCGTGATCCGGAGATGGAAATCGATCTCGTAAGCCTTTTCATCGGCACCCTTGGTCACCGCTGAACTGACGATCTCAAACCCTGTATCAACAGGAGCCTTTTCGGCATTGATTACGACGACATCGACAATCTCGGCAATGTCATCGGCAGCGCCTTCATAACCACGCTCCTGCGCGGCTTCGAGCAAATCATCGGGATTGGCGACATCAATTTTGACGACGAAACGAACTTCAGACATAGGGAAACCTCAAGCAATCTTTGGCTCGACTGTGGGCCCCGGGCTCGATTAGATCAAATGCGGAAAATGAAGATGGGCAGGGGTCGAAACCCTGCCCATATCGATATCGTCCCATCAGGAACGCCACTGGCTGGAGCGATGCTCCTTCCAGCTATGGCCACGACGGCTACGGCCGTGATGAAACCAGATCGCGCTCTGAAGGGTCTTGGGCGCGCGCTTGGCGCGAACCTTTACCTCCAGATCAGGATAGTCATCATCTTCGAGAACGACCTGATTAGAGATCATTTCCGAACGAAGATGCGGATGCTTGCGCTTGTGGCGACGGCGCTTAAAGACGCCGGGCACCGGACCATCGCGGAACTCGTAGCGACGGTAGCGGTAACGAGCGGCCCATACCTCACGGTGACGGACAGCACGCTCGCGCTCATAGTCGGCACAAAGCTCCACCAGACGCCAGCCAGGAATGCGAACGCCATCGGCGTCACGAACCTCGACAAGCACGGGAACAGTGAAGATACGATCCCCGAAGTGCAAACGCGGCAGCGAGACGTGAAGGCTGTGCGGACGCAGATCACAACGGAACGTGTCGCTCCAACCAAAACCAGTGATGTTCAGACGCTGAAAGAAGTGACTCAGCGAGCTGAACTCGGCCCCAGAAGGGAGGCCTGCGCACGAAACACCCTCATATACGATGCTGACAGCGTCGGTGAGGGAAATAGTCTTACTCATTTTTGGCTCCATTAACGTGAGTAACGTTAATCGAAGCCAGCCTTGAACCTGTTCATCTCAGTTCTCCTTGAACGATCAATAGATATCACATGCGGAAACTGTGTCAACATAGATAGCGTTGAATCTAAAAGAATTCCTTGCTCTGCCAGTGCGCCGTGAATTCTAATGGAGGCCTGTAAAACATGGTGAAACCTCAATGACAGATATGCCTTCTTTCAAAGAATACATCGGTCGCCCCGTCAAAGAAGTCGTCGAGGAACTCTCGAAAAAGTTCCCCGAGCATGCAGGGTGAAATCCGGACGGACTGGTTTACCACCACAGACTACCGCCTGGACCGTATCAGTGTCTATTTCCACCCGGCAAGTGATGCGGTCTCAGAAGTAGTAATCGGTTGAACGATCCTATTCCCGGGGCGCGGAAAGCGGGATTGCCTCAACACTCTTGATCGGCTTCTGCGCGAGTTTCAGAAGAAGCTCGCGCAATCCGCTTTGATCATAGCCATTTTGCAAGGCCAGCCCCTCGTTACGTATCAAGACACCGGTCTCCGCCTCCTGATATGAATAGGAACTTTTACCTTCCGTCGTCGCAATGGTGAGGAGCGCAGCATCCGTTTGGATCGAGATGCGATTGAACGGGTGCTGGTCGAAAAACTTATCGATATGGCGGTAGATGTCGTGGTGCCGGAAAATCGCGTTGGAGATAATGACCGACTGCGCGTCTGGATGCATAGGAAAGGGAACGGCTTCTTCCTGTTCTTCAGACATGAGCCAGGCAATACAAGCCCGCCATATTGCAGCGACAAGGAGTTCGTAACGCTCTTCTTCTGTGAAAGCTCCGTCCCGGGAATAATTCGGGACATAGGGGACCTTCGACCAGTCCATGACATCCGAAAAATCGAGAAAGGACGCGACCGAAAGGTCAGTGCGAGCGGCAACGTTGGCCGCGTAATAAGGAAGCCGAAGAGGAGCGACCATCATGATGCCCCGGTCGAGATTGTACCAGTCGACCGTATGCCCCTTGAAAGGCTCCGTAAGACACCGACTGTGCTGAATATGCTCCTCGGTACAATCGGCCTTCGTATCGGGGTAACCGGACGCGGGGCAGTGGTCGGGGATAAAGTAGACAAGGTCTTCACCAGCCTGGTTCGCCCGGCCGTTGCGAGCCCGCGACGTAAGCCAGCTTTCAATACCAAGCAAGCAGTTGGACCAGGTGTCGGCGATGACCGCGAGACAATACGCTGTCTGCATACCAAAGCGCGAGACGAGATCGGGGTGAGGGTAAATATTCTCGCCGCTTGAGCCATAGTCAGCTTCATAGGAGGCAAGGTAATCGATGACCGCATCGCCCGGACGGAAAACGTTCGTGGCTTTAGCGGCGGCCAGCACCATGCCGAGAGACGGCACAAGCGGGACCTTCAGGAATTGTGAGTTAGGAGTTTTGAGCGCGCACTCGCGCAGATCGGAATAAATGCTCATATCGGCATCCTTGATTAGAGTTGATCGGAAAACAGAAGGTCAACGATCAACGGGGGAGGCCGAGGCAATAGGCTGAAGAAGTGACCGGAAATCCCGGAGCGGACGACCCGTATGGAAGAGCTAGACGAGAACGATTGGCTTCATGGCAGAATTCCTTTGCGAATGGACAACAGACTGGATTGTCCAGTCATATGCGCTATCTTGATGATGGTGATTTCCTTAAACGAAGTAAAGCCGACGATGACCGAGATCGTATTCAAGACGCCCGTAACTCATCTCACTCTGGTGGATGGTTTCTGCATGCCTAAAATCGTCAATCCACGGAGTTCGGGCCAGTACGTTGCCCTGCGCCTGGTGAAGGAAGACGAGGCGAAAACCTATTTCGGGATCATCCTTGGGGATATGAACGCTGGTGTCGGGGTCAACCATGTGCCGGATTCAGGCAAGGCCGAGCTTAAAGGAATGATCGGCAATCCAGCAATCTTCGTTCCGTCACTCAAGCAGATCATCTATGGCGTCGAGTGCTGGTGGAGACTGATCGTATCCGAGGAACAGCTTGCGACAATCACCGACGGCGACCTCAATAAGTGGGCGGATAAGGCACGCGAGCAGATCGTCGCCTTCGCACCCATCCTGGCGAAATACGCCAAGGAAGATGCTGTCAGAAAGGCGGAACAGCAAAACATAGAACCGTCCCAGCAAAAGATGCCATCCTGGTTTGAAGATATGACCTGACGGCAAGGTCAGGTTAGGCTCAGTCAACCGATTGCCTCTTGCAGCGCCAGCACCTTCCATAGTCAAGAGAACGATTATCGAAGGGTGTCCTCCATGGCCTTCAAAGCAAGCGGCGTCAAAAGCGCAGATTCAACCGAGCATATTCAGTCTGTTCAAGGCTTGGCCAGGGGCGAACCCCTCCTTGTCACGGTTGAATCCATCGTCGACGACAAGACGATCAAGGCGAAGCTGATCATCGACGGGCTCGGCACCAAAGAGGGCACGAGCGTGACTGTCGAGCAGGCCATCGCTTCGCCAAACTTCCGCTCATTGGCAAACGCCATCACCGGATCGGATCGGGTCGCACCTCTACGTCCAGGCGACGTTGTTTGCTTCGACAAGGCATATGTGAACAAGGGCAGGGCAGCTGTCGGGATCGTCACGGCTAGGACCCACGACAAGATGCGCGGTCACGTCCAGGCCATCACCTGCATGGCAAAGGTTTCTCGGGCTTCCGTATCAACAAAGGGTGCGACGCAGTTCGTCTCCATCATCAATCCTGCCGAGGCCATGATCGCCGAAAACCTTGACCACGTGAAACGGGCTTTCGAGATCGTGAGCGCCAAGCAGTGGCCGGGCGGCGAGCCGGGCTTCATCATCCGACAGAACGGCGGTGGTGGGATCACCTGGACACTAAAGAAGGGTGAAAAGTTCCAGGCTCTGCTTGAAGACCTTGAGCACAATGAAGTGTTTGATGACGGAGCAAAGATCGAACTGATCCCTGCCTGGAGCCTGCCGACCGGTCACGACCAGATTTCTCTGGATGTCGACACTCGCAGGGAAACCGGACCCGTCTTCGGCCCTGTCTCGACGCTCTTCCAAACCGATCTTCGCAAAGGCCTGACGGGTTATGTACCGTCTTTGGCCATTATCGGCGAAGAAGAGGAATTTGCTTTTGGCGGGCCGACCGGAAAGGTCATCCGCGCCGTTTCCGGAATTCAGCCCTGTTTCCGCAGGCAGGCGGTCGATGCCATGCGCGTGCCGAGCAGGGTTCGGGCCTTCAACGGCGCGCCGAACGGTATCCGACCATTATGGAACGATGAACAGATCGCCAAGATGGCGGCCGAGCGCGTCGAACGTCGCGGTCCCGATCCAGAAGTTCGCAAGCCTGCGGCGTCCGAACATGCCAAGAACTCAGCTCACGCGGCGCGGCATGATGTCGATCAGGAAGAACGTCGGCCAAACAAGACGTTTGGAATGGGAAGACGCTGATGAAAACCATAGCCTTCCCGGTCGTCGCTCACATCGGCACGATGGATCGATCCCTGAAGGACAAGGGATCGTATGAGGGCGCGTGCCTTTCCGTCTCCATCCATCCCGGCGCTTGGAGTTCAATCGCAAGGCTTGGTGGCGACGGTTTCGTGCTGAGCCGTGTGGACGGTGAGCCTGTGACATTCGTCAACGCCACCAGGCTCTCGCGTGACGAGAAGGCCGCTATTGTCGACTGGGGCAAGCAGGAAGGGCTTCTCGTTGATCGTGAGGTCTATATCGCGTCCTATTACGACATCGAAGACGAAGCCACCCGCAAGATCGAATGTTCGACACGGGAAGAAGCTCTGGCCGAGGTCGAAGACCAGCCGCGCAAACGTGTCCAGGGCCCGAAGCTCGTTCTGGGCGCTACGGAAAAGCTGCTGACCATGTCCGATCAGCCGATTAGTAGGCACGAAATCTCATCCGATTTCGCATATGACCTTGTCCTACTTGCCTATGTCGAGAAGAACCTTCGCGTCGACGGCGTATGGTGGGATGAGACGCTTAACGTTGAAACCCTGTCAGCGCCCCGGGGCGCGATTTTCCAGGACCGTCTGGATGCCTTCGAAAAACATCCGATGGACTTCAGCCACATGTATGAAGAAGACGATCTCAACGACGAAGAGTTGGAACTGGGTAGCGCACCAACCTTTTAGTTCGGCGTCCGACAAGAGATCAAAATTGAACTCTTCTCGGCAAATTTATCTCGTTGCATTGTAAAAAGGGGCCGATTACGCAATCCTTATAGGGAAAACCTGGAAGATCAACATGATCAAAAAAATCTTGTCGACAGTTACCGCAATTTCTGTTTCGTTGACCCCGGTCGCAGTGTCTTCGCAAGAATACTTTTTTCGATACAGAACGGCTAGCATTTCCAGCACAGTCACGCCGGAAACTCCAGCGGAGGAATACGGCGTCGGAAATGATATACAAGCGTATTTCATTTCACCGGTTGGCGTTAGCTTTTCTCGAAAGATTCCCGTGTCAACGCGTGATGTCGTGAACTGGGTTCGCCAAGCAGGAGGTATCCCTTCTGGCATTCAACTGGATCGTCTTGATGGCGTTCTTGAAGGAGTTCCAGACACGGCTGCGCAAGAACGGGCGGTCTATATCGGCTTTGATGCGCAAGGAAATCGCATCGCCAGAGCGGAAATCCATTTCACCGTCTTTGAACCCATCGGCGTTGGTTCCCAGGTTCACTACTACACGCATACGGGCCAGTATTTTTACCGTCAACTCCCGGCGTCGACCGATATCGCAGTAACCCGTTGGGAGCCGTTCCCAGGCTATGAGAACCCTGCCGGTATGCGCACGAGATTCGGTGCATTCGAAGGAAATCCTAACAAAGCGGGCACCTATGCGATTGGTTGGCAAGGCTATAACTATCTGAATGAGCCGGTAGCTTACGTTTACGGGGACCTCCTTGTCGAGGACGGCCCGACGTTTGCCGAGGATATCGATGACCAAACCATCGACACAAATGACGGGGAGAGCTTCTCCAGAAAGCCAGGCGTTAAGCATCAGATTGGCACGATCACCTATCGTTTAGTTCCGTCAACCATTCGACCTGATGGCGTCACATTTTCATCGGCGACAGGTGAAGTTGGCGGGGCCTTCGTCGACTTTGATACTTCCGCTGCTTTTAAGATCGAAGCGCGCGATAGCGCCGATGGAACGCTTGGCTACTCCAACGAGTTCACGCTGACGACCTTGCCGGAGGAATTGCGGCTTAAACCGACAAAAAACCTCTATGGTTCTTTCGGTAAATATTTCGAGCAAGGTTTCGCCCCGGTCGATAGCAGCGGGAATGCACGGTGGCACGTCACCGCAGGCGAACTTCCAGATGGACTTGAGCTTGACGAACTCACGGGAAAAATATCCGGAACTCCGATTAAGTCGGGCAAGTTTGAAGGAATTGTTGTGACTGTCTCTGGGCAGGGGATTACAACCGCTTCGACGAACCCCTTCATCTTTTCTATCGCAGCAGAAGACCTTAGCTTCACTTTAGAAACGAAGTTCGTGCGAGTAGACGAGGCGTTTGAAACAGCCCCTCCAAAACTGAAGAAAGAAGTTAAGGAAGACGTCAAGTGGGAAATGCACGAGTCCACGCCCCTGCCAGACGGCCTGACGATGGCAAACGGAGTTATCAGCTCGACCAACGGAATCGGAACGGCGGGAATTTATCGGTACATCGTGACCGCTAGACCAGAGACGCTAAGCAACCCGACGGCTGCCGCGAGTCAATACATACGCGTTTACGAGAACCTCAACCCTCAATATCCGGCGACTACGACAGTAAGGCAAAATGAGCAAGTCGACATCCGGGTTGATGTCGACTATGCAGCCGTTCATGATCGCGCGACTTATGCCATCACAGGGTCAAACGAACTTCCGTCGTGGCTGTCGATAAACTCGTATGGCCGGATTACTGGCTCTCCGGACAGCAACGTACCGGCAGGGACGTACGGGCCATTCGGAGTTTCGATCACTGACGGTCTTCAGAAACCATTCAAGTCAAACCAGTTCTATATCACTGTGGAGGCACGCGAGAAGCTGGTCGGCACAATCGTGACGCCGGAAGTCGAACGCTACGTCTACAACGGCACCACTAAACCCCTTGCCATGGTCGAAAAGCAGCATGGACAGGTTACCTTCGAACTTCTCGATAGAGGCACGTTGCCAGACACACTCGATCTCACGTCTGGCTATAACCGTGCATACATCATTGGAAAAACTACGGACCCTGTGGGCACCGTTTACACCGGGATCAAGATCAAGGCCACGGATGCAGACGGTAACGCTTATAGCTGGACCTCCGAGCCCTTCGATATAACTGTTGTCCAACCGGCCGATCCTCGCCCGATCAGCGGGACGCTGGAAATTCCGTATACCTGGGCTGAAGGGCAGCCGTTACGCGACCTGGCTCTTCCTACGGTCATGGGAACATATGGCAACGTCACCTATACACTTGATGCCAATCCGTTCGGTCTAACATTGCAGGATGGCACCATCGGCAACAATCAAACCGTAAGAAAGCTTGTTATCGGGCAGGTGAACGAAGCAGGCGTCTATGAGATTGGTTACGAGATCAAGGATGAACTCGACCGAGACCCGCTCAAGGGCACACTAAAACTTACGATCCAACCGCCGGTTTCTCTGAAAACAGAAGAGAACGTTACTGCATTCCCATTCAATCGCGGAACATATGGCGAAGCTCGGATGGTACGTGAATACGGCATTCCAGGCTTCACCTACTGGATTGCGCCGAATACTGCGTCCCTGCCAAAGGGCCTAGTTTTCGACTATAATTCCGGCATGATCTTTGGAACGCCAGAAGTCGAAGGCACGTTCCCATTCACTGCCTATGTCCGTGACAAAACCGGAAACGTCTCCAACACGGGAGTCTTCAACCTTATTGTTGACAAGCCACTTCCGTTTTCGTTCACCTTCCCAACCGCTACGGTAACAAAGGGCGCTCCTGCAAAAATTCGGCCGGAAGTCGTGAATTCGCTGGGTGCGGTTCAATGGTCAGTGACGGGCGACATGCCTCCTGGCATGTCCTTCGATCTGGATGCCAAGAGCCCAACCTACGGTTCATTTATTGGTACACCGCAACAAGCTGGCATCTATGACAAAATCAAAGTTGTCGGTTATGACACCGGTTCCACAGTTCGATATCCAGAACAAGGCGAAATCGGCGTCACGATCAAGGTGACGATACCCGGCGAAGTTGAGTTCGAATCCGCGTCCTTCAAGGCAAGGGCAGGGGCCGCATCCCGCACCTTCGTGCTGAAGCCGACGAACGTCATTCCGGACGTCAACTTCAGCTTCGCGGAAGGAGCTGACCGGCTGGTAGGCTATATCCTGTTCAACGAGGATACCGGCGAGATCACCGGATCATTCCCGGAAATCGGCAGCTATTCGACGGCCGTGACCGCCACGGACCTTCTGGGACGTCAAGGCACCACTACAGTGACCTTCGACGCTGTTGGAGAACTGAAAGCCAACGCACCGACTTCGGTGACGCTTGACCAATATGTCACCAAACCAATTGCAGTTACGGTCGACAATGCGGTTGGCGAGATCAGCTATTCGCTGGCGAGTGGTAGCCCTGCTCTGCCTGGCACACTCACGCTGAACAAGGATACCGGCGTCATTGAAGGGGAGCCAACTGAGGTGAAGGCTCCGACAACCTACCGTGTTGTCGCGACAGACGCCTTCGACAACACAACGACCTACGTCGATGTAACGATTGAGGTTAAGCAACGAGAGCAGCTGACGGCTGCCGTGCCGCCGCTAAGCTTCAAGCAGTACCAGGAAATTGCTGGTTCGGTCGTTCTGGAGAACGAGATAACGCCAATTGCGAACTGGTCGATTTTGCCTAGCTTGCCGACGGGCCTCTACTTCACCGATGGCGCGTTCTCAGGTTCGCTGAACACTACCTTTAATGGCACCTTTCAGGTAACGGTCGTTGATGCCAAGGGCGGTTCGCTCGGGACAGCAACGACAGAACCGTTCACACTGAAGATCGAACCGCGCGATCAGCTAACGCTGACGGGCACGGGTGAACCTGCCACATCGTTCAAGCAGCACCAGGATGTCGGTTCAGTCACCGCTGCGACTGTCTCCAATGACATTGCAAAAGTGAACTGGTCGATTGAGCCGAAACTGCCTTCCGGGCTCTACTTCAACGATGGCGTCATCACCGGCAAACCGACTGAGGCGCTAACGTCGACGACCTTCACGATC
This sequence comes from Rhizobium sp. MHM7A, assembly GCF_005862215.1. Classification (NCBI taxonomy): domain Bacteria; kingdom Pseudomonadati; phylum Pseudomonadota; class Alphaproteobacteria; order Hyphomicrobiales; family Rhizobiaceae; genus Rhizobium; species Rhizobium sp. MHM7A. The sequence goes on from NZ_VCHT01000001.1 coordinate 1,228,670, forward strand.
AAGGCCGATGATGGCAAGGGTGGCAACCTCGGCAAGGACGAATACGCCTTCACCCTGTCGGTCGATGCACGTGATCCGCTGAAGATCACCGGCCCTGACACATTCGCCTTCAACCAATATTTCGAAGGCTACTTCGACCTGGGATCGGAGAACGCGATTGACAGCGAAACCTACACGGTAACACCTGCGTTGCCTGCCGGGTTCACTTTGGACGATAAGACAGGCCGGATGACTGCGACGGCCGACGCCAAGTTCTCCGCCGTGCCATACACATTCCGCGTGACAGATGGTGTTGGCGACTACAGTGACAAGACGATTGTTCTGTCCGTTGTCGACCGCAAGTTACCGGAAATCGCGACGGACAATGCAAGACCGATTCCCGCGCTGGTCGGTTACAAGGCTGATACCACACTCAGCAAGAAGAACGTGCTTGGCCAGGCCAGCTGGCAGCTGGTATCGGGTACTCTGCCGAATGACATGTATTTCGACGAAACAAACGGAGCTTTCCGTGGCGTTCCGAGCGAGTTCGGTCTTTTCGAAAATATCGTGATCCGACTGTTCGATACGTATGAAGGGGTGACGACGGCTTCGAGCACGAAAACCTTCTCGATCAACGTCGCGCAGGACGGCTCTGCGATCACATTGACGGTTGCGGGCAAGGATATGCGTGTCGGTCATAGCCTAAGGACGGATGCACCAGTTGCCAACAACACGGTCGGTGACGTTACGTGGACGGCGACGGGACTTTCCGGCACTGGTCTGTCGATTGACGCAAAAACCGGTGTGATCAGTGGCACTGCCACTGAGGTCGGCACGATCACGGCGACGGTTGCGGTGACCGATGTGACGGCCCGCTCGGCAGAAGCCGTGGTCACGATCAATATCGTACCTGAATTGACACTGAGCATGTCGGGTGAAAACGACCTGCTGTTCAACTACACGCTCACCGATGCAGGCGTCACGCAACCTGCAGTCGACAACAGCTATGGTCCGCTGACCTGGTCAATTAACGGAGCAAACACACTTCCGGACGAGTTGTACTTCGACCTTACGACTGGCACCTTCGAAGGCAAGCCAGAGGCGGTGGGAGCTTTCGGTCCGGTAATGCTAACAGTTGGCGACGCACTGCCTGGCACGAAAACTGTCGGTCCAATCTGGTTCACGGTTTATATGAACGACGATCCGATTGACCTGGCGGTGACGAACGTTATCACGAAGGTCGGCTACACCTTCATTTCGGGCATGCCGACCTATGATAACGTGCTTGGCCCACCGAATTTCTTTTCCCTGGACCTGGCGGGCACGAACATCGAGGTCAATCCTACCACGGGCGTGATGACCGGTTCGTTCAACGAAGTCATCGACCGCACCTTCAACCTGTCGATCACTGACGAGACGCTCCGCGTAACGTCAAAACCGGTGCGAGTTCAAGTTCTGCCAAAAATGACCCTAACGGCCCCGGAATCAATGGTCGTTTCGGCTCAAGAACCCATGGCTCCAGTAAAGGTAACCCGCCTCAACGCGGTGGGTGCGGCCACCTGGAACCCGGTTGATCCGACACTCCTTCCGGAAGGAATGACCTTCAACACGAGCCTCGGACAGTTTGAAGGCAATCCACAGGTTCTCGGTGATTTCGGCCCCATCACTGTTACCAGCACCGACAGCCTCGGTGATGTCGGCACATCCAACCCTATCATGATCCGTTCGCAGGCCGGTGCTTACTTCCTGTCGCTCGCCTCGGCAACGCTGCCGAACGCCATGAAGCGCATTGAGCCCTACACCTACGATTTCAAGCCTCTGATCACGGCTATCGGGATGGACGTCTCGGAAATTACCTGGTCGATCTCGGCCGGTACTACCGGCACCCCTCCGGGAATTTCCATCAATTCATTGACTGGTATCCTCTCCGGAACGCCGACACTTTCCGGCGTTTACAACTTCCAAGTCACGGCAACCGGCCTCGGTGGCAAGAAGGCCACGAAGGACTACACGCTTGAAGTTAAGTTGCCGGTCATCAACCTGGACATCGGAGGAGCCATTGCCGACGCAGAGGTGAACACAGATTACTCCTTTGACTTGACGCAACTTATTACGACCAACGAGAATATTGCGAAGACAAGCGTCAAGTTTGCTTGGTCTCTGGATAGCGATCCGGCGAAGGAGCACGCTTATCCCCCGGGTCTCGCCATTTCCGGCCAGAAACTGACCGGCAAGCCAACGGCATCTGGCGACTACAAGCTGCTTTTCACTGCGACCTTTGAAGACAAGACAGATGAATTCGCCACCGTGACGAAGGAATACGTCGTCCCTGTTAAAGGAAAACAATTCCGTTACACACAGATTTCTGCTGGTGATATGTTTGCCTGCGGCGTCACTCCCAAAGGTGCACTGCAGTGTTGGGGAGCAGGCTATTCCAACAATCCACAGACCGTCGCAGCCCTAGGAGAGAACGTCGCCTCAGTATCGGCGGGAACCACCAACGGACAAGGTCAGTATTGCGTTGTGACAAAAGAAGGCGCGGCCAAATGCTACGGCGCGAACAGTTACGGCCATATGGGAACGGGTAAGATATCGAACTTGCGCGGGTATTGGGACGTTCAAGGCCTCCAAAGCGGTGTCGCCCAAATTGGTATCGGAGGACAACATGCCTGCGCAATGTTGACAACGGGTGAAGTGAAGTGTTGGGGTGCCAATAACCAGGGCCAGCTCGGCACCGGTAATACGACAACGGCGCTTACTCCCACCACGGTCCCCGGCCTGGAAAGTGGTGTCGCCACGCTCAAAGTAGGACGTATGCACACATGCGTGCAGAAAGTGAATGGAGAAGTTTGGTGCTGGGGGCAAGGTTATGCAAATGGCACCGCTAGTTCGACTGTGCTGTCACCTGACAAGCTTTCCCTGACGAATACCCAAAAGCTTGTCACAGGGGTGGGAAATGGATGTGCAATCAATAATACCGGTATGCTCTATTGCTGGGGGAGCGGAGTATATAACAAGCTGCAAAGTGACAACAGTTACAGCTACCCATCTCCTCGGTGGATGAGCTTGTCGGGGTATAGTAATTCAGATGCTGCGATAGGCATGGGCCACATATGCGCTCTTCGAAGGGGGGTTGTTTCCTGCTGGGGTTTGCGCGAAAGCGGTCAACTTGGGAACGGAATTTACTCAAGATACACCTACCAGCCACAGGTTGTTAGCAACATCACCACGGCTGCGTCCATAACTGCAGGGGATGATTTCTCTTGCGCCCTGCTCGACAGCGGTCAAGCTCAATGCTGGGGTGACAATGATTACGGTCAGCTTGGCAACTGGAAGAATACTAACTCCGGTATTCCAGTTCCAGTTGGAGACCTGTAAGCGAAGGGGTCTGGCCACGCTGCCGGGCCCCATTATTTTCGTGTCTTGTACGGCAACTTTGGTTTAACGGCGCACCATAAAAGCATGAAGCCCTCGCTCATAAAACGAGGGCTTCATCACCTTTAAACGGGGAATTGCCCCACAGATTCTGATCACCGTTCGAACATGTTCCCGATTTCGGTATTTGTAAGATATCGAACAGTCGGACGGCCGTGATTGCAGTAAGACCCGTTCGGGGTCGCTTCAATCTCCCGAAGCAGCGCTTCTGCCCGTTCCGGCGTCAGCTTATGCCCGGCCTTGATCGCTGCCTTACAGGCCGCCGTTGCCAGCTTTTCCCAGAGAGCATCGCCCATAAGTCCGGATACGGTACCCATCTCACAATGCTCGACCAACATCTCCGCCAGATCACTAATCGAACAATCAGAGAGGACAGATGGAAACGACCGAATAGCAACAACCCGGTCACCGACAGCTACTCCAAAACCAAAATCATTCAGCGATTGAAAAAGGTCCTCAACAGCTGCGGCCTGTGTATGAGATACCGGATGAAGGTAGGGCCGCTCAAGGCGGACGATCTCGTCAGGCAGATCAGCCGCTGCCTTTTTCAAGCGTTCAAGCACCAGGCGTTCGTGGGCAGCATGCTGATCGATGAGTACGATTCCATCAACCGTTTCGGCAATGATCCATGAGTCATTTGCCTGCGTCAGAAAACGGCCAAGCGGGCGACGGCGCTGGTCGTCAGCCTCTGCAACTGGAGCAGCCAGGGCGCGTGCGAGATCGGAAATGCCTTTTCGAGACCGGATGCCCGCGCGATTGAGGGCGTCACTGACAGCATTCCGAACGACCTCCGCGACCTTGCCTGGATGGCGAAAGCGGACCTCGGATTTCGTGGGATGAACGTTTACGTTGATCTCAGAAGGGTCAACGCTGATCGCAAGAGAGGCGAAGGGTCGGTCTGTCGTTCCCGTAAGTCCCTTATAAACCGATTGCACCACAGTGCTGAGAGAACGGTCAGAAATCAGCCTAAAGTTCACTATCAGGTCCAGGCTGCCCTTCTTCGTTTCGTCCATAACCGTCGGGAGGCTCGTCAGACCGGCGACAGTAATGCCATCCTCCACGTGCTCTACCGTTACCGCATTCGAGGCTAACGGTTCTCCCCGGACATCTCTGATGCGAGCTGCAAAATTAGGCCGCGCAGGATAGGTCACGGTGCGCGATGTCGCCCTGAAAACGAACTTCACGCCAGGCCACGCCAGCGCAATCCGGTCCACGACATCCTGAACGGCTGCCAGTTCGGTCGCAAAGCTCTTTTGAAACGCCTGCCTGGCGGGGTGGTTATCAAACAGTCCCTCAACTTCGATGCGGGTCGCATAGCCACCAGCACAGGGCATCACCTTGGAAATCGTGTCGGCGTTTGCGGTAACGCCGAAGGCAACGTCCTGGTCCTTGGGACGCGATGTGATCCTGAGACGGGCTACTGCAGCAATAGAAGGCAAAGCCTCACCGCGAAAACCGAGCGTCGCGATGGCGCTGATGTCATTTCCGGGAAGCTTTGATGTTGCGTGCCGCGCGCAAGCCAGCGCCAAATCGTCAGGCGACATACCTAAACCATTGTCGACAACCACGATACGGCCAAAATGTCTGCCCGCGATGTCGACTTCAATCGTTGTAGCACCAGCATCGAGTGCGTTTTCGAGAAGTTCCCGAACAACCGCTGCCGGTCGGTCGATGACTTCACCAGCGGCAATCAGGGCCGAGACGTTGGGAGGAAGAACCCGGATAGGCATTTAGAAGCCTTCAGGCAGCCGAGCGCAATGACTGTCGAACGTATGAAGATGTTCGATGACATCCCGATAAGCACGGCTGGCCGACTTGGAGGCAGCCTTGATATCCTTCACCAGGTCACTGCCCTTTTTCGTATAGGTCACAATCGCGCTCCGGCGATCATTAGGGTCCTGGCGACGGTCGATGTAACCCTGCTTCTGCAGCTCTTTCAGGGCATAAGACGCGTTCGAAGGCACGTATTGCCCGTTTCGGACGATGTCGTTCACCATCACATCACCAGGGCCAATGCTCAGCAGGAAATTGAGATTGTTCAGAGACAGGTCAGCACCATGGTGCTGCATGATCGGGCTCACGAAATTCTGGAACACGCGCATGCTGCGATCCATCGCAACCACAGCATCTACCCAGCTCTGTTCTGAGCCCTTAACCGCCATCATCTGCCACCAATATTCGCTTCATTAATAGGGTCAGGTAGGGGCGGATTTTATGCAACAAGGAAATGCTTTGAATTTCGGATAATTTTCCCAAGTCGGAATTCCTTTTCGAAAGAGCCTGGAAAGAAATTCATATCCTCTTGCTGGAGTATTCCCAGGAGCCGGAATATCCCACATAATTCCTTTCACAAAGATCATCTTTCACACCACAACGCATCGAGAACTGAGGCGACGCTCATGATTGATTATTCGAGACTGGAATTCGACGAACAAACAACAAACAATCTGTTCGATTTCTGCCTAGCGCATCGACTGGGATTGGCTGACATTGACGATCAATCGAAGTTGAGAGTCGATGAATTTAAATTCCACATGACGATCATGTACAGCAAAGTGATGAGCCCGTTGTTCCGAGAAGGGCTACAGGAATTCACCCCGCATATTCTTCAGCCGGAAACCTTCGCTATGTTCGGTCCCAACGAGGATATGCTGGTTCTGAAACTGCATTGCGATGATGTCCTCAATGAACTCTTTATGCATTATCGTTCCGTATATGGCCACGTCTCCGACTTCATGCCGTTCAGGCCACACATTACGATGCGTGGAAACAGTGCGGGGGTAAGAGAACGAATTAAAACACTACCGCTGCCGGAATTTGCAATACGCGCTGACCGGCTGATCCACAAGGTCAAGACTGCCTGATCAGACGCTACAGCTTCCAGGGGCACGGTCTAGGCAGAGAAATAGAAGATGCTGCTCCCGAATGCCATCTTCACGAACAGGGACGGCAAGCTGATCTCATGACGGTGGCGGAGCGCGCCTTGTGTCGTGACCAAGCGCGCTCATTGGTTCAAAGTGTCAAATCTTCATCCGAAGCCTGAACTTGCTTGAACAGGGAAACGTCAAGCGTCAGGAACGCCCGCAGAGCCTCGGTATGGGTTTCGAACGCAAGATCGATAGGCCTCGCCGTTGTTACGACTTCAAGAACCTCATCATCAGGCTCCCGCTTCGGCGGCTCATCGACGAGACGCATGTAGAAGGCAAACATCAGATTGATGCTGCCGTTGGCGACCGTGTGCGTCTTGTATTCCTTCAGATATTCCGGAGAAATCACCAGGCCGGTTTCTTCGAAGACTTCACGGCGAGCAGCATTCTGCCAGGTCAAATCCTTGTTTTCCTGGAAACCGGCAGGGAAAGCCAGCTGGCCACGGGTCCGCTCTTCAGCGCGGCGTGTTAACACTGCACCAGAAGGAGCCCGCATCATCACAACGATGACTGGCTTTGGATTGTGGTAGACGATTTCATCAGGGTATGGCCGAAGATTATCCCGGAAATTCTTTATAAAGGCATATCCTTCATCGACACCGACGATGCGGCCCGTCGCAAGACAGCGCAGACCTTCCTCCTCGCGTTGAACGAGCTTGCCTTCTTTATACACGGGAGAATAAATGGCATAAATGATCTTACCAAGAAGACGTGTGATGTCCTTGGCATGGTCAAAAGGCCTCCATTCATACATGGCTTGCAATTGTTCGGCGCGCCAACGGTCAAAGGATTCTAGATCGGTTATATCGTTCACGTCAGTCACAGTTTTCTCCGTGGAGTTCTTCTATCATAGGAAATGAGCGCGGCTGGTTGCCTCGGTGGCACAATGCTCGACACTACCTTTCGCGGATCGCAGATCGGCTACGACAGCGGGCCCGAGAATGGGCGAGCCGATGACGAAGCCAAGGAGCCAAAAACTCCACATGAAGACTGAAATGCTCATGCTATTTCCCCTGAGGCAGAGACTTCAGCATTTCCACCGTATTGAGCGAAATCTCTTCAAAGGAATTGTGGCCGACATTGTTGGTCAGGACGACAATCGCTCGGCTATTTGAAATGCCTATGATCTTGGCCTTCTGGAAACCTTCAATCTGAAACTCACTGCCAACAAGCGTGTTTGTGCCGTTGCCGTCAGCCATCAGGCCGACAAAAGCAAATGCCCCCGTAATGAGTGCCGCCGTAAACAATGCAGGTATCAGCAGGCCCTGAGTTGATTTTTGGTTCAGCATGATATGAGCCTCAATCCCCGATGCGAGTGCTGAATGAAATCAAGAGCGCGCCAAAAAAACCACTTAGCGCACCGAACGGAGAAACCGCGCCAACGATGAGGCAACTCAACAAGAAAGCTGAGAACAGCATCATCGCGAACGGGAAGCGCATAACTGACATGGCCTACCTCAATCAAAAATGTCGATGTGGATGTCGTCATATGCGTCCATGCCGAGGCCGAAGCTCTGCGGTTGACGTAGACGGCCAATCTGAACCTTTTCGAAGTTCTCAATGATCGAGGCTTGGAATGAGCTGTCGGCAGCAATCATCCCCTGGCGGCCGACGGTCGGCTTTGTCACGATCAACTTCTTCCGGGGCCGGGTCATGGCAACGAAAAGAATACGCTTCTCTTCCTCGATCTCCTGAGGCTCTGTCGCGCGCGCGGACGGCATGTGACCGTTCACAAAGCTCGGGATATAGACGATGTCCCATTCGTTACCCTTGGCAGAGTGGACGGTTGAGAGCGTCAACGGACGTTCTGATTCATCGGTGCCGGTGCTTTCGCTCATCTTGTCGACGGAAAGGTCGATGGTCATCATCGACAGGTACTCGTCGAGCGTGGCGAACTTCTCCGCCATGGTGATAACCGTTTCGATATCCATCTTACGGTTCTTCCACTCATCGCCGTAGACGTTCTTGAAAACGTCATCAGCTGCCTTCAGGCCCTTATCGAGCAGGGTTACGGGATCGCCGTCCCCAGACATGACAGCGAAGGCATCCATCAGTTTGCGGATATCAGGATTGTCCTTGGTCATCCGCAGCGCGACCGGTGCCGGATCGCCCACGATCAGGCCGCCGCCGATGATGGCGTTATAGATCGCGATGGCTTTCTTCTCACCGACGCCCTTGGCCATGCACAGCACCCGCAGCCAGGCTGGTTCGTCGAACTGATTGACAGCCACACGGGCAAGCGACAGGAAGTCCTTGATGTGCGAAGCCTCAGAAATCTTGATGCCGCCGAAGACCTTGTAGGGGATGCGACGCTTGACCAGTGCGCCTTCGATCAGGCGAGCAGCGTTCATCGAGCGAACCAGAACCGCCTGTTCATGCAAAGGCGTGCCCTGAGCCTTGTTCTCCAGGATCGTATCGGCCACATAGTCAGCCTCTTCGAAGCCATCCCACATGGTCACAAACTTCGGCAGTTTGCCCAGTGTGCCTGAACTCGACACCAGGGTTCGGTCAAAACGCTCTTCCATCATCCCGTCAATCGCGTTGGCAACGTCGATGATCTCTGCCGAGGAGCGATAATTGAGGTTCAGGTTGATGACCTTCGTATCCGGGTGGAGGTCAAGGAAACTAAACATGGCACGCGGTGCCGAACCACGGAAAGCGTAGATCGACTGAGCAGGATCGCCAACCGGCATGATGTTGCGACCGAGTCCGGCAATGATCTCGTTCTGGAGCGCGTTGCTGTCCTGATGCTCGTCAACCAGCACGTATTTGAAGCGGTCACGGATCGCCTGGCCGACAATCGGATGCTGCAGCATCTTGGCCCATAGACCGAGCAGGTCGTCGTAATCGAGCATACGACGGTCCTTCTTGTACTGTTTGTAGGCCCCTGCGACCTCTTCGATGAATTTCAGGGCATAAACGTAGTCGGTGTGCAGGTCATACACGACGTCTTCGAGCGTGCGCCGGGTATTCATCGCGAAGGAGTAGATTTTGGCAATCGTCTTGTAAGGCGGCGGGTTTTCGCCGGTGCCGGAGCGCTCGGATGTGATGCGCTTGAAAATCTGGGTGACGTCGGACGGGTCGGCAATCGAAAGCGTATCTGGCAAACGGAATACGGACGCGTTTTCCTTGATCAGCTTGTGAGCGATGCTGTGAAACGTGCCGCCAACGACATCTTCCGCTTCCGGGGTAAGTCGCTTTGCGCGCTCGATCATCATCTGAGCAGCAGCGCGGGTGAAGGTCAGGTTCAGAATGGACGAAGGATTGACGCCGTCCATGATAAGACGGGCGATACGGCGGGTGATGACGGTCGTCTTACCAGAACCGGGACCAGCAACAAGAAGGCAAGGTCCTTCGTTCCAGGCAACAGCTTCGCGCTGCTCATCATTCAAACCTTCATAGATAGAATCTTTCACGAAAAGCTCCCGGCCACGGTTGGCCAAGAGGCCATAATTCCTTAAGTTCAACGATTAGAAGAGCAACAAAAGGAGTTGTCAATTCCGTTGACGAGAATTCCTTACAAGAAGTTTAGATATATCCGGGATAGTCGGGGCGCGTGCGTGTAATCCTGAGTGTGATTGGCTTATCATCATCGCCGAGCAGAAGATCGAGATCAGCGACTTCCCCAGGCGATAGCTCGATATCGGCCGAACCATCATCAACCATCAGATCGGAGAAAAGTGTAGAGACCACGTCGTCGACCTCATCCCTGGATACCGACACGGAAGCAATTGGAGCACCACCCTCGTTAGCACTTTCAGTGATTGAGAGATCGTTCAAAGCGATAGAAATGGATGAACGACCATCGATGAGGCGTTTCACCGTCGCAGCAGCCGAGGAGTTCTGAACAGAGGCGTTACGGCCGACAATCTCTGGAGCAAGGTCGTCGTCCTTGAGGCCACGCTTTTCCAGGCTCTGAAGCAGCGACTTGATTGCTGGGGCGAACCAGCTCTTCATGAAATCGTCGTCCTTATAGGGCGTAGCAGGAAAGCGACGAATTCGAAGACCGACCCGGATCATCAGGATGTCCGCCTCATCCACAGTGTCTACCAACGCAACAAGTCGCTGCGACATATGGCAGAATATCTGGAGCCGACCAGATCGTGGGTGATCGACCACGCTGCAGTCGCTTGGCTCCCAGCGTGGAGTGAAGAACAGAAACTCGGGGATGAAAAGGTCGATTGCCATGGGATTTCCGGGTGAGACGCAATGGAACTATTGCACTCGGAAATTGACTATGGGGCAACTGCCCGAGCGAGCGGCAGATCATTAATTTCCGGCTCCGCTCCTTCAAACAGGACGCTGGAGAGGTTGCCGACCACAGAAAGGTTCGGGATACGGGCATCCGGCACGAAGATCGCTCTGGAAACCTGGGTCAGTTTCTTCGGCTTCTTGAACATGCGGGAAAGCTCCTTTTCCGTCGGAAAGCGCCTGATCAACTGCCGACGAACCAGCTGCCCCTGAAGAACGTCGCCAAGACGGCCCTCGAAGTCGGCACCATTGGCCTCCAAGATTTCGCGGCGCTGGGGCGGGGACTTCATCATCACCTCGTTATGCACGCCAAAGCGACGGCCAAGTGCCGTTGTCACCTCTCGATGGTTCAACGTTTGCCGCCACTCGATGAATCGACTAGCCAGTTCCCGATCTGGGAACGTGAAAACGTCGCCCTGGAACCGGATAGGGGACATTGGCTCGTCATCCAGAGTGAGCCCAGCCATGATCGCCAAGCGAGCGCCATAGTGGAACCCGGCCGCAGATGCCGCTTCCATCACCAGTTCGAAGTAGCTCGGCGGTGCCTCGTTTTTCGGTGAAGGCTCCAGCACCAGACTGATAGAAGACATGCCTGCATAAGCGACAACAGCCCTGAAACGATGGACCAGTTCTCCGGCTGTCGGGCCAAGTGGAAAGTCGAGATCGAATTTGGGATCGCCCTCAACAGTTTCGTTATCGATAAAAGCCAGCTCATGCTTCAATCGATCGAAGCCAAGTCCCTGAAGCTGAATAATGACGATGCCGTTCAATGCCATGACGTCATCAAGCTCTTTCTTTCGATAGGCCGACAATGCGTCGCCTAAGGTGTCGTTGATCGTCTTCACCAGTTTACCTGCCGCTAACCTTTAGAATTCCTTACCGATACCCCTACCATAAAACGATGATTTACACCCATGATTTCGGCCGTCTCGATTTACTTTTTATTGAAACCTCAACTCTACACCTGTGCCATATGAGGACATAAAACTCATAAAAACCTCATATGACGCAACAAGGGCAAATCGAAAATGTCGGTGAACAAGCATCTGCAGCATCTACAAAGCCTGGTTCAGGAATTTGCGAGCGATTACGAAATCAACAGAACCAGGAGTGGGCATTTTGCCGTAGAAATGAGGATCAAAGGGTCGACGCGGACGATTTTCGCGCCGGGTACACCCAGCGATCACCGTTCCATGATGAATGTGAGAACGAAGCTCCGACGGGCTGCGAACCTGATGAGCGCAGCTTAATCGTCATGCATGCGATTTGGAGAGCATGATGCTCTCCATCGTGTGATGTATGTTGACACCCTCGAATTTCCGTGCAAGTTTTCAAATTATGAACAAAACGTATTTCTTCTCTGCTGACATGATGATGCCTCCACACTGACGGGGGTTGAAGTCGTTTGCTTGAAGGAAACCGCCCCCGCCACTCGGCGGGTTTTCTGTTTTCTGGCCCGCCATTTCTTATTTGAAAAGGATCGTGCCATGAATAACACTCTCTATCTCACCACCACCATTCCATACGTGAACGCAGAGCCGCACGTGGGTTTCGCGCTGGAGCTTGTCCAGGCGGACGTCATTGCCCGCTGGCGAAAGGCCGAAGGCTACAAGGTTCGTCTCCAGACAGGATCAGACGAAAACAGTCTGAAAAATGTCCTGGCAGCCGAACGGGACGGACGACCGACAGCAGAATTCGTCGGGGAAAATGCCAAACGTTTCGAGGCCCTTCAGGAGGCGCTCGGCATTGGTGCGGATGATTTCATCCGCACCAGCAGCGACCCACGTCACGAACCTGCCGTCCGGAAACTGTGGCATGCGTGCCAGGCATCGGGTGATCTCTATCAGAAGACCTACTCCGGCCTCTACTGTAACGGTTGCGAGCAGTTTTATACGGAGGCTGACCTGATCGAGGGGTGCTGCCCTGAACATGGGACGAAGCCGGAGACGGTCCGGGAGACAAACTGGTTCTTCCGCCTGTCGAAATACGAGGACGTTCTTGAGAAGGCCATTGTCTCTGACGCCTTGAAGATCGTTCCAGAGACCAAGCGAAACGAAGTCTTGTCCCTGATCCGCAGCGGCCTTGAGGACTTCAGTGTGTCGCGCAGTTCCGAACGGGCTCGTGGCTGGGGAATTCCGGTACCGGACGACGCTTCCCAGACGATCTATGTCTGGTTCGACGCGCTCGGGAACTATGTCAGCGCCCTTGGCTACGGAACAGACGAAAAGCAATTCGAGGAATACTGGATCAACGCTGGCAGCCGCGAACACGTTGTCGGGAAGGGGGTCACCCGTTTTCATGCTGTTTATTGGCCTGCAATCTTGCTGTCCGCCGGGCTCCCGCTGCCGACACGCATCCATGTACACGGATATCTGACGGTTGACGGCCAAAAGATCGGGAAGTCAAACGGGAACGCTATCAGTCCGGTGCCGCTTGTCGAAAAATATGGTCGGGACGCCGTGCGCTACTACCTGCTCCGACATATCCGCGCGACTGAGGATGGCGACTTCTCGGTGGACCGTCTTGAACAAGCCTACTCGGCCGAACTGGCAGGCGGCGTGGGTAATCTGGCCCAGCGTCTTCTGTCGATCATCGCAAAGAACGGAATTCGGGTCCGACCATTCCAGGCACCTGCGGATGAAAAATCGGTCCAGCTTACAAGGAATGCAGTATCGGACGCTCTCGAAGAGGGTGCTTTTCACATAGCCCTTGCCGAAATCTTCGGACTGATCGCTTACGCCAACAAAGCTGTGGCGGATACCGCACCTTGGGCTTTGGTCAAGGAAGCCGTGAACGATCCAGGTGACACAACGAAGGCCGACATCGCAGCCGAGACTTTGGGAAGACTCATCGGCCTGGTTCAAGCCGTCGCCACGCTCACGCGGCCATTCCTCCCTGATTCGGCAGGGACATTGCTGACATGGATCGAAAACGTGGCCAACGGCGAAGAACTAGCAATTACGCCGCTTTTCCCGAAAATCATCTGATGAGCGGGCAATTTGTGGCCGATGGGCTCTGCCAATATGATCGTCGCAGTATAAGGGCCGCAGTCGGTTGCGGCCCCTTTTGGAGAGACCACCTTGCCAATTAAAACGATCCTTTCATCGATTTTCCTCTCACTGATCGCCTCGACGGCTCTTGCCGGAAACAATGGACCTATCAAGACGGTGACCTTGTCTTCCGGAGGCCTGGCCGAAATCGTGCGCGAGGCCAAAGTCGGCGACGACAGCAAGATTTCCATTGAAGTGCCTCTCAATCAGGTCGACGACCTCCTGAAGAGCCTTGTGGTCAAAGATAAGGCTGGTGGCGTAAAAAGCCTGACGCTCAACGGGCCGAACCCTCTGGAGGAAACCTTTCAGAACTTGCCGTTCCGTCCGAATGACCTGACATCCCTGCCATCGCTATTGAACTCAATCAAGGGAACAAAGGTAAAGCTCGACGGTAAAGCGGACACGGCCACAATCCTCGGCGTGACAACGATGAAGCTGGCAAACGAGGAAGAGCGGCCAATGCTGTCGCTGCTATGGCCTGACGGCAGCCTGTCGTCTGTCCCTGTCATCGGCAGCAAGATTTCCATCGCCGATCCGGATATGCAGGCGAAAATCCAGACGGCTCTCGGTGTTATCGGCAATGGCAGTACAGATTCAACACGCAAGGTCGACATCGGGCTTTCAGGGAAAGGAAGTCGGGCTGTCGATTTGTCCTATGTCGTGGCAGCTCCTATCTGGAAAACTTCATACCGGCTCGTAAAGGAGACGGACGGCCAGGCACGTCTGCAGGCATGGGCAGTTTTCGAAAACGCTTCCGGCGAGGACTGGAATAATATCTCGGTTACGCTTTCTTCCGGAAAACCGGTAACGCTGAAGCAGCAGCTTCATCAGCGGCACTGGAAAGACCGCGCCGAGGTGGAAGTCGACACCAGCTCCGTGAGGCTGCAGGAGCCAGGCGGCGGACGAGCCAAGGCCGAGGCCGACGGCGTTTTCGCCGCAGCCCCCATGGCGATGATGGCCCGCAGCAATGTAGCCGTCATGGAAGAGAAAGCCTATGACATGGCGTCCATCGCGCAAGAAGCAGAAACCTCCGAAGGCGACGTCACCTCGACCTTTGCCTTGCCAAATAAGCTGTCGGTGAAAAACGGTGAAACCGTCTCCGTTCCCCTGATCGAAGAGGGAGTGAAGGCCGAAATGGTCTCGCAATACATCCTTGAGCGCGGTGGCGAACACCCGGTTGCTGCAGCCCTCCTGGAGAACGATAGCAAGATCAGCCTTCCGCAGGGCATTCTGACCGTCTACGACAATCAGGTCGGCTACGTGGGAGATGCTAAGATCAACAATTTCCCGAAAGGGGAAACCCAGGCTGTCAGCTTCGCCATCGACCAGAAGGTGACCGTCTCAACGGAAGTAGAGCCCACGTCCCGAGTCACGAAGATCAAGGTCTTGAACGGGATGGTCAGTATGGCCCATTCGAACGAGACGAAGACCGTCTACACCATTAAGGGCGCGGCCGATGCCGAGCGGGTTGTCCTCGTTGAACAGGCGCATCAACCGGGGTCAGTATTCAAGTCCGAGCACGCCATCGAGGCAGCCAATCAGCGAGACAGGATGAAGATCACGGTACCGGCTGGAGTAACAAAGAAGGTCGAAGCAGTCACCTCATCCGATTACGAGGAGACAGTCGCGCTTGCTCATATCGATCCCTCCATGATCGAGATGTTTGTTGGCAACTCAGTCGACCCGGACACCAGAAGCAAGCTGAAAGCGCTGGCCGATGCCAGAAGCCAGCAGATGGAGGCGCAACGCGCGCTGGATGAAATCGAGCAGAGCTACAACGAAACGGTCGAGGCGCAGAAGAATACGAGGGAGAACCTGCAAAGCGTACCGCCGGGCGATATGCAGCAGCGCTATCTCAACCAGTTGAGCGAATCCGAGGATACCCTTGAAGACCTGCGGGCAAAACGGAAGACGGCACAGGAAACGATCCGCAAGTTCGAAGGTAGCGTCAGAGAGGCTATTCAGCGCTTCTAAGGCGTTGATCACGCCTTTGGACGTGGTGTCGGGATCGGGATGTTTGTCAGACCGGTCTCGGCTTCCGTTGGATCAGCATCGGCGACGGTAGAAGCCGTCGTTTCGCGCGATACATTGGCCAGATATGGCTCAGGATTCGGAAGGGTCGTCGAAACGACCGACCAGAGGCCTGTTGTCGCAAGGGCGGTCGAGAAAGTCTCAAAGGAAGGCTGGATCGAGACGGCATTACGAACAACTGTCGAATATATGCCGTCATTGGATATCGCACGGTAGGTGGCTGTCGGTGTGACACGGTCACCCATTATGAGCATCATGCTAACGCCACATAGGAGAACGGCGGTGCCGGTGGCGAATTTGAAACGACCATGGGATAGTCGTAGCGAGCCGCGCATGAACCCGTAAGCCTGTGCGAGATAGCTCGTGAACTTGAAAACGTGAAGTGCAGCACCGGCCAGCGATAGGAGCAGTGCCGTAGCAGGTAGGGTTGCGGCCTGATAAGCCTTCTTGGCCAGATCAAGCTGCGTGCCCGATAGTCGAGCGTCATTGTTGATGGCAACGTCCGCAAGGTCATTGGCCACCTTCGAAATGTAAGGACGATAAACGTTCGCATCGAATGAAGCGGACGACATGTTCGGTGCTACGACGGCATTACCAATATCGATGCCCAGATCGCGCTTGATATTGGTCCGAACGACCTTCTGAACATCGTTGTCGGCCAGGAAGGCGTGGAATGAAAGACCCGGCTCCAGAAAGGCGTCAGAGCCGAGCAGGGACGTGATCTTGTCAGCATAGGCCAGCTTGACCTCTTTCACAGCCACCTGGCGGTACGCCACCATGAAGCCATTGCGGTCGACAATATCCCACTCAGACGAAACCGGAAGCCTTTGTTTGACTTTGTTACGAATACTTGCGGTCGTCCAGCCTCGACGGGGAATCCCTTCGGGATAGCGCTCACGAAGCTCAGTGATGTACTTGTCCCATTCACGCGAACCGTCTTTCTCAACGTTGCGCATGGCACTGGAATAGGCGTTTGAGCCATCGACATAATCGTTATAGGAGCGACGGACCTTATCGAAGGAAGCGCCAAAAAAGCGCTCGCGCATCTGAGACGAAATGCCCACCGTACGAACGGTTTCATCAGCCACAAGCTGCTTAACATTCGAGCCCGTGGCTGCAATGAGGTTGGAGATATTAGAGGTCGAGGCCGCAGTCGCGACAAACGCGCGCCAGGCTGCATCATTCTCGCCGGGGCGAAGATCGCCAGCACCATTCTCTGCGACAACGCGGCGCGCAAGCATTCCAACATAAGCAGAACGAAGCTCGTCTTCAGATGCCAGTTCAGCGGAGAGCGTGCCGTAGAAGTTGAGAAGGTGAAACGTGCCGAAAATCGTGATCGCGCCAGTCATGATGGACGTAAACAAGACCTGCTTCACCGTGGCACGGCTCGCCGCAAACCGAGGAACCATCAAGCCGAGAATGGCAATGAAGACGGCGACGCCGGTGAGCAGACGGCCAAACTCTTCGACCTTGTGAATGTCTGCTGTTGATGACTGGCCACCAACAATATGCACGAGGTAGGTCGCAAACGGCACTTCGACACTAAGGTAAAGGCCGGTAAGGACAATCATGAACCAGACATAAAAAGGTATGTAACGCATGCACTACTCCGCTTCGATAATGTCAACATAACGAGCGCTCACATTTTTGCAAGTGAAATGTCAACATTTAAGGAGCGCGAGTCGTCCCTGGCAACTTATGGTTACCCACTCGTAAAAGCAGTGATTTACAAGATCGCAACGGTTGCGGTTTTAAATTAAGGCCGCTATATCGAGAAGGAATAATGGAGCGGATTTAGTGCGTATCGCCGATCTCAGCAGGCCAGTCACCGCAGCAAAATCGGATTGGAGCGAGGCTGGAGCCTGGATGGGGTTTACGCCGGGCAGCAGCCATCCTGACTCCATCCGCCGCACCGAGATGACGGTACTCGCGCAGGCCGAAGGCGGTTATGTTCTCGAATACATTACGGGCTCCTACGGCACGCCAAACGCGGGTTATGACAAGAGCGAAGTTTATCTGAGCCATAAAGCCGCTCACGAGAAGCTTGCCGGTAGATTGATAGCGCTTCATCGACTGGAGCCGACGGCAAGACCTATTCGCGACTTCATTTCGAAGGAAGAATTCGAAGAACTGCAGGATATGTGGTCAGAACCGGGGAAGCGTCACCGATGGATGGCTGCGTTCCCAATTGCTGAAACCTACGAAATCGTTGGACATCCTGAAGCAAAGGCAGTTTTGGGCGATGAACGATACCGGTGGCTCTTTCAGCGATCTTCAACGACGTTGCGAAAATTGGACGATATCGACAGGCAACTAATCGCGGGCCTGGAAATCAAGCTGAAACCGGCGCTCAACTACCTGCTGTCCATCGAACTGGACGTGCGGGCTGCCGAGAGGAGCCAATCAACGCCGTACACACAGGCCATCGGGAGAGAGATCGACAAGGACCTCAAAAACACCGCATTCGAGGGAATGAGCGTGGAGGTGATTGCGCAAATCAAGACGAGAGCCCGATGGCTGGCACACAAGTTTGCGCGTGCAAGAGCGCAAGCAGGAACCCTTCGATGCGATGACTGCAACTTCGATCCGGCAAAACTGGAAGGTCTTGGCACTATCCAGCCACGAAGCCTACTTGATGTTCATCACTGCGACCCTCTAGCTGAAGGCGGCATCCGAAAAACCCACATCGACGATTTCGCTCTGCTGTGCCCGACCTGCCATCGGCTTGAACACGAGCGCTTGCGGCGCGGCATGCCAGGGAAATTTGCAAAAGAACTGTCAAAAGAGTTTTCCTCGACGGGCTTGATGCAGACGACAGTTTCGTGAATCCTTTTGAAAGGCACGCAGACGATTGTCGGCGCGCCAACCAGAACTCCTGGTCTTGTACACCACGGTAATGGGCTAATGGTCGACCTCGCCTTTACATCTTATTCGAAGGCGATGTCGACCTCACCAGCTCGCTGAAATCATTGGATATACTGCGGATTAACCCGAACTGTTCCGCGCGCTCAATAGCAGCGGTGAGACATACCTGGCCGGGCTTCCCACCGCTTTCCAACGGCTCATGGTTGAACGCCATTAAAGCAGACTCGACGCCGTAAGCTTCTCCGATTTTTGCAACGTCTTCCGGCTCGACAGGCTCTTCATCAATCACTTCCGTCACCAGGAAGAGGTAGCGGCCCGTCTCACACTCGACGACGACATGGCCAGAGCCATGTAAAGGTCCGTTATCGTAGCCTTCTTCGCAGGCGTTGATGAACGCTTCGTGAGCATCGGGATCACCATGAACCCTTTTGATATCGTGGCCGTAGACATTCGAAGCGAGAATGTACTTTGCCTCGATTAACGGCAGGCCTCGCAGCCCCGTGGCGTCGGAGGCGACCGACCCATTCCAGACGACACGCAGAGGATCGACCTTATCCATAAGGGGACGCATATCTTCGAAACTGGCCTTTTCGTCAGAGATCAGGTCGGTCAACACCGCGTGGCTGGCTTCCATGTCGCCTGCCAGAGCAAGCCTATGGCTTTCGCGAACGTGCTTTTCGAGTTCTTCAGGTGATATGTTCATGGGGATCAGCCTCTGTTTGTTAGCAGAAGCATCGCAGCGAGTGAGGAAAGCCACAAAATGAAAAGGGGAGCGCGTTAAACACGATCCCCTGGTAGGCTTATCCACCGCCACCCGGAAATCCGGGACCGGCACTGTGTCCGGCAATCCTTGATCGGGCACCGCCGAAGCGGGTCGCTTTACCCTGTAGAACAATAAAATGAGACTCCGATACGAGAGCCTCGTCAAGAGCCGCCTCACACCTTTTTCGAGACTGCGAGGCGGCTCAAGGAATTAGAACGCCCAGCCTTCTGCGGCTTCTTCCTCGGTCGGCTTGGTTTCTGTTTCCACGACCTTGCCGTCATATGTCGACAGAAGCGTGCGGAAATCCCAGTCCTCATCCTTGGTCTCGGCAACGCGGCCGATGATGTAGGTCGAACCGGAGCCGGAGAAGAAGTCATGGTTTTCGTTGCCAGTCAGCGAAGCCAGGATCGTCGGATCAGCCTTCGTCGTTTCGGCAGCGAAGACCGGATCAAAGCCGAGGTTCTGCATAGCCTTATTGGCGTTGTAGTGAACGAAAGCCTTGACGTCCTCGGTCCATCCGAGATCGTCGTAAAGGCTTTCCGTGTACAGCGCCTCGACTTCGTAAAGCTCCAGAAGGAGTTCGATGGCGAAATCGTTCAGGTCGATCTGCTCGTCGGTCGTCAGCTTTGCGAATTCCTGCTGGAATTTATAGCCGATGTAGTAGCCATGAATGGCCTCGTCACGAATGATCAGACGGATCAGGTCGGCCGTATTTGTCAGCATGCCACGGCTGGACCAGCGCATCGGAAGGTAGAAGCCGGAATAGAACAGGAAGCTTTCGAGAAACACGGACGCGATCTTGCGCTTCAGCGGATCAGGATTTCGATACTGGGTGCGGATCAGGTTCGCCTTGCGCTGCAGATACTCGTTTTTGTCAGACCATTCATATGCCGCATCCACTTCAGGTGTGAGGCAAAGGGTCGAAAAGATCGAGCTATAGGACTTAGCGTGGACAGCCTCCATGAATTCAAAGTTCGAAAGAACTGCTGATTCATGAGGGGTTTTCGCGTCGGCCTTCAAAGAAGGAATTCCTTCTTCTTCCTGAATGGTGTCGAGGAGCGTGAGGCCGGTAAAAACGCGGACGGTAGACTGGCGAGGCGTCGGTGCCAAGGTGCCCCACGGCTGGATGTCGCCAGCGAGCGGCACCTTTTCCGGCAGCCAGAAGTTCGAGGTTGCACGGTTCCAGACGTCGAGGTCCTTGGGGTCCTCGACGCGGTTCCAGTTGATTGCCGAGATACGGCGAAGGGGCTTTAGTGTTGTCATAATCGTTTTCCTATCTTCGTTCTCGGTTTAAAGGCTGCAGGAGACGCAGCCCTGGACTTCGGTTCCTTCGAGCGAAGCCTGACGGACACGCCAGTAGTAGATGGTCTTGATGCCCTTGGACCAAGCGTAGTTGACGGCGCGGGTGAGGTCGCGAGTGGTCGCCTTCTCAGTGACAAAGAGTGTGAGGGAAAGGCCCTGATCGACGTGCTGGGTTGCTTCCGCATAGGTGTCAATGATCTTTTTCAGACCGACATCGAATGCGCTCTCGTAGTAATCCAGGTTGTCGTTGGTCATGTAAGGAGCCGGGTAGTAGCAACGACCCGTCTTGCCTTCCTTACGCGTCTCAACACGGTCGATGATCGGATGGATCGAGCTTGTCGAGTTGTTGATGTAGGAAATCGAGCCTGTCGGCGGGATTGCCTGGAGGTTCTGGTTGTACAGACCCCACTTCATGACCGATGCCTTAAGCTCCAGCCAGTCTTCCTGCGTCGGAATATGGATACGAGCCTTCTCGAAGATTTCCTTCACTCTCTGGGTCCGGGGACGCCAGATTTTGCTGGTGTACTTGTCGAAATATTCGCCGGACGCGTACTTCGAGGCTCCGAAGTTACGGAAGGTCTTGTTACGCTCCTTCGCGATCATGTTCGATGCACGGATCGCATGGTACGTGACCGTGTAAAAATACATGTTCGTGAAGTCGAGGCCTTCGTCGGAACCGTAGAAAATACGCTCACGCGCCAGGTATCCATGCAGGTTCATGGCACCGAGACCGATGGCGTGAGCACCTTCGTTGCCGTGACGAACCGACGGAACTTCTTCAATGCTGGACTGGTCAGAAACTGCCGTCAGGGCACGGATAGAGGTTTCGATAGATTTGCCGAAGTTCGGGCTGTCCATCGTCTTGGCGATGTTCTGCGAGCCGAGGTTGCACGAGATATCGATACCGACCTGGTCGTGAACACCAGAGCGATGATAGGTCGACGGCGCATTGACCTGCAGGATTTCCGAGCAGAGGTTGCTCATATTGATGCGGCCTTCAATCGGGCTCGCACGGTTGGCCACGTCCTCGAACAGCATGTACGGATAGCCGGACTCGAACTGCAGTTCGGCGATGGTCTCGAACAACTTGCGGGCGTTGATCTTGGTCTTCTTAATGCGGCGATCATCGACCATCTCGTAGTATTTTTCGGTGATCGAGATATCCGACATCGGCTTGCCGTAGACGCGCTCAATGTCATAAGGCGAGAACAGATACATGTCCTCGTTGCGAGCAGCGAGTTCGAAAGTGATGTCCGGAATGACAACTCCGAGCGACAGACGCTTGATACGGATGGCATCGTCAGCATTTTCGCGCTTGGTGTCCAAGAAACGCATGATGTCCGGATGGTGAACGTTCAGATAGACGGCAGCAGCACCGTCGCGCGCACCCAACTGATTGGCGTAGGAAGAGTCTTGCTCGATCTTCTTCATAACCGGAATGACGCCGGAAGACTGGCCTTCGATCATCTTGATCGGGGCATACTGCTCGCGGACATTGGTCAGAAGAATAGCGACGCCACCACCCATCTTGGAAAGCTGCAGCGTTGCGTCGGACGACTTCGAGATCGACGTCATGCTGTCTTCGGTGCGGATCAGGAAGCAGGATACAAGCTCGCCGCGCTGAGCCTTACCGGCGTTGAGGAAGGTCGGTGTAGCAGGCTGGAAACGACCGGAAATGATCTCTTCCATCAGATTGCGGGCCAGAGCTTCGTCACCATCGGCCAGGGCAAGCGCAACCATGCAGACGCGGTCCTCGAACCGCTCCAGGTACTTCTTGCCGTCGAAGGTCTTCAGCGTGTACGAGCGATAGTATTTGAACGCACCGAAGAACGTTTCAAAGCGGAATCGCTTCTTGAAGGCAGCGGCAAACAGGCTCTCGATGAATTCAAAGGAATACTTGTCGAGAACGTGCTGCTCATAATACTTGTGCTCCACGAGATAATCGAGTTTCTCCCGCAGATCGTGGAAGAACATGGTGTTCTGGTTGACATGCTGCAGGAAAAACTGGCGCGCAGCGGCCTTGTCAGCGTCAAACTGGATTTTGCCAAACTCATCGTAAAGATTGAGCATGGCATTCAGTGCATGATAATCGAGGTCTAGACCGTCGAAACGGCTGACCGGCTTTAGTGAACGAGCGTGTTCCATCTAGTTTCCATCCCGGTTTTGATGTTGCGGACATCCTCGTCCGTGCCAAGCAATTCGAATTTGTAGAGAAGGGGGACGCCGCACTTCTTTGCGACATCGATGCCGCCAATGGCGTACATCTTCCCGAAGTTCATGTTGCCGGTGCCGATAACACCGCGCAGGAGCCGACGATTGTCAGCATTGTTCAGGAACCGGATAACCGGCTTCGGAACCGAGCCGCGACCATCTGCGGCGGCAAAGGTCGGCGTGACCAGGATGAACGGCTCACTCACGAGCAAGTCTTCATCCTTCGGGCTGATCGCAATACGGTCAGCCGCCAGTCCCAGCTTCTGCATAAAGCGATGCGTGTTCTGAGACTGGCTGGAGAAATAAACGAGCGAGGCCATCGAAGGTCAGGAAAACCGTATCAGGCTGCGATCTTATTGATCATGTCCGGACGGAAACCGGCCCACTGAAGATCACCCGCGATAACCACCGGGAACTGCATGAAACCCATGCCACGCAGTCTCTCAAGCTGCTCTTCATCAGAACGCTCGACGTGAACGGCCTCAAACGCAATGCCCTTGCGCTCCAGAGCCTTCTTGGTTGCGGTGCACTGATTGCATTGTTCGGTGGTGTAAACGGTAATCGACATTTTCTTCCTCTTTCTTCAACTCGAAACAAAAGAAAGCGGAGCGAAATCCCTGTCCCATCCAGACGATGTCTGTGGGTCAAATGGCGTCCGGACGCGCTTTCGAGAGTGCCGGTTTCCCCGGCGGTGATACCTGTCCTTACAGGCTTCCAATAGATCAATGGTCCGGAACTTAATCGCGTTGAGCAACACGTTTTTTGCAAGAAACCGGACCCAGAAATCCTGGGTCAACGTTATTGGTTGACCAGCATAATTCCTTCATGAGGTCTTAGCCAAGGGCGTCGGTGTCACATTTATTTTTTATTTTTCTTGCTATGGCGAGTTGACATTGAAAAAGCACCGGAAACCTAGATGTTGTGGATAAATCTTTCGGCCGACACTATTCGTAGCCAAGCGCCGATAAATTTTATACCGAGTCCGCCGCAAGGAATTCCTTCAAAATTCGTTGACTAAAAGGAATTATTCGAATAACGGTGCGCTGACATCAAAGGAGTTCTGCCCATGACCCTGCCTTCTGCAATGAGTTTTTGCAATCTAAAGGATTTCGCTTCGACGTTTCGCGCCGCAGAACGGTACGCCGGGCCAGATGGGCATCTTGCGACAATGACCGAGATCATTTTCGGGCGTATTGCCAACAACAAAAAATCGATCTTCTGGAACAGCTATTTCACGACAATGTCGGCGGAGTATTACGGCCTCTACAAGGGCGAAAAGCCGACAATCGTTGTGGCACATGGCATCGGGCCGCTCTCGACGCTTGAAGGTATCGAGAAAGCTTACCGAGCAGACCTGAGCAGGGATGACCGCCCTGAATACGGCCAGGTGAGCCAGGAAGTTTTCGACAAACTGGTCGAGGGCGATTTCGGCAAAGTCGAGATTGTCGACGTTGAGGAACTTTTCACCTATTACAATTTTATTCTGGGTCTCGCCTACAAGAACGGTAAAAGCAATTTGCCCGGCCTCTACGACAATGGGTACTTCACCACGCGCGCCCTGGCAGGTGATCCTTTGTATCTCGCTCGCGTCGGCAACTCGGATATCGCACTGACCTATCTGCATACCCACGACCGGATTGCTCATGCATATCACAGGGAAACAAAAGACATTCATGGCGTCCTCATCGAGGATAATACGCCGGTTTACGCCGCCAAAATGGACTGGTCCTACCAAGCGCCATACGACCACTACGACGATGTGAAGAAATGGTACATCCGCAAACCGGCAATCGACCGTTTGAAGGGCAAAGGCTTCGCTTACGCCCATCTACTGTCGGTTGGTCAGCTCACCAGAACTGGCCTGTATGTTACCCGATACGACCAGCTGACATTCGATATCGGTACGCATGGCTGGACAGATGGTTATCGGCTGCTCGGAATGCGCAATGGCAGTTGCATAGATGTAAAGGAATTCCGGTTCTCGAAAGTCGAAAGCAAGACTCCGAAATCGGCCTACGTGAACCCCGTAGGTGAAACGCTTCCCGAGTTCGTCTCCCTTATTGAGGTGAACGACAAGCTTTTCACGGAAACGCCGAAAGGAGGCTGCTCCGTCGACAAAGGAACGGCTGTCTTCGAGGTTGCCGCTGCAAAAAAGATTGGCGAGCCAGTCCACATCAATCTGAAGTCAGAAAACATGTTCGTCCTCCGGTATGATCTCGAAGAAGTCCTGGCGATTAAGCCAGACGGCGCGAACGCTTACCTGCGCACCGCCTACGACCCCCGGGGACAGTGGATCATCGTGCAGTTTTACGAGATCGAAGTGAACCGGGAGACCCGCCTGGTGAAAGAGGAGGAGTTGGCAAGCGACCTTGATCGACTGATGACGGTAATCGAGGAGCTTGAAGCGGCATGAGCGATCAACACAAGATCATCGATCCTGCGGAGAATCAGCTCAATGGTGGTCGCAGCCTGCCATTCGACCGCGATGTGCTTGGGCGTATGGTGCGCGAAGCCTGGGTCAGATGGGCCGAAACGCAGCCCAACCCAAAGCCATCCTGGCTCGTGCCTTACGAAGCACTGGACGAGGCGGACAAGGAAGCTGACCGGCAAATTGGTGAGAACGTTGCACGCTGGACGCTGGCGGGTGACGCTGCGCGCTTTTCCATGCTGGCCGAGCGCATGCCTGAGGCTAAGTTCATCAGAAATCTCGTCAGGTCCGTCGAGTGGGCCAAGCGCCGTCTGATGCGGTATGCGCTCGCCGAACAGCGTGGCGAGGTCCAGGGCGGCGGCAGAGAATGGGAACGACGATGCTGGGCCGCATTCTCCGACTTCGATGCCGTCATGCAAGGACGAGAAATGGCCAACGAAAGCTCGCAGGCGTTGCCCGAGAGTGATGAGACCGATCCACGGCCCCGCTACACTACGAAACGCCTGCAGGATGAAATAGCGCGGGCGCGCCTTCAAGGGAAGCTTGAGGCAATCGAAGAGCTTGAGCGTAAGGCCGTGAGCCAAAGAGCCTACTTCGATCAGAAGCAGATGACTCTTCCGGGCCTTGAGGATTACACGGACGAAGAGGGGTATCTGACGCTTCCCGACGATATCGGTCCGCTGTTAACGGGACGAGAAACAAACGGCCGTTTCAGCGAGGCAGATTGGTGGCTGAGCACCATCCAGGCGCTGAAAATCGAGACTTTTGCCTACAACCATCAGCCTGACAAGAACGGGGACTGATCCGATGAAATGCTGTGACCGGGTGAAATGCTTCGAATGTGAGGGCACGGGCTCTACCGTTCCTGACTGTCGATTGTGCGATGGGCAACGATCCGTTCGCCTAAAGAGAGCCTACGCTCTCGGATGGAAGAAGAGCGATCTACCCGATAACGGGGACGGAACCCATTGCGAGTGTCCGGAGTGCTACGACGACGCGGGTCCATGCATGTTCTGTTATGGCGACGGTTACACAGACCCGTTCATCGAGTCTCAGCAGCGCGCTCGCATCCTAATCATGGCGAAATACAACGACAGGATGCCAGTATGTTTCCGACGTGACCGTATCGGCCGATTGTCCATCGACAAGGATATTTACCTGTTGAGCAAATCGCACGCCAGGAAAATGCGTGATGAAGGGCTCATCCAGTTCTTCGGGTCTTTTTTCGGAGACAGCCTGATGATGAACGCCGCCGCTAACCAGGCTGCAATGGAAGCCGAATTCCTTTACAGGGATTTGTGCAGGCAATTTATCAGGGACAAGCAGAAGTTAAAACTGGAAGGTGAACTCTACACAGAGATTAAGCACCGGCCTATGTATGCGGAATGCGCATTCTGAAAAAATAAATGAACATGACCCACGGATCGAGAAACGAAGATGGCTGATCTGATCGACGAAGTTGACCTGAGCCTTCCTGCTGTCATCAGCAGGATCGAGAGTGCACTCAAAGCTGGGCCTACGGCCGGGCCGTGGCTGGAAGGCCATCTTTGCGACGACAATCATCGTTGCAACTGCGGCTCTATCCTGTCCGATACCGGAATTATGGGCGCGGTGGCGACGGTTCATCATGATAACGGCCTACCCGTCGGCGAAGGTGGGAATGATGCTCCGCCGAAGAGCGAAGCCAAGGCCAACCAGCTTCTCATTTCGGCCTGCCATCCCCTGGCAATCGAGCTTTTGCTGAAAACGATTGAAGATCAGGCATCGATCATCGACCGGGTAAAACATGAAGCCAGCCGGACGCCCGAGCGCTTCAGAGTAACATATTCCAATCCCGATGGCGGCGAGGCGACGCTTCAGAGGCATTCCGAAGGTGAGTTCGTGACATTCGACACCTATTCGAAGGTAGTTTCCCTGCTCGCTGACAATGAGGAAGCCAAACATGGCTGACAAGGTCTATACGGATGGCTTTCCAGACGGCTGGGTCATGGTTCACCGGGATGACTGCACTCTCCTCGGCTATCGGGGCGATCTGAACCCGTTCGGCTCACTCACGGTCGTCTGCGCCGCGCCTAAGCTCAGGCAGGGTGAAGAATGGCTGGACATGGCCAAGGCAATCGCGGTCGCAATGAATGGCGCAAAGAAACAGGAAACAGACAGAATCCTGGACGAATTCTGCGACAGCTGCGGTATTGGGCCACCCTACGACGACAACGATCAGCCTATGGTCAACGTTCGCGCCACGGTGACCTGGAAATGCGACCGCTGCGACCACACAAACGAACGTCCGCGCAATCTGCATCAACACAGTATCGGTGATGCCGCTGCCATTGCCGTGGACACTGCAATCAAGAAGGCTGGTAGCCCAAGACCAAAGCTGTCGCAACAGGTCGAAAAGCTGCTCATCGACGCAGCCTTAATTGCAATCGAGACAGAACGCGCACAGAAGCCTCAGAATTCCTAAGACTTCTTTTACCACGAATTTTACATTTCGAAGGATTTCAGCATGCCGGACTATATCATAAACGAATTTGTTTTCTCTGATCTCAGCGACGAGGCCATCGCCGAAATTGAAGCGTTGACCGTTAACGGTGAAGGAATTGTCGACTTCAACATTCTACTGCCGCTTCCTGATCGGCTACGTGGGGAATGGAAGGATGGCGACATGGAAGAGGTAATTTCGATTTGGGGAACCAAGTGGAATGCACAGGCGAACCCACCTTTCAAGATGGTCAAGAAACCAGGCGACGGCCGGATAATTCTTCGTTTTCTAACCGCGAATAATAAACCGTGGCATTGGATGACCGCCCTTCTGGCAAAGGTGCAAACGTCTGTTCAGTACACGTGTGCTGGGGAGGGCAATTCGGATGGCAATCCACCTTCGATCATCGTTCGAAAGAACCCATCTCCGAACGCCAAATCGAAGGGGACAAGGAGCTGCTCAAGCGCATGAAGAAGCTCTACAAGAAGGCGATGGCTATGAACCGGGAGCCGAGCTTGAAGGAGAACGAGGACGTGACTTCACCCGGCCAAGAAGTTTCGACATCGAATGACAAATCAAAGAAAATCGATGACTTGGCGTGGGAAATCACCCGGGCTGTCACCAATTGCCCGCATGATATCAACGCTGAAAAAATCATCCTGAAGTTCGAAGGAAATTCTGAAGGGCACAACGCGTTGAACCAGTTGATAAGGCGTGTCAAAGCGGCCCTGGCAGCAAACCCCACGTTTTTCGGCTAGAGCCCTTAATCAGGCCAAACGATAGGACAGGCGAGCGCGATCAGTGGCCTTGGGGTGGGAACCGGGATTTTACCGGTGACCCTGGCTGAAGAAGCGCGCCCGCCTATTTCCGGTTGGTAAAGTGCTTCTTCGCGAGGCTTGGCGATGGCAACACCTTCAATCGGCTCCAATTCGCCTTTGGCGACACTGGTGACGGGATGCGGCTTGATGCTACCTGCTCTCGTAATCGTTGCCTCGAATGCATGGGCGGCGGTGAAACCAAAAGGAATGAGCAGCGCTGCCAGGAACACAGATTTCATTGATATACCGCCTCCAGCGACTTTTCGAAGACTTCCTGCATGAAGGCCAGGCCGAGATTGACCCGGTTCGTCGGCCCGTGCTTCTTTCGCGCGGCGTTGAAGATCGCCTGCGCTTTATCAGGCGAAAGACCGATGTATTTCTGCAGCCGGTTGATCGGGTAAATCTTATATTCGCGAGGGCGGGAGGCCGATGCGTGAAGGACATCGAGCCACTGCGCGTCATGCTCGGGAGCATCTGTGAACACCAGGTGTGATGCAAGGTCCGCCTGGAGGTGGGCAGCGATGGATTTCGCATCTTCCCCAAATCGACGCAGATGAGAGTGGCTCAAGCCATGCATCTGCTCCGCAAAGGAATCCCAGTGGGTTAGTGACCAGAAGGGGTCGGGTCTGACCAGATAAGACGACAGCCGGGGCGTCCAGTTTTTCAGAGCGTCGAGACCATAGGTTAGATAACCGACTTCAACAGGAAATGACCCGGACATAAGCCCGCTTGCCTTGACGTCAATCAGAGCGACCTGTCGTTTGATGCGGGGAATATTGGCCATGGGTCAACTGAACGAGAATTTCTCCAATCTAGTAGAGTGGCAGGTAGGAGTTCTGTCAACGTGCTTGTTCACTGTCGAAATGCGCTGATCCGTCAGACCACGAAAGGATTTATTCGTTACATTGCCAAAGCCAGTACGGGTTCATCCTTGAATACAATCTTGGATTCTGCCTTGGTAAGTGCGGCCAGCAATTTGTCAGCCGGTTCGTTCATAGCTCTGAAATGCTGATCCACGACCGAGCGAAACCAATCGTACTCGGCTCGATCAACCAGAATGGATGACAATCGACGAAACGCGTTATTGATCTGACCGAGTACGCGCTCCTCCTGTTCGTTCGGACCAGACCCTTCAAAATCGTCATACTCGACGAGGGCGAGGTCAGTGAGATCGGAGCGCTTGAAAACGAGGATCGCTCCTTTCCTGGTCTGAGCTGCCAAGCCAGTCTTTAGCTCATACCAGTCGTAGAGAATTTCGGAAAAATCCTCTTCGCTCGCCTTGCCGAAACTTTCAGCGATTGCCAATGATCTCGTAAGACTGACGCCTAAAGGCCCTCCGTGATCGCGTATGTCGTTCCGAAGTCGGTTATCAACGATGATGTTGGCCACGTTTTCAAGCGAGCAACCATGCAAGAGAACGGTCCCTGCATTCACGGCCTCTTCGATCTCATTCTCATCCATCAGCACTTTCCAGCCCGGCCAAACCTTGTCTAAACATTTTCGCCAGACCAAATGCGACAGACAAGGCATACTATCCGCCACCAACGGTTTTGACAGATGCCAGTCTGATGGAGATATTTGTCTCAGACCTGTGAGGAACCTGGACAATGACGCAGTCTACCGTGAACGCAGTAGCCATTCATGTAAGCGGATCGACAATTACCGACTTGCTGCGACAGAACCTACTTGTGAACGGCGACCGCGTGGCATTGAACCTCGCCAAGGCGGAGTTTCCAGCTCTTTCGACCGATCAGGCAATTCAAATTTTCAAGGGTGAGAAACACTTCATTGATGATCCCAAGGGGGAACCGGGAGACATTCTCCTGGTCGACGATCCGGACAGCTCGGAATGGCAGGAAGAACTGGCCGATGCCTATGATGGCATCTGCAAGATCGGGAGCGGTTTCTACCGGCCATACGGCTATGTCGTCGACTACGGGCCCGAGGACATGCCCAAAGAGTTCGACGCTTTCGACGCTCTGAATGAGCGTGATGCAGAAGCCCTGCGGCGCAAGTCTTACGCGACCGAAAACGTCCTGAGATTGCTTGAAGAACATCCTTATGCGTTTCCGGGCATCACATTCGAAAGCCTCGGGAAGAGAACGATGCACTATGCGTTCGGGGAAACCGATAAAGCCGTACTTTGCAAACTGAACATATATGGCGACGGTCCCCTTACGCCTCTATGGGTTCTATTCTCGGAGGCCGAACAGCCGCCATTCTGGTACGTACCAAAGACAGCGCAAGAAGTTGCGACGGCCATGGTTCATGAACTCAACGTGCTTGGCTACCAGAGGAGCTACGGCTCGATAGACCTCAGTGTCGAACAGGACATCGAACGGATGACACGTCAGGCCAAACTCAACCTCGCAAACACTGGCCTGCGTTACGGTACTTCCAATGCAGCTCAAAAGCTTGAGGAGTACATTCAGTCGACAAAATCGGCCGAGCCTCATCATTACGACGAACGACGTGAACGTATCCTGCAGCAGAACCGCGATTTGGGCCTAGGCTTCAGGGCTGTCGATTTCGGAGGTGATATCGGCATCAGGGACGTCCCGAACGGGCCTCTTCTGCGATGGGCCCTTAAACGCGGTACCGGCATGCGCGATGCTGGCCCCGTTTGGCAGCCCGTCAGCATGTCCGGCCTGAAGCAGGCAGGGGATGATCCCATCCATACCGACTGGATCACGGGAGCTGGACTGGAGCAGCACGATTTCGGCAAAGAGCCTTTGATGTCCATCCAGAACGACCTGGCTCGGCAAATTCAGGAAGAAACACTGGGCTTCAAGATGCACGTCCTTGTCGCCGGGAAGCAAGGCGCAACCGGAGTGATCAAGCATTGCAAAAAGGACACGGAAGTCGACGCCAATACCATCGCAGTCGTCGCCAATTCCAGCATCCATTTTGACCGGATCGCCCGGGAAGCTGCAGCCGTTATCGTCCTAGAAGGCGGAGGACTGTCCCACCTCGCAGTGAACGGGCTGGAAATGGGGCAGGTGATCATCCGCGATCCGGAAGCCCGGCAAAAGTATCCGGAAGGATCGGTTGTGACCATCGACCTCGTCGCTGGACGCGTCATCAAACTGTCCGAGCCCAAGCTCGAACTCGACAACGAAGACGGGCTGAAACCCCGCATCTAGCCGGACGCGAGATTGACGACGCCACAAAACCCGAGATAGGGTCGCCCATCGAAAATGGAGCGACTCATGGGAAAGGCCCAGCGTGATCTGTCATTGGACAGCATCGACGACGCAACGCAGGAAGAGAAAGACGAGGCGCTCAAGATCGTTCTCGAAATGCTGGGACGTCATGGCAACTTTCCGGAATGGGTCAAGGACCCGCCGGAGTGGTGGGTGACCATGTACCTTCTGGAGCCGAGCATGGCCGGGCAGCGCAACGAGATCGCCTTCGAACGGATACCAAGTCGCCCAGGTTGGTATAAGGCACTTCACCCGCTTCTCTATCATCACATGATGATCATCGGTCAAGTGGATGACCGCGTCGGTTACGAAGACAGGTGGTGTTTCGAGAACTTCGAATGCGCGCTGGAGGCGTTCAACAACTGGGACGGTGCCAAGGGAACCGAACCCGAAGGCTGGCACAAGCACCCGATCACTGGCAGGACGCGAAAGAAGCTGGCCGATGGAACATGGCTGGATACGACCGGCAAAATCGAAGGAATCGACTTCTGACGTTCAGGGACGGAACGTCGAAGTCTCTTCAGGTTCCTCGTCAGCACGAATGCCAAGACAATAATCGAGCGCCAGAGCGGCGGTAGATTCGTCCGGAATGAGTCCGTCTGCTGCCCATTCGTAATACTCTGCATAACTGCTGCCCCGTGGCGGTGGAGGCTCACTCCTCCCATGCCAGCGTGTCTTGTCAACCTTCGCAAGTTGAGCCGGTGGCTTTGGTGGCGCGGCGGGCGCTGGTCGGCGCATCTGTGATGGTGCAGGACCTGGTGCAGCAGGACGAGCGGTTGGCGACGCTTTTGCGGCTGGAACCGGAGCTGAAGGTTTGAAAGCGAACGACTGCTGATCAGTCGTATTTGCTGCGGGTTTCTGTGCCGACGCGGGTTTGTTTCCGGCGGTCGGGAAACGTCCTGCTACTTTAAAGGCCATGTGTTCTCTCCGGATTTGTGTATTGAAGCTTCGCAATTTCGAGAAGCTCATTCGCGTCAAGCGTGAACTGGCTGTTCTTCCAGGTGTTCTCCAGGTCGCTCAGCGCCGTTCCAAGCGAAGCACCGGCGGGAATACCTATCGCCAACAGGTCACGACCTCGTAGGGGAAAATCGGGGACACTTGCGAACAGGCCGTTGGCTGCTTCAGTGCGGCCGGTGGCATTCAGCACGGCCTTCAGCGTGGCTACATCAAACCCATCGTACTGCTTAACGCGCCAATAATGCGAATCAGGTGAGCCATCCTGGATCACGCGAGCTGCCGTCATGGCTTGTCGACGCTCCTTCGAGGATAGTCTCCAGCGATAGCCTAGTTTTTCGGCCTCATCGGCGTCGCTGACGATTGCGCCCAGTAGGATCGCAGAATTACTTGTCTCCTCTCGAAGACGCACGAACTGGTCGGTGAAGGAAGATGTGAACGGCAGGCCAATAACCTGAGAGACGCCAAGGGTCTCCATAGAAACCAGCTGGCTGGGCGACCGTTGGAGCGAAAGAATCTGGGAAACTTCTCGCCAGACGCGTTCGACGGATATCCTTTCGAGACCACCAGCATGCTGCTTGATCGCCTGTAACGATTGTGCGTGATCGGTAACACCGAAACGCCCACGAAAACGGAAATAGCGCAGGATGCGCAGGTAATCTTCCTGCACACGCTGCTCCGGGTCTCCAACGAAGCGAACCCGGCCGTTGTTCAGGTCATCAATACCGCCAAAATAGTCATATACCTTGCCTGCGCGGTCGGCGGACATCGCGTTGATCGTGAAATCACGCCGCTCCGCATCGACCTTGAAATCGGTCACAAAGCCAACTTCCGCATGACGGCCATCTGTCGAAAGATCAGCCCGCAAGGTCGTGACCTCGAATGGCTCGCCGTCGACGACGACGGTGACGGTTCCATGCTTCAATCCCGTCGGTATCACATCGAAACCCGCGTCCTCGAAAAGGTCGATGACATCTTCAGGCAGGAAATCGGTCGTCAGATCGACATCCTTGAACGGAAGTCCGGCGACAAGATCACGAACCGCACCACCAACAAAACGTACTTGCGCTCCGGCTTCCGTGAGCCGATCCATGATAGCGTGAACACGGGGATCATCGAGTTCTATCTGCATACGCGCTCCTTGCGAAGTTTTGCCAGGCGGCGATCAAGCCAGCGACGGAAAACATCATCCGCCTTCAACTCTTCGAAAAGCGCGGCCTCACTCATCTGCTCTGTGAGATAGCATTGGAAAAGGAGTTCATAACGGTCGCGCATGGGCCGCCCCAACAAGGAATTGTCGTGAGCGTGACAGGATTATCTGACAGTGAGAAGAAAAAAATGGGATTGAGCGAAAATGCAGCACGGATTGTTTACTGGTCTGTGTGGTCCCGTGAATTGCTTTCCGTGATAAGGATTTGGATGATGTTTTATCGCCTCACTAAAAAGGATTACCTATGATCGCGAAACTCGACGCCTTCCGCCCGCACGCCCTCAGCCTGGTCCGCGCGGTATCCGCCCTGACATTCATGGCTCACGGCACCATGAAAATTCTTCATTTCCCTGCATCGGAGAAAATTCCGGAAGTCGGGTCGCTGCCGTGGACTGCTGGCCTTTTCGAACTCATTCTCGGCTTTACGCTCTTCCTCGGCCTCGGCACGCGCATTTCAGCCTTCGTCCTGTCTGGTGTGATGGCATTTGCCTATTTCCTTGTTCACGCACCAAAGAGCTTCTTCCCGGTCCTAAATGGCGGCGACGCAGCAATCCTCTACAGCTTTATCTTCCTTTATTTTGTCTTCTCGGGTCCAGGTTCCGTCGCGCTCGACAACGTTCTCTTCAAGAAGAGGTCGGCTTAAGAAGTCAACATTGACGGTTGCGCCGACAACTGTTAATTTCGATCCGATAACAACGAAGGAGGACTTTTATGTCCTACGCAATGCACATCGCTCGCCGAGACGAACGTTCTGAAGAGGATATCTCCAGGCGGCGATAGCGTATGCGAGGCCGCCCGGGAAGGCGGCCATCGTTGAACATCGAAAAGATTTCACCACGGGCTGCTCATCGAGTGGCCCTTTTGTTTTGTCCAGTTTTTGAAATTCAACCCAACCAGAAAGGAAACGCCATGCCGGAAGACGGCGACGATAGCGACGAACGCGACGAAGAACGCTTCGTAGGACCCTCATTGCTGCCTTCATTCAACACGCATCAAAACGCGTGAACGATCCCTCATGTAATCACTGCTAAGGCATTGAAAATAAATAAAAAAATGCATTTTTGTTGTTGACGGCCGAAATCGGATGTGAGATAACAAATGCACAGACAGAGAAGACGGTTGCTTCGACACTCCAGCCTGCGGGCTCGAATGTTGGTTTTGAAACTTCCTGGCCAGGACGTCTCCTGTCTGACCGCCGATCTCGGTGCCAGTCCTGCTGGTAATGATCACGTGCACCTATCGTCTATCGGTTAGGATACTAGACTTTCAATCTGGAGAGACGGGTTCGACTCCCGTTAGGTGTACCACTATCAATTCTAGAGTTTCTCCAAGAATTGGTGATGTAGCTCAGTTGGTTAGAGCACTGGCCTGTCACGCCAGAGGTCGCGGGTTCGAGCCCCGTCATCATCGCCATCAATCAAGGAATTCACGCTTACCGTAGTGTAGTGTGCCAGCACCCGGGTCTCCTGGAGGGTCGTGTTTAAATCCGACCGGCAAGCGTGAAGTCAAAGAATGTGGGGTATTCGTCTATCGGTTAGGATACCAGGTTCTCAGCCTGGGGAGAGGGGTTCGACTCCCCTATGCCCTACCAATTCTTGGAAAAATTCTGGAATTCCCGTCGTCTAAGCTTCAGGACGCCAGACGTCACCATCCACGCCCTCCAGCGCTTAGGGCAATAAGGGATAAGTGACAGGAAATCCGGGTATGAAATCCCGGCGGGATCAGAATTCCAGCACGGCAAGGTTCGCCAGGTCGTTTAATCAGGACGCCGAGCACGAGTTCGGAAATGCAGGTGAAACTCCTGTCCTGGGCGAAGCCGTGTTGGAATACCTTTTGGCTCTGTAGCTCAATGGTAGAGCGCCCCGTTGTCTGCGGGTGAACGAGGGTTCGATTCCTTCAGAGCCGCCACCTTCTACGCTCGTTTGGTCGATCATCGGCCTTCCGAGCATGAGCAGGCCTCATTGAAAGCTGGTTCGGGTCCGAGCCAGTGGACTGGTCCGGTGATGACGCAAACCGTTCGCGAACGGCAGATCGGGCATCATTCTACAAAGGACCGCAACGACCGATATGGCAATGAGACCTGCCCCATAATCCTATTTCATGCCTCGGCCATAATCGTCCGCGTCGGCTCCTAGATTCTCGAACGAGATCGGACCGACGCGGTTCTGCTCTGTCCATGCAGGCAGCATACGTTCGACTTCCGTATCGACCTCGACGCCCAAGGATTTCAGCTTACGGCGTTGTGCTGGCGAGGCCTTGAAACACGAGCGATAGGTGAGGCCACGAGCGCCGCGATTGATGCGGACCCAGCCTTCCTGTTCGACTTCGACCTCTTGCTTGCCCATCCAGTAAAGGAGTTTGGCGTGATTTGCCCATCCACAGGAGAAAAGCTTTCCATCTCTATCGAGCCAGCCCAGCTTGCCGCTCAAATAGAGGAAATTCCCGTCGAGGATCACATTCCAGGCACGGCCGGGGGTCAACGGCCTTTTGCAAGGATCATCCGGATACGGAAAGGTCGTCATATTTTTGACGAAGGCGCGGAGATCGGCCTCGTTGTGCGTTGGTTCGGCATGAGGATTGCCGTCTTTATCCGTTAAAAACCATCGAACGACAGATTCGACATCGGTAATATCCGACATGCATTCCTCCAAAAAACGATCTGATCTACTAACGCGTAAATCGCGGCCGATAATCAGTTCGTTGCGTTATCAAGATCGTAGCGGGGGTGAAAGGCACAGACAACGGAGACGAGGGTCGCCGTCTGATCCAAGGGAGATCAATCCTTACTTCAAGGACTGGTCTCCGGAGGTAAGATTCCTTCTGCTTGCAGCCTGACTGCAGCGGCAAAAAGCCAGTTGTGGGATTAAACACACGACTGGCCCGTTACCCAATTTTGGCTATCTTGCCGCCCCAAATACGCTCTTCCGTGTTTCCGACCAAGACCGGATCACCATGCTGAAAACGATGAAGACCCCAGTGAAGGCATAACAACCCATAAGCATGGCAAGCATCCGCAAACCAATTGACATGCCCTCTATGTCGCCACCAAGTAAAGCAGTAACCGAGAGTACGAAAGCAACGACCGCCGACAAACCGCACAGAAAATTGTAAAAAAGAGATCGGTACAAACCAAAAACCACCGCGATCAATCCCTCGGCGAAAAGTGCCCGCAAAGCGATGTGGCCATCCGCACCAATTCGCCCACCAAGCCAAAACGCAAACATCCCAGCAGATGCAGTGAACACCAGCCAGGTAACAAGCATGAAAATCTTGTTGCCGAGCGCCGACACGATTGGATCGTTACCGTACTCTTCGGAGTAATGGTTGGGCATGATAATTCTCCATAAATGAAAGACATCGTTCCAACGACGATGGGCCTGCAATCTCCGTCAGTCAACAATTTTTGTTCGACATCTCGGTGTTGCAGCGAAAGTGATC
The DNA here is from genome assembly GCF_005862215.1 of Rhizobium sp. MHM7A. Taxonomy (NCBI): domain Bacteria; kingdom Pseudomonadati; phylum Pseudomonadota; class Alphaproteobacteria; order Hyphomicrobiales; family Rhizobiaceae; genus Rhizobium; species Rhizobium sp. MHM7A. Next base: position 1,266,017 of record NZ_VCHT01000001.1, read on the forward strand.
GTTTGCTCATCGATGCCTTCTCGATAAATCCCCCACCATAGCGGGAATGACCCAAATGATTTCCTAGTGGGACATTTAAATGACGCGAGAAATTCTCTACACAAAGAGTTAACGTCTATTTTGCCACTGGGGATAATGGAGTGGAATTCCTTTTGTACACGATCCTTCTGATCGTGATCCTCGTCGCATTTGTCGGCGTCATGCTCTACAACCGGCTGGTTTCACTGCCTGAAGCAACATCGCGTTTTCGACCCACCCGTCCCTCAGACGCCGCGTACAACGACTTACCCATTTCAGCGGTCTGCTGAGCCAGCAGCAAGCCGAGGCTTGAGCCAGGCAAGGCAAGCAAGCATCCTATAGGTATCAACGCCCCTGCGGCACCTGCCGGTGCTTCGGGGGCTTTTCTATTCCAGCTTCAAGTGCTCGGTTCATCGCCACGGTAACGCTGCTGCAGCCACGGATCGCCCCGGACGTGGTAGCCACCGACCTCCCAGAAGCCACGCTGCTCTTCTTTCAAGAACGTGATCCGCTTGATCCATTTGGCGCTCTTCCAGAAATAGAGGTGTGGCAGAACGAACCGGGCAGGGGCTCCATGTTCGACAGTGAGCGGCTTACCCTGCCATGCGGTCGCAATCATCGCCTTGGCATCCGCGAAATCAGAAAGCTGAAGGTTCGTCTTGTACCCGTCATATCCCTCGATCATCACTGCTTTGGCTGAAGGGAGAGGCCGACAGAGGTCGAGGATGGTCGAAATCCGGACGCCGCCCCACTGATTGTCAAATCTGCTCCAGGCAGTAACGCAGTGAATGTCGACGGTCATGCTTGCCTGGGGCAGGGCGGCCAGTCGTCGCCAATCAATCACCTGAGGGGCTTCGACCTCGCCATCCAAGCGAAGCTGCCATGTCTCGACCGGGACTTCTGGGCGCACGCCAAGATCGAGAACCGGAAAGCCTTCCGTCAGCGTCTGTCCTGGTGGCAACCGATCCGTAGACCTTTCAGGCCGCCCCTGCTTCATGAAGCGTTCTTCCTGGATGAACTTTCGCTTCGCCCGGACAAGCTTGGACTCATCGACGATGAGGGCTCTGATCTCAGCCTCCGTCAAAGGAGGCTCCTCATCATCTTGTTTCCCTGTCCAACCCGCGACCCATTCGCCCAGTCGCTTCAAAACGTTTGCCATGTCGTGCTCCCTGCCTATCGATATCGTCCTACACGGCAGAGTGGGCCGCACCCCGAATATTGGCACAAGACAGGTTCTCATCTTTGGTGGTCTCAGCTTTGTTAGTTTCGACCCAGTCCGGCATAATGGGGAAAATTCGAGTGAGTCCCGAAGACGATGGCTATCCTGCGTTACCCCATTCCCTACCAAATCTACGCCGTGCCCAAGGGCATGAGACAGCCAAGGGAAATCGATGTTGCGGACGAGGTGGCTTTCAACATTCCTAACTGTGACGACATGGATGCTCCCGTCGTAGCCCGGGTGCACAAAGAATGGCCGTCGAGCGTCTTTCCAGCAGACAGCTATCAGAAGCGAAACAACATTCGCCCTCCGGAGCGGCCGATTACCGAGATCAGGAGCTTCGACGGCAAGTTCTATGCGGCTGTGGTCATCAACCGTGGCGTTCCGCATTCCTTCGCGAAGGTCGAAGACCTTGATGATGTGATGGGTGGAGGGCTCAACATGGCAACGTCCTTCACCCACCTGTACGCCATGCGAGATGAAAAAACAGCAAAGCGCCTTGCGTTGCAGAGGTCTGGCAATCTGAAGACCCTCGACGAGATTCCGCACAGCAAGCGCGATCTGACCACCGAGAAGCACGTTACGGCCCGGGAATATGTCCTCGAATTCGCAAGGGAAGATGCCAGGCAATATATCGCGATAGACGGCTTCCTTTGGCGCGCCATCGCAAAAGAGCCAAAGCTACAATACGAGGTGCCGGACACCGGACCGATTGCGGTTTCGATGGAAACTCCGTCCACCCGGAACGGAAAACGACGCCTATTCAATCTCAATCGACTGGATGATCTCATCGATCACCTGGAAACAAACTATCCCGGGCGTTCTATCGACATGCAGCTATATGATCTCGAAGTCAGCGACCCATCCGCCTTCACATTTGACGATGAAGCAGAGACAATGTGGACCGTCGGGCATGAACTGCGCCAGCATCTGTCCAAGAAAATCGATCAGATGCCGGAAGACGTTGCCGAAGCATGGTACGATCTTCGGGACGAACTCCAGAAGACCAATGAAGGTAACGCCCCGGAGAAGGCTGAACTGTTTGCTGAGCTTTCGACGAAGCTTCTCAATCATTTCGCCGACGACAAGACGCTCAACAACGCTAGGCGTGACCTGGAACGTTGGCACATGAGACCCGCACAAGGCGGTACCCGCCTGGGTTTCGGAGGCTGACAAAATGGCAAGAATCGTTCTCCCAGTGCGCCATTACGTCAACGCCAAGTACGGCCGCAACCGGACCCAGAAGATGCTGAAGGTCACGGAAGGCGTGGCTTTCGACATTCCCGAATACACGGGCAGCCAAGCCCAAGTAGTCGCCAGCCTCAACAAGCCGTGGCCGGTATCAGGATTGCCGGGTCAATGGGATGCCAGAGAACAGAGCGACGACAGGTTCAATAACGGCATCTTCGAGCTTCGACATGCAGATGGTGCATTCTACGCCCCGGTGAAGCGGTTCTCGAAAACCGAGAATATGATGCCGGAAAAGGTCACCCTCGATGATCTCGGCAATATCGACAACATCCGGTTCCGTTTCGCCTCGGCCTTCGATTCGACTTTAAGTTACGATGTGTCGCCTTCCAGTTTTGTTGAGGGCACAACGATCTGCGAGGGAGAGGAGAGCCTTACGGGAGACTGGGAGAGCCTGAAGGTCCGCGACATTGATCCTGACCACGATCACCGGGACAAGAACATCAAACAGGTCGCTCAGAGCCTGAAATTCGCGCTGATCGACGGCGATCTGCATCTAAGGTTGGAAGAAGAGCCGCGTATCCGTTACGTGAACTTTCCTGATGAGGTGTTCATCTCAATCGAGCAGAACGATCTACTGCCTCCAAAGCTGGGCGGATTCTTCAGGCTGGACCGAATGGAGGATTGTCTTGATCATGTAGCGGCGGCCTATCCTGGGAAGCCGATCAAACTGTGGGTCAGAGACCTTTCAATCTACAATGACGCGGTCCTTCAGTTAGAGGTAGAAGAAATGGCCTTGAGAGCGACAGCTTGGGAGGTTGTCCAATCCATAATGCGGTTCGGTAACCTCCTGAACGAAAATCCAGACGTCAGCTGGCTGGTACACCGGTTGGGCAACATCCGGCTAGACAACGCAACCGAAGCGGAATTCGATTACGTCTCTGAAATCCTGAATGAACTGGCAAAGCATGACCTCGACAAGTTCGGCGTCGACAACCAGGAGATCGCAGCAGCGGTCAATCGGTGGCAGGTCAGACCGGTGGAGCGAGGCCTCGCACTGTAAGGAAGGTATTGTTCAACGCGTAGGCGTGTGACTATCTCGAAGGGAAACACCTAGAGGCTTCCCATGACAAAGATCGCTTTCCCGCTACAATACACCCTGATGGCCGTATACCAGAGATTCCGCAGCGCTAACCCGCTGTTCGTGACGGAATCCGTCGAATTCGACGTCAGGGATTTGGACGAAGGCGAGGCACCCGTCGTCGCAAGCGTGGCGACCAGGTGGCGGCTACCGATACCTGGCATTGATCAATCACAGCCCCGCGCCAAAAGCGAGGAATACGCGATCCGCACGTTCGATGATCTGTTCTATGTCCCTGTCAGGAAATATACGAAGAACGACCTCAACAAATGGTTCGCGATTACCCCAGAGAGCTTCCCGGACCTTCATTTGAAGAAGGATTTTGCCGTAACGCCTTTCGAGGTGCCTGTTAAAAAGGCCAGCACCTATCCCTCAAATCCGGTGATCGGCAGCAAGACAGCGACAGCATTTGACGGTAGCCATAGTGACTATGAGGCGCACAAGGTAAAGCAGGTCAAGAATCCGGAAGCACGCGCCATAGCGCTGGCCGAGGCTGAGGAACTGATAAACCGGTTCGCCTTCATCAACGGAGAACTTTGGCTGGCCACCAAAAGCGAGCCCGTCATCCGCTGTGACCGAAAGTATGGCGGACAGGTCTTTATCGACATCGTCGAGGCGGGTGAGATCGGGCCAGAAAATGATACCTATTTCCGTTTGAACCGCTTGGAAGATTGTCGGGATTTCATCAAGGCCGCATATCCAGGCGTTGAGGTTGGCACACACATCAAGAACATCAAGATCAACGAGCCGGATGCGTTCAAATTTTACGATGACGCGAGCGCCCTTAAGGCGATGGCAGAAGAAACCCAACTGAAGCTTGCCAAGTTCGCCCCTCATGACACGGAGAACGAAGCGCTGCAGCTTCATTTCAAGCGGATCAGTGAGGCTTGCGATCAACTGAAAGACAGTTTCGAGCATGGAGATGATGTAGCTGACCTCATCTCGAACATCGCACATGACTTCTCCGGTAACTACCAGCTCAATATCAATGCGATGAAAGCAGTCGTCGAACGCTGGAACCTGCGGCCGGTCGAGAGCGCTATGGGAATGAGGCGCTGACCATGAGCGCCCTCATTTATCCAATTCCCTAACTTGCTTCTGATCGCCGACATATAATTTCGGTTTAATGTTGACATAGATGTTCGCTTCATGTTCTCTTGTTTTTACAAGGAAAACATGAAGCAGGTATTCGTTGTCCGAAGCTATTAAAGCGGAAAAGAGGGTTTTGAAACTGGCCGTTCCCGATAAGGAATGGGCAGCCGTCGCTCTCGCTCTGACCCGTGAGACAAAGAACCTCTATAACACCTGCACGTTCCTCATCCGTCAGATCAACAGCGCCTATGTCTTCAATCCTGAATCCAGAAAGTACCGTCTCAAGGACGAGTTGCACGATCATCAGCGCGACGCGCTGGTTTCCTTTAATAAGGTAATCGATATAGTCAACTCCAAGCGCAAACTGAAACTGAACGACAAGACTAGGTTCGTTACGTCACTCGAACCTGTCATGACCATTTCTCCATTGTACATTGCCTTGGACATTACTGTTCTGGACAACGTGGTCAGGAGCCACGTCGACCATGAAGGGCAGATCGTCTACCGACGCTTACCAGCGTCAGCTGCACAGCAGGTCGTCCGTTCTGTCATTGACGTATGGAAAGCATCACTGTCCTCCCAGCGTGACTTTGCCAGACATCCCGAAAAATACACCGGTCGACCGCAGTTGCCGAACTTCCAGCCGAAAGATGGGCATTTCCCTTTGGAAATACCCTATACGGCAATGACCCGTGGACTACCCAAGCCATCTACTCTTAATGAACTTGGCGACATTCCCGTAGATCAGCTGGAACGGTTTTGCTCCTACGACCTGAAGAAGGCCACTGTCGCAGTCTGCGAAAAACGCGGTTGGCTCAACGCAAAGCCGCAACATATCAGAATTGTCGCTGACGGTGCGTCAAAGGTGAAGATCGAAGCTGTTGTCGCTATCAACAGGGCATATCCAGAAGGGTCGTTGCTTCATCGGATTACCAAGGAATACCAATCTTCGTTCACAGACCTGAAAACGTTCGAAGACCGTGAAAAGTTCGTTCTGGACCATATCCTGCGGGCCGGAACGAAGGCGAACCTGGCTGGCATAGATTTTGGGCAAACAAACATTGCGACGGTCGGTTTTTCCACCGGCCATCGTGCCATCGTTCATTCCGGTGAACGCCCAAACGAGATCGTCGACCGATACCACCAGCTCATGGACAAACGTCTGGCCAGCTGCGCTACACCCCGGATGAAGGAACTGCAGCGTCTGCAGCAGGAACTGTCAGAGAAGGGTGAGAAGCTGGGCAAAGCTCAGCGGATCGAACTGCGCAAGGAGCAGCAAAAGGGCTTTGCCGATCCGGAATATCGGAACCTGAGTGCGAGGCTGAACCGGATCAAATCCGATTTCGAGCACAAGATCAGCACAGACATTGTCGATCAATGCGTGAACCGCAAGATCGACCTAATCGTCATTGGCAAGAACAAGGGCTGGAAAAGCGACATAGACAGCGGGAAACAACAAAACCGCATGTTCCGTGCGATTGCGCATGCTCGCCTCATCAGCCTGATCCGGTATAAGGCCGAAGCCTTTGGCATCGGCGTCGTCACCACTGAGGAGAGCTACACCAGCCAGTCATCCTTCATCGACGGCGATGAACTGCCGGTTCATGCCAAGGTGAAAACGAAAAAGGAAAGTTCACCAACCCAAACCGAGGCGGATCGATCCGTTCCGCAGCATAACTTCTCTGGAAAGCGCAGCGCCAAGAACCGCACATGGTTCGTTCGACACAATGTCGTGGCGGAGAAGCGTTTCTCCAGGATTCATGCTGACGTCAACGGAGCTTTCAACATTATCCGCAAGGTCTTCAAAAGCTTCTGTCATCACGCCGGACTGACGTATAAATTCACCGTCAGGTGGATCAGCCCCAGGCGTGGCGCAGTTGTTCCGATTGCCTGCCTCTAACGAGCCGGGCAATCGGAAATTCAGACCCCGTCGGGAAACCTTTGGCGAACGGGGCACGGCTCAGATATGAATTGTGAAACAAGCCAGTGACGATTGATGGGGAGTTTGGCGGCGTCTCTTCACGGAACCGGTCATTGCTCTGTCGACGATCTCGACCACAGATATTAAACTGGTGCTCGGGACCGACATCGGGGCAGACAGAACAGACTATTTCAATCTCAACCAGCTGGAGAAATGCCTGGAGTTCGCGGAACTGAACATCCCGGCTTCAAGGTCAGGCAGCACTTTTCCGACCTCTCCGTCATCGCTCCGGAAGCTTTCCACCTTCGATGGGGAGGTAGACGCCGTTGTTCGCGCAGCTCGAAATATAGACCGGGCGATTGGCAGAGGCGCTGCCTGGCTGCAAGGTGACTCCGAGAACGCATACCAAAGTCTCCATGAACTTGTCTGGAATAAGGAACGGCGAAGCTGCGGATTTTGCCGAGGCGCTTCAGAACCTCGACGACACCTGGAACGACGACGGGTTGACGTCTGTCGCCAAAGAAAGGCCGCAAACTCCTGTCTTTGGCGCTTGCCCGATGGGAAACAGTCCGCGTTTCTAAGCAGACCTCAGCCAAACCTCGGCATCAAAGAGAACGGCCCTCAAAAATGAGGGCCGTATCAGTGGAGCTTAGCGTTTGATCACCCAGTCAAGGCCGACCTGAGAAGAGTATCCTGAGAATTCATCCTTCCAGGTGACGCCATCGTCGGACGACTGCACAACAGGGCTTCTGAACTGTGTGTTGGCGGTTGTCCAGGTGTTGATGTAGTGCAAACCTACCGACGTAATGACCGTGGGGACCGCGAACTTGTAAGCTCGCCAGAAGCCCACAGTGTCTCTGGTCATATGGGTGGTGTCGTATGTCGTTCCTGAGATCGACCAAACAGCATCGGAAGGATACCAGTTGGAAGGTATCGCGCCTCTGATCTTGGTAGGAGTAGTCCCGTCAGCCGTACCCCAGACGGTTGTATCAAACCCGCCGTTCACGTAGGCACCTTTGCTGGCATCGTAATAGCCCGGATTCGTGACGCGATCCAGAATTCGCCAATACTGCTTTGCCGTTCCGAAACCAATGATCGTTGAACCGGACTTGCTCGCGCCGTCATAGGCATCTGTCACCGTGAAGGTCACCGGGAACTTGTCCGTGTCGAGATATTGGTCAGAGACCTTCCCAGATAGAGCGCCGGTGGTCGGATCGAAAGTCAGGCCAACTGGCAGGCCGGTTACGACATAGGACGATGCGCCAACCAGGTTGGCTAGGACAGGTGTGTAGACGTTGTTATACGTTATCGCACGGTCAAGTGTAATTGCGCCTTCAACCGTAATCGTAAGCGCTCCAATCACTTTGACCGTTTGCGTCAACTGGGCAGTGCGACCGAATTCATCCGAGACCTGAATAACGACGGGATAGGTGCCGACAGCCCAGCCCGATGTGGCAGTCAGCGCGAGAAGCTTACCTGTTCCAGATTCGACGCCAAACGAGCTATTGCCGGAAACCTTTGAATAGGTGAGGTTACCGATCACATTGTCAAACTGAGGCGCGATGCCGTTCAGCGTACCGGCAACGCGAACCTTATTTTCAGTTTGCTGTCCCGCTGTCGCGGTGATGGACCCCTGCGGTGCCACACCGATCCAGAACGGCGCAGTGCTATCGACATCGCCCTGCTGAGACGTAACCGTGATAACGAAATCACGAATAATGAACTCCGCCGTCGGCGTACCGGAAATCTCACCCGTGGCCGTATTGAAGGTCAATCCATATTGCGAGAGGTCGTGGCTGGCGCTGTAGTCGGTTCCCGAATACATCCAGGCCTTACGGCTCACCTTTTCGACCACGCCACTTGCCCAACCGGACGCGGCCTTTGGCTTCCAGGCGGTGATTGTCGTACCCTCTGTTCCGAAGATTGTCTTTACCTGGTCGGCAATATCCGGAGCAGCCAGGGTCGGCTTGACGACAAGCGCAAACTTGTTGGAGGACTGCTGATCCGTGAAATTACCGAAGGCATCGGAGCCGATGATCGTAAGATCAGGGTAGGTGCCTGCATTGGCGATGACGTCGGTCGTCGTCTTTCCAGTGGCCGGGTCGACGTATGAAGACGTGATCGCGCCTGTGTCCGGGTTCACCACGAAGCCAACCGGCCAATTACCAGCACCCTTGGAATAGGTGACCTTTCCGAGGACGTAGTCAGTAGCGACGGGAATGTTTACTGGCAGGCCCTGCTCCGCTTCCACCTGAGTGGGAACGATCAATCTGAGGTTCGGAATGACCTCAGCGGTGACAGGCTTGCTGGTGACGCGGTTCGTTTCGTCCGTCACGAACAGGTCGAACGTCAGGCGGTTGGGCTGCGACAAGCTGCCCGTCAGGTAGCCTGTCGACGGATCAAGATTGATACCGGCTATCGACGGTAGATCGTTCGAATAGAAGCGAACGGTGCCGTAGGTGTTAGCCGTAGAAAGAGCGGCGGACGCAAACGGTGGACGCATCTCAATCGGGAAGCCAGGCTTCGTCTTGATGTCAAAGACGTTGAGCACGATGGCTTCAGGATCAGGGATCACGTCAAAGATAAGCGGCAACGACGCGGTCGCACCCAGTGAATCTGTGCCCGTAATGGTGATGCCACTGTAACGGCCGATCTTGTCGGACGTGCCTTGGAAATGGAAACCGTCAGTCGTGAGAGTGTACGTGACTCCTGGAGGCAACTTGTCCGCACCGGTGATCGTCCAATCATTGAGGGCGATTTTGACGCCATTTGCCAGGTTCTTTGCCGACACTCGAAGGTCCGCATCCTGATCAAAAACAATCATCGGCCGGGGAACGGATGACGATGCGACCAGTTGCAGAGGCAAGCGGGGTCCAACCGTGAAGGTGACAGGTTCCGAGTTGATCTTGCGACCCGCCCAGTCCTGAGCCTCCCAGGCAATCCCGTCGAATGTGCCTTGTACGCTTGGATATCCAGCGTAACCCAGCGCCGCACCAGTAGGTGAACGAACGACCTTGGTTGGCAGCGTTCCGCTGATTGGGTTCCAGGAAATGATGCCCTTACCGTAAGCAGTGTTCTTCACAGTCGTTTTCAACGTCGGCTGCGAAGTATATTGGTAAAGTGCCTCGCTCGTCGCAGAGTTGGAAATTTCAAGCTGATCAGCATCCGCCACCAGGACGGTCGACATGTCCGTCTTGTCGAAATTGTATTCTTCTCTCGTCGGATCGGAAGGATCGACCTTGTAAGCCGTCCGCTGATAATCATCCGAAACAGCCAAGCCGATCTGGAACACGCCAGCGCGTGAAGGAATACCCTTCAAAGTGAGCGCGAGCGTGTCAAAGATCATGTGATCCGGCTGAAGATAGGCGGCTTCTACGAACTCCACGGTTTCATTGGCACCCTGACGGATGGTCGTGATCGAACCGTTCGCCTCCTCGCGGACGTAATACGCCAGCTTTGATGGGTCATCATCGTCGTAAAACTTGTAGTAAAGCGTTCCAGGGACGTCGCCGGTCACCGCGTAGGTGGCGCGCTTCAGAATGTTCTCTGCTGCCGCAAACGAAATCTCTATTGCGCCTTCAGGATCGTACTGCTTGCCATTCTTAACGCTGACAGCATTCGGAATGGTCACTCTCGGCACGGCTTCCACAGTGAAGTTCGCTGGCGTTCCAGCTTTACGCGTGTCCGCATCATAGACGTCGAGACTGAACCTGTAGATGCCAGCATCGTCGAGGCGGCCTTCAAAGACGCCGTTCGCCGTGTTCAGAGCCAAGGTTTCTGGTGCGTTTTCGACCCATTCGAACGGCCTGACGACATTTGTGACAGTCTGCGGCTGGGTGCGGAATGTCTCTCCCTGACGGACCTGTAGAGCCTCGCCGCCAGGAGAAAGCTTGACCAGTCCCGACAACGTAACTTTTACCGTCACCAGATCGGAAGCAGACCGGTTCTCCTGATCAGTTGCGACAACTTTGACAGGCCACTCTCCTAGACCAGGCGGGGTGCCGTTGATCTGACCGTTGGTGTCGATACTCATCCAACTCGGCTGTTGCTGCAGCGACCATTTTACCGGCCCGACAAAGGACCCGGTAGGTTGAGGCGCTGTAAACCATTGGCGACTGACAAGCTTGCCAGTCTGCTCGTCAATGAACATCAAAAGCTTGTCGTCGGGCTGGATGTCGAGAAGCATGGGCCGCTCCGCGACGATCTTGATCGACACGGGGTGGTCCACGAATAGGCCGTTAGCGACGCTGGTTCCACGGACTATCAAGTTTAAAACGGAGTCGCGCGGGGCCTTCGTAGCTCCGACAATCATGCCGTTTAGGAGGGCAAGATCAGTCGGTAGCGGATCGGACGTCGGTGCAAGGGCATAGGTTACACCAGCGTAGAAACCAGTGTTTGCCGGGAACACCCGAATATCGAACTCGGAAGCCTGCGCCAGACGTGGCAGCTCATAGCTGGCCGCAGTCGAGGTCAGAGCCGGGTATGGGTAAATTGAAACCGGGACAAAGAGCTTGCCGGACCGCGAGGCGGCATCATGATAGGTGACCTCGACGGAACCGGAGAATTCAGCCGATGGCACACCAGAGATCATGCCAGTGTCTTGAGCGAAATTAAGGCCTGGCACAGCCGGTTGGGCATCGTCAAAAACAACCGCATTCTCATAACCAACGAGATAGTTTCTGATCGAGATTAGAGTTGCCATCGGAGACTGGCTATAAATGGCAGGTCCACCGACATTGCCCTTGAGAATGGGCAGCGTTTTTTGCGGAATCTCCGGCGGATCGACGATCTCGATAGAGAAGGGATCAGACGTTTCCCTTAAATTGTCAGCACTGATCTCGTCGATACGAACTGTGTAGCCGGAAACGGTCTCCTTCTTCTTCGGCAGGCCAGAGATCGTACCATCATCCTCATTGAAGCTCAGGCCATCGGGCAGGGTGCCAGGGATCAACGTGTAGGTCAGGGGCAGGACGCCCTTTGCCAGAGGAGCTTGTTCGACAGCAAAAGGCTTCTGGGGCGATGATTGAAGGTTGACAGCAAAGGAGACTGGATCAGCCGTCTCGCCACGAGTGAGCGGATCGCGTTCGAGCACGTCAATCCAGAAATCGTTGGTCTCGTCACTCATGCCTGTGGAGTCGGTCAGCTTCAGGCGGAACGGTCCATAGGGTCCCTTAGCGATGCGGGTACCGCCTTCCAAGACCAGAGCCCCGGAATTCAGGCGAATACCGTCAGGAAGAGGGCCATTCACCACCGTAAGCGTCTCGCTGCCGGGACCGATAATCGTCGAAGGATCGTAGTCGATCTTGAGAAGTTCATTGGAAACGTCGTAACGCTTGATCGAGGCACGCGCGACCACATCCTTGATGTCGACATTAGCGTTGCCCGAGAACGTCACACCGCGCGCATACGTCTTGCCATCACCGTTGGTGAGGACGAAGTTTGCGCTGAAAGTTCCGGCCTGATCCACCATTCCAGAGAGGAGACCGGTGTCGGCGTCGAATGACACGCCTGAAGGCAGAACAGCACCCGGCGCGAGTGCAATGCTCCACGGTTCAACGGCTGCGCCGTTCGGTGAAAGCTGGATTGAGAGCGCTTCTCCTACACGGTACTGGGCTTTACCGCCCGATGCATCGAGAGAAAGCTGCGCAGGGCTAATCAGGAAGTCAAACGGTCCACATGTCGTGGGCGTTGCATCCGGGCGACCAGGATAGTTGATTTCAACCATCACGCCCTTCTTATCGCCAAGGACAGCAGGCTTTCCACTCAAAATACCGGTGTCCGGGTTAAGCGAAATACCATCAGGCAGAGTGCCTGACTTTACCGAATAAACCTTTGCAGCGCTGTCGAGGCCCGAAGGAATGCGATAGCTGTTATTCAGGAGGTCATAGCCAACCACACCAGACAACGTGATCGAAGTGGCGGAGCCATAGGGTATGCAGGCGGAAGTTGGGCCGAGAGAACCAATCTTGAACCAATTGCTGTAACCGATTGTGTTATCGACATCCACGGCCTTATAGCGGACCACGGCCTGCTCAAAAGCATTAAAGACATACCCATTCAGCTCGCGCTTGAACGGGTCGTTAGCATAATTCAAGGTGCCAGGTAGCGCCGAACCGTCTTGCGTCTCGACGTAATACCTGATTTTCGAGAAATCCTTGATCGCGCGGCCGACTGAAGGAACCATCTGCTTGTACCAAACAGCGCATTCAGCTGCGTAAGTGCACCCAAAATAGGAGTTTTGAACTAAACTGCGCAGATCATCTGGAATTTGAGCGAATGTCGGACCTGCTTCGACTCGATACCAACCGGTGAAAGCAATGATTGCTTCTCCCGTAAAGTCGTAGCCGATTGCCAAGACCGGGAAGTCACCAACTTCTTCTGGAATCCCTTCAAAATAACGCGCGTTGAAGGTTACACCCTTTGGCAACGGCGAAATCAGTTTGGGATCACCGTCGATAACGACGCCAGCAGGAAGGGCGAGGGCGTGCGACGAATATTGACCTTTATGATTGTAAAAGTCGACCTTAACTTCTCTGTCCGGCAACTGATAAATGTTGAATCGAGCAACGGCCGACGCGACTTCTTGATTGCTGGCATCGTAGCCGCTTAGTTCGACCTCGACATTCATTTCGACCGTTTCCGGCGTTCCATGGAACGTCAAGGTCGCAGGGTCAAAGCTCAATCCGCTAGGCAGATTTCCTTTCGTGATGCGCCAGCTATCATCGGCCCACTGGGGTTTCATGGGCAGTTTTTCCGAGAAAATTTTGCCAGCTCCACCGATGTAATAGGCCGTAATGTCCTTCGTCTGTGGCTCGGGTACGACGTCAGCTTGGCTTACATTTGATTTGTATCGAAAAAAGTAGGAGCCACTCCCGGCATCAAAAGCGAAGGCCGGGTTGACCAGATGCGCAGCAATGAGGAAAGAAGTCAGTAATTTTTTGAACATATTTCGCCCCACGGTAGTATGCCAAGATTATTGGCAATTTTGAGCCGCCAAACAAATTCAAAATTGAAGAAATGAAACAAAACGCAAAGAACGGAGAAAATCACGGAAACGCGTCGCGCTTGCCTGTATAAAAACTCCTAAACTAATGAGTTAAAGATACTTACGCGCAACCAAATGGTTGCAGATCATCCGCTTAAATAGCCGCCTCATTCGTAAATTGCGAAAAGGCTTATCCCGTTCGCACAGGTGCATACCTTCATCGCAAAAAATGCAAAGACTTCCTCTTGCCCAGAGTCAACCCGAGGATGTGGTCAGATTCGGTCGTGCGCGTCGATTAGGGAAGCGTCTATGATGCGGGCTGAACCTGTGGGTACGATTTAGAGACGCATGCCCGAAAAAGAGGGCGTGTCCTCGGGCGCACGAGCTGATGGCGGTTCATCCAAGGCTGCGGCTAAGTCTTTTGCGCCCCAGACAATCTCACAAGTCGTCGTTCCTCCGTGATCGTAAAGGTGATCTATTGCACTATCATAGGAATTCTGCGGGAAATTTAACCAAACCTGTTCATCGCTCCATTCCCAGTTCTCTAAGGGTTCACGGGCAAACAGCTTTCTTGACTGTTCGCCCGTGTGGTCGGTGCGGGTCAGATCACAAGCGCATCGGGTTCATCGTTGTCACGCTCGTAATCGTCATCTTTATCCAACTGCATCAGCTTTCGGAAATCATCGATTACCTCAGCACTTTCGTTCGGCTCTTTATTATGGCGGCAAACGAAAGAGTAGACGTGGCGCATGAGGGAGGTCAGGACGTCAAAACCGTGCGCTTCAATGAACTCCTGCTGAACAACGCAATCTTCCTGTTTATAGAAATACCGCGCAGCTGGCATCCCGACGAACTGCCCTTCCTTAACGGCCGCGACAATCCTGTTGAACTCGCCGTCACCACGGGGGATCAGGTTATATGTCGCTTCCTTCGGGTGCCCGCTTTCATCGAAGTCTACAATCGCCAGAATACCTTGATGTTCAAAGCTCCAGTCGACCCATAAATCGAAGAGTGCTTTTCTCCAGGGAACATCGGTGGGCACGAGGGTCAAGTGCTCACTCTCGTCGTTGAATCGGAAAAAGCTCTTGCCCCATTCAACGCCCAGCCTTTCAACTTCCGGAATAAGCTTCAGCACGCGATCAGATGAAGCTTTCATTACGTCATTCAGGCTTTGGTTCATCATTTGCGTCATCGTCCAATGACAAGAAGGTCCGGCCACGCCTTCATCAAGGGACAAGACCTGCTCGAAGTTCAGCAGGTTCATACGACGAAAATTATGCTCATCCGGGTCGGTGTCACGCGTTACGGCCTTGGATAAAAGCTCCCGACGCACAACGGAAAGGATGTCCATCGTTTTGTAGTAGTCCGCATAATCCAAATGTCCGCTGCCAATTGTATGAATGCCGAACCGCTCATCTTTCATCAATGCCGCAGAGGCAATGATCTCAGCATAAGGATAGGTCGGGCGATCAGGTGCGCTTTCTTGAAATGTGATTGATCGACGCTGTGCGTCCTCGGACCACTTTACCTGAAAAAGCGGCTTTCCAACGGGATCGCTCACAAGCGCCCGTAAACCTTCTGAGCCAACGCCAGGGAATGAGGTTGCGGTTAGCGTGAAATCGGAGAAACGAACTTCGTTCCCGACTTGTAGGTCTTTCACAACCGGGTAAGCAACCTCATCGAAAATCGCCAAGGCATCGCCGATTACTGTCTCGCCGAATTTTTGAATACTGCTGAAAACACGGTTCACGTGAAGGTGGTCTTCCTCCTCCTGGCGAAGCTCGCGGATACGGTGGAACAATCCCAAAGGCCTTTCGGACGCCATCAGAAGGTCCTTAGTCGGTGCAATGATTTCGGGCATAGGCATGGGAAGAACTCACAAAAATACGATAAGGAAGCATCGAAGAGATCGCAGCAGCAGACAAGAGATGGAGAGATCGGCCCGCTAGCTCAGCTTTGCAGCGAACGCTGACAATCCATCCGCCAAAACCTGCGTGATGACACCGAGCTGTTGCTCAATCACTGGCACGGGCAGTGCAATTAAACGCCCCTGACGACCAAGATGGACAATCCCGTGCACAGAGGAATAGATCGTTCTGGCCAGGATGCGCCGCTCATCCTCTCCCAAGTTGGGGTTCATGGCCGCTAACGGGCGCTCAACGTGCCGGAACAGATTGTAGTGTTCCTGCAGGTGCCATTCCGGAATAGGAGCATCATTTGCCATCCGGTGCTCGAACAGCGCCGCGAAGCGCTTCTCATGCTTGATCGCAAAATGCAGGTAGGCGACGGCCATGCTATCGAAGAGCACTGCGACCGGCTCACCGTCGGCTTTCTTAGCCGCCCGGGCAAGGGATTGATCGAGCATTTTGATCGTACGCGAATTGACACGGAGGATTACCTCGTCAAGCCCGCCCTTGAAGTGATTGTATAACGAAGCAGGCTTGATGCCAGCGTCGGATGCGAGGCTTCGGAGATTGAGCCCAGACAGGCCAGTTGCCGCAATCTGGCGCTCAGCGCTGTCTATGATGCGAGCGACGATCTGCTCTTTTTCTTCATTAGAAATACGCATTTAGCTGTCTCCGACAAAATTATTACGATCACTGATCGTTTTGGACTTGCCAGCGAAATTCGCCGGAGTTATCGTCTTAATACGATCACTGATCGTAATATAACTCGCTCCTACCGGGGCTTCAACCATAAAAGGGAAACAGCATGTCGAATCTACAGCCTCACTCCTCCACCTGGGTCAACTTCGTAT
Source organism: Rhizobium sp. MHM7A (assembly GCF_005862215.1). Taxonomy (NCBI): domain Bacteria; kingdom Pseudomonadati; phylum Pseudomonadota; class Alphaproteobacteria; order Hyphomicrobiales; family Rhizobiaceae; genus Rhizobium; species Rhizobium sp. MHM7A. Next base: position 1,282,339 of record NZ_VCHT01000001.1, read on the forward strand.
ACGGCAGCTTTTTCGGCTCAGTCCTTCTAGCCGGTACTGGCATCTTCTTCCTGCCGACAGAGCTATGGACAAAGGGTTACATCGCCATGTCCTTCGTCATGGCCGTCATGACCTCGATCATCGTCACCAAGACCGTTCGCGATAATCACGATTACCGCATGCAGAACGAAGAAAAATACCATCGCACTAGCGAAGCCGCCTAAAAGGAGTTATGTAGCCCTCAAGCCGAGATAAAGGAATTCCTATGTCGACCAATTTGATGCTCTCAAAGAAATTCGCGCCACTTTTCTGGGCGCAGTTTTTCGCCGCTTTTAATGATAACTTCTTGAAGAACACGCTCGTTCTCCTGATCATGGCCACCATGGCGGCGAATGAGGCTGCGTCCACAGTGACGCTTGCTGGTGCGGTCTTCATGGCTCCATTCCTGCTTTTCTCGGCACTCGGCGGTCAATTAGCCGACAAGTTTGATAAAGCCATCATGGCCCGGTATCTAAAGCTTGCTGAACTGGCGGCAGCATTCGTCGCCGTCGGCGGCATCGCTGCAAGCTCGGTAACGACCCTCATGGTATCCCTCGGGCTCTTTGGATTTGGCTCGGCGCTCTTTGGCCCGATCAAGTACGGCATTCTACCTGATCATCTAGAACGCAAAGACTTGCCCAAGGCCAATGCCTGGATCGAAGCTGCGACCTTTGCGGCAATTCTAGGGGGCACGATCAGCGCTGGGATTTCCTTTGCAAACGGCGGCCACAGCCCCTGGGTTTTTGGACCTCTTCTCGGCGGTATCGCACTCATCAGCTTCGTCGCCACGCTCTTCATTCCGAAGACCGGCCGCGCTGATCCGTCGCTCGTAGTCGACAAGAACATCTTCCGCTCGACCTTCCAGTTGGTCTCCGAATTGCGCGGCGACAAGCGTCTTCTTATCGCAACGCTGATCGTTTCCTGGTTCTGGCTCGCAGGCTCTATCGTTCTTTCGATCCTGCCTCCAATCGTGAAGCAAGTCGGTGGCAGCGATATCGCTATGACCTCTTACCTGGCTCTGTTCGCCATCGCGACAGCAATCGGTTCCGCAATCGCGGCATGGTTCTCGGCTGGTCGCATCGTTCTTCTGCCTGCGGTCTTCGGCTCCATCCTCGCTGGCATTTTCGCCCTCGATCTGGGTCTCGTCGTAAATGGCCTGCCGGAAGCACCTGCAGCCGCTGCGACGTTCACAGAATTCCTGTCGCATGAAGGTGTCATTCGGATCGGATTTGATCTCTTCCTGATCGCGGTGTCTGGCGCATTTATCGTGATCCCGACCTTTGCCGCCCTCCAGGCATGGGCAAAACCTGAAAAGCGCGCTCGTGCCATCGCCGCCAACAATGTGATCAACGCCGTCTTCATGACCTTTGGTGGTTTGCTGGTCGCTGGCATGCAGGCGGCAGGTGCTGGACTTGGCTCTGTAGCCATCCTTCTCGGCGTCGCCTCAGTCGGTGCCGGTGTCGCAATGTTCATCAAGCTGCCGACAAGCCCGGTTCACGATTTCATCTCTATCCTCTTTCGCGCTTTCTACCGTCTGGAGATCGTCGGTGCCGAGAACCTGGAGAAGGCTGGCGACACCCCGATCTACGCTCTCAACCATGTCAGCTTCCTCGATGCCCCTCTTGCAACGATCCTGACAACGAAGAACCCAGTGTTCGCGGTCAACTCGGAGATCGCCAAGCGTTGGTGGCTGAAACCCTTCCTCAAGGTGTTCAATGCCATGCCACTCGATCCGACGAAGCCGATGGCAACGCGCACCCTGATCCGCTGCGTTGAAGGTGGTCAGCCTCTGGTTATCTTCCCGGAAGGCCGTATCACGGTTACTGGAAGCCTGATGAAGGTCTACGACGGTGCTGCCATGGTCGCCGACAAGACCAAGGCCAAGGTTGTTCCGATCAAGATTGACGGCCTGGAAAAGACAATGTTCTCCCGCCTTGGTCCGGAACATGGCAAGCACCGCTGGTTCCCGAAGGTCAAGGTCACGATCCTTGAGCCCGTCTCGATCAGCATCGATCCAGAGGTAAAGGGCCGTAAGCGTCGCCAGATCGCCGGTTCTGAACTCTACAAGATCATGAGCAATCTGGTGTTCCGCACCTCGGCCAAGGAAGGTACGGTTCTTGAGGAAGTCATCAAGGCTGGCCAGACCTACGGAATGGGCAAGCTCTGCGTCCAGGACCCTGTCACAGGCGATCTGACCTATGGCAAGATGCTAACCGGCGCTCGTGTCCTCGGCTCCAAGCTCACCAAAATTCTCGGCCGCGAAAAGAATGTCGGCGTCATGCTTCCGAACGCGAACGGCGCTGCCGTAACCGTTCTGGCAGTCATGTCGAACGGCAAGGTTCCGGCGATGATCAACTTCACGTCCGGTCCCGCCAACATCCTGGCAGCTTGCGAAGCGGCTGAGATCGAAACGATCCTGACCTCCAAGGCCTTCATCGGAACCGCCAAACTCGGCCAGGTGATCGCTGAGATCGAAAATCGGGTCCGGATCGTCTACCTCGACGACGTTCGTAAATCGATCACTGCCTTCGACAAGATTTCCGGCCTGATCAACAAGACGATCCCGCTGAAGCCGTCCAAGGCTGACGCTCCTGCCGTCATCCTGTTCACGTCTGGCTCCGAAGGTACTCCGAAGGGTGTCGTCCTCAGCCACAAGAATGTCCTTGCCAATGCGGCCCAGGCTGGTTCGCGCATCGACTTCCATAGCGGCGATAAGGTGTTCAACATCCTGCCGGTCTTCCATTCATTCGGTCTAACGGCTGGTCTCATCCTGCCGCTGGTCTACGGCGTGCCGGTTTACCTGTTCCCATCGCCGCTGCAGGCACGCGTCATTCCGGAAGCATTCTACAGCTCGAACTCGACCATCATGTTCGGCACGGACACCTTCCTGTCCATGTATGCCCGCACCGCGCATGAATATGACTTCCAGAGCATGCGTTACTGCTTCGCTGGTGCAGAGCCGGTGAAGGCCTCGACCCGCGAGACCTGGATGAACAAGTTCGGCGTTCGCATACTCGAAGGCTACGGCGTGACAGAAGCGGCTCCGGTCATCGCTCTCAACACCCCGATGTACAACCAGCCTGGCTCCGTTGGAAAGCTACTGCCGTCCATCGAAGCTCACCTGGAAAAGGTGCCGGGCGTTGACGAAGGCGGTCGCCTGTTTATCAAGGGGCCGAACGTCATGATGGGTTACCTGCGCGCAGAGAATCCGGGCATCCTTGAGCCGCTGCCGGAAGGCTGGCACGACACAGGTGATATCGTCACCATCGATCAGAACGGCTTCATCGTCATCAAGGGTCGCGCAAAGCGCTTCGCAAAGATCGGCGGGGAAATGATCTCGCTCGCTGCCGTCGAAACCGTCGTCGCTCAACTGTGGCCCGACGCTCTGTCGTCTGTCACCAGCATTCCAGACCCGAAGAAGGGTGAAAAGCTGGTGCTGGTCACTGAGAACGAAAAGGCGACCCGTTCTGAACTCCAGCAGTTCGCCAAGTCGAAAGGCCTCAGCGAACTGGCCGTTCCGTCGGAGATCGTCATCGCCAAGGTTCCGCTGCTGGGCTCTGGTAAGGTTGACTTCGGTGCCGTAAAGACGCTGGTCTTGGCAAGAAACGGCAATGCTGTCGCCGCGTAAACAATGGTCCCATCGGAGGCATCGGTGGGACGTCTTCCGGATCAAGGAAGGTTGGGGCTAACTTTACCTGAAAAATGATGTTAGCCTGAAGTCGGAGCCTTTCCGGTACCGAGCCTCTCGGATTTGGCTTTTTGCCCTCGCAGCGATGCGGGGGCTTTCTTTTAGCGGATTGGCGAACCGTGTCACTACCGTCTCAGGTCCATTCCGCCGCCATCAGGCCGATCCGCATAATCAGTGTCCTCGAATTGGGAGACGCTGCGAGTGGACGGTTTCCTCGAAGATGGTGCGTCTGGCCTATCGGTGAAATCAGTGTCTTCAAACTGAGAAACATTTCGCCGGGAAGGGGTGCGATGACGGACAGCGTCAGGGCGGTCGGAAGAATCTGTGTCGTCGAACTGGGAGGGCATGGTTGCATCCTGTTTAATCAGAGGCCAGGTTAAACCGCATTAGGGCAAGTCCAAAGGGCTCATTAAGCCGGTTACGGCTACATCTGGAGCATTCCGGTAATAGTCCTGTCGGATTTGGCATTTAGCCCCGTATCGCTGCAGGGGCATGCCTTTCAGGACAGACTACTGGGTTTCACAGAGAACTGTGTCCTCTTCGACGAGCACGGTCGCTGCATTTATACAAATGGCAGCGAAGAAAATTCCAAGCAAGGAGGCTGGCAAAACTTCCGTTTGCACTCCCGTGAAGATGTCAAAAGCCAAACGTGCACCTGGCACCGTGATCATGACCACACCCATCAGCAGAAACATCAATGGAGCAGGGGATGAAGCCTTCAACGCCTTGCGAAACGCGCTCGCAGGGCTTCGAACGAAAACAAGCACGTTCTGCACAGCCGTTTTCGCCATACAGGGAAAATCCGATAACCGCAGTTTCCACCACGCTGAAGGATCGGTGACATCTTCCTGGTGCGCCAGTTCAGTTACCGTGCCGTTCCTTTGAAAGTCACGATATTTGCGGCGAAGACGGTCCACGTTAGGACCGTCAGGTTCGTTCAAAATCTGTCTAGCCGCTTGATGAACGGACACAAAAGTTCCGTCGGCGAGGCCGGTCGCCATTTTCATAAGGTGGGCGGTATCGTCATATCCACGCTTGGATTTCATTCTTCAATTCCCGTACGTATTGAGTGCTTATAAATGTAGGGAACGAAGCTCCGATGACTAGGATTTTTCGACTGTCCCATGGGACATTAGTGCGACCGAAACTCAACTCGCTTCGAGACTCAGTCCGGGAGGAAGTCACCCGGGGGGAGATAGTCGTCGTAAAATAGTGGGCGCTCAGTTACCTTGTCCAGGAACTCAGAGAGGCTAGCAGCAAGGACAAGTGGGGAGCCGTCAGGCTTGGCCTGAACTACCTCTCCAGTGTCGGTAATCGCTACAAATTCCCGGTCGAGTTTGACGAAAAATGGTACGCCAAGCTTGATTATCGCCTCGGTATCGTAGGTAGGTTCGGCGATCAATTCGATGACCTCGTCCGGCCCAAGAACCTGATTGGTGATCAACGGCTCAATTGTCGCTCCATCGACATCTCGGTTATAATCAGCACTTCCCTTCGAGCGCCAAAAATCAACAAGACTCTCGTGCACCGAGGTCACCTGGCAAAGGGCGGCGATGTCACTTGCGTCAACAGCATAGAAAAGGGGAACAACCTGTTGCTTATTCATATTCTATATCACCTTGCAAGCTTCATGATTTCGTTGAGGAACGATGTTCCTGCGTGCACTACGGACTGATGTTCCGGTCTCGGAACGGGATGCATATTCCACCAACTATGAGGCCCACCAATGCTTTTTGGAATAATATGATGAGCCTCATATGGGGAGCCAGCTTCAGCAAGAATTCGGCCGTGTTTGCTGTAGATGGTTTTCGAATGTTTTGGCCACGGCAATCCTGTCTGCGCTTCCCACTCTCGAATAAGAGCGTCTTTGACCGGCTTGTTCCAGGTCTTTGGATTGCTCACATAACTGGCACAATTCCGATCTTGGAAACACCCTTTCAAGAGAGAAAGTTGACGACTATTCAGTGGAATTTTGCTTATCGACTGGAGCTGTCGCCCATACTTGAGAACGGTAGCACCAATTTTTACGAGCCGATATGCGGTATAGGCTTTCGCGCCAGTATCGATCAAACCGGCCGAAACTGGCGATGAGACGGTTACGAACAGTGATAGGAGAACTACGAAAATGAAACGCATGCTTACCCCAGGCAAAGGTTTTCTCTGCCTCCTATATGTTGACATAAAAATTAACAAAAGCCTAATAATTATGTCAACATATAGAGCGTCCGCGAAATTTGGAGCGCCTGGCGATAAAGAAATAGTAGCGCAACCTCCTTGGTTATAGGCCGCTCCTCAGCGGCTGACCGAGGCAGAAAGCAACTTCGATTGAGAATCCCACAGTGATGCGCTACATAGTCCGTGACAGTGACCAAGTCCCGAGGACCTCAATGCGCCTTTATCACGGAACCTCCAGCCGACACCTCGACCAAATCATGAAAGAGGGTCTGGCCCCGCGTGCCGAACGCCTGTCCAACTGGGATGCTGAAAGCTGCGACGAAGTTGTCTACCTAACCAAGACATACGGTCTTCATTTCGCGGCAAACGCTCGGAAGAACGACTCCGAAGACCTAGTGATCATCGAGATCGACACAGACCTGCTGCCGGACCAGGAGAAACTGCTCGCAGATGAGGACGCACTCTGGTTCGCCTGGAAGGCCGGAGTCATCAAGCCCAATGAGGTCGAGGAATACATCTACGACCAACCGCAGGAGAAGCAGGTCCAGTGGTTCGCAGGCTTCCTCGAAGATTTCTCATCGCTCGGATGCACCTGGGACTGGTCACTGAAGACGCTCGGAAACTGTACCTACCTGGGCATCATTCCTCCATCTGCGATAACCAGGATCGTGACCTACGAAGCGAAGACGGGATGGTGGGTTGCGTTCCATGACCCGCAGATCGCGCCTTCAAATTTCAAGTTTTGCGGTGCCGAGTACGAAGCGACACAGTTGGTGGTAGCTGGTCGATTGGACCAGGCCAAGAACGTCAAGATGATGTTTCCGATGGTTCTCGGCCTGGACGACATCGATGAGATGTGTAGAGCGCATCGGACCGGACTTCAGACGTTCGAGGCGACGCCAGCACTTTCGGTGTAGGGGCAAAAGAAAAGGCCCCGTTTCCGGGGCCTTTAAACTTATTTCTGAGGAGCTTCGCCGGTCTTCTGGCTAGAATTTGCCTCGGTTTTCGTGGCCTGAGTGTTGGACGGCTCCGACTCCGCTTTGACGCCCATCTTGTCTGCCATTCCCTTGATCAGTCTATCGGTCTCGCTGGGGCCGCCGCCGCCGCCACCACCGCCGCCGCCGCCACGTCTGCCACTGGCTCCAGGGATAAGCGGTGCAGCCTTAGCAGCCAGGGCGACAGCGCCCATTGCACCAAGAGCCTGGGATGTTTCCTGACCATCATTATAGCCATGCATGCCACTGAAGCCCATCCAATGTCCGACGCGGTCGGCAATGGTCGGTATGACGGAGGTTATGCGAAGCGTAAGGTGCCACTGCATGTACGTGAACAGAATGAGCCCGGCCAACCATTGCCAAACAAAAAGCCACGTCAGCTGCCCCGTCTGAACTCCATAAGACTGATCCCAGAGAAGAGAAAGTGAGTTCAACAACGTAGGAAGGAGCAGAAGCATGCCGCAGTAGGCTAGCATACTGATTGCCGGGCGTAGAAGCAGATTGAAGAGCAGTGTGACGCCAGGGGCTTGGTTCTTATCAAAGAACTCCTGCCCATCCATTCTGATGAATGCAAATGCCCAAAGGACACCGGCAATCGCAGCTTCAAGGAAAAGTACGAGCCAGCTCACGCCCATAATGAACACCATCATCATAGGCAGCATCGGGAGCACGAAGGAATGCATGATACCAACCACGACGAATATCATGATGACATATCCGATCCACTGAGACAGGTATTCGACAACGCCGCCTACAGCTCCACCCATACCTGGGATGCCTCTAAGAAAGCCCGAGCCAGCACTCATGCCTGCCAAGCCAACGATCCCTAGCGAAGCAGCTCCGAGAAGCGTGTGTCCAAAAGTGATCATGTCGCCAATAGGGTCGGGGCTATTCGCCTGCAGTTTCATGTTCAAAAGATTCGGCGTGAAAATCTTTGACAACAAGAACGTGCTCCACTCGCTTTCATCAGAAGGCTGAGAGGTGCCCGTCGAAACGCCGAGTTCAGCCTCCTGCTTCCGCACAGAAGCGGCTGCAGTCAAAGCCTTGGCAATACGCCCTGCATATGCTTGCGCAAATGTAGCATCAACGCTCTGCGGTCTAGCGTCGGCAACACCAACAACAAGTCCAGAGATCATCGACAACGAACGTTCATATGAACCTGCCGCCATAAATCCATAGTCAACGAGGCGCTTCTTCAACGTTTCAGCATTATCCTTCGACGCTTTGTTGAAGAGTTCTGCCGCTGCGGCGGAGACCGCACGATTATAGGTTTCACCTATAGCAAGCGTTTTAGAAACAAGGTCAACTGGCAGAACTCCCGTCGCCTGCAGTGAACGAACCTGATCGTCAGTAATCGGCGCAGCGTCATCGAAGGCACCTTGAGTGGCAAGGTACTCGCCAAGTTTCTGGTAGTCCATGAAGTCTTTCGATTGCACTGACTTAACCAGAGCAGTCATGGCTTCGACGCGTTTTCTGTTGAAGGTGTCGAAATCTGCATCGGACGCCTTAAGGAATTCCGAAGATGGCTTTACGACTGGATTCAACGTGAGACTGCCGCAATTCTCATAATACCAGGCGCTTGGAGGCGGGTCGATTGAACTCATAAATTGCGGAGTATTTGGTTCACCATTAGTGGGCCTGTAGACGACCGCAACATAGCTGGCAGCGCGACTAAGAATATCGTTATATCCCGTTACCACGCCGTAACAAATTTCCCGTTCAACAACTAGGTTCACTATGTCGCTGCCAGCATTTGTATAAAGTTTGCCCTCGGTTTGGCGGTTGGTCGCTTCCGTAAGATAGGCCATAATGGGCGCGTTACCCAAATTGACGGCGGCCACGCCAATTACATCCTTCAAAAGGAAATGAACGGGGGAGAAGCCTGCGCCAACCGGCACCATAAGTCCAAACCCTAGCACCACTCGAAGAGGTGCCCAAATCTGATGCCAGCGCTCGCCTAGAACCTTCCCGGAATATGCGGAATGAATGATACCTACCAAGATATGCCAGCAGACAAACATCGCGCCCAAGATCGCGAGGGACGAGGTGAAGACGCCGAACGCCGCTCCGAGCGGCGCACTCTCCGCGCTATCGAAGAGCTTAACGATCCACCCGTAAGCGATATCCGTGCTTTTAGGAATACCTAGTAAATCAAACATCTTCTCGTCTCTACGGTCTACACTTCATAAAAGCTTAGGAGCTGGCGAAAAAAGCAACAAGCCCCTCCGATTCATATGTTGACATTTTTTAAAAGCAGCACTACATTGAGATCGTAACAGAGTAAAGGAGAACGATGATGACGGCTGCAGCGAACTTCCTATCGACAATAGGCGCGATAGCGCTCCTATGTGCAGGCGCGATGATAGCTCCGCATGCAGCTAAGAGCATGATAAACCTTAAAGCAAATGTTGACAGATACTTCACTCCGACGGCCGAACAGGTAGAGACAAGTCAGCGCAGAAACGCGGCTTACCTTTGCCCGGCTTACTTCGCAGCGGACAGCTCGGAGCGTTGGGCCAAATATAGGAACATCGAATGGTGCGAAAAATTTCCCGAGTACCGATGAATGGGTGTAATCTAATCAAGTAAAGGCCTCGGTTGATCGGGGCCTTTATTTTTTAAAATTGTCTTTAGGTAGCCACTCACCCGACAGGAAAAATTCCCTCAGGGTAAACAATGCTTTATTTCTAAACATCCAGTTTGTATACGCAGCTCTAATCGTGAAAACCAAGAGCAAGGCCGGGACGCAGAAGCGGAAAGCGACATCAATAAGCCCGGTTGGCGGCCAGACATAGATGGAAACCGATGCGTAGATTAGCCCGATAAAAGCGATTGCCAAATAGAAATAGGCCGAACGTCTCGTATTTATAATCGAGCGCAAGATATCCGTGTCACTTCTTGCATGCTGCCTTTGAGCGGCCGAAAAACGTGAATATGCAGTCTCTCCATCCGTTGGAGCAGGCAACTCGGGCAGGTCGGAATTTGGCGGAAACAGATTGCGCCAAAGCGCGGCCGTTCGACCGTAAGAATCACCAATATTTCCTACGAAGCTTTTTCCCATACGTGAAAAAGCCGAGAATCCGGTAAGATAGCCAATTTTGCTACGCTTCCAGTCCTCAGCGCCTAGCAGATCATTCTTCAGCGTCGACTTGATGCTAAGTTTGTCCTCTACGGGAACGCTAATTCCCTCAACAGGTTTTTCTTTTTTCGGCATGGAAAGTTCTCTGCGAGAGTGATTAGAGAATCATAAACCGGAACGTTGCCAGATTGCAAACAATGGAAATTATGTCAGCCGCATGGGAAGCGATTGAGCACCTCGCATTGACAGTGACGCATTAACTTCCTAAGTTTTCCGCAAAAGGAATTCCCATGAAAAATGACGCTGAAAACATCCGCATTTTAGAGCAGCTTCGCCCCAGGTATGACAGCTTGCGCACCGCGCAGATCAAGCTTTCCGCCGAGCAAGATCGTCTGGACACGGAAATCCAGAATGAGGAAGCGACTGCCGTGGAACTCCTTGGAACCAGTGACCAAGAAGGCATGGAAAAGATCATCAGCGACGCGTGGGTGGACAACACCGCTGTCGTTGACGAATTCGTAAGCATCATCAATGAGATCGATGCAGCTTATCGTCAGCTGGCTGGTACGCCAGAGCAGGTTGCGATCTCCAGGCCGCAGTCACCGCCTAGCCGGACTCCGCCTCAACGATGAATGTCATTGCTTCCGTGATTTCGGCAGGCGACAGTGAAATGCGTTCACTGATCGCGAAACTGCGTCATTCGATCAGTATGGCTCAAGGCGAACTGAAAGCTTCGCTGGCACGCAAGGAAAAGCTCGAAAAAGACGTCGGTGAAGCGAAGTGGCGGGAGCTGAAAAAGCCGGAAGTCGAGAAATTTCTGCAAGAACTCCTTGAGGCAGCGCATTTACGGCGTCTCGGAACATTCGAACGGTTGCTTAGCGCCCTTGTTGCGGAAGTTATGCCCGGGGAAAGCCCAATCGCTCTCGACTTGACGATTAAGCGGAACCAGCCGTGGCTCGACATCATGTCAAACCTCGGCGGAGACGAACGGGAAGACATTTTTGAAGATCAGGGTGGCGCACTGACAAACGTTATCGTCCTCGGTCTGCGTTTGATCGCTGTTGCCAAGGCCAAAGCTCGACGCATCGTTTTCCTGGACGAGAGTGACTGCTGGGTAGAAAACCATCGTGTCCAGTCATTCTACAGCGTCTTGGCTGATGCAGCTCGCAAGATTGGCTTCCAATGCTTCGCCATCTCTCACCACGATATGTCGGTTTTCGAAAAGAAAAACGGCAGCAACACGGATGGGGTCACGGTCGCAAGGCTGACAGGGCATCCGAAAGCAGAAGACGGCGCTCACATCATCAACGGGACCCGGTACCGCTGGGGCGAAGACGAGCCTGGCATCCGCTACATCAAGCTCATCAACGTTCAGGGCTTCCACAACGAGACGATCTACCTTTCCCCGGGCATTTCAGCACTGACCGGTCCGAACAATCACGGCAAGAGCACCATCATCCGTGCCATGCGTGCCGTCTTCTTCGGTGAAGGTCGTGACGGCCTGATCACCAAGGGAGCGACTGAATGTGTGGTCGAGATCGGGTTTGAAGCGGGTAGGGTACTCCGCTGGAGCCGGAACCCGAAGAGAAAGCCGAACGTCGAGGTCTGGCAACTGGTTTCGGCTGACGGGACCTCCGTGGCGGAGAACGGCATCGTCTATGATACGGGTGGCTCTGAGGTCCCTGCCTGGGTCAGCGACATCACCGGTATTGGGCCGATTGAAGGGCATGAGCCGCAGATCATCAAGCAAAAGAGCCCAATCTTCCTGCTCGACAAGCCCGGTTCCGTTCGTGCGACCGTTCTGTCCATTGGTCAGGAAACGAGCCACATCCAGGCGATGATCAAACTCCAGAAGGAAACGTCGACGGCCGACCGGAAGCTGATCCGTGACGGTGAGGCTGAGATGCATGATGTATTGAGGCGTATCTCCACGCTTGAGCAGGTGTCTGCCCTTTCGTCGCAGCTCGATGACGCTGAACGGTTCGGCGTCGAGATCGAGCAGCACGCCGACGGCATCAGACAGGCTGAGGCGCTCGTAAACAAGATCAAACAGCTGCGAGCCCAGGCTATTCAACTGCAAGCAAAGAAGGCCATTCTTCAGAGGCTTCCGGACCCGGGGCAGCTCGAAGCCTTGATTGAACAGATGCGTGTTTCCGAAAAGCGAAGCGATATCGTTGCTTCACTCAACAAGCTTCGGGAACAGCAGCAGCAAGTTCAACAGACTCTCGCAATCCTTGCAGCGCTGCCGGATCGGGAGCCTGTGATCAAGTCCACTGAAGCGATGTCGGCCATTGCAACCTCTCTGCGCCAGAAGAAAGCCCGGCGGCAAAAGCTCGGAAAGGGCCTGAGACTGCTCGAACGACTTCCGGCCGCTGTGCCCGTCGTCAAGGACACCAGGGATTGGAGCAGAACCCGGGATCGTCTTGCAGAGCTTCGTCGGAAAAAGGTGGAAACGAGTGAGAAGCTTCGTTGCACCGAGGTCGATCTGGAGAAGGTAGATGAACAAATCAAGAAGACAGTCGAAGAGATGGGCAATGCATGCCCCCTTTGCGGTGGAGCGGTGACCGACCATCACGTGTTCACTGCTCACCGGCATGGAGCGTAAAATGCGTGAATGCAAAGGTTTGCTCTTTATCGGAGACCCCCATCTCGATCACGCGACGCCAGGACGACGGCTGGACGACAACTTTGCTGAAACCGTTCTTGGTAAACTTGATTTCATTATCGAGCACGCCAACAGCAATGACCTGGTGCCTGTGTTCCTTGGCGATATGTTCGATAAGAACGTAGTCTCAAAGTGGATCGAAAACCGCTTGGCTCGTATCCTGATGAAGGCGAAGTACAAACCAATCTCAAACGTCGGAAACCACGACAAGAAGGACAAGGTTCTGAACGATCAGGACAGCCTGATGTCATATGCTATCAACGGCACCATGCACGTCGCATTGGACGCCGGTCCAGTCGAAACGTTCAGCATCGACGGGAAGACGGTTGGCTTGGGAGCGACGCCTTATGATCAGGCGATCCCGACCGACGTCCGCATGTATTTCGGTAAGCCTGACATGATTGTGTGGATTACCCATCACGACCTGGCTTTTGGAAACCCGTATCCGGGCGCAGAGCCGCTTACGGAGATTAAGGGATGCCGGTTGGCTGTAAATGGTCATATGCACCTCTCGAAGCCGCCAGCAGCTGTCGGTGAGACCACATGGTTCAATCCAGGCAATATCACACGCCAGGAGATCGACGCCCTCGAACATGAGCCCTGCGTTTACGAATTCTCACCAACCAGATCACTGAAAAAGATCGTGGTTCCCCATAAACAAGGTGTCTTCAATCTCAAGGGCAAATACATCGACGCCGTCTCACCAGGTGAGCCCGGTTCTGTAAAGACGATGAATGACGACAGCGATTTCGTCGCCATTCTCCAGGCTGAAGACGCGATGGAGATGCAGAAGACCGATGATGGTTCAGTTGCCCGTGAGGAGATTGAAGAGAAATTCGAGCGGGATCAGACACCTCAGGACGTCAGGGATATCGTCATGGGCCTGTTCGCGACCGTACAAGCGAAAATTCGAGCAGAAACCGTTTTAGGTTAATCCCTCGCTCTCACTAATCAGCGCATGGAAAAATCGAGAATTCCTTTCGCGAGACCTTGAAGAAGCGCATAAACTCGTTACATATGGCGACGAAAAGCGCAAAAATCGAGCGAAGGAATTTTTCATGTTCAATAGCAAACAATCGGCATCGCAGCTTGCAGAACTCCTTGGGAGGTTTCTCCACGAAGACGTGCAAGTCGAAGAAGGTAAAGACAAAAACGGCCAACCGACCCTCAAGCTGATCGATCATGAGCAAGAGATCGGAATTGAAATTTCCGCCGAGGTCGGATCGTCAATGCACGGTTACTCCGCATCGCTCCGCATGAACGAGATCGACGCATTTACGCCGCCTGCGCTGACCGATAAACAAGCCGCTCTGCCTTTGGAGCGCGGACGCATCGGCTACCATTTCTGGAACCGGATAGGCGTGATGGAAGGCCCGCTAAAGGTCTCTTCTAGACGCGACGTGCATTTTACATCTACCGGGGACAATGATGGCTACTGGCATGAAGACGGTCGCTTCGCCTGGGCGGGCGATAAGAAGCACAAGCATCCCCGCGACCTGGTGAAGCGCATTATCCCGCCGGGCGAGGGGCCAGACGAGGAATGACCCGTTAGCCTAATTTCCTATTAGGAAAATAGGCTAGGATACCGTTTGCCAGTCATTACAGCTGATGAGCAGTCTATTAGACGCCGAAGTTTGTGACCTACAAGCTCCGGCGTCATCGTGCCAAGAGCTTCACGCGCTACGGGAGTGAATACGTTCTGACCTGCCCGTTTATTTGTTTTAGGACTTCGGCTTAAGCTCGGTCCTAATCATTGCGCTGGCGATTTCTGGGGAACTTGGCCAGTGCGCATGCCGCCTAGCTGCAACGCTTTCATACTGTTCCAGCTTGGACGGATCAGGCTGCACGACCAAACCGTTTGAAAGATGAACTAAGCCCTCCAGCTCGGCGGGCATTGTTGCAACAAATTCTGCTGCATCCGAAAGCATGAGCTTAAACTTGCGCCCCACTTCGCGCGCATCGATCTCAGAAATTCCAATGACACGGTCATAGTCATCCTGCCGATAAACGGCATTCCGCCGAAGATCGGCGATCAGTCCTTCTGGAGTGAACCCGGGGTCCTTTGCCGGAGCGGCCCAAACCATCGCCGAGAAAGGTATTCCGTTTTCGTGCAGATGGATCAGATCAAGCACGTCTCTCGGCTCGTGGCGGGCTGCAGCCGCCAGGACCTTATTCGTGGCCAAATCGAACTTATGCAGCGTAAATCCGAATACCTCGTCTGGAACTGCATCGAAGAAGCGGAAGTCGCTGTCGATGCGCCATTCAAGAGCTGTTTTTTCGCCATCAATTTCGATGACAGCCTCGTATAATTCAGGGTGAGCAGACTGCCAATTTACAACAAAGCCAGCTGCAAGTAGCGCTGCTTCATCCCGCAAAACAGACTGGCGAAGTAGATTAACCCGGTCAGGGTTGGTCGCAAGATCGTGAAAAATATCGATATCCTGCGAGAAACGCGAACCATCCAGATTTATAACCGTGCCACCAACGACATGGCTACCGGGATGGCGATTAGAGGAAATGGCTGCCAGAGCAAGACGTTGAACCTTATAGAGCGGCATAGGCGGCTTTCTCAATTTCGACGGCGAGGCGACGAGCAACCATATCACCATCCCGCTTCAGGCGACTAACTGCATCAAGAACGTCCGAAAATTTCGGCTCGTCCATTCTCTTCGTGGACCAAAAACATTGAAGTTCGTATCGGTCAAATGCCTCGTGATACAGACGGGCGATGTTCGAGGGTGCGGGTCTACCCATTTCGGCGGTCATTTTTCGTGTGACGGGTAATGGCATCGAAATGAGCATCCAAACGCTTACGTTTATTTTGAACACGATAATAGCATAAAACTTGCAAGAAGCACATGGTGCAAACTCCACTACAACGTCTCTCAGTTGATGGTGATTAGTTCGGCCAGTTACCGGGGATGAGCCTTGTTTCCACAACGGGAATTCGGACAACCGATAATAGGCAAGAATGCAAACGCAAACATTCCAGAGGGAGCTTGTGCCATACAAATTCCAGGATCATCCTTCGGAAAATCTTCACGCGTTACCAGAGAGTATAAAATGACACCAAATGAGATTTACGCGCTACCTTCTCTTTCGTCGACACTCTGGTACAAGGACTTTTCTGAGGTCTTGCCTGAAGTCTTGAATCTCGAACAGGAATTCGGTGACCCTGCGTACAAGGACTTGGACACCAAGAGCCTCCTTGTTCACACGAAACTTGGCTACACCTCCGATGGCAGTCGAACCGTGACTGTCTTCGCGCTAACCTTCGAAGATAAGCCGTTTGCCGTGATGTTCACCGGCGGACGAGGAGGGCGCGACCGTCGAGAATATTTCGTGACGGATACAGCCGTGTGGAAAGAAGCGAGAGGCTACGTGCAGTCGCTCACGAGCAACGTATTAGCTCGCGACGTCCCTAAGGCGCAGGCCGACGTCGAATTGATCAGCGAGTTCTATGACACAACCTTCGTCAAGGCGGCGACCGGCTACCTCGCGGTCAATAGCAAACATGCTCATCCGGTGACCGGTGCCCTTATCTACGACCAAAAGCAATTCACTAAGGTTTGGCGCGAAACGAAGCAGGACGGGTTGATCAGAGCGTGGAACGATCCGAAAGAGGAAACGCCTGAAATGCGACAGGCCGCCCTGGAAGCTTATCAAGCAGGCGTAGTAGGCAAAGCAGTCCAGCTCAACACTCAATTAAGCGAAGAACAGCTTTTGTTTGCGGCAAGCGCGGTCGACGGGATCACCTTTGCCTATGTAGTTGAGCCGAGATCGAGATATGCAGCCTGGGGGTTGAATACGACACCGTGGGCAGTAGGACCCGCATCGATGCTCGAATGCTACGCAGAAATCGCTGCGGGACGGCCCCTGGACCCGGACTTGTCCTACATTAGAGACCTGGTCAAAACGTTCGATGTAAGTCCTGAGGCTGCGGTTGAAGTCGCAACTGCCTTCATTACCGCTGGTGGAAAGGGGGTTGCAGAACGTCTTATGGCCATCACTCCAAGAGATGACAGAATCCCTGAAGAGATGGATCAGGACTACAGCTCTATCGCGCTAGCCTATCGGGTCATCGAGAACCACGATGTTACACGTTTCTGCCCATCTGCGACCAATACGTGGGCAACCGAGCTTGTCGAGAAAGCTGAAGTAATCGCCGCGACGATGAGACTATCGAAACCAAGTGTATGACGGCAGAAGCTGGAAGCGTCGTAGGCAGAGGTCAAGCGGCCTCTGACTCACATAGCCATCTTGTACTGGACGGTCTCAGAAAGAGACTCGACGAACCTGCTACGTTGGCTCATGAGCCGGTCGTCCCAATGATCGATTTCAAGCTCAAGCAGCCGATCAACATCGAGAGATGGAACACGCTCCAGGATCGTGGTCTTCTCCGGATTGAGGACGATAACGTCGCCAATTGAACCGTTAGGCTCAATCGCAGCCACAAGATCGTAGCCTGATGCTCGCCATTTGACCGAAGGATGGACGTAGAGCCCATCGTATTCGCTATCAAGGTTTCCGGAAAGGTCAGCAGAAAGGTGTCTGAAAACGTCTGCAGGGATTTGCAGAACCCGATGGGTGTCGATCTTCAACACCAACACATCCTGCGCGAAGGACATTGGGAATACAGGCGTCAAGCTCGTCCATATGCCCATCAGACGGCTCTGCGGGCCTTCAGCCACCTGGCCGAAATACTCGTCAGTAAATGCGTCGAAGGAGCTGTTAGTCCCGTGGTACAAGATCATAGCTGTGGCACCCAGATGAGCTTCCTCCAAGGCTAGAAGCGATGGATGCAAATGCAAAACGGCAACGCAAAGACAGCGGGCTGACTTAAACGTATGGGTTCATGAAAGGTTGGATTGGTGCAGAGTCAATTCATGGGGCGGTATAGACATTCCTTATCGCCGCCAGCATCATCTCCTTAGTCACAAGAAAAGCAAGGAAATGAACATGGGAAATCACGACGTCGGACGCGGCATGGCAGCTGCAGCTCGCGCTTTCTGGATTGGGAACGGTGATGCGGAAGTCTCACCTGAAAAGGCAATGGCAGCACTCGATGCCGCTGCAGAGGACTATATCGGTGCGGACGCCGAGTTTGACGACGAGATGTCAGGTTACACACCTCTGAGCCGCCTGGTCGCTATCGCTTTTGAGGCAACACCGGAGGAACTCGCTGACCTCAAAGGAGAACGGGAGGTGGCAGAAGACGATGAAGACGATGAAGAAGGCCTCCTATGGTACGACGGACCGTATGCAAGGTTTAGTGACCGCTACAAGTTCTGCTAATTGGATAGGAGCATCTCGCGGCCTGGATGTGATGGTCCCTTAGAACTCCTTGAAGAGGTCCGCTCAGCGAGCTGGGCACATCTTTTAAAAGAGTAAGCAAGGAATTTGCGGAAGAAATCTTGCTTACTCCGAAGAATTCCTTTAAGCCATGCTCCGAAAACTCAGTAGGAGCGACCATGTCCGCAGGAAATTCGACCGAAGAACCCGTCAAACTAATTTCTGACGCTGCCGAGAAAGCAACTGAAACCGCGAAATCGGACCAATCTGAAAAAACGTATACGCCGATGCCGTTCAAGGAAAGGCTGTGCCTCAATGTGTCGATCATGGCCATTGTTCTGGCCATTCTGCACGTCACAGGCTTAATCAATGGTTTACCGACGTTTTTGAGTCTTGCAGTCAAAGAACAACCATTCACGACGTTCGGCGTGACCCTTTTGGCAAGCGGCCTTCTCACGTTCGTGCTATCCGATCTCATGCCGCGACAGATCGATGTTGTGGGACGTCTGCCCGTTTTCGTTTTCTCTGCATTCTGGCTAAACTTCGCCTGGACCCGCCTGATCGAGGGATACGGATCAACGCTAAAAGATGCAAGCCCAGCTTGGGTTCTGATCGCGACGATGATCCTGGGCTTCTGCGTCTCCTATCACGAGAACGGCAATGAAAAGCGAAGGTCGACTGTCTCGGAGCGCATCGAACTCTTTGTATGGACCACCATCGGCGCAAACATAGTTGCATTCCTCGCAACCCTTCTGATCACCGCTGTGTTTATCGGCGATGTCAAAGGAAGCATCGAGTCAAAGATTGACTCGGAAGTCGAGCTTCATCAGCGTCTGGACTATATCGTCGGTGCGTGCCCCGAAGTAAAATCTAAGGAATATTGCAACGCTCTAAAGGTCGTCACTTCCAGGCAGTGACCGATAAGGTGCATTATCGGCATTCCGAATGCTCTGACGTTCGGCGCACCCACGGATATCCCCAGGGACGAAGGTGCGCCGATGGAAACTCTGCGACACCTGGAAAACTTCTTCTGAAGATCGAGGTCAGGGACGACAACCTCAACCGCCTCTCCGTTAGGAACGCAACCAAACGGTATTTCGCAAGAGTGATCTCGTTTCTGACAGTCTTCGGCCCCTTGATCCTAATGGGTGATATGCAGAACAAGAGCCTTCACGACAAGATGGCTGGCACTGTCGTAGTTCGCCGGGCCACCGTGGAAATGGGAAAAGGATGAATTTACGCACGTGCGGATTCCCTCAGCTTGCAGAAATCCTTGTAGATCAGGTTGGGACACGCTAAATACGTAAGAAATTACGACCGAGAGGATTTTCCGAAAATCCTTTGCGCACAGGGACTGCACATACCGATGAACTATGAGATGACGACGCTTGCAGAGCAAACGACACCTGGTGAGGATTGGGCCGCTCGCGCAGCTGGTCTCATCTTAAAGGACCTGCGGAAGCGAAAGGGTATCGGCAACGCTCTCGACGACGTTGACGACGATGTCCTTCTCGAAATTCAGGCGACTATCGCCGAGATAGCTCGGAATGCACTCGGTTCTGAGCAACCGTCAGAGCGACCTGAGCCGCCAGCCGAAGTAAGCGAGCCGAAAACGACAAAGCTTGACGGCCGGATTCCGAAGGCAATCCAGGTATTCAGCGAAGCGACATCTGAACCGTCGGATGAGTTTGAACTCAAAGATGCCTTTGTCGACTTGGTCGAAGGCGTAATGGCTCATAATGGCAATCAGATATTCATTCTTGCCCAACCGACTGGTGAGCTTGAAGTTCGCGCTAGAATCGAGAGGAAGGTCCATAACCTCTATACCTCGGGAAATCACGACGCACTCAGCGCACTTTGCGCAACCATCGTCGCGGCAGGAAGAGATCGGGTGCCGTACCTCCCATCGAGACCATTTGAGAGCATCATAACCAAAACCTCGATTGATCAGCACGGTCTCAGATTCCCAGACAAGCTGAAAACCATTCATGCTTTGATCGAACCCCTCACCAAAGGGATGTTTATCGACCTTCGCCTACATTGCGAAACTGCGGGCACTTCCTTGGTGTCGCAGGCAGCCGAAGGTGATACGGCATAAAAGAACGAGTAAAGGTGCGTCTCAATGCAAAAGATTTCCTATGGATTCATGAACCCCAACGATGGCTGCTTCCTGCACGTCTTTCATTACGAGGACGATCCTGATGATGGCGGCATGGGAGCGGATTCGGAGTTCAATCTCGACAAATTCGAGCCGATCTACGAGACGGAAGACCCGGCGGCCCTTTTAGATACGATGATCGGAACGCAAAATGGTCGATATCTGAGCCAGGAAGCACTTTCAGGCGGCCTGCCTATGTCGTTCAGAATTCAGATAAAGGATTACGTGCCTGTAGCATTCGTCCGCGAGCTTCGTCCGGTGGTTGAGGGTGGCGACGATCTGGTGACCTCGATGGCCGTTCGATTGGTCCGCTTCGACAACACGGCGGACCCCGCATCGCTTTGGCTCGACGACATCGAAAATCGTTTCGATCCAAACCCGAATACTGGGCATCAGCTTGGCATTCGTTGAGGTGATGGCCAATGAACGCTGACCCACATAAAAACAATTCTGCCGTTTATCAGGATGCCGTCCGAGACCTCAATCTCATCAGGGATGATGTCGCCTCTTTAGCAAGAGCTGCCTCAAGCGGTGATAATTTGCCGTATAGGGCACGATTGATCCAAGCCAGGCAGCTTATGAAACTGGTTTCCTACATCCACGGGTCTTGGACTGACGCATTCTGTGCCGTGCAGCGTGATTGTGCGGCACCAGAGAAGCCAACAACGGAAGCAGTTGAGATTGTTTACTCCGAGCGACTGATCGCAAAGCTCGAAAACACTGTGGAAACCGTCTGGGTCAATTTCGGGGGACGGTCGGGAGAAGCTGCCATTCGCGCCTTCGAAGGGGATGCAGCAGTTCTGGCAGCCGAGATGATACATCAAAGTATCGTGGCCTACTCTGATGCTTACATTGCACGCCTTAGTGACCGGTTGGCCGAGTTACGTGTAGAAAGCAACATCCCGACGCTATAAGACATGGGCCGCGCTATGCGCGGCCCTCTGCCGTATCGAGCAATTCGCCGACAAACTCTGCGACAAGGCGGAACTCACCATCCTGACCTCGCTGGGCATTGTAGCCAGTTAAAGCCGTCTCCAGGACCTCCATCGGACATACGCCAGCTGCACCGGCGAAGTGCAGAATGTTCGTGATGAGCGAGGCGGCAGAAGTAGCTGTGTCGTGTTCCTTCTCATTGAGGCTGTCTATCCCATCCGGATCGGTCACCCATGACAACTGCTCCAACGAGTCCTTCAGGAAAGCATCCCGGGCGGCGGCAATTCCATCATTGAATTTGACGTTTTGGCCCCGAGTTCGAGGCACTCGGCTGCCGTCCGGTGTCTCGAAAAGCTCCCTGACGAATTCTTTTTGGGCCGGAGATAAGGATAATGGTGTTCCACGATGAACGGGCATAAGAATTCCTCTCTATCACATTCATTCAGGATAAATTGGCCCGCCGCCAGGGCAAGACGCCGATAAGCGGAAGAGCAAGGAACTCGTGAGTTTCGCGAGCAGGAACCTCGCAGTCGACACCAGCTACGCTATCGGAGCGGTCTCTTATGTGAAGCAGGGAACGTGGCAAGACGGCCTCGGCATTGACGCACCGGCAGCGGCCGTCGGTCTCTATACCCCATCGTCGGCACCGATGCAGCCGGTGATGCCCAGGCGTCAAAGACCTTCTCTGTCAATGTGAGCAGAAAAGCCACTGTTCCAAAGGGTGCGGTCGCGGTGACGAATAAAACCGTGGTGATCCAGCCAAAGGATGAATTTGGCAAGACGGCTTCAATCACCTTTACCTGCTCAACGCCCAGGACGCTTTGAAATTGAAAGTGCCAGAACCTCTGCAATGACCTCTGCGTGACCGACCTCAGCCTCCTCGAATGTAGCGTATTTGCGGGTCATTCCCAGGTTACGCCCTTCTTCAAAGACCATGGTTTCAAAAGGCCTCTTGGCCATCCACTCGTTTCCATTGATGATTGTTGCCGCTATGAAAACGGTCGAAATGCGGACGTTCCCGATTTCTTCGAGAGCAATCTGAGCGGAAACGCGGTCTTCGCTCTTGTCGAGGCACCAGTCCAGATAACCTGCCGTGTCAGTACGCACTGGAGTTCGTTCGTCAGGCCCGAGGATAAGATATTCGACCTTGATCCCGGTGTCTTTCAAGGCTTTCTGAACGGCTTCGCGCTGGTCTGGGGTAAGTGGCACTTTTCACTCTCCGATTTGCGCCAAATCCTAACCCCATCGTTCGCTGCGGTCAAAGCCGTAGGCAAGCTAAGCTTGTTGATGAGACAAACTGGCTGACTATCTCCTGGGTCCGGCCATGTCAGCCTGAGCACTCGCCTTGGTTCGCCAAGACTTGAGGGGGCTGATTCCATATTCACGATACCCTTGAGCCTTCAGGTGCTTAACTCTCGTTGATGTGGCAGCAAACTTACTTGCCTCTATGGGGTCGGTAGCACCCTCGATGTTGATCCAGACGATCTTGCCCGGGCCTGAGCGCTTAAATCCAACGCTCATGCCGTAATAGACTTCCTCGTCTTCAAAATGGAACTTAAGGTTTGATAGCAATCGCTCGACGGACTGAACGCCATTCATGAGGCTGTCGAGATGTTGCTCGATATCACGCAATACGCCCTTCGCGAAGGAGCGGCGGGCGGAATCGGATTTCTTCCCGCTTGTCCACCATGACGAGGCCTCGAACTCACTACGGGCGGCGGCGATGAGATTGAGGGCCTGTTGGCGTTCACTTTCAAGCATGAGGAATTCTCCTGGCACTTGAGCCAGTTTACTCCATACCTTGAACGATACAATGCCTGCTGGCGGGGCTGACATCCGGGTAGAGCACGAAAGACAAGAGGCGGGTTGAAAGGCTGCGAGCGAACAGAAGGTTTCGCTCGCTTAGTTAGGTTATTTCACCCCGAAGGCAGCCTTCAGTTCCGCAGGGTCGTGACCTTCTCGTCAACGACAAACCCGACCTCGTAGTCATCCTGGTAGGCAGCAGCGCGAACTATACCGTCCTCCGAGACCTTATAGATTTCGAGCATCGCCGACATGCCCACGTACTGGTCCAATACCCGGAACTGACCAACCTGAGCACACGGCCGCTTGGAGATAGCACTGGCTTCACCGTCAAACAGGTATCCGTTTGGAAGACACCAGTGATCAGGTTTAACCCCTAATATGAGGCGGGCCAGCCTTCCCTGATTCAAAATGAATCCTTCATTTTACATTTTGAATCACGGACAACTGCATCTTTTAACTGCCCCTTGTAATCGTTCGAGACCTTTGTAATGTGCGCGAATAGGGGGTCTAAATTCGATGCACAAATCAAAGCTCGATCTGTTTCGTGAAGCCGTGAAGCAAAGGGATAACGATGAAGCTATCCCTTTAGCCGGTATGATCATAGATGTCCTTGGTGACAAAACTCCCCAAGATGTTTTTAGGTTCTTGGATAAGGCGGCAAAAGACGATCAACTCGCAGCTATCGTCTGCGCAACGAGCTTTTTCTTTCGTGAGCAACCGAAGCCGGGACACAGAGCGATGCTCCTGCGTCGGGCAGCACGCGGATATGACGATAATCTGGCTGGGAACGCTTATTTCGCACTTGCCGCCGAATGCCTTGTCGATGGCGGTAAGCCACGACGGGCTATAGACGCGTTGGAGCGCGCGGTGGAACTCGGCCATCTCGACGCCCACGTGCGCCTCGCGAAAGGGTACGAAACGGGGATGTATCGGAATCGGATAAACCTGGAACGCGCCTGGGAACTTCTCGAAGAAGCCGTCGAGGAGGATTATGGACCTGCCAAGCTTGCTTTGGCGGAATTCATTTTTGCTCACGGCATACATGATAGTGATTACGATCCGCGCGAATTGCTAGTCGAGGCGGCAGAGGACGATGTTCCGGGGGCGGTTGAACTGTTGATGCAGTTCCAGGCCTCTGCTGAAACGATCAAAAGGCACGCAAAGAAACTCGACAATCCTGTCATTCCAAGAGACGAAAGCAGGCCAATGGCGATCCGGAGTGCCCTGCTCAATGAATTCCATATGGAGGCGGACGCTATCGAGGCGATGGTTGCCGCCTGGCATGGATTCCTTTCGTGGTCTGAACTGATAGCCTATGCTCTGAACGAGAATGCTCCGGAAGGCATATTTGACGAAGATTGCGGAACGGAAGAGCTAGAAGATCGGAGACGGACACAGGTTTTGATTGCTGGCCACTATATCGACGCTCCGGACTATGTTCTGGAACTAATAGTCACACTCCTGCAGCCAACATCGAGGACACACAAGCCATCACTGCGGAATCTGGATCGCTTGATCGGGAACGCGGATGATTAGCCGTCGACTAGCTGGTTTGCAGCTTGCAGGCGCTTTTCGTGAATGACATCGTAGATTTACTCAATCTTCAGGTCGCCAGCGTAAGGGGAAAGCATGACGCCAAGCTGACGGTCATTCTGATCCCGCAAAACCAGAGTCTGCCAGCTGCCGCGCGGTGTCAGTTCAACGCGGTCGATTTCATGCCAGGCGACAAATTGCTTTGAATCCGGAGATGAAGAGACGGAAAAGTAGATACCCTTATCTCCAATCGCCGCCACATAATTGACAGCTCCGGTCAAAATGGTAGTGCAGCCTGGAATGCGCCGTCCGAGCATGACTTCAACAATGACCCAGACGTCTTTAAGCATCGGTACGAGATGGAACGACAGTCCAACCATTGCAACGACGAGACCCGCACAAAAGCCCACGCGCACATAGAACTTCAGAGGTTCCTCGGTAGAGACAAAGCCTCCCGATACGGAAAACAAGATCGACCCCACCAAGCAAATGAAGGAGCAGAACCATAAAACCTTCGCCAGTTCGAAAGCCAGCGCAGCGATCAACTCACCAGGTGATAGATAAGCGCTCTGCGTGAAGCCCTTCATTGCGTCAGGCGAGATCGTGATCTCCGCAAAGGCTTTGTCTTCATTTCGAAGGGTGGCAGAACGAACATTTTCAAGCTTCCCGGACAGTGATCCAAGAAGATCGACCTTCAATCGGCCTGGAATCTCATAGAGATCGAAGACAGGCAGGCGGACGTTGGAAACATTGGATGTCATGAAATTGTCCGTCCGAATTCAGAGGCCATAACCAGAGAGAAGCGCGGCGTTCAGCCGACCGATCATGCGCTCCAGATCGGCCTTTTCCCACACCAGGAACAATTGATTCTCGTCGAATAGCCCGTCGCGAGCGGTACACTCGTAATCCAAGGGCGGCGAAACGTTCCCCTCAAGCATCGACGACATCACATCCGCCCAATCCCCGCCGTCATTCACATCCTCAAAATTGGGAAGCAATTCTTGGACGATGAAGTCGCTCCCGACCGTGTCTTCCTTGATGCAAATGGCACTATCATATCCAAGATCGATATGGGTACCATCAGCCGGTTGTGCGGGGAACTTCACAAACACAGTGCCAGCGGGCATTGCAAGGAATTCTTGGCGATCAACGATGCGCATTGATGGTGATCCTATCCTAAATTTTCTCCTCCAATTTAGAGGATTACGCCCGGGAAACAAGGATTCAAACGAGACAGCGACAGTGATCGTCGACCTTTTAGTGGTTCACGGCCTCACCTTCAACACACTGCGAACATTCAAAAAAGACGATTAAACCGTCTGAACAACTACCGCTGTGATGACAACGACGATCCAGGTAGAGGCGACAGCAAGAGCGAGAAGCACCATTCTAAAATCCTTTGGAGAACGCATTAGGAAAATCATCCGTCCTCCAATGAGATTTGGCAATAGAGATCGCACGCGGGTGAACGTTGCGGCCGAAATAATGCAGTCGGATAATGGCAGAAAACTGAGGTCGTATTATATGTTAGCCACGGCAATCAATTTCGAAGGCGCAACCAGAGACGGAGCGCAGCACATCAACCACCATCTGGAAACTGCAAACAAGAAAGTCAGAGAACTCCTCGAAAATGCAGTGAGGGCTAATCACGAAAGCGTACGTTTCCTGATCTTGAGAGACGGAAAGTGGTTCTCGACCAATTGGAAAAAGAGGCAGTATTACTACAAATTCATGAAGTTCGATAAGGTCGGCCGCTTTGGAGAGGCTGTCTTCAACTCAATCGCCTGCGGGCTCGCTGTACCGATTGTTGCAGTGGTTGCATTCAAGGAGCAGGGCTTAGGATACTTGGCCTCACTTATACACTACAGTGTGCTCCCCACGTTTGCGGCGGTGACCACCTTCTGCTTCACCAACGCTTATCGCGATTGGAAGGATTTGAAGGCGGAACACAAAAAATTCGGTTACGCGTTCGAGTTCATGAAAGATATCCCTCAAGATTTGCTGCATCGAGGTTGGGCCGCTACTGAGCAGGCGCTGTACATGTTGGAAATTGGGAAGGATAAGGATGAGCCAGTAGTGAAACGGCTTCCATGGTCTGAAATCCTCGCCAGCATCTACGTCAACGAAGATGAATTTGAGGGCATCCGCTTGCTTGACGGAAAAGGAGAGTACATTCAAGGCATCAACTCCCCTCGTGAAGATAAGGGCGCAGCCATGCCAATGGTCGCCGCCTACATTCGATCAAAAATCGCTGAACAAGCAATCGGCATGCCGTGATGGGATCATCCGGAGTCGAAGGATGCCAAAGGTGCAAAAGCTCCAGCTTACGAGGCTCTGTTAGCGAAACGAGAAGCCAGACACCGACGTAATTTCTGACTCTTGCTCTATCTCACGCTCGTTTGCGCGTCGCTCGACCTCGGCGACGACAGCAGGCATCCCATTCCTGCGTTCCCTGGAGAGCTTGTCGTCGGACCATCTGGATGGGTCGCAGGAGAAATCGTCGTAACGTTTCTGGACAACATGAGGTACAGTGGCTTGCGGCTCGCTTTCACCTATGCGCCGTTCGTATTCGGCGACGACAGCAGGCATGCCGTTCCGGCGCTCTCTTAAGAGCTTGTCCTGCGACCATTTCGAAGGGTCACATGAGAAATCGTCGTGCTTGGCCATACGGTGCTTCCTTTCGAATGTTAGAGCGAGGCTTAGATAGCCGGAGCGAGCGTCGGCTCTGCTTCCATCGCTAACCGGATGGCGCTCACTCGTCCACTGAGGGTTCCTTCGGGTGAGCCGATAAGCAAGCGAGGGTCATTGCCATCACGACCGATGACCGACGCAATTCGCTCAAATGCAGCCGCATCGGTTCGACGAGTCCAAACAAGAGCCAGTGTGTCCGGTCTGGAAAGGATATCCTTGGCGCGCTCAGAGCGATCCTGCTTGAAATCCAATCGGTGAAAATGAACCCATTTTGTCTCCTCATCGGGAAATTTCCAAGGGAGGGGCCAGTCATAGTCGCGTCTCTCAGCAACGGCATACGGCACCCGCGACAATGCGTCACCGGTCGGGATGACTACAATGGAACCAACCTCTGGTTCGAGCTTCCGCACATGAGAAACGAGATCATACGGACCCATCGATTTATGGACGGGGCAGGTGTCAGGTATCGAGGTAGAGCTTTCAAAGGTCGAGGATCGATAGTCCGTCAGAAACTGCTTGTATGGAGCCTTCGAGGGCTCGTGCGCCCAAGCGGTAGAGACCTTTATGATAGCTGACAGATCGGAAATTCGCTTCTCCAGGGCGATGGCCTCAGGATCGGACGAGGTGACGTGGTTGAATTCCATCGCCTGCTTAAGCGCGTGTTTGAGCCGATCACGCTCAGTCCGACCGTTTTCGAGGATATGAAAAACGGACGGGTTTGATTCCAATTCTTCCGAGACGATCTCCTTGGCGATATCGAATTCATTTTGAGAAACCGAGCCGTGAAGCCTGTAAGGAATACTGATCAGCTGCATAGAAGACGTCAGATGAACTCCGAATTGAACGGAACCCCGCTTTCCGTTGTCGTGTTCGAAGTAGACACCGTAACCTGTTTCCCAAGCTGATCCTTCGGCCTGAATTTTGAAGTCCTTGCCAGCTCTTCCGATAATTCTCTGCAACGGAGTTCTCCCGCTTGGTTTGAACTACGTTAACTGCAGGTGTCGCATAACTCCAGGACGGAAGCATCGTTTCGTTCTGCGACCGCTGCGTGGATCGACGGCGTGATCGTCATGTTAGAACCAACCACCGAGAACACCCCGGCTCCGTAATGAACGGATCATAGCTCTGATGAGTTGTCGACGGTCGTGCTGCGACATCGAGCAAGTAGTTCCAATCGCAAACGATTGACCTGGTTCTGGCAGGCCTACAGGGCGAATACCGCCGACTTTCGCCTTGTCGATCCTCCGGCCGATTTCCTTTGCCCACTTGGCATGCGGAGCTTGAACTCTGTGCGCAGAAAGTCGGTGGATGACACTCATTTTCTATGGAATTGGTAATAAAACCTGTCCTTACAAGATGATCGAAAGTCTCGTTGAACCTGTTCACTGAAGCCACTAGAAGGAATTCAACAACCGGTGGAAGGTGTGGCGGGAATGCACCAATTAACCGCGATGTAAACCATATCAGAGGATTTGCTAAATAGCCGTTGCGCGCAGGAGCTTCTAGAAATAAGGAGAGCGCAAATTCTAGTCACTCGGTCCCGAAGGGACAATTTTATGCTAACCGGCACGTCGATGGTAACGCGGCACACCCAGAAAGAGCTTCTGGATTCGGCCCTCTACGGAGGAGCCGCGCTTCACATATGCATCGCGATTTTCCTTCTGACTTCTGGCGTAAACTATGTGGTGACGGCGGATCGCACGTTCCTATGTATTCCGCTATTTGCGATGGTGGCGTATGCCTATTGGCTTCGAGCGATCTCTAACCATGTGGAAAGAAAAGCAAAATTGGCTGCGGTATCGGGCGTTCGGTCTGGGGAAGATCGATGCATAAATGGGCCGGTCGCCGCTTTGCTAAGCTTGGGTATCGTGGGCGTCTATAGCACGTACTTTCACCCAAATTCTATTTCCACGACCATATCACTTGGCCTTATCACCAGCAGTTGCCTGGCGGTTATAGGTCGAAATTTCGGCCCCCTGAAGTGCGCGATCTGCACCGTGCTGGTCTTCGGCATTCCGATAGCAATTGGTCATACTGACGCAAATATGATGAACACTGGGTTCTACATTGTCCTGGCTGGTCTCTGTCTTAAGGAGGTCCATTCAAAATCCACGCAAGCAGCCCGATACGTTCGGTCTCTCCTGGTCAGCGCGCTGTCTGCCATTCGCTACTCTGGCATCACCTCCCGTCGTTTCGACGTCGCGATTTCAAGCATGCCCAATGGCCTCATCATAGTGGACGGGGAGGGCAACGTGGCCGTCATCAATGCGAGCGCTGCTGAGGCTCTGAGAATTGCACCGTCATACAACGGCAAGCTCGATGTGGCGTTGGCGAGTGTTTTTGATGAAGCTGACGTGGCTTGCATCTCCCTCGAACTGGCGATCTCCGTTTTCGACAAGAACAATCCTGATATCCGCGAGTTCGAGGCGAAAACGACGGATGGTCGATGGCTGCAACTCGAATTCCGCAAGCTGGACCGGCCTGACGATTTTCTTTTTGAAGGAGATACGGGCGGCGATAACGATAGTGCGGCCGTCCTTATCATCCAGGACATCACCGAAAAGGTGAAAAGCAAGAACGAACTTCAACTTGCCGCACGCTTCGATCAATTGACAGGTATCGCAAACCGCTCCTGGTGGGAAGCTGTCACCTATGAGAAAGTGGGTGCGCTACGGCCATCGGACATTGTGGCTCTCTGCCTCCTGGACGTGGACCGCTTCAAATTGATTAACGACACCCTTGGTCATCACATTGGGGATCAGGTTATTTCAGGTGTAGCCTCCCGACTCGGTTCGATCTTGGATGATCGGATGGTGATTGGTCGCCTTGGAGGCGACGAATTTGTCGTAATGTTCGCAGGACTGAAAACCGAAGACGAGGCGGAAGGGCTGTTCAATCTTGTGTTTTCGCTGATCTCGTCGACCTACGTTATAGGGGACTACAAGATCGACGTTCGTTGCAGCGGGGGTGTAATCGTCACCTCGAAGCGCGATCTCAGTCTGTATGAAGACATGAGCCGAGCCGATATGGCGCTGTACAAGGTAAAACGGAACCCAAACCCAGTCGTGGATGCTTTTCGACGATGCCATGGAGGAGGAATACGTCGCGACAAGCCGAATTAAGCAAGACCTTAAAGGTGCTATCGCCGAGGGTGCTCTCCAGGTTGTCTATCAACCAATTTTCGACGTCTCGGGTCAGAATATGATGTTAACGGAGGCGCTATGCCGCTGGGAACACCGCGAGGCAGGGTATATATCTCCGTCACAATTCGTCGAAATGGCAGAAGAAATTGGTGTGATCGGGAAGCTTACGGAATATGTGCTTCGGACAGCCTGCAGGGACTGCAAGGCCTGGGGTGCAGACGTTGGCGTGTCCGTCAATCTATCTGCGCTTGATCTGGCACGTGATGACATTGTTGGCATGATCAGAAACGCGCTCGATGATTTCGACCTCGATGCATCGAAACTATGCATCGAGGTGACGGAAACCGTCTTCGTGAAGGACTTCACAAAAACAGCCACAACGCTCAAGATACTCAAGTCGATGGGCGTCAAGACATCTCTTGACGACTTCGGTACCGGATATTCTTCGCTCAGCTATCTGGACAGACTGCCCCTAAGCCGTGTGAAGATCGATAGATCGTTCATCCTCGACATCGTCGATGACCCAAAGGCTCAGAGACTATTCAGGGGCGTTGTAAGCCTTGCAAAGGAACTTGAGTTCGACATCATCGTTGAAGGAGTCGAGGGGGCTGAACAGCTCGCTTATATTCGTCATGTCGAAGGTGTCGACATGATCCAGGGTTACGTTTTCTCCAAAATTCTGACTGCCTCGGATATGATCGCGCGTCGAGAATCAAGATTTGCCAAGCCCAGCGGAGGCCCCTTGCTGAAGCTTGTGGGAACTTCAAGGTCGCTAGAGGCGGTTTAACTCGTCGTTAGCAGGATTGACCGCCGAAACTGCGCTTTTGTCGCGGGAGCCGTTCTTATGTTGGCTATCCGGAATATCCGGTTGAAGCAGTATTAAGAACATCTTCATCATAACCGGATTCGGCGGTTGACCATTCCGTAAGCGGCTGGCAAAACAACAAGAACATTTGATGAACATCCGGTGCGCAGCTGAAATATCTCAAGGCATATAGGTTCAAGCTTTATCCAAACAAGCAGCAAGCCAACGCCTTTGCGCGACATGCTGGTGCATGTCGATGGCTGTGGAATCATCTGCTGGCCCTACAGAAGCAACAATACGCCGCGACGAATACGTTCATCTTCTTCCACGATATGTCGAAGATGCTGCCAGGCCTAAAGGAAAAATACGAATGGCTGGCGGAAGCCCCGAGTAACAGCTTAGTGCGGGTCTGCCGTAACCTCGATCTGGCGCTCAAGAAGTGCTTCAAGGAGGGAGCAGGTTTCCCTCGCTTCAAAGTCAGGGGCAGAAGCCGTGAATCCTTCTACGTCATCAACCAAGCACTGCATATTGAAGAGGATCGGAACAAGGTCTTCCTGCCAAAGACCGGCAAGGTCAAATTCCGGGCGGGCCGTCTTCCCGAAGGCGTTATCGCTGGCGCGAACGTCGCCTGGACCGGCAGAGGCTGGGAGTTGACCATCCAGTGCAAGATCGAGGCTGACGTTCCCGTTGTCGTTCCCGATCCAGAGACAGTTCTTGGCGGTGACTTCGGATTGAAGGAATTGCTGGTCCGTTCAGACGGCGTCAAGATCAAGCCGCCAAAGAGCCTTGCACGCCGCACGAAAGGCGGCAAAACAGGGCGCGTCAGGCGCGGCTTGTGGGCCGCCTCCATGCCAAGGTTCGCGACACTCGTCGCGATGTTCAGCACAAGACCACATCAACTCTGGTCAGAGACGCCTCGGCTGTGGTTACGGAAAATCTCAACATTAAAGGGCTGGTGAAGAACCGCCATCTTGCCCTGTCCATCTACGATGCTGGCTGGGGCGAGATGAACCGGCAGATTGCCTACAAATGCGAGTGGGCGGGCAAGCAGCACATCAAGGCCGGTCAGTTTGAACCAACGACGCAAACCTGCTCTGCGTGTTATTTGAGAAAAACAGGAGACGACAAGCTGCGTCTCCACAATCGCACCTTCCGGTGCGACTGTGGTCTGGTCATTGACCGGGACCTCAATGCGGCGATGAACCTGCGCCGCCTCGGGCTCCAGGCCCTTGGACTACAACATGTCAATCAAGACGTAGGGCAGGCTATGCCCGAACGAGCTTTGCGGCGGCGTCGTCGCAAGGCTGACGCCTGTGGAGAGGCCTCTGGCGGGAGGGCTGCATCAGCAACCCTTAGTCATGCTTCGCGGAGACAGGAACCGGCTCGAAGTTCAACCGAACTTTCCGGATAGCCCGACATTGGAGGCATTCGAGAAGGAGTGGGGGTTGCGGCCTGCCCGGTGAACTGACGCTCGATAATGCGTCTTATCGTTCAACTCGCAATGATGAAAAGCGCGTCCGGACTGAGGGCCGATTAACTATTAATGATTGATCAACCATACCCCACGTTGCAAAACCCTAGGTACCCATGCCACACATAATCTATACGTTGGCGATACTCCGGGGCGGCCTATTATGGACATTGATTCAAGTGAAGACTTTCAGAAGATAGATGTAGCAAACAAAGCCACACGGCAGATTGGGCTCGTGCGCAAGGATTGCCTGGAGCAGGGTATCGTCGATGTTGAGACGGTGGCGGAAGCCTACCACGCGGTTAAGCTCGATCAAGCGAAAACAGGTATCTGGTGCTACGATAACTTCACCGAAGGCGGAAGTAATTCCAGCGGCCTGGTCAGAAGCAGCGCTCATTTGGGCACTAAGGAATGCATAATCTGGCCAATCAATCATTACCTGGCGCTCAACAGGCATCCTAAGGTCGTCGATGCAGCCATTGACGCAATAAGAACGTTTGGAACGGGTTGCGGGACATCGGCGATGAGTGGCGGGCACAGCAGTCTGCACAAGTTGGCCGAGAAGCGGCTTGCGGACTGGATGGGTAAGGAAGAAGCAATCCTGTTTCCGACAGGATACAGTGCCAACGTTGGGGCTATATCAGCGCTCGCCAAGGGACCATCCTGCTTCATTCTCTTCGACCGCGAATGCCATGCTTCGATCATAGACGGCGTGAAGCTGTCTGGGGCGAAGTTTCTGCCATTTCGACATAACGACGCCGACGATTTGAACCGGAAGCTCGAAAAATATGCCGCCAGCTATGAAAACGTCCTCGTAGTCGTCGAATCCGTTTATTCGATGACCGGTGAAGAAGCCTGTCTGAGGGAAATAGTGGATTTAAAACACCGGCATAATTTTCTCCTCTTTGTTGATGAAGCCCATTCGTTCGGTCTGCACTCCGACCGGACGCTGTGCAATAAACTGGGGGTTACTGAAAACGTCGACTTCGTGATGACTACTCTCTCCAAAAGCACCGCATCCATTGGGGGTGTGGTAGCGACGACGCCAGCATTCAAAACGCTCATGCAGGTGGAAGCCAACGCCTATCTTTTCCAGGCCAGCATTCCACCGTCTGATGTCGCAGCTATCCTCGCCGCAATGGACGTGATCGAGATGGAGCCGCAACTGCTAACTTCGCTGTGGTCGAAAGTCGGCTACATGCGTGGCAAGTTGAAGGGCATCGGCTTTGATACTGGAGAAGGGACCAGCCCGATCATCCCGGTCTTCGTGCGCGATTCCGACACGCTTCTTAAGATGGGGCAGGCGATGTATGAAGACGGCATCTTCACCACGTCTGTCGCATATCCGGTGGTGAAGCATTCGGAAGTTCGCTTCCGCTTCATCCTCAATGAATCGCACACCTACGATCAGATCGACAGAACTCTAGACGTGATGGAAAAGCTGGGACGAAAATTCGGCGTGATCTGACGAGGTTGCGATAACATTTCTCAAGGATCGTCATCGCGCCCACACCTTACCGGGCTCCATTGCGTTCTCGACCATTGACTCACCCTCGAATGGCCTTCGCTATATCGTCTTTCTTAGATCAGCGTTGATCTATGCAAGCGATGGCGAATATGATATATATCATGATAAGCGAGGTGATATATATGACAGACGACGACTGGAAACAGCTTCTTAACACAGTCGCAGAAATTCAAGAGTTTTTCCAGGATGGCCTTGTGTTCATCGGGGGTATTGCAGTCTATGCGCATGCTCTGTCGAAGGAAGAAACGGCTATTTTCGCAGCTCAAAGCCATGACGCAGACTTCATGATTCTGCTTTCAGACTACGCTGATTTACGGGATATCGAGATGCTGACGCCGAACCGGCGTCTGAGCAAACAGCAGTTTGTAAAACAGGGCTTTGAATTCGATGTGTATGTCGAGGGTCAGACGGATTTATGTGTTCCCGTCCAGGAAGCTGTAGCTTTTTCTGAGGTCAAGAGCGGTTTACGCGTCGCGTGTATTGAGCATCTCCTTGTACTTAAAGCGAAAGCTCTTGCGGACCGGCGTGGGACGCCGAAGGGCGACAAGGATGAGGATGACGTAGCGCGGATGCTTTTGGTTGCAGACGGGATTGATAAAGACAAGCTCACAAGGCTTACCGACGACCTGTTGCTTGATCTCCAGAAAGCTGTGAAAGGTGACGCTGCGATGCGGTTGGCCGATGGCAATAGTCACAAAGCGAAGTCACTTCGAATGAAAATAAATGAGAAACTCCAGCAAGTGGAGGAAGCTCATCAACTTAATTATGGTGGACCTACCCCATGATCGACAACGCTGTCCTGGACCTAACTCCTATCAGACCCCCGGCTCTATTGCCCAAAGCTGCAGGTTCATCAGAGCGTTTTGTAGACCTGGTCGCCGACGCAGGTTTCACCAACGTCGTTTCAACCAATGTTTGGCCCGATATCAGGGTGCATGGTGGGAATTTTGATTTCAAAGTCGCGCGACCCGGCCACCCCGTCTATTGCATCGCTGGCGGGAACCTGCCAGCAGCTAAAGAAGCGAGAGCACGAGAGATATTGAGAAGGCTAGCGTACGGCTTTCACGATTGGGCAGCGCGTGAGACAGTAGCCAGATATCATCGCGATTTGAAACGTAAGATCGGCCAAGATTACGCCAGCAAACCGATCCCGGTTTCGGTCCGCCTTCGTCGTTTCCTTCGAAAAAACCCGGGGGCGACGATTGGTGAGATCGCCACAGCGACAGGCATGGCCCAACCTAACGTGTCTCGCGGGATCAGCAGCTTGTCGGATCAAGGCTTGGTTAAAGTGGAAAGATTTGGAAGAGAAGTCAGATGTAGTCTCATAGAACCTACTCCAGTGCCGGAAGTCGAAGAGACCAGTCGATTCGGGCTCGGAAAGTAAATAGCATACACGCCTCGTGCGTGCTCCATGGAGCTGGCCGCGCACGGCATACTGACCAGATGAGCCGACTGTGGCCAACCCTTGATAATGCACATTGTCGGCGTCTGTGCCTCATGTCGTTTGCTGCATTTCGAAATGAGCCACTTTTACAAAAAATTTGGTCGAGACAGTAAGAGGCTCGTGGAGTTGATCCAGCGAGGAAACCGAACATGCAAGAAAATAAGACGACTTGGCGTGACGCCGTCGGCAACACACGAGCATGGAAGTACGAGCACGCGGATCAAGTCCTGGCGATGGTGCGACCAGATAGATTGGAACGTGCCATCGAATACGCGTACGAAAACCATTGCGACATCTTCTATGCACTCGACGCAGTCAAAAGGGAAGAGAAGAAGCCCGTTACGGACGACGGAAGCCATGGCGTTCGGCACTCCCGCCACGACGTCAGGGCGAGGAGCGAAACACGAGGCGGTACAACCACCCGCCCAGCCTCGCTCCGGAAGATGTTGAAATGGGCTGCCTTCGCCACGTACCAATCGGATCGAAAATCACGGGCACGGGCGAAGGCAAGAAGTCGTCGGTTAGATGCCAATCTCGTTCGAGAGCTTCAGAATCACTGGGCGTTTCATTGTAAGTCCTTTTCAAGCCTGGTGTTGCCTGTCTCTAGCATGAGTCCAGGCGGCGAATTTTTCAATCAAAATCGAAGGCTGCACTAACAGAACCTTGCAGGGGACATCCTCGATCCATCCCTCAGTCGGGAGGACAAGAACCAGCGAATCTGTCTTCGTACAGAGCTGTTCGGCCCCTTTCCCCGCTGTCGCAGCCAGCGTTCCCCATCGATTTCATGGCCAAAACTCTAAATCGCAATTACGCTATTACTGGTACGGACCCGAACGGGAATAAGCCTTAAAGGCACTCCAATTTCGGAAAGCGCCGACAGTGATGACGTGCTAGGGCAAAAAGCACTCGTTCCCATTCGAAAATCAGAAAACAGCGTTGATCGTTACCCTTACTCCGATCACTAGCTACCCAGCAAAACTTGGCTACGTTGAATGGGAAAAGGAAGGCCTCATCATCGAAGGGTGGCCAGTTCAATTTCTTCCAGTGGCTGATGCTTTGGATGAAGAATCCCTGACCGGTGCCTTGGAGGTTTCTGACGCATTCGGCGGAGATGACGAAATAATCACCCGCATTCTCCGTCCAGAGCATGTGATCGCAACGGCATTGCGCACTGGTAGATCAAAAGATTTCGTGAGAGTTGGCGACTTTATTGACCAAGAGAAAGTGGACCTACAGGCCTTGAAAGGCGTCGTTGAGCGGCATTCGCTTGAACCGCAGTGGCAAGAATTTTGCCGCAAGATTAGAAGAGACGATATTTTAGATGTAGATTTAGCGCCATGACAGACCCAAGCGAATTCACCAGAGATGCAATTCTGCAACGCAAGGCGGAGGCTCTCATCGACGAGCTAATTTGTCTTTTGGTGAGAAGATGAGGATTGTTGAAGGGCTCCGCGAAAGGATGAAGCCGTTTCGTGGCATCCGAGAACGGCTGGATCGAGCCCGCAAAGATCGAACAGCCGCAAAGCAGGCCTTAGCAGAGCCCGAACGTTGAGAGCTTTAAAGCCTAAACGTTTATTGACGTGCAGATTGCGGTCGAAGATCGTCAGCGGAGCGCGGTGCTTTAGCCAGCGGCGTATTCGGAACCTTCACTCGATATCAGCACTATTCAACCTGAACAGTCGTCCTTCCGGGTGTCTCTCTGACCCGCATTTCATCAACAGCGGCCTGATAAGCTCGTGGATAGCTAATGCCGCGACGAACGTGATATCTGAGGCTCATCATCGCGTCGAAGGTCAATTGCTCTAGATCAGCGTCCTCAACAAGGCACCCGTCGCCTGGCCTGGGGCCAGATCGACTTCGGCGCGCACGAGCTTTCTTGCCAGTAGCATCGACGATTCCAAACGCCCCATGGCTCCGGTTTCCTTTTGATCTGACAACTTACATTCTCGGTGCGGCCGGTTCATCAGCCAGCTCATCGTCCTGACTGGCCGCCAAAGCTTGTGCAAGTGCTGCGGGGATCGCGCCATCGTGCTTAACGATGTAGCCAGCCTCCTCCAAAGCAGCGGTGAATTTCACCGGATTA
Organism: Rhizobium sp. MHM7A; assembly: GCF_005862215.1. Lineage (NCBI taxonomy): Bacteria > Pseudomonadati > Pseudomonadota > Alphaproteobacteria > Hyphomicrobiales > Rhizobiaceae > Rhizobium > Rhizobium sp. MHM7A. Next base: position 1,319,846 of record NZ_VCHT01000001.1, read on the forward strand.
TCCGCATCCCTGAACTGAGCGATATAAGAGGCTCGGGAAAAATTGCCCTCGAAACCAAAGCGCTTAAACAATCGGTTCAACTGCTTGAACTGGTTGTCGGACATCATTGGCTCTTGCGAGTGACGGAAAGCCTGCGCGCCACTGGAAATCGACCCGTAAGCTTCATCTCTCCAGCTAAGAGTTATGGTGAACTGTGTCTTTGCCATGTCAGGCTCCTCATTATGACGATTTAGCCTATGCAGACATTCCGCAATCGACAATCAGCCGAGCCAAGCGTGAGCTAAGACATAGAGCTGTTAGATCGAGAAGCTCGTATTGATGGCGGGAAGTGGCTGCTAATGGGCCTATGCTTAACCACTCTGGACCAGGCATTCAGCAACTTACATCTTGGGCGCGGCCACCGGCTCAAACTTCTCGTTCACTGCTTCAATGATACCATTCAGCGTGTCCAGCTGGTTCTGGATTGCGTCACCCCATTTCTGCCTCTTCGAAGGCTCGATACCCTTAAGGGCATACATATCCTCGGCTATTCGGATTATCGTGTGGTTGACCCACCCAATGTCCGATCTTTTGGTGCGAGTGATAAATGTCACCCGGCCCGGGTATAGCCCCACCCCGGAACTTCGCAGTTTCATCCGGGAACATCCGGACCAAACCGACAGGCGAAGGACCATTGGTCCGTCGCAACGGAAGTTCCTCGGGGTTTGGACCGCCCGAGACCATTCCAGAGGATCGAGACTTGTGTCTCGTCCGCCTGTGCGCTGCAAGCGCCGCTTTGTATCTGACGTTCAGCGTCCGCCACGGCGACCATACATGTCTTCCCTCGATCCTTGCAGGCCGGGAAAGAGTGACATGACCACCGTCGTCGAGGGGAAGAATGATCTTCCCCTCGATAGGCTTTGGCATTCTTTCAGAAAAACCCATTGCTCGCCGAGCAATAGATAGCGCAGCGGCCGTATGAACGCTCAAGCCGTAACGGCGAGCGAATTTCGTGCGGCCAATCAAGGACGTGAAGGCAGGGTTGACCTGCCTCAGGCAAACGGTATTGCGAGCGCAGGCTGATGCCAGCGCTCGCTGGAAAGACGAATAGCCGAGGGACGACAACATGCGCGCATAACGCGGGCTAGTGTCGGATGTCAGCTGCGCCTTCTTTGTGGCGAAGTCCAGGTCTTCAGCAACGACAGGAACGTGATACTTTGTCGCTAGGTCGATGATCTGTTTTGCGACTTTTCGCGTTAGGTCCAAAGCTTGATCTGACGACAGGCCATGGGTGACCATCGGGATGGTCCAGCTGCGAATCGGATTGCCGAACCGGTCGACCAAGGTCAGCGCCACGCTGTCCGCGTTCAGGTCGATGCCCAAGCAGCCGCGATTATCGTCGAATTTCACCGACGCCGTCGGCTGTTCAATTGTGACATGCACCTTCCAGCTGGTGTCGTCGCGAACAAACCTCACAGTCAGCGGCTGTTGGCGTGCCAGCGCCGCGACAATGGCGTCGTGACCATGGTTGAAGCTGATCTTGCGGAAGGTGATGAAGGAATGGTTCGATGTTCTCAGGCTTGGCGGGAGCCTTAGCTCCAGATTAAACAATCCATCCTTGCGTAGCTTTAGTCGGGCGACCTCGTTGCCGCCAGTCATATTCGCCACTCCGACAAAGGCGAAGCTGGAGGTCCGCGCCTGTTTCCACGCGCTCTTCCATTCGGTGTGAGACTTGAAGCCGTTGGCTTCAAGTTCGAACTGTTGGCGAAACAGACTTTTCGTCCCGAAACAAATGTGCGGGGGTTCTACGCGAACTTCCGCTCTATGCAGCTGATACTCAAGGCTCGCAAGTTTACGGCGGTGTTGATGAAGGCTGAAGGGTATCTGCTCGATGTCGTTGGCAAATCCTGTGAGCTTCTCAGCGACGATAGATCGCTTATCAAGCAGCACCTTCAGCTTCGCTACCGCCTTTGCCTTCACAGATGGCTTCGACGCAGCTTCGATATTCGCCTGAAGATCGCTGATCCTGCAGGACAGGTCGTCAAGCTTGATCTGGAGTCCTGCCAGGCTCGCCCGAGCCTTTGCGAGACTCTCGGCCTTGTCCTCAATCTGTTTCTTCTTTTGATCGACACGCAGTGTAAGGTCAGCCGCCTGGACCTTTGCAAGCTCCGAAATCGAGCGCAATCGGCTGTCCAGCGAGTCTTTGGCACTCCGGAACATTACTGCCGAAAGGCCAAGCTTGGTGTAAATCTGCCGATATTCGTCGGCTTTCCATTCTTTTCCCGCCGCCAGGAAAGCATGAATTTTCCGCTCTGCGACGCACATCTTCTCAGCGATCTTGCCGAGCAGGTCGGCATGCCTGTCGTCTGCTGCTGATATACGTGTTTCGAATGTGCGGATCATAAATCAATATCTACTGCCTTGGAGTAGATCAAAACATGAACACAGGAATCATGTCAACATACACGCACCCAATCACAGGATTATGGTTAATGAGAATACTCCACACAGACACCAGTCTCTGCAGGCGTGCAATGCACGACGGCCCAGTCTGAACGCCGATTAGGCTCGTTATCGAGCATTGGCTTCAGCCGACGTCTACCGCAGGCCGCAAATTCAGCTACTACAACTAGTAGACAATCTCTAAAAAGCCACAATTGATTCGCTTGAGGCGCGGAACTTCTGCCCTACCTACTTGTTGAACTGCTCAACTAAGACCGAGGAAGGGTCGTTCGATGACTGGCCTTAGAGCCAATTGGAAGGGGTCCATCCGGTTTGGAGAAGTCACCGCTCCGGTAGCCCTTTATACCGCCGCCAGTTCATCTGAACGGATCACCTTTAACATCCTCAATCGCAAGACCGGTAACAAGGTAAAACGTGAGTTCATCGACAGCGGGACCGAAAAACCTGTCGACAAGGACGACCAGGTCAAAGGCTACGAGATCGAGAACGGACAGTTCGTCGTCTTCGACCCTGCCGAGGTGGCCTCCGCAGTCCCTGAAAGCAACAAGACACTGACGGTCCTGTCATTCATTCCACTCACTGAAATCGACGACGTCTACTTCGACAAGCCCTACTATCTCGCGCCAGACAAGCTGGGCGGGGACGTCTTTGCAGCCCTACGTGACGGTATGCGTCGCGCAAAGGTCGCCGCAATCGCCAGGACGGTGCTTTCACGACGAATGAGAACGCTGCTAATCCGCCCTGACGGGGACGGCCTGATCGCGACAACGCTGAACTTTGACTACGAGGTCCGCTCCGCTGACGAAGCCTTCAACGATATGCCAGACCTCAAAATTGAGGGTGAGATGCTCGATCTAGCGAAGCATATCATCAAAACTAAGGTCGGCGAGTTCCACATCGACGAGTTCGAGGACCGATATGAAACTGCGCTCAAGGAACTCGTGGAAGCCAAGATGGAGGGCAGGGTGGTGCCCAAGGTCAAGACACCAACGGTTTCCACCCCGAACGACCTCCTGAAGGCACTAAGGGAGAGCGCCAGCCTCCTGGCTGGGCCGCCCCGACGTGCAGCAGGCGAAAAGAGCGTTAAGGCACACCCTGAACAAGCAGCAAGGCGAAAACCTTCGACCTCACGACGTAAGGCAGGATGACCATGGCCCCGCGCGCCTTCTGGAAAGGCTATTTGAAGCTCTCACTTGTCACTTGCCCGGTACAGATGATGCCTGCAACGAGTGAGAACGAGAAAGTTCGATTTCGGACGCTGAACAAAAACACGACGAACCCGGTCACGAGTCACTACGTCGACTCCGTCACAGGTAAGCCGGTACGAAGCGAAGACGAGGTAAAAGGATACCCGATCTCGGATACCGATTACGTCATGCTGGAAGACGAGGAACTGGAGAACGTCGCGCTGGAAAGCAACCGAACCATCGACATCGACAAGTTCGTCCCGAGAGACAGCATCGATTGGATTTGGCTCGACAGCCCATACTACCTCTCGGTCGAGGACCCGGTCGGTCAAGAGGCGTTTTCGGTAATCCGAGACGCGATGGAAGCTGAAGAGATGGTTGGCATCGCGCGGCTGGTCATTTCCAGGAGAGAACGGGCCGTCATGCTGGAGCCGCGCGGCAAAGGCATTGTCCTCTGGACACTACGGTACGGCGAAGAGGTGCGGGACAAGAACGATTACTTCCAAGGCATTCCTCAAGGCGGTGAACCCGAGTTAGCTCCGTTAATCGACCAGTTCATCGCTCAAGAGACGAAAAAATGGGACAGATCGATGGTGTCTGATCCAGTTCAAAAGCGTCTTCTCGGGATGATCGATCTCAAGCGCAAGCAGATGAAGACAAAAATCAAAACGAGCAAGCCGCAACCTTCACCAGCACCTGATAAAGTCGTCAACATCATGGACGCGCTCAAAAAATCGCTGGAGAAAGACAAAAAGAGCAGTCGCGGACCAAATTGATCGTCGAAACGCGTGCGGCTGCTCACGTGAGAGTTTACTAAGATACAATATTCCCGTCGTCGCTATGCAGACGGACTTCCTCGTCATCGAATTTCAAAGAAACGGTATCGCCGAACACGCTGAACTCGGTAAGTTGACCACCCATGTACCGCCAGATCACCTGACCAGTCGTAGGAGAAACCAATTCGCAACCGAGAAGGTGGAAAACGAGCAGGCCATACCGGGAGGAGGAAACCTCATGCAGAGGGTAGCCAAAATCTATCTCCTTAAAATCTTCCGAGCCCGGTTGCAGCAGCCAGATACCCGAGTTCGCCTGGACAACAACCACGTTGTCTACAAGCCAAACTTTTGGGTCGACACCGATGCCGACAACTTTGATTTTGACAGAGACGGGTTTGCCCTCGTGCTTAACCTGAAAAGCGTACAAATCTGCAGACAGGCGGCCCTCGCTTGCATCGATTACAGAATCGAAATCCTGGGTGTACGAGCTGTCGATTTGCTCCAGGTCAACCGATTGCATTGTTTGTCTCACACGTAACGCTTATTGCTACGGTAGATTAAACGATGTTGCAGGGAAAAGGCGACTTACCCAAAAGAGAGGTGACGTATGACCGAAATCAAACTGGGCTTAGACATCGACACCTTTGCTGGCGCTTTGATCCTGGTGTCCAACCGGACTTTGTCCGACAGCGAGATCATGAAGGACACGAGTGCGGTTTATGGTTCCGTAGAAATCTTCGCGATGGACGTATTCGCCGATGTGTTCGCCCTGCATAGGGATCGTGTGATCCGCATAGGGACCGAAACTGGTGATGTTGCTGAAGAATGGCCAAGTCCTTCGGCTTGGGAAACCGACATGATCAACGACCGTAGGGCGGTCGGCCAAACCTTTCTGAAGATGTGGGAAGACGCTAACGGAAAGCTTCCGGACGGGCATCGGTTGACACCTAAAATGCAAATCGTTTTCGGGGGCGAATTCACGATAGAAAATATGGTGTCCATGCCAGTACAAACGATCTTGGACTTTCGAACGGACATAGTGCGCCAGATCAGGGGACTACCTGACGGTGCGCGTATTATGCTGGACACCCAATGATGTGCGGTCATTGAGCAAAGAAAGCGTCAATCCCGATCTAAGGCCGAGGGCGCGGGGAAAAAGTTCCAAGGATTAGCCGATAACGCACATTATCGGCTCTTCCTGGTTATTCCGTTTCTACGGTCGGATTGATAGGCGATGGATCAATGAGGAAATTGAAATACGCGGGAACGCCAATTTTCGAAAGGACATCAAAACTTTCCGTGTCGAGGTAAAACCCGACCTCCTCGGTGGTCCACCAATAGATTGTCAGATAAATGGTGACCTCCTCATTGCCGAACTTCGACGAAAAAACACCCTTAGGAAGTCGGGAGCCAAGTTCGCGAATGTGCGCATTAAGGTCCTTCTCTCGCACGAGGCTCTCGGTGCTTAGAAAAATAGCATTTGCGGGCGCGGGAGATGACCGATCCGTGTGACGGGTGCCCTTAATCAGAGTTTCAGTGGGCCTGAAACCAGCAATACGGGTGAGTTCTTCAACAGACATGGTTGCCGAGTAGACCCGGAGGAGGGCGTATGCATCAGAAATCTTCGCCGCTAACCTGCTATCCAAAGAAACTCTAGCTCCATTTTGATAGAGCTAGAGTTTCACGAAAACACGCCTAAAGCTAATTCTAGGGAACTCACGGTTCGTAAGCGACCACCTGCTTGGCTGTTTCAGCACGCATGAGGAGGAATTCACCAAAATTCTCGGCGACTGGCTCAAGATCATCAACCGAGTCAGAAGCTCCTGGTGCCCAGACGCGAACGGGCTGCTCGTCATCAGACCGAAGGTCTAAAGTGTAGAACCCGCCATCTCCCGTGGATTCCAGCACCAGCAGCTTCTCGTGAAGGCCGCCCTCACGTCCTTCCAGGGTGACGCCCACAACATTGCCCTCTGGAAAAGCCAGACCAGCGATGTCGATGCCTCCGACACCTCCGCCTCCGAACTGAGTGTAGAAAGCTTTCAAGTCTGCCGGAAACGTAAGACCTAAACGATGCTCAGCATCCAGAATCGTGGAAACAGGAACGCCGCCATCGAAGCCAGCGCTCTCGCTCGCTATTTCCGCGAAGATCGTTACAGCCTTCTCAAAGTCCGTCATCATTCAACCTCAGAAATCTAGTGCCCTGTCTTTCCAATATTTGGCGCGGAAGAGATCAAATTCAACTCGATTGATCCCTGAAGGAATGCCCTGCGGATTGATGTGAAGGGCTTTATGGTAACCCTTGTGAAAATCCGCACCAACCTCGGCCAGGCTCTCCCCATCCTTTTGCAACATGTGATGAAGCTGGAGTTGTTTTCCATCAGGTCCGATTGGGGCTTTCCCGTCCTTCATTAGGTCGAGATTCGTCTTGCCCTTATGCATTCGCTTAGGATCGATCAGATCGTTTCGTTGGAATACACGAACCGGGCCATAGTTGACAACTCGGTTCCAATACTTCGCAGCGTAAGCGACAGCGTCACCCGCTTTGTCGGCAAGCTGTTTTTTCGCGACAGCCGGGAATGCATCATCAATAATGCCTTTCACCTGGTCGACATATTGGCCGTACTTCTTATCTCCACGGTATTCGTCGAGCTTTGAGATAATCTTCCTCGGCAGCGCCGGATCATTGGCGTGCTTTTTAACAAACGCGATGATTGAGCGCTTCACTGTCTCAGTCACGCCAGCAGAGGCCATTTTCAGCAACGCAAGGGCAATTTGCCCAGCCAACAGCTTCTTGAATAACCCAGCCTCGGCGTGCGATAAAATGATGCCGGAGGAGACGGTGAACGATACCGGAGAAAATGCCAAAGCGACGACGAGAAAGAATACCTTGATTTTATGCAGCATGAGAACTCCAACTTTAGAGTGTCAACATAGCGTCCCATTATGTAGGCATCCTGAATCGTCTTCGTAAAGTTTTAATCAGTGCCACACAACCCAGCGATAACGCACGTTATCGGTGATGCAGGATGTCGGGAGAGTGAAGAGCTGTCATTCAGTTTCCTGTTTTGTCTAGCGGGTAGAAACAAAACCGCGTTTGTTCCTTAGTGAACCCCATTGAATCTCCGCATAATCAGGACGTTGCAACGCGTGAACAGCATTGTGATAACCTGAGATTGAGTTTTCAGCACAGAAGTGCTTAAGGTCAACCATCATTTTCTCACCAAAAGGAAACGACGCAGTTCTGGTGGTGCTATCCCATCCGGCACCTTTGAAGCCGAACTTCTGCGCAAATATTTTAGCCGTTGGGAAGATATTCGCGCCCTCTCTCCGCTCTTGGATGAAGCAGAATAATCTTTTCGCGTTTTCGACCTTTTGAGGGCGGATGAAAAGGACGCACTTTGTGCTGGAAGAAAATATCGCTTGAATGCGACTATCGACCGTAAAGCCCTTATTTGCGAGCCAGTCAATGTAGCCTTGTACATTCTTATCGCCAACTAACAGACCAAGTCGAGGCTTTTCCCAAGCGATATGAAGCGTCTCACCCTTATTAGGTCGTTCAAAGGTGTCAGGGTGCCGCAGGGAGACGCCGTGCTTCCGGGCAGCGAGCAACATCTCCTTAAGGATGGTGCCTCTTTCTGGCCCTGCTGCTCCCGGAATATCTATACGGATTCTCCCGGATTGTTCAATGATTGATAGGTGGGGAATTATCGACTCTGCATGGTAGGCCTTAAACCTGAAACGGGGATTTCGTAGTAACTGCACGACCGCGCCGCGCTCATACTTTTTCTCAAACTCAGGCTCTAATTGTGTCCGTCGATAAGTTCTTACGAACTCTAGGCTACGCTCTCTATCTTGTTTATCAAGCGCGTAACCCGCTCGAATTTTTCCGGCGATCTGATGTCCATCCGGTGCGTCGCTAACGTTATAGCCTTCATAGTCGAGCGCATGCGCCCCATCGCACACACTAGCTAAAAACTCGACGCAATCTTCCACAGTGAGATCATTAACGCCAGAAGGATAAGCTCCAGTGGTTGCCTGGAGTCTGGCAAAGAAGTTGTCGAGCACGGGTGTCGCAAGCTGGCTACTCTGATGGTCCAAATGAGCAAATCCAAAAACCGAATGTACATATTTCGCTCTGGGCGATTTTGGGTCAAGGAGTTGAACTTCTCGCGAGCGTAGGCGACAAAGGGCCGATAAGAGCCGGTATCGGTTGTTTTCTGTTTTTGAGGAACCTACGACAAATTTCTTTGGTATAGTTTCTTTCAGTTGAAGGGGGGAAAATTCAGAAAACTGAACATTCGAGAAACGCATGACAACGATACAACGATTTCATTCTGAAGCACGAGAAGCCGTGCTAGACAGTTTGTCTGATACATCTATGTGGAATGAAGTTGACGATTGGATAAAGGTCTGGAGGGCCTTCGATAGCCTGATAGTCGAGACTCACGAAAAGATCGAGGACAAAAAGATTAACCCCTTTGAGGGGACTTCCTCCTTAGACATAAACGTAAAAAACCATTCAAGTCCAAGTGAATATCTCAGAGAGGTAGACCGGAGGATATCTCGCTTTGAACTATCGGAACTACCTCAGTCCCGAAACAGGAAGGGGATTTCGGTCACGTTAGAGGCCATATTTGAAACGATAGAAGGCTTAAATCCAGGAAAGCCGCTCAGCAAGTTTGCTCGAAAAGTCGTCGGTATTTTTTTGCGATATTGAGGCAAGTAGGAATGAATACAAAAGGAAGGTGGTGACTGATCACGCTGGCAAGCTATCAATCAGGCTTGCTTATGAAAAGGGCGCGTTACGGGACAACATTTGTAAATCGGTAAGAGAGTCCGTCTTTTCAATATTCAGCTCATACCAGTTGTCGGGGAATGATCAAAGCTTCTTGGAGCTTGACCACATAGCTGATTCAATTGGGTTCACCTATAAGAACCAGTTGAATTCCTTTATCCCGAGATTTGGGGGGTTAGAATTCTCTCTACACGTCAAAGAAGCGGCACAAACGCACAACATTGAAATTAAGCATTTGGAGAAGATATGTGGCCAAAATTTTAAATCCCTGATGAATTATGATCCCGGGGAAGGAATGCGCGACCCCATTTCCCAGTCCCTAATCGCACGCGATCCGAAATACAGCTGGTCAAGAGAATTTGATCAATGGATGCGCGAAGAGGGCTCATCGACCGCTATCAAAGATGCAATAGAAGAGCTGATATCAAATTTAGAGATTCCACAAATAACACTGGATATAGAAAGTGTGAAGGTTCATACCAAAGATAAAGGATATACTCAGAGCATTTTTAAGTATGTAGGTATATCTTCTCTAAAGAAAGCGGCAAAAGCAATAGCAGTAGGAGATGCTTTTAACTTCAATGTTGGCCAACAGAGATGTTATGAGGCTGACATCGATCAGTTGAGCAACGACCTTAATCTATTGATACTCGCTCTAAGGCGTGAAGCATTGATCAATAAGCGAGTTAAGCAGAACGTTCACGCCTCTAACGGACCTCTGCATCTCTTAGATGAGGTCAAGACAAAAGTCTCAATTCTAAAGAAAAAAGGGATAAAAAAATTCTATGTTCATCTCGGTGAGGGAGCGGAGCAAAACGTCGTACGCGAACTCCACGCATGCGCGGCTGCACAGACGGAGTTAAAGATTGTTTTCGAGGCACAACAAGCCAGGCCGAGGTTTGTGCGGCCGTCAATCCCGAGATTAAATGTGAATGGGTCGGAACCCGGGGTAACAACAGAAGTCACCATAAAACACTGCTTTGACCGGATCGGCGCTAAGAAATCCGTGGGAGTGAACCTCCGCGAAGACGATCAACCCACAAATGTCCCTAAAAGGTAGTGAATGTTATAGTTCGATAAGAGCCATTATCGATGGTAGCCGGTCTGAAGATGTTTGCGACCAGGACAGCCTGAAGTTATTGTTGGGTGATGAGCGATCTGAATCCTTCTTCAGCAACTAATGAGTCCTCCCAGGACGAACACCTGGTCAAATTGACCCATCCCGAGGCGCTCGTTTTGCTGGAGTTGCTTTCTCGCTGGTTAGACCCTGATTGCGAGTTGCCCGACGTGTGTTTTCAACATGACAGCGAGTATAAGGTTCTGCTGAAGGTCCTCGCTCAATTAGAAAAACAACTCGTAGAACCTTTTATGAGTGACTACGTGGACAGACTCATGCGGGCGAGGGCAGAAGTCGCAGGTTGATGCGAAGGCATTGAGTGAGGATGGATTTAAGGTCATTTCCTGATCTGAAGGTCGGTTTTTTGGAAACCAGCAACTGACGAAATTAAAGCAGTCATTATTGTGGTTACCTTCAAGGACGTGGAACTGGAACGGCTTTTGACCGATTATTTCAGTGCGCTGTATGTCGAGCGGGATGCGTAATGTTGACATCATTGTTTTGTTAAGATTTCGGTACCGAATTCCTGTTAGAAGGATTGGGGTTATGCCGAAAGGAATGGTTTAGTGCGTTATTTGCTTTTCCTCACATATCTCATGTCCTCAATAGTCTTAGTACCAAACCACGCCTCGTCTGGACTGCTCACGAAAGGCTTAGGCCTTGGTGGAGCAGGTGCCGCGCTATGCTTACGGGCTGCACCATGCCGTGAGTGGGTTACGCGTGGTCTAATCAATCGCGGGGTCGCAAGCATCGAGAGTTGCTTGGAAAACGTAGCGTGCACTAACTACATCGTTTCACTGGCAAAGCAGTTCGCTGGGGTATCGAACACCCAAGAGACGCCGATCAAACGCACAGTACCTATGCCCAAAAGGCCAAAGAAAGGCTGCACGGCAATTTGCCGCGCCGATGCAAATGGGAACATTCCTGGCAATCTTAAAGATGGTGTGCCACTGTTCACTTTTGGGGAGGCGACGGCAGCAAATTGTCCGATGGCGGTGAAAGAAGCCAAGCGAAAGGCAACTCACGCATTGGGAATGCAACCCAAGCATATTGGTTGTGAAACAGCAGGAAAGTAGAACATGAACGACGTTAATGGGCGGAAGCTATCTGAAAATGATCAGGTGACGCTGTTGCATGTAACCGACGAAATGGTCGCTGGTCTTCCAGAGGATGAGGCCTCATTTCTGAGGTCGATGTCAGGTCAGACTGTTACCGTGAGTGAAGTGGAGGAAACAAGCATCGAGGTAATGATGACCGATAGGAAAAGCGGAATGCTACATTTCCTACGCATCCTGGGCAGCGATGTTAGACTCTAAGAATGAGCGACCGAGGCCACACAGGGCCTCGCTGCTACTATCACATCGTGGGAGGGGAGGGAGTGGCGTCCTCGACAAGGTCAGCAGCGATATTGCATTCGTTCCTGGTCGTGGCCGCTGATACGCTTCAGCGCCGTCTCGATGTACTCCAGACACCGTGACAAAAGACCTGGGTAACTGTGACGCGGATTGTGCTCGTTACTGGGAGCACAGAAGTCGATAATAGCCATTATCGATGCTTCCAGTTCAGCCCCCGCGCGGAAGGTGAAGGCGTTTCTACCGGCTCTTCTTTAAGGATGCCAAGTTTCCGCCCGGCGCGACGGAACAGATCATTGAGATCGTTTCCGATGAGTTTCTGAAATTCAGGTGCCGTCGAGGATGAGCCGGGCTCCCGGGCTTCCAAGCCCTGCGTCTGGCCCGTTAGGAGTTCATTCTTTCAGCCCAAGCAGTTAGCCTGTAAAGCACGCACTTAGAGGCCGACCAAATGAATTCGAACACGCCCCTCACACCTGAAGAAGAAGCTTGGGTAAGAGCAAACGCTGACCAGGTCCGGGCGTTGATGCAGGCGAGCGAGCCCAAGGCTACAGTGAGCGAGAAATCGAACGATCCAATTATCAGCGCAGCCAATGATGTCTCTGCCTACATCCGCAAACAACTCCACAAGATTAAGACCGAGATGAATCGCAAGACCGAAAGTCTTGACCGGTATACACGAATGGCGGAGTTCAGCGACAAGGATGTAGCTGAATATGCACGTCAGGAGAAGCCGCTCATTGAGGAAGAACTAAGAAAATACGAGCGGCATATCGAAGCTTTGAACGTCAAGCTGCAACTCCTCGAACAGAACCCAATAGATGCCTTTCTACCAATCGGTACCATAGTTCGATTTGAAGGTGTTCCCGACTATGAACATTCGCTCCAGCTCTCAGACGACAGGAAAAGTTATCCGCTTCCTGGGTCCATCGGCGTTGTGACCGGTCTTCGTCACAATAGCGAATTTACCCTTGCCGTAGGCATGCGCAAAAAGTTCAAAGACGGTTGGGGCGACACCTACATGCCCGACTATGATCGCATTCCGGTATACAAGGTGGATCGCTCTATGCTGTCCGTGATCGGATACGGGAAGCTTCCCGACGGCACAGACTACGAGGGCTATGGTTTCCACCCCACTCACATCCGCGAAGGAAGACACAATCAATCCAAACCGAGAAGAGATGGTTTTGGAATGCGACGGCCACTTCTGGCGATTCCACGATTTCGGCGGGACCCAATCGATTGAGGCGCTCCAGGCCTATGAAAACATAGAAGAAATGTCTTGGATCATCGGGCCGCGCGAAGAATATGCGGGTGCTACCGGCCCAAAGATTTGACTGCGATGGAGCCTATAAGGGTCATTATCGGCTGATCGAGATCGACATCGATGCTAGTCTGGTGAGGTATTCATCAATTCGTCGGGAATGACATGGACCTAGAAACCGTCTGGGAAATACGAGAAGAGGAGATTTATCCTGGCCTCTTTGGACCGCACTCCCGAGGTATATTCCCGCTGGAATGGGACCTGTTCCAGAAATTTGGCGCTACACAGATCGACCCTCGCTGGCGTCACCATGGCATTTTCGAGTTTGCACCTACGCAGGAGCGAGCCTCCTGGATTTACATCACCTCCGGCCATTCCAATCCATACGATATCGATGAAGACGACGAGGAAGCTCGTGACGAGGCAGGTGTAGAGTTCGCGCTCGCGGTGACCGAGCCAGGCGACTGGGCGATCCGATGCCTCCAATCTGTTTTAGCGTTCGACACTCTCCTGTGTGCTGGTCATTATCCTGGAAGCGAGCCGCTCGGTCTCTATGACAGAATCCCAATGCATGCGCCATTGAATGGCGATCCTCGATGCAGCCTCCGGACATTGGTGATCACCGAATCCGCCGCATACCCGAGTTTCGATACTCCAGCCGGAAAGGTCACCGTAAGAAGCCTCACAGCCATAAGCGATAAAGAATGGGAACTGTTGAGACAGGAAGGAGCTGATCTCCTTATCGAACAGCTAAGCGATGCCGGTCACCACCCGATCAATGACCCATGGCGACAGTCTCTGTTTTAAAACGAAATCCTGGGTCTGCACAGCCACGGACCTCGATATCAGCTTGAGCCGACCTCGCGGAAATTCTAGACAAGCATACGAGCTTTATTGACAGTTCCTCAAACAGACCGGAGACTTGATTATCGACAAAGGGAAATTGCTCATGTTGAATAAAGTTGTTGCTCTATATCTCGAAAAATTTGGAAAGAACGGGGCATACCTCCACGGCGCTGCAATCGTATCAGCGCTTTTTGTCGATCTATCCTTCGCGCTGGGCCTTCTTGTGACTTCGAGACGGTCTGCGGCGATTGCTGCGCCTTTTGCATTGGCCTGGGCGACGTGGGTATGGTTTATAGCTCGACCATTTAGCGAATTTACTACCTATCCGGAGAATGAGTTATTCACGACCACATCGCCGTACCTGATTGCACCGATAGCCTTCAGCGCGGGCATTCTCTTCAGGCTCCTGGTCGACGGGAAGTTTTCACGTAACGCAGCCGTTGTCGCAGGAATCATCGCTCTCGTACTCATGACACAAGGGCGCGGCGGACTAGACGAGATAAATGCTCGCGCTGTTGCCTATGCTGGTCCTGCGCTTACGCGTCTTGATCTCTCGATGAAGTCGCTTGGACATGTGTCGGAAATCAGACAACTGAAGGGTATGCGTTCTCCAGAGGCGATAGGGGCAGCTTATGTTTGGCAGCGCGAAAACTGGAAATTGATGTCGATGACAGGCGTTTCAGACTACAATTCCTACCTGGTATACCTGCAGCAAAAGCAGGATGACCACGATCTCCTAAAAACCATGTCCGCCATGGGGAAGGCCGAGGACTGGCACAAAATTATGGAAACTCGTTACAACGACCCGAAGTGGCCTGATTATATGGCAGAGCACTGACATCACTCATAAGGAAGTCTGCCTGAATCTTTAATGGTATGATCGCCGACGTTGGAAAATCAATGTTCGGCGATCAATGGGTCGTCGGCTTCCCGGCAAAATGCTGGAAGACCTCTTCCATAATGCCATTGTCAGACGCCTTACAAACGAGGCAGCACCAACCGTAAAGATCATCTTCGCTTGGAGCGGACACCCCGAGCTTCTTGACGAGAACCGCTTTGAATTCGTCGTAGAGACTAAGGACTAGCGGAACCCCGTGATCAAGAGTCCTGGCGATACCCTCAAGGTCTTCTTCAGTAACAATTCGTCCCTCCGATGAGGGGTGACCATACTTATCGATACACGGCACATTGACCACAGCACTGAAGCCACTCAGGTGTTCGATGAGAATTCTAGAGACGGTCTGTTGACCAGTGCCGAAGATTTCGCCGCCAAGCTGGGTCGTGACTTTGCCGGTCCGGCTGGTTGTAGTCGACTGCCTGGAATACCACGGTCCCGCACCTTCGACTGTCGTGGTGATGGTGCCATCGTCATTTTTACAGTGGCGGACAATAATTCGGCGAAGCGGAAATTGCCCGCCATCATAGCCTGGTTCCATAGCCATCAGTCACATCCTCACACCAAATGCAGGCGAATTCACTTCATCGCAGATAGAGGGTCGGGTACTTTTTATCAAGGAATTCTGTGATGCGATGATCTGTGACTTAGAAGAATTTACATTTCGGTGCCTGTGAACCATGAGAACTGCTTGATCGACAAGGAGCAGCCGCCTCCTTTATCGTTGTTTCAAGCTTTACCCTGATATACAGCTCTAAGAGAGCAGCAGGAGACGACAAATGTCCTTCACCGAACACATGAGAAACCGCATCCATCAGCGAGCTGCCAACAACAGTCGTCTCAAGCTTGAAGACCTGCCGCCGACGGTAGGTCCAGCTCCGATTGCAGATAACATTCTGCTCGGAAGAAACAGTGAAGCGCGGCCAGGCGACGAGCCTGTTGCAGACAAGCTGCGAGACGTAAATAACCCAGCGGCGGTGAACCTTCCGAAGTGGGATAATTATCTGGTCAACCAGGCGCTGCGAACGAACATACCCTCAGCTGACAACGATGTACGGCGAAGCCAGCAGGAGGAGCAACAGTGGGCGATGGTGCAGGCCGTCCAACACTATATGCTCCACGTTGGAGAACGTTTGACACAGGTCGACTATGGGGTCGCCGTTTCAGATGTCGATATCGCGGCACGGCAGTTCGACCATTTGCTTTACCTCGGGCTGAACGGCCCCATGATCGATAGCATCCGCGAACAACTTGAAACCTGCGTTAGTGAACTGGAAGTGATCCGTCGGCGGACCGAAAAGGAAATCGCGGAAAGCCCTATGAAGCCAGCCATCGACGCAGGGTTCCGGCTTTCCTGCAGCCCACACCGTTATCAGCAGCACCTGATCAAGCCGATCCCAGACCAGGAAGATGCGTTCTGGATTCTCGCTTCTGCTGACGGTGTTACGTCCTACACCTATGCGGACCAGCCGTGGTGGTCGGTAATCGCCATCAATTATCAAGGTGACGGAGAAAGATTTGCCAGCGTCGCGGAGCTAGTCGACTTGCGCATTGCGCTGGAAAATCACGAGACGCTGAAAGCACCGGAAAACAACGGTGAAACCGACCCGGTGATGTTCGCCAGCTGGCAGGACGTCCTCGCAGCTGAACAGCGACTTACCATGTGAGGTGTCTGCAGATCGACTAAGACGACTGATTGCAGAGATGAGCATTGTTTTAAGCTGCTGGCGGAGTGATCGTCTACCATCGAAAACAGGATGAACAACATGTCGAACTCCACGACTACAGCGCCTGATTGGCAGAAATTTGGCACCATCTCCATCGACGGGACGGATCGCACGATCTGGAAGTACGACGATGCCGACGGTCGAGACGTCTTTCAGGTGACGACCGGCGATCAGCCGACGAGCAATGGCGGTTACCACGAACTCGAAAGCCTGCTGCAGTTAAAGGGCGTGAAGATGACGGACATCATGCCCGTTTCGAACGGAATGCGCCTCTGATTATTTCGGACAAAGGCCGATAAGAGGCCTTATCGACGATCCAATACATCGCGTTTCGCCAGAAATTACTCCTGACGCGATTTCACTATCTATCGAACAAACAGTTCGAGAACCTTACCTCAGCACAAGGGTATCGCACGGATTTCTGTGCCGCTAAAAGTCTATGACTGATTTGACAAAACCATGACGACAGTTAAATAGGTGAAAGATTTCCTTGTGAGGGCAACGTCGTGCTTAATGCAAATCCGTTAGGCGACATTATGAACTTTGGTCACGACGTCGTCAGATCATTTATGGCAAATTTCCGCTTCAAGGATGCAGCCTCTGACGACGTCTTGGAACCCTTCAAGAATACTGTCATCCAGGCAGTCTTAGATTTCGACGTTGATGCCTTTATGAAGCAGCACCCTGGCTGCTCCCTTTGGAGGTATGACAATCGCTTCTCCGAGGTATTTGGCACTTCTGTATCCGGTGGGGTCCGCGCTTTCATTGCAGAGGCGATCTACAGGCCCAACCTGGAGCTTTTGCACGAACTCTTCCCTATCTGCGTGAACTTTGAAGAGTTCGGCTGGGATGGATGGGTCGGGACCCTTGGTAGGATCACGGATAGCCCCTACCACGAGGGGGTGGAGACAACTGGACTGAAAGGTGTCGAAGAATTAACCGCTCTCGGCCTCTTGGAGGTTGCAAGCCAGACAGACGAAAAGTCCGGTTCATTCGTAAAGTTCTCTACAATGGGGTTTAGGACGTACAATACCATTTTCGCGATTTCCCCAAGGCCAGGCGAAGAGCCTGTGCGAGCATATTTGCTACGCTAGGGTTATGACGTGCCGATGGCCAGAATCATTTGCGGTATAAATTAACGCACTGCGGCAGCGATATACTATCGCACCCCGATGCGACGAAGAAATGCGTCGGCGGCGTCTGTCAGATCAATCTTGTTAGCTCGACGGTTTCACCATAAAAAGGGTGGTTCGGAACACTTTGGAGATCACGGATGAGCGCTTTCAGTATGGTCGCAGGGACCAACAAGTTGGCAGGTCTCGTACTTCATGCCCTCAACCTAGAACATGGGCAGGTGCCGCGTTTCCGTGACGCATACCTTGATATCGATGAGCCAGGTCGACCAAAACTAGTGATACTGACGAGAACCGGGGGTGGCCATCGTTCGAGGTACATTCAGGAAAACGAAACCCTGTCGGGCTTGGTCGGGTTTATATCCGACCACGATGACCCATTCGACACGACTTTCGCCCATTGGAAATTTGATGTTCCGGTCAACGCACCCCCGGCAGTGACATCTGCAATAGCGGAAATCACTGAGATGGCGGCTGATCCTCAAAGCGGTCTCGACCCAGAAATCCTGATGAAGCCAATGGATCGATTTAAGAGCCGAATTGAGAAGAAGGAGTGGGACCCTGAGCCAATGGCGGGGCAGTTGAAGGAAATTTTCCGAAAAGCCGGTTGGGACATGGGCGGCGAATAAACTTGCGGTACGGCAGGGTCGACCTGCAACGGCCGATAAGAGCTGTTATCATCCCTCAGCAAAGTAGGCCGCTAATTCAGATAAGGGTTATCCCGTTCGCCAGGCGGTAACCACAAAATAGCGGCACTCTTCCTGTCCAGTAAGACCCAATTCTCGTGGTGTTCATGATGTCGTTCTTCAGTTCCAGAAGCATCGGCTTACAGCGCTTACCGACGGCCAGCCGACTAGTCGGCTGGCCGTTCCTTCGCGACCCATCGTCAATTTGCTGCACCGACCGGAGCCCATCGGTCAGTTGTCGTTCCGTCACCGACTTGACCTTGGCTGTTTTGTCCCCAGCACCTTAATGTCTGATCGCTCAGAGCGGCACAGGTGGTATTTCCGCCCGCACTAATGTGGACCACTCCGGAACTCAAGCCTACGACATTGTTGGGAGTTCTAGCAGTTGTCCCGTTTCCAATCTGACCGTAGGCGTTATTGAGCGCCAAACACTTCGCTGCACCGCTGGTCGTAATAACGCACGTGTGCTCCTCTCCAGCTTCCAGGTCGACATTTCCGCTTGTGAACCCGCTGATATTCGTGGGGGGCGCAGGTGGGTTTGGGGTACCATTGCCAGGATTACCCCAACACGCCAATGCTCCCGTAGTCCGGATCGCACAGGTGTGTTTTCCCCCGGCCGCGACATTTACAATTCCCGATGTGACCCCAGTCACATCGGTTGGCGTAGTTTTATTGTTGGTACTTGCGCCATCGACTTTTCCATACATGCCGACACCCCAACACTTTACCCCTCCGCTTTTCGTCAACACGCAGGAATGGTCAACACCAGTTGTTATTTGAGCTGCGATCCCGTCCAGTGCCGAAACCGGATTTGGGCCAGCGACCGTACCAGCAGCGTTAACGCCCAACCGGCCATTCGAGCCTAGCCCCCAACAATAGACGGACCCCGAGGTGGTCATGCCGCAGGTGTGGTTGCTTCCAGCAGCAATTTGTGCCCAATCGGATCGAGTGACTGACTGAGGGCTGCTTTTGCTGAGGACTTGGCCATTACCGAGTTGGCCGTGTTCGCCCATCCCCCAGCACTTGGCAAGATTGTTCGATGTAACCGCACAACTGTGGTATGCGCCCAAGCTGATGCTTGCAACCCCGGAAGTTAATCCGGTCACATCCACTGGCGTGAGGCTACTCACCATTTTGCTGTTACCTAGCTGCCCCACGCCGCCGCTGCCCCAGCACTTCACGCCGCCTTCGACAGTAATACCGCAGCTGTGCGCCGTGCCGGTCTCGACCTGTGTGAACTTGAAGGTAACGCCTTGGATCGTGATTGTGTAAACGTGCTTTGCGGTCGCGCTTTCGGGTTGCGCGGCCTGATTGGACCATGAGGCTTGGGCCTCAAATTTATATTTGCCCTTGGCCGTCGCAGTCCCTGAAACTATGCCTGTATTCGTGTTCAGGAAAAGACCGCTCGGCAAACCGCTTACTTCGCCGCTGTCTACGGTGGTGGCGTTGGCCTTGAAATCCTTTACGTCCGCAACCGGGAGGTTGGTCGCATCAATGTAATCCCTCAACGCCAGCGAATAGGTCTTGTTCACCTCGCCTGCCGGAAGCGTAGTATCCTTGAAACTCAGACTGATCTGTTGCAGATCGGACTGCAGGATGAAGACCTTCGAGCGGGTACGGCCGTCATAAGACGCGGTGAAAATCAAATCATAGGTGCCGCTGTTGGCGAGCGTTCCTGAAATTGTTGATCCATCGACAGTCAATCCGGCTGGAAGGGTCGACATAGTGGTCGCCGTGTCGCGGTTCGGATTGACTGCCCACGTCCATGTAAGATCGCTGGTGTTTATCCCTTCGGTCTTTGACGGATCAAGAAGACCCATCAGGTCGAAGGTGTAGGGCGCACGCTTGAAAGCCGAGCTGAGAACGGCATCGCCAAATTCGAACTTAATCTCATCCTTGATGTTCAAAATGTAGGTTTTGGTAGAGGAGAAGTTCTCGTCTGATCCGTTTTGGTAAGAGGCCGTTACGCGGAAAGTATGCGTGCTTTCCGCGTCGTTTGTCAGGCCAGAAAGAACGCCATTGCTCGCCAGCGTGATATTGGTCGGCAGACTTTCGCCACTGGCAAGGGGTTCGACCTTGTAGGATACGTCAGCCAGCGGAATGTTGTTGACCGTGGTGAGCGTCTTGAAGTCGAAGCTGTAACTGTTATCAACACCAGACCGCGCACGCTTTACAGTCGGCAGAATGGAATCCGCAAGTTCGAGACCAGTTGTCGGCAGTTTTACCGCGAGGCTGTAATTTGCCGACGAGGACTTGCCGTTGCCGCTTGCCGTTACCGTAAAGCCGAAATTTCCCGAAGCTGTCGGCGTGCCGGACAAGACCCCGGTCGCGGTGTTGAATGTCAGACCTGCAGGTGCTGGTTCAATCACCCAGGTAAGTTCGGAAGCATCCATGCCGTCGATTTCGACAAGGCTCTTGAAGTCGAAGGAGTAGGGGGCAATTCGCTTCGTGCCTTCCGGCAGAGCGCTGGACAGGAGACGAAGATAAAGCGCACCTGCTTGCGAGCGAATGGTGATTTCGTTCGAAACACCCGTGTCGCCCAGGCTGTCAGTGCTGGTAACGGTAAATGGTCCGAAAGTGCCTAGGACCTCAGGTGTCCCCTCGAATATACCAGTCGAGGTGTTGAAGGTCACACCCGGTGGCAGAACTCCATCAGGAAGCGGGTTCCAAACAGCCTCGCCGACCACATTTGCTCGCGTCACGGCTATAGGCTTCATTGGCTCCTGCGCAGAAACCGTAATCAGGTTTGGAGCCGTCAGCGTCATATTTGGCAGAACTTGGACACGGAGGGGCTTCGATGTTACGCGTAGCGTTTCATCGGTCACTGAAATGTTGAAGTTCGTGTCCTGCACCGAACCTAGCGTGCCAGACAATTTGCCATCTACGGGGTTGACCGAAAGCCCGGTCGATCCAAGGTCGAGGGAGTAGAAGCGATAAGTGCCAAGCGTGTTGCTGATCACCGGAGCCGCAGATTCAAACGCGTAGCCGACCTTCGTCACGACATCGAATACATCGAGGCTGATCGGGTCTTCGTTCATGTAGACCGTCATGTAAAGGCCTGATTTTGACGTCGTTCCGCTTAGACTGTCACCGACCGTCAAAGAGAACGGTCCAAACGATCCAACGGCGGTAGGAGTGCCAGTGAAGGTGCCGGTGGTCACGTCGAAATTGATGCCAGGTGGCAGATTTTCAGTTCCCGACAAAGCCCAGTTCGTCGAACCATAAGCGTTTTCTACGCGCGGCTGGAAAGCACCGGCATCCACGAAGCTATAGTTGTAGAGAAGGTCGGTATTCGTGGACATCGAAAGGATTAGTGTCGGAAGAACGCTGATTTCGAAAGTAGTCGAAGCCTCGCGACCCGCTGAGTCTTTTGCCGTTAGCGTCACCGGAATGATTTTGACTGAGGTCGGCGTTCCACTGATCACACCCGTCTTTGGGTCCAACGTCAGGCCGGTTCCCTCAAGTCCCGTCGCCGAATAGGAGAGTGCGCCAATATTGTTCTCGATAACCGGTGCGGTTGTTTTCAGCAATTGCCCGACACGTTGAACTGCAGGTTCAACTGCAACAGTCATCACACTGCCGTCCTCAACGATCTGCAGGCTTATCGATTTCGGAGCAGACCAGGTCGTAACCCCTTCATAGGTGTCACCAACCTGAACAACGATATCCTCAAACAGGCCAATGACAGTCGGCGTACCCGTGAACGCCCCAGATACGGTGTCGAAAGCAACACCCGACGGAAGCGTGCCAGAAATCAGCTGCCAGGCGGGAATGCCGATGACATTGGTTGCTGAAACTGGCTGGCTCATCGAGAGGTTCGCGATACCCATGAGAGGTGAAGACCCATCAGTCGTAACCACCGGGGCCAGGCGATCCCCAACGCTCAGGCTGATAGCCTTCGATTTCAACGCGCCAACGCCGTCTTCGACGCGGAAGTTATAAGACACTGCGTCGAATTTTGCAGTTGGTTGGGCCGAAACCCGCCCGGTAGCAGCATCGAGAGCGAAGCCACTAGGAAGCG
The DNA here is from genome assembly GCF_005862215.1 of Rhizobium sp. MHM7A. Taxonomy (NCBI): domain Bacteria; kingdom Pseudomonadati; phylum Pseudomonadota; class Alphaproteobacteria; order Hyphomicrobiales; family Rhizobiaceae; genus Rhizobium; species Rhizobium sp. MHM7A. The sequence goes on from NZ_VCHT01000001.1 coordinate 1,342,084, forward strand.
GGGGCTCAACATAGAATGTCGCGCCGTCAATCTCGTTCTCGCTAGCGAGATCGAAATAACCTGGGAAATAGAGGCTAAAGGTGAACGTCTCAGGGCCGATAAGATTAAGCGCATCACGCGGATCGATCTTTAGCTGGATGGCCTCCTGGTCTGTGCCAAGAGAACCTTTTCCGTCTGTCGCTGTGATCGTGAAGGTCTCATCGTTCAGCGCAACGGTTGAACGTCCCGAGATCGTACCGTTGTCGAACGTTAGACCGGTAGGCAAGTCTGGACTGATAGACCAGCTCACGTCGGCAAGAGCATGCTCGGCCGCGAACGGTTTGAACGGTATTACATCTCCATACTGCTTCAAGGTGTAGGTCCGGACGTCGCCGACAAGTGTCAAGGGGTCCCGGTTCGTCACATTGACGTTTATCGTCGCCGTATCCGTACCCAGTGTCCCACCCTTGGCGTCAACGGCGGTTACCGTGAACGTCTGGGAGTAAGGCCCACTGAACGATCCGGAAAGGCGACCGTTGACCAGTTCCAACTCTTCCGGAAGCACTGGATTGAACGTGAACGTGACAGGAGGATAATCTTTCTCAACCCCAATCTGTCGGTCAATTTCATCGAAGGCCTTAGCGGTGATGTCCATGTCGGCGACGTTAAGGTGCTCACGTTGTGTCACCGTGATGCTAAACGGACCGCTGATGGCTGTGGTGCCGTCGAAGCTGTCCGCAACCTTGATCTTGAAACCGCTCACAGTCGCATTTGTACCGGTCGCAGGTCCGCTGATTACTCCTGTCGTTGGATCGATTTTGAGACCAGCAGGTAGGGATGGGCTGTCTAACGTCAACTCATAGCTGAGGCTGCCAAGACCATTCGTGGCAACAGGAACCAGCCGGTCGGCTTCATCATACTGGTTGAAAATCGTCTCCACTGGAACTGAAACCGACAGGTCCCCCCGTACCATGAAGTTCACCGCTGCTGTCTTTGTGCGGCCAAGCGTATCCGTGATAGTCACTGACGTGCCGTAGTTATTCGGATCGCGGAAGGACCCAGTGATCGAACCCGTCAGGGAGTCCATCGATACATATTCCGCAAGGAGATCGGCTCCCTCAGCAAAAGTGAAGGTGAGGGGTGCGAGCACATAATTTGGCGATAGCGTCCATGTTCGTGCTGCAGCGCCCGCCCGGGCGTAGAACGTCTGGGTAGCAAATTCGATGGCCTTTTCCGGCGCAACCTTGATCGTCACTCGCTCCGAGCCACTCTCCGGATAGCGAAGTTTTCCTTTGCGGTCATAAGCCGAAACGTAGACATCACTGTAGATGCCAGGTGTCCTCACCGTGCCGTAGAAGCTGCCATAGCGGTTCGATGAAACGTCATTCACGAACTCCATACCAGGCGGCAGCGTGCCGGAAACCGTCCAGACGATGTCTTCCTTTGTGCCCATGGCGTTGATCAGCGTCGGGCTCAAGGTCGAAGGCTTGCCAGCCGTAAGCGGCAACGCTGGGAAGGAGAACGAGAAAGGAAGCGGTGGGTCGACATCAACAACGAACGTAAGCGTGTCTGCGAAATCACCTGTCACGTCCGTCACGCGAATGCTGATTTCCGCTTGCCCCTCGTTCAATGGTGTACCGTAAATGCGCCCGGTCCATCTATCAAACACCAGGCCGTCCGGAAGTTTCACATCACTTGGGAGGGAACTATAAACGAAACTCGGCACGCCATTTGTTCGCACCGACGTGAACTCACCATAAGTCCCACGATTGAAGGTGATTTTCCCATTTTCTGTCGGCATCGAAAGCGTCATTTCAGGCAAAATCTTAATGGTAATCGTGCCGGAAACCGGATCGCGGTCCAATTGGTCCTTAATCTGGTAGCCAACTCGGTACGTTCCAGCCTGCGTGAAAGTTCCTTTGACAAGCTTGCGAACAGTCGCGCTATTCCCAATCGTTCCGTCTTCCAACGTTAGTCCGTAGGTTGCCGCATCTTCCGCATCCAATGCGTACGTCACGTTGCCGTACGCATTGGAGACCTCTGGCAGGGCCAGGCGGGTCATTTCCTGATTAACTGACCACGTGTGCTCGAAATTAAGGTCTCCATTGATTGGGCGCGGAGCTTGGGGCTCAACAACAACAAGGTCGAATGGTTCGCTCGTCCAGGAATATTTGTCTCCGTCGGAATCGGTCACCTTCACCCGAAGGTTTTCGTAAACGGTGCCGACTGGGTCCGACGTCGTGCCACGTACAAAGATGTAATTGACGTAGGCCTTTTCGATACTCAACGCGCTTGGAAGGTCGCCGCCAACCAGGCTAACACTGATCTCACCTACCGCATTGTCGATCTTGCCGAGAGGGCTGGTGAAGCTGAACCCATTCATTACGAACCGATCAACCGTCGTGTCTACGAGCGTCCCTTCAACGTATTCACGATCCTCCACAACGATATTGAAATTATTGGAATCAACCGGAGTATTGAAATCATCCGTTACCGTAACCTTGAAGGGACCGTAAGTTCCTGGTGTAACAGACGCACTCGGCTCGACCGTAATGACTCCTGAAGTCGCTCTCAATTTTATCCAAGAAGGGAGACCAGACGCCGTGAAGCGGGCCTCGCCGAAGGTGTTCTGGAAATTGAAGGTAGGCTGGATAAAGACACGCTCGCGGCGCTTCACAGCTGTGGACGACGCATACTGTAGCGACAACGGGTCATGAACCGTCACGTAGTTGTATGCCGACACGGTATGTCCGCCAGACGAAACCAAAACTCCGAAAGTGTAATTACCGGCCTCTGCGATGCCAGCTTGCGATGAGAACAGGCCGTCTGCAAACGTCACATCGCCGACAAGAGTGGTGCTCGGTTTGAGCGTATAACTTATTTCCGCCATCGCTCCATTGACGGTTGGCAAGGGGACCGCGAACGCTTGGTTCGTGCGGACATGTAGAGATGTCCCTTGGGCCGAAAACGGCGCTGCCGACACATAAAACGCGAACGGATTTGAAGTCTTTTCTTCAACACCGAGCCCACTAACGCCGATTACGATATTGGAGGACGCTCCACTCATCGTGGGCGTACCCGCAAGAACGCCGGTCGAAGAAAGCGAAATCCCTGGAGGCAATTCTCCTGAAACAACGGTGTATGTGGCATTGCCCAATCCGGTCGGGAACGTGCGCTCGAAGTAGCTACCAACCGTTCCGGAAAGGTTCCCCATGCGGTCGAGTGAGAGTTCCTCGGCTGTTGTCTTCAATGTGAAGACGTTCGAAAGGCCGACTGCGCCGTCAGCAGTATCCCGGGCCTCGATCTGAAATTGCGCCGATGTGTCGAATGTTGTGAATGCACCACCAATCTCGCCCGTTAGCGAAGAGAAGGTGATTCCACTCGGCCGAACAGTCACGGGAACCAGCTTGTAGGTCATTGTCCCGACTGAACGCTCAACCGAGGCCTGTATTTTAAAGGTTTCCCCCTTGTTCAGGTCAATCGTCTGGTCCGCGATATCAACTACTTTCGGGCCGTCTTCGACCAGGAAACTACCATATGCATAAGCAATTGGACGGTCGAGATAATCGTACCCCTGCCAACCAACCGCATATGTACCTGCTTTCGTCGGAATTCCTTCGAATGCCCCATTGCGGGTCGTCATCCCATCTGGATTGGTTAGATCAGGGAATGCCTCCCAGCGGGCAACATTTACTCCACCAGGCGTCGGAATTTGTGCATAAAAATACTCGTTTGTGTGAGTGTAGTAGTCGACCGACGTGCCAACGCCAATCCGCTCAAAAATGGTGAAGTTTACCTTAGCGCGTGCGATCTTGTTTCCATAGCTATCGTAGCCGACATAGGTCACAACCGACTTCTGCGCTTGCTCACCAATTCCCGAAATGACGCCACTGGCACGGCTGATCGAAAATCCAGCTGGGACAGAGCCGCTGTCCAGCGTCCAAAGCACTACATTCCGCGTGGCGACTGGGAGTTCGCGCGTAAACGCCTCCCCTACCGGCGATACAAAATAGACCGAAATGTCGTTGCCGGGTTCAAAATCCGGCTCCTCTTCAGTCGGTGTCTCTGCCTTTATAACGCTCGAAACGTTGTACCGAAAGAAATACTCCTGAGAGGAGGCGCTGATTGGAGTCCCGATCAGCGACACAGAGATCAGTGTGGAAAAAATCTTACGGAACATTGCTCGACCCTCGGCATGTAAAGGAAATGATTGTCCGGGGGCGGGCATTAATCAAGGTAATATATCAGCAATGTCACTGCACCGTTGCTACGGTGTCAACATGATACTAGGCGCAAGAATTTATGTGAAGGCGATGGAGGACTTCTCGTGGCAGGCAACCAGGCAACCACGTACGCTCAAGCCAAGTCCCTTGTCGCAAAGCGAATCTCCTTAGAAGAAATCCATGGGGTTATATGGGATGTGGAAAGCGCCCGAGCGGAAAAGAACCAATACATGAAGACCGTTTGCGAAGGATCGGGTCGCGTGGAAAATGAGGGACGGACACTGATGGCCCGAGGCTGAAGTTATCGGCTATGGCTAGTAGTAGCGACCCATCCAGCCGATAACAGGCATAACCGAGTCTCGACTAGAGGACATTTCACGGCGTGGCATATCGCACGCACAGTCGAAGAGCGGTCTCACATCGCGAGGCTGTTAGGTATACTCGCTTTCCGGAACCACCTTCCGAAGTGCGACGCCGATGTTCATGCGCTGCTGGCCAGGGTTCAGGTGGTCATAGCGCTTGGTAACGCCCCACTTCTCGGCGACTTCGTAAAGACGCTTGAGGTCGAAAACACCATCGACTTTGACCTGACCATCGAGCCACTGATTGAACGGCCCCTTGGCCGTGTTCATCAGCCAGGCCGCCCGCTGTTCAGGCGTAACCCGCATAGTATTCTTATCCTTTGGGGACTTACGGTAACCGCTGGCAGTGCTGAACAGATTCGCGCGGGTGATCTGCACCGACTTGCGGTCATGGTAGTAACCGATGTGTTCGAGAACCTGCCGGGCCATATGGCCGATCATCTGCTTGAACCGGTCGTCTATGGCCGCGTCACCGAAGACCTGAACCAGGAATGGAGCGAGAGGCTCCACGGCAGCACGTTCGATGTCCGTTGCAGCGCACATCAGCGCAATCGCGGCCGGGCGGGTCATGAAAATGAGAGCCGCAGCACCAAGGTCGGTTTCGTAAAGCTCTCGGAAGTTTTGTGGATCGTACGTGAAGCCCGTTAGGTCGAAGTTTAGAATGACGCTGTCGACGTGATTTTCAAAATCTCTCATCATCTTCCCCTCGTAGGTCCGTATGCTCTTACCTGTGAAATAACACACCCATGACATATGTCAAGCGGGCGTGTTGGCCAAATTTTCAGTTCGAGAAGGGCTAGGATGTTCTATGGGGATGGGAACGGCAGCCCTCGTGAAGGATAGGAACTGCCGATCATTGATTCTGCGTCGAGGCTAAGGGATGGCAACCATACCATCAGCTACGGTGCGGAAACCCCGTCGGACGCCCAATGCTACGCTTTGAGGTTGCTCTGGATCGAAGAGGAAGTTGTGAGCGTTTTCGAACGCATCGTCGCCAAACTCAATCATCTTGCGGAAGTCATTCACTTCCGCTCTGCTTTCAAAGCCATGCAACAGGAACGAAGAGGCATCAGAATGCCTTTCGGCCTGTTGAGCCGAACGCGTCGAGGCAATCATGTGAAGCTTCTTGCTTTCGGGCCCCTTAAGTACAGGGTCGATATTGATCAGGAAATTTTGGCAGCTGGCATCGTCCAAGCCGTCGAGGACAATGAGAGTGCGCTCCTTCGAAGTCGATTGCCCAAACAGAGATTCAAATGAGAAGCACAGGTCTGAGAATATCCTGCTTGTCAATTTTCCAAAAAACCCAGCCTCATCATCGTCGTCCAGATCGATGATGATCGAGCGGATGTTTGGATCGATTGTTGTGTTGGATGGGGACTGAAGAGAGACACATTCCCGAATTGCCGAGGCTATCCTGCGAGCAGCTTGGTTCACCAGCGTTTCCCCGTTTAACGCCATAGCAGACCCAAACGTGGAGTCCACTTGATCACTACGAAGCAGCCGCATCATTATGTCCAGCTTAGGCACTGCATAGGCTTGAGCTTGGACTGCCAAATCTCTGTCTCCACGCAGTGAAAGCTCTTCAGCAACGTCCCACCAGGTGGCAACACCGTCGTTGCCAAAGACTTTACCGTCGATCTTTTTATCCGTGCCACGAACAAAGAGATTAGGCTTACCGTCACGCGTTCGGTCGCTGACGGCGTCGTAGGCCATATCGATGAGTAGCCCAGCCAAAGACTTTACGCCCGGGGTTTCCCACGCTTCCTCGTTTATGATCACAGATATCAAGTCGACCAACCTGGCCCGGTGAGCTGAATTGGGCTGCCGCTCGCCCAGAGGCGTATCAAATGGGTTCAACCTTATTCTACCCATAGACCTGATACGCAGCACTTCGAGATTGGCATCGATGCCTCCTCGATTTCCTGAAGCTAAAACCCCTCTCAGTTGTTCAATATAATGGGGTTTAGGACGTTTAGTAACAAGACGTACTCGCGCTTGCGAGCCGTGGTTATGACGCCACTTAGAGATCAGCTCGGTAAGTATTTTTGTTTTCACCGCACCATCAGGTCCCGACACGACAACTGAGGGCGTAACATCGTGAGGAACAAAATCTTCAAAAGACAGGGTGGATTCAGCCAGGACACGCTCAGGGTTTCCACGCGCAAGCTTTGCAGGTTCTTCGCCCTCAACATCACATTCGTGAAGACGAGACTTCATTCTGGACCATGTTTCGAAGCCGCATACTGTGGCGACAACTTCATAGGCATGGTTTAAGGAAACAGTCGTTCCCAGTTCTTGATGACGACGCTGGACAGCTCTCGCCAGGATTTTTGCACGCGCAGCGTCGACCGCTGGCAATACTAACTTACTCATTCTCAAACTCCGCGAGACGGACTATGGCTTCTCTGGTGTCCCCGTTGCCATACGCCTCCGCCGATTGGTTGAGAGTGATCGCATGTGCAAATTCATTTCGTTTGTTTTCAGCTGTTCTACCGTGTCCGTTTCCGGACGGGGGCTGAGGGCACAGCCAAGCCTTCAATTATTTAGAAGCGGATTTCCCCGGCCGTCAAGAAGTTCGCGGTTCGCGCCAGAGGAAGCGATAACAGGTGTTATCGGCGCATCCACACCGGCAAAGGTCTGATGGATGTGCCTGGTAGGTCGCCTTTTTGTCAAAAGCGACCCTGCGAAGGATATTTCCAATGGAACTTCCTGCAGGACGACAAATGGATACCGAAAAGACCTTCACCAACTTCCTTCCGAGAGAATGGGCCGACACACTCGCTTACGCGAAGAAAATCAATGCCAGGCTGCCACACTTCGAAAGCTATCTGGAAGCGCGGGAGGTGGATGCCTACAGCAAGAAGAACGCCCGCGTCGTCTTCGAATACATGCGTGATGTCGCCGGGAAACCTCTTCCTGCAATCGAGAAGCATGTCATGTGTAATCCTCAGGTGGCTGAGGAGTACCTTCGATACAAGAAAGACAGTGATCCGAAGAACGATGATGGCGGTGGAATGATCATGACGCTCTTCCGGCGCTTGCGCAGCCCGCAGATCAAGGCAGATGCGACCGCAACAAAGCCTAAGGTCGAGAACGAACAACCGGTGCAGGTCGACATGTCCGCGCAGAGCAGGGCGCAAGCCGATGAGACATTTCTCCGCTATGTGAATGACCTGATCGCTCAAGGACAGCGAAAGAGTTTCCAAGCCTCCTTCATCAGCCTCCGTAATGGAGCCCGGCACGTCGGTCAGTTCTCCGTACATGGCGATGAACTAGCCATGGTCACCGACACCGAATGGTTCATCTTCGACGCCACTGCGCCGTCTCAAGTGATCTCGGTTGGCCACTGGCCAAAGGAAGCGAAGTTTGAAGATGTGAGGAACGGCCTTGCGATCAAGGAAGCTGCCGAACAACTGAGCGAGATGGGACCTGGGGCAAAGATTCCCGCTACCTTCGTCGAAAAAACTTCACAGGCGAAAGGAGACGGCACACTGACACTGGTTCAAGGGAGGCTGCTCCTCTCCTTCGGCAAGGACGACAAACAGTTCCGATATGAAATCGAGTATCCCTTTAAACGTGACCAGATGCCGTCTCCTGCTGAGCAAGAGGCGTTCATCGAGAAGACTCGCCGGTTCTCTGAAGCGCATGAGGCCAGGAAAACAAACATCCTCGATATGATTCAAAAGAAGCCGGAAGGCATTCACGACCAGAATGGATATCACTATCAGCTGTCGGAAGATGGTCAGACTATCACGAGAACGCTATGGCGCGGACGAGTGGAAACATTCTCCCGAGAAGAGTTCAACACGATGGAGATGGCCCGTCTAGCGCCAAAACATGAGCAGGTAATGTCAATGGGACGCGGCATGAGCATGTGACGCAATTAACTCTGGAGTGTAAGCTTAGGCCAGGCAACACGCAGGCAATGGCAAGAGTAAAATGACTTCGGCTCCAATTTCAGGTCGATCCGGCCGCTACTGGGCAGGCTGCGCAGATTCGTTAGCCAGTATCGCCTCATGCCGGAATTTTGCGAACTTTGTCGCGCACAGGCGATTTCCGCCGCGATCTTTGATCCTCGATCCGATCTTGCAGAGACTTCCAGCGGGGCCACGAAGAGGCCGATTTCTCGGATGCAAAGTTTGACCATCGCCTCTAATTCAAGACTCAGAACTACCCCTGATCGGGAGGTTTGGAAGGCTGCACCTATACCTAATATAGACGACTTTCGTTCCTGCGGTTGTATTTGTTAGGTTTATCTAATTTTGAGGGAGGTTAGTATGTCCGACTATTGGGTTCTCGTTGATTGGAACGCGACCGTAGGTGGGTTCGAGTCGGGAGGCGAATTTCTTGAACTGGAGGGACTTCGCCTTCCCATTGATGTCTACAACGTATCTTTGACAGGGGGCACCAATGTCATGACCCTCTGGTATTACAACCCAGTCAGTTGGTATGGTGCAGAGACCTCCCCCGAAAACTTTACATATGTAAACTGGAGCGCATCAATTGTTGATTACTACGAGGTGGGAAGCCGCCCCGATCCGGAAGTATTCTGGAGTGAGGACGTTGCTTCGCCCGTCGTAGTCGACTGGAGGACCGGTACCTCCTATTCGTTCTCATATTCGGACTGGTCTTGGATTTGGGTGGCGACATACGAGCCGCTTCCGCCTCCGCCTCCTCCCCCGCCGAATCCGGACGAACCTCTCCATCTTGTCCTCTCCTCCGCCGATGTCACCGAGACCAACGACACGCAGGTGGTGCAGTTGACCGTCACGGCCAACAAAGCGCTGGATGCCCCCTACGAGATTCCGCTGCGGGTCACCCTGAATGGGGAACTCGCCACCGCCGATTTCATCGATCCCGACCATTCGGTGACGATGCCCGCCGGGCAGACGAGCACGACCGTCACCTTCATCCTCAAGGGGGATGCGCTACACGAACCTGACGAAACGTTCGCCGTAGATGTAACGAGCGGCGTAAGTTACGACCCCAGTCAAATCCGGGTGACAGACGATGACGGCCCCTATCTGACAATCGGGTCGCTCACCGGATCGCTGGACAAAGTTCTGATCTACGAGCAGGGGCTTGCCGGAAAGATAGGCATCCAACTCTCCGAGTCGGTGGACTACGCCATCGATCTCAACGTGAGCCTTTCTGGAGAGGGATGGGAGAACGACGTGCTTTTCTCGCAGCACATCGTGATTCCTGAAAATACTACCTACTGGGAGTCGCCCTTGGTGGCTGGGCTTCGCGACGCGATCCTGGAGCGACCGGAACAGGGAACCTTCACCTTTACAGCCACCGCACTGGGGAGCGATGAGAAGATATATTTCGGGCTGGAGGGCTCCGGCAACCAGTCAGCCACCCTCGCACTGGAGCTTCGGGATGTCGCGCAGGGCATTCTGGACGGCACGGCAGGAATGCCTACAGACGCAACGACGGCAACCCGTTGGGTGTCTGGGTTCGAGAAGTGGTTTGATTTCTGCGAACAAATCGAAGAAGCCCGCAAAAATCTTCCAGAGGCGCAGGCAGCGAAGATACTCGGGGTCGTGGCAAAAGAACTGGGTGTCGTCATCGATGCGGGCGCTATCACGCAACAATGGTCCGCTGCCTTCAAGCTGGCCGACAAGCTGGACAAGAGCGATCCGGTTCTCGCTGATCAAATTCGTGAAACGGCCAATTTGCAGGCAACGGAGAATCTTGCGAGCCAAGCCGTAAAGTACCTTGCCAGTGACGGTGTGGCCTTCGCAGTCGGTCTGGCCGCTGCGGGTATGGGCGCACCCGTCCTGGGAGCTTTCGCAGTCGGTGCGGCGGGAGCATTCGCGACCGCATGGGTCTACGACGAGTTTGTCGATCCGGCAGTGCGAAAGGCCGCTGGCGAGGCTTACCTCAACCAGGTCCATCCGCCAGACGTCACCCCGCAGGCACTCGATTATTCCCTCCCACCTTCAGAGGGGTGGCTCCTAGCGTGAGCAGAGGAAGGGATGGTCAGGCTGGCGGCGTCGGATTCCGATCTGCAGGGTCGGATCGTGTTACGCGGCAGTGGCAGCCTTGTCGTGCGCAGGCTCTTTCCGGCGGCGAGGAATTGTGATTTTCGTCGCGAGGAGAAGCGGCGCAGGTATCCGGCCGCGATCTCGTCCGGCGACAGGCTTAGCGGATGGATATCTGTGCCGCTTCTCCTCGCGACGAACCTCGTCGAGGGCGTCGAAGATGTCGCAGCCGCTCTTGTGGCATTGGAGAGAGGCGACAGTGTTAGACGACCTGTGTAGACGGCCAGGCGAACCCAAACTTGCCAGCATAGTATTGGTCGTGAAGGTATTTCAGATCGGTCTCCCAATGCCGTATAGCCTCCTCGAAGCTGGCCAGCTTTTTCCGCTTCGCACTCCGTGTAAAAGCGGCGATTGAATACGCCATTTTACGAAGTCTATGAGCCGAACCCGGCTGACCCCATTCATCAGGTTCGAAGCCCTTCAAGGAAGGAGGTATAGGTCGCTCGAAAATCTTCATGAGGGTACGGCGTCGATATGCATCCGGTTGCCCCAACGTGCGGCCGACATGATAGTCAAGCTGACCGAGAACTCCACTCTTCTGGACATTCTCCAAAGACAAGCTGCCGTCACCACCACGAGCCTCGGTCGTCGGCCAATCGAAATATTCGTCGGGATTGCCGCTTGAGTTTCGCCGCGCCCATTCAGCCTCAATCCCCCGGATGGCGGTCGTAACCTTCTCGTGCTGCTCGTGTTTGCGCGGGTCGTCGAGAATCCGACGGGCGTTCTCCCACATCGAGATCAAGTCGAACGGCTCCATGGAGCGTATGCTCAACAGCACACGCGTAATGTCGATCTGGAGACCTGGCGACATACTGCCAGGAGGCGTCTGCTTAACAGTTCTCACTGCGGGTTCTTCAAAATTTGACCAATGATGGCCGGATGAAGAAAGAATTTGCCGCCCAGGAGCGGTAAGGCTTAGGGTCTTTTTCGTCGTGTGCAGCAATTTTTCTTTGACCAGATACTTAATCGCGTACTGCGCTTTGGAGCCGAATGTCTGGTTCGTGTTGGCCGGAAGAGCTACATTAATGCGCTTTGTAGGAAAGCCGAGGTGATCTGCGAGCCTTTTGGTGACGACTTTCTTCTGAACCGTTTGACCGGCCACCACCCTCAACAAGGGCATCAGTAGCTCTTCAGCCGTCGGCAGGGAGTCACTGTAACGATCCGGCTGCTTAGGTGCTTGAGCCACCTTGATGGACGTTTCCGCTATCTTGTCGCGCTTCAAGGGCTTCTGTCGACTGGAGACGTCCGTAGTGAACACAGTCTTTGGCGCTTCCGTTAGCCGATTATTGCCCTTCCGAATTGCGATCCATCCCTGCTTCGTCGGGACGAATTTGAACCCGCCGTTCGGATGGCGGTCAATGTCGCGTAAGATGTCCTTCGCGACCAGTTCATAACCAAAGGTTTCGATTTGAGCTGGTGTCACATGGGCTTCAGCGTCGGCGTAGGTATAAGATGGCGCTGGCAGCGTCCCTATACGGATGTACCCCCAATCGTCAGCCACGCCACTCGCGGCGACCTGAAGCACCTTGGCAAGCGCTTTGCGAATAGCTGATGCGGCTTGAGGGTCTGTTGAGAGTTTGCGCAACCCGGTGAGAGGGCTTTGAGAACGGTTTTTCGTCATCGCATCTCTTATTCATCCATCAAAGCGTGAGAATCAGCCTGGCTGGGACCTATATAGAAGCAACGAAAATAAAAAACGAGTGAAAACCCATCCGCTGGAAGCAGTGGATGGGTCGTTAGGGAGATCAGATCAGGCCTTCGATGCCCGAGCAATCGAGACGAAGTATTGGTTCTTCTCCAGACCCGGCGTGACGTAAACAACAGCCCCCGAAATCTCTGGAAAGCCGATTTTCTGTGTTATTGAACGGTGAGCTGCGCGCACACCCTGCAGGGTGTGGGAGCCAATGGACAGATTCTGGAAACCGCCATCGGGACCAGTCAACTTCTTCACGTCGAGCTTGTAATCCAGGACGAACTTGCCCTTAATCATCCTTGGCGTCAACGACATCTTGAAGCCCTCGTCCACTTCAGACATCAGACGCGCGTGATGAACAATGCCTGCGTCGTCAACTGTGCTCGTGATCTGGCTGACGTAGGAATGTGTCATGCCCACCTGAACCGGCAGGGACTTCCCGAATGGCACTTTGCCCGCGAGTGATGTCTCAAGTGAAGTTGTGAAGCCGGAGAGGGCGCGCTCGACCAGGCGCTGGGCATTTTCGCCAGCAGGTAGGACAAAGACGGTAACCGGATTTCTGTCATCTCCATCGACTCCGGCGGTGGCCTTGACACCAGGAATTTTAGAGAGCGAACCGCCGACGGTTTTGAATGGATTATTGTCCGTCACGGAAATGACGTCGACCGAAATCTGCGCGTTACGGGCATCACGGGCAATCGATGGAGATGCGGCCACGCAAGCTGCGGCGATTGCCAGGAAAAATGCTCTACGAAATCTGCTGGACATGAGAATTCCTTAAAAGGATTGCAACGCCGCCAAAATAGCGAGAATTCCTTTCGTTGCAAGTTCATAAAACACTCACTGAACATAGTAACAGCAAAGATTCATCTGACTATCGGCATTAAGAGACGGTAAACCCCGCAAGTTCCTTGCATCATGAAATTCGGTCACTATATTGGTAGAATTGAACTCATATCAAGGAATTCTCTGTGGTTAAGGTTTGGATTCTGACTGTTGCGTATGTGATGAACTCGGGCACCTCGACCGAGAGGTACGGCCCGTACAATGATCTCGATCTGTGCAAAAAGGCGGCAACGGAAATTGTTGCGCTTGAGGACGTGAGCGTGGATGGCTGGGGCGGAAAAAACATCATGCCCATGAGCTGCACTCCGGAATATCGCTAACCCTCCACTTGCTGTGCGATGATTTGCACCATAAGTGGATCAATGTCTATTGCCTAGATCAGGTGTGAAAATGACTGCCAGCAAATACCCAAAAGGGACGAAAATCGCATACATTGAGCACCACTCCGGAAAGCTCGTCGAAGATAAAATCTGGCTGGTGCGCCAAGGCTACTACCACATGCCAAGCGACGACTACCTTCACGATGAGAACATCATCGGCGCGGTGATCGATGGCAAACGGGTAGCAAATGATCTCTTCCAGATCGAACGGAAAGAGATCATCGAGAGAGCGACCCAGCAACTCGTTCTAGCCGACCAATGGGCAGCTGGCAGCACCGAGGCCCACGATTACTCCACGTGAGACTACGTCCGACGTACCGGCATCATCGACTCGTGTTCCGAGGTTTATACGGTCAATGTTCGTTTTCTCCCTTTAGCGTAAACCGCCGTATCCGAGGAGTGCCCCGTGACGCTCGCGCTTCGAGGCGTATCCCGATCTGTCGGCTGAGGATCGGAAAAACGACGGTCAATAAAAAACGGCTGGCGGACGTCAGCCGTTAAAGTCATTTAATCCAGAAGATATTAGGCCGCGATCAGACCCAGACGCTCCAGGTGTTCGTTGCGGGTGAAGTAGTCCTCACGGCCGGTAACGCCCTTGCCGACGATGCGGAAGAACTGCCTGTTGCCGCTCTCCTTCTGGGGAATAGGCTCATGCGGCGTAAAGATGCCGATCTCCATCACTTCCCCGGACGCCATCATACGGCCAGCCTCGCGCGGGAACTCAGAGGCGCGCATCGACAGATCGCCATCTGGCGTAGTGTCTTCAACTGCCACATCCCAGACCATGCAGGTGTCTGCGATGCTGTTGGCGATCAAAACGCGAAGATCAGGGTCCAGAAGCACCGGAGAGCGCATTCCCCATGTTGGCGGGCCCCAGCTCAAGGTGTCACGCGTACGGCAAGCCTCCGTATGGATGGTTCGCTCGCCTGCGCCATATCCACGCTGAGACTTGCCCGCAACAACCGGAGATTCGTCGATGGTGATGAGACCGATTTCACCTTCCTGGCCGTCGAGAACAAGCTGCTCAACGATCTCGGAATACTGCTGAAATTCCTTCGGCAAGCTGTCAGCACGCCCTTGGATAAAAGGCATCATGTAGCAACGGACGCCGGTGAATTCTGGAAAAATGATATTTCCACGGGATTGATATGTCATGCGGGGTTCTCCTGGTGCGCTGCCATCAGCATGGGGAAAAACTTACACCACAAAACGTAGAATGTGGAAGCGCCGACAACAAGGAGAAACCGAATACCTCTGTCGGTGAACTCCTTGCTAAAGGCTTTCGGCGCAATGAAACTCCCAAATAGAAAAAACTGAGATCAGCGCTTTGGAAACCGTCACCCTGCTGCAGGAGAGAATTCGATCTGCAAAAAGCAACGCCTCATCCATCATCGACGCCAGCAACCTGGATCGCTTGCTAGCGCAATTGGTGGAGCAGCCGGTCGTAAAGGATGGAACGGCCGAGGAAATCTTCCCTAGTGACGATAGAAAAGATGAGGCTGGGTTCCTGTTTCGCCAGGTGAGTGGCAGGCAGCAGGTTGCCGCTCTGACCGAGATTTTCAAAGCTCAGGCGGGCTCCAAGGAAAGGTGGCCATTCGACATCTGGCTCGACCGAGCGTTCGACCACCATTCAACGATCATCGAAGTGAAACGTGAAGGCGACGAGCTGCCTGCTGGCTTTGCCGTAATCGCTACGAGACTTGAGGTAGAAGGGAAAACAGATGCCGACTCGCAATCAACCATCGCCCTGCGCGTGGACCTGAATTCCGTCTACGTTACGTCCGAAAGACGAGGAGAGGGACACTCTCAAGCGCTTTCATGGGCAATCGGTAAACAAGTGGATCGAATTTTGTACGCCCTTGCCGAAGCACCTGCATCGAGCCGCCAATCCTTTAAGGAACACAAGGTAGAGATTTTCATCGAAGGCGAAGCACACTCGGAAGGTGGCGCGAACTTTCTCGCTGGCACAGTTGAGCAGATAGAATCCAACATGGACTTCATCAACCTGGAAAAAGCCTGGTTTGATGTGCCAGCCGTGATGGATGATGTCGATTACGACAAGTTTGCGAGACTTGCGGAGCTACGCAGGTAAGCGGCATCCCGATGATGCTACGCCTCAGGGAACTGGAACCGGATCGACGTCCTTCACCTGAATGCCGTCGAGCTGCGACTGCGGGAATGTTGAATGACCGTCATGTTCCCACTTAATGGTAATGAGGAGTTCGCCCACCTCCGTGTGACGCCAGTGTCGAACATCGTGCTCGCTGAGAACCTGGATTTCGGCAATTTTCCCAGGTGTGCCGATGACCGAGATGACTTCAAGCCCAACCTCGGGCTTCTCGATTTCCGCCAAAGTGCTCATGTCTGCAAATCCCGACTGCGTTAAAGTCATCATTGGCGTGATGGGTGCACAGGGCAAGCCCCCTCGATCATCAACATGCCAAACGAGGTTCAACTGGAGACCTGCGACGCCTTCGTCGCCACCACCAAGTCCAACAGCTCCTTGAAGCGCGCGTTGTCGCTGGCCAGCTTCCAGAAGTTTGCAAACCGGCACACAAGCTGAACGTTCTCCAAAGAGTAATGACCACTGCTGTCGATGCGATCCGGCGAGATCATCAAATCCTTGTCGAGATCAGGCTGGCCTGGCAGGTGCATCTCAATCCCCGTTAGGGCGCATTTGCCATCCTGCTGGTCCCAGAGTGCCTTCAGATGCTGCTTCATCTCCTGTGGCGTACAGCCGACCAACTGCTTGTCCTTCACCTTCTTGTCGATGATCTGACCATTGGCAAATGCCACAGTGCCCTCGATGGAGAGCATCAGTTGCGTCAGGCCGTTTTCGAGAAGAGAAGCCTGCACCGCCAGATACTTGCCTTTGTCCTCGCCCTGCTTCGCCTTCCAATCAGGCCGGTTATGCCAAGTCGACAAGTCCCCACCTTCCAGGAGCGTCATCAGGTACAATTTCATGTCTTCATCAGCCACTGGAGCGAGCGCGGACTGTTTCTTTAGGAAATCCCATGCCCGCTTATGGGTCGTCGCGAGCTGGAGTTTGACCCCGTCCTTAGTATATTGCCGCCATCCATCCGTCTGAACGCCGACGGCTACAACCTCCTGGCCGTTCGCTGGATCAATATGTGGGATGATCACGGGGTCTCCCCCGGCTACTGACGCATGAAGCGGTCGGGACCTCGCCCACCAGACATCGTTCCCAACGATGTTGAAGAAGATATCATCGACGCTTGACGAGACCTTGGAAGCGTAATTGAACCAGCGGGTCGACTCCGCTTTTACCGACGATGGGTCACGACCCTTACCGGCGAGAGCTATATGGACCGCGAGATGAGCGTCCGGATCGTTGGCCGCCCATGCCTCATAATAGGGCTTGTCGAGCATGAGAGCGGCGATTCCGCGTTTCCGGCTTTCCGGCCAGAAGTAGTTATCGGCACCGGCTTTGATGACATAGATCGACATGCGTGCTCGCCCCCGTTCCTCAAGTCAAAGGAATATTTAGCGATCACGGGCCGTAAAAGAAAGATCGCCTCACAAGAAATCCCGGCGAAGAAGAAAGATGGTGACACCCTTTTCGACTTGCGGCGTACTAGAAAGAGCTGAAGTGTTAGGGTATTCACCAAAATGAAAGAAGTTCTAAAGGTCGCAATCTCCATTGGAGCCGTATTCGCGTTTTTCGGCTGGATTGGATACGCGCTAAGCGGATGGCTGTTCTGGGCAGTAGTGTTAGGTTTACCAACATTCATCTTGGGTGGCCTGCAGCTGGCCTACCAGATCGACGTTCGCCTACTCTGGTTGATGGATAGCAATGGGCAATACGACAATGAGAAAAGCCTGCTTTGGGCAATAGCGCGAGAAATCCATCGTGAAAGGACGATGGGGTCTAAAGCGGAATAAAAAGAGAAACGGAGATGTCGCGTAACCGTGAGACCGGCCGTGCGAGGGTAGGCGTGAAGGCTTAGTCCAATATCCTTCAGAGGACGACAACATCGCTGTGCTTCGGCATCTCCAATTCGAATTCTCGGGCCGAACCGGGCAGGGTGTCAACACGCAAAACACGTTGCCGGGCGGACTTGATGACGTGCCCGCTGATGTTGTCGTCCATCCGGTTCCGGAAGACACTCTGATTCTTCGGGTTTGAGAGGCCGGATATTTTCGCCAACCAGCAAACTCCACAGTGGATTCGCATAAAAATTGCTTTATGTTTCGACAACTAGTTGTAGTGAGGAGTCGACAGTTGTCTTACATTCGTTCTGGTCATATCGCTGGTACTGTGGCCGTTATAATGACCACCGCAAGTTCCTTTACCGCAACCGCCCAAGAGAGCGTTCAATCTGAAGCGGTCGATGTTTCGAATTATGTTCCGAGCGAACTTGCCTATAAGCAGGCTGCAAGAGTGTATGGCTTTCTATATGGGCAGCATCGCGCAGCCGAAACGCTAAGCAGTCAGTACCCGCAGTTGGCTGGACAGCTGTCTTCGCTGGAGCAACAGTTTGCAGCCACGTATGGGTGGCCTGAAGCCAGGGCGAAAGCCCTCGTTGCAACTCTTAGCCACTCTGCGATAAGCGACCTTCACAAAAAGCACTTGTCAAAAGTCGATCAAGCGATGGCGCGTCGTTTTTCCGCCCAGGAAGCCACCACGTTTGCATCCGAGCTGCAAGGAAGGCTTGAGGGCAAGATCGACCCGGAGGTCTTGAAGAACATTCTCTGGCTAAAATATGCCTCGCGCCCAGTCGCGGAGATGGTCGATGGCTATACGGTTCGCTACAACTCCTCCAACCATCCAAAATCGAAGGGCATCGAATTCAGTTTGTCGGCTCCGATATCTTGGAGGCAGGTCGAGGGTGATCGACCTAATACAGTTCAACAATGGACTAGCCAAAACGGCTCCGGGGACATGAGCTTCTCGGTTCTTGTAAAAAGCTCGGAAGAATTGCGCGGGATCACCGAAAAAGACGTGGAAGACCTGGTTGCTCAAGGTGGTGCGCGAGATTTCCTGGGGGCAGCCGATGAGTTAATCGCCTCGAAGTTCGTTCATATTGACGGTGCACCGACGGTCATGATTGATGCAGCGATAACTCGCGAGATGATTGGTAAAGAAATCGGCATGCAGACACGCATATATAATATCTTCCAGGATGCCGCACTCCTGCAATTGAACTGTTCCGTTGGCCGACCGGTTCAAGAGCGTACCATCGCTGTAAAGCGCTTTTCGATGGTCAAGGACCTTTGCGATAGGGTCGCCATAAGCTTTTCGATAGCCAATCGCTATCAGTAGCCACTGTTTGGACGTTTCTCGTCAATAAGCGCTCTGAGGTGCTTTTACGCACAGACAGTCGGAGCTGGCTTATTAAAGTGAAGGCCCCTGCATTGCTGCGGAGGCCTAAAAGCGAAATCCGGGGGACGGCTAGCTGGGGCGTACCCGGAAAGGCTCCGGATTACAATCTTACTCGTACCCGGACCTTTTGAACGGGATTCTCAGGCACCCCGCATCTTCCAGCCGCCAAGGCGCTGTGTCTGGCGTCCACGCGTTTCAGTTCCAGTCCCTCAACAGCCAGGTCGATGAAGCGGGTTTAGTCGTCACGCTTGAATGGTGCTTCTCTCAGGTATCCGGGAATTCTTGGCTCATGCCGTTCGCACAGGTGTTAAACACAACAGGGGGGCATGCACTGGAATCACGAAGGTTACCGTCGCCATCGCTACTATGAGGACCGCTACAATGTCGACCCAGAAGGAATATGTTTGCGAGGGTGTCATGAACGACCTTCAGGAGGTATTCCTGCCGTTCGAGGCTATATGCCCGAACATCACCTCTAGGGGCTCTGTTGAGGTTGAAGTCGATGGCGAGGTGATTTTTTGCAAATCTGTCATCTCACCTGAATTCCAGTATCTTGACGCAAAAGTTGTTGGCGGAGGCGGCACAAAACTTACTTCCTGTGTGGGCCTAGCCCTGCGAAGGCTTATCCCATTCGTACGTACCGATAAGGGATACGCGACGGTGGCGTGCTTGTGCCATGCCTTAAGGGCAACGCACAATGTACGGCACCCAGGTCGGAGTAGGTCACCGATGGCAGTAACTGAATCGCAAGCAAGTCCAACTGAAATCAGGGAATACACCGAAGGGAACTGTCACGTTTTCGCAGTCGCCCTTCACCGTATGACTGGATGGCCGATTCATCTCGTGCTGGACGATGGCGATCCATATTGGGTCGATCCGAAGGACAGCTCTAGCTGGATCGCTTCCACGGTACATGCATTTTGTGTCGACGATCAGGGGCAATTTTGGGATGTCAGGGGCATTCGCCCGCGCAACGACATATTTGAAGAGATGACATCGTGGTACGAAATTTCTGAATACAGTAGCCGACTGCTGTGGTCTGAGGACGATCTACGAGAGTTCGTTGGATGTTGGGGTGAAGAAGGGCAAGAGGAAATTGATCGTCCGATGGATTCCTACGACGATGAAGACGTCGCCGTTGCTCAAAGAGTTGTCGAACGTGCCTTTAGCGGTCTCCTAAAGATTGAAACGGTCAACTCTATGAACGGCCCGTCCCTTTAACGCATCAGGCGTCGCGCCTCTAGGCAGTCGTAACCGCAATCCCGTAATCTTGGGGCCAGAGGTCACGGCACAACTAGGCGGCAGTGCTTTTGGCTAACGAGTTGGAAGTAGGCTTTCGTTCATCCTAGTTGATACCAATGGAACAACCCTTTTCCACTCTTGCATTCCTGATCGATAACTCGGACGATATAAGGGTTATATCTTGATTGGACGGCTCCATGACGCTTCAAGTCTATCGCATCACCAACTACCTGAATGAGAATTTCAGCGACGCATTTGTTGCGACGGACGGTCAATCGGAAATCGATGTATCGAGAGCTGCGGCCTTCCTGGCAGGATATGCGTCCCGGTACACAGACGGTGGTGTCGAGCTGTCAAACGAAGACATCGTTGAGCTACTCGTCGAGTTCTATGGATTCCATGAAAGCGAGCCCCGTGAAGAGGCTAAGGAACTCGACATCTCAATGACGCTGAAGGAATACGCTTTCAAAGGACGATGGGAGCCGGAATTCGAGCAACTTCTGAGCGATCCGGTTCTGAGGCGTGACGAGGTAACCCGGCGTGTCGAAACTATCTGTGAAGAGATTTTTGCCTGATATTGAGGCAAACTAGGCGAAAGTCATTGACAGATGTCATACACGATATGGGACGAGGCACATGATCGTTTCAGTGCAGTTCAGGACGAGTGGAATACCCGCCAGCTTGGATGGGTTCCCGACACCGCTGAGGAACGAAAAATCGACAGCGATCTTGCCAAACAGATGCGGCTGCTCGACCGAGAGGTAAGCTTTTATGAAGCTCATCCTGAGATTGGTGGCCGCAGCGCCCGGGACCCGGATGAGATAAAGGCGGCAAAAGCCGCGTTCATTAGTCATCTTGAGGCGACGATTAGCTAATTAACCGGTTTTAGCCTTCAAGGCAGGAAAACCCTGGACTTGTTCATTTCACCTTGAAGCCGGATCATGGAGCACGAACTTCAGGATTGCTCCATGACCGAATTCATTCTCGACCCGGAAACTATTGCCAATCACTACGCCTGGCGCAGGCAGATCAAGGAAACCCTTCCGGACCTCGAAGCCAGGGTCTTCGCCCTTGGATACGGTGGATGGGCCGGATGCGGCCTCCACTACGACATGGTGAAAGAATTGGAACGCGTTATCGCGATTGCGAACGACAGCGAGGGGCAACTCCAGACATACATGCTGTCGACCGACAAGGTGAACTATGAATTTCTGGTCGAGCGCGTGTTGAAGGCCGAGTGGAGCCGAGCAAACAAAGGGGCAAGTCCAACCGATGAAGGCGCTCCTTGGCACCAAACCAATCAGGAAAAGATAGAAAAAACCATGGACCTGTTCGAGCAGGTCGCGACCGGCCTGGAAACAACGGTTAATGTGCAGATGATCTTCCTGAAAACCCGTTTCGAAAACCTTTCGGACGATCAGAAGGTGACGTTGCGAGGAGAAGCATATCCCTTGTTCTTACGCCAGATCGAAAGCTTTGCGCTCGGGGCAACGGTGAAAGAAGGTTCAGCATACGCAGCGATCATCGATTTTGCATACCAGCAAACAAGTCTCGTCGATTACCCCTTCAAGGAGGTCGCGATGATCGTCATGGCCTATGGCGCAGATGATGCGGTTGCAAAGCTCCAAGAGGCATTTCCCGAACCAGCACCAGGAATGTGACCTGCGTTAACAGAAGAACTCATAAATCTCAGACTGGGCAGACTGATCATGAAAACGAATACAGACATCGCGGCACGAGCCTTTTCGGAAAAGCTTGAATGGGCGAAAGCTTATGGTAAGCAACAGGTCGATCATCATTATCGCGTAATGACCGAGCGTTTCAATGAAGAAGCTTTCATTGCACTTGGCGCGGGTCTCATTGACGATCTGCGGACAAAATGGGCCGAATGCGTCGAGAACGGAGTAATTGACCGAGGGGAAGACAAGAATACGGAGATCAGCGCTGTTACGCTCGCGAACGCACAAGGCTTGTCCGTCCGCTTCGACGATGGCGATCATCTCGTGTTTGCCTGGCAAGACGAAAAAGACCTCACGATCATCGCTGCGGTGCCGTGGCGAGATGAACCGCCAGCAGAATTAATGGCGGAATTGAGGGAAACGGTGGCGGGCGGCATCACCTATCGAGAACTGACACCGCTTGCCCGGAAGTTCTCGAAGTTCACCGCAATTCCATATGAGACCGGCGCAGAGCTATATTCCGAACTTCCCAGGACGCTGTCGAAAGTGGTTGAGAGGCTAAACCGCTCCAGGATAGAGAACGAAGGATACTCAGCCGGTCTTGGATACTGCAGGGAAAGGAAGATGTCGCATGGGATTTCCATGTGGGACGGCACCGGAGGACGCAACCACTTCGTCGTCAACTATGCTGAGAAGGTCCTCTCAAAGTTCAACATCAGCCAAGATGTCGAAATCAACAGAGGTGAGGAGCACCTTCAAGCGCTTCGTGAAAGCCAACTTGAAGCCTTGTTCGCATCCTCTTGTGCGATGGCCTTCGGGTACCACCTCAAAAAGCATATGGACGACATCAAGGAAATCGTGAGCAAAAGCCATGACCTGGGTCTGTCGTCCGAACTTGTATTCGCTCATAGTGACAGAGACGTACACGTCTTCGGAGAGCGTTTTGGAGACCGAGAGCTATACGTCAATAACAATGTCGATGGTGACGATCCTACCTTAGCAACGGTGATCACACACGAAGAAGGTGAGCCGAGCAGAGTGGACGTATACCTGGCCAGCCCATGGGGCTTGAACTTCGAGCAAAACTTCGGATGTTCCCCAGATACGAAGGTAAGACCGGGCATGGAAAATGAATATGTCGAATACCTGGCGACAAACACGCCACCTCTCACAACCGAAATCGAGATCGTAAGGAAGCTGCGTGCCGGGGAACTCCCGACCGAGGGACTAGCCTTCTCGTACGACATCGCCTCTAAGACAATCGAGATAACGCCACTGGCAGCAGATACCAGGTATCTGGCGCATCTACCTTTGGATGTAAAGACGGACCTGGAACGCCTCACCGCCGTCCTCAATGGTGATCACGAAATCGACGAAATGGGGTTCAAGAAACGGTCGCCATGCGGAAGTATTCAGGACATTGAAATTTCGGACCATTTTGCGAGACGGCCGGTACCCTGACCAGCCCACCATAGGTGAGCCGGATCGGCAGATTGGCTGCTGATCAAGGTTCGTAAGTTGGGGCAAAGCGTTCGTTGAGGTTCCAGCATAGATGCGCGGCATCCCACGAGATCGAACACTCCGTGTCGTCTGAAACGAGGGCGCGAAAGGTGAGGGGGCGATCTTCATCGAGCGTTGCGATCACTTCATCCACCTCCAGGAAAACACCATCATCTTGAGACCAGATTTGGTCGCCGGGTGCCGGATGAAGTAAAGGATGTGTCAGATCGAGAAATTGGTGTTGGCAATCCGCCAGCCGCACGACTGTCAGGTTGTCGTCCATCTCAACGATGAACTCCTTTTCCTTGGACGCGTATAAGTCCCATTCCTCCACATCAGGATGGTCCCATCCGACTGCACGAAAAATGGCCTCGACGTCAGCTACGATCTGCTGCGCGTCAATCTCGCGTTTTACGACCAATACGGCAAACCCGTTGCCGGTTCGTGCAATTCCGCGAGCGTGTCTAACCGCGACGTCGATGGAAGAAGTCCATGAGGTAAATGGCGGAGAAACGAGATTGATGCTTCCGTCCGAATTGAGGCGATCATGATCTGCAACAGAGATGGCAACGGTTCGGAAGAGGTCGCGCGGTGCCTTGCGATAAGCTAAAGGAACCAAGCTCTTCAACTCAGCAATATCGGACGAATAGCTTTTCCCGCTAGAGACATGCGACGTCAATATCTCGGCTACCGCGATCAGGTTTTCGTCGACCTTCATTTTCCATCTCCTCACGACGAGGCAAGACTGACGCGGTCCTCTGCAATTTTCAAGGTGACCTATTTCCCGCAATCACATTGCACTTCAAGAAGACGCGCTTGCGCCGACAACTGCCTCGCTCCAAGCTATTCAAAACTTGGAGGCAATTATGAAGTCACTCGCCAAATTCATTCCTCTTCGCGGACTTAGGATCATGTGTCCTGCAAAAGGTGGTCAGGTTATCGGTCCGGCAAGCCTGGTAACACTAATGATTACTTCGATTATGCAACTGGCAGCCGGGCGACAAACAGCGATAGGGAACTGGATGTTCCTTATCGGGCTGGTCGGCATAATCTACTCGATCCAGTTCAATCCAAAGGACACCCCGAAATCGCCGATGGCATTAGGAAAAAGACCTGGCTGAATGTACGCAGCTTAGTAGCCGAAGACAGACTACGAGGCGAGCGACTAATCACCCTGCGCACTGACTTACCGCTGCGTTAAGAGCAGTAAAATTTTCGAGAAACCCCGGCCCCTCTGCAACGGGAAGGATACCAGGTACGGGAGGCGTTGACCGTACGGTTCGATCATCAAAGCCCCACGCTCTGGAGATGCTGGAAGCAATCTTCGATAAGCCTGGCTTCAAACGAACCTCATTGAGAGTCGGATTCGTCAACCGGCAGCCAATTGTTGCGATCCAATCGACATCGTCCATCGCGACATCGTCAATGCGAACGACATAAGGAATCCCCGTCTCCGGCATTGGGTGATCGGTTTGATAGCAGCGACGTGGCCTGTATTCGTGCGCTACAGAGCAGTCGTTTGTCCAATACCGCCCAAAGTCATAGGGGACATTCAACAGAGCGGCATAATCGTAATCTTTCGCCAGCAAGAGGGAACGATACAGCGTCGGAGATTTGAGCAAGTCATCGCGGAGCAAGAGCCTCGTCTCCTGGAACGCTATCGGCGCATTGCTTCGCCGGATCGACTTGAGAGCACCGTCACCCGTATACCACCAGCCATCGGCACGCAGGACGTAGTCCATCCATCCACTGCGAACGAATTCATCGAGTTCGGCTCGAACGGCTGCTTGAACGGGCATAGGGGATAAGTGTCCGGGTTAATTCTGAGACTATATAGAGAACCAGAGCTGCCTTTAAAGGCTGTCACCAGTAGACTGAGACTTGCTTGTCGGTTGCGCAACCGTGGACAACGATCTCTTTGAACGCAAAAAAAGGTGACACATGACCGAAATGATCTCGAAAGACCAGGCTGCAACGGCACTCGCACTTGCTTTTCAATTCGAAGGAAAGCTTGAGATGTATGAAGACCTGGCGAAGTTCAATGAGAACGCTACCCAGAGCGGCACCCACTACGCATTGATCGAAATGGCTGCTGTCGTCGATCAGATCGGAGCTCAACTGCCCGAAGGTGGCTTGGACGCCGTAGGTTCAGAAACTTTTTACGGCTATATCCTCCACGAATTCGACTACACGAAGTTTCCTGTTCCGCAGCTGATTGAAACGGTTGAAGAAGTTGCGGCCAAATTTGCGGAAGAATTCCAGCTCGATCAGCCTGCCGCTGCTCCCGGCATGTAAAAGACAGGGGTGACGACGTCATCCTTTTCATCATTGATCTTCGGCATTTATGGCGGAACAATATCTCTCTCGCATCAAATCTGAGAGAGTAAATCGTGGTCGAAAAAATTTCCTTTGGACTTCTTCATCCGTCAACAAATCATATCGCGCGCTACGTCAATACCGAGGAAGAAGTCGCTATCTTCCATCGTCTCAATCCAGAAAAGACGATGACCACGTACCGAGATCAAGAACATGAGCTTGCAGACGGGTCTTCATTCTTCGAATGGGACGACCTCGGAGATTTGCTGCAATTCATCAAAACGAACGAGTGGGATCATTGGAACGATGAGCCTGATCTCGATGATTTCAGCGATTTCGTTCCAATCGCCTTTATTCGAGGAATGCGTCGGCTCGGAGGGAACGGCGATTTCTTTGACGGCGGCCTGAAAATCATGCTTGTCACACCGAAAGGTGAGGAAGGTAAGAGCTACGAGCTTTCGGAAATCCTTTAAAATCAAACCAGATTTCAGCACGAAAACCTTTGTCCGGTTTCTTGAATGATACCGGACAGGGCCTTAAATGCGAGCCAACGACATCTGATAGGCCTTTCGATGAACAATTCTCAACAGCTTCAGCAAGCGAAGATGATTTCCGACGAACTCATCCGAAGAAATCCAACCCAAGTCCTTGAAACGACACCTACAGAGATTACCGAAGCGCTCAAAGAATTCTGCATCGACCTCTGTTGGTCCGAACCGGCATTCATCCCAGTCCAATCCGATCAGGACGGAATGTACGGCTTCTGCAATCTGACAGTTGCCGAAAAGATCAAGAAGGAAGGTGGAAAGCCTGTTCATGGCTGGATGATCTGGGAATGGCCGGGCGTGTTCTGGACGGCAGAATTCCACATGGTCTGGGAAAACCCGAACCGCGAGCTGATCGATGTTACCCCGAAGCCAGACGGCGAGACCTCTATCCTGTTCCTTCGGGACTTCAGCTTCGAGCCGGATTTCGACTTCCTCAACCGGCCCGTCAGTCGCCGCAAGCGTATCCGAGCCGACGAAGATCGAGGAGCCGTCGTTGCAGCAGCAATCACCAAGCTCAATCCGTCACAGCGCACCTATGAAGAAACGCGGGCGGCAAAAGCAGGTCTCTCCCTGGAAGAGTGGATGGACAAAAAGCTGCCCGGAGATGAAATCAATAGGCTCATCGACGACGCCATCCAGGCATGCAACGAGCATGAGGTCTATCTCGACAGCCGGAAGAACGGAGTTTTCATCCGGGCGAATCAGACCCTGCAGACCCTGATCGACCGCCGAAAAGCGAAAATGAGCCAGCTGAAGCTCGCGATTGCCCGGCAAAAAGCCTGATCACGGAGTCGGTGCCGGTGCGGAGGGGAGGTTCTCGATAGCCTGCTCGGCGGCCTTGAGCGCAGCCGAGCGGTTCCCGTTCACAATGTGTGCAGTGTGGTTCCGCAGAAGCAGCCCGACCTCGTTGAGCGCGGATACGGTCGCGTCCAGATCGTCACTGTAAACAGCCCGGACCCAGGTTTCGACCGCTTCGCCAATACGGGCGGCAAGTTTCGTATCCATCTGGCGATGAGTGCGGAGATAGTTGAGCCCGTCGACGGCATCCCAACCATACTGGATGTGCAGCGGAGGGCGCTCTCTGCCAAGGGAGCGCTCCTCGTTGACGACAAGGTCCCAGATCGCATCTGCAGAGGGCATATCGAGCTTAGCGGCCTCGGAAATCGCTTCCGGCACCATATGCTTCAACACAGAGACTCGCTCGAACCTCGTCTTGAAGTACCAGGTTGCGAGGTTCGACACCATTCCAGCCGGAGCGCTACGGTCGATTGCGGACCTGAAATGATCGAGGGTTGCGACCTTCGGAGAGTAATGGCCCTTGTTTTCACCCATTGGGTAAAAGTTGCAGATTGAACAGGGCTGCTGGTAAGCAGGACCACCGCAACCACCACACCTGTTGATGGTCAGATTCGAGCGGCGCAGCAGAAAGTGTTCTTCAAGCTGTCCTATGCGTTCGATGGCGGACTGCGCAAACAGAAAATCGGTAGAGGACATGGCGATAAAACCTCGTAGAAACGTTCCAGCACCTCAGCACTTTGGCTCGCGAATAACAAGATAGCGGCCACCTCTTGCGATTTCGTTGTAAAACATGTGGGCATGCGCCATATAAATCCGGTCAACCAACGGATGGGGCATCATGCAGAAAGCTTCAGAAAATGTTGTGCGGGTTCCACGGACCTT
Organism: Rhizobium sp. MHM7A; assembly: GCF_005862215.1. NCBI lineage: Bacteria > Pseudomonadati > Pseudomonadota > Alphaproteobacteria > Hyphomicrobiales > Rhizobiaceae > Rhizobium > Rhizobium sp. MHM7A. The sequence goes on from NZ_VCHT01000001.1 coordinate 1,369,923, forward strand.
TTTAATAGACCATATGGAGCGCGATCTTCCTGCTCCTGAAATCATCCGTTCCACGAAATCGCACTATTTTGTCCGGCCCGATGATCCGAAGATGGAAGAACTCCTTTCGGATGCTCGGCATTACGCGGACTCGACGGCAACCGATTGCGAGCCCAGCCTGCGCTTGGCGGCACGTGCCCTCCTGAGTGCCCTCGGGAAACCTTGGCTCGGCCGCTGATGGCATCTGCCGGATAGTCTGATTACCTGTCGATTGACCATAGACATGATCCCGTCGGAAGCGACAAAATAGGAAACACATCTCTTAGAACGATTGGGCTCATGGCGAACGATTGCAAAGAACACACCGTTAACATGTCATGTGAGGAACTGGCGAGCGCGGTTCGTTTTACGATGGAAGACCATCAGAGGCTTCTGCGTCAAAGCGATGTCAAGGACATCTGCCCGAGTCAGAACCTGTGCTTTGAATATTCCGATAGGGTTCGATGCGGACCATGCGCGATCAGGCAATCCATGAAGTTTGGAGTACAAGTCGATGACACACTGCCATTTGCCCCGGAGCAGTATCGCCTTCAACGCAAACTGAAAGGCGCAGTGGATGACATCGCCAATCTGCGCAAGGCACTGCTGGAAGTAGTTGCGATCTGCTCTGCAAACGATACCGATCCTGTAAAATTGAGAGACGCTATCAAAGCAAACAGCGATAACTACGCCAGCCTCACTCTGAAAACCGACATCGCCGAACCTCAAGAGGCAGGCTAACTCCCTGCGCATCAGCATCGCGCAAACGCGATAGTCAGGTAATGGAAGCGGTGAAGGTCTGAGCTACAGCTCCGGTCATGCGGTCTCACGTGAAGACATATTGGCAATGAGGCGGATGTTCACAGTGACCGCTTACTTTGGGGCCGCTCCTTTACACACCGTGCAAGGGGACGATCCGCGTTTTCAACTATCTTTTCCAGGAACCAGGCCTGACCCCGAAATTCTGAGGAACTACGACGACTGCCATCCCCCGTCGACAAATCGCGGCGGAGGATGCTGGGCATCATCAAATACGACGAGAGACAATTTGCTCTAACTCTCGCTCCGCGCTAACGGCGTCTTCAGCCGCATTACGCTCGGCTTGAGCCACAAATCGCTCCATCCGTTCCGCGACTTTCATTGCAGTATCCTCGTCCAACTCAAGGTCTTCGAGTGCCGCTAAAATGGCATCGAAACGAGCTTCGCTGTTGGAGGCATCAGAAGAAAAAGGACCAGACATCGCACACCCACATCACTGACAATGACACACCGTAGTCTGGTCAAGAGCCTTGGACAAGAGCCCGTGAAGCGACAAGCTTACCAACTGAAGTAAGCGCGACCGTAATAAGTTGTGTGATCAAACAGTGGATCAGAACCACTGGAGGCGAGAGAGGACACGTCAAAATCAACAGCCACCTCTAAAGTGGATGCCAATGTTGTCAGTTTTTCCTTTACAGGCTCCCACCACGACGGCGTTTGATCCTCATAGCTGAAAACGCTGATTGAAGCGCGCGTCCTGCCCTCCGAGGCTGCCTTGCGGATTTCTTCCTTGAGACCCTCCAGGGAGTAGCGCTCAAGCTCGCGGGTCTGCCGCTGGTTCAGACGAACAACCTCCGCTTCGAGAGCAGCCTGTTCCTGGCGAGCCTTTTCGGCCGCAACAGCTTCAGTGGTGGATTTTATTTCAGCGAGAAAGGACATGGTGGTCTCTCCGTTTCCATTGAAGGAATTATGCTTGCGATAAGAGAGCGCTGTCCAGCGTTCGAAAGGTCGACAGGACAAAAGTCCTAAAGCGCACAGCCGACGACTTTCCAACGCCTAGTTTTCTCCTTATATCAAAAAGGAAACATTGAGGCGCACTATCCGTGAAAAGTGAGATGGATATCGAGCAGGCAAAAGCAGCATTGAAGCGCGCGCTGGGCGCTGACGCCGACGGTCTGCTCGCCGGTCTCGGAACCGACGTCATCAAGATCGATGACGTCATCGCCGCCCTCTCCGTAGTTCGCAAGGACGCGGCAGAACGCTGCAAGGGCGCGCTGCGGCTGACGCAATCGCTCTGGCCATACAACTTGCTCAGACCTGCTGCGAAAGTAAACGTTATCTGGACTGCAGAAGACGAGGCGGCCGAAGCCTTGTTCGAACTCGTCTACAACTTCGGCTTCCGGAGGTACTCAGTTCGAGACGCGAATGACCAATCGAGGTTTTTCGACGACGACATAGTTCAGAAGGTCTACGCACTCCTTCCGGAAAACGAAATCGCCCAGGTGAAGCAAATGCAATCGTTATTCGACGCGCGATCTGAGCAGCCGAAACTGCGGAGGCTGAAGTAAAGTATGAGTGTCCGCCGGGAAGATATCCTCGCTGCCGTCAACGCGAAGCTCTTGGAGGTCAATCGCGCTAAGCACGGTGACGATAGAACCAAGTGGAGGTTACTCCACCAGAACGAGATCGTGGATGCGATAGAAGCTCTTCTGAACACGTCTGAGAACGAAACTCAGCTCCCGCCTGGCTGGAAACTCGTTCCCGAAGAACCGACGGATGCGATGATTGACGCTTCTCTGGCAGAGGTTTGTAAGCACGGGGTTTTCGACGGCGACCGGATCGAGAGGAATCGGCAAAAACATCGTGTTCGCTATCGAGCAATGCTCGCGAAGTCTCCCGGACCGTCTGGTGCCGCTTCCTGATGCGGCGAGCTTACTGCGGGAATCCTCGGCGCTAAAGAGACGGGACCGCCTCCTTTTCATGCAAAAGATCAACGTTTTATGCATTTTAATCGCGACCAAGCGTCGTAAACGCTGACCAGCCAAGCCTTCTAGTGCCGTTTCTTCCCATCCCCTTTGAACCTTGCTGGGACCCCATGCACCATTCAGCGACCTAATTGGAGTTGCTGTTATGGCTGATAGAACCGAAATTGTCCTGGCCGGAGACGTTCACTACCTGGAAATCCTCAAGGTCCTCAGAAGAGGCGAAAACATTGGTACCATAAAGATCGAAGTGCTTCCGAACAGCCAAGCAACGGCCAGTCTCGTTTTTGATGAGGATGGGCGGGAACGAGTGATCAATGTCCATCCGGTAGGGGCCGACAAAGAATATGAAAAGGTTTTCGAGGGGGACTACACCCTTGTCACCATCAACCCGCCTCGCGGCCAGATCGACGAAGCCAGAAACCAGGAAATTGCCGACACACTCATTGCTCCCTACGATGGTTTCGTACGCTTCGATGCCAATTCCTCTTGGGATAAACGGGAGGCACTCACCGAGCGGCCGTCCCTTACGTCGCGCGACCATCTCACAGTGGTTCTGAGTAAGGCTATCGGTTACGAGAAAGCCGCTGCCTTTCACGCTATTGTCGATGATGCGGAATCCCTGAAAGCGGTCAGCGACGCCTTGAAGAGCTTTTACGAAGAGGTCGAACTCCTAACCGCGCTGAAACTGAACAACCCAGAGGTTCCGGAGCTTCAAGAGCTTGACGACGGAACAGATGACCTCAAGGCCATGTGGAAGTTCTCGAACGGCAGCGGCCAGCAGATCGAACTTACCTATCGATTGCCCGAAAAAACATTCGATGCGCGGATAATCATTCCGCATAACGATGCGACCGCGAGCTTCCGAAATGCTTCCGAACGCGAAATCGCATGTTTCCGCGATGCGCTCCCGACGGAGCACAAGGAGCGGATCGAAGAATGGGACCATGTCATGTTTCGCGAGTTCGCGCCTTTCCGCTAAGGCATATGGAAAGCCTTGCCCGCTCCCTGCGAGAAATGCTCTGAATACTGATCGAGGACACATTAATGACCACACCGATTTACCACGACCTTAATCTCGGCCTGGCCTCCTTTAGAGGAGGACCCGATTTTCCAAATTTCAAGAGGCCCCGAAACCAGATCAATGCCGCTTGGGGATTTGAGGCTGGTCCGGTTGACGTCTTCCTGCAGTATCGCTTCTTCGATAAGAGCTTCGCCGCCACCGTGATGGAGATCGAGCAGATTAATGGGAAGCCTGCGTGGGCGGGTGAACTCGGGCAGCTGCCGACCGGGCAGGTCGAAGCCCTCGTCGCAATGCTTCCGGTTACGGAAAAGGAACAACTCGACGACTGGAGTCTCCAATTTGACGCTCTGCAAAAGATCGTACTGGAACAGGGCGACGGTCTGATCTGTGTTGAAGAGAACGTTTTCGGAGACGCTATCGATTGGACAATCGAAGACGTCAACGCTAACGAGCGCTGGGTCTTGAGTTATGACTTTTCGGCGGCCGAATTCAAAGCACATCTGCGTACGGCGTCAAATGAAAGGCGCGAAGGAGATGACGTCGAGGTCAAGCGGCTCAAAAAGACGCTGAACGCGGAACAACTCATCCGCGTTGAGATGTTCGAGGCCGAGTACCGATCCCACGGCATCGTGATGCGCTGAGGAGAAAACAATGGCGACACCGAAGCCGCAGACAAAATCGGCGAGAAACATTCTGCAGTGCAAGCTCGCGGCCGTAACCGATCTGGACCTCTCATCCCTCCTGGATGAGATCGATGGCGACCTCACGAAGGTCGAAGGCCTGGTCGACGTTCTCAATCAGTACCGCGCCGATCTGTTCGGAGCGGGCATAGACAACCTGCAAATCGTTTGCCGGTCCGCTCCGATAATCAAGAATACGATTAAGGACCATCCCTTGATCGACTGGGAGCTTTCGGACCGTTTTCGTCCGCGCAGCTACAAGCTCACCTACAATCTCGAAACCGATACCTATTCAGCTGTTGGAGCTTATCGGGAAAATGGTTCTTCGGCCGCAACCATCCCGATCACGGCTGAAATGTTGGACCAGCTACGTACCCGGCTGTCGCAGAGTGATCTCGAACTCGTCGAAGAGTTGAAGTCAGCCTGGGCGGCAAGGGATATCGAAGAAGAGTACGGCCCGGGACCAGGTCTTTAAAGCGAACAAGAGACCTGCCCAACCTGACGATTTGTCCTTTGCCGTCTTGCCGGACAAGACTGAAAACTCATACTTCGCGAGACACCAGCATGAGTTCGGTCATACTCTATCACGGCAGCCATCGTCGCTTTGATTCATTTTCGAAGGACGTTTTCCCTCGCTACGACAACGCGCAGCAACACATTGGCTTCTTCGTCACCAACAATCCCGAGTACGCTGCGCGCTATTCCAAATCCTCAGATGGCTTCCTGTACGTTGTAGAGTGCGATTTCAACCAATTAAAGTTCGAACCGTTGCGTGGTAACGTGAGCTTCATCTCGATCATTGAACGCAATTATTCCAATGAGGAAGCCATAAAATACGCCGATGACCTCATAGCTGAGGGATACGATTCCGTTTGCTTCGAAACGCATGAAGGCGAAAAGATGTTTGAATTTGCGATGTTCTATCCCGAGCAACTGAGGATACTGAACGCGATCAAGCATGAAACGGCAGTAGAAATGATATCGAGTGGAAAGCTACAGATCACCGACATCCCATTATCAGCACCAGCGCCAGCCTTCTGAAAATAGCCCATAACTCACCAGGCAAAGCGCTCGACACAGCATCTCATCAAGGAAAACGAACAATTGCATTTCAAATTTTTATTGAATGCAGAGTTGACATTTTCCGCCGATACGACATAAATGGAAATGAGCGATTTTGCTCAGGAGTAATTGAAATTCACATGTCCGGCTTTTTCGCCATTGCCAATATTAACGCAGCGACCGCCACCAACGTGGCAGGGCGCGGCGTCGGTATGTGCGCAATGGCAGAGAGGCACGGAGATTAAGCAAGGAAGCTGAAACTCCTGGGTTTGGTGAAAACCAAAAGGCCTCTCTGGGAAACCGGAGGGGCCTTTTTCTTTGGCCCGGGAACAGGAAACGAAATGGACGAAGACGGTAATGGGGCGGTGCTGAACGCACCCTTCGGATCACACGACGGGACTTTGCCAACGCTCTGAAAACTGGGCGAACGAAGACCTGCGCCATCAACCTAAGTTATTGAAAATAAATAATTTTTTTGATTTTTGCTGTTGACTTTCGTTTTTGCCGCCGCTAACTTCAAATCATCGAAGCGCAAATGCTTCACCGGAATTCTCCAGGCAACCTGGAGCGCTTTTTGAAATTGTAGGTAACGTACACACGGTAATGGGGCTGTAGCTCAGCTGGGAGAGCACCTGCTTTGCAAGCAGGGGGTCAGCGGTTCGATCCCGCTCAGCTCCACCACCGTTTCGTTAAAGAAATACGCAGGGCCGTCGGATGACGCCTCTGTAAGGGTTTATTCTAGGGTAGCTCAGCGGTAGAGCGTCTGACTGTTAATCAGGGGGTCGCCGGTTCGAATCCGGCCCTTAGAGCCAAACCAGAGGTTTGCAAACCTCCTGTGAACTTCGGAGCAATCCGAATTCCTGCGGACTATATGGTCGCGGCAGGAGGAAATTCGGGTGAATGTTATCTTTTCCACTCATGGAATTCCATGCGCATGTGATCATCTCGGGCCTTGTTCGTTCGAGACGATGGCCCACGAAATCGGGAAGGAAGCCTGCAGGGGTAGCGGGGCTTTCGACAGCCCGAGGCGGCTTGGTGTCTGAACTGCCAAGCCTCTCCTTCCCGACCCAGATCAAGATGCCGGTGTGGCGCTACGGCCAAGGAAAACGACGCTTCTGGTTGCCATTAATAAGGCAACGCGGGCCAGGGCATATTAACGGCAGACGAAAACAAAGGGCTGCGCCGTGGTTTTCGCCACTTCTGGCGAAAGGCGTGGCGAAGTCAATAAACAACGAAAAACGAATGGGTCGTTAGCTCAGCTGGGAGAGCGCCTGCTTTACACGCAGGATGTCGGCGGTTCGATCCCGTCACGACCTACCATATAAGGGGCCTCGGGCCCTCCTCGACATGCTTCTTTGAAGGTGTCAGGTGATCTGCAAGACTCGCAGGTCTGATAAATGCCGGGGAAGATTGGCCGAAAGGCAAGAAACAGGTGTTTAACACCGGTCGCGGGTGCTGCGTAGTGACCACGACCGTAGAAAGATGACTTAAGAGGCCGCGCGCTGCTTGAGCATGATGGTGACCCTGAGCCTCATAAGTTCGGGTTGACAGCCACTCCTACGGTCAAATGCGGGTGTAGCTCAGCGGTAGAGCACTTCCTTGCCAAGGAAGATGTCGAGGGTTCGATCCCCTTCGCCCGCTCCAAATTCACGGAGCGCGAAACACGCAGCACTGTTCCACGAGCGTGGGTCTCCCAGCTGCTTTGACATGGGGACATCTAGCCAGACACCAAATCGGATAACCACAAGGCGTGGAGCCCTCCGAGTCTGGGAATAACTGAGGGCCTAGGAGCAGCAACTATTTCCTGAGGAAGCTGAATTTCAACGAGTGACGGCAATCCACTCAAAGGTATTCAGCTTCCGACCGATTTTTCCGCAAAGCCTGTTGACAGGAATTCCTTTTCGAGAAATTCTTGTTTTCAGCACTTGCCTGATCCGACTAGCACGGCAAGCTGTTGCAAGCCGGTCGGACGGCTTTGGTAGCAGGGGGATGAGTGTCGCTCATCCATGCTATTCGCGGAAAAAGAAACGATGGCGTAAGTCATCAGGTCTTAAGGTGCCAAACATACCCTTCGGGGTAAACCTCACGGGGTTAAGCCTTACGGGATAGCACGGCCAGCTACGGCGCGTTGTGTCCTCCCGGTTTCGATAGGTGTGGGGCGAATAGAACAGTTTAATGAGCTGGTATCCTTCCTAATGGAAACCAGTTACCTGGCCGGTAGGACGGCGCGAGGTAGGGGAGATCGGGGATGTCATGCATCTGACGCGATCTCATTGCGCTAGGCGGAAAGCCTGGGATCAAAGGAGGCGTGCGGCTTCCTCCCAGGTGAGGGTTGGGCCTGGACGTGCCAAATGCGGGTGTAGCTCAATGGTAGAGCAACTGCCTTCCAAGCAGAATACGAGGGTTCGATTCCCTTCACCCGCTCCAAATTTCGTGCGAATGCACACTTCATGTCGGTCGTAGTTCAACGGTAGAACAGCCGCCTTTGGCGGAAGATGAGAAAGGGTTTGCGCAGACCCAGGGTTCGAATCCCACCACCGGCTCCAATTTAGAAAGCACCTCTATGAGTGATCAACAAGAAGTCCTTGAGCAACCATCCTGGTGGCATTCGGAAAATCCGTCGCCGGAATTACGGGCTGGATCGCTCGGGACATTTTTCCTGGAAATCCTCAGCGCTGGCGCAAAGATCGGAATGATCTGGCCCTTCAATTATCGATTCAGAGGCTCTTTGGTGACGGTTAGTGTCTTCATGACACCCTCTATGAAGGAGCAGGTCGAGACCAGGACTAAATTCCGCTTTCGGACTCCGCCACGGATCAGCCTCATCCAGTACGATGAAACAAGGATTGACCGATACGAGGACTGGCAGCCGTCGGAAGAGATAGGATTGAAGCAGAAGGGTGCTCGCTGGTTTCACTCAGATGATCATCATTCGCCTTCGCTATCGAAAAGTTCGCTCGGTATCTTTTTCCATGCGACGCTCAGTGTAGGCGCGCAGATCGGGATGGTCTCGCTTCACAAACCTGAGTGGGAAACGAAAGGGACGGTCTACGTGACGGTCTTTATGACCGAGGAAATGAAGGCAGAGATCGAGAATCTAACAAAGTTTCGTTTCCGGGACCCTCCAGGTTCAGCTTACGACGACTGATTTTGCAGGAATTCGATATGCGAACCTGCCCTTAAGGGATGAAGTGTGGTTGCAAACGCATCAATCCTGGGCGGAGCCTGAGGGACTTTGATCCCAAACCATATCGATGTTTTTCAAGAGGTTAGCGCCTCAAACAGCATAACGCGGGATGGAGCAGTCTGGTAGCTCGAATGGCTCATAACCATTAGGTCAGCGGTTCAAATCCGCTTCCCGCAACCAAATTCCGTTGAACCCAGGCGGTGCAGTCAGCAGGTAGTTGATATACCAGTGAGGGCAAATCTGCCGGGGCCGGACGATCATACGGCTGGTGTGATCGATAAATGATGTGGTTCCCGAGTTGAGTAGCCCCAGTACGGTTCGAAACGTCTACTGGCAAAGCGAAAAGAATGGGCGTCATGTCGACAAGGACGGGGCCAATAGGACTTCTTGTTAAGTGGTCTGAGGTTGTCAGGTAGCTCAGTGTCAGAGTCCAGCATTGTAGCTGGAGGTCGTGCGGTTGAAATCCCACCCTGATTACCGTCCAAGTTTTTTCACAGACACCGGCATCTTCACGATGGCGGTCAGCTGGCTCGGCAGAGCTGGCGATTCCGAGCCGTCTCAGACGGTTTCGTGTGCCTTCGTTCGGAGGCTCCAGTGAACATCCAGCGGGTGTTCCGGACTTGGCCGGGGAGAGAAACGGCAATCAGTTTTGGCGGGATGGAGCAGAGAAAGCTTGCCGGGGTCATGACCCGGAGGTCGCTGGTTAAAGTCCAGCTCCCGCAACCAAATTCACCAGGTAAGCGCTGTCAGCCAGCTGTCTAAATGCGCACCCATGCCCCTCGGGATCACTCGGGGACTTGGCCGGGAGGTCCGTCAACACGGAAACCAGGTGATACCTTCAATGCGTAGCCACGCGCGATCAGCCCTTAATCAGGTGATGTCCTCGGTCATCGTGGCAGTTTTCGAATAAAGCGGGGTAGAGCAGCCCGGATTAGCTCGTCAGGTTCATATCCTGAAGGTCGACGGTTCAAATCCGTCCCCCGCAACCAAGTCATACTGATTGCGCCGATCACGGCAGCACAGCAGAATGAAAACAGGTGATGGAAGTCGCCTGAAAGACGGGGTCGGCGGACCAGAAAAGCGCACAGCCAATCTGTCCAGAGGTCCGTGGTATGGGGCAGGCCGTGTATTCACCTTGCTTAGGGCTGGTGGCGTAAAGGATCGATTGCGGGCGTTCTACGGAGCGACCCGCGCCGTCTTATCTAACGAACATGTCGCATGGGCCAACTGGGTGGCCAGAATCCATAATAGAGCCTGGGTGATCCTTTCGGCTCCATGCCAGGTTCAATTCCTGGGCGGCATTCCATTGACGACAGGCATAAAGCAGACAATCATCAATTTGGCTGCCATCGCTTGGATCGCCTGGTCCATACAGGCTGACGGTCGCAAAGGCATGAAAGGGGAAGGTTCGAACTTCTCCACCACGGAATTAAGGAAAGGGCTGAGACGACAGTCTCCCTGGCAACGCTACCCCGGCGCATGGTCCGGAACGTTGCGGCCTTCAGGCGGCACACCCTAACGGGATGCTAGCTCACCACCTCGACAATACGGGGTCCAACGGCTCAAGGAATCGAGAGGCGTTATGGATAAGGGAGCCGCCGATCATTTTACATGGGTCCGACCTTCGGGTGAAGGATAACAAAGATGTGTCTGACAAGACACCGCCTAGACAGTTCGAAGCGCAGAAAGCGACCGAAAAGGTAAGCTCGGTGTGACGCCCGGGTGCAGCGAAATTGGGGTTGTGTCTCATGAGCCAACTTGTCCGTGCCCGGAGACGTCCCGGAAAACGGTCCGCTTCAACCAAATTACAGATAGCCTGAACGGCGTCGGGGCCTCAGACATACCAGGCGTCGCCTTCAACAAGGTCCTCAGTGCAGGGTAGGGCTTACCGGTGGTAGGAAACTGCCGCCGGTATCAATATGGGGTTATAGCTCAGCTGGGAGAGCGCTTCCATGGCATGGAAGAGGTCGTCGGTTCGATTCCGTCTAACTCCACCAAGAATTCGAAGGCCCTGTGGCTGATCGCAACGTCAATGCATGGACGCGGTCATAAAGCAGGGGATCGGGGAACGCGACTGATCATCGTCCCGATTTTCAAACGCCGGTGAAACGGAATTTGACCTTCGTGGCTATTCGCAGCAGACGCTGCGTATGACGCAGGTAGCTCAGAGGAGCGCGAAGTACCAGGGCCCGGGAAAAGCGCTTCGCGGTAGAGCAGGCGGGTGGTTCCGTCGTGTCGATGGTTCAAATCCATCCCTGCTCACCAATTCGCTTATGGGCTGTCGACGGCGGTCGGGACAGGTCGCTCCTGAAGGCGGGCTCGCTGCCCGTACAGTCCACCAACACACATCCTGATCACAGTAACTGCTTTGAACAGGATAAACACTTTGCCAGCAAGCTCAGGGAGACAGAGCAGCCACCAGGGTAACCCGTGAGGGCCCGGCCGATGCGATCTAGACCTCAACCAGGTCAGCGAGGACATCGATGGTCAGTGGGGTGGACGGTTGCGAAAAAGGGGCTGTGGTGGTCCCGGGTGAGAGACCCGCCTGGCAAGCCAATGATGGGGTGACACTGCCTGACGCAGGGGCAGGCCTTAGTAACTCTGGGACGACGGTGAGATTCCGTTTCACTCCACCATTAATGGGCCTGGGTTCTGGCGGGTTCGAATCCCGTCTCGTCCACCAAAACTTCGTATGGGCGACGCAAAGGTACGCGGGAATTGACCTGGACACCGCCGGTTCGAATCCGGTCAGGTCCACCATTGCGCAAGGATCACACATAACAAGTTCATGGGGCCGTAGCTCAGACGGGAGAGCGTCGCATTCGCATTGCGAAGGTCGGGAGTTCAACTCTCCCTGGTTCCACCACATTCGAGCTTCGCTGGTCGAGACGATGCTCGCTCCTGACGTCAGGTAGACGTGACAAAGGGGAGAGAAGCCCTTGAAGCATGCCGATTGGCTGGACGGAAACCCGTTTAAGGCCGCGAGCGCCGACTAAGACAGGTGTCGGACCCACGTCAATCGGAACCGAATTCGAGACATAGCCTCAACACGACTATGCGCTTTTAGCTCAGCGGTCAGAGCACACGCTTGATAAGCGTGGGGTCCCAAGTTCAATCCTTGGAAGGCGCACCATTTTACGAGGGCAATGGCCCGATGCAGGAGGTTCGATTCCTCCTCACCTGCCAATCAGGTGGACCGGTTGCTGGATTGCTCGGAAGGCTACGGATGACGGAGTTAGCTACTCTACCGGGTTCGATTCCCGGCGGGCCAGCCCTCTCTCAGTTCGAACATGGAAATAAGATGCCCGGTTAGCTCAGTTGGTAGAGCAAACGCTTGATAAGCGTTAGGCCACTGGTTCAAGTCCAGTACCAGGCACCACCTACAAAAGGAATTCTTTGGAAATTCCTTCAAAAAAAATGTGCAAAGATGTTTACAAAGGAAATCTTTTCGGTATTATAAAATCACCAACCGGCCACGAGGCTCTGCCTGAAGCTCGGAAGGTTTCCTTCGATTTTATATCGATGCCCGCGAAGGCGAGAGCCTGAATGGGAAATCTTGTTTGAGATGCGTGAGCATCCCAACGAATTGGCGGCGTAGCGTCATTAGGATAAACTCGGGTAACCGACCAAAAGGGGTAACCTCTCACAGGCCCCCGCCAGCAAACTGGTCCATCCACGCAAGCCTAGTCACGGGGCCACCCGGCTTCACTTCGGTGGAGATAGGCTCGAAGATCAGAGGGTTTCGCCCGCAAGGCGGAATGTAGCCAGGCCAACGGTGAGGCTTAAGAAAGACCGCAAATCTTTCGCCCTGTGCAACTGATCGAGAGCTGATGACAAAGGGTAGTGAACAGGTTCAAACCTTAGCGGGTGAGGGCGGTTCGCAATCTGAGAAGTTCGGGTCTGTAATGTCTCGGATTTTGAAAGATGACTGATTAGCGTTAGCAGCGTGAAAGGTAGCAAAGGCGTCCTGTATTTTGGTCTCCGAAAGGAGATTGAAGCAAGTGGACCAGCACGTCTTGAGTGAGTTAGCAACGCCCGCGAGGGCAATCGAATTGGGATCGATGTTTGAGACTTCATAATCTCTTGCAAAAATCAAAATCCAAAGACTGGTCCGGTCAGTGAGTGATAAGATGCCTAAGCCCAGAGACGAAAGTCAATCTGGGTTCTCGAAGCCCGGAAGGTGGAGAGAATTGGTGGAAAAGACGACGTTTGGGGTCGAACCCTTAACTATTGCCCGGCAGGGAAGGCGTAAGATTGAACACCGAGTTACTTCTGACGACGAGGGAAATGCCACCCTCTTAAAAAGGCGGCATTGGTGTGACGCAGATAGTCGAAAGACGTTTGCGTGGATTAAAGGCAACCAGCCCCGCAAAGGGTTGTGGTACACCCTAACGAACACCACTGAAAGCCGTATATCTCAGGCTTTCAAAACATAACGACGCCATGATGGAGCCTCCCGGATAGGGAACAAGGCTCCTCATGCATTTTCAGAGGGTCAGCCTCTTTCCTATATGCGGCCCCGATGGGGATAGCGGTACAAGCGGTGTCCATGGTCTGCTGTATTGCGAAAGGAACGGGAAGTTCGTTCTAGCCGCTCCAGGACACCTCCTTATTCAGACAATTCGAATTCTTGGCTCAAGGGATACCTGTAGAGCTGTTACAACTTCATCTTCCGCTAACCAGAGAAAGGACAGGAAAATGAGATACTTCCAATGCAATCTGTCCCAAGGGACCGGACGAACCACCGCATATATTCCAGAGCGCGGTGCCGTTGTCGGCAAATCGGTGGAAATTAAAGATGATTCATTCACCGGCCGCTGGCAGGTCGACCAGGTGGCGGATAAAGGAATTAGCGAAGAGATGCTTCGCGAAAAGCAGGCGAGAGATCGCGATCCATTCGGTTCGATCTCTAAACGCTACGCATAAGACTTCGGCGCGTTAACACGTGCCGTAGGATGAGACCTAGCCTTGAGGACGACCACGGATGTACTGGCGTCTTCGGCAAGGTCTCAACATGGGCCGCTAGCTCAGCGGTAGAGCACTACGTCGACATCGTAGGGGTCACAAGTTCGAACCTTGTGCGGCCCACCATTCCTTCTAAATACTGGCTGTATGCATGCCAATCGGTTGTCATTGGTGAGCACATCAATAGGAGTTTCCAATGACGGCAGTCATCAGAGATCAGGTATTCGAAACCAACAGCTCGTCAAGCCACTCGGTCGCTCTCGGCAAGGGCGATGTTCTGGATAAGAATTTTGACCAGGAAAGCCTTCGCGCTGGTTTCATCAACATAAGGTGCGGCGAACATAGCTATTATGGTGAGGAGCGGTATCGCTACTATCAGCCGGAAAACATCGTCAAATATCTGCTCGCGACCATCATTCAAGGTGGTCCGGACACGACAGGAATCGATATATCGAAGCCCTACGATGCAATTCCGCTCCTTCGGCAACAGTTCGTCGGCGTTTCGGACCTCGTTGATGCCATCGAAGACGAGACGAAGTGCAAACTCACTTTGATCGTCGAGGGAGGTAAGCGCGTCTGGCTCGACATCGACAATGAAGGTAGCGCTGACTTTGACTTCACCGACCGCGAAAGCCTTCGGAAGCTCTTATTCCTCAGCGGCTCCTACGTGGAGACGAAATCGCGTGATGAACGCGAAGAAGACGCACCCGAGTACATTGATACCGATATGGGACAGGAACTGACCCTCCATCCAGGTGAAGGTAGACAACTCGGTTTTGCAATGTAATTTCTCCTTGGAGTCCACCCTTTGGCAGACTAGCTCAGTTGGTGAGAGCGCCGGATTCATAACCCGGAGGTCGGCAGTTCAAGTCTGCCGTCTGCTACCATTTTCAGTAAATCGTGTGTACGTTACCTGCAGTCATGCTGCCGTAGCTCAGTTGGTAGAGCACCCCCTTGGTAAGGGGGAGGTTCGTGGGTTCGAGCCCCATCGGCAGCACCAGAATTCCTATGCGCAGTCCGTGAGGACCTTGAAAAACGATTTTTTCAGGGAAATTCACCAGGGTGAGAGCCTTGAGACCCGACGGCAGGAATGCCTCGTAACTCTGCCAAGACTAGGTTACGGCCGCTGTGTAAGCAGCTAACCGGCTGGGGGCGCATAGGTGCTTTATTTATTTCAAAGACACCCGACTTGAATAAGGAAAATAGCCATGCGTGCTTACGGAATGGGCCCTGGTGACTTTCCTCGATGCTGCCCCGGTCATGATCACTTCTCACTGGAATGCTATAACAACCGGCGTTCCAAGAAAAAACACACCGAAATGACCAAAGTCCTTCATCGCCGAGGTCGCCGCCGCGATAAAATCGCACTGGCAACGGAATTGAAGTGCCAGGAGGCATAAGAACTCCTTTGGTGCATTGCTAGAAGTGACATTTCTGACAAGAATATCTTGTCGGAAGCTGGAAGCCTCGGAGGCTCCGCATGTCATTTCAAGCATTTTTTATTTTGGCCACGATCTCAGCAATCGGAGCCTTCGACAGCGTTCCGATACCTATCGCAAAAATCGCGGCAATATCAGTTCCGAGCTTAGATTTTGATTGCCCGAAAAACTGTATACTTAGTAACGTGATCGAGCGGGCCAGGAAAGCACCCCTTCAAGAGCGTCTCTCACTCATCAACTCGGCCGTCAATCAACGAATTCAATACGCTTCAGATGAAACGCTTTACGCGCGGATAGACTATTGGGCGTCACCGAACGAGACCGTCGCGAAACTAGCAGGGGATTGTGAGGATTTTGCCATCCTGAAAATGGCTTCGTTGCTGCGGGTTGGCATTCCCCGGGAGAGAATGGCGATAGTGGTCGTACAAGACACGAAGAGGAACCTCGTCCACGCAGTTCTGTCGGTTTCAACCGACAAAGGAACGATGATCCTGGACAGTCTCCATAGAGATGTCCGGCCGGATAAGACAATTCTTCACTATCAGCCATTGTTCTCCGTGAATGGGCAAGGATCATGGCTCCACGGGAAAAGGATCACGACCTCGGCAACTGAGACCCCCGACACATTGGGTTTGTCTCCTGCAAAGACTGTCGCCATGATCGATCCATAATCGGAGCGAACACATGTCCCATATCGAAGACGAAGATGATGATTACCCTGTCGTTAATTACGATGACGTCGTAGCGGAGATCGAAGCACATGAAGCCTCGGACCTCATCACGTGTGAAAAAGCCTTCCCAAGCGGTTATGTCACGTTCACCTTCTACCAGGACGGTAATTGCAAGGGGAAGATGACGTTCGATGAATTGTCGGAAGACACGGCATTCCGGGCGAAGGCAGTTCTAGATTTTATATCGACCGCAAAGCACGTGCTTGTCGACCAGGTAGAAATCGAAAAAGCCTGGGACGATGCCGATCCGGACGCAGCCCTGACCCGCAGCTTCGGCTAACTATACATCACTAACCTATTGTATCTCAACGACGCAAACTTATTGAAAGTCGACATAGCGATCACGGGTGAACGAAGTCGTAAGCCTTCAGTTGCCCGGATCGCGTAAAGCCGACCTGGGCGCTATCGACCCCGGCGACCCAATCAGGAAGACGCCCGAGCCGGGACCGGATCGTCGACAAGGATGCGTCCTCGACATATTCCTGCATGACGCAGACGAAACCATCGATCTCCAACCATTTACCACGAGCGCAGGTGTCGTCGATGATCGAGCCTTCGCCGTCATTGCAGAATTCGCCCGCCTCGCTCAGCGGGACCTTCAGAACACGTTCACCACGCATTTTGAAGACCGCCCGATACTGTCCGGACGAGAGATAATCGTATTTACCTGCGAGCTTCGCCAACAATCGTTGAGCGGCCTGGTTTCGATCTTCTTCACAAAAGGAGAACTGAACAGTGGAAATGCAGGCCTTCATGTTTTCATCCAGGTCACGGTATCCCCTCATTTAGGTTGCCGCTATCGGAAACGCAACCTGGTGCCGAGTTTATAGCCGTTCGGTGCTAAAGATGTCCTTCGAGTAGCTTTTACCACCGAACGGCTATAAAGCGTTTGACCACGTCAAAGGCCGAAGGCACCATGACCAGGTGCAGGTTTGACCGCACGGACCGTGGATACGCCTCACGGGCTCTAAAAATGAGTTGTGCGCAAGCTGCACAGGTCTGAACGAGCGCCGTCCATCGAGGCCAGTCCATAAGGGACCAATATCGAGTGCCAGGGATCAGCTGGCGACCAAACACGACCGCTCCTTACACCCGGCGGTCGCAAAATATGAAGCTTTCGAGAGAAAGTGGGTCTGGTGGAATTGGCGAGTTCCGACGGATGTCGACAATCGCAGATTAGTGCCAGTGATCGCATTGGCTCCCTGACCGAAATCCGAAAATCGGTTAGGGGCCAGTGTCTTTGTGCCTATCGAGTTGGACACAAAGGAGTAACGACAAGATAATTCCTTTCGTTTCTGGAAATAGGTTTCTCCAGCTTTCGTTTGTTTCGACAT
This sequence comes from Rhizobium sp. MHM7A, assembly GCF_005862215.1. Lineage (NCBI taxonomy): Bacteria > Pseudomonadati > Pseudomonadota > Alphaproteobacteria > Hyphomicrobiales > Rhizobiaceae > Rhizobium > Rhizobium sp. MHM7A. The sequence goes on from NZ_VCHT01000001.1 coordinate 1,387,104, forward strand.
TGTGACAACCAACGCTATAGAAAACGTTGTTAGCGGAACCTGAAACACCTATTTATCGTCGAGCAGACATAACACTGGAGCCGCCATGACGAAATTCACGATGGGTCAAAAGGTTGAGCAGTTGCCGATATCCGAACTCCCAGTTTGGCGGCAAATAGCATTGGACCCGTCGGTTACGGACCATATGAACGGCGCGAAGGCTTATCACACGCTGATCAGCGGCCTAATTACCCGATTGGGCAACGGCGCGAGTAGGTGGGACAACATGAGCCCATATCAGCAGGTAAATGTCCTGGCCGTTTACAGCGAAATTCCGGTCGAGTTCCTAAAGGAAGCGGCGGAAACCGACAGCCTCGACAAGCTTTTCGCCGGGAGGACTGTCGGTGAATTCGTTATGCCCGGCCGTAAGCCGGAACTTCGAACTCGATCTCATTGTTAAGGGCAGGGGGATCGATACGACGAACGACGATACCCGCAGGGTCACGGACTTCGACGAGCTTCTTGTTGCCGGATACTTCATCGAGGCGATAAAGCATGCGGTGGCCGGACTTTTCGACCTGCCACCCGTCGTTGGCCCAGAGATGCGACATATCGTTCCGGTTTTCGCTCTTACCCTTGCCAAAATCGATCATTGGGTCGGATGCAGCATATTCGGAAAGATAAGCCCGGGAATTGTCGTCGAGCCTCAGGTTCTGATCCTGCAGGCGAAGCTGGACAAACCGGCGCAAGATAAAGGGATCATGCTCGTAACGACCGCGCGGTCCGTCTTCTGTCATCATCAGGAGAACCTTTTCCTCGCTGATGTCCGACTTGTAGTCACGCTTGCTGCAAAGTGCGTCATAGACGTCGGCAACCTGGGCAATACGCGCTTCCAGCGGGATCGCTTCGCCCTTCAGGCCAAAATATCCGCGTCCGGCATATTTCTCATGGTGATAAAGGATGATGTTCTGGAGTGACTGAGGGGCATCTTCTCCAACCAGGTCAATACCGGCCCGGGCATGCTCCTTCATGATCTGCCACTCTTCGTCCTCGAAACCTCCCGGCTTGCGAAGAATTTCGACCGGGATTGCCAGCTTGCCGATATCGTGCCATCGAATTCCGAAGGCAAGTTCCTTGATACGGTCCTCGCTCATTCCCATGGATTCTGCGATCTGCACAGCAACTTTCAGCACGCCATTCGAATGGATGGCGACGTCGCTGTAGCTCTCGGCCTCCAGAACGCTAAGCTTGCCCAGTCGCTGACGGTAGCTGTCTTCTGGAGACAGCATCCGCTTCAATTCGTCGATATTTGCTTGAACAGTAGGGTGCATCGCATTCTCCGTATTGCCGGAAAATGCTTGCTCACGGGCGCGAAACCAACAACAGGGATCGGCGGGATCAGTTCGTCTCGAACTTTCCAGAATGAATATTGTACTCGTACACCGTGCCCTTCGTCAGAATAAGCTTCGGGGCTCGTGTTGGGTAGCCAGATGGAAGGCCCCACTTCTTCAGATAGGCTTCCATCGTTACGCCTTTGGCGTCGAGGTGCTTTTCCAGGTCCTTGACCTTGCGGCCGTCGTCGAGGCAGACGATGTAATCGTCCTGGATTGCTTCGTTGATCGAGGACAGTCCCCTCGGCAATTTGCGGGTGCTTTCCGGCGGCGCTTGAAGGCGCTTCTCGACCGGCTTGGTCTTCGCTTCTGTGTCTGCCTTACGACGCTTCATGTCCATCCGAAGCGAGGGAGCAGAAACCTCTTGCACGGGCTTTACTGTTGGCTCAGGAGCGCGGGCAGTGACCGAGGGAGTGGCTGTTTTGTCACGGGTCGGAGTGGCGATGCGAGCAGCAGGGGCCGGAGCTGGAGCGGGTGGCTGTGGCCGGGCTTCCGCGACAGGATGCAATTTCACCTTCTTCGGGCGACCTGGGCCACGCTTGACAGGTTCTTCGAGCGCTTTCGGCTGAACGACATAAAGGCGACCAGACAGATAGGATTTCTGGTAATTTTTCACCACCTGCTGGACGTCGACAGGAACACCAGACAGATCGGAATCCCTGTTCGGAAAGTCAGGTTGGTCATGTGCGCCAGGGCGAGAAGATAGCCGTGCGACAGCATTCGCGATGGTCTCCACGACCGACGATGCGTTCTCAGCATTCACGACAGAACTGGCGATTGCGGACTTGATCAGTTCGACCGTCGCCGGAAGAACAACACGCTGAAATCGCTCGGTTGAGGTGGTGTGAGGACGAGAAATCGAATCCGTTGTCATCGCAAACTCCCTTTTCATGTGCCAGATGCCAGAAATTTTGAAGTCACGCAAGCGCCATCGGCGTTTGCAGCCCCGATATTTACATGCCAGCATTTTAAAGAGGTTAATGAATCCACACATTCTAAAAGGAATTATCCATGTCTCCATCGTTCCACGCGCAGGAAATCAGCCAGGCGGCGATGTTGTCGGATTTGCCTTTTACAGAGTTGTACATTCGCGTAGATGACCCGACTTTCGGCTCCAGATACAAGCCAGACGTTACGAGAACGGGTCGAGCCACGCTGATTTCGGCAAATCTCGCGGTTCCGGATAAATATTCCGATCCAATAAGCGAAATCCGCATGCAGCTGCTGCCGTTCATTGGCGACAAGGAAATTGGCGTCATCATGTATCGCGATCTCAGACTTCGTTACACGATTTCCGAAGCGGCCGACGGCGAAATCTGGGCAGCACTTCGCCCGATTCCTCTGATCGTCCCAACGCCCGATGAACTCCTCATCCACCCGAGCCTTGTCGAAGCGGTGATGATGGAAGCCCGTAAAAAGGGACTAATCCTTATCGGCGGCAAGACCGGACAAGGAAAAACCACAACGGCCGCCTCGTTCTTGCGAAACTTCTGCGTCCAGATGGGCGGCACCTTGTTCACGATGGAAGACCCTGTCGAATACATGCTGTCGGGCGCACTCAGCGAGCATTCCTGGTGCTTCCAGCATGAAATTCACCGCGAAAGCGATTGGGAAAAGATCGACAAGAAGGCAAAGCGTTTTAATCCGGACTGGATGTTCTTTGGCGAAATCCGCTCGATGGAAGCCGCAGAGCAATTAATCGCTGCCGCAGGACGCGGACAGCTTGTCGTAGCCACGATCCACTCGTCGTCCATTGCAGATACCGTGAATTCTCTCCTTCAGTATCTGAAGCCGGAAATGCGCGAGTCCGCCCGCCGGTCCCTGGCTTCAAACGTCAGAATGGTAATTCATCAAACCATGACGCCCAGAGGCCCGTTCATCGAGCAGGTGACGATGACAAACGAGGTAACTGACCCGGTAAGAAGCGCTCTTGAGGAGGGAAACCTTCAGAACCTTGCAAACTCGCTCAAGAAATACCAGCCAGCAAGGCTTCCGGAAGAGCAACAAAGGCAACAGCAGGGCCAAGTTCGCCGTTAATGTCAACAAAGCGGTTGATCCAGGCAAAAAAGTTTGCCATGGTGAAATCGTGAAGAAGGAATAAAGCAGTGTTGACGAAGCAGACGACAAGCAGACTTGCGATTAACCTCCCGGCGGGCGACCGCTCTGGGATGGCATCGTATTTTGCTGTCGAATGCGCATACAATCACTGCTGACCGGTTCACCCTTAATACCCGTGTCGGCTATACCGGACGGGTCCAATTAAGGAGTAAGATGGGATCGTCCGGGTTCGTAACAAAGGACCTATTTTATGACGATTCATCCTGGCCAGTTCCCCGCGCTCATATTGAACGCCGACTTCCAGCCGCTATCTCTCTACCCGCTCTCGACGTGGTCCTGGATGGACGCGGTTAAGGCTGTCTGGTTGGATCGCGTCATCACGGTAGCGGAATATGACCGAACAATTCCTCACCCTGTTCATGAGATAAAGTTTCCGAGCGTAATTGCTCTGAAGGAATACCAGCAGGTTTCGCGTGCGATAGCATTCAATCGCTATAACATCTGGCTTCGCGATGGTGGTGTTTGCCAATATTGCGCAACAGAGGTGACGACCCGTGATTTTACCTTTGACCACGTGATTCCAAGATCGCGCGGTGGCGGCACGACATGGGAAAACATTGTTTGCTCCTGCCAGCCTTGCAACACCTTCAAGGCAAACAGGACGCCAAAGGAAGCGAAAATGACGCTGCTCACCGAGCCGCGTAAACCTAGGCCGTACGAAATCGCTGTCCGTCAGCGAACAATCGACGGCACTCAGGCCCTGCATCAGGATTGGCTGTCCTTCATATACTGGGACGTGCCACTCGAAAAATAGCGAAAGCCCCGGAGTTCTTTAAGACGCCGGGGCTTTTCCATGTGATCAGTCAGCGATGGCAGATCAGGCTGCCTTTTCGGTCTCGCATTCGATATCTCGGGCGATAGCCTCCATGTCGAGATTGAAGTCCGCATCGGTGATCAGCGCTTCACCTTCGTTTTCAAAAGTCGAAGCAACTTCTTCCGGCACTGACAGGGTCGGAAACACCGTCATAACGGAAGGAGTGGACTCGGGAGCAGCATCGGTAGCATAGGCGTTGATTGTCTGCTCCAGGTCGAAACTGAGGACCGGGCTCTGCTGACCGTTATTCACCGCATCCAGGTCGAATACCGGCGACACCAGGCTATCGCAATCGAGAAGCTGCGCGTCCGAGCGAACGACTTCCGCCGAGAACATCTGGAACTGCGACTCGTAGGACTGGAGCATCGAGGACTGATGGCGGACGGTTTCAGTCAAGGTCACCTTAGCGGCCTTCAGTTCAGTCAACTCGTTCGTCTGAATTTCATGGGCAGCGGCCAGCTTGTCATAAGCCTGCTTCAGCTTTGCAAACGCAGCGCCGTACTTCTGCAGTTGGGCCGATAGATGGCGCTTGGCCTCTTCGGAAGCCTTGAGGGTTGCATTGACCTGCTCAAAAAGGGCAAGGCCGCTCGGCGGCGCGGCAGGAGACTGATTGCGGAGTGCTTGTTCTGTCATGGTTTTCTCTTTCACTGACTGGTGGGATTAATAGACGGCGGAAGCGGATGGGACCAGACTCTCGGTCTGAAAACGCTCCAGCAAATTGCGGAATTCGTCGACGCGCTGGGTCGGCGACAAAGGAGCTGGACGGTTCAAGGCCTTGCTGGCGTCCTGCTGCAGGAAGAAGGCGTCGGCGCGCTCTTCAACGGACACGAAATCGCGATGACGCTGCTCGATGGTGTTCCATAGAACACCTGCCTGTTCGTAGAAGTTTTCGAAATGCTCATTCGCGGCAGAAAGCTTCTTGCGAAGCTCATCGGCTTCAGAGCGCGAATATGCCAGGTCACTGCGCAGGCCACGGATCGCCTGTTCGCTCTCCATGCGAATGGCAACGGCCTCGTTGCGAACGCGCGACAACTCGACTTCCTTTTCGGCGAGTGATGTCTGAAGCGCGGAAATCATGCTCTGATCCTGCATGCGCTGCTCTTTGATCGCCCGGGCAGTGCGCTGCATGATTTCACTGAGGTTCTGTGCACGCGCTTCATCAATCGTAGCAACCTGCTCGGCAGGGAGAAGCGGTCGCGACCCAACTTCGGTCATCAAGGAATTCCTTTCTAAATTCGTTGTGCGAAGATATAAGCCGTTAAATGCGTGAGGCTGTCAACCGTTTTGGATGGAGAATTCCTTCCAAATTGCACCTTTAATGAATTTCGTAAGGAATTCATTGTGGGCAGCAATTTCTGCAGCGCGCGGCGATACGATCAGCGTCTGCTTTTCCGGGGCGAGAGAAGGAGAATTTGCATCGAATTGCAACGCGGCGACGGCTGCTGTGACGGCCTGATCGGCGACTGTCAGCTTCAGCTGATCAAGCCGGTGCATCTTGATATAGACCTCGGCGAGAATTTCGGAGTCGAGCAAAGCTCCGTGCTTTGTACGGTGCGTGTTGTCGATCCCAAAACGACGGCAAAGCGCATCGAGGTTGGCTGGCGAGCCGGGGAAGAGCTTTCGGGCCTGTACGAGAGTATCTTCAACTTCGTTCGTGAACATTGGAATTTTCAGACGGGCAAACTCTTCGGCGATCATGCCGATGTCGAACGGAGCATTATGGAAAACCACGGGCGATTTACCGATAAACGCAAGATAATCCTGGTAAATCAGGTCAAACGTCGGATAGGGGGCCAGAAATTCGTTGCTTATACCGTGGACCTTGAAAGCGTCATCATGAACCTTGCGGCGGCCGGGGTTGATGTACTGGTGATAAAAATTGCCGGTGATCACGTTGCCGATGATCTCGACACCAGCCAGTTCAATGACGCGATCCTCTTTCTTTTCGAGACCAGTCGTTTCAGAGTCGCCGATGATTTTTCGGGCACCCTGTAGCGGTGTCGATGACATAAGGGTCGCGGACATTGACATGTCTCCTCAAGGAATTCTTTAATTTAATGCGGCTCAGATTCAACAACCGGAATTCCTTGATGTCAACGCGCGTGACGCAATTAAACCGATATTTCCTTTTGGCGCTCGTTGGTGCTTCAACATGGCTCGCTGCGTGCAGCGTTTCCTACGATTTAAGCAGCCTGTCGGGTGGCAGACAGCATAAAAAAGCGCTGAAAATCGTTCGGGATATCGGTGAAATCGATCCACTTTCCCCGGCGTGTGAAGCGCTCGCAATCAACCTCGTCGAGACGGGCCTGAAAGCTCGTGTGGCCAACTGGATGCCGACAGCCGACCGTCTTTCCGCAGGCGAAGACGAAGCCGCAAGACGATATGAACTCGGCTCCTGCCCCATCAAAACTCTTTCAGTAATGGCTTTTGCGATCTCAAGTCACGGTAATGACCTGGAACGCCAACGAATGAAGGCGAGGGACGAGAGATGGTGAAAATCAACCCTAATGTCCTCTCGCGCTTCAAAACGAGAACTGGCAGCCAGGCACCCGCTGCGCAGCCGATAAGACAAAGCAAACCAGAGACCGTCAACAAAGAGCCGGGGGAAGCAGTCAAAAAGCCGAAGGGCAGCAAGAAGGCAGGAAGAGATCGTGCGGAGATCGTAGCGAGCAGTGAAACGATCATGGAATTTTACATCGACCTTCCACACGATCCTCGGCCGAAGAAGCGACCGAGGACGATGATGAACATGAAGGTTATCGGTGACGCATTCCTCGCCGCAAAGGGCAATCTCGGGCGGTTCAAGGCGCTGCTACGCGATCCTGTCACGAACAAGAGCAGGGCTCAGGTCACGATCACTCCCAAGGACACTGTTGAATACGAGGATTTCATCCGCAAGGAAGTGCGCAAGGTACTTGGAGACAGGTTGCCCTTTGACGGCCCGGTGAAAGTCGAAATGCTCTTCGTCCTGAAAGGGGATCGCAAGTTCTGGCCGACATCTCCCGCTGATGGGGATGCGGACAACCTGGAAAAGGCTGCGGCCGACGCACTGAACGAAATTGCCTTCAAGGATGACCGTTTCGTGGTCGTGACGACGCGCTACAAGATTTGCCGGGAGAAGCCTGGTCTTCTGCTGTGGCTGTCGCCAGCGCAGCCGTCAGATATGGAACATCCCATGGTGCTTGCATGGGATGCTCGTGCTAACACCTAACGGCGCTCATATCCACCTGTCTTCATACCGCGACGTGCATTCTTTCGCCCGAGGTCGGTAGCCGACATCTGCGCCATCTCCTTATAGGGCAGGTCGCATTCTTCCATGAAGAACGAAGGGCCGGTCGCCTTCATTTTCCCTTTGTTGCCGATCCTCTTATGAGGGAACGAGACCGTAAGGCTGTGGCGGGCACGCGTGAAGGCGACGTGGCAAAGACGGCGCTCTTCTTCCAGGCCGCCACCCTGTGGGCCATTCCATGGGTCGCCAGGCTTGGCAACAACCTTCTCTTCGATGGCACGAGCATTCGGAAAGACTCCCTCGTCGTAACCGACACTGAAGACATGGTCGAACTCCAGTCCCTTCGAGGCATGGATCGTCATCAACTTCACTCGACCGGTCTGAGCTTCCTTCGAGACCTCGCCATCCGTCATCAAGGCCATGTCCCCAAGGAACGACAGAAGGTCTTCATAGCCTTCGGCCAGACGGTGCAACCCCTCGACAAAGCCTACCCGCTTGTCTGCTCCATCCTGTTTCTTTAGCCAGTCCAGATAACCTGTTGCCGTAAGCGCAGTCGTCACGATGTCATAAGGCGGGCGGTTCCAGCGACCGTCTTCGACAAGGAATGACAGCGCGTTTGCAAGTTCCCGCATACCCGATCTTGCACCCTTGGTCAGGTTGAAAGTGCTGCCGCTGTCAGACGCGATCTGAAGCGCTTCTAGGTAATCGATGGACTTCGAACGGGCCAGGGATACGACAAACTCGACAGCTGCCGGGCCGACGCCACGGACTGGCTTGTTCGCAATCCGCGTGAAGGACACTTCGTCTGCGGGGTTCAGAGCCAACCGGAGAAATGCCACCACATCCCGGATTTCTTCGCGTTCCATGAGGGAGGTGCCGGACATCACCAGAGAGGACACGCCGAAACGGAGCAAGGCTTCCTCGAAGGGTGGTATGGTGTATTTCGAGCGGAACAGGATCGCGATCTGCTGGGGATCGACACCGGATTCGACAAGCTTGCCGATCTGCTGAGCCACCCAGGCGGCTTCATTGATGTCGGTCACGTGGCCAGTCGCAAATACCTTCGCTCCGTGTCGGCCGGATGCCAGCTGCTTGGGCTTACGTCGCCGGTTATATCCAACGATGATGTTGGCGGGGCGAAGTATCTCTTCCGTGCAACGACGGTTGGTCGAAAGCATGAATTCCGCAGCGCCTTCACCTGCCAGGTCGAGCATGGCTCCGGCATAACTGCCCTGGAAACCGAAAATGTTCTGGTCATCGTCACCGACAATCGTGAGGCCGTTATGCTGGGAGACCAGATGGTGGGCAAACCTGATCTGAACCGGGTTTGCGTCCTGGGCTTCATCGATCAGCAGATGCTTGACCTTCAAGGCCTCAAGCCTTGCAAGTTCCGGGTGCCGGTCGAAGATGTCGACCACCTTCAGAATCAGGTCACCGAAGTCAGCCATGTTACGGCGCTCCAGCTCATGCTGATACAGACCATAAGCAGTCACCATGCGCTCTGTGACCTCGTCACGAGCCTCCCTGTGGGGGTCCGTCGCAAGAGCTTCGGTTAGACCCCAGGACTTCCATAGACCGATCTGGCGAAGCGTATTTGCCGCGAACGAGCCGACGCCACTGGCATGGTCCTTTTCCAGTTCCTTCATGGCTTTTTCGTCAAGACCATCGGGAGAAGCGAAGGGACCGATGATGCGGGGGTCTGCAGCGATCTCGCGCAGGATGGCTTTTGCCTCGTCTTCGTCAACGATGCCGAAAGTTGAGTCCTTCAGGCCGCCTTGAGCCGCATGACGGCGAAGGATGCGCGAAGCAAGACTGTGAAAGGTTCCGATGCGCAGTCCGTGAGCCAGGCCGCCGACATTGCTCTCGACACGTTCCTGAAGTTCACGCGCTGCTCGGGCTGTGAATGTAACCGCGAAAATATTTTCGGCGGGAATTCCTTGCTCGGAGAGCAGCCAACCGATTCTAGCGGTCAGCGTCTTGGTTTTGCCCGTCCCGGCACCAGCATTAATGCTTGTCCTCAAGGATTTAGATGTGGCAGCCGCCAACTGATTTGGGTCCAGTTCGTCAATTATTTTCATGGAGAACTCCTTGCAAAAACTGTTGACGCAATAAGCCAGTACGTGTCAAGAGATTAATGTTATCGACGTAAGCCGGGCTCCGTATTAAGGTTGAATCCTTCGAAAGCCCTGGAGGAATTTTATTTAATGAGCAATTTCATTGCCCATCTAGCCGCCCATTCCGATTTTTCCCTCTCCAAGGGCGTTAGCAAGGTAGAAATCCTTGTGGAACAGGCTGCGAAGCTGAAAGTTCCGGCCATGGCTATTGTCGATGAAGGAAATATGCATGGCGCGATGAAGTTTGCGGAATATGGCGCAAAATACGGCGTTCAACCGATTATGGGCGTCACATTGCGCCTCACGCTGGGCAAAAACCTGGAAGGCCGCATTATCCTGCTTGCCCAGAACGATGTCGGTTTCCAGAACATCTGCGCAATCCTCGACGCCACTCAGCAGCCACGCCCCGAGGAAGACTACGAAGGTGGCGAGGGTCTGACGACAATCGACATTCTCGCGGAATATCCGAACGACGGTATTATCATGATTACCGGTGGCTATGACGGCATGCTTTACCAGATGCTGCGTAATGGTCTTTATGATGACGCAAAGAACACTGTCGGCTGGTTCAAAATGCTTTTCCAGGATCGACTGTACATCGGTATCTCCCGCTTTGGGGATGAAACACCAGCCGAAAAAGATATCGAGCAGCAACTGATCGAGATTGCCCGTACCAATGACGAAGTCGCCTTCGAAGATGGTACGGTCCTCGGCGAAATTCCGCTGGTCGCCCTTTCCGACATCTGGTACGCCACCCGTGATCGCTTTGACGCGTTCGAGCTGATGGATGCGATTTCCAATGGCAAAAAGGTCGCCGTGACCGACCAGGGTATTGTCCCTGCTTCGGAACGCCGGTTCCACATTCGACCGGCCGACATCATGAAAGACATATTCGCCGACCTCCCAGGCGCTGTCGTCAACGCCAATTATATCGCAATGCGCTGCGCCTATATGGCTCCGTCACGTAAGCCTGTACTGCCTCCGTTCGAAACGGAAGGTGGCCGCTCCGAGGCGGAGGAACTGGAAGTTCAGTCGGCTAAGGGTCTAATCGAGCGTCTGGAAAAGTTTTCCATCCCGGTTGAAGATCATCCGAAGTACCAGGAGCGTCTCGCTTATGAACTCGGCATCATCAACAAGATGGGCTTCCCGGGCTACTTCCTGATCGTTTCGGACTTCATCAAATGGTCGAAGGCACAAGGAATTCCGGTAGGTCCAGGCCGTGGCTCTGGCGCGGGCTCGCTTGTTGCATGGGTTCTCCAGATCACCAACATCAATCCATTCGATTACAATCTGCTTTTCGAGCGCTTCCTCAATCCGGAACGCGTCTCCATGCCCGACTTCGATATCGACTTCTGCACCGACCGGCGCGAAGAGGTAGTGCATTATGTTCGTGACCGGTACGGCTCGGAAGTTGTTTCCCTGATTCAGACTTTTACGGAAATCAAGTCGAAGACTGCGATCCACGATACCGGCCGCGTCATGGTTTCCGACAAGTTCGGCGGCTTCACGCCGTATGACACCCATCGCATGGCGAAGCTCGTCTCGATGGATGGACCGAACCCCAAGTCTGTCCAGGAGTCGCTCGACGATCCGGCAAACCCGGAGTTCAAGGCGTTTGTCGAATCCGACCCGAAATTCGGTGTTCTGGCAAAAAATGCTGCGGCACTCGAAGGCACCAAACGACAGACCAGCACGCACGCCGCAGGCGTCATCATCAGTGGTGGCGCGCTCCACCGGATGGGACCGGTTGGCTACGACCCGAAGTCGGGTATGCGCGTTTGCCAGTACGACATGAAGAAGGCTGAAGAAACAGGCTGGGTGAAGTTCGACTTCCTCGGACTGAAGACCCTGTCTGTCATCAAGGAAACGCTCAAGAACATCAGGGAAAGCACGGGAGAAGACATCGACATCGACCTGATACCGCTCGACGACGCTGCGACCTACGCAATGCTCGCTGAAGGCCATTCGAACGGCGTCTTCCAGGTTGAATCCGAAGGCATGAAGAAGGCTTTGAAGCAGATCAGGCCAACCAAGATCGACGACTTGATCGCCGTTGGCGCTCTGTACCGCCCGGGTCCGATGGAAATGATCCCGCTCTACGCTGACCGCAAGAACGGGGTCAAGGAACCGGAATATCCGGAGCCAGTTGCCGGTACCAAGCCGTTCCTGGAAGAGACTTTTGGCATTCTGGTTTACCAGGAGCAGGTCATGCAGGTGGCCCAGGTTGTCGCAGGCTATTCGCTCGGCGGCGCTGACCTTTTGCGTCGAGCCATGGGTAAGAAGATCAAGGAAGAGATGGACAAGCAGCGCGTCTTGTTCGTTGAAGGTGCCGTCAAGAACGGCCACTCGGAGAAAGACGCAGGCGCTCTGTTCGATACCATCGCGAAATTCGCGAACTACGGCTTCAACAAGTCGCACGCTGCAGCCTATGGCGTGATCTCTTATCAAACCGCCTATCTGAAGAAGAACTATCCCGCGCAGTTCTATGCCGCGTCCCTCACATATTCGGACAAGCCCGAAAAGATGGCGCTCATCAAGGAAGATATGGATGCCGATGGCGTTCCGATGCTGCTGCCCGATATCAACAAATCGGGTCCGCGCTTCAAGTCCGAGCAACTGCCTGATGGCTCGTTCGGCGTGCGCTTCGGCTTGAACGCCATCAAGGGCGTCAACGGGGACATGGACGCCCTGTTTGAGGCTCACAAGAATGGCCCCTTCACCACGCTGGTCGATTTCCATCAGCGCATGGGCGGAGAATTCAGAGGCAACCAGATCGAGAAGCTCACCGAAGCAGGCGCATTCGACGGTTTGAACGCAAACCGGGCCGCGACAACCAGCATTCTGAAGTGGCTGGCAAAGGGGAACAAGAAAGAAACGACGCAGATCGACATGTTCGGCTCCTCCGAGCCTGTCCAGATACCATCGAAGGTTGCTGACGTCACCGAATGGGGAAACAAGGCAGATCGCGAATTCAACGCCGTCGGCTTCTATTTCGGCACCCATCCTCTCGACGTTTACCAGCCGAAGTTCGAAAAGCTCAAGGTGAAGCGTAAACAGTCGCTGATCGAGTATATGAAGCAGAACAGGCTTGCCGACCTTCCAAAGGTCCGTATGGCAGGGCTGGTCGAAGAGTTCGAACGGAAGCGCACGAAGAACGGGGCACCCTACCTGCGTGCGAGATTCCAGGAACGCAAGACGGTGTTTTATGCGAGCTTCTTCTCCCGGCGAGACCTGCCAGCCGACCATATCGAACAGCTCGAAATTATCCTCGCGAACGCGAAACTTGGCCGTCGCCCGGTTGTGATCGAAGCCCAGGTTCGTCTGGACGAGGGATTTGACGGCCTTTCGATTTTCGGTCGCCAAATCCTGGATGCAGAAGAACTCGTCTCTCAGGAACGCGGCAAAATGCTGATCACACTGGATCGGGACTTTGTAAAGTCGACGGTTGAGGAGCAGCGCAAGCTGAGCCAGCTGCGGATCGATCTGGAAAACGGAAAGATCACCGCCGACGATGCGACAAAGATCGAAGACGCTATCAAACAGGAAGCGGTTATCCGAAAGGCCAAGGAGTTCCTCGATTTCGCGGCAACCATCCGGGAAGACGACAACCCAAAAGCTGTTCCGATTGTCATGAAGCTCATCCAGGGCGAGCAGGTAAATGCACGGGCGATGGCCGGTAGGTACGTGATCTCGCTCGCAGCAGAGACAACTTTGAAATCCATGGACGGTATCGTGTCCGTTCAGGAATCCATTTCCGATTAATTCTTGTTCAGGGCAAATTCAAATGCAAAAAGAAAATCTGGTTCTCGGGTATCATGAATTCGCGCCCGTGCGCGAGAAAATCATCTTCATCGACAAGCAAACGTCATTTACTGGCAACAAGTTCACGCTGCACAAGGCCGAAATCGATATCACCTGGGTTCGCGAGAGCTATGCCTTTATGGAGCTTTCGTGGAAAGGGCATACGGTAAAGCGCTTCAGCACGCACTCCGACTTCTATGGGTTTCTGACGTCGGCAATGACACAGATCGACAACGCGCCTGAAATTGCCGAGAGCTGGGATATTCTTGCCTCAAGCGAACTGGAATTGCATGTCGTGGGATACCTGCGAGACGCGCCCTCACTGGGGTTCGCTCAAGAGGAATATAGCAGGAAGTATTACACACCGGCAAAACGGAACGGTGACGAACTCTGGTATGACGACGAAAGCGTGAAAGACGGCGCATCCTTCAATTTCAAGGAGTTCCCGATGGAGGTCAGGCGAATCCTCCGCACGGTCGATCATTCTCCGACCATCGTATGGAATTCCGCATGGGATCAGGGAACCAACGTGGACGCTCTTCTTCGGTATCGAGCCATCGCAACGGCAACAGAACAGGTCATTGGTGAAACTGACTACCGCTTTCACGACTGAGAGCGGTAGTGCCACAAAAGCCCATCTTTCTGCTGCAGAACAACTATTTCGACCAGATTGGCCGACTGATCCAGCCGTGCCTGGATTTCTGTAACAAACACGATCATCAATTTATCGACAGGTCACTGACCGAGACATTTGACCCGGAGAAGATTGGTGTCGATTGGAATGCCGTACCGGGCGTGGTCATCTATGGCTCCGTTGGCTGGGTCAAGCGCTGTGCCGACAGCGCACTTGCTCCCTGGACGTTCTATGATAGGCACCGCTTTGCCGCGACAAGCTGGGCTCCTGCTTTCGGCAAGAATGCATTGAACGGCAATGGCGAGGTTCAGACCGTCTCCGAGATCACACGGCGTCTGGAGCGCGGCGAACGGGTGCATATAAGGCCGAACCGGGACGATAAAGCCTTTAATGGTGCGGTCTACGACATTGCCTCCTGGGAAAACATGCTGAAACTGCGGCAGGAAAGGCATCAGACTCTGCCGGATTCGCAGCTTGAATGCTGGGCAAGCCCGGTCAAGGAAATCGAGGCAGAGTATAGGTGCTGGTTCATCGACAACGTTTTGATCAATGTCAGCATGTACCGAAACAAGGGTGAACTCTGCCTCAAGAGAGAGACATCACATGAGGTTCTCAAAGCTGCAACCGATTTGGCGGCACAGCACCTTCCTATCAGCACCATCGTTATGGATATCGCGAAAACGCAGGATGGCTACAAGGTCGTCGAGTTCAACCCGATCAATTCATCCGGTTGGTATGCGGCTGCGACAGAAACAATCCTGTCCAGGTGGTGTGAGGCAATAATGATGAAGGCAAACACGATCTGACCGGCCTGTTGCCGGTCACCAGCCCATCTTCGTAACTTTTTCCATGATCTGCTTCTGCAGTTCCTTGCGCTGCTTGGGATCATCCACCACCGACAACTGGTCCAGGAGCCAGATAGCGTTGTTACGCCGCTGCGCCTGCAAGGTCGCAAGGAAGATCGACTTCGGATCGTTGGTCCACGGGATACGTTTCTTACGATCAAACAGACCGTCGGGGAAGTCCGTCATGGCCGGAACAAGGCCAAGCGACAGGGCATCACGGAGGTAGTCCGCCTTCATTTCTCGGGGAACCTTACACATGATCCAGCCTGGCCCATAGGAAGCGACGGCATAGCCGAGCTGGGTCAGTTCCTTTGCATGGGCAAACATGACGATCTTGTCGTGAGCACGTAGCCAGGCACCTTCCCAGGACGTCCCCGCCTTTTCGTTGCCGTCAGCAGCACGGCCGACACGATCCGTCGACTCCTTCAACAGCATACACTGCCAAAGGGTCTCGGCGATGATTCCGGAAGTCCACAAAGAATCGTTCATGACGTCATTGAGGAAATCCTTGATGTTCTCATCAAGTTCATCATAGAGGTTTTTGTAACTATCGCCGACATAGGCAGAGCGAACGTCCACTTCAGCCAGCGTATCAAGGCAAAGGAATTCCGGATGCGCAACCCAGTTGCGCGTGACCTTTTTCTTGTTCTTGTCCGATGAGCTGGAGAAGTTGTAGATCGGGCCGAGATCAGGGTTCATCCGCTCGATGGTCAATTCCACCATATACGGCTTGTCAGCTTCACGAATGAACTGTGCGCGATCATCGCCCGCGCCAAGTTCCCGCATTGACCGACGCGTCAACGGTTCGAATGGGCCGACCGGCACAGGGAAATTCAGCATTGTCTGTGCGTAAAGAAGACGTGGCTTACGCAGGATGATGAGATCGCCATCCGACGGCATACGCAGCAAGGATTTTGTGAAATATGAGAACGACAGATCGGCCTTCATCACGGCGGCGGCTTCACCGCGCGGATAATCCATTTCGGGCATGAGAACCCGCAGATCGTCCGCCAGTTTTTGGCCACCGAAGAGCTTCTCCATGGTGATCGCCGGGATTTGTCGACGGGCTAGATTAAATGCCGCATACATCACCCTGTTGAAAACCTGGGCAAGGAACAGGCACTTGAAGTCCGGACTAGCCGTTTTTGGGTTGTTATTCCACTCGGCAAGAGCCCGATCAGGAGAAATTACGAGATACTTGTCATGACGAAGAAAGGATTTCCGCCAGATTTCGGTGGCATAAAAGAACTCATTGTAAGCGACATTTGTCCACCAGATGACGCCGGTCGACAAGTCGTCAATCGTGGCGATACGAGTGGCACTGCCGCCAGCAATCGATGCCCAGCCAGAGGCCGGGTCCTTGATGTCGTCAAAGAGGACGAATCCGAATTTCTTGTCAGGATCGTAAGGGCGTGCCATGTAAAAACTCTGTGCTTCTCTATGACTTTAACAAGAAAATCATAGGATTGAATACGACAAATACGACCTCGGTCAATATTTTTAGCCGAAGATATTTTTTCGCAAGGAAGCCCAGGCAGTCGGCCTGTACCCGTAATACCCACCACCGTTTTCAAGCCAGTGCTGCGTCATCTGTTTCATTTTGTCGTCGCCACCCACCGTTCTTACGCCAAGCGGCAACAGGCGCACACCAGAAAGGAACCGGTCACGCTGATCATAGACGTGATCCTCAAGTTGCATCAGAGCCTCTGCCAATTCTGTCGGATCAGAAGTTCCAAGCCGGGCCTGAACCTCGGTCTGCCGCTCCAGCATGGCGTTTCTGATATTCTGACCAGCTTCAGAAAAATGACGAGCCTGGCGCAGCTTCTGGATTTCGCTTCCGACATCTTCCTTGATATTGGCAAACCAGCGATCTGCAACAAGGGCTGTTCTGACGATGTGGTTGACCTCCACCTGAGTGAATTCAGGCAACCAGATCAATACAGCTTCCTTGTTGATACCTGCGAAGCCGATATGTTGACAACTATGACAGAAGGAGCAGACGGTCGCGAGATTGCTCACATCGTTGTTGTGATGATCGTCGTCGACATGGTGGACTTCCTGCCATTTGACGGAGCGGAACCCACACCCGATGCAGGTATAGTTGTCACGCTGCATGGCTTTCATGCGCATTTTTCCGAACTCGTTATCGGCTTCGTCCGACAGATGATCGGCTAAGCGCCAATTCTTGGCTTTAACGCTCAGAGTTAAGGAAATATGCGGTTTTGCCAACAGCGTGACCTCCGGTTAGCGAAGAACGATGCCGTCGGTAGCGATCAGGACCCAATCACCACGGTACTGGCGAATATCCTCGACCTTGCCACCATTCGGCAGAACGTCCGACTTCTTGACGGAAATGACATCCTTGCCCGTATTGACCCAGGCTGTGTCACCCGACACGCCAACAAGGGTAAGGCCCTTGATAACGATTGGCTTCAGCGGTGGATCGATATTGTCGATTGACGCGACCGGCAATGCGTTCGTGTTCAAGCCGGACCCGGCAGAAACGTCGCTTGGCGGTGTCTGAACCGGAAGAGTCGGAACAGCTGGAACATCCACCTTGGCGCTGAAGCTGTCGGCCAAATCGTCGACCTTTGCTTCGAGCGAGGCGAGGCGATCAAGAACGTCCTTCAGATCGGCCTTCAACGCAATATCTTTCGCAGCGGGCAAGTTGCTGTCGACGACAGGCTGGACCGCAACAGGAGTGACAGGAGTTGCTTCCTTGACCGGTGTAGCTGTCTCGACCGGGGTCGAGACAGGAAGCTGAGTGGCTGGAGTTACATTGACCGGTGTGGACGCTGCAGGCGGCGTGTCGACAATCGGGGTCTCGACCGACGATGCAACGTCAGTTGACGGGTTACCCGGAAGATCGAACGTCAATTCCTGCGGTTCGTTCGTCTGCTTCATCGGCGGGTTCGAAGCAACTTCGGTTCCGACAGATGGAGTAGTGGCAACCGGAGCCTGAGCGGTTTCTTGCGGCGGCAATACGCTCGGGAACTGTGTTTCGGTGACAGACGGTGTCTGGGCGACGACGGCCGGTGCAGGAGCGGTCGATGACATCAGGCTGGTATAGCCGACGAAACCGCCGACGAGCACGATTGCTCCGATACCAACCGGCAGAATGAGCTTGGAAAGCAGGGACTTCTGTCCGGTGGACGCCGGAGCTGCCTGGGCACTCTGTTGCACAGACTGTTGATCCTGCACCTGGGTATAGGGATCATCTTCGGCCGCGCCGAGATACTGCCCATTCGTCAGCGCTTCCGTTGCGTCATCGTAATAGGAATTGTCAGCCGTCGACTGGTGGCCATGATCATTGGCTCCCGTTGAGAACGCCTGATCAAACTCGTCGAACTGAGTGGCTTCCTCAGCAGATGACGGATGAGAAGCGTCGTCATCGGAAGCCCCGAAGCCGGTGTTATGCGAATGATATTCGTCCTGCGAGATGCCGAATTCCTCAAATTCCGACGAGGGGTCACCGCGATGCTGATCAGCCGTTACCGACTGTTCAGTTGGCATGGCGTCAAAATTGAAGCCGAAGCCATTGTCGTTCTCGTTGTCCGCATCTGACGAGCCACCGAATTCGAGATTGGAAAAATCGGTCTCGAATTCCGTCTTCTCTGCCGGGCCTGATTTTTCCTCTTCGACGTCATCCCATGTCGGAACCGCTTCGAACTCGAAACCACCGTTTACGTCGTCAAAATCCTTGTTGTCCTTAGTAGGCATATTCTTCTCGCAATCTTAGAGGAAAAGGACGCCGATGGCGGTACCGCCTTCGACAATGATGGTCGTGGGACGGTTGCCAAACTCGCTGTCAAGAATGTTACCGCCACGGGCGATAGCCTGACCACCTGCCGATAGAAGCTGCTCCTCAGTGTTGAGGTCGCCGTTACGGGTCGTAATCGTGCCGTTAGATGTGTTGTACGTGGTCGATCCCTTGTCGGAGATCGCGTCACCCAACCCTTGAGCAAAAGCCGAGGTGAAACCTATGGCGAGCTTCTGGAAGAGGTGGCGGTCCACGCTGGTTGCAAGCCCGGTGCCGATATTGGAGGTGTCGACTGCGACCGCCTTGATATCAACTGTCTCGTTGATTTCTTCGCCATTGGCCGTTTTTTCGACGGTCATCTTGTCAAAGGAAATAACCAGATGCTCGCGAGCAGCCTTGAACGAACCGATCAAGGTAGCACCAGCGTATTCGCCCTGGAGAACCTTGGCGATCACAGGACCAGGAACATCCGAGTTCGCACGGCCGACAAGTTCAGCGTAAAGGATTTTCCCTGACAGCGGCAGCGTGATCTTCGACTGCTCCGCAGCGCTGACGCCTGACTCTGCAATCGACGCAGACTGCTGCGGCTCTTCCTTCACGAAGTTTGCTGGATCGCCGAAGTTGGTAACGGAGGCACCCGGAATGGTACGGCGCATTTCCGCCATGTACTTCATCATTCCATCAGCACGAGCCTTGTCGTTGTTCACACGGGCGGCATTCGGCGGCGCGACGATTGGAATATTGTTGATCGGAGCCTGAACGAGGATCGGCTGCTGCGTGATCTGAGGAGCTGGCTCATCAATCACCGGCGCAGCCGGGGTCGGCTCAGGGGTCACCAGAACCGGCGCAACAGTCTGCGTTGGATTGGCGCGCAACGTCGGGATGGCAGACGTTCCTGTCGCTTTTGCTTCCTTGAAGACATCGGCATCATTTTGGTCGAGTTCTTCGTTGTATTTCTGGTTGTTCGGGACCAGACCCTGAACAGGCGTATCACCGGACAGACCCGAAGACGGAACCTGGGATTTAGGGATGACCGGCTCGGGAGCACTCGACAGCACATAACCGATAACGACAACAATCAGCAGGAAGAGGCCGATCAAAAGCTTTTTGCTTCCGAGGACTGTCGCCTTAAAGTTTTTTCCAAATTGTGACATGGGTCCCTCTCCCGGTTATCGCTTGATCATCACGCTGAACATGCGGCCGTTGTCCGATAGAAGGAGAACAGGGGCTTCATTCAAAACGTAAACGTTTGTGCCGCTGACATTGCTCTGCTTGGACATATAGGCGGGCGAGAGCATGGTGCGCGACGTGCGGACATAGAGCTGTTCATCATAGCGCCAGGCCTGGACTTCGCTGCTGCCAGTCTGAAGCTTCTTAGCACCCTCCGGCGGAACGCCGTCGAGGAATGCAAGCATGGTGCTGTCATTGGTCGGGGCAAGGCCACTGCCAGAGAGCATGTCGTAGGCAGCCTTCGGACCACGCTGGTCTACCTGAATATCAACGCGGACGTCGATATTCGATTCCGTCGGATCAAGCGTCAGGATGACCGGAACACTTGCCCCGATCAGCGTCACCGCAAGGTTCGACCGGATGTAGGCCTGCTTCGTGCTGATCGTGATCATGTTCGTGTCGCCAGCAGCGCCAGCGTTAAGGGCTTCGTAAGCGTCTCTGTTTCCAGAAAGGACGTTCATGACAGGCCACGGTGCGCCGGTAACGTCCGAGAAGGTCAAGGTGCTGATCCAGCCAGGCGAAACCTTGATGACAGGAGGACGCTCACCAGGACGCATCGACAATCTGACCGAACGGGTACCCGAGTTAATCGACTCGATTTCCTTGCCACGGGCACGATCACGGGCATCGAGCTGACGATTATATTCCTCGATCTGCTCTGGAGACATTGGCGCGATCATCTTCAGGGCTTCCTGAAAGCCGGGATCGTCCTTGCTTGTCTCGGGAACCTTCGGCTCTTCAGCTGCGCCAGGGAGCTGGGCTGCAGCCTGCGTCGGCTGCGCACCGCGCGTTTGATTGATCTGGTTACCGTTAAATGTTGGTGGCGGCAGAAGGAGATCGGAGCCGTCCTGAGCATGTGCGCTCATGCCGACATTGCCAAGCACGAGTGACGCTCCCATCACAAGCTGTAAAATGCGTTTCATCAGGACGTCCTCACTAAGGAATTCTGGCGCGAATTCGCGAACTTTGAAAAATTGTCAATCGAGGCGAGCGACCTGACAAGAGCAAAGATACCGCAATTGGGCAGAAAATTAAGGAATTGTCTTGAGGTGGCCTCACCCTTGTCACCAGGTTGGGAAGGAATTGACCACTTCATTTGTTACGATTCCGGGTTCGAGTTATCGGGTAACGATCTGAGCGATGCCCAGACCAGACGGGTTTTCTACAGCAGGACGTTGAACAACGGTGACCTCAACCATGATAGATCGGGTCTCTTCGACGCCCGACGAACGATAGCTGATCGTGATCGGCATTTGCACGCGCCAGCCATAGCTTTGAAGCACGGTGCCTTCCGAGACAATGGTCGGGGCGGCAGACGGAACTGCGGAGGTGACATATTTGCCTGAGAGCAGGTTTTCGATGAAGCCAGCGCGAGAAAGGGCCTGGTTAAAGGATTCCCATCCTTCTGTCGTAAAATGAGGCTTGATGTCGTTAAGCTGCTGCGAGTAATTGGCGAAACTCAGTGTATAGGCGCTCGTAAGAGCCCTTGCAGTCCACTGAATAACTTCCTGGTTGGATTGGATGGGTCGGTCAAGAACCTGAATTTCCGAAAGGCGACCTTGAGAATCCGTGCGGATGAACCGCTCTTCCACCGGCCGTGTTGCAAGGTAAACCATCAGGACCGCCATGATGATCTGCGTGGCAGCGAGCACAAACGTAACACGAAGAAGGAATTCGTACTTTGCGCGCGCCAAGGAATTCCGCGAAAGTTCCATCGCGGTCGCCTGGTCGACATGAGATTGAACGCCGACACCTACACGACGTGACGCCGCGCCAGGTTTTTCGGCCGACTCTTTGGTCAAATTCAGTAATTTCATTGCTGTTTTCCGCCCATAAATCCTTGAGAACCGAGACGTCTTTCGAATTTCAAAGAGTTTTTCTTGACGCCATAATCAATTCTCCCGAACATTCTATATAAGTCAATGTTTCCCCCGGGAGTGTTTAATCGATGTCTGAGTTTCGCAGACGCAAGTGGCAAGATTCGGACACTCGCGCGCTCATCGATATGTGGCCCCGAGTGGGAAGTATCGTGCTTATTGCACTTGAACTGAAGCGCTCGACGTCATCCGTCCAAACCCAGGCAAGCAGGACCGGCTTGCCGCGACGTATGGAGAATAACGAACGCCATCGGCGGAAATGGACTGAAGATGATGTTGCTGGTCTCAGAGATGCCCTGAAGGAAAACACATCGGCCGATGGAGACGTCCTGATCTGCGAAATCGCCGAACAGGTAAAGCGCTCCATCGACGCGGTTGCTGCGAAATTGGCCGAAAACGACTTTTTCGGCGATGAAGAGAAACTCTTCGAGAAGATCAAGGTCACGAAGACATCCATCGCGTCGGCGACAACCACCGCATCCGCTGCTGCTACCATGTCATGCGATGAAGTTAAGTCGACCGACCGCCGACAACAGGCAATGGATCGCAAATGCATGAAATGCAAAAAGTCTTTCTGGTCCGAATGGGCCGGAAACCGGCGCTGCAATGCATGCAAGAAGACCGAGACTTCAGACCCATACGAGTGGTAACAAACCACACATCATCCCATATAGAAACGCGGGCCGCCCAATGATGTTTATCTTGGGCGCTTTTTGTTTGAGATCAGTCTGACTAGGCAAGGAGTTATCAGGCGGCGATGCCGCGATATTGGCCTTCGATGACGGTTTTTACGCGTCTGTACGAAGCAAAGGAATCCAGGTGAATACGAGCGAGGTCCCTGAGCGACTGAATGGTGTAGTCGTTCTTAAGATGCGCATCGAACCATTCAACCGGCATCGGGATTTCACTTTGATGGGTTTCGGGCGTGACTGGAAGGAAATGCCTGTCCCCGCGCGTGACGACGAACCTGAAATAGAGCAGATGTGAGAACGGATCGAATTCAAAGCGGTACCGATTGTCATCGATTACAACACGATGACCGGCAGCAAAAAGAACCTCCGACATTGAGAGCGAAATATAGGCCCAGAGCTTGTGGCTATGAAGATTGCGCCACTCCTCGCCCAGCGTCTGCATCATGCGACGACAAGTCACGACTTCTCCACGCAACATCTGTCGCGACCAGTTATGTCGTAGCGTGTCATAGAGCCGACGGAGTGTGGTGACGCCACGCAGTTCGACAACCGGTGCGTCTTGATTGTCTGAGTAATAGGCGATCTTCTCATCAGTCAGACCGGCGTCACGTAGCAAGCCGATGACCAGCTCCATGATCACTTCATCTGGAAGATTTTCGAGCAACAGTTCCGGCCGTGCGGGATCGTTCAGTTCGGGGATAGCAACCTTTTTAAAGTTGCCCTCAAGGTAATCCTCGATCCGGGCCTCTGATACGCCGCAGCGGCGAAGGATGTGGCGTATCATGTTCTTGAGCGTATCTGCGAATTTCACGCGTCTATAGCCGTGTTCCTCGATCAGATATGTCGCCAGGGTGCTTTTCCCAGACTCCATCAAGCCATGCACCATGATGAGCTGTGGCCAATAGGTGTTCAGCGCGGTGGAATCGTGGGTCATCGGTCAGACTTCTCAGCGGCCAAAGCTGGGCTTGGTGAAAAGTGGCCCACGCGGCGCACCTGGACCGGGCCGGACTGGTGCAGCGCCCGGTCTGGCCGGTGCCGAAGGCGTCGATGCTGCAGATGCAGTAGCTGCTTTGGCTGCCGCCGCATCTCGCTCTCGAATGGCTTCATCGAGACCTGGACCTGGAGGGGCAGGAACCTTTGCACCATAACCATGCGTACGGGGCGGAGCTTCCCCCGTGCGAGCAGGTGCACTACGAGAGGGGACTGCTCGCGATGGCGCTGACGGTGCTGGTGCGGCAGTTGAGACTGGAGCAGGCGAGGCAGCAGGAGCAGCAGTCGACGCCACTGGCTGTTGCGGTGTCGACGGTGCAGGGCGAGGACCTGGAACGGTCACAACCCTTCCAGGAGCCCCTCCTGGCTGCGGACGAGCCGAAGTTGCGGCGTGAGGACGCGGAGCGCCTGGGCGCTGGTGTGCAGGGATGGACGAGATCGGCACAGCGCGACGTGAGGCTTCAGGCACAGGCTGGTGAGCCGCTTCTGCAGCACGCTCTTCCGCGAATGCCGGGGTCGTCTCAACTGCAACCGGCTCATCGCGCGGCGCGGAAGGGGTGTCTTCGACAGAGTTTTCCGGGGTCTTTTCATCGAACAGTTCCGCATTCGGATCGAAGTCTGGAACGTCGATATCCTCCGGTTCCTCAGCCGTGGTCAGATCGTCGTGGTCAAAATGGTCTGACGTCTCATCCTCAAACGAAATCGGATCGAGCACCGGAACATCGTCGTCGGCGAAGAATGTATCGGCAATGGAGAGCGTATGGTCGTCGTTAACCGTCGACACTGCCTCATCCGGAACCTCGTCTGTGCGTTCCTCGGCGGCGGCAACATCCGTGGTCGGCTCATCGAAGAATGGAATGTCAGCGAAACCGGCCGAAGCGGGCTCTGAAATCTCTTCTGAAGTCTCGGATACGAACGCATTTTCAGTTTCTGGCGACCATTGCTGGTCATCATCAATGGCTTCTTCGACGATGTCGAGATCGTCGGGCAGAGCCTCGTCTGCTTCATCAACGACGTTCTGGTCGTCGACATCAGCCGACACAGGTTCAACGACCTCGTCAGCCTCCTCGACCTCAGTTACTTCGTCAACGTCGCCTTCAGGGACCTGTTCGCTCACTGTCGCATCATCGAAAGACTGTTCAACGATGTCAGCGATGACAGGCTCAGTCTCAGGAACGATCTCGACAACAGTCTCTTCGGGTGTATCGACTTCAGGCGTGGCGGCCGTGCCGTCAGCCGGAACGCCGTTCTTGAGATATTCAGCCCGCGCTCTCGTAAAGAGAGCCTTTCTCCACGCGTTTTTGCCGCGATCACTCGCATAGGTGTTGTTCTTCGTGTTCTGCTTCACCGAAACGGCGGCTTCGTGCTTGATCTCGCGCGCGAAGTCGATCTGGCTAGCAGGAACCTCAACACCGAAGAATTCCTCGGCATAAAGCTTTGCCAGGCCGGTGCCGTCCGTTACAGGTTCAACGGCGACGGCATCTTCGTCAGTCGAAGAGCCGTCGCCATCAACCAGCGGTGGAACAACCGAATTCACGGATGCATCGATCAGGTGCGTCAGGGCTTCTCCGCCCGTAACAGGGCTTGGTGAAGACTGACTGTTTTCGGCAACAAGCTTTGAAGCCCGCAGCTCCAGAGTAGGAATGGACATCTGCGCCATGGCAATGGCGGCTTCAACCAGACCTTCATTGTCGTAAAGAGAGCGAGCAGTGTCATACATCTGCTCTTCGTGCTCAGCGATTTCCGCCTTCAGCGCTTCGATACGCTTGTGAGCGATATGAATCGAGAACGCGCCTCTTTCGAGTTTCTTCTGGATTTCCGAGGACGTGAGGGACATTGGCTTACTTTTTCAGATTGGCTGCATGGAAGAAGGCGGCGAGGCTGGCTGGGAGCCCCTTGGAGATGTAGAACTGGCCGTCCTTATCCTGATAGGCCAGGAAAGGTGTTCCCTCGATTGAGAACTTCTCGGTGAACTTTCGGTTGTTGAGAAGATGACCAGCCATCGACTTGTAGTGGTCGGAATTCGGATCGATCTTGGGAGTGCCCATACGCGCACCGGCATCCGTTTCCATATAACGGATACCCGGCTTCGGAGACGCCATGATTTCCATGGCCTTCGGATCGCTTCCCTTCAGGAAGGAAATCATGATGACGCGAACACGCAGCTGATTGGAGGCGATGAAGGGACGAATGTAATCCCAGGTCTGATGGCAGAAGGGGCAGCCGGGATCAGCAACCATGTAGAGAAGATTAGGAGCGGTTGCAGAGCCTACGTCGAACCACGAGGCCTTATCAACGGCATCAACAAAGGTATTTTCGTCGATGGTGGAAAGGTAAACCGTCGAAGGATTACCTTCATTGCCCTCTGCGGGACCGGTGGCCGCAGGTAGATTGACCGCAGCAACAGGCGCTGGCAGTGCCTTTTCAGGCGTTTCAGTCGGAAGAGCAGGATTAGAAGCCTGGCTTACTGCCGACGCAGTTTGAGTAGTTGCCGGAATTTCCTTGGCAGCGGCAGCACCGTCGGCAGGCGTAGACTTCTGATCCATCGATTCAAAGCGCGCACGCATCTCGCCGATCTGTACGCCAGATACATTGCGGCCACCGCGCTCAATCATGAAGCCAACCACCATATGCTTCGCATCCGGGGTGATGTAGACTGCCTGACCAATACCCGATTTCTTCGCGAAGAAACCGTTCAGGCCACCTTCTTGTCCAAGGGTCGTCAGCTCATAGCCATCTTCACGAAGCTTGTTGAGAATGTCTGCCTTTTCATCGGCAGGCGGAAACTCCGGAAGCTTGAATTCCGGCTTCTGAAGTGGAAGTTCGCGCAGAGCCTGTTCGACGGTGGCGTTGTCATTCAGGTCGACGGAAGCGACCGCATTGGCCACGGCGTCGTACCGCTTGCGCATATCGTCAAGCTGGCGGCCTGTGATATTGGAGCCAGCTTCAGAATAATTGGTGCCGTAAAGCAGTCCGATAACCGCATTGAGGCCGTCAGGCGTGACGTAGACCGTCTGCATGCTGCCGGTCGCAGATTCAGCGAGATATCCGCGAAGGCCACCGGTATTACCAAGATAGGTCAGTTTCACGCCGGTCTGCTGCATCCACAGAAGCACGGCCGGAATGATCTTGTCCTCACGATCCGCCAGCGGGTTGGTCGATTGAGCCACGGCCGACGTGACCGGGACGAGAAAAGTCATAGCAAGAAGCGCTGCTCGGATGGCCTTCATGGGAAATCTCCTGATTATTGAAATAATTCCCGACACAAGGAATTCCGTCAACAATTTTTTTGAGGAATTCCTTGTGTCGTACCCTGGTTATTCACTATTTCAGCCGCGTCGGGATACGGCGAGGAGCACCCGAACTCGATGAAGCAGGTTTTCCTGCCGGAGCTTTTGACGGGAAGCCCTTGCCCTTCGAGAACGCGCCGCCACCACCGGATGGTTTGGATTGACGCTGATAATCGTCCGGGAAGACAGCATTATCGCATTTCGGATAGGAGTTGCAGGACAGAAAACGTCCACCCTTACCCGAACGCGTCATCATGACGCCGGTGCCGCACTTCCCGCATTTGACGCCATGACCTTCCAAAGCGTCGACCTTGTCTTCACCCCAGACGACATGGTCACAGGATTTCTTGTCGCCAGCACGCCAGTTATCACAGGCGAGGAAAATCTTTCCTGTCTTCGACTGACGCGTGCGAAGCGTTCCCTTTTTGCACTTAGGGCACGTCGTGCCGTCACCTTCCATTGTCTCGGAGGGCTTCGGGCGTTCAGGCAAGCCTTCGGAATGGCTGCAAGACTTCGGATCATCCTTGGACCACTGGTCACAGGACAGGAACCGTTTCCCCGTATGCTCACCCTTGCTGATCATACGGGTCAGCATCTTGCCCTTGCCGCACTTGGGGCAGGTCTTGCCGTGATCGGGCAGCGGCTCGACGACGACCTTCGGACCATCACCCCAATCGACGTATTTGCACGAATTCGGATCGTTATGATCGTTCGCAGAGCAGGTGAGAATGGTCTTCTTGCTCTTGTCCTTCTTGAGAATGATCTGACGGGTGATCAGTGTGCCCTTACCACAGGAAGGACAGGTGGTTCCATGACCTGGCAGCGGCTTGATCGTCCCTTTGATCTTGAGATCGACGTTGCGGATGCTCTCAATCAGGTCAGTCAGCGACTTGCGAATGGCCTGGTTGAACTGCTCGGCACTCGCCTCACCGCGTTCGATGCGGCCAAGCTGCTGTTCCCAGATTGCCGTCATCTCCGGGCTACTGACCTTACCAGGAACGGCATCGATGATCGCGCGACCCTGGTCCGTCGAGGTCAGACCAGTTTTGCCCTTACGCTTCAGGCTGCCCTTTTCGAGCAGGTTTTCGATGATATCCTTGCGCGTTGCCGCAGTTCCGAGGCCGCCATCCTTGAGGCGCTTTTTGATTTCCGGATCGGTGACAAACTTGTAGATGAACTTCATCGCCTCACGCAGCGTACCGTCGTTGAAGTACGGTGGTGGCTTGGTGGTGTCGTCCTTCAGGGAACCGCCTTCCACAGAAACCGGATCACCCTTCTTCATGACCGGAATTGACTGGTCGTCTTCCTTTTCGGCATCGGGATCGTCATCTTCGTTGAAGCCGTCCTGAACAGCACGCCAACCCTGGTTAAGGGGTTGCTGGCCGTTTGCCTTGAACTTCAGGCCGTCGACTTCCACGTTAACGACGGTCGAGTTCCAGGTCTGATCAGGATAGAACTGCTCGATGAAGCGGTTCGCGATCAGGTCGAACATGTCCTTTTCGGCCTTGTCCAGGCGAGCATACTTTTCAGCAGAGAACCCGGTGGTCGGAATGATTCCATAGTGGTCTGTGATCTTGGAATCGTTCCAGGCGGCCGAGCGCAGCGATAGATTGGCACTCGCGGCTGCACGCGATGTCGAGGACGCGCCCTTCAGAGCTGCGATGATAGACGGGGCGTCTTCCTTGAGGATCGAGGTCGGAAGGAATTCGCATTCCGTACGCGGATAGGACACGATCTTGTGCTCTTCGTAGAGCTTCTGAAGCGTCTTTGCGACCTCGTCACCCGTCATGCCGAACTTGGACGTACAGGCCTTCGTTAAGCTGTCGAGCGTGTAGGGCAGGGGAGCGGACTTGCTCTTCTTGGAAACCTCATAACCGGTGATTTTGCCACTCTTGCCGCCGATACGGGCCAGCAACTTGTCTGCCACGGCCTTGTCGATCAACCGACCTTCGGAATCCAGTCCTTCAAAATCGTCCGGGATCACCCAGGCTGCGCGAAACGCACCGTTCTCATGGCGGAAAAGTCCAATCGGACGGAAATGGCGAACCGGCTTGAAGTTTTCGATTTCCCGGTCTCGGTCGACTACAAGCTTGAGTGTCGGCGTCTGAACGCGACCGATGGAAAGCGTGACCTGGGCACCTGCTTGCTGTGCCTTGACGGTATAGAAACGGGTCAAGGTTAGACCATGCATCCAGTCAGCCTTCTGACGCTCGAACGCAGCTTCGAACAACGACTTTTTGTCGCTGTTGTTAAACATCTTGTTGATGGCCGCGATGATGTCTTTTTCGGTCAAGCTCTGGAGCCAAAGGCGCTTGGTTTTGGCGTTGAAGGGGTCCCACTTCAGCTCCTGCAGTACCTCGTCGATCAGCAACTGTCCTTCGCGACCGGCGTCGCCGACGTTGACGACAGAGTCAACATTCTTGAGGAAGTTACGGATCAGACCAAGCTGCTTGACGGCAAAGTCATTGTCGCTGGCCTTGCGCTGGAAACGGTCAGGAAGCAGAGGAAGACTTTCAATTCGCCAGGACTGCCACTCAGGCTTATAGAAGCCAGGCGGCTGAAGCTCATAGAAGTGACCGGCAACCCAGGTAATGATGTCGGGACCGACCTTGATATAACCACTGCCGCTCTCTTCTCTCACTCCTAACATGGAAGCGCGAGCCTTCGCAACTTCACGGCCAAGTGAAGGTTTTTCGGCAATAAACAGGTATCCCAAGGAATTCACTCCAATTTAGTAGGCACAGCGTGGACCGTATAAGGAATTCAGTCAAGAATTTTTGCCCGAATTCCTTTACCGCTTGGGCGGCGGACCCCTGCGAGGACCTGACTGACCTTTTTGTCCGAAGCCCTGTGGCGCTACTTTTGGCTTATCGAGACTGGAATCGTAATGCAGGGGTATTTCCTTGGAAAAAAGGAAAGTCAAAAGGCGCTCGATTTCCATGTCGCTCACACGCGCCAGCTTTTCGCCCTTTTCCGTGCGGAACGTCTGACAATAAGCCTCCAGCTGATCCGGAGACACAGGCTGGAATTCCTTTGTTGCCGGTAAACGCACCTGGAAACCTTTATCCAGCTTCTCGATCAACAGACCTTTCATGCGACCGGCCGGGTTCGAGAACAGGATGTTACGGCCCATAAGCACCTCAAGACACTTCTTGGGGTCAGATGCACGAGAAGCTCTATCAAGCAGAGCCTTTAGCTTGCGCTGATTGACCAGAACCGAACGATGGCGGACCCCTTCCATGTCGTACCAGGCAACGAGCGAACCGGCCTGAACATCCGTCGCAGCAGCAACGGCTTTCACCAGATTGCCGGACAGGAATGTCCTGATCTCCTTCACACTGCCTTTCGGTGCCCGGTCAAAGACGGCAAGGTCAGGATTAAGCTGATCAGCCGGACGAGTCTGTATGATCTGGAATTGAGGATCACGCAGAATTGTCGCAAAAGAGACCTCCTTAATGTGACCTTCCCCGGGCAAAGCGTAACGGACACGCCATTGGCCAGGATTGTGCAACAGAGCCACCTCAGGCGGCAACACGTCGACGATGATCCCGTGTTTACGGTCATCATCTTCGTCTGGAACCGTGATGCCGACCCCTGGAGCTGTTATTGAGATAAGGTTCTGGAGGAAAGTGAGCTTGGTATCGAGACGCTTGACCGCGTTATCTTCACGATCCTTCAAAGCCGTATCGACCGAGATTAGGCGGCCGGATACAGCAGTTTGCAGGACATTGCGACGGTTCTTCTTGATCAGATTGATCTCGCCCTCAAAGAAGGGGCCAACCGCGTTGCCGCTGGCCTTTCCGAGACGCGCACGCGCTTCCCGGATCGTTTCCAGTACACGAGCAGAGGATAGGGGATCGCGCTGGCTCTCGCCTTCCATTGTCACGATTTCGACCGACCGGCCAAATACCGGACCATCATCCTCGTTGCCGGGTTCGTAGACTTCGCGAGAAACTTCCTTCCACTGCCCCTTGAGTTCACGGGTTCCACGGGGCGTTTTGCCCTGTGCCTTAAGCCCGGCCAGCATGTCAGCATAGCCAGCCTGCAGGCGCTCGAAAATTGCCTCCTGTTCGCTTGTTTTCAGGAAACACAGGCGCTGCAGCAGCTTGTTGATGTAATAGAGTTCGGCTTCAGCGACTTCCTGGTCGATGTTCTTCATCGCGATGCCCATGCGCTCGGCCAGACGGGGCTGATCCTCCAGCATCCGCTGGGCGATTTCATTGCCAACGCTGTCGATGATATCCGGCACATCCATAGCCGTTGCATTCTCAGCATTCGCCGACACGTTGGCAGACAACATGGCGAGCTTGCGGTTCTCGTTCGCGAGCGTACGGACCTGGGAAGGCAAGCCGGTGCCAAGGGTCTTGAAGAAGGGCGTCGAGACCTGGCCACGGCGATTGACGCGACCGAAGAACTGAACGCGTTCGACAACGTTCGCCGCGATCTGCAACTCGATCATGGCGCGCTGACGCCTGTCGGCAAAGTGAGCAGCAGCGTGAAGCGAGAGGCCCGTAGAAGCGGCCCTGGTGAGGACGAGGCCATCAATACGGCCTGAGTTGAAGCCAACGATGGTTTCGTTGCGGAGCGGGGGCTTATACGGGATGTACTTGCCGTTCTCGACCCGCATTCCACGCGCAGAGATTTCGTTCATGACCCATGGACGAGGAATTTTCCCAGCAGCGTGGAGGTCTCTCGAAATGGCTTCAACCTTATCTCGAATGTCATCGATAGGTGACAAGGAAAGATCAGGGAATGCGTCGATCATATCCTGCAGGTTCTTTGCCTCTGCAACGCATATCGGGTCATCGACCTTGATGCGTTCCGGGTCCTTCTTCGGGACTTTGTAGGACATTTCCATGATGCGAGAGAGCATCAGGGACAATGCATCTCGGAAAGCCGGAGGCTTCGCTGAAGGGTCGGTATTCTCGACGCCATCCTCCTCAGCAGACACGGGTGAACTATCATTGATGGTGGTGTCCTCGGCGGATGGTATGTCATCCGACAGCTCGCGCATCAACGATTCCATCGTCTGTTCGATAACAATGACCGGCTTGATATCGCGCATGAGGTAATCGACGCATTCCTCGACGCAATGATCGACGGAAAGTGCGGTCATGAACTGACGCATCAAAGGCTGCAGACGCGAACCGAAGTTGGCGGTGTACCAGCGCGGTTTGTTCGGTTTTCCCTCAGGGTTGCCAATCTCTTCGTTCCGGTTTTCGATCTCGTCATTGACGAGGTATTGCAGTTTCGACAGCTTCACGAGGATCGGGGCCAGTGCATCTGCAATCGCAGCATTGCGTGCCTTTCGCTTATTGTCGAAAACGACTTCGATGTTGATCTCGGACAGGTCGTGCTCGCGACGAACAAGAACACCGTCTTCGGCAAGCGATTCAGACAACACCTCGGCAAGAACGTTGCCGGA
This sequence comes from Rhizobium sp. MHM7A, assembly GCF_005862215.1. Lineage (NCBI taxonomy): Bacteria > Pseudomonadati > Pseudomonadota > Alphaproteobacteria > Hyphomicrobiales > Rhizobiaceae > Rhizobium > Rhizobium sp. MHM7A. Next base: position 1,419,293 of record NZ_VCHT01000001.1, read on the forward strand.
CTGCAGGAGAAGCTCCCTGGCGGTTTCGGTACGCAGGGAAGGGGGTAGAACACGTAAATAGGCAAGGAGACTTGAAACGCGACGGGCAAACGTCGCTGACGATCTCAGGACACCCCAGGCACGGGCAAGTGCAATCTCAAGCGTCTGCGAGGTGTTGGAGCCGTCACCAGCCGCGTTATGAGCTTCGTCGACAAGAACAAAGGCCCCGTCAGCCACATTCTCAAGGAAATCCCCCTTGGCAGAATGCAGCTGATTGAACTGGGAGTAGGTGCACATCATGAACTTCATGCCATCCGGCAACTTGCCGGACTTGATGACCTTCTTCAGCTCCTTGTCTTCCATGGCCTGGAAAAGAATGTCTCCGTTCAATGAGCTGACGTCGACAATGTCTGAACCGCTGTTCAAGAGGAAGGGCTGGCCCAGGAACTTGTCCGCGCCAATGTCTTTCAAATCGCGCCAGAAGTCGGAGAAGAGGTTGGCTTTCTCGGTGATGAAAACGAGAGGCTTGTTGGAGACGACAGCGGCAAGAGCGAGACCGGCAAGAACGCGGCCCTTACCGAGACCCGTCTGGTCGGCAAGAATGAATTCACGACCGCGTTCCGTGGCAGCGATACCAAGCGCAATAGCATCGATCTGCTCCGGGGAAAGCACCTTCTCCATCTCATGGACGGTCATGTCCAGGCGACCGGCGACGAAATCATCGATGGGGCCATAGAAAGCCTCCACACGCTCAAGGGCTTTTCGCGTGGGCTCCGCCATATTCACCGGTATCATGGCGATGGGTGTGCCGAGTTTGGAACCGGGATGGTATTTCACCTGGAACGGATTGACGGGTTTCGGAAGCGTCACCTTCGTCGGAGCCTTGTAGAAAGGCGAGGGACCGCGAACACGGAAACGCGTATCGTCCAGGTCCATGTGGACAGCACGCATAAGCGGGAAAGCGGCCCTGAGTTCCCGTAGCTTCAGATCACGTCCTCTGCGCGCCCAAACGGTCTTTGGCCCCTTGATCTTTCTGAACCCAGCTTTCCGCAAATTGTCTTCGACAGCGTCGGCAAAGGGCGAATTGGCGCGAATAAGAAGTGCGGTTTCCGACGGCGTGTCGTCAAAGCTCGCGACACGCAATTCAGCACCAACGTGTCCGAGGTTTACCCACTCAATTTGTTCGCTCACGGGATGAATTCCTTGTTTGATGCCTGATTCTAGCGTCCATCTATGAAAAGAAAAAGTGTCGAGACACGTAGCATAGACTCAAGTGTTGACATATTTACGAGCTTGGCTAAGGTCAGCGCAAAGGAGACCCGGATGACTGAACCGATGTTTACGATCTACCGCGAAGAGGGAGACGATCTTTCTTCCGACTACGGCGCAGGACCAAAATGGTATGCGGATGCCTTTTCACGGGAAGAGACGAAGAAAATCATGTCGCAGGCAAGAGCAGCCGACAATCTCGCAGCCATTCATGCGGTACATGAAAACGGACTTCACTACGTCCTGACCGTCGATGGCGAACTGATCGAGGACGAGTTTGCGAACACGCACGCGAAAGCCCCGGGTCTTTAAGCGGTTCCTCTTCAGGTCGACCTTCGAAGTCCTGATGCAGGACCCAAGGGTCGATTATATTTGCGACGAAAGAGCAAACGGAGACGGGATCACTATCACATTGAAGTCCGGATGGACTTTCGATACTCAAGACAACTGTCGCGAACATAGGGCGATGACAGTGGCTTCTGCCTTGAAAGCGGTCCGAAAGTCCATCGAGATCGACGATTTTTCAAGCAACGAGGTCTCAATGAATGGGCTTGGAAAACCCAACGACTGACGGGCAACCATATGCCTTAAGACGAGACGCCATCCAGTCAATCTCAGGCCTATTGTGCAACCAGCATGAGCCAAATCGGTTTTCAGCATCCTTCGCAACAACAAGAACCTTTTTGCCGGGATTACGATCCGAGCAGGGCGTCTTTCTGCCCGTCATTTCAGACGTCAAACGTCCATTAGCTGTCTCAACCGACTTCATGGTTTCATTGTTCAGGAAAATCTCCACGAGAAGGTCACCGGCATAAAGATCGGCCTTCCATTCCAGGTCCAGGAAAAAGTGGTACCGCACATCCAGCCCGTGAATGTGACGAAGAACGGAAAGAACATAAGCTTCCTTCCAACCCGTGTAGAACCCCATTCCCAGGCGGTATCGGATCGTGCGCAAATGAAGGCTGCCTTCAAAATCCACATCCTTTGCCCTGGCCGAAATGCCGATGGCGTCGAGTGCATGGCGAAGGAAATAGTCTTCATTCTCCAGATGAAAATTCCAGAACTCAGTCCACAAGAAGGGACGCCTATAAAGCTCAAGAACTGTATGAAAACTCAGCATGATGGGCGCGGTCGGCGTCACGTTTTTGATAAGGCTCGTCTGCTCCTTACCCTTCAAAGTGCCAAGCGCGTGCTCGCCTGACATCGAAGCCAGACGCCGGACATGTGCCATGATTTCATCGGGCTTGATTGTGAATAGAGTTTCGTGTCGAAATCCCCTGTAGACGCCATACCACTTGGCGAAATCGGGCCGCTTCTCGCTGTTTCGGGTCATCCAGCGTGTGAAGCCGGACTTCACTTCCCCTCCAGCGTTTTCAATGAAGCGTTCGACATCGGACCAATCGGTAGAAAGGGGCTTCGACTGGCTCGTGCGGCCTGTGAATAGCAAATCGGTATAACGCCCGACACGCGATGTCGGGACGGCGACCAAGGAATTCTGCATGAAATTTAAACCAAAAGGAATTAAGACGAAAAATGGTCGCCTCAACATGGAATTCGGTCAACAAAAAAGGCGACCCGAGGGCCGCCTTTCTGCATTAAAGAAGATCACAAGATCAGTTCGGGGTCAGGCCACCGGTCTGATCCGGAATCTGCTCGTCAGCAGGACCGTCTGCCGCAGGAGCAGCATCCTTCTTCGGCTGCAGGTCGGCAGCCAGGCTCTGACGCTTGGCAGCGAGAGAAGCGAAGTGAGCGGCAACTTCCGGCGGGGTAACGTCCGTCGGGATGTCGAAGATCGAGTGGAACTCGGCGCGCTTGTTCGGCTGACCGTTGAAGGCCGAGCGAACAGCGTGAGTGCCGGTTGCGTACCAGTTTCCGATACCGTTTTCAAATTCGCCACGCTTGATGGTCAGGTGCGCACGGGTGTACATCTGGCTCATCACGAACTCGCCGTTTTCCTTGACGATTGCGTTGCCTTCATCGTCGAGACGGAACGACTTGAAGTTATCGCTGTCGAGCTTGCGGCCTGGCTTCATTGCCGACGGAAGCGACTTCGCGCCGGTGGAGAAGCGGTAACCTGGAATAACTTCGATGATGTAGCCTTCCGAATCCTCGGCAGCGTTCTGATCAGCGATGTTGTTCAGGTAGAAGTCGAAGTTGCCATCCTTTTCAGGGCTCTCGTCTTCCTCGATCTGCTTGGCCAGGAATTCCTGGACAACGTCAACAGGCTCCTTCGGGGTGCCGTCTTCGTTGTAGGTCGGCCAGATGGTCTGTGCGGCCATCGTCATCGGCGGGTTGATCTGGGACAGGCGAATGACGAGGAACGGGGAACCGCCGCCGTGATCCGGATCATTGTAGAGGTAGTTGATAACCTGGCTCTCAAGGAAATCCTGCTTGTCAGCAACCGGAGCTGCCAGATCGGTCAGCAGCATAAGGCGGTTCTGGCGCTTCGTCGGCTGACCGGTACGATCCTTGCCTTCCTTTTCTTCCTGAACCTGGACCCAGGCGTTGATGTGGATGTGGTCAAGAACAGCAGGCTTCTTGACTTCCCCGGTATCCGGATCGGTGACCGCGCCAAGTTCAGGGTACTGCTCAGGACGAGAATCAGCCTGGCCGCAATGGAGCCAACCAGCGGTGATTTCGTCGGTCTTGAAGTCGCGCGAGGCGTTTTCGAGAATGATGATTGGGTTGGCACCCATCTTCGGACCGGAGTCCTTCTTCGCGCCCTTGCGGAAGTCAGCGAGGCCGTAACCCTGTTTGTCAGGATTGGTGTTCTTCTGTTCCTTGAGCTTGATCTTGACTTCCGTCAGGGATTCGCCGTTCTCGCCGCGCTCGACCTGGAGACCGAAAGCGGGCTGCAGCAGGGTAGCGATGATGTAATCATCCTTGTTCTTCTGCGGCGCGCGCTTTTCATTGACGTAGTTCGAGTCTACGAGATGAACGGACTTAAGGCGGACTGCGACGGTCTCGCTGCCACCACCGAAACCGGTGCCATTGTTGTTGCTCTGACGAGCTGGTTTGTTGAATGCCATGTTGTTCGACCTTTCTGTGTTCGAAAACGCTGAGTGCTTTTCATTCTGAATCGGGTTCTTCAATCTATTCGGGGTCGAGGTTTCTACCAAATCGACTCGTGAAATCGAGAGAAGGTCTCACAGATTAACTGCAAGGAAATCTTTTTTGATCCTCTTGCAAGAAACCATCAAAAAATATCGGCGAGAAATTCATAACGCAAGGAGTTTCTGGAAAAAAGCCCACAGAATGAGGTCATTCAAAAAAGCTGCGTCGATGTTTCCTGACCCAAAGCGGCGAGAATTCCTTGCGAATTGCCCTTGAGCCAGTCGATATAGCGCTTTCCGCCAAAGCAATCGTCACCCTCTCTGTTTTCTTTCCAGAATTCCATCACACAAGAATCCTGGTGTTCGCATGAAAGACACTCGGGATTGCCGTTACGGGTTGCCTGGCGACGCAGATAGGAACGACGAGACGGTGACGATAGGACCTCGTGAAAATCCTGTGTCAGGATATTCCCGAACGGCTTCATGAATTCCTTCCAGCCGTTCTCGTAATCAGGGAGAACAAAATCACCGTTTGGCATCAGAAATAGGGTCTGGGCAGCAATATTCGCGAGCCCATCTCTTTCGGCCTGCGAAAGGATGAAGCGCATCTGACCGATTTCCGGTACATGCTGCCCGGCTTCTTTCCGCCTCAGCCAGTGCTGGGTCAAAGCGGTCATGAATTCGGACCAGCGCTCCATCGTTGGCGCATATTTGTCGTAGGAGCCGTTCGAGTTCTGCTCATTCCACATGAAGGGGAGCCAGCTTGTCTCACTGATGCCGAGATCGGAAAGATAATCAAGTGTACGCTCCGGGCCTTGTTCAAGTAGTTCATGGTTGACGACGCTGATCGTCGAGACGCGAAGGCCTTGTTCTTTCGCAGCCCGGACACGACGTTCCCACTTGCGGACATAGGCACCGCCTCGCATATCCCCGTCATATGAGGTCTGAAACTCACCAGCACCATATTCCCTGAACACGTCGAACCAGGGATCGCGCACGGAAACGAGCGACGTCAGCACGATGTGCTTGACGAAATAGCCTTTGTCGGCCGTGAACACGCCATTTATCCGATCCGCCATCTCTTTGAACATCGGGATGCCCATAGACGTCGGCTCGCCGCCGTACCAGTAACAGATCACCGTCCGATCCTTGACCGACTTGGAATCCCAATAGGCATCGATCTTCCTGCAGGCGAGTTCGATCATGTCAGGGGACAATATTGTCTTGTCGGCGCGCTCTTCCTTGCTGAGATAGCAATGGGGGCAGGTAAGATGGCAATAGAGGCTCGGCATCAACGTGAATACGAAGTAGCCAGATTCGATACTGTCCCCCGTTTTCGCCATTTCAGCCAAATCTCCGTGTATCGTGTCGCCGCCGATTGCAAAGTCAGATATTACGGAGGAAAATCCTTTAAAGAAAGAGGCCATTTACGCTTGAAATTGGAGTGGCTGGTTCAAAGAATTCCTTTTACAGGATTGGGTGTGGAATGGCGAAGACATATCTCTATCAGATTAACGTTACACGTGATTGCAATCTGCGCTGCACGCACTGCTACATCAGCTCGTTCGTGAAGAAGATATCGGGCGAGATGGAAAAGGAAAACGTACTCAAAATCGCACGCGGCATCGCCAAGCATATGAAGGAGATCGGCTACGATGTCGCCGAAATCCACCTGATCGGCGGCGAGCCTACTATGCTGGGCCCTGAATTTTTCGAAGAGGTTATGCCGAAAGTTCGGGAAATCCTTTCCGGTCACGGCTTCCATTTTGAACTCTGCCTGGTCTCGAACCTGATGCACCCCGAAATCCTCCGCTTTGCGAAGCTGTTCGACCGGATCAACACATCCTGGGAACCGGTATCGCGCTTTCCAAAGCCAAAACTCGAAAAGAAATGGACGGATAGCCTCAGAGCCCTGCAGGATGCCGGGATAAAGTTCGGCGTAACGACAGCGGTAACGAAGCCGGTTGTCGATCTCGGTGCCGACAAAATCCTGGAGCGGCTATACCACATCGAAAAGATCAAGAATATCCATTTCGGTTTCTTCATCCCGAGCGGCGATGGCCTCGACAACATCAAGGACATCTTCCCTGAGTTCCACGAGACGTCGAAGTTCCTGATCGACGCGGCGGAATGGTATAAGCGGCACCGGGATGTCGACCCTGACCTGTACGTCAACCCGGCAGAAAGCATGCTGGCGGCTATCCACACCAACACGCCAATGGACGACATCGTTTGCCCGATCATCGCAGGCAGCATGGATATCGACTGGAATGGCAACGCGGCAACCTGTCTTGAAGCAGGCGGAAATCGTGATGCCGTGTTCTCAGGCAACGTGATCGAGACATCGGTCTCAGAGGTGGCAAACCTGCCATCTTACAAAAAGGATGTGATCAAGGCGGCAAAGCCGCACAAGGCCTGTATCGGTTGTGACGCCTACGATTTTTGCCGATCCGGCTGCGGCGTCCTGGCAAAACACTGGAACCCGGAAACCGACAAGGACTGCCCAGGGTTCAAGGGCTTTATCGACCACATGCGCACCATGCATACGAATGGCATGGTTCCGAAGTACAGCGTGTATGCTGGCGGCAACATGGGGTGCTGAAATGACCCTGAGAGCGCTGACTATCCCCAATCACGAATATCTAAGGAGCCTGTTCACGTCACAGCAGTTGCTGGCGGTTGGGAGGAACACGGCAATCGCCGGGGTGGGTCTGTCCTTTCTGAAGCTTGATAACCGGCTAAAGGCTCCGAAGGCCGTCGCTTATAGCCTTCAAGGCTGCGGTCTGAAAAATACGGCGCGCGCGGCGAGCGTCGTGCTGATCTGTGACGACTGCGACCATATCCAGAGAGCTGGAGAACTCAAGGAAGCGACATTGATCGTCAAAAGGGCGTTGAACCTGTTGCGCAGTCCCCTCCGACACACAGGATTGGAACTGACCGGCCAGTCATTTTCAGAAGCAAAAATCTACCTGCAAACGAACATTAAGGATGAACATCTCGTCGATGGCCGCATAAACCACAGTCCAGCGGACCTAGAAGACGATCTGCAGGTACTCGGCCACTTGTGCGAGTTCTTGCACCTCGAAGCCAAGAAGGCCTGTGCCATGACTGCTGCAGTTCGTCATGCTGCTGGATTGGGGCTCGATATGGTCGGCCTGGACCTGCGACATGATGGTCGCATCGAGTTGAAGCTCTATTTCGCGCCACCCGAAGGCGTTGCGGGCTTGAGCGGAGCGGGCGGCTACTCCAGGGCAGAACGTGCACTGGCTGCTCTTCACGCTGCTTCGATGACCTATTTCCAGCCTCAGTCATGGGCGGCCCTTAGAGAGATCATGACCAGCAACCCGACGCTCTGTCTCAATCAGATATCCGCAGAGATGCAGCCCTCAGGTCTTATGAAGAGTAAGCTCTATTTCGATTTGTGGAAACGTGAAAAGACCTTTGACGCTGACCAAAGCGCCGCAGATTTCTCATTCGATGCACTTGAAGGCCTGCGTGTAGCATTCAGGCGGCCGGGCATATCCTTTCCGGCAGCGGCTGATCTCAGGGCTCTGAAGGAAGAGGCCGAAAAAGGCGAGTTTGTCCTTGATGCATTCTGCCTGGAGACACTTGGCGAAGAAGCCAAAATCAAAATCTATATTCGCCCAGCCGGTAACACCGATGGAGACGGTATGACCTGGGAGAGCGAACATCAATGAAGGCCGTTCAAAAGCGCGCAGCAGAGCTGCAAATTCAGATCGATGATGTCTACGCTTGCCTGGGTCAGTGTGCTGGCTGCGTTCTTGCAGCCGATGAGCGGCGGGTCTCCAATCCCGATATGTCACCGGCGATCCTCGATCTTTCCGTTTCCAGGCTGAAGGAACACGCGGCAGCGATGGCTCCCCTGAAACGGGTAAACGTGACGTTCGGAATTGCCGACCACATCTTAATCGGGGCTGATTACATTGTTGATCTGCACCGTCGAGGCAGTGAGATCATCAAGGCAGGTAACCCGGAAGATCGGCAACATAGCGCTGTCTTCTTCACCACATCCCTGGTCGGAAAGCCGTCCAAGGTGATTGCGATGATGCAAGATATCCGAAGCCGGATCGGCGATGAGGTCCAACTCATTCCCCTTGTGGTGCTCGACGGCCGATGGATCGAGGAAGCCAAGTTCGGACTGCTCTGGAAGGAGATGGTGCTGGAGGCCAAGGCGCTCTTTGGAAAGGTCGATCTGTCGACCAATCTGTCAGTCGACTCCATCAACGTGATGTCACCGGTTCAGCTCGTGAAGTTCGCCAAGGACAATGGATTTGACGAGGTTACGATCAACTGGGCACCAACACTCCTGAATGCCCCGAAAACGCTTTCCGAAAACGCAAAGATGGCGAAATGGCTCCTGGAATTCGACGCGCTTGCACAAGCGGGCGTCGAACAGATCACCACCAGCTTCCGTCCCGTGATCGAGCGGACTATCGATGCCCTGATGTGCACCTATGACGGAACACCTCCCTCTTTGATGTCTACAGTGACTGACCTCGTCCCTGAAACCATCCTCAAATCCATCGAAATAGACCATCTGGGTCACCTGCTGCCCAAATTCGAAGCGATTGGCGACATCACCCATGCTGACCGACACGGAATGCAGAACCTTGGTCACATCGCGGAAGCGCCAATCGCAACCTTGATCGATCAGGCGATGCCGAAGGTCGCCAGGAAGATCGCAGCAATCCATGCGAAGGGGTCATGTGCGACCTGCAAGTATTCTGCGGTCTGTGCCGGTACCGGCTTCCACATTGCGACCAATGTGGCTCGATTGAGCGGTGTCGGACTGGGCGGCCAGGGTAATTGCCCACATGTCGCATTCGGTTTGATCGACCGGATTGCCGAAGAAATGATGGCACGTCATCAGGAACGGGGGCTTGTAGCATGAGCGACCGTCTCAAGACCTTTGTTGAAGCACTCATGGCGCAAAGAGCTGGCGAAGCCGCTCGCTGCTTGAGCCCGTCCTTCACCAGGCATGATGGGCTGACGAAACAGGCCTTCATAGAACACGAGATCGAGGAGTTTCGGCAACGACTACTTCTTGATGAGCGCTCACCCGTAATCCAGGTCTCACCCCTGTCAGTAACAAGACACGAAATCCGCGTCGTCGCCAAAGGGCTGATCTACGCGACGGATTTCGAGGTCGACAGTGAAGGCTTTATCTGCTCCAACGGCAATGTCGTCGAATGCGTGCCCAAGCTACGCCGCCATCGAGGCAAGATCGACCGTGCGGCAGCTGTCCGTAGCCGGGATTTTCTTATTCAGACGATTACGCCCAGATTTCCTGTTGCGGACTGTCACCTGACGGTCGCGCCTGAAAGAGGACTGTTTTCCTATTTGCATTTTTCGAACGAAATTGATCCGGCGCAATCTTTCACCGGGTCACTCAGGGTGATGATGAAGAATGCAAGCAGTGCGAACGTCAGGATAGATTTCCCGGGGTTCGACAGATTTGCAGACTGGCAAGAGAAGGAATTCTTCCCGATCATTGAGGGCAACAGGGTAAAACTCCCGCTGGGGAAATCGAGACCCTGGAGCGCCAGCGCCTGGCTCGATGACGGTTCATACGTTTCAATTGACCGACCGGAACCAGGTCTCGAATGGAACCTGAACCGGTCGGTCGCAAAAGCAATGGTAACAGATGCCCTGGATAACGACTGGGTGGCGGAGACAGAACAATGAGTAGAGGCGCAACCGATATTTCGATTGAAGTGTTCAATCACTGTTCCGGATCGTGCACCGGGTGCATGTTGACCGTTGCGGAGCGCAAGGTTCTGACACCGGTCATGCAACCTTTTGCTTTTGGTAAGGCTATGAGAGCGGTTGCCGATTATGGACAAAAGACCGGGACGGAATACCGGCCAGTCCTGGTCTATGGCGACATTCCCTGGCTGCCGGTCGATCTTCAGAACCGTTATTACGCCGCCGCAAGAGATGTGGGCTTGCCTATCGGCCTCACGATGACGTTCGTAGAGCCTGATCGCATCGAGAATTACAAAAGAGGCCTGGATGCAGTTCTATCGCTGGGACTGGACCCGGTTTTCGACATCACGGTCGATCCGATCAGGCTCTTCAAGGACGAAGGCTATCATGAACGTGTCCTGATGGGTGCCAGATTGGCTCCGGAACTTCACCTTCAAATGCTGCTTTCCGAAGCTGTCTTGACCAGGAACACCCCGGAGGAACTGGCGCTCAAGATCAGCGACGCATTAGAGCATCGCCCGATATCGCTCGGCTTCACACCAGCGCTGTCGAGGCTAGAGGGCGTGAACTTCAAGTACGAGGTTGGTAGCGCCGCGAAATGGGCCAGGCGGTTCTATAACGCGACCAAGGAGGGAAGGCGTCTCCTAAAAGCGGAGCTGGACCGGTATGAAGTCGGAAGGCACTACGAAGACTTCATCGCGCAGACGTTCCACATCGGGCCGAACCTGTCGATCTGGCAAACCGGATACACACTTTTCGGCGATGTCATCATGGATGAGCGCAACGGCGGGAAATCCCTGGGAACGCTCGGACAGGAAAGTCTCGATGATATCCTGCATGGAAGAGCTGCAAAGCGTGCCGCCGCCCTCGGGGAAGCCGGAATGTCGGAAGGCGAGTTCAACTGCCATGACTGCAGGCATTTCGCCTCATGCGCATTCCATGGCGTCGGGGCTGTCAGACGCGTCTATCGTGGTCATGAAAGCAGAACCGGATCGTGCCACGGGCCGATTTCTTTCGAGGAAGCTGCATGACGGTCCAAGGCCTTCCTTATCTCATCGTGACGATGGATTATACAACGACATGCGCGGGAACCTGCCCGACATGCGTGCTGGGGAAGGCCGAACGGCTCGAAACCGGGCCTGCATCAACAGTTGAAGCGATTTCTATCGGGATGAAAGCCGCTGCAGCACACTATGGTTATGTGGAGACACTGGCTGTTGGGATAGGACGTGCGAACGTCTTGATGCTTCCCCATAGCTCCATCGCAGAAATCGTTGAAATCCTTGAAATTGCGAAACGCGAGTTCAAGTACGGCTCCATCATCGCGGAGATTTCCACGTCGTTGATCGGCAAGATCGAACCGCAGATTGAGCGAGCCAAGAAACTGGCAATCGCTCTCGAAGGAATTGGTGTCGACGCGAGATTCGTCGTTGTCGGGAACACTGCGCTCGTTTCGGAAAAGTATTGGGCAAACCTGGACCAATTCCTCGGAGCCATGGAAGAATTCCGAGGTGGGCGCAAGGTCGAAGATAATGGTGATATCCTGCAGCTCGCACTCAGCGTTGAGAGCTTGCCGAATCCTGAAAAGCTAGTTTCACGCATGATTGGCTACGGCTTTCCCATCAACGTGGCCTGGGCTCCAGGTCATGATAGTGGTGCACGCAGTGAAGAAGGCCTCAAGCGACTAGAGGACTGGCTCACCGATTTTTACGGCCTCAGCATCACTCATGGCCTGGATTCCTCGCTGGTCAATCGTATCGGCGCTGCAGTAGATGTCGCCATGCCTACCCTGACAGAAGCAGCACAGCACGCCGCCAGATCGTCCGAAGCAATCGTTTATATCTCGCCAGACGGTCAATGGCACAACGGGCTCTTTACGGCCCTTGCGGAAATGGACCCGGTCCGTTTCGATCCGGTGCCGACAGATAAGACCATGGCAGGCGTCTCGGCGCGTGAACTGAGACAGTTCATGACCAATCCGGCTTGCACAGCCTGTCCTTTTACCGGACCATGCGTAAGTGCTGGAGGGCACAAGATTGCACAAATCGCCCTTCGGAACTTCACCCAAGGCACAACCACCTGTCCGAATGGCTTGCAGAAATCATTCGCCAAGGCAACACAAGCAAAAACGAACAATTCCCGCGAGGCCGTCCATGCTTTCTCATAATCGCCTATTCGACCGCCGGGGATCAACGCTGGGCATTATGGACGACCTCCAGGTTGCCGTACACACCTACGACGGTTGCGCCAGGGGCTGTTCAGGATGCGTCGTCGACAAGCATTTCAAAAACAATTGGCGAATGAGAAACATCATTCCGGTGAAGGATATGATGCTGATCGATCAGCGCGTGAAGGAATACTACGCGTGGATCAAGGAAAACGTGAACACGCAGGACAAGGGCTATTTTGGCAAAAGCGGCTTCACCGTAGACCATCATTCCTACACTTTCCGGTTTGGAAACCACTCGGAACTACCGGCTGACATGCTCGATGAGATCGCCGGTTCCTGCGTGAGCGATTTCCGCGTTTTTTCCACAGCCCCATCTGACGAGATACACAAATTCGTCGATCTCCGGAAAAGGTACCCTGGAAGTTACTACCTGGAAATCATCTATGATCCCGTTGCCGATAAAGCCCAAGATATCCGCGACATGATCATCGACATGCGCAGTCATGGAATTCTTGGATATCCGGAAGTTCTCATCACCCAACGATTGATCAAGGCGTTCAGCCCGGAACGGTTCGTTGAGGAAGCGCTCGGCCCTCTCGGCGATATCGGCACCCAGCTCCAGCTCGGACGATATACCCCCTCGAAAACGCGCGGTTTCAAGACCAGCCAGGTTGTCTCAGTCGACGAAGAAGTCGAATGGATGACTGCTGTCAGTAGAGGAATTCTTGACCGAAAATACGATATTCACCCGATTCCGATTGGAGAATATGCCGTCACCTTCCTTGACGAGTACAATGAGGTCGAAGCTATCGGCCTGGACGGAAGGATTGACGAGAAACTCCTGCCAGAACCAGAGCCATTCGACATCGACAATGTGAGGCGCAAGACAAAGGATATCTTCCTGTCTTCACTCTATATCGATCACAACCTTGACCTTCACGTCTGGTCGGAATCGATGGGTCAGCACGTCCTCGACAGAAACTTCGGTTTCGAGCCGCTGGGCAATGTTCGTGATCGCCCCATCCATGAGTTCATCACCGAACCGAACGGTGTCATGAACAAGATGCTGAACGAGGTCATCAGAAACCTCGTTACCAATCGAAAGTGCTCTGGTTGCCGGTACAAGAGCTTCTGCGCGAGCCACGCCATCCCGCTCTTTCGCAAATGGCAGCAGGACGATGGCAAGCACTGCTATGGATATCTGCCTGTCATTCGCGAGTTTCAAAGTGACCGACCTTTCCTTAGGAACATGGTCGACGGGTTCAAGGAACTTGGTTTCTGATGAGGGCCGTCATCGCGCCTCACTTGACGGACCTGACCAGATACACAGGAAACGGTCCTGATCGACATCGGTCGGAGGAAGCGACGGTTTCGATCATTGGACGGCTCGAAGACCTGCGGCAGATCGAGGAAATCGACTACGCGGACTATCACGTCTGCCTGGATCACGCGCAGCAACGAGCCAGACACCGGCATCACCATGATCCGGCCATTCCTTTCAAACTTGGCAATGAAGATGTCCTTCAGGTCTTTCTGTACGGACTAAAGCCGGACCCGGAAGTGTTGGAAGTCGGCCTTCGAATGAAAGATGGTCGTCATTTTGCGTTGAAAGGGGAAATTCATCCGCAGCAGGAGGTAAAATTCCTATCTAGGATGTCCGGAGTGGACGATTGGACCATGGTCGTCGAAACCGCAACTCCACTTGATCTCATCATCCAGAGTAAAGTAGGGACACAGGAAAAAGAGACGCAGCGCTTGCTGCCACCTGGGCGGCATGAACTGGAGGTACACCCCTGGTTCTGCGAAAGATATGCGCTCTGCCTTTCCCCAGCCGATGATCCATTCGGATCGCTTGAAGTCAAGCACAGCTTCATCGGAGAGGTCGGAGCCTCATCCGGCCGGTTCTTGTGGTCAAAAAACAAGCTGTGGCTGCCGCCGACACGGACACTGCCTTCCTACATTTCACTCATCGTCGATTGCATCACGATGACGATGAACGATGCTATTGCGGAAGTGTTGCGGACAGCCGATGAAGTGGATGTTATATCAAGTCTCGCCAACGTGGCGCAGGTTCAATCAGCTTTGAGCGGATTCCCAAGCCTGCGTTCCAGAATCACCATCGCCGAGGAAGGGTTCGATGAAAGGGTTGATATTGCACTCGTCGAACCCGCAGACGACATCCCGTCCGATTGGACGGGTAAAACCTCATGCTTGCTCTTTAATGATCAGGCAAATCCGATGTTCAGGTCTCGACTGAAAGATACACTCTTCAGGCTGGAACATGATCGGAAATTGTCAGAGAAGGCCCTGGAGAGCCTTTGGACGACTGCCGAGGAAAACCACCAGCCAGAAGGGCGCACGGCAGCCTACGGCATCGCCTGGTCGACGTCATCGCAAACAGAGCAAAAGGGCAAGGTGTCTCTGTTGCGTACGATGGCGATGGAAACGGACGAGGTCAAAGCAGACATTCGGCGATATGCGGCCCAGCCCTTTAATGCGGATGTCTACAAGAGGTTTTCAGAAAAAGATTAGGTCCGGAGCGCATCCGCGACTAGTTCGAAGCGCAGGCAGATCATTGTCGTATGTGTGACAGCAAACGATTGCGTATTCCGGACACCCCGTTGGTATACTCTGACACTACATCCTGGGTTGGGCGCTCTGCATAAACGGATTGCCCATCTCGTTTGCTTTATCGACAGTCTTCTGATCGATGAAATCGGGTACCTCGATGCCTTCCATGTCGCACAACATTCCCCAAGCTCCGACGTCTGTCGGTGCAATGTTCGTGATGACATCAGGCGCGGCGTCGTCGAGCGCGCGAGCGAAGTTGTCATCCTGGTCGATGTGCCAACCGTTGATAGTGGCCATGATCGTTGCGCGTTCCTCGTGGGTCATCTTGTTTTCTCGGTTCTCAGGTGGGGTCCTACCCTCAAGTATTTGATGGAGTGCAGCATGGAGCAACCATAGTTCAGAGTAGCTACAATATCTGGAGATGTCCCCTCGGCCTATGCAATCCTCAGGGATCGACGAACCTCGTGGAGTGCGACGATCTCTTCCAGCATCTTACGCGCAGCCTCCGGATTCGTCCGGTTCGCGAACTGAGCACTGCCCATAGGGGTGATCAGACGGTTTCCCCAATCCAGTTTGTCGTCAATTTGTACAGACTGCCCGAAATTATGCGGCCGACCAGTCAGGACCAATTCGTTTGTGAAGAGAGCCAGGCGACCCCATGAAGGCAAGCCGAGCCTGGGGCTATAGAACAGCACGTTATGCAGAGTGGCGCGAAGAGAACCCAATTGCGCACCAATATCATGTTCGGGAACACGCTGGCGCAGGTTGCCGAAAAGTGCCAGGGAACCTGGCGGCTGACGATTGGCCAGATGAACACCGCTATAGGCCCTGGTCACCGTAATCCGGCTGGCAGATGGCCTCAGGTATTCGGTTATGAGCCTCGTCGGTACCGGGACGGGATCGTCCTCGAAACCATCGTCCCGAGCTGAAAGCGACGCCAGCAGGCTGGCAATCGGCGTCGAAAACAGGAGGTCGTAGGGCCAGTCGTCGCTGTCGCCACTATGAACCAAAAGGCACGACTTTCCCTGCTCTACAAGACGGCGGAGACTGATCGCAGCCAGAAACGGGTTGTGGTCTGTCACGACTGCGTCAAACTGAGCGTATGCGGAAACGATGTTCTTACGCCCCTTATGGAGCGGCAAAAGCATATTCGTGCATGCCGAAAAGCGAGCGCCGATGACTGAACCGTCACCGTGGACCGCCGTCAAAAGATGGGAAGGCGCAAAAGCGATACTCTGGATCATTGCCCCAACCCCTGTAGCCACTGACCAACGGCATCACGGCCATGGGTTTCCGCCACTGCATCAATCCGCTTGAAGAGAGCGGTCCAGACAGCGCAAAGATCGGAACGGCCGTAGATCGACCCGGTGTGATGCAATGCTTCACTCATGCAGCCACCCTGACAGGCCCCAAAGAACGGGCAACTCCGACAACGAGGGTCGACCTCACTCATGCGCGCTCGAAGCTGCGACCATGCGAGGTGGTCGAATGTACCTGCCAAGGCATTCCCAAAAGGCATCTGTCCCGAATCCGCCATGTCCAGGCACGTGTAGAGAGTGCCATCAGGTTCGAGATCGAGCGAAACATCTGCGCAGTTACGCTGGAAAGGGCAGACAGACCCGATGGACGATTGAGCGAAAAGACGCTTAGACAACAGATGCGTAAACGGCTCAACCGTAACACGGGAGCGCATTACCCACTGATCGAAGGCTTCACTGAAACCGGCCACGAGCGCTGGGATGGAGGCTGAACTGATATCGGACCCGCCCTGGAAAACCGGACGAAGTACAAGAGAATACCCTTGCCGAGAGGCTTCATCCATCTCGAATGGGAGATTTACCAGTCCCTGGTTATCGACGACGAAAATAGCGCCAGGCTTCCGGCGGCGGCGCTTGGCGATTGTCTCCATCGATCTGGTCGAAATCTTCCGATACGCATCGGCGCTCCCTCTAACGGTACGCTGCGTGCCTCGCCCATCGACGGATGTTCCGATCCTGCCGGAAAACACGAGATCAAGCTCTTTAACCCGGCGTTCTGATGCGACCAGATTGGATTGGACGCCATCTACGACCTCCGCAAAAACGGGATAGAAAATTTCTCGCGCGGCGAAGACCGATTCACGAAGTTCCTTTGCCGGGATCAACAGGATTTCACCCCCGACGTACTGGATCGTCAGAGTTGCCTTAGACCAATCTCTGGTAATCTGAGGCAGGATGTTGTCTCGAATGAATATCAGGGATCGCCGATATTCGTCGGGACTCATCCGGGCGGACGGGTTTTCCTCCCAGGATGAGCAATAACTGCAATCAGCGTTGCAGCCCTTGATCAGGCGGGCGTGCAACGTAAAATGTGCAGACATAAGAATTCCTATCCGAGCTTATTCAGTCGGACCAGTTGAGACCTCGTTCGCAGGATTTGCAAGCGTAATTTCGGAAGCGCGCTGCTTCACGTTCTCGACGACCGTTTCATAGATCGACGAGAACATTTCCTTTGCGAATTCCTTGAACTTTTCCCGGCCGCCGAAATGTGCGTGAACGATCTTGCGGACGCGTGCCTTCATTGCATTTGCACGTGCGACGGTCATGGCTGAATGAAAGCGGCGGATGATGTACTCATCGGTCGGCTTGAACTTCTTTGCGGCCTTGGAATCGAGCACGTTGATGAACATGTACTCGACGTAGCTGGAAACCGGCAGGACGAACTGTGTCATGTTCGGCTGACGTAGATAAGCTTCCGTCAGGCGCTCGATCCGCTGGCACCAGGCTTCGAACTGTTCGTCAGAAGCGTTTTCAGGCGGCAGGAAGGAAAGCGAAGCCTTAATGGCTGCAGCGGTCGAGACGAGGTGAACAGGCTCTCCGCAATCGACATCACTTGGGAATTCAATCAGAACCTCGACGCCATTCAGGATCATGTTGATCGCGGTATCGAGCACGTTTTCGGTCAGCTCACCGTTTTCAGTTTTGGCAAGTAGACCCGCTTCCCGAAGGCCAAATGGAACGATCAGATCGTCACCATCGACCTCGATATCAAAAACGGCCGCATCAACCAGATCAGGATCGAATTCCTTGCTGGTTTCATCTCCCTCAACGATTTCGGAACCTGACTGAAGGAATTCATGATATTTTTTCGTGAGTTCTTCGGTTCGTCCGGCGACCAGGTGAGAGAGCTTTGGCATGTTTTTCTTCTCGTGTTAGCGCCAGCCGCGTGAACCGTGGCAGGCAGAGTGGCAGGCACTGTGACATGCGCTGTGGCAGGTAACGCCCGGGTAAATAACCTTTGGGTCAGTCACACCAGCATTGCCGTTGAGAGTAAAATCATCACCCTGTTTCACTGCCTGTACAACAAGGAATTCGTGCGGAAAATACTTCTCGGCAATGGAGACTTCGTTTTCGCCAAACTTGGTGGCGAGCAGCATCATTGCCGACGAAATTTCCATCTTGGCGTCGCGCTGTGAAACGACGGAGTCAATTCGTTTGCGTAGATCAGACTTCTCGCCCTTCGACTGTGAAAAAGATACGAGGCCAGCATCGTTGCTACGAGCTGCCGCGATCATGGCGTGGGTTGCGATCATTGCCAGGGAGGCTGAAACAATGACCGAGCCTGTTTTAGTGTTCATGCGTTAACTCCTCGGGTTTGATCCATTTTTTGCACGATGAACGAGGCTGTCTCGAAGAAACCACGGCCACCGGAGCACTCGCCCGAGCCGTCGTCCATCGAAAGAGCCAGACAACCACTGGAGCAAACAGAACGATAAGGGCATCCGTTGCAATGAATGACTCGTCGTTCTTTCCGGATTTCCTGAAATCCTTGTCCTAAATTCAATGATTTGCCTTGGGCCGCTTTGTTGTCAACTTCAGACGTTAACGCAGTACATCCGGCCTTGTAGCCGTTGGCATCGATAGTGTGGAAACGGGTATCGCAGGAGCCCGACCAGCAACCGTAGCCAACCGAACCTTTGTGCATCTGCTCGACCGACGAAAGAATACCGTCAAAGGGTGAGAGCATCAGCTTTTCGCCATTACCTTCCACGCCCTTCCAGAGCGCGTAAGCTCTCATAAAACGCGACATGTTGCGGCTATAGCTCGCGTTGTCGACGCCGAGCCTCAGCCAGTTGTCACGCGCATAACCTGTCTCTGTCAAACGTTCGAGATGAGCCTTTCGAACGCCTGCCGCCGTGAGTTTTTCGAAAAAGGCGATGGGATTGCGAAAGGTGTCGAAGAAGGCCTTCGTCGCGGTCACAACCAGATAGGGATCAAGGCCGTCTTGAATGAGTTGCGCGAGGTTCTTCCAGAACTTCTCCTCGTAGATCGCGTTGCTCTGAGGCTGGCTGCGGTTGAGAAGCCGTATAACCGGGTCCCAGGATACGCCGACATTGGAACCGAACTTCCTGTGATAGAGATCGGCCCAAGCGCTGTCATATGTCATCAGGTTAGTCTGGATGCCATGCTCGAACTTGAACTCCGGTGCCGCTGCCTCAACAGCGTCGATGGCGTCAGAGAGCCACTTGGCTCCGAACATTGTCGGCTCGCCGCCATGCCACTGAACAAGGATCGTCTGTCCAGGCTTAGCAAATTTCCTCAGATCGAGAACGGAAGCGACGATATCGTCGTGCGTCATGCGTTTGGGGTTTTTGGGGATGAAGCAGTGCTCGCAGTGCAAGTTGCAGCCTTCAAAGACGCGCATGTAGACAAGATGAGAAAACTGGGGTGCAAACGGGACACGGGCACTCATGCGGCACAGGCTCCAGAAGGTTCACTGACATAGACCGTCGCCTGCTCCAGAAGCTTGGCACGGCCAGATTGATTGAGATAGGCATTTGCCAGAGCTTCGCCTTCGGGCGTGGAAACGAACCGGCGGACGTGGGCGAGATAGGAGTGATAGCCAGAGCATTCGTCTTCCCCATGCGCCGATCCGTTCGGTGTAATGGGGCAGCCGGACTGACAAAAATGCTGGTTCTCACACGAAAAACAGTAGCTTTCCTTATGGGTTAGCGCCTGATGCTTAATCCACTTTCTGCGGAAGCGGTTCTTCGCAAACTCATCGAAGCCATCGACGACGTTGCCAAAACTCTCTTCGAACGAAGCCTTGTCAGGGCAATTGTTCAAAGCGCCATCAGGCTCGACCACGATGAAGTCACTCATGCATGTGCCGCCCCAGCGATCACCCCCGACGCCATAAAGAACGCCTGTGATTGAAGCCCTGCTAGCACCGACAAGAGGTGCAACACCCGTTCGCTTCATTTCATCCATCAACGCATCAAACAGGCCGATCAGAAACTGGCTGTGCTGCCTGTTGCTCGGCCGATCATCGAAGTAGGTTCCGTAGGCATTGTATCTGTCGATATTGAAAGCGCCGAAATCTCTATCGACGAACCATTTGACCATCTCAGCTTCACGTCCGATTTCGCGCGTGGTTGGCACAACACCGGCGATGATCTCGATACCAGCCTTCCGAGCCATGTCGACCTTCTTCATCCAGAGCCGGTGATACTCATCAACCGAGCCCTTGATCTGCCTCTGCGAGAAATCGACCGACGATCCGACGAAGCCTCCAAGGCGCGTCGCCAGCAGTTCAACGTGTTCCTCGCGCAACGGGATCAGTGACGTCTGCATGGATTCGGTATGACCAGGAAGCTCGCGATCAAGGATTTCGCCAGCCCGGTAATACCATTCCGCAGGAAGAACCAGAGGCTCACCGCCATGCCAAAGAACATGTGCCCCTGAGTGCCTCCCACGTTCCTGCATTTTTGCCACGAACTGAGCCGTGGTAACAAGGATATCGTCCGACATCCTGCGTTTGTCCGCACGAACGGCTTCGGGAAGGTAACAATGGGTGCATCCGACGTTACACCGATTGGTCGGCTTTACATACGCGGTGATCATGACACCTCCTAAGCCGCTGCGGCGTAGCCGAGGGTACGGCGAACGTCGTCTGGATTGAGGCCATACTTGCGGATCGCTCCATCCGCTTCACCAGTCATGATGCTTTGCTTGATACGGTCGAAGACCATCATCCAGGAATGGCAGTAATAGAACTTGCCGCCAAGGCCACGGCCGTAGAGAACGGAATCCCGCATGCAACCGCCTTCGCATTCGTTGAAGTGGCGGCAAGATTTGCAGTCCATCGGGAGATCGACACGGCGACGGCGTGTGGCGACGGAGATTTTCGACGCCAGAACCTCTGGAAGGGTCTGTTCACGCAGATTTCCGAAACGATAGGTCTCGTCACCGAGGTCAGCGAATTCACTGCAGTTGTAAACGTCGCCATTCGGCTCAAGACCAAGGAAATGACCGCCGCAATGACGGCTCCAGGGGCAACGCGAAGTGTCGAGGCCGATAGTCTTTTTGAACATTTCGTCGAGCGGCGTCACCACGAAATGCGGTAGATCGCTAATCCAGCGGTCATACAACTCCAGAAGGACCTTGCCATAGGTTTTCGGCAGTAACATCGCGCCGTTGCCTTCGTCACGACCGGCCGGATAGCGATAATTGATCCGGATGTCAAAGCAGGCTTCCCCTGTCGCCTTGGCACGGTCGTACATATCCAGCGCCAAAGGAATTGTTTCTTCAGTGTAGGTGCCGATCACCTTTGGGTGAAAGCCATCTTCGAGCATGGCGTCGAGACGGGAATTGAAGATGCGGGTGTAGAGTGAAGTCGAACCCTTGAACTCCCTGTTTTGCTCATCCGGGTCAAAGCTTGACGAAATCGAGTAGTTAAACGGCCCCTGCAAGACATCCTTCCAGCGCTTCCGATCATAGGCAAGGATGTTGGACTGCATGGAAAACCGAATGCCAGGCTTGGTTTCCTGAACATATTCCCAGGCTTTCCAATAGAAATCGGCCCCCATCAGCATGGGCTCACCGCCGTGCCAAAGAAGCACGGCGTTCGACGATAAATACGGATGAAGTTTGTCGAAATACCCCCTGAATTCATCCTGGCTCCACTTGGGAGCGCCGTTCACTTCAGGGGGAGCAGAACAATACGTGCAAGTGGCGTTGCAGAATTTGGTCGGTTTGATAATGACCGTACTGATTGACATGGGAGGCCGCCTTGCAAGGAATTCCAGGAGAAAACGATAGGCTCCTTTAAAACTCCTTGCAAGGAAATCAATTACTATCCGCCGTAATAGCAGAAGGTCTGAGCAATAGCGCGACGGGGACCATTTGCAGAGACCGGCGTACCGATCCACCTGATACGCCAGATCGAAGCATTAACACTTGTTGTCTGAGCAACGATTGCCGACGCGATATCGTTTGTAGCGGACTGGACGCCCACTGCGCCAACAAAGGTTTCCCCACTGTTTGATGTCGCGTTCACCACCGAAAGCGTGACATTAGGGGTCGAACGCCAAGAATCCGTCAATGGATACACCATCACGCGAGCACGCGAATTGCCGCCTTTACACGTCGGCTTGTATACAACGTTAGCGTTGGGATTGCCCGCCGATGCTTCCATGACCAGATACGAGAACTGGGCGACCGACTTCGGCAGGAGATCGCCAAGTGTAACAGGAGTTGCGGCCGCCGCAGCATTTGCCGCGCTGTTTTGATTTGCTCCTGCAACGGCAGAACCATACACAATTGCCGATGTATCGAGATAGGTAGCTTTCAGATTGTTGACAGTTGCGACGCCTGTGTTCGGCGATGAGGCACCTGATCCCGTAACATTCAGATTACCTCTAGACGCCGTAATGTCACCGGCCGTGGTTGTGATGTTGCCACCTGCAGTGACAGCTCCGCCAACGCCAAGGGTCCCACCAACAGTTGCGTTTTTGCCAACGCTCAGATTATCCGTCAGGTAAGCACTGCGGGCATAAATGTCGATTGTGGCACGTATGTTGCCGACAACTTCGACAGTGCCGGAAGAGCCAGCAATAATCTTGTCCGCCTTCTCGATATTGTTGTTGTCCATATCGATGTCGGTTTTCATCTGATTGGCAACAGGAATACCGATGTCGTCGCGATAGAGATAGTCTGCAAGAAGAGCAGTGTCGTCGAAAGCAAGTGTCGTCGCGAGATGGCCAGCCGCTGGTCTCGTCGAAGCGGCCCCCCAGGTCGAAGCGGCCGTACGCCATCCACCATAGTTGCCGACAACCATGCCGCTGTCAGCGGCATTGACGTACCGCGTTGGAACATAGCCACCGATAGCACCCATGCTATTCGACGCATGGCCGAGCATGTCATCTGGCATCGCCCGACCGCCAAATGTCGTTACCAGCGCTTCAAGACCATCACCCGAGGCATTCTTCTTGACGAGCAATGCGGTATTTTGACCGAAGGCATTGGTGTCAATGAAGGAGAGGGGAAGGAAACTACCTTCCTGCAGACCTTTCAGTTTTGCCGTGGGACCTGAAGGGATGGGCCCTGTGGCGCTGGTTTTGGCAACAGGGATGTAAAGAGCGCCACTGGTTGGTGCCACAGCTTGAAGCTCTGCAGCATTGGCTTTCACATAGGATTTTGCAGCTTCAGTGACAATTTGAAGCTTGTCGGCGACACCTTTTGCTCTAATCCGCTCAGCGCTCTGCTGCCAAGTTGTCATGATGAGAACCGACATCAAGGCGGCAATACCAAGAACCAAAACGATTTCAAGCAAGCTGAAACCGCGATTGCGCTTATGGAGGTATTTCCCTCTATAGGAATTCCTTGTTAAGTTCTTCACTGACATCGCGTAATCCTTGACCTGCATCACGAAATTATATGCAACTTAAATCGTCGGCGACTTTTGAGTCGGCTGCAATTACATTTTCGTTGCAATAATCGGGCTGCCGTCGGCGATGCGGTTTCCTATGGCGGCGGGAATAGATTTTTCATAACCCAGGCGAATGCGGTAATTCGGAATGACCTTCCCTGTAGACCTGTCATATACGCCGACAGAAGAAGTTTGGGCTGCGCCAAGTACGTCGCCAAGAGCGCCGGTCACCGTGCCCACAGTGGGGCCCTCGAATTTTGCAAGTGCGCCAGCGCGAAAATACGTTACCAGGTCACGCGTGGATGCATTGTATCGCGTCTCAAATGTCGTCTGCAGGGATAAAAGGTTCGACACCATCACGTCGGGAAGTTTTGTAGAAGGATTGACCGTACCCGAAACGCACGTATTCGCGAGGCAATATTTGGACGCCGCCATGTGCCACGTCGCCATGTTCAGTAAGAGCCCCTCGGACTCCTTGAAGACAGGCTCAGGCGTTCGCGGAAGCGACGAAAAGATCAAAGTCATGGTGAACAGGAACGCGCCGATAATGAAGATAAACTGCATCTGCTATCGCCTCCCGTCCTTGTTCGCGATGGCCTTCTTGCCAAGATAATCGGTCGGGTCCTCGTTATTAGCCATCAGGGAGGCTTGTTGAGCGATCAACGTGTTGAGCTGGCTCGTCTTGCCTTCACGGATCAAACTGCGAGCAGCATGATCTTCTGCGCTAAAAAACAGGGTTTCGAGCTTCAGCTTCTTTGTGAACCTGGAGCCCGATTTCACCGTCTGGATTTCCTGATGGATAATAGCCGAAATACTCTGGGCGAACAAATCGCGCACGAATCCTTCGGAAACACCCTCGGATGAGGCGAGCTTGATGAAGGAATTCACAGCTTCGATGACATTACCCGCATGGATCGTCGTCAAGATCAGGTGACCCGAGCCTGCATGGCGCAAGGCTTCGCTGGCGTCCGAACCACGGCGAAGCTCACCAATGAAAATGTATTTCGGGGACATGCGAAGAGACTGCACCAGACGCTGACCAAAGGTTTGGCCAGGCTTGAGGG
The DNA here is from genome assembly GCF_005862215.1 of Rhizobium sp. MHM7A. Lineage (NCBI taxonomy): Bacteria > Pseudomonadati > Pseudomonadota > Alphaproteobacteria > Hyphomicrobiales > Rhizobiaceae > Rhizobium > Rhizobium sp. MHM7A. The sequence continues at coordinate 1,443,814 of NZ_VCHT01000001.1, forward strand.
TCAACTGGAAACACTTTCCGAAAGGGAAATCGCCTTCCTTGAACCGCATTTCCGGTGGGTCTTCGATAGTGACTGCAATATCGCCGTAGGATTTCAGGTATTCTCTCAAGAGCGAGTAGGCTGTGGTGGTCTTACCGTGTCCGGTACGACCGGCAATCAGAACCAGCCCAGGGCTCGTCTGGCGGCCAAGCCACCCCATGAAACGCATGATCGGTGCGTTGAACGCGCCCAGTTTCGATAGCCTCGGGATTTCAGACATCGGGCGACGCAAGGTGAACCAGGTCTCATCGATATCTTCCATGACCGTGACACGATAATTGATGTTATCGTATTCGACGCGGAATTCACCGGTGTCGTGCCTATCCTGTTCACGGAGCAGGATTTGCAGAATGTCGTGCAAATCGGCAATGGCAAAGTCATCGGCGACCTTTACAGGCCGCTCGTCATCCATGGCACCTTTGATCAGCACTTCCCCTGTGTGGGAAATGTAGAGGTCGGTGAACATGAGTTCGCTGAGACGCTTTCCCATCGGACGACCTGAATGGTCAAGTCCATTCATGTGTCCATCAGCAGGGACCAGTTGGTCCCCACCTTTGCCAGCACCGCCTCTGCCGCCGTTATACTGCATCGACTTGCCTCACACTGCATTCGCAATTTGAGACTGGATCGAGAAGATGCCGGATGCGATCCATGCGAAGATCAGTGCGAGCATCACGAACGACACGTTTCTCAGAAGAGCCGTCTGGTTTTGGACGGCGGTAACCGACTCTTCCAGCCAGTCGTTTGCCGTGATTTCAAGCGCGTCTTCGACGTTTGCCTGTTTCGAATAAGCGCGAAGGTCCTGCACGCTCTCACGGTCAGGGAACTGGTAGCCTGTTTGGTGAAGAGCCTCACCGAGCGGCTTACCGTTGTTGACCAGGAAAAGCGTCTTCAGGATACGTTCCCGATACCAGGGGCTCGCATGACGCGACATCGTCTGCAGAGCCTGCGGCAGAGCGATGCCAGACTTCAGCATGCCCGCGAGCGTGATCATGAAGCCGGAACCAATAACGAGGCGATAAAGCGACCACGGGGGAATGCGGTCAAACCGAACGCGAAGTCCCTTCTTCCAGCGAGGGATGGAGTAACCGATGACAACGAAAAGACCGGCCATCGCGATGAGAGTAATCTTGAGCCAGTTTATGACGAAGTCTGAGAGGACCGCCATCTGAGCGCCAACCCCAACCCACTGATCACGGGGCAGAACTTCTTCGAAGGCCGGGATAACCTGGGTGCCGAACATCCAGAGAAAGCCAATGGACAGCGAGAAGAGCAGGACCGGATAGAGCATGCCTGCGATAAGGGTGTTCTTGATCTTCGCCGCAGACGAGGAGACGTGAATTGCCTTATCTAGGGCCAGAGCCAACTTACCGGCATCTTCACCACCAGAAATGATCAGGCGCTCGCTGTTTGGAACCCAGTCGGCCATGGCCGGGGCGATGCCTCGACCGTTGGCATAGGACTTGCGCCATTCATCGAGAACGAGGGCCTCTACCGCAGCAGAGCGACCTGATTCCTTTGCGTAGACGTACATTTCATCGAGAGCCTGACCGAGAGGAAAGGAGTTCGACAGATATTTCGAAAGCTTACGATAAATGCGCATCCGCTTTTTGAAGCCGAACTGCATTTTCATAATCGCGCGGTTAATATTGAATGCCATCAGCAGACCCCAAAAGGAATTGTTTCAGTTATTGTAGCGCTGAAAAAATCGACGATGGAAACGCCAATTTCACGCTACGTAGCTCATAAGGGTCGCGACACGCTCAACCGGGATTTCAAGAAGCGAGCCGAGTTCGTTGTCGATTTCGTTCGGGCAAACTTCACCTGCCAAAGCCTTGATGAGGCCATGCTCGCGCATCGTCATCCCGTTCAGGTGCTCGATCCAGTATTTCAGAGCATCAGATTTCCTGTCGTCCTTGTAGTAATCCAGGAAAGTCTGATCCGGGCGGATGACTTCCGCGCAAACGGTTCTGCCCTTATAAGCCTCGTTGATATCGGCCAGCGTTTCCCACTCACGGGTTTCGGGATTGAATTTCTTTTCACCCGCAAAACGGAGCTTTGACAGATAAGGACCGGCGAGCTTAGGAAGGTATTCCTTTAGCTCCTTGGTGACCATTCCAGCTTCAACAGCCTGTTCAAAGGTCAATGCCTTGTCGAGAACGGTACGGCGCACGAGACGCTGTGCGATAAGGCCAGCGATAAGCGAAGCATCACACAGCTTATACTCCTCGACCTTCTTGTCACGTAGACGATCAAGGTTGGATATCGCGTTGTTGGCGTGGAGAGACGCCCAGGTCAAGTGACCCGTCATCGCCGCTTCGAAGGCAAGCATTGCCGACGCGGTGTCGCGAATTTCGCCGATCATGATGATGTTCGGGTCGGAACGAAGTGCAGCCGTGATCGCCTGGCGGAACTTCTCGTTACGCTCTTCGGCAGTCGTTGCGTTGACGACAGCGATCTGGATCGCGCCGGGGATGAAGTATTCCGGCGGGTCTTCGATGGTCAGGATGTTCAGGCCGGGATATTCACGGGCTGTGGCTGACAGAGCGCGCTGCAGGGTCGTCGATTTACCGGCACCGGTCGGACCGGAAATGATGATAACACCTTCCTTACGGCGACGGATGAGCTTGATGTCGCGCATCTGGTTCGGTGCGTAGCCAAGCGTATCAACGTCCTCGTTCGAGCCGACCTTCTGCGCATAAAGCAGACGGACGACAAGGTAACGACCCTGTGACAGGGTGTCGAACTGCAAGCGAAGCGAACTGACGTCAGCCGGAAGAGCGAGACCCTTCTTTTTGACCGATTGCTCGGTAATACGCGCACCCTGGTGCTGCTGCGGCATGTAGGTACTGTCGGAGGCTTCGGCCATGGCAAAGGCTGCCTGGCACATGGCAGAGGCTTCCGTTGGCAACAAGTCCGTCAGCTTCATCATGACGTTGTCGGCGCGAACACGGATTTTGCCCTGATGGTTTTCGTAGTCGAGATGGATATCCGAACAGCGGCGCTTGGCAGCATGTGCCACCAGATCGATAAAGGCTTTCTGCATCTGAGCGACGTCGCCAGACTTGACCTTGACGTTTCCACCCGTCCGTTCGTAGATCGTACCGATCACCGGTAGATCGACGTGGAATTCATTGACCCAGCTATATCCCTTGCGCTGAAGCGCAATCTTCACGGAAGAGGTTTCAGAATTCCTTGCGTAGTCGCGGGCGACGACAAGCGTATGGGTCGTCTTGCCGTCTCTTTCCGATGCCAGGAGAACAACGTACTTGGACTGCGTCTCGGTAATTTCTACGATGCCGTTCGTGCCGGTGATAATCTTCCATCCCGGGCTGGAAAGTTTTTCAACTTCTTCAGCAGTAGCCTCGCGAGATTTGTTGCGGGACGCGTTGTTAGCAGCCCCAGCCGAAACCGCAGTGCGATCATTGGCAACCAAGGCAGTGTCGCGGGTCTTGTAAATTCCGCGCCCCTGCGCATGGACCGGCGCTAAGGCATTACCCGGAGCAGTGGGAGCGCGCTGTGTTTGTTGCGCAGGTCGATTGGGAGTGGAAACGGCGGCGGACTGACCAGAAACAGCAGGTTGAACTGTTTCACTCGGTTTTTTGAAAAACTTATCCAGAAACGTCATGCCGCCTATTCCTATTCGCAAGTTGGGGTGTCTCTCGCAATTACTGCGAGAGAACAGTGATCGGAGATGCACCACGCGCCGGGCGGGTGCTGGGGACGCTGTCGCCGAAAGACAGGACCTTGCGACTTCCATCCTTGGAAACCGTCACTCCATTGCTGCCAATGGAGACGATCTTCTGGCCGTTCGGGAGGGTGTCACCGACCTTGACCGTGAACTTGCCGCTGTAGGGGACTAGAACTTCAGCGCGGGCGTTGCCTGCAGCTCCCATGACCGAGGATACGACCGGGTCAGGGTCCGGGTTAGCGACCGTCTGACGGGCGAGGATGGAAGCTGCCTCGGCACGCTTGGCAAGAGCATCTTTTTCTGCCGTGAGCGACGAGACCTTAGCCTCAAGTTCCTTGATCTGACCTTCCTTCTCGGACTCTTCGCCGTTCAGGATGGTCCACAATTTCTTGCTCCTCTCGGCAATCGCAATCTGGTGATCCAGGTCCATGAGCTGGTTCTGGCGAACAGACTTCGTGTTGACGTCATTGTTTTCGCGAGCAGCGGACAATGCCCCAGCCGCAAGTTCGTCGAGGTCACGGCTCGCCTCTGCCGCCATTGCACGGACGCGCTGGTCAGCATCAGACAAGGTGGCTCCTGCAGGCAGGCCCTTTGCAGGTGCTGCGACGCCGACAGGGCCGCCGTTAACGTCGCCCGGAAGGGCAACCGGCGAAGCATTCGGTAGCTGCGGAAGCTGAGGTGCCTGTTGGGCAACAGCAGGAGCTGCCGTGACAATCGCGAAGAGAGCGGCTGTCGCTGCAAAATTAATTCTGGACTTGCGTAGGCAACGGAAGCTGCTCATAGGATTTCCCCTTTATTTTCCAAATGTTGGTTTCGAGATCGAATTCGACGCCTTCAACGACGGCTCCAGGAATTGCGGAAAGCACATCAAGATAGCCGCGAGGATCGAGGTCTGTTTCGAAGCTGAAATCGAGGCCCATGTAGAAGCCGCCGATTTCCGTGGTGGACGTCATCACAGGCGTAAACCTGGACTCCATGATCTGGACGAGTTTGGTCTTCACCTGGCTCACAGGCAATGTGACCTGGTCGATTGGGACCTTCGGTGTGTCGCCGTTAAACAATTCCCATTGAGCAGAAATCGTATCGGTCGAGCCTGCTGTGTTTTGCACAACCGTCGGCATGTAGCTCTTGGCTTTCACATAGGGCTCGATCCAGTTGATCGGGCCACCGCCAGCACCAAGGCCGTCACGGGTCAAAACTGCAGCCGCAACAGGCGTAAGCGGATTTTCGCAGATGAAGTTTCTGACCTTCCAGCCTGGGATATCAAGCGGGAATTCCATGATGTTGTCGACGCACTTCTTCAGGAAATACGACCCCAAGGTCTGATTGACCCAGGGTGCTTCCGGAATTTCGACCTTCTGTTCCTGACCAGGAAGAATTGCGTCGCTTGTAGCGGCGCGAAGGGCATCGGCTTCCGCCGCCAGGCGAGCTTTCTCATCGGCATCGAGCTTTTGCCAATACTGGAAACCAAAGATACAGGTCGCGACGATCAACCCGAGGGCAAGGATTTTAACGAGAGAACCACCTCGTTTGATATCCTTCAGTCGGCCGGGAGGGCGGCCACGAAGGCAATCATCGATATGAATTTCTGTCGTATCCTTCCAGCCGAAAGCGTTGGGAGCGATCATCTCGTCCCAGTTGTCGGCCTTGGCGTCCTCAAACATGTCCATCGCTTCTTCGCGGCTTCCCACGAACCGCTCAAGCAACGGGTTAATACCGTCTTCCCGAACACCTAGAATGTAGAAGCCATCTTCAACGGCAAACAACGCGAGGAAACGCCCTGCACGCCCACTCGCAATATGGATTGCGAGTGACGGCATGTTTGTCTTATGGCCTTGGCTACGATTGGCGAAACCGACCTGGGTCTTGTTCGACGCTTTATAGACACAGAAAAAGTCAGCATTGTCGGCACGCTCGCGTGCATGGCTGGCAGCGTCAGACGAATCTTCGACGCCTTCCCAGTAAAGGCCGACAGCGTAATTTGTGTTCTTGACCTTTAAGGTGCCTTTCGAGACAGAGCCAGCAGCCGGGGTGTTACCACCCTCGGCCATGCCGAACCCGCCTACATCGAATGCATCTGACATATGTTCCTCGCTTGATTACTTCTTGAGGATGGTTGGCGTGATCATGATGACCAGGATTTCCTTCTCCTTGGCAGAATTGCTTCCACCGCCGAGGAGCGAGAAGTTGGGATGACCGATGCCGGACTTGGACGTCGTCGACTTCGTCTGTTCGAAGCCAGCGAGCACAAGCGTGGTCTGATGCGGGATACGCGCCTGCTGAAGGAAATTGCGTTTGGCAACACGCTTCAACTGCAAAGTTTCGCCGCCGATCTCGCGAGTATCGAAGCCATCATCCGAGCCGATCAAGCTTGAAATGTCGATGCCGTACTGAAGCAGGATGTCGCCGTTACGCTCGATACGCGGAACCATCTGCAGACCGAAACCCGAGCTGATCTCAGCAGTTTCGTTCGAGATCGAGACGTTGCCGTCAGAATCTTCTTCGCGGGTGATCTTCGGGATATATTCGCGCTCAAGACCGACCTGGAACGGAACCGGCTGACCGTTGATGGTCTGAACAACCGCCGAGGTAACCTCAGCGACGTCACCGCGCTCGGACAGAGCCTGGAGCGTTGCCTTGGAGCCAGACCACTTGCTGTCTTCTTGCAGAAGAGCCCAGGACAGGCTGCCGCCACCCGTAATAGCAGACGACGTGCCGTTGCCAGCAAGGTCCAGACCATACTTAGTCGCTTCCTTGAGCGCGGCCGTCAGGTTGAAGTTGAGGTCTTCACTGTCACGCATGGTGACCGAGTAAACCTTGATATCCAGGTTGACCTGCTCGCTGGTGCGCTCGTTCAACGCGTCAAGGTAGGTCTGGACACGATCAACTGTTGCCGGATTCGCCGTTACGGTGACAACACCACCGACCTTGTTGATCGAGTAGGAACCTTCACCAACAAGCGCCTTGATGCCGGTATCAAGTTCAGCAAAGAAGTCGACATTGGCTTCGTTCTGAGCCTTACCGCCGTTAGCGCCATCGCCAGAGGCACCGAGATTGAAGTTCAGGCCGGTAACGGTCGCAAGAGCGGGCACGTCGAACGAACGAGTGACCGTGCTATCGATGATGATGCGACCCTTCTCGTACTTCCAGGCGACGTTGAAATGCGCACCAACCATGTCAAGCAGGCCGGAGAGCGTGCCGCTATAATTGATCGGCATCGACGTTGCTGAAACACCAGAACCGGATGAGGTGATCGAGCCACCACCGAGTTGTCCGTTGTTGTTCTGAGCGGCCGGGCTCGTAGCCTGGATTTCAGCAAGAGCCTGTTCCAGCGGGAAGCCTGGCGGTACCGGGCCGTTGTTCGGTAGGGCAGTAGGGACCGCAGCTGTCGTGGATGCGTCCGCTGCCGAGGCAGCCGGAGCAGCCTGCTGAGTGGAGCCTGCTGGCGGAGCGGCAGCCAGCACAACCGGGATGCGGGTGATTTCTGTGATCTTTGCAGCAATCTCACGAAGGTCGAACGGAGCAGACCGGGCAATCGTGATGCCTGTCGACTTCTCGAACTTCGATGGCAGCGGGTCGCCCTGATCGTTACGGATGGTCTTGGAACCGATATAGGCGGTGTCGTTGACCTTGATCTGGGACTTGTCCGCAGGAGCGGAGCTACGAGCCTGGTTCATCAGGTCCGCTGTTTCGGAAGCAGTCGAGCGAATATCGCGGTCTGCCGAATTTGATACGGCGCAGCCAGCGAGCGTCGAGCATGCCAGAAGGCCGAGGAAAATGTTGGTAATGCGCATGTTGCAGGTCTCCGGCAATCTCGATTAGTTGACTTCGTCAGCCAGTTTGTTGGAAATGACGACCGTCTTGTTGGCCTTAAAGAAATCGGCCGTGATGGTCGGGCGGGCATCTTTCATGGCAGTGATCAACTGCTTGGAGGCTTCGATGAAGTCGCCTGAGAAAGTTGCATCGGTAGTGATCGCGTAGTCGTATTCGCTTTCCCACACGACCTTCCAACCGGAGCCTTCAGCCCAATTGGCAAGCGTCGTGCGAAGCATGTAACCGGCAGCCACGACATACTGTCCCTGGCCGTCACCCTTCGAAACGGGCTTCCAGTCACCTTCTTTGATTTCCTTGCCGACAAGCGTCTTGTTCGAGTGCGATTGGTCGGCGCGATGTGTTGCCTCAGGAACTGCGGCTTCAAGCTGACGCTGCTGATAAGGGCGAATGGTGAAGCCACCGCCGCCGATGCTAGCCTCTTGCTGGGCACGTGGAACAGGGCGTGGATCACGAGGCCGTGCCCGTTCCGAACGAGGCTTCGGCTTCGAATTCTTCTGGACCATGTCCGAAGAAGGGCTCGATGAGTAGGGGCGGGAGGCGCTTTCAGCCTTGGGTGCTGCAGAAGCCTTCTCAATAGTTACGATATTTCCCGAAACCGTGGCCTTGAGGCCCTTCTTTGCAACTGCCGAAGATAGGGCGGACTGCCAGTCAGCGGCATTCGACCAGGAAATTGGAGCCTTTTCATCGACGCCTGCGCCGAACTTGACATCGAATTCCTGCGGCACAATCTGCCGAGCAGCGCTGCCAACCGGAATTCCTTCGCCAAAGCCGGTGTATTCCGCAAAAGCTGCCTGGGATACGCCCAAGGCAACGATGAGCGCGGTCGTGCCGATCAATCCTCTCATACCGAATTTACCCATAATTTTCCCCTTATTTCCTTGCGGCACACCGTGTGTGAAAGCGTTAATAAAGATGTTCAGGCGATAAAGAATCGGCGTCAAGCGCGTTTACTTGGCCGATTTCCTTGATTTTCCTGAGCGTCTCAGATTGATTGCTTCACATGCGAATGCCAGCCAGTCCGGCAAACTCTGCCGTTGAAGCCAATTGTGGACGGCCTGACGCTTGATACGGAACATGTCCCCAGTGTCCTGATATGTCTCAAGCCCATGCTTGTTTTGCCACTTCTTCAGCGAAGCGAAGGTCATGGCCGGAAGGCGCTGGATTCGCGTATGGCAGTCCGGCTCGGTCGTGTCCCCGATGAAGTGATCGAAGCACTCGATGGTGATCGGAACCCAATAGGGAAGCTCAAGCTGCTTTCCTTCAGCAACATGCTTTTCCCAGTTCCGGACCGTCTGGTCGGAAAGGCGGAACAGGCTGGCAATGACGGGGGTCTGCTTGATCCCCCGATCATGACACCACTTGAAGAATTTGTCCTTGGTACGCGGGATGAGCGCAACGCAATCGGGGGAACGGTCGTCGCCGATGAAATGATCAAAGGTAGCTGCAACACTGGCCACCCATGGGCCAAGAGCAAGTTTCGTCCCATTGGCGACATCTTCGCGCCAGGCCGCCACATCCTTGATGGGAAGGGCAAAAAGGTCCGCGATAAGTTCGTCGGAGGTCAGGTGCCGTTCCTGGCACCAATCGAAGAATTCTATTTTTGTTTTCGGCATCCTGATCACCCAATTGCACAATATTGACGTGCCGCTTGCGTACGAACACGGTTTATCGCTGGGCGCTCTGTCAAACGCTTACAAAGGATTTTGGATTACCGACGCCAGATGTGGCTCTAATACGTTGAATCTTCCGGTGAAAAAACAGGGCCGTCAACGGGTTTTTAATAGAAAAACAATAAATTATCGGCAGGAAAAACCACCTGTCAACTAATTATCGGCGTCGACAGGAAAGGAATTCCAAGTGTTTTGAATCAATTAGCGGAGACCTTTGTCAGGCTGCCTTATCGGGAGTAAGAGAGTAACGGTCAGCCATCCCATGAGTGTCGATTCCGACCTTCTCCAGGAGCTTGAACGTATCTCTCTTATAGTCGCGCCAAATCCTGGCCGAGTCACCGGTCCTCAGATTTGGATTGCGAACGTCACATACCCATTCCATTGGGCGATCTACCTTAAATTTGGCAATAAACCAGTGCCAAGGATATTATTTTCAAGTTATGCAAGAAGCCAACTTATGGACAAGACGAACTATTTCGGAGTTCGTCAACGCCATGAGTAACCTCACGATTCCTCAGTTATAAGGTTTCTTAGGCGACCTTATAACTCGCCGTATTCTGCTGATCGAGGAAGTTCCCGACATCACTTAACCGGGATAGGGTGGCGTGCGCATTGCTCGGCGCTTTGCGCTCCCCTACTCCTTTTAGGACCTCGATTTCGTCGAGCTGCGACGATTGAAGACTCACTTCATTTTTCGCAGCCTGGCAAAGTTCACGCGCCGTCAGAGAAAGTGCGCCAGCCAGGGCGGTATCGGAGGCTGTAGCAAGGTAACTGTTGTGAAGCTCTTCGGCCTTTCGTACGTTGATACGACGGGTCAATGCACCGAAAAAGCCGTCACCATTAGCCTTGAGGGTCTCGACGGCTTCATCGCGCAAAGCCATCAAATTGCCGGTCAGGCTCTGAAGCGTGTCGGATTTAACTGTCGCGTTGATCGACAACTCTCTCAGCGCAGGGACCGCACGCTCGAACACCTGTCGAAGGGATTTTTCGAACAGTTCAATTGATTCAGGACGGATCGGCGCTTCAGCAAGGGCAAGGCCTTCCTTTGCGGCATCTACGAGCGTGGATACCTTTGGGAGCTTGCTCCACGCTTCCGAGACAGGCATGGAAATTTGTCCGGCATAGATGGCGGTAATCTTCTCGGCAAAGAGATCGGCCAATTCATTGTCGCCCGATCCTTCGAACTTGCCATAGCATCTGGCAAAGTCAGTTATCGCGTGTCCTCGCAATGCGTGATGGTCCGTTAGATTGACGTATTTATTGAAACCGGACGCAGATGACATGCAAGTTCCTCATCTTTTGGTGATGAAGGACTAGTTTGTCACAAAATTGCATTTAACAAATGGGCCAAAGCTCACCTACGGCCATAGAAATCGTCGAAATATTCACCGACAAGACTGGACCAACGCCTTCTTGCCTCACGACCGACCGCATTTTCATCACCAAGCTCGCTGCGTGACGTAATACCCAGGATCGCGTAAAGGGCTTCAGCGATATACTCATCTGGCGCAATGGTGATATCAGCCCTTATTTCCTGGCCTCGCGTCAAACGCCTCTCATGACGTTTTACGTAGGAGATAAAACGTGGTCTGCGGCTGAGGAGATGAGCCTGAGTGGTCTCGGGCTTCTGGTAGAAAGGAACCTTCCGTTTAACCTTCCGAGGATCGATGACGGATTCGTCGTCGTTGATCGCCCAGACGGCCATCTTCATCCGGTGTCCTTCCACCCGGCCAATCGGCAGGCCTGTGAACGGATGTGTGCCCTTCACGCCATCCGGACCATCATCGAGCATAACCTGCGTGTTCATGCCATTCACGCTGTCGTCGGACCAGCGTAGAAGCAGGGCCTCACCCTGATAGTTCACCTGCATGGGAACGTCGGTGTCGGCCAGTTCTCCAAACCAGACCCGCAACCTCTGACCGTTCTGTTTGCCGCACAGAAGACCTTTGAAGGGATGCACGGCATCCGCAGGGCAGTCCAGAATAGCCAAATCGGCCTTCATGCCTCCCTTTGCTGTCGTGGTCCAGTTCAACAGGCGGCACTCGCCAAAATAGATCGATCCATTTTCGCGGACCGGCCTGGAACGATCACTGTCGTCTTCCACGAGGTTTTCCGAGGTCTCATCTTCGATCATCTCATCGTCATCAGGCGGGAGAGGTTCGACGGTGGAGAGCTGGGAAACAAACTCTGCCGCCTGATCGGGTATGAGGTCATCTACAGATACAAGTTCATCTGCCTGAACTTCGGCAAGCATGACTTTAGCCACTGGCACCGGGCGGACCGGTGGTGACGGAATGACTGGACGGCGTGGAACAGGTCTCATCATCAGGTATCGATACCGCAGAAGCCAAGGAATTCCTACGAAATTTAGAAGCCCATTGTCGTTTGCGCAAGCTGAGAAAAAGGATTTCTCATCATTTTGCTAAGGGTTCGTCCGCGTTCTGTGCGAATTACGATGTTCTTTCGCAGGAGGTAGGGCTCAATTTCATTCTCGATGGTTTCTTCCGGGATATTCAGAGATGCAGCCAACGTCTTCAAACCCATCGGACGCGTGGAATCCTTCAGCATACGGATGTAAAGACGATCACGCTTGCTGAAACCTTCCTTGTCGTAGCCCAGACGGGAAAGTACCCCTTCAACGAAATCGGCTTCGAGCTTTGAAACTTTCTGGACGGTCGCGTGGTCGCGAATGCGATTGAGAATGGCATTTGCGATACGCGGCGTACCGCGTGAACACCGGATCACGGCCGAAACTGCCTTTGGTGTCAGTTCCAGATTAAGCTTGCCAGCTGACTGTGGCACCACAAGCGCCATTTCCTCGTCCGTGTAAAGTTCGAGCGTAAGCTGGATGTGAAAACGATCCAGAAGTGGCTTTGGCAATTTACCGCTATGGGTCGTCGCCCCGATCAGTGTGAACGGAGGAAGAGGAATGCTCTCAACTCGGCCATCTGCATCCCCACCGATGATGACGTCCAGGCGGAAGTCCTGCATCACGGGGTAAAACAGTTCTGCGATCCTGATGTTCAGGCGATGGATTTCATCGATGAACAGGACGTCACGCTCATCAAGACCCGCTAGAACATGGACGATATCAGAGGGTTTTTCGATCATTGGAGCAGTCAATTGACGCATGTTGACGCCAAGCTCGCGCGAGATGATTTCTGCAAGGGTCGTTTTACCGACACCCGGAGGACCTTGGAAAAGAACGTGATCCATGCGGGAGCGACGAATATTCGCTGACTGGATGTAGATTTCCAGTTCTTCCTTGATCACCGTCTGGCCGTTGAATTGCTTGAGGTTCTGGGGAGCCTGAATTTCGACTTCAACCTGACCTGGTAAAATGACTTCCGCCGCTTCCATTTTCGCTCTCAATAATAAAATCGGGCCATTTCGTTTGGCTTGACACGAGATTCTATCCGCCTGAACCTCGAATGATGCCTGTTGTCACGAACTCCCGGGACAAGACAGTTTGTAAGGAAATAGCTCAATGAACAAGACAGAACTCTTTGCCGCAATTAGTGAGCGGGCAAATATGCGTAAGGATATCGTTGCGAAGATATGGGATACCGGATTCGAGATCATTCAGGAGTCGCTCGCTGACGGCGAAGCAGTGCGACTGACAGGTCAGATCGGCATCACCGTGAAGCAGCAAGACGAACGCACCGGAAAAAACCCGAAAACCGGCGAAGCCATCCAGATTCCGGCTCGTACGAAGATTTCGATCAAGCCTGGCAACGAACTGAAGGCCGCAGTGAACAAGAAATAAGTGCCGCAAAATATCGGCATATGAAATGGAGACCCGGCCAAGTGCCGGGTTTTCTTTGAACTGCGGTGCGGATGTAAGAGAACTCCTTGTCAAAGAGCCTTTTAGAGCTATATTCGTAAGGCGCTGGTGCGGCCTCGGTCAGCGCGGTGGAATTTTAACACGTCGCTTAACCTTATGCACGCTATCTGCAGACGGGGGATAATTTTGTGGGAGATAGTGATGTCGTGTCGTCATACGGCGCTGGAGGGGCACGTTGCTCCATAGAAGGTAGACATCTCCAACGCGCCTGCCGCTTGCAGGATAGGCCAGCATAACGTTCCCCCGTGTTAGCTAGCGACATTAGAAACCACGGGGGATTTTTCATTCTTAGAGGTGACAAAATGCAGACTGACGACATTCAAAAGAACGCCAAAATTATCAAGAAGATGAATTCGCTATGGCGTGACCCGGCCGCTCGGTTGCGATTCGAACAGGACACAGGGCTCGCTCCGATTATCACCGGAAATTCGCTTGAAGTGGAAGCGCAGCACCAATCCGGCGCGACTAAGGAATACCACGACAAATTCCGGGAATGGGCGGTCAAGCAGTAACCGGAAAGTTCAGCTGTTCTGCCTTACAGGCGATTAAGTCAGTGGCGGTCCGGAAAAGACGGACAAAAAGAAAGGGGCCCGCAGGCCCCTGGTGCCTAGGATCACCCCCTTCGTGGCGTGGCTATCCGGATTTCGCGGTTGACGCCAAAATTCATGTCAACCATTTATCGCCTATAATCGGTGATCGGTATGTTGACATACTTCGCCGCACCTGTTTTGATCTATGTCAACACTAACCGTTGGCCATCGCCGCAGAGCCGAATGATCAGAGTTTTCGAAACGCGTATTTCAAGAGATGAAGCATTCACAGGCGAGGGCCTGGAGGGATTTGCGCATCTCATGTCTATGGCGGAGCGGAAAATCCATGCATTCTTGATGGCCGGAAACGAATGGACGGCCGAAAACTACGCCTTCATCTACCAAAAACTCGGGCTATCCTCCACCGCCTTCCGGTCGTCAAAGGCCAATTACGACGCTAAGATCGATTCCGTTAAAGAACTGGTGAAGCTCAATATCACTACCCTGGAAGGCAAGATCAAAGCCAAGGAAAAACAGGCAAAGGAAAAGCAGGAAGACAGCAAGGCATTTGCTGCCAAGATCGACAAATCCGTTCTGAAGCTCAAAGAGCTGAAGGCGAAGATCGCCGAGCAGAAGAAAAAGCTTGAGGCTTTGCCCGTTGTGAAGGTTGTACCACGCGAGAAAGCCCTGGAAAGATTGAAGAAGCTGTTGGACAAGGCAGATATCGAGCGGGCGAAGCTCAAAGAGCTTCGATCTACGATCAAGAGAAACAACAGCGACATCCATGCCCATAATCGTCGGGTCGGCAATCTGCAGGCCAAGCTTGAAACAGCGGAAGCCCGTCTAGAAAACCCCTCCATCGCCTTCGGCTCGAAGAAGCTGTTCCGCAAACAGAACAACCTCGCGAAGAACGGCTACAGCACCCATAAGGAATGGCGAAACGATTGGCGGCAGAGCCGCAAATCGTCGTTCTTTCTGGTTGGTGCACGATCCGCACCGTGCGGAAACGAGCTGGTGAGGCTGTCGCTTAGGCCAGACGGCAACTTCAATCTGGAACTGCGCCTGCCGCCGAAGCTGGAGCCGCACGCGACGGCTTCGACCAAGGTCAACGGCCGGATTATCCCTTCGATCTTTTTCAATAGCCTGAACTTCAATTACGGCCATGACGTCATCCTTGAGGCGCTTGCCGCTCAACAGCCCCTGTCGTTCCGCTTCATTCGAGACGAAAAGAGCTGGAGGGTCATGGTCACCGTTGACCAGGCTATTCCCGATGCCGGAACCCTCGACTGGTCGTTTGGCGCGCTGGGCGTCGACTTCAATGCCGATCATATCGCCGTTTCTGTTGTTGATCGGTTCGGAAATCCCGTCGAAACGTGGCGTTTCGACTTTTGCGCCGAGGGAAAAACCTCGGACCAGAACCTCGATGCGATGCGCAAGATCGCCAAAGAG
Source organism: Rhizobium sp. MHM7A (assembly GCF_005862215.1). Classification (NCBI taxonomy): domain Bacteria; kingdom Pseudomonadati; phylum Pseudomonadota; class Alphaproteobacteria; order Hyphomicrobiales; family Rhizobiaceae; genus Rhizobium; species Rhizobium sp. MHM7A. Next base: position 1,458,871 of record NZ_VCHT01000001.1, read on the forward strand.
ATTGCGCTCCTGGCAAAGCAACA